>CAVPGW010000011.1:0-510001 GCA_963704055.1 Pirellulaceae bacterium | reverse complement strand
GTGACGTCACAACCTGCGACGACCGGTCTTTCAAGATTTGCTCGCCCGCACCGCGGCCGATCGTCCAAAACAGTGCGGGGCGAACGAAAAATTCAGCCAGCGTGCTCGTTAACAATCCGCCGACGATCACAGTGGCGATTGGATACAGAATTTCTTTTCCAGGTTCACCTGCAGCCAACGCCAGCGGGAGCAAGCCGATGCCACTGGTCAACGCCGTCATCAGCACCGGAGCCATCCGTTCTTGACCTGCTCGCTTGACCATCTCTCGCGTCCACGATTCCCCCTCGTGTTCGACCAGATGAATGTAATGGTTCAGCAAGAGTATTCCGTTACGGCTAGCGATCCCGCACAGCGAGATAAAGCCGACCATGGCTGCCACCGTCAAGTTTTGATCTGTGATGATCAGGGCGGCGACCGCCCCGATAAACGCAGTCGGCAAAGCAACCAAGACCTGCAACGAAAAATTGACGTTACCGAATAAGGTGTACAGAACAAGGAACATGCACAAGAGCGCGACACCTGAAAGAATCGCCAGTCGCCGTGATGCCGATTGTTGACTTTGGAATTGCCCGCCGTATTCAATGAAATAGCCCGGCTCCAGCTCCAGATCGGCCAACTCCGTTTTGATGTCGTTGACGACATCCACGACGCCGCGTCCGGACACATTGGCCTGCAACACGATTCGGCGACGCACCTGCTCTCGCTTGATCATGTTCGGTCCGCCGCTCTCGTAGATACGTGCGACAGATCCGAGCGGCACCATTCCCCCATCGGGCAGCGGAACGACAAGACGCTTGAGTTTCGAGACGTCTTCGCGAAAAGGTTCGTCAAGTCGAACGATCAAGTCAAAGGTGCGTTGACCGAGCAACACTTGGCTTACGACCTGTCCGTTCATCGCGGTTTCAACCAACTCCATCACCTGCGCCGGGCGCAGTCCGTTCTGCGCCAATGCTCTCCGATTCAGCTCAATCCGCAATTGCGGAATGTTGGTTTGCTGTTCGATCATGACGTCCGCAAGCCCTTCAACGCCTGCGATCCGCTGTTTCATTTCCTCAGCTTGATTGCGGAGGATCTCCAAATCGTCGCCGTACAATTTGATGCCGATTTGGGCTTTCACGCCGGAGATCATGTGACTGATCAAATGAGCGAGCGGTTGCTCGGTGCTGGAAACCACCCCCGGAATCTCCTCCATCGCATGGCGGATTTCGTCGATCGTTTCTTCCCGATCAGCGTCATCTGCGATTTCCAGAAACAGTTCTGTAACGTTGACGCCCTCGGCATGTTCATCCAACTCTGCCCGACCGGTTCGACGTGCGATCGACTTGACGTTTTCAATCTCCATCAGTCGTCGTTGCACTGACTGTCCGATCTTATTACTCGTCGCCAACGATGTTCCAGGCGCGAGCAACGCGTTCACTTGCACGGCTCCCTCGTTGAATGGCGGCAGAAAGTCACGCTCCAATTGAGACACGGCGATGACCGCAAACGTTACCAACACAGCGGCAACTCCAAGCACCGGGCCGGACATTCGAGTGCTGAAGCTGATGGCAAATCCAGCGAAGCCCTTGAGTCCTGCCAACAATCGACCTTCTTCTGCATTTTCACCGCCAAGCCAAAGTTCCAGGGCTTGGATCACGATCCAGATGCCGGGTGTCAATACGATCGACCACCAAAGCGGATCGCCAGGCAGTCCGAACGGTAAACCCAAGATGTGAATCGCGCGAGGCACGATCCAGTAAACGATCAAGGCCGAAACGCCAAACGCCAAGATCGGCACAACGAATTGCCAGGCCCTTCGGCCAACCAACAGCAACGAGGCCAGCACTGGTGTCACCGTTAACGAAACGGCCAACGATGCAACGAGTGAAACTACATAACCCGTTGCCAGCGGCACAAATAACTTGCCCTCCATTCCTTCGAGGGCAAACAGTGGAATGAAAACGAGGACCACGATGAGCGTTCCGAACACGACACTGCTGCGAATTTCAATACTTGCGTCATAAACCACTTTCAGTGTCGGTCGTGGATTTGCCGAGTTTCGATTCTCCCTCAGTCTGCGAAAAATGTTTTCAACATCGACGATCGCGTCATCGACCAACTCGCCGATCGCAACGGCCAGCCCGCCCAGCGTCATGGTGTTGATCGAAAGTCCGAACGCGGCGAACACGCACGAAGTCGCGATGATCGACAACGGAATTGCGGTCAGTGTGATGAATGTGGTGCGGAAGTTCAGCAGAAACAGAAACAGAATGACCAGCACCAGGACTCCACCATCGGCGAGAGCCTCGACCACGTTTTCAATCGCCCGGTCGATGAACGAGCGTTGCGAATAAACGTTGGCGATGCGGATATCATCCGGCAACGAGACCTTCAGCTCCTCCAATGCTTCGGCGATCGCTTGGTCAACCGCCCGCGTATCGCTTTCCGGTTGCTTGTTGATCGTGAGCACAACCGCCGGCCCGCCCTCAACGTTCTGATTCCGGTCGCGAATGAAGGCAGATGAATCGCCACGCATCACCTGGGCACCTTCGACAACGCGAGCGATATCGATCAGCGTGATCGGGCGACCTTCACGCATCGTGATCACGATTTCTCGTAGATCATCGAGGCTTTCGATCCGCCCCAGACCGCGAACCAGCAGCTCGTTGGCACCTCGTTCGTCCAGGTATCCGCCGGTGGCGTTTAGATTTGACTCTGCGACTGCGGTGTGAACATCATGGATCGTCAGGTCGAATGCACGCAACGCATTGGGATCGACCAATACCTGGTACTGCATCCGCCCGCCGCCCATCGTGAAAACTTGCGAGACGCCGGGAATCGTCAACAGGCGTTGCCGAACGACCCAGTCAGCAAGTGTTCGCACCTCCATCGGTTCCGTGGCTCCACCTTCGCTCCACATACCATACATCAGGATTTGTCCCATGATGGACGAGATCGGAGCTAGCGTCGGCTTGATGCCGTCGGGCAATTTTTCGGAGGCCAGCTGCAATCGTTCGTTGACGACCTGCCGATCGTTATAGACATCCGTGTCCCACTCGAACTCGACGTAGATCACCGAGAGACCGACGCCGCTACTGCTGCGCACCGCTTCGACGCCGCTCGCCCCATTGAATGCAGTTTCCAGCGGAAACGTAATCAACGATTCGACTTCCTCCGGGGCCATTCCTGGTGCCTCGGTGATGACGACAACGCGCGGCCGATTCAAGTTCGGAAAAACATCGATTGGTAGCCGAGTCGTTTGCCAGCCGCCGACGCAAAGCATGATGACGGCAAGGACTAGCACGATCAGCCGGTTGTTCAGTGAAAAGGAGATGATGCGATCTAGCATAGGAGACTGCAAACTGGAGGATTTAGATCGATATGCGTGAAAGGAATCATTGGCGACAAGCGTATCATTGTCGCGTCGAGCGAATCGGCCACCCGTAACACCTAGCCAAGTCTTCGATCAACAATCTTCAACCTGAAATCCTCAGTGGTTATGTCCAGCGTGCGGATCAATCGCGCTGCCGGATTTGTTCTTAAGTGCCATCTGTAGTTGATGTGCGCCGCTGACGGCGATGACTTGCCCTGGCCAGACTTGGCCGTCATTGACAATCGCCACGTCGACGGAGTCTTGTCCGATGACTGCGACAGGAATGCGATCAAAGTGGTCCCCATTCTCCACGAATAGATATCTCTCGAAACCTTCCTCCGCGACGGCATCTTTGGGGACAACGATCGCATTTTCGATTTGCGATATCGGCAGACGTACTGTGAGGCGTTGCCCGGGCTTGTACTGCCAGCTAACGTAACGTTTGTCGCCGCTTTGCACCGCCCGTTCGACCTTGTTGGCGAGCGTGACGTAGAAAGACAGGGCTCGCGATTTGCGATCGACTTCCGTGCCGATGTAGACCACCTTGAGGCCGTCAACCACTTCGGGACCTTCGCCCGAGGATTCCATGACCGCTTGCACGTCCGCGCCGGTGTCGGCTGCCTTTCGCAACGTGTTTCGGTCGCGCTGGAACGCGTGCCCTTCGATCAAAATCTGACTGAAGTCTGAAAGTTGAGCCAGCTCGTCTCCGGCAGATACCGCCTGACCAAGGCGCGCATTCAGTTCGGTGACCAGGAACTCGGCGTCGAGATGTCGTGGATGCGCGGTGGGAGCCGTCGGTTGGACCATCGACGCGTATCGGTCAGCGGAAGACTCCGCAAGCCTCGAACCTGCGTGACCAAGCGACTCATGATGCAGAGAATGATCCTCATGGATTTCTGGTGCGAAGACGGTGACCTCGCGGATCAACACTCGCGAGCGTTCGATTTCGTTGATCTGCTCCTCGCTCAAGCCGTGCAGCAACATCGCCTGGCGAGCGGCGCGGACTCCGGCCATCAGCTTGTCTCGCTCGTACTTGCGAGTTAACAGTGTTTTACCGGCGATTGCGCCTGAACTGGTGATCGACGAAAGACGTTCAATCTCACGCTCCTCAACATCCAGCTCGCCGAGTTTGGTCAGAAACGTTTCTTGAGTGTTGACGAGGTCTTGGTGAGTCAGACGCAAGGTGAACAGTGGTGTTCCACTCTTCACCAACTCGCCACGCGATATCAAAATCGAGTTGAGCACCCCGGTTAGCGGAGACGTCACGGCTACGTGCGTTCGTCCGGGCCACTCGGTAACGACACCGGGGACTTCGATGAATCGCGTGTACGCGCTGACGGAAACGGGCTGCGTACGAAGCCCCATATTCGTTCGAGCCTGTTCGCTGAGCTGCACTGATTCCGCCTCGGAGTGTCCCGCATGATCGTGACCCGCATGGGCGCTGTGATCATGCTCTTCGTGGTCATCTTCGGCTTCCGCAGCAGGCGGATTGACCAGACCCAATCGCGACGGCAGGTCGGTCAGCGCAAAGGCACCAACCACAATCGACAACAGAATCGCGATGACAGTAATCGAAGCAGCGCGTAGTCGCGCAAGCCATTCTTTTGGCGCAGGCATGAGTGTAGTTCCGTGAAAGCAACACGTTGGCGTCGTAATCAAACGCAGGGCATATCATCGATCGCAAGCGTTTCCGCAACCGCGAACGATGGCTGCGGCAAAACGACTTGAAAATCCGCGAAATTATCGCGTGATCAAATCTGCCAAGAACAGTGCATCGCGCACCGGGAGAGAGAGTCGTCGAGACCCGCACGAAGCCTACCGTCATCAAACAAGTTGCCACCGCGCGGCGAACGTGTCAGCGACTGGTCGAAATCCACCAAGACGAACAATGCCGGTCCCGTGTCCATCGAAAACTGAACGTCGCTTGATACAATGAAGCTGCACCTGACTTCGGAGCAACAGGGCGAGTCGTTATGTTCACAAGGTGGTCTCTCGCAACCATCAAAAACATGGCTGGCCCAGCCGTCTGCGGCGACCTGGTACTCGTCAACTTCTTGGTGGTCGCCGTCACATGCATGATCGTCATGGTGGCACGCGTGATCGTCGCAGACGCCCGCATCCTCCGTATGTTGGTGGTCGCCTTGGACGTGCGAATCACAGGCGCAACCATGATAGAGACGGCACCCGAAAATCGAGTGCAGCAACATCGCTGCGACAGTGAGGAGCTTGCACGTCGCGTTCACCTTGAGAAACCTTGCATGTATGTGATTAAGTCGTGTTCGAATATCTGGGCGATTTGGTAAAGCAGACTTGTTTTGGCGACAGGGTCAAGCTCTGGATGCGAAGCAATCGCGAGTGATTCAGCGACAGCCATACTCAATCATCCAGATCCAGGCAGTCCAATCTTACCATGACCACGGCTCAGGTGCGTCGGAACCCTGTTCCATTGGCGAGATAGTCAACCGGTTCGCTTCGAAAACAGGATCGTCGCACGCGACTTGCGTCACTTGCTGTGAAGCCGGAACGGAGTTCGCGGAATCGTCGAGTGGATCGCTTGCGATATTTCCAATCCGCTCCCCGAGATCGACTGGCATCCGGTGGTCGCGCCGAGCCGAGCCAGCGGCCTCGTGCATTGCTGGCATTAACGTCCAAAGCTGGTTTTGCCCGCGCGCACCGCGACTACTCCGAAAAATGCAAACCAACCCGGAAGAATTAATCGGCATAGTCGTGTCCGAAGTATAGAAATAAAGGAAAGATCGAAATACATCGCCCATCGTCGAGTGGCACTTTGAGCGCAATATCGCCGTGCACTGGGCCCTACGCCGCGGTCACTCTTCCGCTTCGCTAAACACCACGACGTAGGCGGCGGGGATGGCGATCAGTGTCAGCAGAGTGGCGACGGACAAGCCGCCGATAATGGCGATCGCCAGAGGAGGCCACAGCAAAGAGGGGGAGAGCGCCAGCGGCAGAAACCCGGCGATCGTTGTCGCCGTGGTGATGACGATATGTCGTGAACGTTCCATCGTTCCAGCAACCACCAATTCTTGGATCGGCTGGCCCGCCGCCCGCCGCGTCTCAAAGCCATCGACAAGAATCAGGGCGTCGTTGATCACGATTCCAAACAACATCATCATCCCCATGATTGCCATGAAGTTCAGCGGCCAGCCGGTGACAAACAGGCCCAACATCACGCCCGCAAGCGACAACGGTACGAGACACAGGATCATGAGGCTGATTCGAAGGGAGCGGAACTCCGCGATCAACAGCAACAAGATCGGAAACACGGCATACACCGCCCCGCCCAACAGATTCGTCTCCGCGTCGCGGCGCTGCTCGCTTTCACCGCCGAGTTCCAATGTGTAACCCTTCGGCAAGGTACGCTCGAGTCTGCGAATCCGTTCCTCGAACCGTCTGGAAACTTGCGCGGCAGTCAACCCAAATTGCGGGTAGGCCAAGATGGAAAGGGTCCGCAAGCCATCGCGACGGTAGATACTCGCCGGCTCCCACTCGGTTTCCAGTGTTGCGACGGCTGCAAATGGAATCGCTTCGCCCGATCGATCAGGTTTGAAATACGTGCGGTTTAGGTCTGTCACTGACGCGCGTGCCGTGACTGGTAGCCGCACATTGATCGGCAGCAATTCGTCGTCTTCGCGAAAATGGCTGGCAACGAGTCCGTCAACACGCTGTCGAAGTTGATCTGCGACTTCGCGCTGATCGATTGCCATCCGCCGCGCGATCGGCTCATTGACCTGCACCACCAGTTTCATGGAATCGTTGCCGTAGTCGGATCGAATGTTGCGGACCCCAGGTGTTTCGCGCAGCAAACTTGTCACTCGCCGGCCAGCCTCTCTGAGCGCGGGGATGGCGGACCCGCTGACGCGTACCTCGAAAGGCGCGGTGAATGGCGCGCCATGTTCCAGGATGTGTGCGACGCAATCAGCGTCACTGATTCGGTTGTTCAATGCGACTTGCAGTTCGCTGGCAACGCGGGCCGTATCTTGCCAATGATCGACTTTCACCACGATTTGAGCAAAGTGGTTGGCGTAGGTTTCCTGGCTCTGCAGGTTGTAGAAAATCAGCGGAGCGTTCCGACCGATGAATGACGTTGTTGAATTGACGAGATCGTGTCGGCGAGCCTCCTCTTCGATTTGCGCCACCACAGCGCTGGTGTGATTGACAGCGCTTCCTTGCCGGGTGAAAACGTCAACGACAAACTGGTCGCGTTGGACCGGTGAGAAGAAATCTCGACGAATAGAGCCCCCGAAGGTCGCCACGAAAGTCATCAGAAAGACAACCAAAGTCAGCGTGACGCTCGGATGAGCGACTGCAATTTTCAAACAGCCATGAAACCGTTGATCGCAGCGGGCGCGGAGGCCACCTGCGATTCCACGGCTTCCAACGCCACCGGCACGACTGAACAAGTTCGCGCAGAGCCAGGGGACGACCGTCACTGACACCAGCAAGGCGATAAGTAAGCAAACTGCCACACCGATCGGGATCGCGCGAACGAATTCGCCGGTACCGCCGGGCAGGAGATAGATGGGAATGAACGCAGCAATCGTGGTCAGCGTGGAAACGACCAGCGGCATCGTCAGTTTGGCTGGCTCTTCCGCAGCGGCCTGCCGCACCGCCGCAATAGCATGACCGTCTTGATCTGCCGCCGGTTGCTCGCCCTGTATGTCACGCTCGCCCTGTTGCTCGTACTCCACTCGTCGAAGGACCTGTTCGGTGACGACGACAGCATCGTCGACGAGCAGACCGAACGCCATGATCACCGCCATGACCGACATCTGGTCGAGCGGTATACCTGCGATATAAAAAATCACAAGAACAAGTAAGCCCGTCAGCGGAATGGCCAACGTCACGATTGTTGCGCCCCGCCAGCCCATGAATACTGCCGTCGTGACAAAAACGAAGCAAATCGCCAGCCCAAACGTCTGCAGCAGTTCCCAGCCGCGGCCGCGGGTGTAGGCTGCCAAATCGTGCGCCACTTGACACGTCACCGACTTAGGCAACGAAGCGCGAAACGAATCGAGTAAGCCGGCAATTTGATCACCAAACTGATCCATACGAACACCACTTCTGGCGCGGACGCCCAAGACAACAGCACGCTGACCATTGAAGCGAGCGATCGGCTGCGGTGGATCTGGAGTCGTTCGGACGATGCGAGCGACTTCGCCCAATCGAAGCGTGCGACCGCCCGCTGCACCCCTGTCGGCGGACTGCGCAGTGGACAACACCATCTGTTGCAGTTCCGATTCCGATGCGATTTCACCACTAGCCTCAATCACAAACTGGTCGGCGGCGATCGTCATTTGACCGGCGGGATCGCGCGTGTTCCTGGAGCGGATCGCCGCCGCAATTTGCTCCATCGTCAAGTCGTAGGCAGCCAGTCGAGCTGGATCCACTTCGACCTGGATCGTTTCCTGTTGCGTGCCGAAGAGGCTGGTAGAGGCCGTGGTAGGAAGAAAGCGGACCCGATCTTCGAGTCGTTCCGCCTGGTCTTCCAGCTCATGATAGCTGGCTTCTTCGCCGACCAGAGCGATCAACTGCGCGAATGTACCCATGATCTCGTCGTCAAGCAGCGGGTCGCCGGCGCCGCTGGGCAAACTGTCTTTGACTTGCTCAAGCTTTTGCCGAACTCGCTGCCACACCGGGCTCGCATCGGTCACCTCGTCATTCAGTTCGACCTGCAACAGGCTGACGCCCGCGCGGGAAACACTGTAAATGTGTTCCACCTCGTCAACTTCTCGCACCGCTTTCTCAAGGGGATCCGTCACCAGCAATTCCATTCGCTCTGGATTGGCGCCTGGCCAGCGAGTGATCACGTTTGCCAATCGCCAGGTCAAGACTGGCTCTTCCTGCCGAGGCAACCTCCAAAGTGCAACCAGCCCCCAGACGATTGCTGCGATCACCGCCACAGCGACAAAACGCGGAAAACGAACCGACAGGGCTGATAGCTGCTGCATCGGTCAGAGCTGAGTCAATTGAAGTGTTGTCTCTTGAACGCGGTCGCCGTCCAGAATCCGATGCTGGCCGCGAACAATCAGTTGATCTCCCGCCGCGAGACCCTCGGGAATTTCGACCCAGTTTCCGCTAACTCTGCCAAGTTGCACGTTCCGTCGTATGGCCGTCCCCGATTGCGGGTCGACCAGCATCACGTAGGGAGATTGGCCATAGGCAGAAAGCACGGAGCCAAGAGGAATTCGAATCGCTAACTGTGGTTTTCCGGTCGCGGATCTCACGGTCACGACCATTCCGCCGGTGAACAAGTGATCCGAATTATCAAGTCGTGCCCGCAACTCGTAGACGCCCGATTGATCGTCGGCCATGTCAGAAAGCGCGATGACTTCTCCGTTTCCCATCACTGCGGGGTTCGCGGCGGAGGTCACTCTGACGAAGCTGATCGACTGCAACTGCGCACGCATCGCCTCGGGGACGGAAACGACAGCGTCAGCTTGCGACAGATCGACCAAATGCACCACGGCACGGCCGCCCGTCGGGAAGACGTTGACATACGCACCAGGATCGACCATCCGTCGTTCAACACGGCCCGCAAAGGGGGCAACCAATGTCGCCTTCTCCAGCTGACGTTTTGCGATGTTCTCGGCAGCTTCCGCAGCGCGGAGGGCAGCGTTCGCAGCTGCGACGGTCTGTTGGCGCGGGCCGGCAATGGCGCGATCCAACTCGGCTTTTTTGAGCTGTTGTCTTTGAATTGCCGCATCCCGCTCGCGCCGCGTCTGCTCGAACTCCGAGGCGCTGACGGGGCCTTCATCATACAGGCGTTTGTGTCGACTCAACTCGGCCTGCCAATACTCGGTTCGCACACAAGCCTCGCGATAGGAAGATTCCGCAACCACCAGATCTTCCTTTCGAGTCCCTTCCTGCAGTTGCTTCAGTTGCTCCCAAGCAACTTCTTTGAGCGCGACCGTCTCCTTCACGGCGAACTCGAAATCTGTGAGCACAAGTCGGGCAATGGGCTCGCCCTTCTGAACGATCTGCCCCTGTTCCACAAATACTTCTTCAACTGTTCCTGGCACCTCAAAACTGAGCACCGCATCGCGCCACGGTTCTATACGTCCGATCAGTTCGATTGAATCTTGGATCGACTCAGCTTGAACATGGAGCGTCTCGACCGGACGCGAGCGGTTCTCCTCGGTCACACCGTGGCTGTCGGGATAACAGCCTGCAAGCACACAGGTCAGCAGCAAAACTGCTATGCCAAAATTTCGCCGGAACATCAAATGATTATACCTTGGTGCCGAATCCGAGTTGTCGCGCAGAGTCTTTCACCGTTCATGGATGCCCACTCGCACTGAATGGACTGAAATGCCGGAGCCAGGCCGTGACTCCTTTCTCGCTGTTTCCGTCTCCTGTTGCTGTTTTTGGTTGCCTGCGATCGCCATGCAGCCGAACAGACAGATACCAAACGCGAATATTCCGATACTGGCCAGCAATAGACTCGTCGTTTGAGGGACGATCACCAACGCCGCCGCGAATTGCACGACAATCGAGGCATACAGCAACCGCGCCACGAAGTGCCGCGTTCGGCTGCGAATGAAATAGGCCCCCAGCGGCGCACCGACCACCACCACAGGGACACAGACATACCAGAAGGTCCATGCCTCCAGTGGTAGCTGGCGCTGAACCACCCCGCGCCACGCAAAGCCGACAACCGCGTTGCCGGCCATCAAGACAACGGAGGTGGGGGTTGCCACCTTCTCGCTCACGCGAAAGTACAATGTCAGTAACGTGAATGTCATGATGTCTAATCCGCTTCCGGTGAGACTGCTGACGATCCCACCGATCAAACCGATTGCCAACAGCAACAGACGTTCACGCCCCGCGCATTGCTGAATCGACATGGTTGTACTTCGATTGCGATTGCGGTTGATCCAGTAGAGTGCAACGGCGAAGCTGAGCCAGAGGCTGGTAAAGAACATTTTGACAAAAGAGGGTTCACAGCGGGGTGCCACAAGACTCAGCCCCAGAAAGATTCCTAACGTCCCGCCAATCCCGGCGAACAGAATCGCTCGCCATTCCACTTTGATCCCAAAACAGAAGATCAGCGCGCTCGCCGCTGTCATCCCGATCGACTGGATCATCAGCGAGAAATCGCGTGCCACGGACGGCTCGATCCCAAACAGCAGCGTCATCACAGGGAAAGCGACGGCACCGCCACCTTCACTCGTGGCTCCCGCGATGAATGAACCAACGCACATCGTCGCGGTCATGAACCAGTTGTCGCGAAACAGGCTCCACGCTTGACCGTGAATCATGATCGCAAACCATCCGATCCAGACGACGGTGATGACAAGGAAGAAGGAGCGGCGTTGACTGAGCAGAGGATGTGTCATGGGGTTGTTACATGGTCGCTGGTATTCCTGCTGGTGCAGTGGATTCATTCATACAGTCTCAGAGCCGCACGCATTTCCTCGGGAATCGGCGTCGGCACCATCTGGCTGCCTTGTCGTCGCATGCTGGCAATTTCCTGCTCGCCGCGGGCGACAAGTTGTTCGCCATCGGCGTGTTTGCGATAGTATTCAAATTTCATCAACACGCGGTTCTGCGCCAGCGAAGCCAACGTCATGCGCACCGCGATCTCGTCAAACGCCAGCACTTCGGCAAAATACTCGCAGCTGACTCGAACGGTTGCCAGGGCAAGGCCATCCTCCAGCTGCTTGAGCACACCGGCGCATGCTGCCGCAGAAACATTTCGCGACACCGCCCCTGCCAACGCACGTGATTGACGTAGTAGACGTTGCCGACCAGGTTCGTCTCCTCGAATCCGACTAGGTGCTGGTATTCAAAAGATCGCACGCGATCACCTCTTCCCTTGGGCCCACCAAGATCGCAAATACCTGTGCCGCTCGATCGCCATCTGTTGGCCAGACCCATGTCTCAACTTGAAGTTTCCCGCTGCGGAGACTCACCCATCCGTCCGATGTGGTGTCGTCAAGCGTCAACGTCGCACGTGCCGAAAGACCGGCCTTGGTAAGACACTCGGCGGCAGACCAGACGCGTGTCGCAGCCGTTTGCATTCCCTCGGTCGTCGATCTGGAAATCAAATTCGCCAAATCAAACAGCTGACCGCCAAGCAAGGCTCTCCATTGGTCCGGCTCTTTGCCGTGAACCAGCTCAGCATCGCAGGCAACTTGACGGTCCGCGGCGACTGCCATCGTCAACTGACCGCAATGCGTGGCCGAAACTGTCCGCCCGTTACCGACTTCTGGTTTGCCATCAGGTCGCCGATGCGGAATCGAGTCGACGCCGGCCGACGCCGCAATCAACGCATCACTACCGCGGTCACCGGCGCTGATCCGGATCGAAACGGATGAGTCACTCAAGTTGTCGTTCAAGCGGCGCTCGATATAGGGAACCAACAGAGGCCATGGCCAACTCGCACTCGGTTCGACTGAGCTGACTTTTCGCAACCGCAAGCCCTGCCATTGCTCGACAATGTCTCCTGACTGTGTCACATCGATGTCGTAAATGAACTCGTCACCCTCCCTCGAACGTTCCTTCGCGTGCACGCGCACGTCTTGTTTGTCTCTCGGACATATCAATACCCGCTCGACGGCGATCGGAAGCAGGGTGCCGTGAGGAATGCAGGCTTGAATGCAGTGAATGATCGCATCACGGGAGGCAGGATCACCGAGAAGCATTTGTTGCGGCAAGTAGGGACCGTACCAATCGCTACCGGAATACGGATCCACATCGGCAACACACTCGGTCGAGCTGAGCTGGAGATATCGCTTGACGCGCCCGAACCGGCCCTGATGGAAAAAAATACGGCGATACAAATCATCCGGATCCATCGCGAGCGGCTCGTCGCAAGCACAGCTGGCGAGCATCGGCGATATGGCAGTCGGCGGACCCGCAATACGCACGCAAGCGCGGAAGTGATCTTGCTGAAACGCGGTTTCGCTCGTGCGCAGAACAAGCTCGACGATATCTTGGTTTCGAGCGAGCGCCGCGATGCGAATCTCCGTCTCCCCCTGCTCTGGCACGACGACTGGGTGTAACAGTTCAATATTTTCAAACATCGACGGAGCATCACCCGGGCCTTGTGCTCGATTCATGACGGCCATGGCTGTTTGCGCCATCGCCTCTAGGCCCACGACCGCGGGAAGCAGCGCATCGCCCTGGTAGACATGATCGCGAAGGTAGGGATCCGTCTGCATCGAGAGCGTTGAATCGACGACCAACTCAACGCCCGGCGTATGGACGCGAGGACGTTCCAGGAAACGCAGCAACGGCAGATCTTGATCGGCGAAATGAATCGTGCTTGGACTTCCAAACCGGCCGGCAATGACGACACGCGAGGAATCGTGCGGCTGCGAGATCGCTTGTTTCAACCTCCGAATTCCCTCGTCCACTGAAATTGCTGCGATGCCTTCACGATGAAGTGATTCGACAGCACCGAGTGTCTCGCCCATTCCGACACCGGCCCAAACCGACCACTCCAAACATACAGCGTGGCAATGTGGATGCTGGCGTCCCCACGCCGCCGTGGCCTGAGCCAGAAGCTCATTCGCGACGGCGTAGTCTGCCTGACCTTGAAGACCAATCCGGGCGATGATCGAACCAAACGTGACTAATAGCCTGACTTGCTCGGCGTCAATTGCCCGTAGCACGTTTCGTAGACCGTCTACCTTGGGTGCCAGCGTGGCGGCAAACGACTCTGCATCTAACGTGGCAATCCCTCGTGGCACGTTCATTCCCGCACCATGAATCACACCGGTGACCGGACCAAATTTCGCATGGATTTTCGCGATAGCCTGCGATACTGATTCCTCGCTGGTTACATCGGTTGGGATGTACAGCAGCGAGACGCCCTCGGATTTCATTCGCTTCAGATTCGCGCGCAGGGTCTCGTCTTCGTCCGCGCTCGAGCGACCGACCAGTGCCAAACGCACGCCGGTCTCCCGCGACAGCGCGAGTGCACATTCGGCGGAAATTCCCTTGCCGCCGCCCGTGACCAAAAGCACGTCGTCGGGATCCAGCGGAATGTCGATCGCAGGCCGATCGCGACAAACACTCCAAACCGGCTCGCGGCGGCGGCCGGACAAATCGAAGTAGGCTTCGCCGTGACCCCGGCTACCGGTAGCTTCGTCGGCAACCCATGCCGATGCCTGGCGAAGATCGGCGACCGAATCAGGAATCGTCACGACGCGTGTGATGATCTCAGGGAACTCCAAATGCAGCGATCGTGCAAATGGAGCGACGCCCGAATCCGAATGGAGATCATCGTGACGCTGCACCACCACGAACCGGCAATCTCGTCCTGCTCGAATAGCCAGCCTCGCGCCTTCAAGCAACATGTCAAGCTGGTGAGCGCCGAATACGAGAGGCATGCAGACGACGACTCCCGAACCAGCGATCGAACCGGCGAACTTTTGTTGGAGCGGAGTCGTCAACGGATCATCAGCATCGGACAGGATCGTCCAGTCGCCGTTGTCCTCCGTTGTACAGATCGGTCCCCCGCTCTTTTTCCTCCAATCGAACCACGAACTCCCGCGTCCAACTGCCCACGCCCGCCGGAGCTTCCTCCTTGTTGCCCGTCGGACGAGCAACATCTTGCTCGAGACGCTGTTGTAGATAATCGGCAATGTCCTGGATCGTTGCGCCCGCCGCATCCGTTGGTCGAGCCGGTGGCGTCAAACCTAACCGTCTGGTCGCGTCGGCAACGAGCTGACCGACTGCGATGGAACTCAGATGCAGGTCGTTTAGCAGTCGATCGCCCGGTTTCACGTCTTCGACAGGTAACTCGGCCCGCCGCGCAGCAAGATCGCGAATGCATTCCAACGGAGAAAGACCTTCGGATTCAACAGGAGAGTCATCCTCTGAGCCGTCTTCGAAGGTCACGGTGTCAACCGCCGTGATGAGGGTGTTCGACGCAGGCGCGGCTTCACAAGGATTCGCCAAGAATACTGGTGCCCAGTCCAAATCAAAACGACGCGTGAATCGATCTTCGAATAGGGCCTGGTGCCGAACGTTGACTCCCAATGTGAATGCAACCCCGACGGTCTGCAGCAAGCCGCGCAGTTCGGTCCCGCACGAATCGACTGAAACTGTCGGCGCATCAACTGATTGTTTGGCCAGCCCTGAAAGCACCTGCCCAGGCCCGACTTCGATCCATAGTCCGACATCCTCGGTCTGGCCAATCGCGTCGACAAATCGAACAGGTGAAGTCAACTGCTGAAGGAGAAGCGATTGCAGGTCCGCATCCTGCCTCAGACATTCGCCGCTGATCGTTGACAGTACGGTTTCGCCAATTCCGTCGAACTGGCAGCCGTCAATCAACTCCTTCAATGCCGGCCCCGCGTCCGCCATCAGCGGCGAATGGAATGCATGGGAAACCGACAACAATTTGGCAGCAACGCCCTGTTGCTTTGCACGCTGCACAACCCGGTCGACAGACTCGGCGGCACCCGAGACGACCGTTTGCATTGGAGCATTGACCGCGGCAATGGCGACGTCAGTGCCAGCCACCAACAAGTTGACCGCCGTGATGTTCGCGGCAATGACAGCCATTGCACCTCCGCCGCGACCGTGGTCCGCCATCGCGCGGCCGCGGGCGACCGCTAGACGCAACAACGTGCGTGCATCGTAGGCACCTGCCCAGTGATAAGCCGATAGCTCGCCGAGACTGTGCCCGATGGCAGCATCGCCGACAACGCCCAATTCATCCAGCAGTCGAATGCCGGCCAATTCCGCAGCGACAATTGCAGGTTGAGCATACCGCGTCTCAACATGATCAACGTCTTCAGGAAACGAAACGTTTTCGTAGATTTCCTCGACCAGCTCAAAGCGGCGCCGCCAAATACCGCCATCAGCGCTGGGCAAGAATCCTTGGCCCGGAAACAGAAAACCAATCTTTGGCGGCGCAGTCCTTGCACCGAGCACAACGTTGAGGCCGGGATCCCAGCGAAATTCGAGCTGCTCGTCGTGATCGGCGAGCCATTGCGAAAGACGCTCGGCACAAGCCTCCAATTCTTCTGGGTTCGCTGCCGTCATCGCTGCGCGAATCTTGCCAAAATGCAATCGTCTGGACATCTCGGCAGCCAGATCACCGAGTTCGGCTTGCGAAAGGCGCGCGGCGTATCCCAGCATCCGTTCCACTTGATCGTTCAATTCGGATCGAGTGTCCGCGGCAAGCAGAAACAGCTCGCTGTCTTGCATTGACTTAATCAATCGCTGCTCGTCGCGGCGGATTCGGCAGCGACGACGTCTGGCGACCCCTTCTAAGGTCAGATGTGCGTTGATCCCGCCGAAGCCCATGCCACTGACGCTGGCTCGGATCGGCGCGTCCGAACTCCAAGTCTTGCTCTCGTGCAGTAACTCCAGGACGTTACCTTCTTGGTCAATCACGGGATTGGGTGTCTCCCAACCTGTCGTAGGTGGAATCAACTGGCGATCAATCGACATGGTGGCCTTGATCAAGCCTGCCACGCCGGCAGCCGCTTTCGTATGGCCGATGTTGGCCTTGATCGAACCTAACACCGCTGGCTCGCATCCCTGAGGTTGCGTTGTCGATTCGAGCGTGCGAGATCGTTCTCAGCTCTGTCGCATCGCCGACCGTCGTTCCAGTCCCATGACCCTCGAAGTAACCAACCGAATCGGCGCCATAGCCGGCACGGCGATACGCACGTTGCAGACAGAGTTGTTGTCCCTCCGTTTCGGGCCGGGTGATTCCACCGCTTCCGTCCGACGAGATTCCCCAGCCACGAATGACTGCGTAGATCTTACGGCGCTGGCGGATCGCGTCCTCCTCGCGCATCAAGACAACGAATCCGCAACCCTCACCGGGCCAGAAACCGGCCGATCGCACGTCAAATACCCGCATTTGCTCGGCCGCCAACGCACCAATCTTGGCAAAACCGATCAGCTCAAACGGGTCGAGGCTAAGGTCAACTCCACCGGCAAGCATGACATCGGTATCTTCGGCTGCCAGCGACGAACAGGCATTGGCGACCGACAGCAAGGACGAAGCACAAGCGCCGTCAACCGTGTAGCCGCCACCATGCAAATCGAAGTGATTGCAGATTCGTCCCGCGATCGTGTTGGATAGGCCGCCGGCTAAAGTCTCGTCACCCACGGGCGGAAACGCGGACTTGTAGGTCTGTTCCAATTCGCCAAGAAATTGACCTCGATCCTCGGCTGACCAATCGCGGTTCTGCAATGCGGCATCGAGTACGCGAGCAACATAGGGCCAACGCAACCGCATCAGATTCGCGCGAGAGAACTCACCCGTCAGTGAATTACCAAGCAACACGCCCGTGGATACTCTTGGCAAACCGTGACCATCGGGGAAACCGGCGTCGGCCAGCGCATCGGCCGCGACTTCGAGCGCCAACCAATGGGCCATATCGGCCGAGCGAAACGTCTGTCCGGCGACTCGGAAGCGATGCCGATCGAATTCCCACCCCTCAAGCACGGCCGCCTTGACGCAGTAGGTTTTGTCGGGACGCTCACGATCAGCGGAAAAATAATCATCCGGATTCAATCGCTCGGTCGGTATTCGTCGAAACGCCCGCCGTTGCGCCAGCACGTTTTCCCAAAGCTGGCTCGGGCTGTCGGCATCCGGATATCGGCAGGCCATGCCGACAATGGCAAAACCTCTTTGCATCAATCCGCCCTCCCGGACATGACGGGTTCCGGCGCCGCTCGACCCGGAAGGCGCGACCATGTGTGGCGCGGTAGCACCCGGCAGGGCCGCTGGTTCACTTTGCCCGCGATGGCGACTGGCCGCACGGGCGCTGGCGTAGAGATACAGACCACGGATCGAACAAACAATGGTTAAGCCAAAGAACAAACCAAACACGATATGTGAAACCATCAGCAGACCGTAGGCTGCGGCCACACTCGCTCCAAACATGATCTGAGCCTTGGTACTGCTCGGTGTCGTGGGCGGGTCGGTGACCATGTAAAACGTGAACAAAATAAATGCGACGCCCGACATCGGCATCAAAGCTGCATTGAGCGAAGCTCCGAAAATCCAATGCCGCAGCAGTGCCTGGGCCACGAAACAACCCAGCCATGTAACCAGCAAGGGCCAACGCCGGGTGTAACGGATGTTCAAGAACGATCCCGAAACGATGATGAAACATGGCAACAGCACGTTACCGATACCGGTCAGGTTTTCGGTGAAGTGATAGGGCATCGCGATTCCAACCCAGGGGAACAACAGCAGCGTCATCGTGATGCCAAAGTTCGACGGGTTCAGAAAGTGCCGGGTACCGTTACCGATCTTGGTTCGCAGAACGTGTTTTGACGCGATTGCTACCGCGGCTGCAAATGCGATCGGCATCAATCGATCGTTCGCATAAAGCAACATCGAACATGCCAAACCTGATATCTGTGCGGGCAAAAAGAAATCGATGAACTTTTGCACGCCGCCGTCAAGGAAACGCGGTCGCCGCTTCGTCTGCCAGCAATCAATCAACTCCATTAGCAACTCCATCGTGTAGGCCGCGGCGAGCCCGACCAACGGCTGGGCCCATGATTGCTCGAAGCCAAGCCATAGATGTCCAACGATGTTAAAGACGGTGATTGCGATTGCGAATCGGCGTAGCCCTCCCAGCCGGTCGACCTTGTACCACTTGTCCGCTGCCGGCGCGCCTGGCTGAGTTGTTGTCGACATGCTTCACCACCCAAGGTCAAATGAAAATTACATGTAAGCTGGAACTTATCCTTGAAAATTCGAGCCAGGTCAGGTCCTGGCCTACGACTGCTATTTCGATAAACCGGCAAGTTGTTCTGTCTCAGCATCTCCCAGCACGATCGTGTGCCAGCCGGGTTGTAGTTGGAACACACGTTCCTGCGGTCTGCCCGATCGATCACGCCATTTGACTAACACGTCGAGTAGCTGCGCCGCGTCGATCTCACCCAGCCCCAGGTGTATGTCGGGGCTGCGTGATCCGGAGTGCCCGTTGCCACCGTCGGAGAAACCAAGCTGTGTTCCGCCGCTGGGCAGTTCAATCCGAGCGGTTGCTCCAATTGCATACCGGGTCGGAAGCTGCAAGCTGGGACGTCCGCTGCGAACGATCGACGGAGACGTCACGCCGCGGGCCGGCAGCACTAACCGCAGACCGAGGAACCGACCGGTGTGGTTCGCCTGATTGCGATAAAAGCGAGATGCCTCCCACTGGTTTCCGATGGCGAAATCCAGGTCACCGTCGCCATCGACATCGGCCGTGGCAATCCCCCGCGTGACCTGCTGCTCGCCCGCGCCAACGAGATCGGCGATGTCATAAAACCGTCCGCTTTGTGAGCGGACGAACAATGGATTGTGTTCGTGGCCACTCAGGTCATCGCCGACATGAAATCGATGCCAGGCCCGAGGACTGTGAAGCAGCACATCGTTGCCCATCGCGACTTCGTGCAACTCCGGCCAACGGTTGATGTCGCCGCGAATGAACCCCGTGGCTTGAATCGCTTCCAGCACGCCGTCATTGTCAAAGTCGGCCAGCCGTGACTCCCAACCCCAACCGCTACGGGAAACGCCCAGGTCTTCACTGCGATCGACGTAGGGCGCGATGCCCTCTTGGAACAACTCCGTCGATCCGGTGTTTACCCAAAGAAAATGGCTCTCTTCAAGCGCGTACTCGGCGGCGATGTTGCTGACGTAGATGTCGAGCTGACCGTCGCCGTTGACGTCGCCAAAATCAGCTCCCATCCCTTTGAACGAGTCGTGCCCGAGCACCTTCGAAGCCGGCGTCGTTGCAGTCCGCCGGCCATGCAGCAATGTGAATTTCGGTTTTCCCGGTTCGCTGCGATTGTGCAGCATCCGATCGGGACCAAAATCGTTTCCAAAATAGATTTCCGGCAGCAAGTCACCATCGAGGTCGGCGGCTGCAACGGCCAGTGTCCAGCCGGTCGACACGGGATGGCCGTCGACATCCAGAACATCGCCCGCATCGTGATAGAGCACCGAGGGCGAGCTGCCCCCCGATGCATCTTTCCAAAGCAGAATCCGGTTGATCCCGCCGTTGGACGCCCGGGACATCGAATCGTGCATCGTTTCCGTGTCAGTCGACGTGACATCAAGAATTCGCGCGCCATCGGGGAAGTAATTGCCGATGATCAAATCCCCATGTCCATCACCATCGACATCGGCAAACGTCGCCGCATTGGTGTACCAGCGCTGCGATTCGGGTTGTCGCGAGTCCGCCTGCACAGCCTGCGCCACGAAATCAGCCGCCGACAACCGCGCCGACAACTCCTCATTCTGCCTGCGCAAGAATGCAATCGGTGTGCGTCCCCAATAGTAAACCAGGACGTCCATCATTCCGTCTTCGTTCAAATCGTTGGGAATGCAGCCCGTCGGACACATGGTCCGGCGGTCGAAGAGCGATCCGGGATCGAGAGTGAATGCCTCGTACCGATCACCCGACTCGGGAACCGGTGTGACAACGACATGATCCATACGTGTGTCGACGTAACAGACATCATTGGGAAGCTGGTCGTTGTCCAGGTCACCCAATGCAACCGAAGCACCTACCGAAGAAATCCACGCGGCAAAGTGCTCAAGGCCTGGACTCACCGGGCGTATCTGTCGCTGTTGGTCGCTCAGCAACTCCGTCAGCGCATGACTGGAAAATCGAAATCGACTCGCGATGTCGACGCGTTCCGATTCAGAGATCGAGGGCAACCGGGCAAACCAATAAAGAACCAGAATGACCACGACCGCGGTAACGATCTTCAAGTGTTTCTCGGCGATGTCTTTCATGGCTTGCCTCACGGGAGAATCATGGTTTTGCCCTATGAAATGACTGTCATTGCCTCAACGACTCATGTGATTGACTCATTTCGATGGCGGTCGCGATCCTCGTTCGCCAGGTTTCGTAAGCAGGCACTCTCGAGGACGGTTTCAAGTTGACCAAGCACTGATCGGTGATGCCCGCCGACTCATCAGCCGAACACCCGCACAAAATGCGACAAGCTGTCTCGGTGTGCTCGGTCATGTTTCCCGCTCGTTGGCGTGCCTTCGCGGCAAACGCTGCGCCTTGAGCGACATTCCAGCGAAATGAATCTGCCCTCTCGCGCAACAGCTCGGCGGCATCGGCATCGGCACCACCGGCATAGGTGATCGCCAGACCAACTCCGCTGAATAGATCGGCGCGACGTGCTGAACGCAACTCGCGAGATCTTGTCGACAACGCCTTCTACATCGCCGCCGTGAACGAACCACAAACAACGTCCCAAGCCCTGATCGAACGCACGTAGACCGTAGTGACTCAGTCCTTGAGGTCTTTCCATGCTTTCAACGAACCGCGCGGACTGAAAGAATCCCTGATGAAACCCATAGCCGTCGTACACGAGCCAGCGGAGCAACGGATCAAATTGCTGAACGTAGGAATCGAGTCTTCGACGAACCCAAGGCAACCGCGCCACCGCCCATCCGACGCCGATATACGCCATGTACAAATGGTCGGTTCCACAGCCCCGCAGAAAGCGATTGAATCTGGGTGAGCCGCGCACGCAGCGAATCGGGTTGAGCCCATCCAGCAGCGCGAACCCCATGCCGGCGCCCTCGTAGGCGAACCCTCGCGAAGGCAAATCGACGCCGGCAAGCTGATCGGACAACTCGTCCAAATCGGAGACGCGGAGGGCAGCGTTGTAACCAACAATGAAGGAGCTCGCGCAATGCTCAAGATGATTCTGTCGGGACGCTTGCTGCGCAGCGAATCCGCGTTTGACGAACGAAGCTTCGTCCGTCGAGATGGAGAATACGAAACTTCGCAGCAAACCAATCACGACTCACGCTCCATCGTCCGAAAGCAATGTGAGAAGCCCGTCCAGATCCCGCACCGAAGCCATCTCATCCCACAGCGAATCAGCGACACGATCCGCTGGATGCGAATCGCGCCTCGACTCCTCTGAATCCATCACAAGTCGCGTGACTGGCGAGCTGGCAAGTTGCCGTGAAAATTGATTGACAGCACGTGCTGCACCCGCTTCCACCGGCTCAGCACTGGAAGCGAACAGCCGATCGAGAGTCCGAGCGTTTTGCACCGTATGGTCCGACCCGCTGCTGACAACATCGATCGCCGGCGGGCTGGCATCTGCGGACTCACCCTCGTCGACCTGCACCGCTTCGCCGCTGCGCGGCAATCTTCCCAGGAAATTGATCACGCGCAACGCATCGAGTGCGGTCACGTTTCCCTCACCGGTGACGTCATAGAAGAACATGGGAAACTCGGCAACAGTCTTCGCGTCAAACAACTTCGGGTCGTTTTCATCGGTGTGGTATCGATGACGTCCCAGTTCGTTGATCACGTTCAAGGCGTCACGGGCGGAGGCGTCTCCGCTGTTGTTCACATCCACTTTGAGCAGCGGATTCTGCCAATCGAGCGGACCCGACAAGTTGACGACTGCCGTGCCACCGCCGGTTTGTTCGACGATACGGTAGAAGCGGTTGTCTCGAACTTCCACTCCTGACACTTGCCAGCCACTTCCAAATTCAACCAGGTCATCTTCATTCGACAGAACGTCGAGAGCACCTCCGTCACCGGCCAGCGCCTGCACGCTGCTTGTACTCAACCGCAGCAGATTTTCCCCGGTCCCTTCGATATCCAACCGCTCGATCTCGACCAATTGGCCAGCCGCTAACACCGTGAGATCGAGTTCCGCCCCTTCACCGACCAACTCAACGGCATCCATTCCGTCGCCGCCCTCGATTTTCTCGAACATCGGAGTGGCGAACTGGAACACGTCATCGCCAACGTCGCCGAACAGTTCGACCAGATGGGGGAACAGACGTGAATCAAACGTATCGTTGCCTTCGTTGCCGTGGACCATCACTGGCTGGTCAAGCGTTAGACCGGAATCGTCTTTCAATTCGACCAAGTCGTCCCCGTCGCCGGCGTTCAGCATGAAGATGACTGACGGTATTTCGACCAGTGTCTGCTCGAACGTGCCGCTCGGGCTGAGCACTAGGAATTGGCCATTGCCATCGGTCAATCTCTGCAGCAAGGCATGGTCAGTCACCGGCGGCAGGTTCACGGTGACTTGCTCCGGGGTCGCATCGAGCGACGTCAATGGCGTGATGCTGATGAAGCCAACGCTGACACCGCCTCTTGTCAGAATTCCGTGGAAGCCACTCGCTGTAGCGGTCTCGTGCGTGATCACCAAATCGACGCCGCCACCAACGGTATGCAGCGCGTCGGCGTCGCCGCCGCGGGCATCAAACTCGATCATCGTGCCTTGCATCAGATCGCCAAGGTCAACGGTCAGCTCGTCGGTTTGGTTTTCAACGCCGAGGACCCGTAGCTGGATCGGTCGCGCCACGCAGTTGCACAGGAAAGTCATGATCGGTCCCATCAGCGGTAGTCACGACAATTCGGTCGTTGACAACCCTAATCAGAACGTCGCCTTGGGTAGGATTGATGACCTCAAATACGGGCTCCGGCGTGTGACGAGTTGCGACGAGCGCAAAGCCTGTGTCGTTGCCGGCGGCATCCAGCAGCGGAATCCGGTCCGGAGACACGTACACCGCACCTTGCTCGGGTGGCTTTGCTTTGATGACGGTGCTCATGCGCTTGGGCCTGTCGTTGTGCAGCACTGTGCCATCGGGCAGCTCGATCTCGAAGAACACATCAAAGAAACTATCCGCCTCACCGGCGGCGAACGGTGCAAGATCCAACAAGCCAACGTTTTCGTTGGAACGTTCCTCGATTTCGCCGAGTGTCGGCGTGTTGGGATTCAGTCGCACGACCACCGGACCCAAACTGCTCGTGCCGGTCAGACTGAGAGCGACCATTTCCGTCTGTACTTCATCGAAGCCGTCGTCGTCATCGTCGTTGGCGATTCCTTCAGCACCCTCGAAGAAGACGTGCACCTTTGACGGCCCACGGAGCTTGACAATCTCCACCGTGCCATCGGGCAATTCAAGTTCAATCTCCGCAAGCGAATGCTCGAACTCGTCGACTTCCACGTGCCCGGTAAAGTGTTCGGCTTTGACGAGGAACACGCCGCTGGGATCGTTGTTGGCATCGAGCAACTCGATCGGACCATCGGGCGGAATGATGTGGAAGTAGCGGGCGATCGGCGGTTTCTCCGAGATGACCGCTTCAATTCGCAGCGCTACGTCGTTGTGCAACACCAGTCCACCACCAACATCGATTTGGAAGAAGACATCAAAGAAACTGTCAGCATCGCCATCGGCGAACGGATCCAGGTCCAACAGTCCCGCCGTGTTGTTCAACAGCTCCTCAATCTGACCAAGTGAGGCCTGGTTGGGATTGAGCGACAGCGTGATGTTGCCGTCGGTCAGATCAAGCTGCACCAGCTCGGTATCGACTTCATCCAAGAGGTTTCCGTCATCGTCAACTGCATCCCCCTCGGCGGCGCCTTCGAACAGCACATGAACTTCTGACGAACCGCGGAGGATGAAAGGAACAGGGACGTCGCCCAGCGGGCCACCGACCAGTTGCACGAGCCCGGTGGTTTCCTCGATTTTGTCGATCTCAATCGGCGGTCGAGGTGTGTGCCGCGCGGCGCCAATCGCCAGACCGGTGGGCTGGAGCGTGACGGAATCGAGCAGCTCAATGATCTCTGGGCTCTCATACGTGTCGCCCTCTCCCGGCGGCTTCTCGGTGATGATTGTTCGCATCCGCTTGGGCTGGGCGGTGACGAATCTCTGGCCATTGATCTCGATATCGAAGAACACGTCAAAGAAGCTGTCCGCGTCGCCGGGGGCGAACGGATCAATATCCAGCAATCCCGTGTTGTTGTTGACGAGCTCCTCGATTTCGCCGATCGACGGCAGATCGGCACGCTGACGGACGGTCACGCCACCCAGCGAACTCGAACCCGTCAGGTTCATACTGACAATTTCAGTTTGCACCTCGTCCAAACCGTCACCATCTTCATCCGTAGCGTCGCCTTCGGCCGGCCCCTCGAACAGCACGTGCACCGTGGCCGGACCGCGCAGCGCGACCTCTTCTTCCAGGCCGCTATTGAGATCAACTAACGTGATCGACGCTCGAGTGTCTGGGAACTCATCGACTTCGACGATCGCGGTGCGGTGTTCGGCTCGCGTAATGAAGATACCGCTGGGTTGGTTGTTTTCATTCAGCAGTTCAATTGCGCCGCCGAGCGGAATGAGGTGGACGTAGCGAGTGAACGGCGGCTTCTCAGAGATAGTCGCCTCGATCCGCAATGGCTGGTTGTTATGCAAAACCTGTCCACCACCGACGTCGATTTGGAAGAATACGTCGAAAAAGCTTTCGGCCTTTCCAGCAGCAAAGGGATCGAGATCGAGCAGATCGGCCGTGTTGTTGACCAGTTCCTCGATGCGGCCCAATGAAGGTGCAAACGGGAACACATTCTCCGGGCGAATTGACAGCGAGATACCGCCGCCGAACAGATCCAACGAGACAAGTTGCGTCTCGACCTCGTCCAAACCGTTGTCGTCATCGTCGTGGGCAATACCCTCTGCGGGGCCTTCAAAGAAGACCTCCACTTCCGAGCTGCCCGCGAGCGTGAACGTTTGGGGCACCGTGCCGAATGGGCCGCCAACCAATTGGACAAGCGCCGTGGTGTTCTCAATCACATCGTGCTCGACGGTCGTCGTATCGTGGATCTCGCGGACGATGCGGAGCTGAGTCAGCCTGCCGTCAGCCGTGATCAGCGGCATCGGCAACGGCGGGTTAAAGATGTAACGTTCGCCATCTTCGGGAGGCTTGTTTTCGATGACCGATTCGAGGCGAGTTGGCGCGGGCGTAAAAAAACTCTGGCCAGCAATCGTGATCTGCGGCCAAACGTCAAAGAAGCTGCCGGCGACCGAATTCTGAGTAAACGGATCGACGTCCAGAGTGCCCGGCGTCACGTTCACCTGCTCGGTGATCTTCCCCAATGAGGGCCATCGTGCCCCGGGGCGCTCGGCCAGCTGAAAATTGCCGACTCCCGGCAGGAACCCATTGAGCGCCAGATGCTTTAATTCCGCGGGAACTTCGTCCAGTCCGTCACCATCGTCGTCGCTGGCATTGCCCTCTAGCGGACCTTCAAAGAACACGTCGACTTGTGCTTCGCCGATCCCGCTTACCAGGATCCGCTCGGGTTCCTCGTGCAGGTGGACCACCGTCGATTCCTCCGTCGGCGTCCATGTATCGCCTCCATCGATTGACAATTCGGTGAACACATCGAAGAAACTGTCGACGTAAAAACTGCCGTCGGACAATCCACGGATCGTCGTTTCGCCGCTGGAATCAAGTTGTGGATCCTCACGAATCGCGAGCGTGATTTGGCCGATGCCCGGCAAGTTCAGCTGACCACTCAAGTCCATCTGCACGATTTCCGTTTGGAAAGTGCCGGTCTCGTTGCCGACCTTGCCCGAGACAATCGTCTGCACCGGGCCCGTCAGCTGGACCGGAACCATCAAGTCGGTCAGCCCCTGACCGTTGATGATCGCCACCGCATCGAAGACCGAATCGAATTCCTCTGTCTCGTCGGCGCCATTGGGCGTGCGACGGATGTTGGTGAACAGGTGATGCCTTCCATCGGCGAGCACGATATCCAAGTCCTGACCGATGAATTGCGCATGCACATCGGTCGCCGTCCGGTAAACACCGTCTTCGGGTGGCAGTTCTCCGCTGGCCCTCTGCACACCGATCGGAAACGCGTCGACTCTGGTCGAACCGTCTGAAGGCATCGGTGTGCCTCCATCGATCGATATTTCGGTGAAGATGTCAAAGAAACTGTCGATCTGAAATCGTCCATCGTCGCTATCGATCGTCGTGTGACCGAGCGACGCCTCGCTGTCGGATTCCTCGACCGTGAGCGTCAAGGTGGGACCGCTCGGCAGTGTGACATCGCCGCTCAGACTCATCGAGACCATTTCCGTATCCCATGATCCGGTCGTCTGTCCCGCTTTGCCACGAACGATCGTTGTCACCGGACCGGTCAGTTCGACAGGTACTTCCACCACTCCCAACGTTGAAGAGGAGATGATCGCGGTCGCGGTCAACACTGTCTGGAATGTTTCGACTTCATCATCACCAGAGATGGTGATTTCCGGAGTGGGTGTCGCGAGCGCCCGATGCCGGACGTTTGCAAGCGTGATCGCAAGGTCGGGCCCCGAGTACATCGCATGCACGTCTTCGGCGGTCAGGTAGACCGCTTCCAACGGCGGCAGCAGGGGGCTGGGTGTCACGATCACTGAATCGTCCGGAATCTCGATCAGAATCTGGCCCACGGTCTTGGGAAAGACGTCGTTTTCGATCGTCGGATCTTCGTCGTGAATCTCGCGCAGGATGAAGATGCCGGTGCCCAATCCGGTCACCTTGTCGATCAACTCGACCGGTTGCGGCGGCGTGAACATATAGCGTTCGCCATCTTCGGGCGGCTTGTCGTCGATCACCGCCTCGAGGCGAGTCGGCGCGACGGTGGTCAGAACTTGGCCGGTAGCAGCCAGCGTGATCTCAAAGAAGACGTCGAAGAAACTGTCAGCGCTACCCGGTGCGAAAGGATCAAGGTCCAATACATTTGGGGTATTGTTGGTCAGCTCGATGATCTGTCCCAGCGAGGGAAGGTCGTTGCGGAGTCCGATCTGGAATCGACCTAGCTTGGGATGAAAACCTTCGAAGTCCGCCTGCACTAACTCGGTGACCACTTCGTCGCGACCATCGCCGTCGTCATCAAACGCGACGCCCTCCTTGGGGCCTTCAAAATAGACATCGACACCCGAGGGACCCGTGGCGGTAACCAATTCCTGACTGCCATCGGGAAGCTGAATCAGCAACTGCCCCACCGTGCGCGGGAAGCGATCTCGCTCGACTGTCGGATTTTCATCGTGGATTTCGCGGACGATGAAGATACCGGTTCCCAAACCGGTCGCCTTGTCGATCAACTCGACCGGCTCCGGCGGAACGAAGATGTAACGCTCGCCGTCTTGCGGCGGCTTGTTATCAATCACCGATTGGACCCGGGTCGGGCCCTGCGTGATCAGCGTCTGGCCGGTGGCCGGCAACGTGATTTCGAAGAAGACATCAAAGAAGCTGTCGGCGTCGCCCGGCGCGAACGGATCGACATCCAGCTCGCCGGGATTGTTGTTGACTTGCTCGGTGATCACACCCAGCGAAGGCAGATCGTCACGCAAGCGAATCTGGACCGGTCCCAACAGCGGATGGAAGCCGTCAAAGTCGGCCTGCACCAACTCGCTGACCACTTCATCCAAGCCGTCGCCGTCGTCATCCGACGCGTCCCCTTCGGCTGGGCCCTCAAAGTAGACATCGACTTGCGAGGGACCCGCGGTGGTAATCAGCTGGGTGCCGACGCCCGGAATATCGATCAGGACTTGGCCAACGGTCCGCGGGAAGATGTCGTGTTCGACGGTCGGATTTTCATCGTGGATTTCGCGGACGATGAAGATACCGGTTCCCAAACCGGTCGCCTTGTCGATCAACTCGACCGGTTGCGGCGGAATGAAGATGTAACGCTCGCCGTCTTTGGGCGGCTTGTTATCAATCACCGATTGCGACCCGCGTCGGGCCCTGCGTGATCAGCGTCTGGCCGGTGGCCGGCAGCGTGATCTCGAAGAAGACATCAAAGAAACTATCGGCGTTGCCCGGCGCGAACGGATCGACATCCAAAACACCGGGAGTATTGTTAACTTGCTCAGTGATCACACCCAGCGAAGGCGTATCGTCACGCAAGCGGATTTGCACCGGACCCAACAGCGGATGGAAACCGTCAAAGTTGGCTTGCACGAGTTGGCTGGTCACTTCATCCAAACCATCGCCATCATCATCCGAAGCGTCTCCTTCGGCTGGACCCTCGAAGTAGACATCGACTTGCGAGGGACCCGCCGTGGTAATCAGCTGCGTGCCGACGCCGGGAATATCGATGACCACTTGGCCGATCGTACGCGGGAAGATGTCGTGTTCGATCGTCGGATCGGGATCGTGAATCTCTTGAACGAGGAACAGGTTCTGGGGGACGCCGGTGGCGACATCGAATAACCGCACGCGCACCGGGAAAGGATTGACATACCGCTCCGCGTTGTTGGGCGGCTTGTTGCCGATCAACGCGGAGAGCGAAATCGGGTCGACGGTGTTGAGCGATTGAAAGCCGAAATCGATCTCGGGAAAGACCTGGAATTCACTCAATGCCACTAGATTGGTGGTGGACGTGAATGGCGGCAGGTCCAACACGCCTGTCGTCTCGTTGGACTGTTCCTCGATCGTGCCCAGTGACTGAAAGTTGGGATTCAGTCGCACTTCGATGGGCGAACCAAAGAAGTTGCCTCGTAAACTCAAGTCAACGATTTCGGTTTGCACGTCGTCCAGAGTGTCGCCATCGTCATCGATCGCATCCCCTTCTTGAGTCCCTTCAAACGTCACATTCACTGTCGTGGGGCCGGTGAGCTGCACCCGTGCTTGAGCCGGGGGCGGGGCGAGTTCGACAACGGTGATGCCGTCGGAGGGAATAAAATTCAGCCCACCGTCGACGGAGAGTTCTGTAAATACTTCAAAGAAACTGTCGATTTGGAATTCCGTACCTACATCGGTAATGCTGATGTGACCGAACGAATTCAGGGTCGGACTCTCTTGGATCGTCAGTTGGATCGGGACCGGCAGGCTCGGAATCGCGAGCTCGCCGGATAAGCTCATCGACACGATCTCGGTGTCAAACGATCCAACCGTCTGACCTGCCTTGCCAAAAACGATCGTTTGCACTGGGCCGGAAAGCTCGACCGGCAACTGAACGTTGTTCAGACCGAGCGACGCGGACGAAACGATCGCCGTACCGACCAGTTCCGAATCAAAACTCTCCATCTCGTCGGTGACCGTCGTGGTGATCACGTGGTTGGTGAACGCGCGGTGACGGATGTCCTGGAGAACAATTTGCAGATCTGTTCCTGTGTAGGTCGCGTGGACCTGTGCCGGCGTGCGATATTCACCGTTGGGCGGCGGCAGCGTTGGATCAGGCGTCTGCAATCCTGGCGGCAGCGGTTGCTCGATCACGAATTGCGCCACCGTCTGCGGAAACACGTCGGTTTCGATGACGTGATTCAAGCGTTGACTGCTAGCCGTTGTTGGTCCGGTCAGAGCATCGGGACCAGTGAACGCAGGCGTGTCGGAAGTGCCGGCGCCAAGTGTGAACGGCGGATCGGTGCTTTCGTCGACAATCGCTCCTTGCAGGAAGGCGGCCGAATCAAATTCGTCAATGACAGTGCCATCGGGGAGGACTGTGAAGGTGCGGTTGCCGTCTCCGGCCGCATGCGAAGCGAGCGTGAACTTGATTTTGTCATTCTCGCCATTGCCATTGATATCCGCGCCCAACGGGATCTCGATCTGGAAATGCCCGATGTAGGGGTCAGACTGTGGCGGCGGCACTAATCCGAAATTCGGAGCGTCTTGGTCGAATGGAACGGTGTAGAAGGATTGCAGGCTTGCAGGTCCGTTGTCCGCTAGAACGATCGTCGCGCCATCGGCTTGCCCTGCGAAATCGCGTCCCGGACGCGCATCCACATCGGTCACTGTGATGTCGAAAAAGACATCGAAAAAACTATCAACGAAGAACAGTTCGCCGTCATGTTCAGCCGGAGCAATGGGATCGGGAATGCCACCGCAACCTTGCTGCCGCGATTCGGCAGCAAGCTCCGAGTATGCGCAAGCCGTGCCCAATGAAGCCGGACCTGGATCAACAGCTCTCTGCGACGAAAGCGTGACACTCACCTGCGCATCGACAAAACCGAATCCGTCAACGCTGTCACCGAGGGCGTTTCCGGGATCACTGGCCAACGGCATCGGGTACGGACCCCCGCTGAGATTCAGATTCTCAAGCGACGTGTCGAATTCGACGAAGCCGTTGGCTAACACAATCCGCTTTTCCAACTTCTCGAACACTGGCCGAAATTTTCGACGGCGACGCTGGCCGGGTATGCGACGACTTGACGATGAGCGGGATCGCGTTTTAGAGAGCGCGTGGCATGGGCTGCGAGACATGGCTACGGTTCCTTTTCATGCAATGTGGAATTCCCACTGGCATCACAGGAAACAGATCCATTTGAGAGCGCGGCAACAGTGTCCGTTGCGACCGGATGTTGTACGATCGGTGCCCCCGTCAGCCTCGATGTTGATTTGTCTGGCAACGCAAATCGCGATTGACGAAGCATCGGCAATTATCAGCTTATCATCACCCGCACCCGCCAACGCGACTTTTTGCAATTCTGTTGGAAATGGCCGCCGCCCTGGTCCTCGCATCTTCAACGGCACTTTGCCCGTCCGCGGAATTCGCAAAACAAACGGTCGCCGGCGCACGATTACGCCAGACGTTTGGCCCACACTGTGACGCGAAAACATAGGCTTCTGGGCATTCTGTAGCGGGCCTCAGTCAACCGGCAATTGCCATGCCGCAGATGGCACAAAGGAAAAATCGCGACCGCAGTCACTGACTTGGAACGCAAGTTGACAAGGCGCGTTTCAGCTAACGCATGTGCACCAAGACAACACATGTGCACTGCCGTCAACTTGCGATTAGATCGTGAGCCAGTCTCTGACGGCCGCGGCATCGGGAAGATCGCACTGACGGAATTTGTTGATCCGTCCATCAGCGTCGTCGTACAACAACATCGTTGCGGCCGAAAGATCGGCAGCCATCGGTGTGTCGATCAACAGCGATGAATCGGACTGATTCATCTGCCCTAAAATGCGAAGTTCCAAATCGTGCTGCGACGCTCTGGGCAGCCAACGCGACAGTGTCTCGGCCGAACCGCACACCAAGAACACAAACACGTTGGCCGGCGGACCGTCACGCAACACGGTTTGCAGCGCAACGCCGCCACCAACACTGCCGCCTGGCGCGTCAAGTGAGAAGTTGAACGACTCGTCCTGGCGAAGGTCGCGGAAACGTTCCAGCGGATCAACAATCACAACGATGGGTGCGACGTCGATTGCTTCATCACCTCGTTCTTTGATCAACTCGCTTAACCGCGCCATCTCTGCTTCACTGTCGCGGGTTTTGACAATCTTGGTCTTGATCCCCACATTAGCCAGCCACGGCGCAAGCGACTCTCCATCGTCCGCCCGCGTTCCATCGAAATAGACGACTTCCAAGTGCGGCTGGATCTTCGCCAGGCCGGAAACGGTCGAGGCGAGGATGGCAGCACGCGATTCGGCCGGAGTGATCAACAACACGTTTCGGCCGGTATCGCGAGACAACTCGAGCGACATCGGCGGCCCGATTTCAACCGACTCGCCGAGCAAACCTCGAAAACCAACCGATCCGTCGCCTCGGGTGGCAGCCCCGGCAAGTGCGGCCGACCATCGGCACGGTCGATTGCCCTCGAAAACCACCGGCGGTGCAAGTTGTTCGCTGTAGGCCTGATCGCGCGCGGTAATCGTACCGAGCATTTCACGATGATCTTGCGACGACAGCCAGGCGACCTGAAAGGGTTGGTTGCCTTCCAGCAAACCGCCGGCATCGTTGTAAATCGCCTCGCCCGGACGGCTGATCAATCGCGCAGCCGTATTGTCATCCGAGAGAATCAGTGCGGCGTCGGCTTCGCTGCATTGCATCGCGATTCGCACAGCCATCTGTCCCAGCGTTGCTCGCGGCAAAGAATAGGCGCCGGCGAGCGACTGACTACTTAGAACAACATGGATGCCGAATGACCGACCCTGACGAACGAGTCGATCCAACAGCATCGCACAATCACCCGCCAAGCGGTCGTCGCGGACAAACAGCTCTTGAAATTCGTCGATGACAAGCATGATTCGCGGCATCGAGTCCTGCGTAGCGGTGCGATATTCGCCCAGTTCCTGAACGCCGGCTGCGCGAAATTTCTCGCCCCGCTGTTGCAGTTCCGCGTCCAATCGCTGCAGGACGCTGCGTCCGAATTCCCGCTCGCTCTCGATGCCGATCACACGCGCGTGCGGCAAGCCGATCTCGGCATACGGTTTGAACTCGACACCTTTCTTGAAGTCCAACAGGTAAAACTGAAGTTCGTCAGGGCGGTAATGATGCGCCCCCGAGGTAATGATCGAATGCAGCAGTGTGCTCTTTCCTGATCCGGTCTTTCCGGCAATCAAGACGTGTTGCTGAACGCCTTCGCCCAGCGACAAACTGAGCTTTCGGTTGGCACCCTGGCTGCCGACCACAATCTCGATCCCGTCAGTGGTCGAGCCTGTTCCTTCGTCTGCGGCGGAGAGGATGTGCCCCAGCGGGATTTCAACTCGCGAAGCCGCGACTGCCGCGACGCCGATGTTTTCGACCAGGTCGCTACGCATCTCCGCTGGCGGCAGCGGCGCAGGCTCGAAAGGCAGACGCTCGAGTCCCTGCGAATCAAGATGCCACTTGGCGTCATCATCGATACGCAGCTGCAGCAGATTCTCGCCAGTGGGAAGCGGGATGTCGGCCGGCCACGGCTTCGATTCATCGCAAACCAAAATGGTGAAGATGCCGCAGCGTAGACCGCTATGAATCAAAGCTCGCAAATGTCGATAGCTGTCCCGGGTCAACCCTTCGGGAAAGCCAACCGCGGCAATCACGCGATAGGGTTCGGCCATCGATCCGGCGACCTCGTTGTAATCCTCGATCCGCTCGAATCGGTCGCGAAGACTGGCTTGCAAAACGTCCTCGACATGATGCGCCAGTTCGCCCAGCCGCGCGTCGATCTTAGCGTCGGTCGTCCAAACCCGATGACCTACCAAAGTCGGATCGTGATCGGCCAGCGCCATGAAGCTGGTGAAGTGCTGGCCACGGCCAATCGGGTCGATCAACGTCAACTTCGCCCGCGATGGCGGAGCACCGGCAAGAAGCCGCCACAAAACCTGGTGCGCCAGGTCAATGGCCTGGTCGATATGACCATGCGGCGCACGAATCACAAGTCCACTATGCAGCCTGCGGTGCAGTACCACCGGCAACGATCGTGGAATCTGCGCATCGGCCAGCAAAGCCGGTAGTTCCTCCGCACTGGCCGCACCATTACCCGCGGCCACCGAATCCGGCTGATGAGTCTCGCCCTTCAACAAGCCTCGTAGACTCTCGTCAACTCGCAGAGAACCGAGCGGCAGGAAATCAACTTTCGATTCACTCGATTGGCCATTGACGAGAACTTCGCTCCAGTCAGGGAATCGCCGCCGAACCTGCGCGTCGGTCATCGTGATCCGATGGAGTCCGCGACTAACACCGGCTTTCAACCGATGAGCCAAACGTTGCAGTTGCGCGTAGCGATTGGCAGCACTCGCCTCACGTCGGTGTTGCACCCTTTGGTCGGTGACCGCGAGTTGGTTTGAGATGCTGTGCGCGACCGCGTCAGCTTTCACCCGCATTTCGTCGTCAACGCGAGTGTAAGTTTCGGTGTAGCTTTTGTCCGCTGTCTCCATCGCCTCGACTAACTTCAACCGTAAAGCTTCTTTCTCGGCTGTGAGCTGTTTGTCCAAGTCGGCCAGCTGCTCAATTCTCCAGCGATCGGTCACTTCTAATTGCGCGTCGCGTCGCTGAACGAGTTCCGCGGACGCGTCCGCCGCCATTTTGGATGAGATCTTCCGACCAGTCACTGCACACTCTTCGGCAGCGCTACAAATACGTTCTACCTTGGGATACAAACGGCGTGTCATTCTTTTGAGCGGCCACAACAAGATCAGATAGGTCACAAACCCAAGAAAACCAGCGGGAATGATCCCTGCAGCCATCCACAACCAGGGTGGGTCGGGAGCGACGAAGAATGCGACGATGACCCAAATGATCACAAACAGAGCGACCCCGCCATGCAAGTAAAACGAGTCGATGATTTTTGACGCCGCACCCGTCTGCATTTCTTCGACGACATCCCGGCACTTGTGTGTGAGGCGAACGATGGTGTCGACGGTAGCCTGAACCGATTCGGGTGCGGGCTCGCTCATGTCATCTTCTGGGTTGTCCGCCGGCGGTACCTCCGGTAACCGATCGAGGCGGCGAACGGTTAGACCTCGCGCCCACTCCAAATCTTGATGGATTGGCCCGAGCGCCTCGTCGATCAGCTTGAGCTCTTTGCGTTTTTTCTGCCCCGGTTGGTTTTTGCAATTTTCGTACTGCTGGAAGACAGCTTGACGGCGGGCCTCGACCTGTCTTTCGATCGCCTTTTGACCCTCAGCCGCTTTGCGGCGAAAGATTGCGGCCAGCCGATTCAACTCACCGCGGTTGCGAATCGCCGTGATCTCATATTCGCTGGTCAGCCTCTCTTCGACTTGGTCCCAATACCGCAGCATGTTGCGGCGACTCTCCCGACACGCGGCCGTCACTTCGCGCGCTCGCGGGTGAGTTGTGCTTCTTCCTCGGCGCATTGCTCAGCATGCAGCGTTTGCAGCTTCTGTTGCTGATCAAGGCAGGTCTGAAAACGTTCGGCCAGACCATCAAGAAGTCTTTGCTGGCGCCGAGTGTCGAACAGTCCTGCAGGGCTAACCGAGGAGTCTTTCATTGTCATCTATGATCGAGCGACGAGTGGATCATCAAGGACCCACCCTAGTTTAATTCGTCCGCGGGCCGCTGATCATCCTGTAACGCCAGATCAGCCTTGCGAACGACGTCGGTGAATTCATGCAGTGCAGCCGCAAAGCGATTCAGACTCGGTCCGAGCGTGGACAGATGCTGTTGTTCAAAGCGTTGACGACGCTCGTCAAGCCAGTCTTGTTTAACGTCCGACCAGAGCCGAGCGAAATCAGTGAAATCACGCTGAAGCCGACCCTCACAGTCGATCACCCTACCCAGATTAAAGGACATGAATCTTCCTGCTTTCGCGGAGCCCGGCTACGAACTGGGATTGAAGGTTCGCAGCATCTTCCTGCCTTTATACAGGTTGAACAGGTCGCCGGGTGAAAGTGGACGCAAACGGCCCGAAACCGGCTGGTCAATTGTCTCCAAACCGTCGGTCACCACGACACACTGCGTGGCATCACGAACGGCCGAGAACACGCCCGCTTGTTCGTCCAAAAAGAACCCCAGTCGCGCGGGCTTGATCGACTCGTAACCGAGACGCGTTAAATGCTTTTGGAAGGTTCCCATCACTCGAGTTTGCACGTCGTTGAATTGATCTTCGGGAACCGTAAAGATGTCTGGATGTTCGGCGTGCCATCCGGCATAGATCGCGTAGATGTCATCCATCGGCAGATTCGCCACATCGGTCGACATCGCGAAAGCAACGGGGCCGGTGATGCCAACGTTGCTGTAAGTACTGTCGCCAAAGTTGTATTCGAAGCGGACCAGAAAAACATCAACAGGATCCTGGAAGCTGGGCCACAGCATTCGCCGCGACTCGATCACTTCGATTGCCGTTGGCGGGACTCCCATCTGTTGCGGCTGGCTTAACCACAAAGCCAGCTCCGCCTCGGCGGTTGCCTCATCGGTGCGATAGTCGTCGTCGATCAAATCACCGAACTCAAGTTCGTCGGCGTAGTGAATCGCTCGTAAGCGAGCAGCCGGATCGGCCGCCAACTCCAACAATCGTTTCTTACCAACTTCGTCACCCAGTTTTGCCAGCGCACCGGCCGCCTCACATTGCACCCTCCGATGTCGCAAATCGACCGTTTGGTTCAGCTTCCCAATCGACGATTCATCCCCGATCAAGCCGACGGCGTCACACAAAGAAACTGCCAAGGCGACCGCTTCACCCAATGTCGCTTGCACCGCGTCGACATCGTCGCCGAACGTACGCGGATTCTCCTCGAATGCGCCAAGTCTTCCGCTGACCTCTCCCAACAGCACGTTCAACATCGCAAGACGGTCCGCCGCCGGATGCCGATCGACGCGCTGGCAGCGGTAGACGTAGTTCGCCAGATCCAGCAGCGGCGAAGCCAGCGACGCGTGTTGCAAACAGTCGAGTGCGGCGGGATAGAAAGCATCGACGGGCCAATCGTCGTGCTGCATCAGCGGGCTCAGCACTTGAGCGGCCGCGATCCATTTCTCCGGCGGCGATTCCTTCATCAAGTGAACCAACAAAGAAAGCGATTCCTGGCTACGAATCATCGCCAGTAACTGAAGCAACAGATGCCGGTTCGGCGTGCCAACCGGCAGCGACGCTTCGATGACTTTCAAGCTGGCCACGTCAACCGCGGGGATCGTTTCTGGTCCCCCCTGCAATAAAGACGTGTGCAGCACCCGCAGCAAGCCGCCAAGGATGGCCGGATCCGACTTTTCGAGCAGAGCAGACTGATCGGCGATTTCCGTCAGCAGCTGGCCTCCATGTCCGGATGAAGCTTCGGCCAGTTGACGCAGTTGCCATCCAGCGGCGACCGGATCGGCCGCTTCGCCAAGCAGTGGTGTCAGGGTCTCGTCGAACACGGGCTCACAGGAAATCGAGGAGCGAAATGTGGAAATCAAGCTGTGTTATCTCATGATCCAACCGTTTTCCCAAGTCGCCGGGTGGCAGATTGTCGGCGGCACTATTGCTGAACGATTTACCACCCAATGCCGTACAACAATTTGTTTCTCGCCCAAGGGAGCGAATTGCCGATTTGTCGTTGGATTGGGCCCAATACGTTCCATATTTCAGCATGGATCCAACGAAATTGTTTAACGGCAAGCCGCAGGCAACTGCTAAGGGCGGACACAGTCGCCTGCGGCTTGCCGTTAAGCGAAAAAGTGAAAGGTATTGGGTTGAGGAGCGAAATGACGGTCAATCACTCTAATTGCGGTTGAGTCAACACCAACCTCTGCCGTAGGGTGACCAAGTCCTCGCACTCAAGATCACCCAGAATACCACTCGTGAGTTCGTCGCCGTTATTTCGAAATGTAACCATGACTTTGGTGTCCCGTCTCACACTGATCGCGTATTTGGTCGGCGGCTGGCTGTTGCCGGCGACCCATTACCATGCGCATCACGGTCATGAGGCCTGCCACCACTTAGCGACGTCCCACTCGGATGCGACTTGCGGCCAATCGGACAACGAAAACGACGAAACTTCCGATCGCTGTTGCGGTCATACCGACCATTGCGAAACCGCTTCCGATGCCCCGCAACGTGAGATCGACGAGTACTACTCGGCGGCTGCCGCAGCATCTATCCTGCAGCGGGTTGTGTGCACTATGTTCGGCACGCACGCTGTCCTCATCCACGCTACGGAACACACCGACTCCGCTCTCATTGCGCGATTCATCGCGCCGCGTGGTTCGCCCCGAGACAACGCTGCTGACGCGACTGCCTGAGAGCAAGCATTTTGGTCGAGGCCCACCTGAAGTTGTCTGATCGTTCTTTGTCGTTTCATTCAATCATTCAATTCAAGGTCTCTTCGTATGTATTTATCTTCCTTGCGCCGCCGTGCGCACGCAGACTCTCGGCGTGGCTTTACGCTTGTTGAACTGTTGGTCGTGATTGCCATCATTGGTGTCTTAGTTGGTCTGTTGCTACCAGCTGTTCAGGCGGCCCGCGAAGCCGCTCGTCGAATGAGTTGCGGCAATAATTTCAAGCAAATCGGCTTGGCGATTCACAACTACCATTCGGCCTTCAAACAGCTTCCACGACATCAAGGCGGCACCTGGACCGACGGCAACACGCCGACCGACATGAACAATCTGATGTCGCTTTCGATGTTCGTCGGATTAATGCCCTTTTTGGAGCAGCAGGCGATTTGGGAACAAATTTCCCATCCACTACAGCAGCGTGTGGACGGGCCATGGGGTGCGTTGGGAACGCGTGCCTCGTACGAGGTCGTGCAAGAGCAGTTCAACCAATAAGCGGTCGCCAACGCAATTACGGAAAACCCGAGTGCACCGTGTGGTTCACAGAGTAGCCATCACGCTCCGTCGTGATGTAGCCCGACCGAATCGATTTCCAGCGATAATCAAGCCACTCGTAGCGAGATGATAGCCAAACATCGTCTTCGCCACAGCGAGAATTCATGGTGCCTTCTCCGCTCGGGCATCGTCACGACGGAGCGTGACGGCTACTTTTCCATTGAGCGGGCGACCATGATCTGACATCGTTTCTCGACGATCGCAAGATGGTGCTGAAGATGCCCCGCGGCAATCCATGCGATGGCCCGGACGGTGACTCTTCCCCCATCCACCTCGGCCGCGCGGTCCCAGCAATTTGGGGCGATCCGCCGCAGCAGTAACAGATTTGCTTGTCGCAACACACCGATCTCGCTGACTAGGCTGCCGAAATTGCCCAACCCGAAGCGACTGTCGGCGTACTGGTTTTCGTTCCATCCGGGCAGGGCCGTTTCGTCACCGGCAGCAATCCGTAGCATTCGATAACCGAAGACTCGTTCCGCGTCCGCACAATGTTCGAATACCTGCCGGATCGTCCACGCGTAGGGCAGGTGGACTTTGTCGACCTGTTCGGTGCTGAGGTGACTAGCGAGCTCGCACAACCAAAACAGTTGATCGTCAAGCACGCGCAACACAGACTCGCCCTCAACCTGCCCGATCAATTGTCCGTGATAATCAGCCGTGTATTCATCGGCTTTCGGACGACGGCTAGCAATACGATTCATCAATAGGACTTTTGCGAGAACTTTAGATCAAAGTGTGGGATTCGCGTGATGCTAAGCCAGCGCGGCAAGTGCTTGAGCGGTTTGAGCCACTGATTCGACATCGATCGTGTGCGGACCGACGAAGGAGTGAAATGCTGTCTTGACTCCGACTGACTTCAACATCTCGCTCAGCGCGACAGTGCTCGAATAAGGAAGGATCGGATCAATTGATCCGTGCGATTGAAAGACGTACGTATCTTTGAGTCGCGATAACCTGGCTTCCCATTGAGATCGACAAACGATCGAGCTAGAGAATTGAAACAACAATTGTGGTGGTGCCAGCGAGCTGCGAAGCGCCACGTCCATTGCTAACATCGCACCCTGTGAAAAACCGCCCAGCACGATCGGCGTCGCGTCGCCACCGAGATCATCTTTCACGCGGCAAATCGTCTGGCAAACTGCTTCTGCGCACCACGTCGATTCCCGGCGGCTGGTGCTCGTGAAGTTCGTCGAACTGCGATGTTTGGATGGCCTCGGCGAACCGTACCATGTCGATCGGCCACCAGGCCCGCGCCTCCGGCATTCCCAGCTCCGCCAAACTGTGTGGGGCGTCCGGAAAGACGAATCGAAACTGGCTCGCCTGGTCGCCGAGCAATCCGATCCACTCGCCGGAAAGCGGCGCCAGATCTTCATAGTTGGCACCGTAACCGTGACAGATCACAACCGCGATCTGGGGTGACGGACCTCCATCGACAACGATGCAATCAAGCGATTCGAGACGCGTGCGTTGGGCAACTGGCATGGGGACAATCGGGATTGTGCGGCGACGGAATGCGAACGAGCATCATTCGCTAAGACCGATGTTGGTGCAACAGGTTAAAAGAAAAAACCAGCCTCATTGAGATGGTTGTTCCGCGAATTTCGCGGGCGATTGAGAGTTGCATTCCCAGGGTGGCCGGCGGTCGAGCGTCAGCGAGCCCCCGGAATTCCATGGACTCGCACCTGGGGGCTCGCTGACGCTCGACCACCAGCCACCCTGGTATTGCGGATCGGCCACTCATCGTCACGAACGATACTGAGTTTAAACCGCGGCCATCGTTTTGGCGGGGCGCCAGTCGACCAGGTGGACTTCCACCTTGCGGAAGCCGCGAAACTCGTTGATCACCGGTCGATAGGCGATCTCGATCGGGCCTTCGACGGCGTTCAACTCATCACACCAATCACCCGCACTGAAGGCGACGCCGCGGATGACTTTACTGCCCTGCCGCAGTTTGACCGTCAAGTGACGTTCGCCGCCGCCCATTCGCCGCGCCGGTTCGTCCAGCTCCACACCACCGCAATACAACACCGGTCGCGGATTGCCCGCACCGAACGGTGCCAACATTTCCATCTGTTTGATCACATCCAGGCTCAGCTGCCCTAGTGTCGCCTCCGCATCAATCACGATCTCCGGCACGATTTCTTTGTCAGCCCATTGCCGGGCGACCGCTTCGCAGAAGTCGCCTCGGAACGCTTCGACCTGGCGCTCGTCAATCGTCAAGCCGGCCGCCGCCTTGTGTCCGCCGAAACGCAGTAATCTTTCGCTGCACTCGTTCAGTGCTTCATGCAGGTCCACGCCGGTGCCCCCCACGCGGCCCGAACCGACCGCTTCGGTCTTGCCCGACGCGTCGAGCGATAACACCAACACGGGCTTGGCGTACTTGTCGCTCAACCGACCCGCAACAACACCGATCACGCCTTGGTGCCAGCCAACGCCGGCGAGTACAAGCGCCGCGTCACCTTCCGGATCGAACTCGGTTTTCGCCTGCTTGTTGGCAGCAAGATAGACGCTGCGTTGCAGGGTATCGCGGGTCGTGTTCAGCTGGTGAATGTATTCGGCCAGCGCCGTGGCCCGGTCTCCCGCCGGCGTTGTCAACAATTCGACCGCCAGTTGAGCTTGACCAAGTCGGCCGGCCGCGTTCAACCTCGGTGCAATGTTGAAGGCAATGCTCTCGGTGTCCAGGTTGGATACCTGATCGAGTTTCGTGATCTTCATCAATTCGACCAAACCGGGAAGCGGTTCGGCACGCAACATGCGAAGTCCGTGCTCGACCAAGATCCGATTCTCGTCCAACAACGGCACCACATCGGCGACCGTACCGATGGCGGCCAGAGAAAGCGACTGCATCAGGTATCGGCGGAGTGGTTCGCTGACCTTCTTCGATCCACAGATCTGTTGGCAAATCGCCCACGCCAATTTGAATGCGACACCCGCCCCGCAAAGCTCACCGAACGGATATGCCGTCCCAGGCAGTCTCGGATGTACAATCGCGTCGGCATCGGGCAACTGCTCGGCGATCGTGTGATGGTCGGTGATGATTAGCTTGACGCCGAGTTCTTTGCAGAGCTGTGCGTGGGCGACGCTGGTGATCCCACAATCGACCGACACGATGACTTTCTTGCCATGATTGGCGAGCTTGCGAATCGCGTCTTCGTTCAGACCATACCCGTCTTCGAGCCGATTAGGGACGTAATAGCTAACGTCGGCGCCAAGCAACCGCATGCCGTTGACCAGGATCGCGGTTCCGGTCATGCCGTCACAGTCGTAATCACCGTAGACGACGATCGGCGTCTTGGCCCCAATCGCCTCGACCAAGATTTCGGTCGCCAGCGGGATACCTGGCAACTCCTGCGGATCACGCAGACCCATCAGCTTCGTGTCCAGAAACCTTGCCGCGTCTTCGGCGTTGTACACGCCCCGGCTAACCAGCAGCTGTGCGACGACGGCGGGCAGACGCGCGGTCCGCATCAACTGTTCAACGCGGTCTGAATCGTGGGGAATGATCCGCCATTGTCGCTGCATCCTTGACTCCGATTGGCGGCCGACTGCGTCAGGCTTGGATGACGGATCTGTATCCGTCAAAAACAGATAGGAAAGGTCCAACGAACTGAACCCGGTTTTCGTTTTGTCTGAAAAGGGGTCTGACCCTTGGATGACACTCGAATTCATAACGTCTACCGCTTGTCAGGAGAGGGTCAGCTCCCTTTTCCGACAAAACGCAAGACTACTTCTTCTTTTCGGCATGCAACGTGTGCTTGCGAAGTCTCGGGCAGTACTTCTTCAGACGCAGCTTCTCGCCGCCCGGTTTCCGCTTGGTTGAATAGTTGTAATCGCCGGTCTCTTCACAAACGAGGAAGATCGTTTCAGCTTTCTTCTTGCTTTTGGCCATCGGGAGGGGTCTCTGTATTCGAATTGGAGTCTGTTTTTTGTGGAGTCCAAGATTATTGCAGGGCAATGCCCAAATGGGCAAGTAGAAACAGATCACTGCTGGAGGCAGAATAAAACGAGGTTTGCGACGATTTTTGCCGCATCTTCGGTGCTGTACCCAGGGCACTGGACCGAATTGGGGCTCTCCAGGGCACAGCTCAGATCGAGCGGGGAGAAGAAGACCCCCGCGACGTTGTCGACCATCGCCATCTCCAGCAGCGGCGGGCCCGACCGCCGACCGACCGGTCTGCCCTCGGCAGAGGGCGTCCGTATGGTCACGCTACGAACGTCGAAACCGGCGAATGCGTTCAGCGCAGGGTGGCTTGCAGGCACCGCTCGCAACGGGGCATCCGGCAGAACCAGGGCAATCTCGCGGCGAAAGGCGTCGGCAAATGCCTCGCTGCCGCAGACTGCCGAGGCAAGAATCACACCTCCGCTCTCCACATACTCGCGAAGCACCTGGCGTTGCCCGTCATCGAAACTGAAGTCGGTCCGCCCATGAATCCACAAGAAAGGCACCTCGATCAGCTTCTCGGCGTCGAAGCCAACAGCTTTGGGCAGCGATGAAATATTGATCGGCACGCGGGCGGCAATCAGCGCCGCCGCATTGGGCAAGGCTCGATTTGCTTCTTGCCCGCCGGCATCCAAAGCCAGCATCGCCAACCGAATCGCACCGCGAGGCGTCTCGCTGGGCGCCGCTCCCTCGAGTACGAATCGCTGCTCCAGTTTGTCCTTCAGCTCCTTGCCGGTCGCATAGGCAATCAAATTCTCGCCGATGTGGATAGCCCCCCCGATCTGTTTGCGAACCGACGCGGATCCCCGGTCTCGGTGAAACAACACGTCACCCAATTCCCACCGACAGGACAAGACTGCGTGGCACGTAGAAGACAGCGGTACGACAACAAGCCTGAATGCCGTAAACCCAGAAGTCTTTTCCCAGCGAAGTCGGATCGACGTTGTGTTGAGCGAACCAAATGGGATGACTGGGCGGCAATCGCTCCAGCTTCGATCCTTCGAACCAGCTTTCGCACAGCTGACGGACGCTCGATTCGAACGGTTGCGCAGTCCCGCAGCCGTCGCCCCCATCTGCCTCGAACAGAATGCAACCCCCCTGGTCGATGTACTGCTTCAAGCGATCCGCGATCTCGGGGCGAAGGTTCAGCGATCGACGTCCGCTGATCACCAATACAGGTGTCTGCAACAGATCGTTGAGATCAGCGTTGCTACCGTCGATGGTCTGCCAGGTCAGATCACGTCCCCAATCACGCTCGACGTGACGCACCAGCTGGCGAAGCGAATCGGGATGCTGCTGCCATTGCTGTGGTGCTTGAGGATCGGCGTATTTGAATCGGCCGACCACCACTTGACGTTTACCTTTACTGAGAAACAACAGCGCGAACGAAGTGGCAACATCACGGTTTTCCAACGGCCCATTGCCAGACCAGAAACCCGCGAAATCATCTTGCAGATCAAGTAACCGCTGGGCTCCCTCGCGGTACCAATCGTGCTGGCCGATGAAGCGTCGACCCGACAGCCGCCCCACACGCTCAAGTGCGTAGAGGTAGTAATAGAAAGTGAATGCGTCGCCACCCGGATTGACCTGCAGTGTGAAGTTTCTGCCCAGCCAAGCCAGCCCTTGCTCGATCGGGTCTTCGTCTTCGAGCTGACCACCGCAACATCGGATTTGATCGCCGGTGAGATTCGAGCTGCCGCCGCCAAGTCGGCCTCGCGCGATGATGATCGATGCAATCCCGGCACAGGTCATGCTGCCTGAGGTTCTTCGACCGCTGCCATAGGACCAGCCTCCATCGAGCTGACGACGAACCCAGTAGTCGAGTGAGGCCTGGAACACATCCGGGTCAACGTCGATGCCGCGATCCTGCGCCGCGCCGAGCGCCAGCAGCGCGAACTGTGCGTTGGAGGGATCGCCACTGCCACGACCGCTGCCGTAGTCCCAGCTGCCGATTCGGTCGCGCGATGTACCACCTCGCTTCTGGTTGCTGACAAGCCACTCCACGTTTCGGCGAACCCGCCACAGGTCGCCGGCGGCGCCCAGCTGGCAAAACACCAACGTCTGCAGCGCGACGGAGTAAGTTTCGCGAGGCTCGAACGATCGCAGGTAACGCATCCCATTGGCGATGGCGGGATCGTCCTTGGAGACTCCCGCATTCAAGAGCGCAAGCGTACAGAGAGCCGACAAGCCGCAAGACTGTCCTCCATACTCCTCCCAGCCGCCGCGTTCGTTCTGAGTCTTGCGAAGATAGGCAATTCCGCGATCGATCGATCGTTGCACGGAAGCAACGTCAACGGCGGCCTGGCACTGCTCGGCCGGTTTAGCCACTACTAGCCAAACGGCTAACAGCAGCAGCACTGAAAATCGGCACCCCTCACCCGCGATTGGGCCCAACCGTCTAAGATAGTGGCAGCGGAGAACGAATCGACTTGTTCGCGCCGCGATTCGCGGCGCAATCTCTCGCGATGTTCGCCTTCCAGCAAAGGAATGTTTCTTTTCTACCATGAGCGGTTCTCCTCCCCCTGCACCCAATCAGTCCGGACCTAATCAGCCGGCACGAAACCTGGGCGATGTGTTGCGCGAGTTCGCCGATCACCAGCAAACGATGAGAGCTGAGCTGGCGAAGGTCATTGTGGGACAAACCGACACGATCGAACAACTGCTGGCCGCCATCTTTACTCGCGGACATTGCCTGCTCGAGGGTGTTCCCGGACTGGCAAAGACGCTGATGGTCAGCACCTTAGCAGATATTCTTGATGTTTCGTTCAAACGTATTCAGTTTACTCCGGACCTGATGCCGTCGGACATCACCGGCACCCAAGTTTTGGAAGAAGACGAGGCGGGCAAGCGGTCGTTTCGGTTTGTCGAAGGCCCGATTTTCACCAACGTTCTGCTGGCCGACGAGATCAATCGGACGCCGCCCAAAACTCAGGCTGCGCTGTTAGAGGCGATGCAGGAGCGGCAAGTCACGGTCGGCCGCGAGACGTTCACCCTGCCCTCCCCCTTTTTTACGATCGCAACCCAGAATCCGATCGAACAGGAAGGCACCTATCCGCTGCCCGAAGCCCAGCTCGACCGCTTCATGTTCAACATCAAAGTCGGCTATCCCTCGGCGGAAGAGGAAGAACAGATTCTGACCACGACGACTCGCGGGGAAACGGCGACGGTCAACAAGGTGCTGTCGTCGCGCGCTATCTTGAACGTGCAAAAGCTGGTCGCCAGTGTCGCGGTCAACCCATTCGTGATTCGTTACGCATCGCAATTGGTTCGGGCTACACGGCCAAAGGACGAGACGGCACCCGAGTACGTTCGTGAATTGGTTGATTGGGGAGCCGGACCGCGGGCCGGTCAGAATTTGATCGCCGGCGCGAAAGCACTTGCCGCGATGGACGGACGCTTCAGCATCGATCCCGACGACATCAAACGGATCGCGTTGCCGGTCCTTCGCCATCGCGTCGCGACGAACTTCCAGGCACAAGCCGAAGGCATGGACAGCGACGCGCTGGTGACCCGGTTGCTCGAAGACATCAAACCGCCCGAACCGGAGAAGCTAACACGGAAGTAGGAGTCAGGCGTCAGGAATCAGGAGCCAGGAGTGCATTCGGTCCTCCTCTCTCCTGACTCCTCACTCCTCACTCCTCACTCCTCACTCCTCATGTCCGCTCTGCTTTCACCCGAATCGCTGCAATCGATCAAACGGCTCGACCTGCGAGCTCGGATGGTTGTGCGCGGATTCTTGCAGGGTTTGCATTCCAGTCCGTTTCACGGTTTCTCGGTCCAATTCAGCGAACATCGGCGTTACAACCGCGGCGATGATCCGAAGCTGATCGATTGGTTGGTCTATGCCAAGACCGACAAGTACTATGTCAAACGCTACGAGTCGGAGACGAACCTGATCGGTTATCTGGTCATGGATTTGTCGAAGTCGATGGGCTTTACCGAGAGCCAATCGATGACAAAGTTCGAGTATTGCACCTGCCTGGCGGCGTCGCTGACCTACCTGATGACGATGCAGCAAGATCCAGTCGGTTTGATCTCATTCGCTGAAAAAATGCGGGCGCTGCTGCCGGCCCGAAGTCGCCGCGGACATCTGGGCGACGTGATGGCACAACTTTCAAAGCTCCAGCCCACCGGCAGAACCGATCTACCAGCCTGTTTGACTCAGGTCGCTTCGATGTTGAAGCAACACTCTCTGGTCATGCTGTTTTCCGACCTGCTGCCGAATTCCGACGACGAGAGTGGACAGGACGAGATCATCTCGGCGTTGGCCCGATTGCGTTACGGTGGCAACGACGTGATCGTCTTCCACGTGATGGACGAAGCCGAAGTCAACTTTCCCTACGAGGGGCCGGTGCAATTCGTGGACTCCGAGAGTGGCGACACAATTTCCGTCGACGCCACCGGATTCCGTGAAGACTACCTAAAACAACTCCACGACTTTCGCGAGAGATTTCGCGAAGGATGCAGCAACTTACGGATCGACTACGTGCCGCTGGATACCAGCATGCCATTCGACAAAGCACTTACCGAATACCTGATCCAACGGCAAAGCCGATTCTAGGCGTCAGGAGCCAGGAATCAGGAGTCGGGAGAAGAAACAGAGTTGACTTCTCGCTTTTTCCTGGCTCCTGACTCCTGACTCCTGACTCCTAATCTATGACTTTTCTGAATGCAACATTGATCTTCGGTTTGGCGGCCACGGCCGTCCCGATCGTGCTGCATCTGTTGGCGCGTCGCGAACCTCGCACAGTCGTCTTTCCCTCCGTTCGTTTTTTGACGAAGCGATTTGAATCGAACCGTAGCCGGTTGCAGGTCCGTCGTTGGTGGTTGTTGGCGTTGCGGATCGCGGCGCTAGCCGCACTCGCTTTGGCACTGGCGCGTCCAGCGATCCATCGATCGCTCTCGTTGACCTGGTTGACCATTGGCATGGTCGCCGCGCTCGGAGTTGCGCTTTTGGTGATGGCGACGGTGGCGCTTTCCAAAGGCCAATCTCGGACAACCACTTACGCTCTGGGCGGTGCCGCAACGGTGGCGTTTGTGGCCGCCATGGTTTGGGGAGCCTACGCCTACGCATCAGGTCCCGCACTTGTGATCGACAGCATCGAACCGGTCTCGATCGCGATCGTGCTCGACAATTCTCCGACGTCGGCGTGGAAAACGGCCAGTGATGACCGCATCTCGCGGATGCAAGACCTGGCCACTTGGATGACAACGCGATTGCCGCCGACCAGCCGCATTGCGATCGTCGATCGGTCCGCACAGCCGGCAGTTTTTTCGTTGGATGTTGCCGCGGCGATTGCGAAAATCGAGCAACTTCGTCCATTGCAAGTCACTCAACCGATCGCCTCTCGCCTGGATGCCGCCGCAAGATTGGTCCGCACCAGCGATCTGCCGAACCGGCAAGTCTTACTCGTCACCGATCTGGCCGAATCGACTTGGAATGCAGCAACCTCTGAGGCGAGTTTGTCGACCGTGTTTGGCGAAGACCCGGCAGTAGCACTGACAGTTCTCGACCTTGGCCGATTCGAGGGCGTCAATCGATCGCTATCGATTCCTGGATTTGCGGACATGACGCCACCGCGGGGTGTGCCGGTTGCCCTTTCTACCACGCTTCAGTTGGCGGCCAGAGAGGACACCTCGACCATTTCGGTCACGGCGGAATTGGAGATCTACGAAAACGATCCTGGACTTCCGGTGGTCCGCGACGGAGTGATCCAGAGACCCAGGCCGCGGAGCGTCGATCGAACCAGCGTTCGCGTCGCGCCAGGTGGATCAAGCGAACTGTTGTTGACGATCCCGGCAATGGAAATTGGCACTCACCACGGGCAAATCCGTTTGATCGGCGATGACGCCATCGCCCTGGATGACACGCGGTACTTCACGCTGCAAGTACTGTCACCTTCCCAAGTCTTGCTGGTCAGCAATGACGAAGACGAAGCACGAATTATCTCTCAAGCGATCACCGCATCACCCGGCATGATGAACGAGGCCGATGCCGAATTTGTCATCGAGCGGATCGAGTACGCCGATTTGCCAGTGGTTCGCCTCGAGGACTTTGTCGCACTGATCATGCTCGACCCGCCTCGCGATGCACTCAGTGACGATGCCGTGACGAAGTTCGCAAGTCGCGGCGGCGGTGTCCTGGTCTGCCTGGGGCCCAGTGCTGCCGAAACGTCAACTGCAGGCGAAGACGCTTCCGCCGACGACGAGGAGCTTGAGTCCGCTTTCCTGCCAACTCTCGTTCGACGATGGCGGTCACCCGACCCAGGAACATTCTTCCAGGTCTTGAACCCATCCCATCCAGTCACGCAGTCCCTTGCGACCAACACGCCCTGGAGCGATTTCCGCGTTCAACAATATTGGCAACTCACGCCAGCCGAAAATGACTCGGTGCTGATTCAATACGCGGGGACTTCGCATGCAGCGATGGTGGAGCGGGTGTTGCGCGAGGAAGACGCCGATCAACCAGGTCATGTGTTGGCAATCTCCACACCGATGCCAGCACGCGCTCGAAAGACGCGGTCATGGAACGATTTGTTCGGAGGCGACCCCTGGCCGGCATGGTTGCTGACGCGTCAGAGCATCGAGTACCTGACCCGTCGAGGTGGTGCCGAAATGACCTCGCTCGTCGGCCAGCCGCATTTGATTCAACTCGATGCAACCGCGAAATCCGAGAACGATAGTGAATCGACAAAGCCTCAGCGGATCCAGCTTTTTTCGCCTGGTGCTTCCTCTCCGGTTCCCTTGAATGTGCCTGCGGATGCCAAACAGGTGACCGCCAACGATGTTTCTCGAGCTGGCACCTATTGGCTTCGTGGCGCCGCACTTGGGGCAGGTTTTTCAGCGAACTTGCCAAGCGACGCGATCGGGCTTGGCCGGATCGACTCGGATCAACTGGATCAGATTTTCGGACCCGGCCAATACAGTTTTGCCACCAATCGCGAAGAGATCGAATTCGCCGAGAGTAAGGCGACCCAGCGGGTGTCCTTGTATTCCCCAGCCATGCTGCTGGCGCTGCTGGTGTTCGTGTTGGAGCAGATCCTCGGCAATCGCTTTTATCGCTCGCGTGCGGCCGCGGCGTAAGTTGATTTCAATGGCAGCTTCGGCAAACATGGGTGGCTGGTGGTCGAGCGTCAGCGAGCCCCCAATGACCAAAACGCAGGAATTCCGGGGGCTCGCTGTCGCTCGACCGCCGGCCACCCTGAAATCCAACTCTTCCATTAACTCCGCCAAAACCAAAAAAGTTAGACAAATCGGCCGTCATCGCGCATCCTGACACGGTGATGACTCGCCCGAATCTCCTTTCCGCCGACTCCTTTCCCGAGCAGGTACGTCTCTTGGCAGGGCGTATTGCCGAAAGCAGCGCGTCTGCACTTTCGGGTCTGTACGACCTGACGGCTCAGCGATTGGTGCGGTATGCGACCACGATCACGCGAAACCAGCATGACGCGGAGGACGCAGTGCAAGCGGCGCTCGTCAAGGTCGCTGGGGAACCGCAATTGCTTTCGCGGTCGGATCACCCTTGGTCTTACTTGTTGCGGATGGTGCGAAACGAGTCGCTGCTGATCCTTCGTCGCAAAAAACGATGGTCGCTGGTCAGCAACCTGACCGACTTGTTAACCCATCGGTTGGTCGACGAGCTTGACAAGGAAGACACCAACCGTGAAGTCTGGGCGGCACTTCGAACGCTGCCCACTGAGCAAAGTGAAGTGGTCGTCTTGAAGATCTGGGAAGAAATGACATTCGCCCAGATCGCAGGAATTCTTGAGATCTCATCCTCAACTGCCGCCAGCCGGTATCGGTACGCGATCGAGAAGCTCACCAGCAAGCTCCGCGTTAACCACATGGAGGTGCACTGTGACTGATCCATGTCTCAGTGACGATCGATTCAGTGACGACCGATCGATGCAGCAGATCGAAGCAGCGATTCGCGCCGCCGGAAACTACGTTCAGCCGTCGGAAGACCTGCGGCCCCGAACCCTGGATGCCGCCCACGAACATTGCGGTGACCGTCGCGCGGAGCAGAAGTTGAACGGTTTTGTGATCGCCGTCTTGCTATTGGTCATGATCAGTTCTCCGGCGTTCCATTACATCGACGCATTACGTACGCGGTCCACCACACCATCTGCGACTGAGATGCAAGATCGCGGACTCCGGTACGCAACCGATCCTCACATCGGTTCCAATTGGGGGCTGACCGAAGCGTTCACACAGCTGCGTCGCCTGCAAGCCAATCGGCTGGGCCCAACAATCAAGTAACAGATTTTTTCTTAGACAAAATTCTGTTCTCCGCGCATCCATCTGTCGTGGAAGCAATCAAAGTCACTCGGTGACGATTGTTGCTCGTTTGTCCCAAACGAGGTCTTGCTGTTCGCTCGGTTGGGACAACCGAGCCACAATGTCTTTGCCATTGATTCAACTTCACCTGATCCCCAGGTAACCCGATCACAATGAGCGACGTCACTCTTGAACGCGTCCTCGCCTTCAACCGAGAGTTACTGGCACTCTCGGCGACCGGCCTGCCGCTTGACCTGGGAGTTACGGAGCGATCGGAAACAAACAAAGCTAGACTGGAAAGAATCAACACGGCGCTGGCAAGGCGGATCCAGCGTGGTCAAGGGATCGAACAGGCGATCTGCGAAGACTCGGAACTCACACCACAATATCGTGCGGCGGTACTTACCTGGCTACGTTGCAGCGATCCGACGGTCGCACTGGATGGTCTCGCGGCACCGAGTGTGGCACGTCGACAACTTGGACTTAGCATTGGCCAGTCGATGCTTTATCCGTTGATCGTGGTGACATTGACCTACTTCGGTTTTCTATACCTTTGCGGCGTGACGGCACCCAAGATCGAGGCGATCTATCAGCAGATTGCCCAAACGCCAAGCGACAGCCTGGAGCTTCTGATGGTCGGTCGACAGCTGATGCCAATCTGGGCTCCGCTGATTCCGTTGCTGCTAATCTTCGCAGCGACTGGGTTGCGGCTACGGGTATCCGGTTCGTCCTGGCTGCCGGGTAGCTCGCGGTACCTGGATGCGGTCCGCAGTGCCAACATGGCCCAGCAGTTGGCAAGGCTAATGGAAAGCGGAATGTCACTGCAGGAATCGATGGCACTTGCCGGGCCGTTGCGGGGCAGCGCTGGGCTGGTGAAGACTGAGTCGACGGCACTAGCCGCGGGGCCTGAAGCCAGTGTCAACCAAGATGGAGCGCCCGAGGCTATTGCCTTCAGCTCAGGGGAATTACCAGCGCTACTTCGTTGGGCAGTCAGCGGCGACCTGGACGGCGAGCCAATGCCGAAGGCGCTGCGATTCGTCGCCCAGACGTATCGCCAAAAAGCACGGCGCCAAGAGGCGATTTGGCGATTCATGGCACCAACGATCTGCGGCGTTTTGCTCGGCGGAATATTTGTGCTCGGCTATTCCCTGAGTCTGTTCCTGCCAGTCGTGCAGCTGTTGAAAGACATCTCGTTGCCGGGAGGAGCGTGAACCGATGCTCGAGCTCTCCTATCAAGTGGAACAGCATTTCTTGGTGGCGATCGAACGCAAAGAGGTGCTGGTGCCGGCCCTTGCCGCACTCGCCAGCGAGATGCCATCGGGACACGGACGCCGGGAAATCCAGCAGCTTGTCGAAGCACTTCGCGACGCCAAGACCTCAACCGACCTGCGGCGCAGCAAGGTGGCCATCGGCTGGTTGCCGCTGTTGGTGACGGGATTCGATTCGGAGTCGAGCACGCGGCGGCTGAGCGACTTGATTTCATACGCCTCGCGAGAAAGCCGGAACCGTAGCCAACGCCGGCGTTTGCTCGCCTACCCGCTGGCGGTGCTGATTCTTGCCTTCGTGGTGCTCGCGTTCTTGTCCGTGATCATCGTTCCGATTTTTGGTGACATGTTCGCGGACTTTGGACTGCTGCTGCCAACACCCACGCGCGTAGTCATTTTCGTCGCCGAGCAAATTCGGTTTCACGCTCTCCGCTTCGTGATTTCCCTATTGCTGATCGCCGCTACGTTCTATGGTCTCGCTCGTTTGTGGACGCGTTTCTCACTGACGACGCGGTTGTTGGGAGCGTTCACGGCGGGCAACACGGCGAATGTCAGCGCGATGTCGATTCTGACCAGCCAATTGGCCGAATTGCTCAATATCGATGTTTCACTTCCCGATGCACTTTGGATCGCTGGTCAAAGTTGCCAGCACTACCACTTTAAGAACGTCGCCGAGCAACTTGCCAGAGACGCACACGGCAGCACGGCACCGCTGAGAGCATCGCAGGTCGCGCACAACTTTCCGGCAAACGTGATCCGCGCGTTGGAAGCCGGACCTGGCGGCAAACCGCACATCGGATTGCTCCGTGAACTATCTGCCCTGTATGCCGATCGGGCCAACCAAAGAATCGATTGGTCGACCGGCGCAATTACCCAGTTCGCAATCGTATCGGTCGGCATCACCGTCGGCTTTGTCGTGATCGCACTCTTTTCACCGTTGGTCTCTTTGGTCTCGTCTTTGTCGTGATCGCGTACGCATTGCCAAATGATTGACTCCTTACATTCCACGATCGTCAGCCGAATTCGTCGCTGGTTTCCCGCGTTTCTAACCGGGCCCAACTGGCGAGTCTCGACGTGGTGGCCGAGCGATAGCCGCACTGCCATGCAACGTTCGCTGCTACGGTTGTTGTCGGTGGCACATGCCGAACGTTTAGAAGTGACGCCTTTGGTGGCGAATCTTGCCGAGGAACATCGCGGCACCTATCGCCGCCGACTTCGCCGCCTGGCCCTGCGTTTGGCCGATGGAACTCCCTTGGTCGACGCGCTTGAGCAGACGCCTGAGGTCCTTCGTGACGAAACGGTTTTGGCGATTCGATTCGCCAACCAAACGGGCACACTCGAAGCTACCTACCGACATTTGGTAAAGCACCACGACGCATCATCGATTCGGTCGGAAGCGATCATGCGTCAGACGATTTTCTACTTGTTCGCAACACTCCTGATCTTGGGATTGTTGTTGAGTTTCTTGATGGTTTTCATCGTTCCGACGCTTGAGCATATGCTGGACGAATTCGGGAATCGACCAGTCCGCTCCAGCACTTTGGTCGTTGCGTGCGATGGTCGCATGCTGGAGAAACCTGGCCAATTACTGGATGCTCTGGATACTTGGCATCGTGCTCATCGCCTTTCTGTTTTGGTCGTCGTGGTCCCGTCGTTTCTTCCGACGTGCGATTGCCACGCGGTGGGTACGCAGTGCCGCGAAAGCTCGGTCGGCCGAACTCTTACGCCTGCTTTCCTTCGCGGTCGAAGCGGGCCGCCCACTGCCGGCAGCCCTCTCTACGCTGGCCCGATACCACTTCGACAAAAACGTTCGTCAGGACTTGTTGTTTGCCAGAAACGAAGTTGAACAAGGTGCTGATGTCTGGACCAGTTTGGCCAGCGCACGGCTGTTGACCAGACAAGAGTCGGGCGCGCTGGCGAACTCCTCATCGAACCAATCTCGAGCCTGGGCAATGCGGCGGCTCGCAGATTGGAAGCACGACCAAATTGATCGAATGGTCGAATCGAAAACATCTTTGATCAGACCGATCGTGACTTTGGTGTTGGCCGCAGTTGTTCTCTTGATGGGCAGCGCTGTGATCGGCTTCCTTGTTCAATTGATTCGAATCTCGGACTAGTTTCACTGGCGCGCACATGAGCACAACCAACAAACGTAACGGTACGACATTGACCGAAATGATCGTTGCGGCAACCTTGATGGCCAGCACGATGGCGATTGTCGCGCCGCTGACTGTCCGGACAGACCGGCTGTGGCAAGACTCGCGACGTCACCAACTTGTGATGGATGAGCTTTCCAATGAGTTCGAGCGACTGGCGACACTCGCTCCGCTGCAGCGTGAGCGGGCGATCGCTGAATTAGCGCCATCGGATCACCTGCAAGCGAGTTTGCCATCGGCAACTCTGACTGCCGAAACCATTCGCGACGCCGACGGCACACGACTGCTGTTGAGCATGAACTGGGATCGTACCGGAAAGCCGAAACCGATCACGCTGGTCGGATGGCTGGACTCGATGCCGAGCATGAATGCCACGCAGACCGATGGGGCGCCCGGCAATCCCGCGCCTCACAATCCCAAATCATCGGAGGCCAAGCCATGAGTAAACGACATGCGTTCACCCTTGTCGAACTGACGGTCACGATGTCGGCCGGCACCGCAATGATGATGTTGGCGATCGGCCTGCTGCATCAGTCAATGTCGCTCGCGACCGTGGCACGCCAACGGGCCGATCACCAGCGCTCATCCGATCGGCTTGCCGGCGATTTTCGTCGCGACGTGCATCGCGCGGTGCGGTGCACCGTCGACGCGCAAGACGCGATCGAATTGATCATGCCTGATGACAACGTCGTCAGCTACAAGGCCGAGGCCAAGCATGTCTCTCGCCAGCAGCCACTTGATGATGGACGCGCACGTCGTGAGGTGTATGAATTCAACGATTCATCGACAGCGAAATTTGAGTCCCTTCAGCAACCGACTCGTGCCGTCCTGACGGTGATTCACCGTTCACCTGGCGGTCGGGTGAAGCCGAGAGTCGATCGCAGGGTCGCGGCTGTCCTCGGCCGTTTGACCCAGCACGAGCAAGCGGGGGCGACGCCATGAACAAGCCACATCGAAAACCACGCAGTGGAGCACTATTGATTTGCGTGCTGGTATGCATGCTTGTTGCCAGCGCGATGGTGACCGCGACGACTCGCTCGGCCCTTCAGTCTCGCCGCAACGTGCGCCTGCAGCATCAGATGCGCCAGACAGAATTGCTTCTCGATGCGGGCGTTCTTCGCGCCGCAAGTCAGCTGCAACTGTCCGACGATTACGAAGGTGAAACGTGGCGTCCAACAAACGCGTTGGATCGCTTTGACAACCCGTTGGTGGAGATCCGGATTTCCAGCGGCGAGCAGAAAGACGATTCTCGCCGCGTCGAGGTGATTGCAAGTCTGGGCATTTCCGACGATCCCCAGAAAATCAACGCATCGCGAACGCGACGCACTCACACGTTTTCGCTGGAACTCTCGGACATCTCACCCACTCCTGAATCCTCGACCGCGGAGTAGCGCTCTATGTTTTTCATAACAACTTTTCAACCGGCTTTTCATCCGTCGCCACGCCAGTGGCGGAAGGCATTTACACTCGTGGAACTGCTGGTCGTGATCGCGATCATCGGCGTGTTGATCGGACTGCTGCTGCCGGCGGTGCAAGCGGCGCGCGAGGCAGCGCGGCGCGTCAGTTGCATGAACAACATGACTCAGATTGGCTTGGCCATGCACCATCACGAATTCAGTGTCGAGCATCTGCCTGCGGGAGTCATCAACCCGGAAGGCCCGATTCGCAATGAAGCGGTCGGCCAACATGTCAGCTGGGTCGTCCAGATTTTGCCTTACATTGAGCAGCAGAATCTCTTTGAACACTTTGATATTGAAGCCGGTGCGTACGCACCAGTGAACAGCGAATCGCGAGCGCGAGCGATCCCAACCATGCTGTGTCCATCGTTTCCGGGCCTTGCCGTGATCGTCGACGGTTCAGGCGATGTAGAGACGAAGATCGGCTCGAACACCTACGCCGCATGCTACAACGACAGCGAAGCTCCGATCGATGTTGACAACAACGGATTGTCTTTCCTGAATAGCAAGATTCGCTACAGCGAGATTCTTGATGGCAGCTCACAGACGATTTTGGTCGGCGAGACCACACCCAAAGCCAACAGCCTCGGATGGGCATCTGGTACTCGCGCCACGCTGCGCAACACCGGCGGGTTCGAGAGTACTGAGAATTGGCAGCTGCCGCCCGCTGCTGAGACGGGGTCGTTGGTCGTTGGCGGTTTTGGCAGTTTCCATACCGGCGGATCCGTGTTCACATTTGCGGATGGTTCGACGCAGTTCCTGACCAAAACGATCAATCCTGGGCTGTACAGGCAATTTGGGAATCGAGCGGATGGCGAACTGCTGATCGAGGAATAGCCCGGTGGGGCCGAGACCCCCTCCGCATAGTCAGTATCTACATATCTCGGTTTTGTTGGTGTTAACCAAATTTCACCCTCCCTTGGAGGTCGTGCAGTTTTCAGTAGCCGTCACGCTCCGCCGTGATGTAGCCCGACAATGTGCTGTGTTTCCGAGAATTGCAAGCCGAACGAGCCGCATTCCGTCGAGAACGCAAGCTTCGATTGACCTCAAGGACACTGGAGAATCGCTCGGTCGGGCTACATCACGGCGGAGCGTGATGGCTACTTTGAGGAATTCGTTGTGGGTAAATTGCATGATCTCCCGGAAGGATCGGACGTTTGGACGGTCCGAGGAGGGGGGAAGCCAGTTAACATTGGACAGTCGACAGAAAGAACTCCGTCAGCCGCTCTTCGTACTGACTACTGTCCACTGGTAACTGCCTACTGTGCCCGCCCTCAAACTGGCCGTCATCGCTACATCCCGCAAATGGAATGCCATCCTGCGAATCCCGGCGGTCGATTGAAGTAGACCACGTGGCCAATCGGCGGTAGTTTACCAACCAGTATTTCCCGCGTTCGGTGCTCTCTGACAGACTACTAGCTAAGTCAATCCGCATGAATCGAGGTCCCCTGCTTGCGCGACGCAGCCCGTTAGGGATCTCGTATGCGCTGTTGATTCTGACGGTTTTCTTTTTTTTGATTCCCTCTGGCTTTCGGGCCGCCCGTCTGAGCCTGGGGCAAAGGGAGAATGATGTCAAAGATTGGCTGCCAAGCGACTTCCCGGAAACGGCCGAGTTGGAGTGGTTTGCGGACCACTTCGCAGGTGAGAGCTTTGTGTTGGCAACTTGGCCTGGCTGTACGGTAGCTGATCAGCGGCTGAAGTTGCTCGAACAAAAGCTGCTGCACGAATGCGACACCTACGACCCATCAGCCGATTTCCCTGCGGAGATGGCCGAGGCCTTCACCCGAGCCAAGCAGACCGGCAACGAGCTTCAACTGTTGCAGGCCGGCAACGACTTTTATAACTGGGGCGGACAGCAGGAAAAATGGCTCAGCACGCCGCGCGGCCAATGGTATTACATCACACCCGATGGCCGGCTTCATCGTTGGGAGGAAGCGAATAACGGTCCCGCCGCAGCGATCCGTGCCTTCAAGAAATGGTGGGGAACTTACCAGCTGGGCGGCCAGTTGGTGACTGCCTTTGGCGAGCAACCTGGTGCACGGATCGCCAACCCGTTTTACAACAATCCATCACTGCTTTGTGCCTCTCTGTTTCATTCCGTGCAAACCGGTGAATCGATCGTTGAGGAATTGGCCACCGAGGGCGGATCTCTTTGGCCGGTTGATTTAACCGAAGCGGATCTTCGCGCAGTCGTGGCACGCCGACGCGCGATGCAACGTTTGACTGGCTCCTTGTTCGCGCCGGCTGTGCCAAATGGCTTTGCCTGGACCGTCGCCGCGTTTCGCGACGCGGTTCCCGAAAAACGTCGTGCTCAACTACCTGATTACTTTGACGCATCCGTCGAGCAATCGCTTGCGCAAATCGTGGACGAGCAATTCGATGGCTCACTCGAAAAACTGAAGACGGCCACGCTGGACGAGCAGACCGACGCTTGGTACGCCGTTTTTGACGCTGCGGAAGTCGAGCCGCCACCCCGTTTGACTTGCGTATTGGTGACGTTGACAGACTTGGCGAAAGATAATCTTTCGTACGCGCTAGGCCGAGGTGTGTTGGGTCAACCCCGCGGTCGCTTGCTATTACTTGCTGAGGAATCCGGCCTGGGTCCAGCTCCGCCTCCATCCATGGCGCCACCACCCTTCAATCGGAGCGAGCCCGAAACGATCGCCGGCGTACCTCCGCTGCGGATGGGTGGGCCACCGGTGGACAACATGGCGATTGACGAAGAAGGCTCGGTCACACTCGTGCGTTTGGTCGGGTACAGCGTCCTGGTTGGGATTGTCCTGTCGTACTTGTGCTTCGGCAGCTCCAAGGTCACCGTGATGATCTTTGTGGTCGGTGGCACGTCGGCGATGCTAAGCATGGCGATGGTGTGGTGGACGTCGGGGCGAGTCGACGCAATCCTGATGAGCATGCCGTCGCTGGTTTACGTGCTCGGCCTTTCCGGAGCCATCCATGTCATCAACTACTACCGCGACGAGGTCCGCTCGCGGGGCCAGGCTGGCGCGGCCGGTCGCGCGCTTCGTCATGCGGTCATGCCCTGTACGCTGGCTTCGGTCACCACTGCCATTGGCCTGATCTCGCTCGTCACAAGTAACCTTGCGCCGATCAGCAACTTCGGCCTCTATTCGGCAGTCGGCGTGATCGCGACGCTGGCCGTTTTGTTTTCCTATCTTCCAGCCGCGTTGCAAACATTCGCTCCCACGTTTGGCGACGAACAGGAAGATTGCGGCGACAATCCGCCAGCAGAGAGCCGCTTGTCGGATTGGTGGGCAGGCATGGGGCGGTGGATCACCGGACATCACGCCGTCGTCTCTGTGGCCTGCCTGTTCGTGCTGCTGGTGGGTGGTGTGGGGCTGACGAAAATCAAGACGTCCGTCCAGCTGTTGAAGCTATTCGATCCTGACGCTCGGATCATCCGCGACTACGCATGGCTGGAATCGAATTTTGGCAAACTCGTCCCGATGGAGTTGATCGTTCGCATCCCACCATCGATGCAGGCCGAGTTCCGTCATGACGGCGACGACAACGGAAAAGATTCCTCGATCGAGTCGCTGAACATGCTCGAACGTGTCGAAACGATCGCGCGTGTGCGGACAGTTGTTCATCGCACACTTGGCGAGCCGGGACGTGGGATCGTCGGTCAAGCCATGAGTGCCGACACGTTTGTGCCACCGTTGCCGGCACCAACCAATAGCTACGACGTGATCCGCGCCAAGTTCAACCGAGACCTGCTCGAAGCCGCTGACCAACTTCGCAACAACGATTACATGCGGATCGAAGAATCGGGCGTCTACGCGGGCAGCGAATTGTGGCGAGTCAGTTTGCGGGTCGCGGCATTGTCCGATGTCGACTACGGATATTTCATTTCGACGCTGCGCGTCGCCGTCGAACCGGTGCTGCGAGCCTACGATACGCGAGACGAACTTCTGCGGCAGTTGGCCATCGATGGTGGGGGCAAACTCAAAGGCAAGCCGAGAGTTCTGATCCTCGGCAGCGAGCCCACGGACCTTGCTGGAATCGCAGCTGATCTCAGACGATCACCAAACCATCCTGACTCGAAACACGTATCTCGCCACGCTCGGCGAACTGCTCAGCGGCGAGCGAATCGAACAACCCGTCTGGAACGCGCCTGCGCCGGACAAAGCGGCACGGATGGTTGCCAATGAAAATTGGGATAAGTACTTGCAGAATTTCGACGCGGTGATTTGGCTCGGCGGCGATGGGTTCACGCAAGACAACTTTGCCGCGGCCAAACATTTCGTTGACGCGTCTGCGATCGAGCACAAGACCATTCACCCAACGTTGCTGCCCGGCCGAATCCCAGACGTCGAAGGTTCAGGGCCCATTCAAGCTGTCTACACAGGTGTGATCCCCGTCGTTTACAAGGCTCAGCGGACACTGCTGACAAGTCTCGCCAACTCGATCGCTCTTGCCTTTGTGCTGATCGCAGCCGTCATGATGCTGTTGCTCAATCCCGGCCGAGCTCCCTTTGGCTGGTTCGTCCCCAGCAATTTTGGAAACGGATTGGTCGCCGGTCTTGTTGCCATGATTCCGAATATCTTCCCTGTATTATTGGTCTTCGGCGTGATGTGCCACATGGGAATCGACATTGATATCGGAACGATGATGACTGCATCGGTGGCGATGGGGGTCGCAGTCGATGACACGATTCACTTCCTGTCGTGGTTCCGGGCACACCTCGATCGTGGCATGGACCGCGTCGAAGCCGTGATCGAGACCTATCGACGTGTCGGTCCCGCCATGACGCAAACGACGGTCGTGGGCGGACTTGGTCTATTCGTGTTTGCATTGTCAACGTTCACCCCCACCCAACGGTTCGGGATCCTGATGTTGGTCATGCTTGCCGCCGCCTTGGTGGGCGACTTAGTCCTGCTGCCCGCCTTGTTGGCTGGTCCAGCCGGCAAGTGGTTCAAACCGCGAACGGATGCGAATGGTCGACCCATTGATTCAGGTCCTGATCATGGGAAGACACTCGATTTATCGGAGAGGGATTCCGAAGACAACGATTTACCAGTCGGCGACCTTAGCGATGAGGCTGCCAGTTCCAGCGAAGAACTCGAATCGGTGACCCACTTAAAGATCCATTTCCCCCCGGAGAGAAAAGACCCCGCACACCGTCTCAAGGGCAAATAAAAAGCGTCTTCGCGGCTTTGAGTGGCCGATCCGCAATGAATGGGTGGCTGGTGGTCGAGCGTCAGCGAGCCCCCAGTTGCGAGCCAATGGAATTCCGGGGGCTCGCTGACGCTCGACCGCCGGCCACCCGTGAACGCAAAACACGAAGACTCCGGAGGAGCCCAAAAGAAAGCATCTTCGCTCCCCGGATGGAAAGCGAAGACGCCGTGGAAATGGTCGCGTTGGCGACCGATGGTGCAGCAGGTCCGTTACGCGAACGGATCGTAGATGCCCGGTAACGGAACGGGATACAGACCGTTCTCATCCGGCAAAGCTGGCGGCGGTGTTTCCAGCGTGTACTCATCAATTCCAGGTGCCAACTCGCGGCCTCTGGCCAGCAGGTCGTCCCACTTGATCACCTTTCCGCTGTAACACGCCTCACGCCCAAGAATCGCGGTGAAAGTCGACTTCGCGCCGTACTCACCTTCGTTATAGATCTCGCCTCGCATCAGAGCTTCGATCATATCGTGCTGCTCCTGCTGGTGACCGTTGGGCGATTCTCCGGTGAACTTCCAGTTCGTCTCACCTTCGATTGAACCGGACGGATCCGCCGTCCCCTTGGTACCATGGGCTGCTTCACCAACATGATTCCAGGCGCCCTTCAGGTGACGGCCTTGGCTGAACATCTTCGTGCCGTCGGGGAACGTAAACTCACAGAAGGTATGGTCAAAGATCTGAGACTTCGATGCGTCTCCGCCCTCACGCATCTCACGTCCACCCATTCCATTGCATTCGACCGGATAGGCACCCTTGACCCAGCAACCAACATCCAGGTTGTGAATGTGTTGCTCACAAATCTGGTCACCTGAGAGCCAGTTGAAGTGGTACCAATTGTTGGTTTGGAATGCCATTTCGGTTTGCTCGGGTGTCCGGTTGCGATACCAGATCCCACCACCGTTCCAGTAAACACGTTGGGCGATCACATCACCGATCGCACCTTCGTGGATCCGGTCAATCGTTTCCATGTACCGTGGCTCGTGACGGCGTTGCAATCCGATCGCAACCATCAATTTCTTTTTCTTCGATTCTTCGACCGCATCCAGCACACGGCGAACCCCGACCGCGTCGGAAGCAACGGGCTTCTCCATGAAGATGTGTCGACCCTTATTGACCGCATACTCAAACTGCTGCGGCTTGAATCCCGGCGGCGTGGCAATGATGACAAGATCACTGTCAACGTCGATCGCCTTCTTGTAGCCATCCAGGCCGCCAAACATGCGCTCCGGCGGCACATCGACCTTGTCCTTGTTCGCTCCCTTGCTGAGACCTTTCACAGCACTCTCAGATTTGTGCGGAAAGGGATCAGCCACGGCAACCAATTTGACGTTGCCCTTCGTATTCATGATCTGTGCTGCCGCTCCGTTGCCGCGGCCACCGCAACCGATCAAAACAAAGCGAATCTGGTCGCTGCCAGCTGCGTGGGCGGTCTTGGCGACCGTACTGGTGAATGCCACACCGGCAGCCGCGACCGATGTCTTCTTCAGGAAAGTCCGACGATTGGAATCGTTTTGCATCTTCAAATCCTCTATGGGTAGGCAGGATGGTTTTTCGTGTTGGAAGGCCTGCTGAGAATTGTAAACACCTAGTGCCCTGAGTGGGGCCATGCAAACCGGTTTTGGCAAAAATGCCGCCCCTTAGAGGCCTCGTCAATCGCGGCATTCGGTCGCGGCAACGTGCTCACATCGTCAGGATTCGAGAGCAAAACAGTTGCATTCGAGGCAGGTGGAAACGGACCTTTCCAGAGGTTTCCCTTCAACGTCGATGTGACCCGACCGGTACGATCGAGATAGCCGAACCACTCGCCGTGCTCAGGATCGGGAAAGCAGCGGTAGGCCCAATCATGAACTTGCTGGTGCCAAAGCGAGTATCTCGCGTCACCGGTCAGCTGATAGGCCAGCAACGTCGCGATGATCGCTTCGTTGTGAGGCCACCAGAATTTCATGTCATGCCAGTACTCTTGGACCGGGCCTCCGTGAACGTCGATGAAGTACAAGATCCCGCCGTACTGTTCATCCCACCCTCTTGCCCACATCCAGTCGAGCATCTGGCATCCCATCCGGATCAGCGAGTCGTCATCGCGATGCATTCCCTCCCACATGATGAACCAGGCTCCTTCGATTGCGTGTCCCGGATTCAGCGTGCGTCCATCGAAATGATCGATGATCTGGCCATCGATCCCGACCGTTTCCATCACGCACTCGATGTCCGGCTTGAGATGAAAATCCCGGATTGTCTCGATGCTGCGATCAATCCACTCGTTCGCGTCGGCCAATCCAATCGAATCACGTAGCTCTTGAGCCGTGACGATCGTGATCATCGGAAATCCGATTCCGCGAGTCGGCCGCGTATCGGTAAACTTTGCCGGCGTGTCTTGTGGGTTCAAATTGTGGTCGATGAAGCGCTGAAATGTCCGCTTGGCTTTTTCGGCATACGCATCATCCGCCGTTGCCTTGGCCAATTCTCCGTACGCGATCGCGGCAAAACTTTCGCTGAACGCGTAACGTCGCTTACGAATTGGTCTTCCGTCGCGCGTGACATGGAACCACATTCGCCCGTCGCTGGGATCGAAACAATGCTCGTCCATGAACTTTGCACCGTGCTTGGCCAGTTCCAGCCACTCCTCACGTGGTTCGACGTTGTTGTACAGCTCGCCCAACAGCCACGTGAACCTGCCTTGCTGCCAAACTCCCTTGTCGGTGTCGATCACGGTACCCTCGCGGTCAAGCGCCGTCATGAAACCGCCCTGCTCGCGGTCGACGCACTGCGGAAGCCAAAACGGCAGCGTGTCAGAGAGCAGGCCGTCACGGTAAACCGATAACAGCTGTTGCTTTCGCGCGATGTCCATCATGCTCTTTTACGAATCGTGATGAAGCGTATAGATCGTCAGTCCAGTCAGATTTTGTTCTTCCGATGGAATCAACAACGCTGACGGCATAACCGACCACAACACAGGTCACGATGCCGGTCGCGGTATACAGGTAGCCGTTGATCGAGGTGTAATTCCAGACTCCATACATCACGCCAGCACCCACCAATGCCCCAACCAGAGCCCCCGCGCCGTTCGCGCGACGCGTCAAAGCACCGAGCACGAACAGACCGCCGAGCACTCCCATGAACAATCCGATCACCTTGATGAATTGATCGAACAGCGACTTGATCTCCGGATTCACAAACAGCAGGCCGATCAGCGTGCCGGCAACTCCGATCACGAATGTCAAAATGCGAGCGGCGCGGAGATAACCCCGATCGCTTTGACAAACGTTCAGTGGCCTCAAGAAATCGGTCACGACCGTCGTCGCCGTCGAATTCATGCTGGTCGAAACCGTCGATTGGGCCGCCGCGAACACACCCGCCACGATCAGTCCCGCCAACCCGATCGGCATCTCATGGGCAATGAACAGCGGAAACACCTGATCGGTCGTGATCGTCGGATCCAGCTTTTCGGGATGAGATCGATAGAAGGCAAGCAAGGCGGTGCCGATCCCAAAAAACAGAAACGTTGCCGGAATCGTCAGCACTGCGTTTGTCCAAATCGAGCGTGCCGCAAGCTTTTCAGTCGCGGTCGTCATGTATCGCTGCACGACTGCCTGATCGGCGGTGTACGAAGAAATGTTCTGAGCGATGCCTCCCACGATAATCACCCACAATGCGATCTGAGCACTGGTCGCGTCCCAATGCAAATTGGCGATCGAGAATTTGTCGGCATGATTAGCTGTCTCGATGAATCCTGCGGTACCACCATCGATTCCGGAAATCAACATCACCATCGCGACGATCGCGCCGCCAAGCAACACAAATGTCTGAATCGTATCGGTCCAGATCACCGCTTCGATTCCACCCATCGTGCAATACAGGATGCTCAGCATTCCCATCACGATCACGGATTGGCTGGCCGTCAGCGGTGTGGCAACCGCCAACGCCAATCCGGTCAATGACATCACCACCGCCATGCGAAAGATATGAAACAGCGTGAAGCTGGCACTGCCAAACAGCCGCACACCACGGTTGAATCGTTTCTCCAGATACTCGTAAGCGCTCGTGGCATCGATTCGCCGATAAAACGGCAACGCCACGAAGACCGCGATGATCGCAACCACCGGGATCATCATGTTGCCAACCGCCAGTACCCAATCCTGTGCGTAAGCTTTGGAAGGGACGCCGGTGTAAGTCAGCGAGCTAAGCATGGTGGCAAAGATGCTGCAGCCAGCCGCCCACCACGGGATGCTCTTGCCGCCGCGAAAGTAATCGTCGGTGCTCTTATTCTTGTTTGCGAAGTAAACGCCAATGCCAACCATCGAAAACAAATAGCCGAACAAGACACCGTAATTGATCATGCCAAAATCAAGCGAGGAAGCGACCGGGGTGACCTTCCAAATTTTCGGTGACCGCACACGGGGGCGGACTTCGCCGCTGGGAACAATGATCGCGTCGTTCCATTTCACCGCGATCGTCGTCACATGGTTTTGCGGAATCGGGCCCGCCGACGTCCATGTGTCGGTGATCGTGTGATAGGCGAGCGCATCTTTGGGAAAACCGGGATGCTCGTCGCGCAGTTCATCGGATCGATGGAACAGTGAACCGTCAGCGCCGCCAAGCACAAACACGTGACTTTGCCCGTAGTCAATTCCCACGCCCGCCATCACGCAACGCGGCGCATCGGCCCGCTGCCGCCACGTGCCCGTTTTGGGCGTGAACTGCCAACAGTCTTTCAGGAACTGGATTTCGTCAGCTTCCTGGCGACGACCGCTAATCACGTACAGCGAAGGGTGATAGCCATCATGTTGTGCAACGGTGATGTTCAGCGCGCGCGACGGACCGGGCATCGGATCGTGCTGTTTCCAAACAAAATCGCTCGAGTTCTGCTGCTTGGAAAGATCCAGCGACCAGAGGTTCTTCATCGCCGTGTCGAGCGACTGGCCGCTTTGACCACCCGCCAAATAAATCACCTCGCCCACAAGAGCTGCCGAGCCAAACGCGCACGGCTTCGGCAGTGGCGGATAGTCGGTCTTGGTGACCTGATGAGTCTCTGCGTCGAACTGGAGCAAGAACACATCGCTAAAAGTCTCGTCGGCGTCGTTGCCGCCGATGCAGACCACACCATCAGCAGTCGAAACGGCTGCACCATAGGCAAGCGGACGAGGCAACTTGCCAGCATCTTTCCAAACATAACCCTCGCCGCCGCGCGTCAGCACATAGATCGCGTCGTGCCAGACTTTCTCGTTGTCCCAAACCGGCTTGGGAAAGTTGGCTCCGCCGGCGACGATCAACGCGTCATTGTGAACGCCGGCAAACGGGCCAGCCACACCAAGCTGATCCGGAAGCTCCGGCAATTCGCTCCACTGGAGCATCGCCCTCGACGCTGCAGGCTGCTGGTCGGCAATTGCGATCGGTGCGTGCAACCCGAACAAGGCAAAGCAAAACAGGAGTCGCTGAATCATGCCGATTGCCCGGCAGCGTGCTCACCATGTCCGCACCAATCGAAGAAGCCAATCGCCCGCAAACCCTGTTGAAGGCGTTCGTCATCGTCGTTCGACAGACCGGTCAGCGGAAGTCGGCAAGGTCCGCCCGGCATGCCCAGCATCTGCATGACCTGTTTCAGCGCCGCGTGAAACGAGAACTTCTTCATGACTTCAACCATGGACACGCTGTGGAATTGCAACTGGCGAGCCGTTTCCAGATCGCCCACTTCCACTGCGTCAATGATCCGTCGATAGAGCGGCGCCGCGATGTTGTACGTGCTTCCAATCGCCGCCTTTGCTCCGCTCGCCCAAGCCGCCAGCAGCATTTCGTCACATCCCCAGACGACGTCAAAGCGTCCGTCGTCAACGCGCAGGCAACTCTGGTACTCATGCACCATCGTCGTTGTGTACTTCAATCCGACCAAATTCGCGATTCGATCTCCGCCGCGCTTCAAGAACTCGACGACATCAATCTGCGAACCGGTAAGCGCTGGAATGTGATAGTAGTAAAACGGCAAACCCTCGGCACCCGCGGCGATTTCCTGCATGCAATCAACCAGTGCTGGCACATCGCCGACTTTGAAATAGGAGGGACAAGTCGCCGAAATCACGTCCGCGCCGGCGTCGGCTGCATGCGCCGCCAACTGTCTGGCATCGGCCAAGCTGTTGTGGCCGACTTGCACGATCACCGGCACGCGGCCTGCCGCAGCCCCAACGCTCGCCTCGACCACCGATTTCCGCTCATCGCAGGTTAGCGACATGCCTTCACCAGTGCTGCCGCAGACATACAACCCACCGACGCCCGAATCGAGCAAGCGATCAATCATCGGCCCGATTGCGTCGAGTCGCAGCGATCCATCCTCCCAAAGCGGCGTGGTAGTCGCGGCAATCAGCCCCTGCAGTGGTTCAAACATGGATGACTCAATAAGGCTCGCAAAACACGCAGAATCTCGCCTCAAAGTTTCCCAGTCTTTTCAATGCTCGATATCTTTCGGCAAAATGGGGTGAGGCGGTGACCAGACTTGTCCGCGTATCGTACAACATTGGTTGCTAACAAACATTCTGCGACGGAGAGAATTGGATGGCAGAAAGCCGGCTTCAGAGCTTAATCGGAAAGATTCATCAGGGTGATTGCATCCGCGGCATGAAGAAACTGCCGGACGAGTCAGTGCAGTTGGCATTCGCCGACCCACCGTTCAATATCGGTTACGACTACGACGAATACGATGACCAACTCGAAGCTGAGCATTATATCCGTTGGTCAGGTGACTGGATAAGTGAAGTCCATCGCGTACTGGACGAATCGGGCGCTTTTTGGCTGGCGATCGGCGATGAATATGCGGCTGAGTTGAAAATCGAAGCTCAACGGATTGGATTTCATACCCGAAGCTGGGTTGTTTGGTACTACACGTTTGGCGTTCATTGCACAACGAAGTTCACGCGGTCGCACGCGCACATTTTTCATTTCGTTAAAGATTCCAGGCGGTTCGTATTCAACGCGAGCGAGGTTGCCGTTCCTTCAGCGCGTCAGCTTGTTTACGGAGACAAGCGGGCCAATCCAGCAGGACGCATGCCAGACGACACGTGGATTCTGCGGCCACAAGATTGTGTTGACGGATTCACACCTGACGAGGACACGTGGTTCTTCCCACGGGTAGCGGGCACGTTTAAAGAGCGTGCAGGTTTCCACGGGTGCCAAATGCCGGAGCAATTGCTCGGTCGCATCATCAAGTCATGTTCCAACCCAGGTGACGTCGTCATGGATCCGTTCGCGGGGAGTGGTACGACGCTATCGGCAGCGAAGAAGGAAGGACGGCTTTTTCTTGGATTTGAGATGTCCAAGGAATACGCCAAACTCGGACGCGCACGTATCGACGCAGTTTGCGTTGGCGACCCACTCGAAGGGTCACCGGAGCCCAAAGCAAGTGCACCATCGACGTATTCTACGAAGGCACGACGCAGCAAGAATGCACCACCTGACGATCAGGGATTCGTTAATCTCACATTGGACCTTCCGGGGCTCAACGGCGAAACGGACGGAATCGTTGAAGCGTTTGCAAAAGCGAACCGTGGCTACTCGGTTGATCGAATCGTCGCAGATCCACTTCTGAACGAGGATTTTCAGATTCAGTGTGATCGGCGAAGCATCCCAGGCACCGCTGCAGAACGAAATCGCTTCTTATTCCGCGTTCGCAAATCGGGAAAGCTTAAACGAGCTGGGATCGCAACAAAGAAACGAACGTCCTTCACATGGGAACAAATGGATCCGTTTATTTTCGCGTCAGAGATTGCATGGGGTCGCGTCGCCGAACTGTACGCGGACGCCAGTTTGGATGAGATTCTTTGTGACCCACGTTTGGCGACAAAGTTTGACGAGATTGCGTCGGCCCACGCCAACGGCTTTTCACCATTGGAATACCGCTGGGCGGCGCTCAAGCTACGAAAGTATGGGTCTCAATTGCCAGTCAAAGCAGAACTGATGACTCCAAAACACCTGGGGCTTAGCAGGTTCAAAGAGGAAGAATGGTTTCCGCTTAAAGAACTGAACCTTGGGGAATATGGCCCGAAACCTGGTGTTTACGCGATCTGTTGGAATGATTCCTACCTGTACGCTGGCGAGACATCAAACTTGAGTGCACGTCTCGGATTGCAATTGTCAGAGCGTGCGAGAAGCAGTTGGCCATCGAACCAACAGGATCAATCAGAGCTACAAATCGCTGTTCATTCGATCCCAACGATCACAAATAACGCGCGGTTTACACGCCAGAGCCGACTGCTCAAGTGGTACAGTCCCGCATGGAATTTCAATAAAATATTATCGCTATGAGCGACGCGGTTATCGAGGCGTACGGTGAAGCTCGTGACGGTTTCTCCTCGGATCGAGTGATTGCTGATCCTGAGTTGCGCAAGCGGTTCGTTGAAAAATGCATTGCACGTGGAAACACGAGCGACGAAGAGACGCTCTGCCGGCTCTTGATGAATCTACGAAAGGCCGGTCGATTATCGCACCTGAAATCCCGACGAACACAATTTGATGACGGTGCCTATCGTTTCGCTTCTGAAATCGCAGTCCGACATCTTGAACGACGCTTACAGATCACGTTGGACGATATTCTTTGCAGTCCCACCGTCATTGCTGAATTCGACACAATCTGCGAGTCCATTGCATCCGGTTTCTCGCCGCTCCGATACCGTTGGGCTGCATTAAGTCTGCGAAAGTCGCGGTCGATCGCTCCAGAGATTTTGGGGCACGCCTTGCCCTCGACCAGCGTCGAGCTCCTTCAATGCGAGGATTAGATCTCGACTCGCTCCCGACCGATGCCGGGCTGTATGTCTTTATCGGCAAAGACGAAGCCCTTTATGTTGGAGAGGCAAGCAATCTTCGAGTTCGACTCAAAAAGCATCTAGACCATTCAGACATAAAGCAACTTGCGCGGTACTTCTGGGACGAAGGATTGAACGAATTGTGGGTCGAAATCCATACTCTGCCCAACAGATGTTCGACCAAGATACGTCGAGCACTCGAAGTAGAATTGATCCGTTCAAGGCAACCTGCATTCAACATCATCGGGAAACTCTAACAATAAAGTGCCGTGGACGAGAGTTTGCCTTCATTATTGCTTCGGTTTTCTGACACGTTCGAATATGAGCTCCTCGTCCGATTGTGCCTAAAGCATTGGGGTCATCCGCACGCGGATGACGAGGAATACTGTAACACACTGCTGGAATCGGCAACGGAGGTTTTGAGAGAAGCGAATGCGGGGCAACAGCACCTAGAAGATGTTCCGCCAGAAAGCATGAATCTTGTCGCGGCAATGTGGTATGTCGAGTCTATCGCCGAACAGGACTCCGGGGAGGAGTCTGTTTTTCAATCTGGTTCGCGGTGTGAGTGGTTGGCCGCGATTCAACGATCATTGCCATCGTGCTTTTGTCACCCCGACGACTTGCTGTGATCGATCGTAACGAGTTGTGGGCGAGTCCTGGATACTCAGATGGACCGTCTCAGAGATGTCACCACAGTTTAGAATCTGCTCATTCACGCAGCGGCAACAACTGTTCTAGCCGCGCAATCTCAGCATGTACGCCATTTCCCTCGTAAAACCAGAGTCCGCCTCGTACCTTTACCGTTTGGCCTGGCTGACAATCGGGGAAGATCGGATCGGAATGGATGCAGGGGACTGGCGGGTTGTCCCAAGTTCGATGGTTTGGCTGCCAGGCCGTGATCAGCCAGCGGTTTGACCGGTCACTCTTGACGGCGATGAACGGCCCTTCGACGACCGACTCTCGGCGTCGCTGCGAGTTGAAGCCGATCAGTCCTTTCAACATTACGCAAACTTGAGATCGCATGCCAGTGAGTGGCTTCGTCCGCTGCCGTTGGTCAGCCACATCTCCATCGCGACGCCATGATTCTCGATCCCAACGCGACTCCCAAATGCGATTCCATTAGGCAACTTGCGTTCAAACTCCAATCCATCGGCGTTCTGCTTCCATTCCAGTTTTTCAAGTTCGACCGATTTCTCGCTCCAAATCGTGGGCACATGCGTATGGGCCAGATAGGTCAAACCAAGATTCGAGAAGATCGCTTCGGGAACATCGACCACCGCGTATCCGCCGTCACTCCACGGTGGAAAAACGCTGATCTTCGTTTCCCGCTGTGGATCGATCGCACCGTCCAGGAAACCGCGGCGAGGATGACGACCGCCAGGATAGGGAAGAATCCGCAGCTTCGCTGTTTCGTCTGACTCTGCAGCAATCGGTGCCAGTCGTCGGACCGCCTTGTCTGCTTTCTCCAGCGGCATTCCGGTCGCCTGCCGCACTTCGTCCGCCGTAAAGCGATGATCGACGATCATGTTCGTGAGCCACGCCTCGCGATCGCGCTGGTGCAGCGTTCTGGCGTTTCGCTCGACTTGAGCGGAATCATCGGCGACTGTTAACGATTGATAGAAGTCGAGTGCCTGTTGGTATTCGGCCATACCCGCTTCGGAAACGACACCGCGACTGCGCTGCATTTCGTTCTTCATTCGCGAGATCAAATACTCACGTTCCTGCCACGACGGCCTCACGCTCTGGCCATCCACTTCGACGTACCAGGGAGCCGTGTGCGCGAACCGTACCCGCCCTTCCTCGCGATCCTCGAAGAAACGGACCGCGAACCATCCGCTTTTTGTCGGCTTGATCGTCTGATCAATCACACTGCGAAATGCACCGGTTTCTGTTTTTTGAGCTCGTGCCCGCAACAAGTGTTCCGGGCGACCGTTGATCAGAATCTCTCCAAATGTGATTGGCTTTTCAGAAACCACTTCGATGCGAATCGGTATTTCGCGGGCGCTCTTACTTTGAAACTGAAAGGTGTGTCCCGGCTGTTTTCCGTCAGCCGCTGGCAAACAACATTGGTCCGGTGGTGACGAACGATCGCCCTTGCTGCAGTCCCTTGCACCACGCCTGGTAGTCGAATCCATCGGGCAGATAAACGTAGACACGTCCAAAACCGGCCGGCACGGGATGGACTCCGTTGGCGGTGCCAGCCGAAGGAGGCAACCGGAAACCGCAATTCAACAACGTGTAATACATGCCGAGCGTGAAATCGATCCACTCGCTTTCGCCGCCCGCGGTGCCGCCGAAGGGAGGCTGAATGAACGACGGTGTCGGCGTGTACCAGTCGCGGAAAGCAAACTCCGTCCGCCACATGTGGTTGTTGATCAGTTCGTAGGTGGCATCGGGCGCGATCACGGGCAAGGTCATGGCAAACGGCCATGCCAGCTTGTCCATATCGAAAAGCACGTCCGGATCGGCCTGCCTTGCCGCGTCCACGACAGGTTTCCATGGCGGAACGGTTTGCTGCAAGGCACCTTTGTGCCCGAGCACGAACAGCGCACCCAACGTGTGGCGTTCCTCGCCCACCGTGAAAATTTCGTACTCGGTATTGCGCGGCCAAATCACATGCCGGTCATCGACGCGAATCAACTGATCAGGCAATCCGATGTCCAAGTTCTTGTCACCGGCCGAGGGCGGCGTATCGGAAAACGTCACCCAATTGGTCAACGGGAAGACAACGTTCAGGTCTTCGGCCAAGACGATGTTGCGAAGTTCATGGATCTGACGATGAATATGCGTGTCACCCGAGTACCAGCCGAGTGACGCCGGATCGATCCAACGTTGCAGCGAGACTGGAACAACCACATCGGCGTCCGAGACCTCGATCTGCTGCTCGTGCGGAAAATAGCTCTTTCCACGTTCGACGATCAACGTGTAAGTCCCCGCAGGCACCGTCGCCACACAGGGTCCCGCCGAAACGGTCGTGTGATGCTCCGTCGACTGCTGATTGATCCAATTCTGCTTTTCGTAACGAAACGCTGTGCCTTCGTCAGACAAGCTTTCAAAAAAATACGGGTCGCCGTCCGCCGAATGCAAATAGAGGCGACAAGGAATCGGTTGCCCGGAATCGGCATCGACCACCCTGATTGTCAATTTGTGATCTGCCGCGAAAGCACCATTGGTAACACCGAAAAGAACGAAAACCGCGAGCACCTTGGTCATCATGTCTTGTCCTTCACTCGACGATCATCGAACCGTTCATCACCATCCAGTGACCTGGGAAAGTGCATAGATAAGGATAGCGTCCAGGTGTCGCAGGTGCACGAAAATAGATGGTGAAGGTCGAATAGGGTTCGACGACATCGGTGTACGCCAACACTTTGTCTGTTTTGGGAATGTAGTGATGGGCCGCCGCATCGGGATCCGTGATCAGTTTGTTCGCCTGCTCGCCGACCTCGTTCAATGTTCCCGGCTTCAACAATGCCCAGTTATGAGGCACCGCGTCAGGATTGTTGAACGTCAATCTCACCGGCTCGCCCGCGCGCACACGAAGCTCTGCAACATCGAATTGCAAATTTTTGGCGGCTGCGATCGTGATCGGTCGAGCATCTTGAATCGCCTTGGTGTGCGGATTTCGCACCGTTGTCATCGGGCGACTCAGATCGACCAACATCGGATGCGGCAAGATCACCTTGTCTCGCTGTTTGTAGGCGGGGAAGTCCTCGAACGGCTTGTCCATCCGATGCACGGTCATGAACATTTCGTGTTCGATCTGTGGCGAGCACGTGATCAACAGATGGAGTTGATTGACCGGCTGAAGATCAGGAATCTCCAAGAAGAGACTCTTGCCATCTTCCATGACCGTGGCGGAGACGATTTCCATGACGTCGTGACCGCGAAGTCCCAGCTGCCGCGCCGAGTATTCGGGTGATCCGTACGCGCCGCTATAGCGATAATTCCAGGCTTGCGCGAAATGATGAATCGGATCTTCAACGACTTCTTCATCCAACGGCTCCGAGAACGAAACGCGAACACCGTTCTCGTGAACGTGGAACCCGATCGGCAGCTGAGCATGATCTCCCGTGTAGCGGACTCGATGAAAACATCCGTCGTCGGTCGTGTAGGTGCCCCAACCAGCCATCCCGGAGACGTAAAGTTGCCCGTCGGCGGGATTGAACTTGCCGCGATGGGCTCCCGAGGCAAATTCGCCAGTCAAAGGCACCGCCGCACCCTGAATCCAACCATCGAACTCGTCACGCAACAACAGAAACGCTGTGCCCGCGCCGAAAGACGTATGCACGAACTGGCCTTTGAGCGGTCCCCATCGATCACTGTCGACGTAAACCTGTCCGCCGCTGGAGTTGTCGACGCCGCGCGGCAGGTACAGCATCGGCAGTTCGGGCGGCTGCGTGCGATTCGTGCCGGGGCGACCGAAAAACGGCAGCCCGCGCGTATCGGGTGTCGAACCAGATAATCGATTCAACACCGGTCCGTCAGGTCGGATGGCGGCGATCATCGACGCCGGCATCCAATCGCCCTCACTGCTGGGAATCGTCACGATGCCGTCGGGCGACAGTCCCAACCCATCGGAGTTTCTCAAACCAGTCGCCACGACCTCCGCACTCATTCCATCGGCGGCGATCCGCATCACACCTTCTTTGCCCGACGCGGTGTAGAAACGTCCCTGGTCGTCCCGCCACAGGCCGCAAGTGAAATCATGTCCCGACGTCGATGTCACCAGCGTCTGACTGAAGCACTCGTAGAAATCGGTCTCGCCGTCACCGTTGAAGTCATGCAACCGTGTCAATTGATCGCGACCGATCACGTAGATCTGATCATCATGAACGACTAATCCCAAGGCTTGGTGCAATCCGGAAGCGATTCGCCGCCAGACGACTACATCGAGGTCCGCGTCCAATCCGGTCGCTCGCCAAACGTCACCCTGCATCGTGCAGACGATTCGCCGAGCCGTCAGAGAGAAAATCATGTCCGCCGCAGTAGACCAAGGCCTTCCAAGGATTGTCGACCGGTAAACGGATCTTGTCCGTGGCGTACGGTGAAGCCTGTCCGAGTTCTCCTCGTGTGACAATCTCTTGCGGCCATTGTGGTGGTCCGCCACTGAGTAGTTCGCGATCGGGATGTTCGCTGCGTGGAGCGACGACTCGATGGAACTTTCCATCAACGACCGAGGGAGCATCCAAATACTCCGCATCACCAATTCGATAGGCGAAGATGACGCGATTGCCGTGGCGATAGAACCCCAAATACTTTCTCGGTTGATTCGACGTCGTAGGGAACTTCGATTTCTGGAATCGGAACCGTGGGACCATCTTGGCCAAGCCCCTGCATGAAACCGTAGCGGACCGGCGAGAACTTCACGAATCGTCCCGACCAAACACGTGGATAGGACAACGAGTCGGGATCGAAACAAGCCGACAGTTGATCGTCTCCTTCTCCTAATCGAATGCAAATGCCCCTCGCGACTTGGATTCCTTCACCACGAAAAACACCGGAAAGTAAACTGCCTAAATCGGTTTCGTTCCAACGTCCATCGGCCCACACCGGCTCGGATTGATTCCCCCAGTGACCGTAGCTGCCGCCATCGAGCCCGGGAAATTCGGCCAGCAATGATGGCCTTGGATTCGCATCGCGAAAATGCATCGCCTGCTTGGCATAGAAGTCATAGACGCGGTCGCGGTTGACGGGTGCTTGCCAGCTTGGCCAGCGATCGACCTGCAGAGGCTTTCGCGGAACGTCGAAGGTTGCCGGATGATGCCCGTGCGAGTGTACCAGCAACGAATCGATCGACTCAGCGCTGATCGATTCGTGTTTCCCCAGATCGGCCAGAAAGGCGATCAAGTCCCGCTTGTCCTGCATCGACAGCGTTGTCAGCAAGCCGTCGGGCATCAGCGAACCAACCTGTTGAGCATCCTCAATGTCGTCTTGGTCGATCACCTCGGTCTTGCCGGTGGCCGCGTCGCGAATCTCGAGCTTCTCATCGGTTTCACGAACACGGTAGCCACGAATGACTTTGCCGTCGGCCGTCAGCACCGCGATTCCTTTGTACTCGTCGGCTACGACTTTCTGCGGCCAAAGCAACGACTCGACAATGTGATGCAACTTTTGCTTCACGCCGATTTGCGTCAGGTCGGGTCCGACGCTGCCACCATGCTGGCCAACGCGGTGACACGACAAACAGGCACTCGTCGGAGCCGCATACAGAACCGCCCCACGACCTGGGTTTCCATCACGAATCGCCGCATCGGCCAACGATGCGACGATCTCGGGATCGTATTTCACTGCCCCGATCGCATCTTGCCCGCATACGCGTGGACCCGTCAGTGCGAGACAGGCCAACAAAACCGAACAACAGGTGTGCCGCATTGATACGAACCGTACGAGATTGTTTAACAGCAAGCCGCAGGCGACCGTTAGGGGTGGACGCAGTCGCCTTCGGCTAGCCGCTAAACGAAAGACGAGTGGTATGGGGTCCCATCCCGAGATGGTCAGTCATACGGAAAGCCTACTTGCCCGGTGGAATCTCTAGCAGGATTGGCTTGGCAAATTTCTCGGTCGCGGGATCGCTGATCACCGATCCGCCAACCTTCTCGTCCCAGTCGACTGCCAACAACAGGTCGAAACCGGGATTCTGGTCCTTGACCTGACACGAACATGGTCCGACCACGAAACTGGACGCCATCGCGATCGTGTCGCGGAAAATACCTTTGCCCACCAATGCGTACAGCGCGCGACCGCGACCGATCACGGGAAACGCCATCGGCTGGTCGAGTGACTTCAAATCGGGCTCGCTGCCAAGCAACAACTGAAGCAACATCTGCTCTTTCGGATCCTCGCGATGGAGCGTCACAATCGAGAATCCGATCCGCAACTCAATCGCCGTCTCGGCAAGAAAGAACTCATCGGCTTCCAGTTCGTCCTGTGGCGGCAACTCCAACTCTTCTTGATTCCGTTTGACTTGCTCCGTCAGCATTTTCAACGCCGCGGCGTCCTGATCCTGATGCCCGCAGGGAACAAAGATCCAAACGGCGGAATCACCATCAAGCAGTTTCTTTGCGACCTCTTGCCGGACGGGTGAATCGGTAAGGTGCTGGATCGACTCGTCCGTAAAGGGACTGACGCTGGCAACCCGATCGGGCACTTCCTGAGCGTTTCGCGGATAAAGCACGGCCATCAGCGGTTGACCACTCGTGCCGTGCTGCTCCCACAGTTTGCTAAACAGTTCGCCCTTCCCCTGAGCAACATCAATGGAACGAACATTGAAGTTTGCGGGCTTCTCCGTTCTGGACTCGCGCAACGCATCGATGCGGGCACTGGCGGCGGAGTCCAACGGACCCTCATGCAGAATCACAACCTCGTACAAGTCCGCCGGCCAACGTTCAAGCGCGTAGCGAAAGACAGGCACGTTGCAGGCCAACACGGCGGTGCCACACATCAACAACGCCAACAAAGAAAGAGGTAACCGATGTCGTTTCATGGTCTTGAAATCGTTATTTGGTACGAGTCATGCCTGGGGAGGGAACCACATTCTATTCGCTTTGGTCGCTGCGTTGGCGGACCAATTCGACACCCGATAGTACTGGATTACCTTGCTGCGGGACAAATCGCAGGTGCAGTTCATCGGCAATCAGGACATTTGGAAGTTCTTGGATCGCATATTTGCCGCCCCGCTGGCTGGGTTTGAGCTTCAACTCCTTCAACACCCGCTTTCCCTGCGCGTAAACATCAAAGACAGTTTCGCCTCGGTCGGCTGGCTTTGGCACGCCGAAAAACAATCGGACCCGGTACGCCACGGGTGCAGTTGTACTCACAACGTTTTTCGCCTGATCAACGTCAATGACCAATTTGGCGGCCTTGTTGCTTGCCTTCTCACTCCAGGCCGAAGCGACTCGCTTTCCGCGTACCGCTGATCAGAAACGCGAGCGAATTGCCGGGTTTCCAATCGGGTCTACGAATCACCGACTCGATGATCGGGGCAAGATTGGGTGTTCGGTGAGCCTTGGCTGACCCGCCCGGCAGCAGCCACGCCTCTGGATTCCATCCGACTTCCTTCGTTGTCAGCGACCTGGAAGACAAATCGTGATTGTCGTCAGTAAATCGTGTCGCGTTTCCGGAATCCTCGGCCGCAATGATCAGCGAGGTCGGCTTGCCGGAAGTTTTGTCACAAGTGAACTGGAGATAGGCACTGCGAATCACATCGTCACGTGACAGCTTGATCTTGTTGAAGCGAACTCCCACCAGCTGGCTTGTACGAGTCCTCGACCAACTCCAAATCACTGCTGCCGAGATCGACCTTACCCTCTTCGTTTTCCTCTGCATCGTCGCTCGCGTGATCGATCGAAATGCCGGTGCTCAAGTCATACTCGTCGCGGAGTTGCATTCCGATCCGCACATCGGTCACGTTCTCGACCCCCGAGGATAGTACCCACGGCAATTCGGTGCCGGTCATGACCGAGGAATGATGTTGGACGTATCGCGCGTCGTCGTTCAGTTCGATCGAGATCGGCGGTGAAGGCCCGCCGGTCGCCGGATGCTCTAGCCACAATAAACCGTCAGCGTCGCGACGGTCGCCGGGCGCACCAAAGTTGAGGCCGACTCGCTCGATTCGTTTTCCAGCTGACTCCACCGAGGCCGCCGAATTGACACTCCACAGTTCGATGTCAGGCATGTGCACAAGTGCCAGCGACGTTTGGTTTTGGTAGGCGCAGCTGCAAGTTCGCGTGTAGTCGGGAGCGTTGAGCACACCGTCCGCGACGACAAGGTTCGACGTGCAACCCGACTTGAATCCGCCCAAGTTGCCTGTGCCGGCATCGGTTAGCAAGTCGTAGAAACCAGCGGCTCCCGAACGAAACGTCAGCAAGTTTTCGCTGGCGATGATGTTGTTACAGCCATACGCGCGGGTCAACTTCCACGGCTGCATTTGGCCAGTCAGCGGATTGGGTACGAGTTTCTGTTCCCCGCTCTGCAAATAGAACGCACCGGCTGATTCGGCGTACGAGTTTGTATTGGTGATGATCAGGTCGTTGTGCAAGATACAAGGACCGGAGTACTTCAACGATTCTCTTTCCCACTTCAGCGAACCATCGGCCGCCGAGTAAACGGCCATTCCTGTGGCGGTCTCGGTCGAAAGCCGATCGCTGGCCGCGGCCCCGGCCTGCAGCAACAGATCGTGTTCTTCCGAATAGCCCAGCCACGTCCCGAAGATTTCCTCGGTGATTTCCCACTGCGGTTTGCCGGTTCGATAGTCCAACGCCACGATTCGATAGGTCTCAGGACGTGAAATTCCCCGTCGCCGCATCGCTTCTTCGACCTGAGTCGGATTTCTGTCGAGGCAGTAAATCTGATCGCCACCGGCAACGATGCCGTTGTGCCAGAAGCTGTGATTCGCATCGATTTGCCAAAGTACTTCGCCGGAATGCCGGTCAAAGCCAACCAATCCTCTGCTGGCGGCTCGATCCAAACTCTTCGAACCGAAACCTGCCTGGTTGACTTTCAACTTCTTGTCCGATTCAAAGGACAAACTGTGACGCGTGCGGTAACTCGCGAACCCCTGACCACCAATCAAAACGTCCTTGTAGACGCCGATGTAGCCCCAGTCGTCGGATTCACCTGAGTCCGTTGTCGGAAGTTGAATCTCCGTCAGCGTCTGGCCCGTCGTCGGATCCAGCGCGTGACAGACGCCACCGATGACCAGGTAGACGCGGTCCTCCGTAACGACGTAGTTGGTGCCGCGCCCGTTTGCTCCCGGGATATGAACCTGGTTGTACTTGGGGTCAAGCGGTGTGTCGTCAAACGTCGCGTCGTAGTAGACGTCGAACGTGCCGAGGTCCTTGAATTCTCGCTTCCAAAGCACGCGTCCGGTATAAACGTCGCGAGCACTCAAGCTGTTCATCCCTTGAATGAACAAACGACCTCCAACGACTTGCTCCGGCGGCCCATGACCGTGACGGGGCAAGACGTCCATGTTGCTGCTGCCGCCAAACCACAAGACACCGAGCGGCAACTTCACTCGACGATCATTCGACTTGATCGTGTTGGCAACGTCACCGTACTGGTGTGTCCAATCGGCAGACCCTGGGAGTGCTCCCACGCGACGAACGATCACGCCGTGGTCACCGACGATGACCTGGGCTTGTTCTAGTTTCATCGCTTCAATGCTGGCTGCCAGATTGCCACGATCATCACCTGCAAGCAAGTGCATCACACCGCCATAGGGTCGCACCGATTCGTACAAGCTGGCAATCTGTTTCGTGTCCCCGGCGGAAACAACACCACGATCGACGAACACCATGTTGGCGACGTACTTGGGTGCCATGAATGAACCAGGATCGCTGTGGTGCACCGTGACCGTTCCATAGAACCCAAGTGCGTCAAGCTGACGCCGCATCCGATCGACGGCGGCCGAATCGTCGTCGACAACCGCCAATTCAACAAATGGCGATTCGTTGGCCAGTGCCTTGACGAGAGGGCTCTCCGATTCGCCGTACCAAAACGCGTAGCCCTGCGGATCACCTGCGGCAAGCAAGTCAGCGACGACTTGCTTTGAATCGTCCGACACGACCATCAGGTCCGGTGATTGATCGATGCCAGGATCATGCTTGCTTGGCGCTCCATTGCCGAAAGCCATGATCTGGCCGTCGATCGTGACAGCAAACAGTTTCTTGTCGGCCACAATCAATCGCTCGACTGATTGTTCAACAGGAATCGTTTTTGCAATCTGCGCAGGCTCGGTGCCCTTGGGTAGACTGATGATCGCGATCGCTTCCTTGCCTGCCGCAATCAAGTTCGTACCGGCAAGAATCAAATCGCCGCTGCCATCAGCTTCGATCTCCCAACGCACCTTTTCGTCGGACCCATAAGCGCGAACCACATGTTTGTCGTCGGCCTGCTCTGCCGCGTAGACGGTTCCTCGATCGAGTACCGGTTGGCTTGGCATGAATGCCGTCTTCACGCCGTTTTGAAGATTGAATCCGCGTGTTCCCGATTCGCGGGTGTGAACATAAAAGTTCTTTTCATCGGCGGCGACGAACGAACCGCCCGTTCCTTTGCCGCCGGCATTGATCTCGAAGTAGCGGAAGGTGCCATCAGCCCGATCAAAGGCTGCGGGGACCGAGCGTCCACCCGGGACGAGCAACATTTTCTCGGTGGCAACGAGAGCGCCCTGCGGCGCAACGCCCGCAAACGACGGTGCACTATGAGGTTGCTTGATGTACTGGGCACCGGTGCTGTCATTGAGCCACTGAACTTCACCGGTTTCCGCGTCAAGTGCGTAGAGGAAGGTCCCCATGAAGGGCCAAATGCTAGCCGCGAAATAGACCGTCCCGTCTCGCACCACGGGGCCACCGCGAGCGGGCCAGGCGGAAGTTATCCGTCGATTGCCAATCGCATGTTGAGCGCTGGGTGCTCCGTTGAACTTCCAATGCAGCTGGCCGCTGGCGGCATCAACGCAATACAAGAATCCGTCGTCGCTGCAAAAGTAAATGCGTCCACTCCACCCGGCCGGTGGCAATCGCACCGGAGCGTCGGCGAAGGCCGACCACAACTCGGTGCCCGTATTCGCGTCGAAAGCAGTCAGTTTGTCGCGGTCGTTGAAACCGACGAACAATCGGCCGCCCATGACGATCGGCTCAAACACTCGATCGTAGGTCATCAGATCCAAATTCAATGGATCATCCCAAGCCTGCTGCCGTGGTGTGAGTTGCCTTTTCCAGATCAGCCGCGGATCGTCGGCAAGCTGGTTGCCAGAGGCCGCGGCGGAACGCAGGGCGTCGTAACGCCACATCGGCCAATCGTCGCCGCGCGCCGCCTCATGAACAGGCAGCAGGCAAAACGCCATGAAAAATCTAATTCGCAAGTTCTTGAGCCAAGCGACAAACATGCACGCAATCCTAGTTGACAACACTCCACCGGCCGCCCAATTGTAGTATCGAGCCGCTCTCGGTTCAGTGTCGCTATCCGAAGTTTCCGCCAGTCTAGTTGGTCATCCCCATGCCAGAGTCTACCCTCCCATCGCCGGATCGTTCATTCGGGTTGCCGCCAGCATGGGGGTTGTCGGCTGCATCGCAACCCAACGGGCGAGCGCGGTCTCAGGCAACCGCTGCCGAGCCCAGCGAAAACCGCGAAATCGGTAGGCACATTTATAAGTCGCTGAAGTGGAATATGGTCAAGCTCCCCGGCACGACTCGGGAGAAATTCGCGACTTTGAAAGAGCTTGGCTATGACGGCGTCGAACTTGATAGCCCCGATGGAATCGATGCAAAGGAAGCAATGGAGGCGAGTGAATCGACCGGATTACCAATCGAAGGCATCGTCAACTCAGCTCACTGGCGCGTCCGTCACTCGGATCCAGACCCGAATGTTCGGATGCAGGCGATGGCGAACATGCGCGAGGCTATGCAATATGCGAGAAGTGTGGGGGCAGGATCCGTGCTACTGGTCCCAGGAAAAGTGACCGATCCGCAGCGGGAAAACCATGACCACGTATGGCAGCGTTCCATCACGGCCATCGGTGAACTTACTCCACTGGCTGATCAGCTGGGAATCCAGATCTTGATCGAGAACGTTGGCAACGGTTTCTGCGAAACACCAGAGTTGTTCGCCGCGTACATCGACGCCATTGACCATCCCAAGGTCGGCATTCACTTTGACATCGGCAACCATATCCGAGTCAGCCCGCCGGCACAGTGGATTCGCGTCCTCGGTAAGCGGATCAAGAAACTTGACGTCAAGGATCGAACGACCGCCAACGAACGCACGTTGGTGGGTGAGGGAGACGCCGATTGGCCGCAGGTACGCGTCGCCTTGAAAGAACTTGGCTATCAGGGTTGGGCTGCCGCCGAAGTTCCTGGCGGGGATCGAGTCCGGCTTGCTGATGTGCTGGACCGCATGAACCGCGTCTTAGGTAAGTCCGACGGAAAACCGCGAGTTTGAAACACTCATCGAAGAAGGAATCCGTGAAATAGGGGGAAATTGCCTGGGATTGGGCAACTGCTTAGGATGAATGTCCACTAACTCAGGAACAACATCAAAGGAGCCACGAACGCCAATCCGTTGGCGCGAGCGGAGTCATGGGGTTTGCTGCGGATTTCACGGCAATTGACTTTGAAACAGCCAACAGGCGCGCCGATAGCGCCTGTCAATTGGCAGCGGTCACCGTGCGGAACGGCGAAATCGTCGACAAGGCGATGTGGATGATTCGCCCTGAGCCGTTCTATTTCAGTCCGGCCAACATCGGAATTCACGGGATCACCCCCCAGACGGTCCAGACGGAACCCGCTTTCGGCGACCTCTGGCCGGCAATCGCGGAGAGGCTGGGGGTCGATTGCGTGGTCGCCCACAACGCCAGCTTTGACATCGGAGTCTTGCTGGCGTGTTTGCGTACCCACCGGCAATTGATCCCAGACCTGCATTTCACCTGCACGCGGGCGATTGCCCGCCGCACATGGCCGCACCATCGCCGCTACGGCCTGAAACCTCTCTCGAACTGGTTGGGGGTTCGGTTTCGACACCATGACGCGCTCGAGGACTCGATTGCCTGCGCGAAAATCTTGTTGGCGGCTGGCATCGACCAGGAGGCGAAATCGCTGGAGGATCTGGAGAAGCGTCTGCGATTGAGCCGCGGTCGAGCTGGTTCCTGGGGACACCGGGGACCGACCACTGCAAGGACCAAACGCAAGCAGAACCCCTCGGCGGCAACCGCTACCAAGAGCCCCCTACCCTTCCTGTATCCTCATGAGGTCGCAGCCGAGCAACCGATTTCGTCCAACTCCTCCCCTAAGATCGATTTACAACGGCTGATGATCCGTGCCGAGTTCATTCGCTCGCTCTCCGGCAGACAAGTCGTATTCACTGGGCGGTTCCGCCAACTCAGTCAGCAGGATGCCGAAGAACTGGCGACCAAGCTGGGCGCGAAATGTCAGGATCGATGTGGATGGGTCGACCGACTACTTGGTCGTGGGCAGCCTCAACCGACAAACCAAATCGGCAGCTTCGCCAGAACATGAAGAAACTGCCATGCACAGAAACGATCGACAGCAGGCCGACCAACAGGAAACGGCGCGAAGGCTCTCCTCGCAGGGGAGTCCGATCAAGATTGTCGACGAGGAAGAGTTTCTCGGGCTCCTGATTTGGCAAGACGACCAGGTTCCCAGGTAGACCGAAGCGGGGATTTGGCGAAGCGCGAATCCCTCCGTGGGCTCTACTTTCCATTGCCTATTGATTCAAATCTCACTAGCAGTCTGATAGGACGCTCAATGCGTACCCCTTTCGCTCTCTGTATCCTCGGCGTTGTCATGCTTCACAGCATGTCTTATTTCACGTCGGGACTCGCCACTGCCCAGACCGCAACTTCCGAGGAGGAATCTACCGTGCCGGAGGGTGACAACGAAACAAAACCATCGCTGGGAGCGAGCCTGCTCTCAAAAACCGCTGGCGGGACGCAGCTTTGGACGGATCATCTGTATCGTGGTGAATTCCGAATCCAGCAGAACGTATTGACTGGCCACTGGCGACTGCTCGACGCCAACGACGTACGCAGGACATGGGGAACGCGTGCGGAATGTGAAACGCTACTCGACGATTTACAGCCGAAGACTTCGCCGGAATGCAAAGCCGGGCGAGTCGCCAAAGCATGTCATCGTCTTGCTGCACGGCTTGATGCGAACTCGTCATTCGATGAAACCGCTCGAGACGAAACTCGCCGAAGCGGGATATCAAGATATCATCCGGTTTTCCTATGCAAGTTCGCGAAGCTCGATCGCCGATCATGCCCAAGCTCTGCGCGAGGTGCTTGAAAATTTGCCCACAGACACTCAATTCAGTTTCGTCGGGCACAGCATGGGCAACATCGTTGTTCGACATCTGATCAGCGACTTGCAGCGGGACGGGGACCCTCATGGTGTGCTGGATCGCTGCCGATCGATGGTGATGCTGGGGCCGCCCAACCAGGGTGCGGCGATCGCCCGTCGGTTGGCCCCCACCGGACTGTATGGAATTCTGACCGGTAAGGGCGGCTTGGAACTCGGTCCAGATTGGCAAGATTTTGTTCAGAATCTGGCCACTCCACCCTTTCCCTTTGCCATCATTGCCGGAGACGTCTCGGGAAACCGCATTCAGAATCCGTTGGTCGATGGGTCAGGCGACTTCGTGGTCAGCCTCGAGGAAGCCAGATTGGAAGGAGCAGAGTCCTTCGAAACGGTGCCTGTACTTCACAGTTTTCTGATGAATGACGAGACTGCCAACGATCGAACCGTCGAATTCATCAAATCTCACTGAGCCATCGATCGAGTCGACTGGATCCAATCGCCGACTCGATTCCCGTTCGAAACGCAAAACGCAGGCATCAATCGATGCCTGCGTTTGCATAGAATAACCAGGTGGAATAATCGGGGGATAAGATTCGGCGGCCAGCCTGACACCGCAATCAATTCTTCGTCGCAGATGTGGGCAATGATCAAACCCACTGCGAACAAGCGAAAATATATACAGCCGAATCTTGTCGTAAAAGGTGCAAGCAATGAAATTTTCGGGAGAATCTCAGATTCCCGAACTCCTGCGGATGGGATCGAAAATCGCCTTTCTTCCCGTCATCCACGGAAGCGGCCAGTTCGCATTGACCGTGCGACGCTGGATGCTCGAGGAGTCCTTCGACTGCGTTGCTGTTCCGCTTCCCGAGTCGTTTCGCGAACCGGTGGAGGAAGCTGTCTTGGAGCTGCCACGTCCCTCCATCGTGATCCAGCCGGCAAGTACTGATTACGAGACGGCCGAGTTTGAGAGCAGCGAAGGTTGGGATTCCTCGGAAACCTACGACGGCGATGACGACACCGACGAGGAGCCCGACTCACCGACGTTCAGCTATGTCCCCGTCGATCCGTGCCAAAGTGTCATCATGTCGATACGCGCGGCGATGGGCGAACACATTCCTCGCGAGTACATCGACCTGGAAACGGACCCGTTTCGACCGTACGCCACGGTGATGCCCGATCCATTCGCGGTCCGCCACGTCTCACCGGAAAGGTTTGCCGCCGCCGTCTTGCCCAGCATCACGCGGCCACCCGACCATCAAACCCGGGCACGAATGGTTCACATGGCCGCTCGGCTATCTGAGTTGGAGAAGAAATACGAACGGATCTTGCTCGTCATCAGCGTTCTTTATTGGCCATGGATCCGCGAAGCCTACAACCTGCTGAGCCAAGTCGACGAAGAATCGGTTCGCAGCGAAACCACGGCAGAGTTGGAATTGCCCGAACACGATCTGGTACAAACTCCGATCCGATATGCAGTCAAGAAGCAAACTCTGATTTTTCTGTTCGGCGAACTGCCGTTCATCACGGGGTTGTACGAGCGAGCAAGATCGGAGTTAGAAGAGGACGAAGACCTGCAGATTGACGGCGTCAAGGAACTGTTGATCGCCGCCCAGGATTCCTATCGCAAAGGAACTCGGAAATCGCGCCCGCCGGGTCACGCCGCTGCTGCTGTCAAAGTGTCTGCAATATATCCGTAACCTCTCGCTCATCCACCGGCGGATGACGCCCGATCTGATCACGATCGTGACCGCGGCCAAACAAATTCTCGGTGACCAGTTCGCCTTGCATGTGGCCGAACGCGCGAACGAGTATCTAGTACGGGGACCTTGGCGACTGATCAAGATGATTTGCAGGAAGTCACCTTGGGGATTGACCAGGCCAGATTGCCCGACGGTGAGATTGTCTCGTTGGTCAGCCGGCTTCCCGGTCCACCGATCACCTGGTGCACGCTCCAGTTGCAGCGTCGACCGACGAACTTTCGAGCGAGACCGTTGGAAGTACAAGTGGAACCCGTACACCCAGTGCAGTTACCCGCCCGAAGACGATCGCGTGGAGAACTTTCGCACGCGAGTGTTCGATCGAGCCAAGGCGATCATCGGCAATGACCTGGCCCGCACCGAAAAGTTCACCACCAGCGTGAAAGACGGCATCGATATTCGCGATACGTTACGTCACTGGTACGAGAAGCAGATCTACGTCAAGGTCGTGCCACCCAGCCGAGGAACGCTGGACGCCTGTGTCATGCTGTTCGATTCACCGGCCGATCCGCGAGATTATCCGTGGCGCACGACCTGGTTCGCCGAGCACCATCAAGAATCAACACTCGCGCTATATGCCACCAACTTTCAAGACGAAATGGTCGGCCCCGGCATCGGCATGAGCGTGTATGGCGGTGCGATGTTCTTGTATCCGCCGATCATGATTCCCGACGTCTGGACAGACTCGAGACTGGACTATGCCGGAACACTGGAAGAACGCTTGATCGCTGCCGCCTGTTTGCATTCACGTGGCCGAGAGATCGCCCTGCTCTCGCCACTTCCCCCTGGCGGCGGTTGGCAACGGCTGGCACGTCGACACAAGAAATACCTGGTTCATGTCCCGCTGAGTTCATTTAGCGATGAACAGGTGCAACAACTGCGGATGGTTCACGTGCTCAACGGAAGCGAAGTCCGCAGCTACGCAGAAGAGTTCATTCGGCGGGTCTAAGATTGGCGAGATGGAGCTCCATGAATACTCGTTTCGTGTTGGTTGAACGCCAATCCCGTTCGTATTTCAGCATCGATCCAGTGAGATTGTTTAACGGCAAGCCGCAGGCGACTACTAACGGCATACGCAGTCGCCTTCGGCTTGCCGTTAAACGAAATACGAACGGTATTCCGTTTAATTCCGCTGCGCGGCGCGTTGCGCATCCAGAACGGCGCGTTCCAGCGGCGATGCGGTATCGCGCGGCAGCGGGTCACCTGGAACGATCGGACGGATCGTTGCTTGATTGCCACGGCGACAGCGCGGCGGTGAAGACATCGATCGTGCCGGACTGTAACTGCGGTCCGGGTGGCAAGTGGAAGCGTCCCAATCCGCGTCCTTGAAAATTGACATCCTCAATCACATTGGGGCTCTTTCCGGTTCGGTCAATCGCGACCGACTGCATCACCCACTCGTGAACGACCACTTGATATCGCAGTGTGGGCGGGATCTCCGTGACAAACTCCTTGGTGATCGATTCGCCCTGGGGAGTAACCACGCGGTAGTGTTCGACCCGTTTGCTGCCACCGTCTCGCGCCAGTTGGACCTCCACCGCAGCAGCCGGTTGGATTCGCATCGATTGCGTGCCCGGCGGATTCTTCAAATCGACGACAGCGACTTGGAGTCTCACGCGGCCCATCGTTGTGAAGCACCACACGCACCGGCGGCAGCGGTGGATTCGGAATCGTTTGCGAATCGATCAGCACTGACTGGGCACGCGGCACTGCGCTGCGATAACCCGCAGCGTAGGGATCCGCATAGGGCGAGGGCGTGTAGCCGGAAACGATTGGTGGCGTCCCGGCGATCGTGTTTCTATCGGGTATCGCGCCCAGCGGGCGAGCGACGCGAATCGTGTTTTGAAATTGGGGGGCCACGTCATCAAGATCGGCCGTTTGAAGAACACCGCGGCCGGAGCTTGGAAAGCGAAGCACACGATTCAACTCGAAGTTGAAGTAACCGACGAAACGCCCATCGGCAGAATCGTAACGGCTCTCGCGGCTGAAATAGATTCGCTCGCCACTGCGTTCGTAGACCAGCAATCGCCCACGAGCCAATCTCGACCGTGGCACTCACCAGACCCGAAGGTTCAACCAACTCGAATCGTTGTCCCCATGATGTTTGCGTAAAGATCAACACCATCGAAACACACAGCAGCGACCTCATCGCATTCCCTCCGTATCAATCCACGCGGTCAGGAACCTCGATTATAGAGCAATCTGGCTCGACCATCAGTCAGTTTTCTATCTTCTTGCTCACTGATTTGGTGCGGCGACATCGTGCAGCGTTGCTCCTTTTTCCTCGCTGATGACCAGAATCGCGTAGCGGGTAGCACCCTTGGCATCGCCGGCGCTGACGCTGGCGAAGTCAAAACGACCTCTGGAATCGGTATACCCGTCTTTGTAGAACCGCACATCGCCATCGGCGTACTTGGCATAAACTTTGACATACGCCGTGCTGATCGGTCGGTGCGAATCGGCGTCCGTCGTTTGCAACTGACCGAAACTCTCCGAAACGTACGTGGTCATGTCGCCACCATAGTAGAGCGCGGTACTGCGTGAGGCTCCTGCCACAACTTCCACGAGCAGAGTTTGGCGACGCAAATTGTCGTCCAAGTCAAAACGCCCCACGCCGGTCGAAGCGTCGAACTTGATTTGCTCGGTGCGCTCTGGGCGGACCATTGCCATTCGCTGCAGATCTTCGCGGACGAACGGGGCCTTGCTGAACAGATGCTCGAGATCCACACCGTAGAAATTCAACGACACTGTTTTTGCGCGGCGATGGTCGATGCGAAGCGAATCGCCCTCGACGCGTACAATCACCTCCGGTTGCTGCTCCGAAGCATTGGCCTGTCGTTGCTCCCGGTCCATCACTGACAGATCACCCGACCCCTCGGCAATCGATTTTGCCTCGCCGTCATTTTCGACGGACACCAATTTTTCCACTTGGTTCAACTCGCGCCGCTGCGCGAGCTGCGACATCACCTCCGTGAATCGGCTGCTCCAACGTGGCACGGGATGATCGAGATACTTGCGGGCGATGTCCTCGGCCTGGTCGTACCTCTGGCGATGCATCGCCAGGTAAGCGTTCAGGTAATCGTATTGAAGCTTGGGGCTGATGGTCGCTCGATCAATCTTGTCAAACGTTTCAATCGCTTCGGCAATCCGGTTTTGAATCAGCAAATAGTAGGCGAGCACCAAATTATCCTCGGCAGCGATCTCTGTCGAGAAACCAAGCACACGGACGAAGCTCTGGTATTGGGCTCGGAAAGTGGGATTCAGAATCTCGTCTTGTTCGCCGAGGCGATGAATCCGAGCCCGAACCAGCGGTGCGTACTCGAGTAACTCGTGCATCCTCCTTTCGATCGGCTCGACCTCCAGCAGCGGACTGCGAAGCGACGGCCCCACGCGGCTGACCAAATCGGATCGCACCGACAAGTACGACCGCATCGCGTTTTCGTCTCGGTGCGCGAATGCGTAGGCCCACAACTCGGAGATCGGTAATTTTGCCTGGTCGAGCACTTTGACGACAACCTGATAGACCTCCTGGTCCTGCATGCGATGAGCGATCAGCATCCAATCGATCTCGCGAAGATTCGCACCGCGTAGGAACTTCTCAATCTCGGTCGCAGTGCCTGTGCGAGCGATCTTCTCCCAAGTGACTGCACTCTGTGCGGTCGGTTGGGCGACAACCGTGAACTGTTTCTGGGCACCCTGTGCGATCAGCTTGTCGTCGACTGCCACGGTGGACGGGTAGTGTTGGAAAGTCCCCTCGGCGGGGAAGTAAAACTGATATTCGATCGCCTCAACCGCAAACGGTTGCAGCGTGATCGTGCGACTGTCGGTCATTTGGCTTCCCGACAGCGGCAAGCTGCCCGCGGGGAGTTGCCAAAAGACATCGACAACGCGTTGCTGGGCGGTGGGATTGGAAACAACGATATGACCGCGATAGGCAACGCCGGTGAGAAACTCGCTCGGTTCGGCTGACACATCCGAGCGACCTTTCTTGCCATTCGCCTGATCAACCGACTCGAAACGCTGGCCAATCAAAATGCTGCCCTCTTGATCGGCAGGTTCCAGCTGTTTCAGGCGTTTTGTCACGACCGCGACCGCATGTGCGGGCTTGTACATGGTCTCGGGTTGAGTCGGCAGACCGACATCACCGGCCGCCAACGGCAAGCCACACATCGCCAACGCGATCAATGCAGCGTGTCGATTTTCAATTGGCCGCAGCAGATTGGTGGACACGCCTATCGCATCGGCTTCCATGCCAGCCAAGTCAGCCCAAAAAGCGTTCACGCCAATCAGACTCGCCGGCGATGGTTCGCCAACGGTTCGTACGCGATCCCAATGGCTCTCGGCCCACTGCTTCGTGCTGTCCAGATCTCGAAAGAACGCTGCACCACCGAGACCACCGCCAGCGACTCGCCCACGGAGCATCTTTACCATGGGAACGCCGCCGACCTGGGCGTCCCCTCCTAATTCGCGCGCCTGCTTGGCCCGCGTTCCGCGAGCAGGTGACCTACCAAACAGTTGAACAGAGCCATCGGCGTCGAGTTCGCCGAGACGTGAAATCGAGCATTTCCTCTTCCGCGTCCTCCGCTACTTGCATTCCCCAGTTCATCAACGCACTCTCGATACTCTTGCGAACCGCGGCATGATTCTCATCTTGGCTTGCCACGATTTCACTCAGCTCTCTCCGCACCGTCTTGCGTGTGTCCGGCAACCGCATCGCCAACAGCGTTCTCTCTGCCGCACTAAGTTGGTTGTATCGCCAAAGTTTGGTGTACGGAGACAAATCGTCGCCGAGCAACCAATCATCGATGAACTGCTTTTCCTTCTTGTTCTCCAGATATGGCTTGATCACTTCATTGAAGAACGATTGGTCGTGGAACCACAGGAAGAGATGCAATTCATGACTGGCCAGACGCGAATAAGCATCGAGTCTTGCCTCGCGATCGAGCGTGTGCCAAATCCCCAGTTCATCAAAATCGCCAAGCCTTGGATCGTTCACCAGCGTCTTGTACAGCTTGAGGAGTGCAGCGCACAGACGCATAAACCTGCAGCTGCGCCGAACCGAGCCTCTTCAAATCGAGTGGATTGTCGGGTGACGCAATCGAAACGCCGCGCTCGAACGAAAGTGGGATCTTCGCATCGAGTGACTTGGCAAGTCGCAGGTCAACCGTTTCGGCATCTCTCAGCGGAGCGGTGACGGTTCGCTGCAGAATCGTGACCGGATCACAGGCAACGATCTGCAGAATCGGGAGCCCATCGATCAGGTCCGCCGCAATCGTCACGACGCCATTGTCATCCGGGCGAAGATTGCCGATCACGACACCTGAATCGGCCAGGAAGTCATAGTCCGAGGAGGCTGCCTGCGTCTGCGAATCCGTGGCTGCCATCGAGGCGGCTGCCATGCCCGGTTCTGCAGCCGCCGCGGAAGCTGGCGGGGCTTGACCATCACGGGCCATCTGGCTCGTGCTTGATGTTTCTTCCGTCTCCCAAGGATTCAGAATGACACTCGGCTGAGGCAACATCACCCCCGGATACTTGTTGGCATAGCGACGACGCAGCACATATTGATATTCGTCACCCAGACGAAGATCGCTGACGTAACCACTGTCCGGAAGCCTCACGCCACGTCCGGTCAAACGCGGCAACGGCAGATCGAGTTGCCCGATCGGCAGCGATCGATCGAGGAACCGCGAGGCGTACAAATGAACTCGCGCGACGTCGGTCTTCCCCGAAAGCGCAATCTTCAATCCCTCCTCATCGCGTGTGACCGATGCGATCCCCAGCGGAACGGCGGGAGAGATCGATCGATGGCGAGTCTGGCCAGTCGCAACCAAATCAATCGTCGGCCCCTCAACAACCGCGATCAAAGTCTGATCGTCAGTCGTCCGATCCAACAGCTGATAGTCGCCCGGCTGGAGCGTTTTGATTGTCAGTAAACCGTCCGCGGCTGCGAGATGATCGCTGTGATCGGCAAAGTAGCTGCCTCCACGAACTTCCAGCAGGCGATAACGCGTCTTTAAATCTTCGCGGTCATCGACCAAAGGCAATTGAACCACACGATCCGAAGTCGTGTGAATCTCGTCGGCCCATCGCACCTGGTCCAACTCCAAATCTTGTTGATGCTCCAAACCCGATGGCACGGAAAACCGAATCTGCGTGACCCCGCTCAGCTTGCCCAAGCGAACTCGCCCAGCGTCATCGGACTGCAGCGTCTGTTCAACCGGTGCGTTTCGAATCTCCGTTATGAGTGCAACAACGACCGTCGCGCGTGGCACGAGTTCACCATTGCGACCCCGCACCTCAACCACAAAATCGTCACCGTCCCGGGTCAGAAACGCATCATGTGTGTGACTGGTATGACGGATTCCGGCAATGTCCCACTGACGACTTGTCTGCAGCGTCTGCTCTTTCCCATCGGCCAATCCATCGACCTTGCCCGAAAGTGTGACGCTTAGCTGAGCCAGTCGAGCGGGGATTCGAATGGGAACCAGCAATTCTCCGTTCTGATCCAGCTCTAGATCATTGAGCTGATGTGTTGTCGCCAGATCTTCGAGATCTTTTGCTTCGATCCGTACCGATACATCCGTCAGCGTCCTCGGATCGATCAACGTATCGCCCATCATCATTCGAGGACGGATAATCAATTCCGACTCGCCACCGGATTGCAGTTGCGTGCGATCCAAATGCATGCCGGCGTTGAGTTGGTACCGTTCATGCAGATGTTGGAATTTGATTTGCGCGGCGATCGAACCATCACTGATGATCGCGCGACGGGAGACCCGATCGACCGCGGGCGGTAGCACGATTCGTCCGCTGTCATCGGCGGCAAATTCACGTGATCCGACCCACATCGTGGCCGTGGGAATCGGCTGGCGATTCTCGTCGATGATCGTAAAAACCATGCCGTTGGCGTCGGAAGAATCGACGTGATCGATCGCACCGCGCCGCACCAATGCTCGTGCTCGCACACCCTTCCCGACCAAGTCGACGATCCAAACACCCCGCTGCGAAATCTCGTCAAGCTCGAGAACCTCACGATGTCGCTGCACGGCCGGTTGGTCGAACGTCAGCTGCTTTTCATGGGTGGCAACCAATCCATCGAGATCGATGTCGGTATCGACCGGTTTGTCGTGCGTGCGGTAGTACGATTGAGAGTTGATCTCGTAAATCCGAACCACCAGCTCCTGCACGTTCTTCAAGTCGACCTTCAACTGCGTCGGCTGGTCAGATTGAAAACGTTTCGGGCTGTCGGCGGCAAGCCGCAGTTGAACCGCATCACGAATCGCCTGGCGCTGCGATGCCGACAGCATCTTGTACCAGCGTTGCTCTTGGCCCACGCCGAACAACAATTTTGTTTCGGCGAAGACGCGGCGGAGATACTCCGGTTGCAAGTACTCGCTGAAAGCATCGCTCGTTTCGGCGTCGCGAAGGAAATGCTCCAGGTGCGCCCGCACCAAGGGCTCTTCATCACCGATGGGCGGCAGCAACGCCATGTCCATGAAGTCTTCGTTTAGCTGCGCCCGGGTACCCCCGCGACGTGCCCAGTCTTGGTGAACGATTGGACTGACGCGTGGAAGCTGCAAATAACGCTCGAACAATTCACGGTCGAATACTCCCCGAGCAAGATTCGCTTCCAACAACCGGTAGGCGGCGGAGGCTTTCATGCTGTTGTAGCTGGGCGGCAGCGTTCGCAAGTACGCTTCGACGCGAGTCAAATAGTCAACGCGGACCTGTGGCTGTTGGCCGGGATCGCTATCAGCATCCGGACGCAGGCGTCGCAGCATCGCCGATACGAACTCGTTGTCATCCGACACCTCGGGAATGCGGGCCGCGACTTTGCGAAGTTCATCCATCGTCAAGTACGAGTGTGCTCGCAAGTCGCCGAATCGTCTTTCGTTCGGGCGACGACTGCTAAGCTCCTTGATCACGAGCTCGTCGATGCCGTCGACGTAAGCCCCGGTCACGCGTCCCAGGAACTCGGGTAAGTTGATTGGGATACCTGCATCGTTGCCACGACGGAATTGTGCGGCCAGGTACTGAATGCCAAGCGGCTTCAGTTCATCGTTGCGTTTGAGAGCATCTTTGACCAGCGCGGGGACATCCAACACCGCTGGATCAAGACTGCTGGGAAAGCGGCGCTCGTTCTTGGCCGCGGGCGGCGCATGATCGAGTTTGATACCAAGCCGACGGACCAAATGATCGACCGTTCGCTGAGGCGAATCACCATACGTCAGCAATCGCTGGCGATCGATCATCGCCGTGATGCCCGGCGTCTCGCGACCTTGATGTTCCGCCAGCCAATCACGCAGCATCGCCTCGCTCCGCTCAAGCTGGCCGGTCGTCTGGTAGTACAGACAGTGATAGAAGTAGTAGTCGTCGCTACCTGGGATCAGTTCTTCCAGCATCGCTCGGCGGTCGGCGGAGAGCGCGTAACGTTCCATCCATCCAATCGGGTCTGCCATGGCAGGTCTCTCCGTAACGGCCAGCGTCGTGAGGATTAGAAAAAGGCATGTGAATTTGGTCTTGGTTCTGCTAGCCATCACCATGACAGGCTGCTCCGATAGCGGAAAGTTGCAGGTGCAAAGAATGTTAGACGAGACGCCCAATGGCTGGACGCGTGACAGGGTGTATACGAACGACGATTCGGCTTCTTAGGTAGATTCGCTGTTCCCCCGAAGAATGCCCAGGAAACCCGATTATCCCTGATTTTCCTGCCGCGAGCACCAGAATCATCCGTTTTTGTTTAGACTTAAAGCCGCCTCAATTCCATCCGCGAGCATTGCCACCATCGTGTCGTCATGAGCGGCCGACAGCGAAATCCGTAGCCGAGCGGTGCCCTCTGGGACCGTGGGCGGACGAATCGCCGCGACGTAAAATCCGGCGTCCCACATCCGCTCGGCTGCGAGCATGGTTTGCATGTCACTTCCCAGGACCACAGAAATAATCGGCACGGTTGCCTCAATCTGGTTCGCTTCGATTGACAAGCTCTCTCGCAGTTGACGTGCGAGTTGTTGAACGCGCCCTCGTCGCTGGGGTTGGTCGCGAATCGCAGAGAAGCTGTCGATCGCCGCCGAGACCGCGGCCGGAGCCAGCGCCGTGCTGTAGATCAACGAGCGGCATCGATTGATCAAATAGTCAATCACAAGCTTGGGACCGGCAACGAATCCACCTTGGCTGCCGATCGCCTTGCTGAGCGTGCCAATGCGGATAGCAACGCGATCTTTCACATCGAGTGCTTCACACAAGCCGCTGCCCGTTTCCCCCAGCACACCGGTGCAGTGCGCTTCGTCGACGATCAGAGTCGCGTTGTCACGCTCGGCGATCTCGCAAAGCTCCGCCAGCGGGGCGACGTGACCATCCATGCTGAAGACCCCATCGGTGACGATCCAAACACGCTGGAAGTCGCCCCGTTTCCGCTTCAGCGTCTCCTCGACAAACTGACAATCGCGATGGGGATAGACGATGCATTTGGCGCGAGAAAGCCTGCAGCCATCGATCAGTGAGGCATGATTCAGCTGATCGCTGAGAATCAAATCGCCTTCTTCGGCCAGGGTCGCGACCGTTCCGCTGCATGCCGCAAAGCCGCTCGGAAAAAGTACCGCCGATTCTGTCGATTCAAACTCGGCGATTGTTTCGGCGAGTCGCTGATGCTCGTCCGTCCATCCGCACACCAGCGGACTGGCCCCTGCTCCGCTACGACCCTGCGACGTGCGTCGCTCGGCCACAAATCCGAGGTAATCATTTCCGCCAAAGTTCAGCAGCCTGCGGCCCGCGGGATCACGAAGATAGACACCCTCGCAAATACGCGGCACCAAACTGCGTAACCGCTGTTGCTCGCCAAGCTGCGACAATCGCTGAGCCAGATGATCGAAGTTCGTCATGATTGCCGGGTCTCAACCGGGCGGCCATTTCATCTTGCGGCCACCGAGCACGTGAAAGTGTAGATGTGGGACATCCTGGCCGCCGTCGTCGCGCGTGTTGGCCACGACCCGGTATCCAGCCTGCAGACCCTCGGCCGCCGCAACTTGCGAGGCGACCATCAGGCAGCGACCGACGATCTGTTCGTCTTCGTCGGAGACATCGGCGAGCGACATGATTTCCTTTTTTGGAATGACCAGAAAGTGCGTCGGCGCTTGCGGATTGATATCCCGAAAGGCAAGACACACATCGTCTTCGTGCAGGATCTCCGCTGGGATCTCGCGAGCGATGATTTTGGTAAAAATCGAAGGCATGGCAATTTTCCAAATCGAGCGTCGGTAAACCGACCACGATACCAAAAACGTCAACCGATTCCTGCCCGCCAGCCGCATCTTGCCGGAGCGCATCATCATCGGCGCGTCTCATAGTCATCTTCACACCAGTCGTGCGCTGCGCGTGTCGGTAAGGTCTCTGCAGAACGCAAGAACGAGTCAAGCAGAACAGAATCGCCATTCATTTCGACCACGCGACGAATTTTCATTTTTCGCCAATCGACGACCTTTATCACTCGTGTTTCGCAGATGATTCGATAGTCTCTGCGGCGGGGCGTCCAGTTTGTGTTCACCATCACTCAAATCTAGCGAGCCTCTACCATGCGAAAATGCGCCTTTCTTTCCATTGCAGTCAGCTGTGCCTTCTTTTCCGGCGTCTCAGCTGCCGACCAAGAACCCAAAATCCTGGCGGAGCTTGTGTCTCCCGCTGCTGACAGCGAAGCACAACGCATACAAAGCGTCTCGTTTCGCCCCGAGGAGACATTGGACAACCTACCATTACTGGTCGTTCGTTCGGTTCAGCCCAACAGTCCTTGGTGGGTGCAAGAACGACTGCTGACAACGGCCGAAGGAGAATTGACTGGAACTGCATGGATTGGAAACGCAACGACTCCGGCCGGTTCCAAATTTCACCTGAGACTCGTTGTCCCAAAAGATGAGTCCGCGCGAGCCGATCTGAAGCGTGGTGTGACCCTGAAGGATTTGTCGGCGTTTTGGTCCAGCAAGTCTTTCTCGCTGACAACCGGTCAGCGCACCACGCCGGAAGCAGTTTCGGTTCCTACTCCTTAGGGACCGCCGGGAAGAAGTGTCCGGTACCATTTGCCAAAATCAAGCCATCAGGGTGCTTCGCACCAATGGTACCGGACATCTACTCTCCGGCAATTGCTGAGAAACGCTGCGATTGCAGTTCCAAGAATTGCATCTCCAAGACTTGGCTTCCGCGTGCAAACGCAAAACTTGGATCCGATCATCTGCCTACACACGCCTTCATGAGCATGAATAAAACGACAATTGCAATCGGTTTGTGGTGCACAATCATCGCATCCTTCGACTTCGGTGACGCCTATGCCCAGCAGCGTCTCTTCCTGATCGACGACTTCAACTCCGGTATTCAGAATCGACTGGGCGGTTATCGCAATTCTTATCAAAAAGCACCGTCTTTCGCCGATGCGATGCGCGTCCCTCAGGCGCGCTACGGTGGCCAAGGCTTGGGTCTCCGTTTGATTGCCGATCGGGAAGAATCCGGTTTCTGCGGCTTCTGGATTCACTTCTTTGACATGCGTGCGCAGAATCGTCGATATTTCGATGCATCTGACTACCACTTTCTCTCATTCCAGGTGAAAGGAGCTGAAGGCGGAGAAAGATTTTCGGTCAAATTGGCTGACGATCGTTGGATCGCCAAGGAGGATTCGGTTGACTTCGGCGACATTGAAAAGTTCCTTCCTGGGGGAGTGACCGCAAGTTGGCAAGAAGCGCTGATTCCACTTGATAACGATCACGGGCTGAGGCTTGATCGCCTGGGTGGATTGACGTTTGAATTTCTTCATCCTGGACAGTCAACGGTGTTCATTGACAACATCGCCATGAAATCCAGTCGTAGCGAAACGGTGAACGACGCCGGCGAGACGGATCGTGCCGCCGTGGACTCCAAGTCTCGCGAACTCGCTCGAGCAATCTGGTTGTGGTCCACAGAATCGATGCTCGACGACATGGCGAAGGCCGACGCTTTTCTGCGCTTTTGCAAGGTACAGGGAATCAACCAGGTTTGGGCACAATTGCCTTTCGACATGAAGCTCGAGCGAGTCAGGGATCGGATCTCGAATTCAACTTGCATCATTCGCCGTCAAGAGTCTTTGCGGCGGTTCCTGCGGTCGGCACATGCGGTGGGACTTCAGATCCACGCACTCGACGGTTATCCAGAGCACGCTCTCCGCCAGCATCATCACATTCCGCGCGCAATCGTTGACGCGGTCTTGGCCTTCAACGAAGACCAGCCCAAAGCAGCGCAATTTGACGGCATACACTTTGACAATGAACCCTACCTATTACTGGGTTGGCACGATCCACAGCAACGCAAGCAAATCCTCTTCGAATTTCTAACACTCAATAGCGAGTGTCAGCGTCGAGTCTGCGCCGCATCGCCCAGAATTGAGTTTGGCGTCGACATTCCGTTTTGGCTGCAGGACATGGACGTCAGTATTGGCGAGCCGCATGGCGAAGTATGGTTCGGCGGACAGCGGCAGCCAGCGAGCTTTCATCTGCTGGAAATGGTCGACAACGTCGGCGTGATGAACTACCGTGACCAGGCGCAGGGAGCGGATGGCATGATTGCGCACGCCCGCGATCTGTTGGTTCACGCGGACAATTCGACCCGTGCGAAAGTATTCATGGGGGTCGAGACGTATGGGGCCAAACCAACTCAGGTCTTGTTTGCGGTTGGGCGGCCTCGTTCGCAGTTTGAGCAAGCACTACGAAATGACGCGAGTGACTTGGCCATGCTCAGTCGCCTGGACGGCAATCGGCTGCGCGTCTTTGATGACGGCGAGAAAGTGCACGTTGGCATCGAAGTCGAAGAAACAGACATGGTCGCCAAGCGGATCGAGATCGCAAGAACCATTTCCAGGATCGCTGCGGCATTCGGTGCCGACAGCAATGATCCGTCATCCGTTTCGGCGGCTCAAAGCACGCTCGCGAAACTGTTGGATCGAAGCGGCGAATGGTCCAACGCCAAGCCAGGCAGCGTCCGCGACCCCGACACCGGACAAAGGCATCTGCTGGTCACGGCCTACGCGATCATGCCGGAAAAGATCACTTTCGCCAACGAGAATGCGAGTCATTTCGCCGTGCAAACGCAGGCCGCGGAAGTCCGATTTGCGCAACACCCTTCCTACACCGGACTGGCAATTCACCATTACGATTCCCTGCTGGAATTACTGAATCCCGACCGCAAAGTCGACAACAAGACAAACAAACGGCCTAAGAGTGTTCCCGCGAATTCCGAACCTCCGACCAACTCGGGATACGCGGAAAGACTCACCAGTGCCAAGTGACCCGGCGCACGTGAGGCGGAACAAAGTCGTCCATGTAGCTGCGGCGATAAACGAGTTCTTCTGTGATTGCCCACAATGAGACGATCCTCATATACAAATAGTAGAACGGCATCAGCGGCAGAGCCGCCGCAAGCTTGAGCACAATTCCGCGGTCCTGTGAATAATAAAGCAGTAACAAGAGCTGAACGAACTCAAAGACAATGTACAGGGCGTAGTACAGAGCATATTGATGGAATGTGTGTTCGTGAATGTGGAAGAGCTGCCAAATAACGTAAGCCAGAAAACAATACTGCAGAACGCAACCGTACATCCAACGATCAGCCAACATCAGTAGATTGCGAAAACGAAAATCGGCGTGAAACGGATTCGCCATATCGAGGTGTTTTCGCATCTCCAGAGTAATCACGGCCCATTCCCAACGTCGTCGCTGCTTTGTCAGTTGTTTCCAACGCGGAACGGGGGTCGTGAAGCATTGCGCGTAGGGAGCAAAAACGACCTCATGCCCCGCCTTTCGCAAGCGCAGCGTTAGATCGCCATCTTCTCCGGGACCTACGTCCCATGCGCCAATTTCGATCACCGCCCGTCGACGGTAGGCCCCAAACGCACCTGAAACAATGCCCAGGATGCCAAGTCGACATGTCATCATCCGTCCGAGGAATATGCATCGCATGTATTCCAATGCCTGCAGCCAGGTCGCCATGCTGGCGAAAGGATTTCGAACAAGCACGGCACCAGAGACAGCGGCAACACGGGGATTCTTGAACGGCTGCACCACTTCCCAGATTGCGTGTTCGCCTAAATGCGAGTCGCTGTCGACGCAAACCAAAATCTCGGCGGTCGTGTAGGGCAAGGCGGCGTTCAATGCCGATGATTTGCCTCCCCGCTGAGGCATGGTGACGACGGTCACGTCGTCACGGTGCCGAGCAAACGCATTAGCAATCTCGCTCATTCCATCGGTCGATCCATCGTCCACGATGACCGTCTGCATTTTCGGGTAGGTTCGGTCCAGCGATTCCAATGTTCGCCCCAACGAATCCGCTTCGTTGAGCCCGGCAATGATCACGCACACGTCGGGAACGTGATCAAAAACCGTCGCATCCGATCGTCCGGTCAACCAGCTCGCGCAATGGCTCATCAAGTCGCAGATCCATACCGCGGCCGATCCCAGCGTGTAGCGAGGCGCATCCAACAATAGAATCGGGCTGAGAATCAGCAGCAATTCATTCGGGTGCAGCGACGAGATCCAGTAATTCCAATCGGTCAACATGGTATCCATAGAGCTCTAATTCGTTGGCTTCATTGGGCTCGAATCGCTTGAGGCATTGATGACACATACAGTGAAGAACTGGTTGGCAGCCACTGTCGTTGCAGTCAAAGCAGGTCAGCGGTCCAGCGACAAGCTGAAAATCCGTGCCCGCGATCAGCCGCGTCGCCTGACACTTTGGACAGCGCAGTTCTCCGTTCTCCGATTGAAACGCTTCCGTGTGATCGACATGGGCGCAGGCGAAGTGATGGATCAAGCGATCGCGACTGTACCGCGCACTGCCACATTGTTGACAAGCGTAACGCCAGGTCGGAAGCGAGCGACAATCGGGACAGACCAGAACTCGATCGACGAGGTACTTGCGCAACACACCAATGGATTCCCACTGCATGAGCACATCGTCATCGCAACCGTTCATGAACCGAAACTTCTCCGCATCAATGCGGGGTGCCAAGTTGTGTTCCGCGAACAGACTCTCGCTTGGATTCTTGATTTGGCATGCGTCAATCCGCAACGCGCCGTCGATCTGCTGTTGAGAGTGAATCGTCAGCATCATGAAGCGGCGTGTTTGTCCTGGAAGACTTGCACCAATCACCAGGTTTCGGCCTGGCAAGTGCTCGGTGCGTTTGATCATCACGGTCAAACTCAATCCCGATACGTCAATCGAACAGCCGTCGAGCCAACAGACTTCGCCAGGAGTTTGATCCAGTCGAACAGGAATGACGTCGAGGCTGCATTGCACTGTTTGTGGGGACGCCGTTGCTCGATGTGCAGAGATTTGGGGCGAGGCAGCTCGACGATAGGTCGCTCTGGAGCGGTTTGGTCTGGTTGTTTTGTGGGCAAAATGCATTTCGTCAATCTCTCGAATTTTGAAATCGCTCGAAGGAGCGATCTGCCGCCATTGTCCGGCGCGGTTTGCGATTTAGCGGACCGATGCGGTACCTGGCGACATTGCAAATGGGTCGACATCGGCGTTGGCAATGTCGGATGAACGAAACGGCGATTCCTCGATTCCTCGCTGTTTTGACAGACCGTTCAAACGCGGCAATCGGACTTGGCTCCCCAGGACTAGATTCCCGGCAAGCTTCGAATCGACTGGCCGCAGCACGACTGGCAGCAGGACTTCGTCCACAGCGTAGTGCCGCATGATCGATTTCGGCGCTCCTTGCATTTCCGGCGCCAGTCGCGCGACCTCGCAACTTAATCCGAGCTTGTTCGGCTGGATATTGACGTCCAACTGGTCTCCAATCGACCATTCCCCTGCGCGTGATTGCGGAACGTACAAAACGATTTCCGTCGAACCATCGACAATCAGCTCGACGACTGATTCGGTACCCTCGGCATACTCACCGGAGTATCTGATGATGCGCAGTCACCCGGCCGTTTGTGGGACAGGTGACGACGCCCTGATCGAGCAGTTGTCGCACGCGGCGCAGTTCAGCCTGCAAGTTCTCAATGTGGACGAGCGAGGGTTTGATTTGATCGTTCAACGCTGGATCGACAGGACGATCTGTTTCCAGCCTGAGCTGCAAACTGCGAACGGCTGCGGACAGTTGTTCGATGCGCTGTTCTTCTCCCGAGACCCTGCACTTAAGCGAATCAAGCTTTTCGATCGCGATTGCGTTTGCCTGGTTGAGCTGCTCGCCGCGTGCAAGTTGTTGTTTCAGATCCGTCAACACGGACTGTTTCCAAAGTAACTCGGACCACTTTTCGTAGAACTCCGCTTTGACCAGTTGTTGGGTGTCCTCCACACGCTCGGCCTCCCATTTGAGTCGAGCAAGTTCGGACCCCAGTCGAGCTCGTTCAAGATTTAGCGAATCTTCAATCTGTTCCATGCGATGACGCATCTGAATGCTGTCGACGCTGAAAACAGCGTCACCCTGCCGCAACATGTCTCCGACACGAACATGAAGCGCAGAGACGACGCCGCCCCATGGTGGAGCTAACTCGATCTTGCGTCCCACGACTTCACCGTAAGCGGCGTAACGGACGTAGCTGTTATAGAAGCAGTAGCTGAACCCGATAAAGACGGAAAGCAGCATTGCACCGATAAAGAATCGACCTCGCGGACGCTTTGGCAGCGGCGGCGTCGTTCTGAGCCTTGTCGGCTTCGTGACTGAATCAGAATGTGTCGTGCCAAACTTCGGTGGTGTTGGCGACATCGGCGGATAGCTGAGGGGAACAGACTCCACCCGAGCACCGGCGTAGAAACAGTTTCGTTAGTACTGTTGCTGACTTGATTCACTGGTTGGGGCTCCAATTGCTTGCGACCTGCGCAATCACTCAATCCGAAAGAGCCCCACGGATTTGATCGTCTTTACACTTGCCTGTGTGACCAAATCCAAGCAACCATAGCTCCCACTTTCGCCGCAGGGGGTATGCAAATAGAAAACGGAGGAGGCGAGTCGGAGGGGTCATCCTGCCTTTGACGGGGGTCAGACCCGTTTTTCAAACACGTTCTTAGCGAACGAAGGTATCAACCGACCACGAACTCGAACTACGGTCGGGGATGGATCGGCGTCAGATCGAGTGACCATTGCAAGCGGTCTGCCGCATCAGATTGCCCTGCTGACCGCAGCTTTTCAATCAGCGTCTTGATGGGGCCGATCTGCAGTACCATCGGCAGGGCATCAACTTTGCTTTGCCAAGACTCGGCCGATTCGATCACCTGCGGCGGTGTCGCCGTCCGCCAAAGCAGAATCTCGGCTAGCCGGGCAATGTCGGCGCGATCTTGCGTCTGGAGTTTCGTCAGAACTGCCGACGACTGGTTGCGGGCGGGCGAGGAAAGCAGCCAACTGGCGGCAACCAACTGAACTGCCGCGGAAGGGTCAGCCAATCGGTTGCTGGCCTCGACCACCGCGTCAGCAGGTTGTGGACCGTTTTGCCAAGCCACCGGCAACCACGCGATCGCGATCGGCGGAAGAGAACGACGATCAAGCTGCGCAACAAGCTCCAACGCTATCTTACTCCGGCCACTCTTCCACGCTGCGCACGCAGCCAACATCGTGATCCATTGTTGACGCCAAACGGGAGGCCTCTGCTTGAGAACGCTCGGAAGTGTTGCGAGCGACTGCGCGTGTTCTCCGGCAACGAACAACCGGATGGCTTCAACCTCCAACTCCGAGATGTTCCCGGGCTCGATCCACAGAACTCGACTCGCCGCGACCGCCGTCTCCACCTCGTCGCCCGTCAGCAGCAAACGAAGCTGCTTTGCGTCAAACCCAAGTACCTCGCCAGTGCGAATCTCGATTGCACGCGGATACCAATCGCTTTGCGTCGAGGTCGGACGTTGTGGTTCAAGCCAGACTCGGTCCGCTGTCTGCGCGGCGACGGTGTGCGCCGTCGACATCGCGGCTAGCACGACCAACCAACGCCCAAACGCTGCGAACCGAGGCCCGATCAAGGTTTCTCACTTGTCCCTTGAACCGAGTTGACATCAGCAACTTTAAGACTTCGCACATCGACGTATCGATACTCGCCGTTATTTTGCGCTGCCAGCTCGCGTAGAAAGCTGTCGGGCGAAGCCACAGGATCAGGGCCGAATTCGATGGCGTGGATGGTTGTGCCAACACTATCAGCACGATCCTTGATTTCGCGGAGTTCGGCGACAGAAAGCCTGGGGATTCTGGCGTCGGTCATGAAAAAAATTACGTCGGGCGACATCCGTAACGCCATTTTTAATGCCGCCTCGTGCTCGGTACCGCCAAAGGCCGCGATCGACTTTATGTAGCTTTCAGCACGAGCAACATAGGCTTCCTCGCCAGCGACCATCTGCAAGGGCATGCCAGAGATTTTGAATGGCGTTGGCTTGTCGTTGTAGAAGATAATTTGAAATCGTTGACGATCTGTCATCGTTCTCAGGCTGCGGATCAGTTCGGCCTTGGCCGCGCGCAGTGGCTTGCCACCGAACCCATTCATGCTGTCCGATCGATCAAAGACGTAAACAAACCGGGATCCGCTACCTGAAATCCCGAACAACATCGTCGTGGTGTCGGCGGCGTCGGCCGAGGAACCAGTGCCGCGGCCGCTACCAAACGCGTCGCCGTCGAGCCTCGTCTCGCCCGCCAGCCCGCTCCCCGAAATGGGTGAGGGGGTCGATTTCATCGCCTCCAGCACGCCAGCCAAATCGAGTGGCGGTGAGAGATCCGCGGGCGGTGCGGCGGAGGCGGCCGAACTGACATCGGCGGTTGCCATGTTTTCGTTTTCGGCTGGCGGAGTCTGGGAAGCATCGACGTAGCGATCCCGATCTGGCAGGCGGTGAACCAGGGCGATCCCCACCGGCCGATCTTCGGTCTCGCCCGTTCCGCGGGGTGTCCGGCTCCAAATCAGGCCGATCGAGCTCAGCAGCAGAACGTGCAACGCCAGCGACATCAGCAACGCCGGCGCGGTCCTTTCCGGCGGGATAATCTCCAGCGGATCGGTCAAAGCGGAGGGGTTTTTCGAGGAGTCGACGCTGGGCATGAAAGCTGCCTAATGACTCGAATTCGAGGGAAATTGAGCCGCGGGGCGGGCCCGGCTTTTAACCATCTGGAAATACGGCGCTTCTCAGAAACACAATTCCCAATTAGTTTATTGCCTGCTTCAGTCTAACACCCTACCGCAATGTACCGTTGGCAGTACCCGGAGAAAAACGTCGTGAGCAACGCTCGATACCTCTTTACTAGTGAATCGGTAAGCATGGGCCACCCCGACAAGCTTGCCGACCGGATTTCCGATGGCATCCTAGACGCTTTGCTCGCCGAAGATCCCTACAGCCGCGTCGCATGCGAAACCATGGTGACGACCGGCATCGCGATCATCGCCGGAGAAATCTCGACCGAAGCCAGGATCAACTACTCGGATGTCGTCCGCAAAGTCATCAACGAAGTTGGCTACACCGACGACCAAATGGGAATTTGCGGCGACACCTGTGCCGTCATGATCTCGCTCGATACGCAAAGCCCCGATATCGCCCAGGGCGTCAATTCTGATGACGCCTCGGGAAAAGACGTCGGTGCCGGCGACCAGGGTTTGATGTTCGGTTACGCGTGCAAAGATACGCCCGAGCTGATGCCACTGCCAATCGCATTGTCGCATCGGATCATCAATCGAATCACCGAAGCCCGCTTCAACAAAGAAGTCGACTGGCTCCGCCCCGATAACAAGAGCCAAGTCACCGTCGAGTATGAAGGCAACACGCCGGTTCGAATCGATACAGTCGTCGTCAGTGCCCAGCACAGTCCGGAGGTCACGAACGACACGATCAAGAAATTCGTCATCGAGCAAGTCATCAAGCCGTCGATCCCAGCCGAGTTGGACAAGGGCGACATCAAATATCACATCAACCCAACTGGCAAGTTCGTCGTTGGTGGTCCGCACGGCGACTGTGGCTTGACCGGCCGCAAGATCATCGTCGACACCTACGGTGGTTGGGGCCGTCACGGCGGTGGTGCATTCAGTGGTAAGGATTCGACCAAGGTCGACCGGTCGGCTGCCTACATGGCCCGCTATGTTGCCAAGAACATCGTTGCCTCCGGGTTGGCTGACCGTTGCGAAGTTCAGCTCGCTTACGCAATTGGTGTCACCGAGCCCGTCAGCGTCCACGTGGATAGCGAAGGAACTGGCAAGATTGATGACGCACAACTTTGCGAATTAGTTCGAGAGCACTTTCCGCTGACGCCGGCTGGCATCATCGAGCATCTCCAACTTCGTCGCCCGATCTTCAAGGAAACGACCGCCGGCGGACACTTTGGCCGCGAGGGTGACGGCTTCACTTGGGAAAAGACCGACAAGGCGCCAGCCTTGGCGGCCGCGGCCGAGGCTGCAACAACGGCCTAAGGTCGTGCGTCTGGTTTGGACGACCGATCCGCATTTGAATCATGTTCCCGTGCAAGCATGGGAACGATGGATTGACGCAATCGCCTCGCGCGGGCCCGATGGCGTCGTCATCACCGGAGATATCTCCGAGGGTGACGATGTCGTCTTTCAACTCAATCGCATCGCACAGATGTTGACTGTCCCGATCTACTTCGTGCTGGGCAATCACGACTTCTATCAAAGCTCGATCGGGACCACTCGGCAAAGTGTAATCGCAGCCAGTCGCGAGAACCCGCTGCTGCATTATTTGACCGACAGTTCGGCAATCGAATTGGACGAGCAGGTCTTGTTGGTCGGCGAGGATGGATGGGGCGATGCCGTCGAGGGCGATTACGAAGGATCTCCGATCCGCTTGAATGACTTTCACCTGATCGAAGACTTTCGCCGTAACGATCCCTACCGATGGAAACGGCAACTTCAAGAACTTGGCGCCGAATCCGCCCAACGACTGGGTGCCAAGCTGCAGGCAATCCCAGACGACACCCGCGAAGTTCTGGTGCTCACGCATGTTCCGCCCTATCGTGACGCGTGTTGGTACGAAGGAAAAACGACCGACGACGATTGGGCCCCTTTCTTCGTCTGTGGCCAGGTCGGCCGGGTACTTCAGCAAGCCAGCCAGTCGCGGAGCGAGTGCCGCTTCACCGTGCTGTGCGGGCACACGCATCATGCCGGAATTGCAATCATGGCGCCCAATCTGAGCGTCCACACCGGTGCAGCCGACTACGGCCACCCCGACGTCGAAGGCATGATCATGATCCAAGATGGAAAACTGAGTATCAAAGCGATCGAGTAGCATCAAACTTCCATCTCTGGAAATTGGCAACCGTCATTACATCGCCATCAATGGCGACCAGCTCCAGCTTCGAGCGTGAAGCTTACGACTTGCATTGACTCCACAGCGACAACATCTCGATCAGCTGCTCGGTCGCTTCGACCATCTCGTCCAAACAAGCAAATTCGGTCACGCTATGGATGTTGTGTTGTCCGCTTGAGAGGTTTGGCGTGGGCAGCCCTTTCTCGGTCAATTGGCTGCCATCGGTTCCGCCGCGAATGATCGCCTTGGTACAGGGGCGACCAAGATTCTCGAAAGCCTGTTCGGCGAGCGAAATCGCTTCCGGCAGATTTCCCAAGCCCTCGCGAAGATTCCGATACTGACGACGGATTTCAACTTCCACTTTCAGTCCGGGCGTTTGCCTGGCAATTGAATCGGCCAGTTTCCGAATTTGTTCGGCGTACTCGACCAGCTCATCGCTCTCGAAAGATCGCAGAATCAACCCCACCGTTGCTTCCCCGACACCACCGCTGATCGTGTGCGGGTGAATGAATCCCTCGCGATCACTTGTCGTTTCGGGAGTGAGCGTGTGACGTGGTAGCGCGGCGACGAAATCGGCTGCCCCGCGCAGAGCGTTGATCATCTGATCCTTGGCAATTGCGGGGTGAATGTTATGACCGATGAATCGCACGGTCGCCGCATCCGCCGAAAAAGTTTCCACATCGATGACTCCGGCACTACCACCGTCAAGCGTGTAGGCAACGGTTGCATCCAATTTGTCCAGGTCGATCTTGTCCGTGCCACGACCGATCTCCTCGTCGCACGTAAATAACAAGCGTACGGGTCCATGCATCAAATGCGGATTCTCGATCAACGTATGGGCCAGCTCCATGATGATGGCAACGCCCGCCTTATCATCGCCACCCAACAGCGTTGTTCCATCCGTCGTCACAAGCGTCTTGCCAACAAGCGCCTCAAGTGCCGGGCAGGATGCGACAGTGATGGTGTTACCTGCGGTCAGCGGAATGTCGCCACCGGAGTAAGCTTCGACAACTTGTGGATCGACGTTCTCGCTCGGAGCCTCGGGTGACGTGTCGACGTGTGCGACCAGCGCCACCGTTGGGCTCGATCCGCCATCGGTCGCCGGAACCGTGCCCCAGACCAAGGCGTTATCGTCCTGGTGGGCGTCGGCGATCGTCATTTCCACCAATTCTTTGCAGAGCATCCGCCCCAAATCGCGTTGACTTGGCGAACTGGGGTAGGCGTCACTGCCTGGATCGGCGGCAGTACCGACCCGCACGTATCGCAAAAAGCGGTCAAGAAGTCGTTCACGGTTGATCTCCACGCGGTGCTCTTTCGCTGTAGTCATAGATTCTTTTAGCTGCTTTCTGTTCGCTGGAGTCGGGTGGTTGCGACGTTCGGACATCGTAGGACGTGATCGCGAGCCTGATTAGTTGTACATTGTTCGTTGAGGTAGCGGGTTACACTTGGTCACATCAATCAAAGAAGTCTACGATGGCCGAAAAAGTTGCGCATTTGGTTTTTGATGTCGAGAGTGTTGCCGATGGCGAACTCGTCTCGAAAGTACGTTATCCCGGTGCCAACTTGTCGCCCGAAAAGGCGATCGCCACGTATCAGGACGAGTTGATGGAACAACGTGGGACGACTTTCATCCCTCACACGTTTCAAATCCCGGTCAGTGTGGTCATCGCCAAGGTGGCTCGCGATTTGAGCCTGATTGATATCGTTTCCTTGGACGAGCCCACATTTCGGCCACACGTGATCACCGAAAACTTCTGGCGGGGATGGGAACTTTACAAGTATCCGCAGTGGGTGACCTTCAACGGTCGGACATTCGATGTTCCGTTGATGGAATTGGCGGCATTTCGTTACGGAGTGTCAATACCAAAGTGGTTTCGCTCGGAGGGCTACAAGACGCCTCGAAATCGCTACAACACCGACGCCCACCTGGACCTGCAGGACGTGCTGACCAACTATGGGGCCGCCCGATGTAACGGTGGACTGAATTTGATTGCCCAGCTGCTTGGAAAACCAGGCAAGATGGGACTCACCGGCGATCAGGTCCAGCAGCAGCACGATGACGGCAATATGATGGCAATCAGCGACTATTGCCGCTGCGATGTGTTGGACACCTATTTCGTCTTTCTGCGGACGCAGGTACTGATGGGCAACGCCAGCCTCCAGCAGGAGATCGAATTGGTCCAGCAAGCGAAAGCTTGGATCGAGGAACGTGCTGATACATGCGAAGCCTACAGTTCCTATATCGAAAGTTGGAACGATTGGACCAATCCGTGGGAAGCGGAAGAGCTGGTCTCGTGAAACGCTGCGCGGGAAACAGGCACAGATCTCGAATCTCGCCTTTACCCCAGTTGCCTTAGGCAGGTACTGTCACAATCGTTCGCTAGCCGACCTGGTGAACTAAGTCATTTTGCCACGGAATTGGCGATTATTTCCACAACACCCTCGAAGTGATTGATGGCTGGACAAGGAAGTCTTTGCCAACGGATCTTTCATTCACGCTGCATGTTGCCTGCGTTCGGCATGCTGTGCGGACTGCTGCTTGCACAGCTGACCGTTTGTCCGTCGGTATCGAGAGCGAATGAAGCGTCTGACGTCATCGATCTGCGTTTGCACTGCGATTGGGGCTCGAAGGATGCCAAGTTCTGGAGAGTCCGCATTGGCATCGTTGATTCTCAGGCCCCGACAACGGCGATCCGCGAAGTACAGAACCACTGCACATCCGAACTCACGAGCGGTGCCTTCGAACTTTCTCATGACGCCCAAACACTTACCTTTCAACCCCGCCATGCGATTCCCGGTGGCGCGGTGCAGTTGCGAATTCGCGCGGTCCGCGCGGCAAAGCTCGCCATCGAAGTGCTCAGTAACGATCGACACGATTTCACGTCTGGCGCGGCATCCGCTACCAGGCAGATTCCGCTGAATGATCTGATCGCGGGGGACAGGGTTGAATCGGATGGAGGACTAGCTGATGCGTCGGGAGAGCCAAATTGGTCGCTACAACGAATCACCGCCGATGAGCTTCGCGTACAGGACTCGAGCGAATCGCGATTCTACGAACCCGGCTCGCGGCTGGATTTGTCGGTCCGCGCCAATGCGCTCGTTCGTCATGCCTCTCGGCCGTTGAACTTGCAGTACTCGCTGTACCGCGTTAGCGACGGAGAGACGGTTTCCACGCGTCGCCAGCCGATCAAGGTCAACTCAATCGGCGACTCCGAACCCATTACGATCAACGAAACAGCACCGGACGTACCAGGCGTCTATGAAGTCCGTTTTGAGATCCTGCGAGATGATGGCAATCTCTGGACACGATTTCGCAAACCTGAACCACCGCTTGTCCACACCGGTCACCCCATCGTTGTGCTGTCAAAGGAAATGCAACTGCATGACGCCAGTGATTGGCGATCCGTCGGCGAGATCAGACCATCGGAGTCTTCATGGTCAATGGGACAGTGGCTTCCCAAGCAAACGACTCGCCTGATTCCGGACGTGAGCCAGATTCCCGGTATGGACCATATTCCTGGCGTCAACCAGATACCGGGGGTGAGCCATCCGTATTCGCTAAATCTGATCACGCAAGAGTACGCCGGCGATTCCGTATCGCTGATTCAGCCCAATGACACTTTCCAAGCAACGCTGCCGGTCCTGAGGCCAGGCTTGCCCCACAAAGTGACCATCCGATATCCGGGATCGCGGACGACGAGATTGCGCGTCGACGTTGCCAGTGCCGACGACCGCGCTCGGCCTGCCGTATCGTTCGTATTGGCAAGTGACGCGAACACCGACGAGCCCACAGGATGGAAGACCCACTCTTTCGTGCACTATCCGGCCAACGATGACCAGATCTGGCTGACCAATCTCTCCAAATCCACACCAGTGGCATTTGAATCCGTTTCTGTCCAAGCCGGGCCGAACCTGCTGACTTCGTTGACAGCGCCGCCGGCGGCGCAGCGATCCACCGTATTGCGACTGCCGACCATCGATTGGGTTGACTCGCTGTCTGCGGACCTGAGCCGCAGAAGTACGCTCGCAGGATGTGATCCGGCAACCATCGGACTCTACCGCTTATGGGTCGCCTGCAGCCGACTTCAAGATTACGCGCTGGCGAGCGGCATGAACGGCGTGATGCTTCCGGCGAACTCAGGGGCTCGTACATGGTTCGATAGCGACTCGTTGCATCGGCGTCACATCGGCTCGGTGTATGAGAACGACCGACTTGCCGCCTTCATGAAGCTGATGGATCGGAGCAAGCTGAGCATCTATGTCGAAGTACAGCCTACCATGCTGCTATCCAAGATAGAGCGCACTCTTCGAGAAGACGCATCTATGACAAGTGCGCTCACGCGAATCCACGGTGGCAAAGGAAAGCAATACAACTTTCTACACCCCTTGGTTCACGAGAGTCTTGATTCCCTTATCCGTGATGTGACCCGGCAGTGTGCTGACCACTCACCTTTCGCTGGTATCGTCTTGCCGTGTGAAGCGAACAGTCATCTGCAACCCATGGCCGAGGCGGCTGACGATCCTGGCGCATTGACGTTGTTTGCTCAATCCAACGGTGCGGGCATGAGCTTGCCTCAACTTCGAATGTGGACGCAGCAAACGGGAAAAATAGCCTTTGGGACTTGGCTTCGCGATGATACACGTCGCGTCTACGAGCGGATCGGCGAGATCCTCCCGGAAAAGTCACTCTACTTTGTCATGCAGCCGACCGTACGTTCCGTTGCCCAAGACGGAAGCGAAGATTTCGACACGCAGCCGTTCTCGCAGCAGTGGCGAAGCGACCGCGTCAACCTCGTTCCGGTCGAACCCTTTCGCTATGGGCCCGCGGGTGTACTTTTCAAGCAATCACGGCTGCAGCAACAAATCGCATCGATATCGACGCCAAACCAGCGCGTCGCGGTTGCCGCCATCTTGGGGGCAGAAGTGCACTCCCAATCCGACGAGCCTCCTCTGGTTCGTGATCGAGTTCTCGCCGACGCCAGTCGCATCATTGATCGACTCAACCCAACGATGTTGATCGTTGAATGGCCAATCGCCGCCACGAGCCTGAAAACGGGCTTGTCGCCATTGCTACGTTCCTTCGCCTCGATGCCGGCCCCTGGTGGAAACAGCATGCGGGTCAATCCGACCGACCCCGCAGCACAATCGATACGTGTCACCCTCGGAACAATCGAAGGTCATCCGTGCGTATCAATGATTAGCCATGCGTCGTGGACGACCGAAGTCGAACTCAATATGTCAGTCGCAGCTGAGTGGGTTCTGGTAGGCGAAATGGAGGACGAACAAGACAACCTGCCTGGGCTGCAAAGCAAAGGCACGCACGTTCGTGTTGTCTTGCCGCCGGGACAACTTGCTGTCATCAAATCAACAACACCCGCTGCCGACGTTCGGGTTAGATCTTGGACTTCCCGCGTCAGCGGAGGACCAGTCGCTCTGAAAGGCATCAAGCAAAAAGTGACCTTGGTCGTGGAGCGAATTGGGACCTTGGCAGACTTTCAACCTTCCGACGCGTTAGCCAACGGCGGATTCGAGCAATCCGGACGGATGGGACTCGTCGGATGGCTGCATGCTCAATACCCACCAGGGTGTGTTCGCATCGATGACAAAGAATTCGTACAAGGGAAGCACTCCGTGCTGTTGACCACCGACGAATCGGCAACCACACGTACATGGCTGGTCAGCGAGATGCTCGAGCCGCCACGATCGGGACGACTAGCCGTGTCATTGTCCTGCCGAGGCGAGTTGAGCGAGAACAATTCGGCGCATCGACTTCGGGTATCGATCGAGGCGACGCGCGACGGCGAGCCCATTCGCTACTCCAGCGATTTTGAGGTGCCGCGCAACGGACAATGGAGATCAAGAGAACTTGTACTGGAGGCGGACGGAATCGAGCAGGAAACCGTCGAGTCCTTGCGGTTAACGATCGACAGTCTATCGGGGGGGCGTGTCTGGATTGATGACGTGCAACTTCATGATCGCTTCCCCACGGCAAAAGAACGTGCGGCCTTGCAAAGCCAGGCGTTCCTGGCCGTTCAAGGATTGCAGCGAGGAAATTTGACGCCGTCAGCGCGGCTGCTTAACAATTACTGGGCTCGACACTTACTCACTTTGGGACCTTCCGAGAATTCGGAGCCGGTGATCGAGGTTGTCGAGCATACTGATGAAACGCCAGGCGTTGCCGAACGACTTCGGAGTTGGCTACCGAGTCCATTACGGTTCTGACACTCCCTGGCAGTCCGCATCTTAGCTGGAGCGAATGTGATGCGAAGTTGGATCAAACAAATCGCGATAGCCCTGACGCTATTGTTGGTGATCGGTCTAGCCGCTGCTTGGTGGGCGGTCCAACAAACGCATTACGTTCCGGAGTTCTATGCTCGAGCCACAGAAACGACATCGAAGCAAACCGTCGAGGCAAGTCGTCAGCTGACCGCCGAGGTGGAGCAATTGCAGGCTGACGCGGCGATCATCGGGTCCTGGCATGCCACCTTCAGCGATGATGAAATCAACGCCTGGCTGACGGAGGAACTACCAAAAAAGTTTCCTCAACTGCTCGCCAAAGGAGCCAGTGATCCACGCATCATCATCGAAAATGATCGTGTGCTGGCTGCGGTAAGATACAAAAACCGTCACATCGACACCGTCATTTCGTGTGAACTTGAAGTGGAGCTAACCGAAGAGCCCAATATGTTGGCACTCCGCGTCAAACATCTTAAAGCCGGTGCATTGCGGTTGCCACTGAGCAATTTCTTGCGAGGGATCTCGAAGGAAGCCGGTAAGGGCGACGTCGACGTTCGCTGGGATGTCACCGAAGCAGGGCCAATCGCACTGGTAACGGTCCCCAGCGAACATCCGCGGTACGTCAGCAATCCGGTCATCGTAGAGTCGGTGCAGTTGGTCGAGGGAGCTTTGATCTTGTCAGGTCATACAGGACCACTGGCACGCGCAGCCTACCGGCCGCTGGGAACGGTTTATCGATTCGTCTCGTATCAACCCGGCGAGAATCGGAGTCGCCAGCAATCGCGTCTTTCGTCCCGGCGTAAGCCCGCAGCCGGCAAGCTGCGATAGATCTTCACAGTCGCTTTGCGCGAATCGCTATCGCCAGCACCCCAAGACAGCTCAGCAACGAACTGGTCGTCAACGCTATCTCTGCGACGGTAGCTACCTCGCAGCAGCCGCTTCACCCTGCCTCGATCACCATCGATTTCACCTTCGTAACTCAAGTAGGCAAGTCGATGGTCGCTCAGTGAGTCGCAGGCACAATCGAGTGGTTGGTCAAACCGATCCATCGGTGCTGTGGCCCAAGTGCGAAGCACACCGCCGATCTCGAACATCCAATCGTTGTGCGATTCTGTGGTGCGAGTCAGTTGCGAACCTACGTCGTGTCGCAGGACGACAAACCTCGATCGCCCCGTATCACTCTCCTCGTTGCTCTCGAATGGAGTCTTGGGAGTCGATCGAGTCACTTGCTTGCCGCTTCGTACTGCTGTTTCCAAGCCGCGTCAATATTGGGCGTGGTTAAGAGGATGTAATTCGCCCTTCGCTGCGCGTCTTCCTTCTTGCCCGTCTGCCGGAGGAGTCCGATGGCCGCAAGCTTCGCCTCATGCCAGGTGCGACTACCTTGGGCGGTGCCTGCGGCAAGTTGATCCCAGAATTCAATTGCTGACTGGCGTGATTTACTGGAGTCAAGCGAACCGAGTAGCTCGGCAGCCTGCTTCATCGTTTCAACCGATTTCGGGGACTCGGCCACCAGTCGTCTCAACATCGTGATCGACTCGTCAATCTGACCACTCCAAAGCAATCGCTCGGCCTGCTCAATCGAAACAGCCGCAGGATCGACCCACTGCCGAAATCAACGACTGCAATCGACTTGCGATTTTGCGGATAGCTGCGACCATCTCGCATCAGCCGCCAGATCGCGTCATCAATCAAGTCGGCGGGGGCTGACCGCAGGGCTCTCAGAGTCTCTTTGCCGTTTGTCGAAAAGCCCGCAACGCATCGACGAATGATCCTTCGGAAGCTTCACTGGGCAGGGCGGCCAGCGAATCGCGGTCGAGCAACAACGTGGCGGCCGTAACGTAACTTGATCGAAGGTCCTCGCGTTCGAGCAACGGCCGAAACGCGTTTTGGAATCGCCTCGTCGTATCCGCAAATTGATCCGGCTGGCTGGAGCGGAACGCGGTCCGCCACAGTTTGACCGCATTGTCGGCATCAACAACGAGTGACTTGATCAACGGGAATCCGCGTTGCCACCTCAGCGGCGTCGATCTGCCGATCTTGGGAGCCAAGAAGTTTCAACAACCATGTTCGTGCGGCGACAGCCGCTTCGCCAGCCGGCCACTCGCCAAGGTTGGCTCGCAACAGCGACTCGATGTGGTCGGCTGCATTCGCGGGGTTTTCCGACGAGATCAGCACTGCCGCCTGCAAATGCGCGGCGGCTGCGTTGGCTGCACTGGGGTTCGCGATCGACACATCCGCCAGGACCTTCGCAGCATCCAGCTGTCGCTGGGCGGAGATCAAGGCGGCCGCCGCCTCACTGGCGTGTCGAATCGCCCGATCCGGATCGGACTCGGCGATCGCGGCCGCCGACAGCAACTCACCGGCGCGACCAGGGTTTCCTCGGCGAAGCCAGTCCTGGCCCTGAGCCGCAATCAACGACGGGTCGACCATTCGAGTGCGATCTTGCGAATTGCCAGTCGATCGCAGGCTTGCCAATGAGATCGCTTCGGCCCGCCGTCTGGCGTAGGCGCCGCCGCGCCGCTCGATGGCATCCAGCCATTCGCCCACTTCGCCAGCACGATCACTGCGCAATAGGAATTCAAGTCGCGCCAAGTCCATTTCTATCGATCTGGGTGCCGTTTCAATCGCGTCACCGTAAAAGTCGGCAAGTCGCGTTTGAGCCTCACTGAAGCGTTCTTTGGCAACATCGATCCGGACCTGCATGGCGACGACAGGAGCTGGGAGCGGTTGCGCGAAAGCACGAAGCAGTTGGCCGAGTTCTGATTCCGCCCGTCCCAATTGACCGGCGCGGAAGATCGCCTCAACTCTCAAACGTTCCACCTCGCGTCGAGCGGTCGTGTCGGAGGGTAGCTTGGCGATCGCTTCATCCGCAGCCTCCTCTGCCTTGGTTGCCGCGGCGATACAGTCGTCGCTTCCGCGTGGAAACAGCTCGGTTTGCATCAGCGACATCGATACGGCATCGACCTGCAATTCTTGCTGCAATCGCACGAGGTCAGCCACCAACGCGAATTCGCGAGCAGCTGGCCTACTTTCAAGCAGTGAGCGTGAATCGCCGACACGGTCGGCTAACGAAACAACCGCGGTCGTGGTTCGCAACAATCGTGTGAAGGCAATCTCTCTCGCAGCATCGTTGCTGGGGGAAACGGCGGCCCGCAGGACGTTATGAACCGCCGCCTCACGCTCAACCGCCAGATTCTGCGACTCGAGAAACAGCTGACGACGGTGCCCCCCATACGCTTTCAACAAATCTGCGGTCGGCTGCTGGGCACGCTCGACATCGGAATCCTCAAACGTTTCGCTGACCATTTGCCGAGCCGTCAGAATCTGTGACAGGCGAATCGACCACTTCGCGGCAGCGTCACTTTCTGGATCGACGCCTCGCAGCCGCAATTCGCAGATGGCTTCCGCGTCATCGAATCGGTCGAGCGTGAATCAGCGCATCGATCAAATCGGCTTCGCGATCATTCGTTGACCGCCCGACGACCTGCATCCCGCCCTGTGTCCATGGCGAACCGGCGCAGCACACAGTCCAGGAACCCAGCAAGATCAGAGTCAGGCACTTCGCGGCGGCAAGAAAAAGATTCATGAATTGGCTTACTACTCAGGTTGTGCCGCGAACAGAACACGGTCGGCACCCGCCGCACGCGCGGCATCGTAGACCTGGACAGCCACATTCATGGTGATTTCATCGGCAGGATCAACGATCACCGGCGGTTGGACGCCCAGCGCGATGATCTCGGTGAGTCGTCGCTTTAACTCGGTGATTTCGTCGACCGTTTGACCATTTAGCTCAATCAGCAAAGTTGCTTCCGGCTGCGTCAGGCGGATCACGATCTCGTCGAACACTTCGGTGGGCGGTGTCTGCTCACTGTCGACCTCGGTGCCGCCTGCGGGTGGCTCGGCGACCGCGCTTGGTAAATCGAATTCAGGGATTTCAAAACTACTGGTCCAAACGAAGAATACCAAAAGCAGAAAAACAACATCGATCATCGGTGTCATTTTCAAATCAAGCGAGTCGTCTTTTTGCGGATGAGGAACTTTCATCGCGCAGCCTCCTGTCTCACCGCGATCGCGGCGTCGGTGATGCCCGCCAACGCGGCCTCGCGTAAAACGGGTTCCACGTACTGGTACTGAACCATACCGTCAGATCGAATTCGAATCGCAGCATCGGTTCCCATCTTCGCACGCAGATCCGCCAGGATTGATTTTAGCTTTGGCAAGTCAACCACATTGCCTCCGACCAACCAATCGGCTTTTTCATCAACGCTGATTGTTAGCGGCGCCCGCTCTGGATCGGTGCGATCAAAGGTGGCTGCGACCGGCAAATCCAGGGGCAATCGATTCTCTTGCCGGGCCAGATGGCTCGACACCAGAAAAAAGATGATCAGCAGAAAGACGACGTCAATCATCGGCGTCATGTTGGCGCCGACGCTGTGACGATTGCCGGTGGATGGAACTCGCATCCCTGCATGGTACCTCACGAGGCGGTAGTTATCCGATACCCTGTTGTTGCGGACTCGCGAAACATCGCTGTCTGGCGATCGAGCAACTGGGTGGCTGGTGCGAACGGGGTGGCTGGTGGTCGAGCGACAGCGAGCCCCCAGTGACTTCGTGATCCCTTCCCCGGTGCCGCAATCCGCAGAACTTAGTTTCACAGAACAACCTCCCCACACGATCATTCATGGGCGACACGTTTACTTTCCTGAAAAACTTCATTCGCCACCCGACGCAGGTCGGCGCGATCGCTCCCAGCAGTCCGGCTCTGGTCAAAGCGATGATTCAGTGGATCGACTGGGAGAACGCTCAAAACGTCGTCGAGTTTGGGCCTGGCACGGGCGTTTTCACTCAGGCAGTGGTCGAGCAACTGCGTGACGACGCAAAATTTTTCGCGATTGAACGATCGGCGGAATTGGTCGCCGCAACTCGCCAGCGCTGCCCTGGTGTGACGGTCTTCGAGGACAGTGCTACCAACGTGGTCGAGTTGTGCCGCCGCGAGTCGATCGAGAAAGTCGACGCGATCATTTGTGGTCTGCCCTGGGCTTCGTTCTCGGATTCGCTGCAAACCGAGATCATCGGCGCGATGCTTGAGGTCCTGCCCCCAGGCGGCCAATTCGCGACCTTCGCATACTGGCAGGGCGTCGTGCTGCCAGCCGGCATGCGTTTCTCGCGTCGTCTGCGCGACACTTTTTCATCGGTCGGGCGGAGTCACACGGTATGGCGAAATCTGCCACCCGCTTTCGTCTATCGATGCATTCGGTGATTTGATCGAATCGCCGTGATTCCCCGCTTCGGAACAAAAGATCGGAACTTAGCATCGTGCAGGAAATAAGTGTCGGCGTGCTCTCCGAGCTCGCATCGAAAAGCTGGGACCGTAGCGAGCTCGGAGAGCACGCCAACAAAAAGAGCGACGGTAACTACCCGCACGATGCGAGCTTGCCCAAAAGCGAGACTGGAATCGGGCGTACAGTCGCACTCAATTCTTATCGGCATACATGGGTTGTGTGCTCTCACCTGACTGCGAACCGGGGATGCCAACCTGCATTGTTTCGGGAACGCTGCGTAGATGAAGATCGCGTTGGGGGAACGCAATTTCGATACCGGCCTCACGAAAGACTGTGTCGATTGCCATGTGGACGTCGTGCGTGACCGGGAGTCGTTTGTCCAGCGATCCAACGAAGGCGCGAATCGTGAAATTCAGTGTGCTGTCGGCAAATTGGTCGAATACAACCATCGCTGCCGGTTCCTCGAGCACATCCGGATGATCGCGCAAGATCTGCTCCAGCAGATCGCGGGTTCGCTGAGTGTCGGATCCGTAGGCAACGCCCACTGTGATCACCAACCGGCTGACTTGGTCCGAGCGTGTCCAGTTCAGCAGCTTGCCCGTAATGAATTCCTTGTTGGGAACGATGAAGTCCTTCCGGTCCCAGTTGGTAATGGTCGTTGCCCGAATCCGGATTTGCGTCACCAACCCGGTAACCCCGTCGATTTCGACGACGTCACCCACGCGGACCGGTTGCTCAAACAAAATGATGATGCCGGCGACGAAGTTCGCAAACATCTCTTGGAGCCCAAAGGCAAGACCGAATGTCAACGCCGTCGCCATCCATTGGATCTGATTCCAGTGCAATCCGATGGTGCGGCCAGCCACAATGATGCCGATCAAGATGATCACGTAACGGGCGAGCGCCGTGATCGCGTAACGGGCTGATTGATCCAGCGGCAACCGACTGAGGACTGAAAATTCAAGCAGACCCGGAACATTGCGAGTTGCCACGAACGTTCCGGCGAGGACCAACAGTGCCAGCGTGACATCAGCGATCGTGATCGGATCGCTGACGTCTCGCGTTCGCGTTGACGAGACCCCCGTCTCGCTCGGAATCGTTTCAGTGATGGTGGTCGTGGAATGCCAAATCGGCCACTTCTCGAAGAAATCGAGTGCGGGTCGAACATCGTCCCAGATCATCCACATGCCAATCAGCAGCGCACCGACTGCGATTGTATGCATGAGCCGTCGGGTTTGATGCATTTGTGACTGCAAATCCTTGGGCGGTTCCTCCGGTACAACCAGTGCGGGAACTTCCCCGCCAGCTGCTGCCGCTGCAGCGCGACGTTGGCGTGCTTGTTCGATTCGCAGATCACGGCGATGCAGCAAAATCCAGCGCAGTACAACCGACATGGCGAGAGCGATCGCCATCAGCAGACACAGTGTTTGAAACATCCGCCAGCCAAGTTGTTGGCTGGTGAAGTAATATCCGACCGTGGCCAGCACCGCGAGCGAGGCGGGCAATGCCACTCCCAGCGGATACCAAAGGTAGGCCAGACGGCCGGTCCAACCGTCCGGGACAAGTCGAAGATAGTTCGCCGGCAGTCCTCGGCGCGGGTGCAACATCCGGGCCGTGAAGATGCAGATCATGGCCATGGCGGCAAGAAACAAGTATCGCTCGAGCGTGTCGTAACCAAACACCGCCGTCCCCGCATTCAAAAAGCTAACCAACAACGCCAGCGGCATGGTCATGATCAGGAGCCCGCGCAATCCGCGTCTCAATTGATTGACCAGCGGCTCGGGCCAACCAAAGTGGCTGATTGCCAGCCCCTTCGGACGGCAAACTTGCCGAAGCAACTCGATCGGAAAGTAGATGATTGCGACCGTCTGCGCTGCCTTGGCGAGCGCCAGAGTTGCCTGATCGTTGCCGGCGATTGTGCCCAGCCGCCATCCCAGGAAGCCGAAGACCAACGCCACCGGAGCGGCTGCCGCTACCGTCAACAGCAGGGACTCAATCGTCGGCCGGAAGTTGGTGTAGGTCGAGTGCGTGACCTGCTCGCCAATCGTTTGGATGCTCCGTCGCAAATGCAACCGCAATCGGATCAGGATCAGCAAGATGACAAGCGCGGCGAACCAAATGATCGGTCGACTTTTCAATTCCTCGGCCACCTTCGCGCCAACATTGCTCCATGCCGCGGGAATGAAAAACCACCATTCGCCGACCGACGGCGTTAGCTGCATCCACAGTGGTTTGCTGCTGCGAATCCAGAGAATTCGCTCGTTCGTGTATCGTGTTGCCTCTTCGACCAGTTGGACGACCTGCTGCTCGGTCGTCGAGAGAGAAACGAGTGCATTGAAGTAGGTTGTGTAGCTGCGAATTGCCGGATCGAGATACTCGGTTCTTTGCTCTTGCAGTAGCGCTGACGCCTCCTCCTCAAGTGCCGGCCACTCCGCTCTACGGATTCTTGGGGTCGCGGAACGGAGCAGTGCCGCCACCGACAAGCTCAGCTTTGCGTTGCGTCGATCCGTCAATTCAATCAAGTCGTATTGGGCGTCGTTGATCACAGGTCTTCGCTCGCGAATACGCAGTCGGCTCGCGCTGACGCTGGGAAGACTCTGCTTGAAATTGCGTAACAGCGCTCCCACCGCATCGGTCAAGCCGACCGTTTCAGCCCGAGCCTTCGCCTGGTCGAAGGCATTCTTCAGTTCTTCGAGACGTTCCTGGCGGCGCGTTAGCTGATCTTGGATGTCTTCGATCTGTGCCGCCAGTTCCTGATTCTGCTTCGCCAACTCTCGGTTTTCTTCTCCGATCGGCATCAGCGCTGGATGGAGTTGCGTCAATTGCGCTTCAGCGGTTTCCACGCGATTTGCAGCATCCTTTGCTCGAGCCGCCTCAACTTCTTGCTTGCTCTGTAGCAGCTGCTGCTGCAGCGATTCTACGCGGCGCACAAGCACATCACGGTTGGCTTGCCGGATTCCCGCGGCCGCTTCTGCGTCGATCAATGCCAATTCACTTTGCATCGCGTCGATCGTCGCTCGGAGCAATCTCTCCGAGGCAACCAGTTCAGCCAGCGCCGCTTCCGCCGCCAGCGACGCGGTGGGAGCCGCTTTGGCAGAATCGACCAGAGCTTTGCGATCGATCGATTGCTTCTCAAGGCTGGGAAGCTCCGACGCAACGTCGGATCGACGCTTGGTCATTTGCGCGATGGACGCATCAGCCTCCGCAAGTTGTCGCTTGACGTTGTTCAGATCGCTATCAATGGCGGCGAACCTCGCCTCCAACTCGACGAGTGTTTGTCCTGGGGGCGCCGGCTGAGGTTGAAACTGCTGCAGCGCGTCAAGTTCCGACTTTGCCGATTCCAGCCTCGCCGAAACGGTTTCGAGAGCACGGCGATTTGTTTCGGCAGCCGAGTTCTTGGTCAGCGCCTCACTGGTCTGTGATTCCGCCTGCGCAACGACTTCAAGAATCCGTAGTTTCTCTTCCTCGGCGAGTTCCGATTGCGAAACACGGTTTCGAAGCGTCTCCAACGGGTTGGGAGCCGGGACTGTCTTCGTCGGCTCTTGAGGCATCGCCTGATGCAGACCCGAAAGGGAAGCAAGCACCAGCCAAGCGGCAAATAGCCACACAACGCGATTTCTCATGTTCTCATGGAGCGTTTGAGATTGGAGTACGATCAAAGATGTGGTGGTGCCCGCTGCGCCGCCATGAATGACCGCGGCTCTCGAAAATGCAGTCGCTACTGGCTAGCCAAACCGAAAAAATTCCAGATTCGACTTGTCTCATTCGCCGGCGGTTTGGGATTCACTTCGCAGCCTGGGTTGGCGGTTTGGTAATCGGCCAATGCCTCGAGAATTTTGCTCACCATCTCGTCGTACTCCCGCATCAGGTCCCTGCGAAACTTTTGATCTGCGTACACCGATGGAAATTGGGGTGCGGGAGCAGAAGGGCCTAGATGGTCGGTCGGCTGGAACAACAGAAAGAAACATTCCACATCCTTGATGAGATCGACGCGTTCCGCATCGAGGACATCAGCCACATCCGTACTCACCGAATTGAACTCAACGACCGGCACAAACCCGCCGCCCCGCACGGCATAGACGCGGAGTGCAAGCCGACCGTCGGCGCTCTCACTCACACGCAGCGTCGCCGATTGCTGGTCGATTAGCTCACCGTCGAACGAGACCGTTCGTTGATCCTGAGTCTGCAGCGTCATGACATTCATCTTCACACTCCGTCGGTAGTACCCCAGTTCGCACCAATCCCAGCAGGTGCAATGTAGCTGATGCATCGCAAGTGATGTAGAAGTGTGCAAAACTCGTACCCACCCGTTACTTCCCTCCAAGTCACGCCCCTGGCAAACAACATCGCAAGCCAGGCGACCCAACAACGACTGGCAATTCTCTTTTCGCCATTGGCAACGGAATTGCCAATTCCCGGCAGGGGCACGTTGAATGGTGATCCTTGTCCGGCTCTGAGATTCGTGTGCCAACACGTGATGCTCAGTCACTTCAGCCGCGCTGAATTATCGGCGCAAGTTTTGCTCTCCTTCAATGGCAATCCCTTGAGATGGAACTTGAGTATCCAGCCAACACCAAATGAGCGATCAGAAAGAATACTTTGACCCCTGCGTGGACGATTTACCCTCCCCCACGGGAGCCTTGCCATCGACCGCAGCAGGCGTCGCTGAAACCCCTGATGTTCCGGCCTCTTCGAAGCCCCACTACATCGTTGGGATCGGTGCCTCAGCGGGTGGGCTGGAGGCACTCGAACATCTGTTTGACCATATTCCCGCCGACACGGGACTGTCGTATGTCGTCGTCCAGCACCTGTCGCCGGACTTCGTCAGCATGATGGACGAGTTGCTCTCGCGGCATACCAAGCTGCAGATCTATCGCGTCGAAGACGGCATGCACGTCGAGCCCAACAGCATCTATTTGATTCCGCCCAAGAAGGACATGATCATTGCGGAAGGGAATCTGTTGCTGACCGACAAAGAACCGGGCCAAGGCTTGTCACTTCCAATTGACACGTTCTTTCGGTCGCTGGCCCAAGACGTTGGCAAACGGGCGATCGGAGTCGTCTTGTCGGGCACCGGAAGCGACGGATCTCGCGGCATCCTGGAAATCAGCAAGGCGGGCGGGATGGTGATCGCGCAAGATGAAGCCTCCTGCAAGTTTGACGGAATGCCAAAGTCGGCCGTCGAAACCGGCGTGGTCGATCTGGTTTTGACGCCCGAGCAGATGGGCGTTGCATTGGTGCAGTTCGCTGAGTCCCACACGATTCCGCCCGTGGAAAAACTCGGCAGCGATGACGATGGACTCAACGGCATCTTTGAATTGTTGCGACAAAATCATGGCATCGACTTTTCCTGGTACAAGTCGAGCACCGTCCGTCGACGTGTCGAGCGGCGGCAGCAGATGGCACGTTCGGTCAGCTTGGATGACTACGTCAAACAACTTCGGATGGATCTGGGTGAGCTGAATCTGCTGTACAAAGACCTGCTGATTGGCGTCACGCAATTTTTTCGTGATCCGGACGCTTTTCGAGATCCTTGCCAGAGATGTGCTTCCGCAGCTATTTGCGTCCGTCAAGCCAGACGAAGAGCTGCGAGTTTGGGTTGCCGGCTGTGCGACCGGCGAAGAAGCGTATTCGTTAGCAATCCTGATTGATGAGCAACTGAGCCGGATCACGACGCCGATCGATGTCAAGATCTTCGCGACCGATGCCCACCAGGCGTCGCTCGACTTCGCCAGCGCCGGGATGTACGAACGTTCCTGTTTGAAAGACGTCACACCACAACGCGTCGAGCGCTACTTCACCTGTGTCGGCGATGCGTATCAGGTTTCACCGAACCTTCGCAAAATGATCGTGTTCGCGCCCCACAATGTGATCAAGGATGCGCCGTTCACGAAAATCAGCTTGATTACCTGCCGAAATATGCTGATTTACTTTCAGCCGATCGCACAGAAAAAAGTGCTGTCGATGTTTCATTTCTCGCTCAAGGCGAGCGGGGCACTGTTTCTCGGTCCCAGCGAAGGGCCCGCAGAATTGGCCGACGAGTTCGAGACGCTCGATCGCCACTGGAAAATCTACCGAAAGCGACGTGATATTCGGCTGCAGACGGACCTGCGTCTAATGACGCCCGAATTTTCGACGCGGCGCTCGAACCTGGACTACGCTCGTCCCACTCCCCAGTCGCAGGACGAATTCGTAATTCGCGGCTACGAGGCGTTGGCAAACGACTTTCTTCCTCCCAGCTTTATCGTCGATGAGAACGGACGATTAATGTACACGTTTCCTGGCGGTTCCAGATTCTTGAAGCCACGCGAAGGCGTGCCCTCGGTGGATCTGCTGGAAATGGTCCAGCGCGACTTGCGTGTGGCCCTGTCCGGTGCCATCCAGCGTTCTGCCCGCGAGTTGACTGCGGTCCGGTTTTCCGGCGTCAGCGTCGAGGACATCACGGACGTGAAGGCGGTCGACCTGTCGGTAAAGCCCTATCAAGCTGACCAGACCCGCACGCTTTTCCTGATCTCGCTGGTTCCTCATAAAACACCAGCACTGCCCCAGAATCGGCATCTGACAAAACGATTGACGTGGTTGACTCGATTCAACGACCGAATGCGGCTGTTGGAAACCGAACTGCAACACACGAAAGAGAATTTGCAGGCGACGATTGAGGAATTGGAAACAAGCAACGAAGAACTGCAGGCGACCAACGAAGAACTCGTTGCGTCGAACGAAGAACTGCAGTCGACCAACGAAGAATTGCATTCGGTCAATGAGGAACTGTACACGGTCAACGCCGAACACCAAAGAAAGATATCGGAACTGGTCGTCGCCACCGACGACATGGACAATTTGTTCCATGCCACCGAGATTGCCACGATCTTTTTGGATGCCAATCTAGCGATTCGCCGATTCACACCGAGAGCCGCACAGATATTCCGCATCATGCCGCAAGACTGCGGTCGTCGGATCGATAGCTTCGTCAACAACTTGAACTTTCCCGATCTGTTTCCAGAGATTCGGGCGATCGCAGATGGCCAGCAGAGCTAGTTGCGAGCACGAGATCGAAGACACATTCGGGACCTGGTATTTGCTGAGAATCCTGCCCTACGTCAATCGAAATCAAGTGGGCGGCGTTGTCGTGACGCTGATCGATATCACATCCCTGAAGGAAACACAGGAAAAACTCAACGCCGCATTCGACTCGCTCAACTCGAGCATCAATGGCGTGATTCTGGCCGACATGAATTGGAGAATCCAGTTCGCTAATCCAGCGATGCTGACGATGTTTGACTTTGGCGAGGAAGCCGAAGTCGTTGGCAAACGTCTCTCGGACCTGTTTGTCGCAGAGAACATCCGACATCTGACGAATATTTGCGAACAAAAACCGGTCGGTGAGTTGAATTCGCACGAGTACACCATCCAGCGACGTGACGGTACTCGATTCAACGTCGAAGTCGCCGCCACGATCGTTTCCAGTGCTCGAGACGGTCACACCAGCCGGATGGTCTCCTTTGTCGACATCACGCGACGCAAACGGGCCGAGGAATCCCGCGAGTCTTATGCAGCGGAGCTGGAAATTGCCAACGAGACACTTCGAGTCGCCGAAGCGGAAGCGTTGGAAGCCGTCGCCAAGCGGGATCAGTTTTTAGCAATGCTTTCGCACGAGTTGCGGAATCCGCTGGCAGGCCTGATGAACGGCGTCAGGGTCCTGAACCACGAGGGCGTCGATGAGAGCCAGCAGGAAAACGCGAAACTTGTCATCCAACGGCAGGCCGAACACATGTCTCGCTTGATGAACGACTTGCTGGACGTCTCGCGCGTGACGCAGGGCAAAGTTCACTTAAAAAGTCACGTGTTTGATGCGCGCGATATCGTGTCGGATGCGTTGGACACGATTCAGTCGTCGATTCAAACCAAGAATCAAGAGCTGGTCGTCGACCACGCCGACGAGCCGCTGCCGATCCATGTCGACCGGGCGCGGCTGCTGCAAATCATTGAGAATCTACTGTCGAACGCCAGTCGGTACACGCCCGAAGATGGCCAAATCAGTTTGCAGATTGCCGCGGCGGGGGACGATTGCGAGATCACCGTCGCCGACAATGGTGAAGGGATGAATCCTGAGTTGCTCGACTCGATGTTCGACATGTTTGTGCAAGCGGATTCGTCGTTAGACCGTGCCGATGGGGGAATGGGCGTTGGTTTGACTCTGGTCAAGTCACTGACCGAGACAATGGGTGGCACCGTCAAAGCACGTAGCGACGGGGAGGGCGCGGGCAGTTCGTTCTCGATTCGGTTCCCGCTACACAAGAGCAGCGTGGCGTTGTCGCAAGAAGATGATCGTGCGACATCGGGCGATGCGAGTCGCCCCGAGGACACGCATGTCTTGATTGTCGAGGACAATGCGGACGTGCGCAAGATGCTCAGGACACTGCTGGAACTGGATGGCTATCGAGTCAGTGTGGCAAAGGACGGCGTCGAAGGCGTCCATGCGATCCTATCGAAACAACCCGACATCGCGTTGGTCGACATTGGATTGCCGAAGCTGGATGGCTATGAAGTCGCCAAGCAAGTCTGCGCGGAATTTGGCGATCAGCGTGCCGTGAAGTTGGTAGCATTGACCGGGTACGGCCAGCAAGAAGACGGAACACGGATCATGAACTCCGGATTTGACGAGCACCTCGTCAAGCCGGTTGATAATGACCAGCTGATGAAGGTCTTGCAGAAGTCGTGAACGGTCCTGACATGCGAGCCGCAGGCGCCAGCCTCGGGCCTGGACGTCCGACTTCGTTAGGAGTTCCGACGCTCGTCCTTTGTCACCGAGAAGAAAGTGGGGTTACCAGCCTGCTTGTCGCTCGTTGTTCGTACGAATTCGCAAGCTGCCCGCTTTCGCCGCTCCGAACGGTTACCCGAAAATTCAGCTGTGTCAAAGCACTAGCCTGACGGCTCACAAGATGCATAAGCGTTTAACCTCACGAGGCGCGGTGTCACACTGCACCCGGTAAAATCTTACCGTGTGAGCGCATCCATGCGCATCATCCTTCAAGTTGCGCAAACATCTTGTCAGCGCTGATGTTTCTTGAAGGACGCCACACAGCAAGAATACGAATTGTGAAGTGCTTGATACCCGAATGCTGTCGAGTTTCGTGACACAGTCATGCGTCGCATGACGCTACGCACACTGAAAATGCGTGTTCATTTCTTGTACCAAAGACTTCGTGTCAACCGGTTTGGAAAACCATCCGTCGACGCCGCCTTCGCCCAATTGAACCGGAATTTCCTCTCGCGCCGTTCCGGTCACCGCGAACACTTTGAACGGTGCGTGCTTGAGATTCGGATCTCGACGAATTTCAGCAATCGTTTCGGCGCCGTTCATTTCGGGCATCATCATGTCCAGCAATACGAAGTCGGGAAGCGGCCGTCCGCTTCGCAGAAAGTCCAGAGCTTGCTGGCCGTCCGGAACGACAAACACATCGAAGCCGCTGATCTGCAGCAGTTCTGCCAACAACGATCGTTCATTGGCGTTGTCGTCAACCAACAACGCGGTACGAGAGACATTACCCGGATGGCTATGCGGTTTGAACGCAGGCTCGATCTGGACCCCCGGGGCGGGTCGAGCCCCCGAGTCGAGCGATCGCAACTGTTCGATCGTCGTGCCCAGCATCTCTTCAACCTCTTCGTAGTCGCCCCGCACAATCCGCTTCTGAATCACCTGAAGCGTGAGGCCAAGCGTATTGAGTTGGTTGTTCAACTCGTGACGCTGCTGTGCCGTCACGGTCGACTTCTCGCTTGGCCCGCCCGTGATTTGCGGACCACGTTTGTGCAGCACCTCTTCTCGCAAGACCGCAACATCTTTGGGTGCGTTGATGCCCAATTGAGCAACACGACCTTTGGTGCGGAGTACTTCGACGGAAATCCCCAGATTTGGGAAGACAATCTTTTCGTTTTCACGACGAGACAGAACCAGCATATTCAATCCTTTCCAGGTTGGGCTGTTCGATAGGCATTCCATCGCCGCCCTTGAGTAAATTGTTGCACCGACAATGCAACGCCAAACCATCGAACGAATGCTCAGCCTCATGTTGAGTACCTGGAAGGCGGAGATTTCTTATCCCCACATATCGTTCGATGAGTTGCTTAATAGAACCGATTCCCCGAATGTTGCCTACGCGAGTTTCGCGAAATAACGCCAACTGATGTTGTATGCTAGCAACTTTGGTGACGCTCTTTCACGCCAGCTAAACAGCGACTTCACCATTCGTTTCCATCGCGATAAAGCTGTCACGGATGCCTGATCCGACGTGGTTCAGCTTGGTCTGGATGGAATCCAGAAATTCGTGCAATCCAATGCCGATGATTTCATCCACGTCGGTATAGGCCAGTTCGCCGCGGAGTTGTCCAATCCGTTTTTCGGCGGTGTTGCAGTATGCGTTTTCCGGTGAACCGGAGATCGCGTGCAGAGATTTGTCGGCGACCTGCACGCAGTGCATGATGGCCCGCGGAAACTGTTGGTCCAAGACGAGGTATTCGACCACACGTTTTGGCGTCACCCCGCGATAACGCTTGCGATACATTTCGAATCCGCTCACGCTGCGCAGGATCGCAGACCATTGCAAGTCGTCGATCGACATTCCCACGCTCTGAACATTCGGCAAGAGCGTAAAGTACTTCACGTCCAGAATGCGTGAGGTTTTGTCGGCCCGTTCCAGAATGCGACCGAGTCGTGCGAAATGCCAGGCTTCACCTTGAGAAAAAGTGGCGACCGTGATTCCCAGAAAAAGATGGCACGAGTTCTTGACGAACTGAAAGAACTCGCTGGGAGATTTTGGGAGTCCGTTCACTTCTGAATCTCGCGTGGCGATGTAAAACGAATTCAGCTGCTCCCACATTTCCGAACTGATGACCTCGCGGATGCCACGCGCGTTCTCGCGTGCCGTGGCGACGCAGGACAAGGATCGAGTTCGGATTCTTACGATCAAACAGCAGGAAATGCGCCACGTTGTCTCGGGTCGGGTCGCCGTATCGATTCTTGAAGTCGTCATCGTCGCCCGAAGCGGAAATCAGCGCGCCCCACTGCTCTCCCGACTCTGGCGGCATGTCGAGTGCCATGTTGTAGGTAACATCCAGAAATCGGGCGACGTTTTCTGCGCGTTCAACGTAACGGCTCATCCAATAAATGGAGTCGGCAACTCGGCTAAGCATGGCACTCGACAATTCGTAGGATAGGGAATGAATGATCGCTGAATTCTACAGCCCCGGTTCGGAGGCCGCGTGTGCCTCCTCTTGAGTGGGAGAGGCGATGACCCACGTATCCTTGCTACCGCCTCCTTGCGATGAGTTGACGACGAGCGACCCTTTCTTTAACGCCACTCGCGTCAATCCACCTGGCAACACATAGATGTCTTCGCCGTACAAAATGTACGGACGCAAGTCCGCGTGCCGACCCTCAAATCGACCGTCGATCAAGGTCGGAATTCGCGAAAGTGACAACGTCGGCTGGGCGATGTAGTTGCGAGGATTGGCTTCGATCAAGCCGGCAAACTTCTGGCGTTCTTCCTTCGTCGCGTGCGGTCCCACTAACATTCCGTAACCGCCCGATTCGTTGGCTGCTTTGACAACCAGCTTGTCCAAATTCGCCAACACGTACTTGCGATCTTCGTCTTCATAACAAACGTACGTCGGGACGTTCGGGATGATCGCGTCTTCGTTCAGATAATACTTGATGATCTTTTCCACGTACGCGTAAATCACCTTATCATCCGCCACTCCAGTCCCCGGCGCATTGGCAAGTGCAATGCGACCTTTGCGATAGACATTCATCAAGCCGGGCACTCCCAGCAACGAATCGCTACGAAACTCTTGTGGGTCGATAAAATCGTCGTCAATCCTCCGATACAGCACGTCGATGCGTTGAAAGCCTTTGGTCGTCCGCATGCAAACGAATCCGTCGCGAATCACCAGGTCTCGACCCTCGACCAACTCAACTCCCATCTGCTGGGCCAGGTAAGAGTGTTCGTAATAGGCCGAATTGAACGAGCCCGGCGTGAGGACAGCGATCGTTGGTTCCGGCACACTATCGGGTGCCAAATGTTCCAACACGCCGCACAGCCGGGCTGGATAGTCAACCACCGGACGAACGTGCGATGCGTCAAACAATGCGGGAAAACTCCGCTTCATCACAAATCGGTTTTGCAGCACGTACGAGACGCCGGATGGACAGCGGAGGTTGTCCTCCAACACGTAGGTGGTGCCATCCTTGTCGCGAACCAAATCCGTTCCCGTGATATGGCACCAGATGCCTTCCGGCGGATTCAAACCGACGCACTGTTTTCGAAAACTCGTCGCACCTTTCAATACTTCGGCCGGGACCACGCCGTCATGGAAAATTTGCTGGTCGTGGTAACAATCGTTAATGAAGTGATTGAGGGCACGGATTCGCTGTTTTAGACCTCGCTCCAACCGCTCCCATTCATCCGATCCGATCACGCGAGGCACAATGTCAAAAGGAAAGATCTTCTCGACCCCCTTGTTGTCGTTGTAGACGTTGAACGTGATCCCCATTCGGAACAGGGAACGCTCGGCCATCTGTTGCCGCTGGAGCAGTTCCCCATCGGGAAGGTCCTCGATCCGCTGCGTCAGCAGCTCTGCGCCGACACGGGGCTGACCGTGCTCGTCAATCAGCTCGTCGTAAAACCCATCGGTGTCATATTGCTCAAAGTTCAGCTGCGACCCTGGTGCTGAACTGGTTTGATTCTGCGACTGATTCATGCGGCTACCAGAAAGACAAAGGGTAGAGAGGACAGTAGGAATGGACTCGAGATGAAATCGCCAACGAGGATTTGCCATCTCTCCCGTCGGTTGACAGATATCAGCAAAATCGATGCCAAAGCTTCGTGCCGCCCATCGGTTGGAATGCTAGCGGAGCTATGCATGAGCAGCAACGCATTTCACGTCGAGCGAGAAATCGAAGGTTGTTTCGCAGGTAGCGACTGTACCGCTGATCGGTGCCGCGGAGCCGGGTCCGGACGTGCACGCGTTGGTCTCAGGCGAATCAAATGCGGCGAACGTGCGACCCATCGGTCGTATCGACAGCTGGTTCGATGATCAAGCCCGACGCGGATGGTCATGGCCGGATTGTAAAGGTGTTTCGCAAATGACATAACCCGAAACCCACGCAATCGTCGCGGTAAGGCTGGCTCTGACGGGCAAGCGTGCCGCACGCTAAACACGAAACAAACTGTCGGGCTTGACCGCCAGGACGGGGCAATGAATCTGTCGTAGTACCATGTCGGTGGTATTACCGATCAGTAAGCCACCCACCTCCGTGTCGGTGACCGTTCCCATGACCACGACGTCGGGCTGTTGGCTCTCAACGCAATCAAGGATGACCTCGGAAGGATCGCCTTTGCAAAATTGAACATGGCCGGTTTCGACTGGCTTTCCCGCGTCGGCCAGCAGTCCGTCGAGAATCTCTTTTGCGGACAAGCGAAGGAAAGCTGCGTACTGCTCGAGTTTCTCCGGCTTCATCTTTTCGATCAGGAAATCCTCATCTTCGACCTCCCAAGCGCTAACGACGTGCAGCTCCCCACCGGATGCCTTCGCTAACGCTGTTCCCATCTTGAGCAACAATTTGTTCAGCTCATCGACCTCCGCTTGGGGATCGAGCGCGATGAGAATCCGTTGACAAAGCCGCTCGCGACCGACCACTTCCAGCCAAACCGGGCACGGGCAATTACGCACCAGCCGCATGTCAACCGGACCCATCACTCCCGTCACACCGTTCGACACTGCCAGTGACGCGGTTTTGATGACGAGGTGGAACCCTTCATGAACCACTTCCCTGACGATTTCCGCAAACGGACGCCCGCGGAGTAACTCCGTTGTATAGGAGATATCCAGGTCGTGCAGGGGTGTGCAAATCGAATCGAGTCGATCTTTCCGCTCCTGTTCGACAAGACTTCGCATTTTCCGATGCCGATCGGCGGGAGCTTTCTTTGGATCCTCGACAATATCGACGATCTTCAGTTCTACGTCGTTGTAGCCGGCCAACTGGATCGCTCGTTGCAACGCGGGATGTTCGTCAGCAAGGGTATTCTCGTAAACCAATATCTTTCGAAACATGTACGTATCCTTTCTTGAGTTTCTTCATCTTTATCGTTTCAACAATACCCACTGAACTGCAATACCCACTGAACTGCAATACCCACTGCACTGCAATACCCACTGCACTGCAATACCCACTGCACTGCGCGGCGACTCAACTCGCTCGCCGTTTTCAAATTCAGTTTTGCTTTGATTCGTTCGCGATAGGTATCGACCGTTCGCGGGCTCAGACCCAAACGATCGGCAATCTGAGCATTCATCAGCCCTTGGCCGATCAAGGTTAGAACCTGCAATTCGCGTTTGGCAAGACTCTCAATGTCTTCCAGCGGTGTCGTTTCGCTGGAAGCAGTCGCAGGCTGAGGCTGCGGCGAGCTCGTGTAGGTTTCACCCGCCATCACCCTGGCAATTGCATCCAGCATCGCAACCGCAGGTGCTTGCTTGTGGACGTATCCCGATGCCCCGGTGCGCAGGGAGCGTTCCGCGTACAGATTCTCGTCATACATCGAACAGACGATCACCCGAATCGATTTGTCATGGACTCGGATTCTCTCGACCAATCGGATGCCGTCTCCCTGTTGCAGCGAGACATCGACGATGACGAGGTTGGGCTGAGTCGAGACGATGGCCTCCATCGCCTCGTCTTCTCCGGCCGCCTCGCCGCACACCTCCAGGCCTGATTTGTGACTGAGTAGTTCGGTAAGCCCGTCGCGGAGCAATTCATGGTCATCGACAATCAACACACGGACCGTTGATGTGGATAATATTTCCACGCGGCTGCGAGCGGTTTTCCCGTCAGACATCAGCCTGCTCCCTTTTGTCGATCGAACAGGCAACGATCGTGCCTCCATCGCGTCGGCCACGAATGTCCAACACAGCGCCGATCAACCGAGATCGGTACCGCATGATTCGGATTCCGTTTCCCTCGACCTGTCGAGCGAACCCGCGTCCATCATCTTGCACCTCCAACACCAGATGGTCTCCGTCGCGCAATCGGATAACCAGCTCGCTTGGCTTCGCATGTTGGGTTGCGTTGTGGACGGCTTCCTTCGCGATTCGGAACAAGCGGGTTGCGAGGAAGTTGTCATCAAGTGTCACGGGCCGGTCACATTCGAATCGGCAAGCAATTCCAAACGTGGCGTGGGTTTCATCTGCAAGTTCACTCAGCGCGCTCATCAGTCCTTCAGCATCGACTTCGACCGGAATCAACCCTTTTGCCAAAGCACGCACCTCGAGTTTCGCCTTTTCGACGCGATCGAGCAGTTTGGCAGCCAGAGAGGTCTCGTCGGCCGATCGGTCCCGCAACCGTTCGTGCAAACTGGTGGCCAACATGCTGATCGCAGCGATCTGTGGTCCCAGCGTATCGTGCAACTGGCGACCAAACCGCTCTTGCTCGCGCAGCGTCCATGCCGCCGCTTCGCCTTCAGGCAATCGACCGAGTCGTCGGGCATGCCATGTCTCCAGCTACGGTCACGGCTGAGTGAAATTCCGCCCCGAGTTTTCGAGTGTAGCAAGCAGCAGTACGCCTCAGAAGACAACGTCATGCCCGGGAAATGTCGTGTGGTGGATTTTCGTACATACGCAAACTTTGCTTTCGGCTGCGACTGCCCAAGACCCCCGAGAGCCAACGCGTTGGACGCCCGAACCGCCTCCGGTGTTTCGAGTCCAAGAAGTCGTGGCGTCCGAAGTCATTCAGGGCCCCGACTATCACATCGATGTGGACGTGCCGGTTCGAGAGTACAAGTACCTATTCACGATCCACACTCCGAACGGCGACTTGCAGGCGCTTGGACGCAATCTGTTGGAGCAGCGACTGAGAGAGATGAATGCGATCGAAAACGCTCGTAAGATCGTGCGCGATCCGCAGTTGGTCAAAGGCGTCGTCGAAACGTTGAGACAAACGCCGCAGGGGGTGCGGGTGGTGCTGACCGACCCAGGCGGCCCGATTCTGCGAGCTCCCAAGGGATTTCAGCAGATGGCGTCGAATCTGCTCAGCCCGCAAAACTTCCGTGCCGGCGGAGAAGATCGGCGTCGATTTGCCGTCGAGATCGGCTGTGATCCGGAAACCACGAACCCCATACTGATTCCGCTGCTGGACAACCTGGCTGTCCGAAAATCGATTGGAAAGACCGGTAGCAACCTGGGAATGAACGTTGCCCTGCCGGGACTGGGACTGCTGTCGCTAACGAAGGACTTCCAGAACGCACTGATCTCACAATCGCCGGCCGAAATCAACAATGGCATTGAGAAAGAGCTATCGGAGATGGGCGTTTGGGAACCGGTCGCTCGGCAGTTCTGTCATGAGCGCAGTTTCACCACCTTGCAGCGAATGATCTTGATGGACCATCTCCGCGCGATCAAAGGAGTCGAAAATTGTCAGTACGTCGTTTATCGTGCGACAACTGCGTATGATGAATCCGAAGGCCTGGGTATGATCCGCGAGATACGATTGCTGCGTCGACTGCATGAGCAACACGGGATCAGCAGCATCGACTTGCAGGGCCTGCCCGTGGCAATGCTAAACGACAGTAGTGTCGTGATTGTGAATGCTGCCGACTATATCCACGATTCACAAGACTTGCGGAATGCCATTGCTGCTTTCCGCCGCGTTCGCCCGAACGATCCAGGCATCTTCATCACGTCCGGAAAGGTCTCGATGCGGGCGAAGAAAACGCTTACCGATTTTGATTTGCAGGTGATCGAGTCTGGAAACAGATCGCTGGTCGAGCGTGTGGCAGGTCAGCCCACCTTGCGTTGATTTGAGTGATCACGCTGGGGTTTTTCGTTTACAGCGTTTGACGGCAAAGTCACCGGGTTCATGGCATTCCGGTCAATCGTAGGCGTGTGGTGGATTCGCGATCGATCTGGCCCGCGAGCGTGGATTTTGCTAATTCAATACAAAGGCGATCTTCTGCCGTTGGCACGATCCTATGGATGAGCACGGAAGCGAATCATGGCGCAACATCGCAACGCACGTTTTCCATACCACTTAGCGAAACTGGTCACGCAGAGACTTGCTGATTTTAACGTTAAGGTGCCCTCCGACAGGGTGCTGTTGCAACTCTTTGAGACACTCTATTTCGCCAGCTTGAAAACCGATGAAGCGCGACCTTGTCGCTGTACGATCAATTTCCTGGATCCCTCTGAGACTGGCAACCTGACAGAGCAGGAGCTTTCCGGCGGTTGGACCGTGATTCCGTTTTCTGAAGTCTGTCCGCTGAGTGTTCGTTCGCTGCTGAAAATTGCGGATGCAGCTGATCCAACGGTCTCCTCACTTGCCGTGTGCAGCAACGACGACGGCGAACTGTTCATTTGGGGGATGGTGGACCAAGAGATTCGCTATGGCGATTACGTGTCGCTCAATGCCACGGAAGACCCAAAACGAGCCGGTGCGTTCCAAGCAACGATCACCGGCGTCGGTGCCGTTTCGGTCTACAAAGATTTTGCCTTGCTGGGCAGCCTTGAACAGGACAATCTCATCGCGGAGTACCACGACGTCTTATGGGAAGGCCCGGTCTACGACCGGCTCCGTAAAAACTTGGAAGCGACCTTGCTGGACGAGCTGGCTTCACAAGAGAGGGAAGTCGCGCTTGCGCATGTGGCGCAAATCAAGAACGAACTGCTGATCCGGTGGCAGAATGCGATTTGCCGTACGCTGTTCAATATCCAGCAGTACGGTCACGGTGGCGGGCTGCTGATCGCACCTCGGTCTCAAGTCCGTGACGTCAATGTGAAATACAAAGTCACCTACGACCGCTTGCCGCGGGCGTTGTTTCGGCTGGCGCAGCATCATATTTTGAAACGCCAAACCGCTGAATCAATTTCCGCTCACTGCCGCACCGCCAATGACACGCTTCCCTGTGAAGTCCACTTTGACGCCGTCCGATCACAGAAAGAACTCGACCGGCAAAAACGTGAACTGCTTGGATGTGTGCGCTTTATCGCCTCGCTTTCTCGCGTCGACGGCTTTGTGCTGTTGGACAAGAGCCTCGTGGTCCATGGTTTCGGAGTCGAAGCGCGAGCTGCGACGGAAGTCTCCGAAGTTGATTTGGCGGGAGACGCGAGGGCCAGCGACCATCTGCTCCGCAAGGCTCCGCTGAGTCAATTCGGAACCCGCCATCGTGCCATGCTGAGGTATTGCGACGCGAATGAACAGGCTCTGGGCTTCGTGATCTCACAAGATGGCGATATCCGCGCCACGATGAAACACCAAGGCCGACTTATGCTGTGGGAGAACATCAATGTGCAATTGGCATATCGTGCCGAAAACCGCGGCGCGTTGATCAGCAATTTCTCGCCAGCCACGATCACGGGACTCTTCTATCGTTGGATGGATTCCGTGACGAGTGCGCGATCCGCGTGAGGCGTTTCGCGATGAGGTTTGCGTGAGTCACTTTCCCCCTGGAACCAGTTTGGACAACACGTCTTTCAGCGTGACGATGCCGATAATGTTGTCGTACTCGTCAACCACGAAGGCCATCGGAACACCGTCGTTTTGAAAGTGTTGAAGCACTTTGCTCACTGGGGTGGTATCAGGGATCTCATCGGGGCTTTCGAGTAGCGATCGGATCTCGAGATCACTCGATTCTGCGACGAGAATATCCTTGATATGGACCACGCCAAGGATCTTGTCGAGCGAACGATCGCAGACCGGATAGCGTGAGTGCATGGTCTCTCGAACTTGCCTTTGCATTTGCTCAAGCGAGTCATTGATGTCAAGAAAGACGATCTCGCGCCGCGGGCGAATCACCCGCCGAACAACCACGTCCGCAAAAGCAACTTTATCAACTTGGCGAAAGTCTACCGATTCCGAACTACTTTCGTCCGAAGCTTCCTCGTCAACGCTCACAGTCGTCGCGGCGTTATCCTTTGCAGGCAAAAGTTCACTGTTGCAATTCTCACATATCGAAACTCCCGCGGAATTGGTTGTCCCGCAGTTCCCGCAGCGCTGCGTCTCCGTTGCCGATGGTGGCACGTAGTCTCCCAAGATGCGCATGACCCCGGTCTCCGTGGCCCAGTCTCCGGATCGCTTGGGCTCTTTGGTACCAGCTTCGTTGGTCGCTTGAACCGCAACCACGTTTGCCGCCTGCGATTCCGCGCGTTTGAAAACGAATTCCGCTTCGCAGTGCGGACATCTAACCTCGCGGTTCAACCATCCAAGATCGCCACGGACACGATGTCCGTGAGGGCACTCAGTGGTAACGAATTCTGTCGTTGGCTGGTTCATGTCATTCGCTCAACATCAAGACTGTAATACGGCTAATTCAACCAGGATGGAACCTAAAGGCTTCCGCTCTGGGACGGTCATTTCATTCGTTTCGGCCAAATATCATAGCGGCCGCTGACCTGAACAATGTAAACGGAAGTCATCACCAATGCTTGCGAAACGAGTTTTCTTTTGGACGGGCGGCGCAAGCCATCAAGAATACAGGCAGCCTCGACGGCAACGAACCGGCCGTTACTCGCGTGAGTCCTTATCATTGTCGCTCAGAATCATCCCACTCCCCAGTGAAAACTGATGATTCGGCAACATGGTGACGACGTCCCGAACGTACCATCTCACGGCGTGATTACGTAGATTCGATGTGGCACGCAACCATTTCACATTCACACTGCAACGAAGGGATACGATGCGGCTATGATTCGCTTGTCTGCTTGTGTGTTTCATTCTCAGTCATGCGAATGCCAGAATGCAGACACGGGATGGGCAGTACACCGATGGCGATGTGGATCTGCAGCGTTCCGTCGCATGGGACGCCAAGCGAATTAGCGAAAGCACGCCTGGCAATCTCGTCGTGCATCAATGGATAGGTTTCACGGACTACGAAAAGTGCCGTTGCAAACAACCAGCGAGCTGATGAACGATCGTGGAGTGCAATGAAATCGTTCTTTAGTGAACTGTTCGGGACATCATTCCCAAAAAATTGGACGCCCTCGTGGCATGTTGATATTGATAGCCGCCGATCGCTGCTACCGCAGCGTCCGAAAACGCGACGTTTGCGGAGCAAACGGCGACTATCCCAGCCCTTGTTTTCAGAGATCAACCGACTGCCACGTTTACGGTTCATCGCTGCTCCGAAGTCTGGGGAGTTCGGCTACGAGGGATCAGTGGATTAGGATATCGAGAAACGGCTCCGCAGTCGCATCTCAACCGAATTGAGTGGGCGAGGCGGATTCGCGGGTTTCAAAGTGCTGCGGTCGATACCATGTGGATCATGTGAATAGGATAGGCGAATACAAACACGAGACCTTCCTTGCGGCTGATTCAGGCAACACGAATTGAGTCATCCGAAACCGAGCCGAGGATGCGTCGCGGGAAACGAATTCGCTGGATCGAGTTTCGTCTACGCTCCAGAAGATCAGCACCACGACGATCATCAAGGGAATGTCAAACCGAATCAGTTCAACGGCGACGGCCAGCTGAGTCATCAATGCCGAATTAGCCTTCTTGCCGGACCTGTTCGAGTCGGAGTTGTCGATCGAAACGAAGACTCTGCCAGCCGCGAACCACGTTCCAATCACGCGATCGCTGAATCCGCGGGGCGGTCATCACTCGAGGGCCCGTGTGCCTGACGACTTGTTTTTCGTTGGAAGAAGATTGCCCACGGCACGGATTTTGCAAACTGGAGTCGTGGTCGGCAAGCTACCGGGTTACCATCCAGCGGTCTTGCCGATCAGCCGCAGTCCGGGCCCCGGTTGGGACTGCGGCACTTTTTTTACTTGCACGGCACACGAGAGCTTTGATGGAAATACACTTCAGCAAAAGATTGCGGGCGGGCGACGTCGCGGGAACACAGGTCCGGAACCCTGAAGGAGAGGATATCGGCGAAATCGAGGACGTAGTGATCGACCTCGATCGTGGCAATATCGCTTACGCAGTGCTCTGTTTTCATACTTGGTTCAACGACAAGTTGTTTGCGATCCCTTGGAACGAATTGTCGCTCAAACATAACAGCGAGGGTGACGTATTCGTACTCGACACAACGCGTGCGCGCTTGAAGTCGGCTCCCGGCTTCGATCCTGACGACTGGCCGGATGTCGCCTCCGACGAGTGGCGTGAAGAAATCGACTCACACTACCGTAGCGACTCTTTGCGGGCAGAATCAGAACAGCGATGAAACATTTTGGAAACATCATTGTCATAATCGGCGGGGGGTACGGCGGGATTGCCGCCATCAACCGCGCGGCCGACGTGGCCAGGGAGAAAACAAGCATCGGTCCGGCAAGTTAGACGAAAAACACGCCCGCATACGCTATGCTGCTCCATCCACCCCCGCCTTTTGGCCCCAGGAGATTGCCTTGATGAAGTATTTCGTTTGGGGACTCGTGCTGCTGTTGATGGTGCTGCACCAAGACCTCTGGAACTGGAACAACGACCGCCTGGTCTTCGGTTTCATCCCGTTGACGTTGGCTTATCACGCCGGCATCTCGATCGCCGCCAGTATCGTGTGGCTGATGGCGGCGCTGACGGCTTGGCCGACGAACCTCGAAGACGATTCGCTGGTAGCGGGTGAGTCTGAGGAGGGTGCGGTATGAGTCCTGGCATGATCAAAGTGCTGATCATCGGCATTTATCTCGGGCTGCTGTTGTGTCTCGGATTGTTTTCCTCACGATTGTTCAAAGGGACGTCCAAGGACTACCTATTGGCCAGTCACTCGATCGGTCCGTTTTTGCTGTTGATGTCGCTGTTCGGCACCACGATGACTGGATTTGCGCTGGTCGGTTCGACCGGCGAAGCGTTTGCCGAAGGTGTCGGCGTCTATGGGATGTTGGCCTCGTCCTCGGGCATCATCCATTCGCTGTGTTTTTTCGTACTTGGCGTGAAGTTATGGTCATGGGGCAAAAAATACGGTTACACCACGCAAGTCGGTTTTTTTCGCGACCGACTCGACAGCGATAAGATCGGTTTGGTGATGTTCCCGATCCTGGTCGGGCTGGTCGTTCCGTACTTGCTGGTCGGCGTGATCTCCGCCGGGAAGGCGATCGAGGGGGCGACACGGGGTGATTTCCCGAACCTGACCGAATCGGGTGCCATCCCGCCCTGGTTGACCGAGTTGGTGATCTGCGTGGTCGTGTTGATTTACGTTTTTTTCGGCGGCATGCGGGGCACGGCTTGGGCGAACACGTTTCAAACCACCGTGTTCATGGTGCTCGGTGTCGTTGCTTTCTATGTGATCGCCACCAATTTAGCGGCCAGGAGCGTCGAAAGCGGTCGGGCTCACGAGATGCGCGATGGAGAGCGAATCGTTCGCACCGAACCTCCGACGGGTTTGCTGGACTCGTTGCACATTGTCTCGCAAGAGATACCCAAAGCCAGGCGTGTGCGAGCAAAAGTCGACGTGCAGGACCAAATCGAATCGGTCGAGGCACCGCCCCAGTATCGCACTCGCGAGCGTTTGGATCCGTGGCTGTTTTTCACCTACATGTTGATTCCTTTTTCCGTCGGCATGTTTCCGCACTTGTTCCAGCATTGGTTGACGGCAAAAAGTGGTCACGCGTTCAAGTTGCCGGTGGTGGCGCACCCGGTGTTCATTTTGATTGTTTGGATTCCCTGTGTCTTGATCGGCGTGTGGGCGACGACGGGGCTGATTGATATCCCACCACCGATCGCCAGCGATCCAAACAAAGTCCTCGGCTTCATGGTCAAGTCACTCTCCGGTGATGTGCTCGGCGGTTTCCTGCTGGCCGGCATCTTGGCCGCAATCATGTCCAGTCTGGACAGCCAGTTTTTGTGCATCGGCACGATGTTCACCACCGATATCGTCGTTCACTATGGCGGCAAGGATCGCTACACCGATCGTCAAATCGTGCTGATCTCGCGTTGTTTCATCGTCGCGATCGTGACGGTCACTTATCTGCTCAGCCTGACCGACATCGCCCAAACCCGCGTGTTCCAACTCGGGATCTGGTGCTTCAGCGGTTTCAGCAGCTTGTTTCCACTGGCGCTGATGGCGGTCTATTGGCGTGGGCTGACGAAATGGGGTGCCTATGCCGGCGTGTTGACAGCCGCGGGCGTTTGGTACTCGCTTTTCTCAGCGTCGCAGTTTGGAGCGATCGAGAACTGGTCCGTCGATTTGACATTGGGTAGCAGAACGATCCACACCATGCCGGTCGCGACGATTTTCATCGCTTCGGCGGTGATGACGATCGTGGTCTCACTTGTCACACCGAAGCCGAGCGACGAGACGCTGGCGAAGTTTTTTCCCAGCAAAGGGTGACCCCGGTCGCCTTTTGACCAGCATGTCGGTGACTGGCTCATTCGTTGCCTGTCACCGATACGTTGTCGATCAGAATCTCAGCGTTGGTCGCATTGCCGTATAACCCAGGACTTCCCTCGAGGTTGGCTGATTCATCGGTCGCCGTCAGCATCCACTCGGCTGGTTCGGCTTGGTCCCGTTTCCAGACTTTGCCGCGGAGCGTGGCCACGCCCCCCTCGATCGATGCCCTGAATTTCAACGTGTACCACGTATCGGCTTCCCAGACGAACGAGACACTTCTGGCCATTCGCAGCTGCGCCGGCCAGGTGCGGATCTGCAACTGTTGCGACTCGCCCATCATGTCGAACGTGTAACGCTGCGCGATGACCCCGATATCGGGCAGCTTGGCGGTTCCCGCTTCCGCTTTCACATCGGCGCTGATCGTGTAATCGTGAAGGTTCGTCGGCCCCATCCAGGTTTGGCTGCGTGTGCCCTTGGGAATCGTTGAGATTTTGACGATCATCGGATCGCCCTCGACTTTCCGCGGTTCGTGACGGTAGCGAGCACCGATCCAGGTGATCGGAACGTTCCCATCGCTGAAATCGAACTGCCAAGGGAGCGGAGGTATGATTCGCAATCGTGACTGCCCGACGACGTTGCCGCTGCGTGCGGTCAGGACGACGCCCGTGTGCAAGGTTTGATTTGGGGCGACGCGAAAAACCCCATCGTTGTCGATCTGGCCGCCAGCGGAGACTTCGAGATTCAAGTCAGCCGGCAAAGTTCTTAAGCGTTGACCAAACGCGTTGTAGGCGATGGCCTTGATAGGTAGCTGGTCACCGGGAGCCACCATGCCTTCGGCCGGCACCACCTGAAGCTGCGCCACTTCCGAGTCTTCGCTCACATCACGCTCCTTGTTGGGGGTTCGCTTCACGTCCGCCAGCTTCGGCTGGACATTGGAGACTCCCAAGCAGTAGAGCCCGCCGGTGGTCGGTAAATAGACTCTCCCATGCGACACAATCGGCGACCCGCCGACTTCGGAACCACTGGGCAAACGGACCTTGAAGACCGATTCCACTCCGTCGTCGGTTGGACGCAGGACATGGAAGATTCCGCTGCCTGTACAGGCGTAAATCTTTCCGTCGGCGTAAATCAAACTGCCGCGCATCGATGTGCCCAATTTGAACGGTTGGCCGACGAGTTCGCCGGTCTCCGCATCTAACACATGTAGCCGCGACGAATCTTCCACGACGTAGATACGGTTACCGACTAACAGCGGCGAACTCTTGCCGACCATCAATTCCTCGGTCCGCCAGCGTTCGGCGGAGGCTGAATCACTGGAGGCAGCTGCGGCATCGATCCGCACCACCGCTCCCATCAATGTCCCCGTCGGATTCTCCTCACCATGAGTCGCATAAATGGCGCCGGAGTCGTCGAACGCGACTGCCGTGTTCACCCCGCGCCGTGACAGTGGTTCTTTCCAAAGAATCTTGCCCGTACGTGGTTGGAATCCATAGACATTGCCGTCGCCCGAACCTGCGACCATGACCTGTTGCCCGTTGATCACCGTAAAGATCGGCGTGCTATAAGTGGTATCCTCGGGAAGCGGCTGGGTGCTGGTCAGCCAGATCAGCTGTCCATCGGACTTGTCAAAGGCCAGAAACCGATGAGCGGGCCGCGCGGATTCGTCCCAACCGGTCGTCACGCCGCTGATGATGACCAGGTTCTCGAAGATCACCGGCGTGTTCGTGCGACCTCCGTAGGTGCTGAGCATGCCAAACTCTTCGCTTAACGATCGTGCCCAAACGGTCTGTCCCGTTTCCGCATCCAGGCACTGCAGCAAACAGCACGCACCCAGAGCGTAAACGCGATTGGTGTCCGGATCGCCCGTCACGTGGGACCAACCAACTCGCTCGGCCGGAACGTCTGACAAGAACACGTTGTAAACGTTTTGCCAAAGCTTCTCTCCCGTTTCGGCATCGAGGCAGACAACCTTCTCCGCCTCCTTCGGTGTTCCTGGTGCTTCGCGAACGATGGTGAAGAGTCGGTCTGCCATCACGATCGGTGTCGAAATACCGGCCGCCTCTTGGCTCTTCCACAAAACGTTGCTCCCCTCGCCCCCCTTGGGGTCAAAGCGATCGATCAAGCCAACTTCGTCCGAGGTCCCGTCTTGGTGCGGGCCCCGCCAATGAGCCCAATCCATGGGATCGCCCGCGAGCGTGGAAACTGCGGATGAAAGAACAGCGGCGCAAAACAAGCCGCGAAACTGAACGATCATGCTTGGGTCTTTCCTGCGAAGGTGATGGTCATGCCGAACCAAGGAGAGCAAAAAGCGTTCCAATCACAGGGCTGGCTGTTAAACGAAATGTCGTTCAGATCAACCTGCGGGATTCTCGCCTGAAGTAAGGGCTGCATCCTCGAATTCTTCGCCAACTCGGAATCGAAGTTTCGTCGCGCTGTCATTCTTGACTTCGAGAACATCGACCGAAGCGCCTTCCAGCTCAATTCTATCGCCCTGCGAAAGAATCCGTTGCTGGTGGTCCATCAGCAGTCCGCCGATCGTATCTGCCTCGCTAGATTCTTCCAGCGGAACACCGAGCCGCGCGCGTGCTTCATCGATGGGGGTCGTTCCGTTGACCATGAACTCGCCCGGTCCAGCTGGGACGATATTCGGATCGCCACTATCAAACTCGTCATCAACTTCACCAACAATTCGCTCCAGGACATTCTCCAGCGTCACCATCCCAGTGATCGTCCCGTACTCGTCAATGACAAACGCCATTAGCTGATGGGTCGCTTGAAAGTGCTTCAAAACGCGACTGATCGGCATCGTCTCCGGCAGTTTCTTTGGCGGTCGCATGTTGCGGCGAATATCGAACTCGGTGTTGTCATTCGGGTCCATCAAGAGGTCTTTGATGTGAACGACGCCAAGCACCTTGTCGAGTGATCGATCGCAAACGGGGTAACGAGTGTGCTTGGTCCTGCGAACCAACTCGAACAACTTTTCGATGGGATCATTGATGTCGAAGAACGCGACTTCGCCACGCGGCAGCATCACTCGCCGCACGATCAAGTCGTCAAACTCGAATACGTTGTTGATCAAAGAGTGTTCCGAGCGACTCAAATTGCCGTGGATATGGGCCTCTCGCAGCAAGGCTCGAATTTCCTCTTCCGTGTTGGCACCTTCATGGTCCGATGTACCGTGAATCCCGACCAACGTCAACAGAAACGACGTGACAACGTTCAGGACCGTCAAGAACGGAAACAGGAGAACGTAAAAGAATTTCAAAGGGGCGGCACACCACAGCAGCATCACTTCGGGACGCCGGATCGCAAAGATTTTCGGAAACTGCTCGCCAATCACCAAATGCAATCCGGTGATTGCTGAAAAGGCCAGGAAAAAACCGAGAACATGAACGACGCGCGGATCATCGATTCCCAAAAAGCCGAGCACCGGCTCCACCAGACGTGCAAACGCAGGCTCGCCCACCCAGCCAAGTGCCAACGACGCCATCGTGATTCCGAGTTGGCATGCCGACAAAGACTTGTCCAATCGCTTGGCAAGCCATCGAGCGGTTGAGGCGAACATGCGGCCTTCCCGCGCGAGTTGCTCAATCCGTGAAAAGCGGACCTTCACCAAGGCGAACTCGGCTGCCACAAAGAATCCATTCAGCAGGATCAGGATGACGGCCAAAGCAAGGAAAAGCAGAGTACTTAGCATTTTGTCGGGTTCGGAAACACCGCTATGCGTGACGTCCAGGGTAAGGGCAAGGTAAAGCAAAGTACTCAGCATTTCGTTATTTCTCGAAGCAGGGAATCATTCTCAGTGCGGCCCCAGGCAGTGTTTTCGGCAGAAACCGCCATCCGGCTGGGTCGTGAAAACGAACCGGCTCCCGGTGATTGTTCGATGCACAGGTCATACCAAAGGACTATCGTCGCTGATTTGCCACGAGTTCGCATGCCCCTGGAAATTCTATTTCCACCGACCGGAAAGACGTTTTCCAGCAGTGGGTCACAGGTTCTCGACGATTTCTCGTTTCGCGATCAGTCGCGTTCCACGTTTGCGATCGACCCCGCAAGCGGTCAACCAACGGCTTCGCAAATCATCATGCAGGGCATCGACCGCTTTGGTTGCCAGTCCAACACCGGAGATTTTGCCACCCGCTCGATGAGCGTGCCCGCCGGCGCCACCCAGTCCGTCCAATGTGGTCTGTAGCAGCTCGGTGGCGCTGCCGTGACCCGGCCGCGTTCGCGCAGAGACAAGCAAATCGTTATTGAGAATGGTCGCACAGAGGACACGGTGAATCTCTTCGCATCGAATCAACATGTCTGCAACTTCGCCCACAATCTCTGCCCCGGCCGCCCGAGGCAAAAAACAGATCGCGGCATCGTCATACAGGAAGGTGCTCTGCAGAGCGAGCAGCAAGTCAGCAAAATAGTCACGCGTCAGCGGAGCGTTTTCAATCTCAGCCAACAACGCCGGCTCTCCCTGCGCGGTCAGCCACGGCAGAATCGAACGATCGAGCGGCGAAAAGTGCGTTTCGTGACCGCAGGTTTCGCTGCGCACCGCATACAACATTGCGGTGGCTAATTTCGGGCCCAGCTCAATTCCCTGTTCCTGAAGGTAACTGGCAACGATCGTCGCCGACGCAGCGGCGTCAGGCCTGATATCGGTGAAAGGGGCGTGAGCAGACTTTTCGTTGGTATGGTGGTCAATGATGGCCACCGGTTCGATTCGCTGACGCGTCACCACATGGTTGGTCGCTTCCGCGCCACAGTCAACCAGAACTGCGGCGGTGCCGGCGTCGAACTCGACAGAGTCGACGAGTTCAATGGGCGGACTGAGCAGATCGACCATGTGCCGATTTTCTGCCCGGACGATCGCGCCTCCGCCCACCAGGCGTACCGCGGCTCTCAGTTTTTCTTCAACCAGAACTTGAATCCCCCAACCCGCCGCGATGGCGTCGGGGTCCGGGTTGTCGTGCATCACCACGAGAATGCGTTCGTAACCGCGAAGCGTTCGCAGAAGTTCATCCGACTTCGACAGCAAAAGGGATCCAGTGGCGGACATGAACAGTGGCCTGAGGTTTAGGATACTACTTCGGAAACAGCACCCGCGTCGACTTGATGAACAGCCCCAATGATACTCGGACCTGACGAGCTGAAAAAGGAAGCGGGCTGAAAACGGCACCAAAGCTGCACGCCTCGGATGTGAAAATGCATCGGTTAGGAAGCTTACCTGGGCGATCGACCCCGTCGTAATCGACTTTTCGCAGGACAAAGAACGTGGAAACGATTCACTCCTTTCTTGACGAATTTGGCGAGTCATTTCGTATCGTTGACGCGATCGACATCTTGTTGGTGTCGATTTTCCTATATGCAACGCTGGTTTGGTTCCAGCGTGCCGCATCGCGAGGGGTGTTGAGCGGGCTTGCATTGTTGACGATCGTCTATTTTCTGGCCCGCGGGTTGGACATGTACCTGACGTCGCTTGCATTTCACACAACCTTCGCAGTGTTGTTGTTCATTCTGGTGGTCGTATTCCAGGAAGATCTTCGCCGCTTGCTCGAACGCGTCTCCACGTTCCGATCGTTGAGCTTCGGGCATGAGCAAGACATCTCGCTCGATCTCGATGCGATTGTCGAATCCGTGTTCGAAATGGCGAGGTCGAAGACAGGGGCCTTGATCGTGTTGAAGGGCAAGGAACCGCTCGAACGTCATCTCAACGGTGGCGTCGCATTGCACGGACGATTTAGCAAACAGTTACTGTATAGTATTTTCGATTCGCACACGCCGGGACATGACGGCGCGGTCATCGTCGAACGTGATCGGATCATCCAGTTCGCAGCGCACTTGCCGATCTCCAAGAACACAAAAGCGATCGCCGGAAGAGGCACAAGACACTGTGCCGCCCTTGGGCTCTCCGAACGCTCGGACGCAATCACGATCGTTGTTTCCGAAGAACGAGGGGTCGTCAGCGTCGCCGAAGCGGGAGCGTTGAGCCAAATGTCGACGGCTTCCGATCTAAAACAACGATTGGAAGAGTACTTCAAGACTGCGTCTCCAACGACTTCTCAACCGCTATGGCGACGATTCATGATTCAAAATGGTCGTCTCAAAATCCTGTCACTGGTGATTGCAATCTCGGCGTGGTTTGTACTTGCCTATGATCCGCATTCGGTGCAGAGGACGTTTGCGGCGCCCGTCGAATATCGGAACCTGCCCGAAGACGTTGAGCTTGATGAGACCGCACCCAGCGAGGCACGGGTCACGCTGAGCGGATCCGAACGTGACTTCCGATTCTTGGATCCCGGCAGTCTAAAAATATCACTCGACTTGGCCAACGTTCATGCCGGGTTTCAGGAAGTGGTGGTCGCCGAACCTAACATTAGGCTGCCAAGCAATTTGGCACTTTATCGAATCGAACCGCGGGTGATGCGGCTCTACCTTCGGGCGCGGGCACCGGTTGCGGAACCGCCAAAAGACACCGGGAACGGGAAGTAATGATGGAACTTGTATTGGCGAGCCCTCAAAGTTCCCGTTGGTCGGACTGCTGTGCCGATCGCACGATCCTTTCACACTCACGCAGGAGCGCTCCGGACGCTTCCTGCTCCTCGCTGATCACGATATCAGCGCCCGCCGTGGATGTACCGCTAATATTGCTTACGTAGCGGCAGCGAACGACAATCGACGCCTTCTGATTCATTTCCCGCAACGTCGACACGATGAGCTTGGCCATCGGATCGTCTGGAACACTGATGACGACCAACCGACAACCGTCCGCATGAGCTCTTCGCAGCACTGCCGGGTCGCGGGCATCCCCGGCGACCGTTTGAAAGCCCTGCTGCGCGAACGGATATAAGTTGATGGGGCTCAGGTCGATCATGCAGACATTGACTCCCATGGTTTCCAGACGGGAGGCGACCTGTCGCCCGATCAGTCCGGCGCCGATCAGCAGCGCCATGTTGGATCGGTCTGTGATCCAGCTGGGACGGTATGGCCGCGGCGTTTTCATCCGACATTCCACCCGTCCAACGCAGCCCCAGTTTTAGTAGCTGCGGCGTCAGGATCAACGTGCCCATCGCGACGAACAACATTCGGCTGTGGTTTTCGCTGGTGAAAATTCCGCGGCCCAATCCCTCGGCGAGTATCAAGAATGAGAACTCGCCGAGTTGCGCGAGCCCAAGTCCCATTCCCAACGCTGCTTTCCAGTTTAACCCGATGATCTTCAGCGCGACGGCCGCCGCCGTGGACTTCAACAGCAGGATTCCGATCAAGCCAGCCGTCAACAACAGTGGTTCCTGCATGAAGACCCTGGGGTTGAACAAGGTACCGAGGGTAACGAAGAAGACAGCAGCGAAGGTTTCGCGAAACGGCAAGATGATTGTGTCGACTTGTTTGCTGAGCCGATTTCCGCTGAGCATCATGCCTGCTGCCAAGGCGCCGATGGCCGGCGGCAGACCGAGCCGAGACGCACCCCAGCACATGCCGCCCAAAACGCTCAAAGCGAACAACACGACAAGTTCCACTGATCGAAGCTGCGTAAGCTGCGGCACCACAGAGTGACCGATCAATCGCCGCAACACGACCACTGCGACGATGAAAAAAAGCGACTTTAACGCCAGCAATCCGTAGGTCACGACCGTCGGCGAATCGCCGGTCTGAGTAAGTAGCGGCACGAGTAGCATCAACGGAACCAGGGCGACGTCTTGAAACAGCAAAATGCCGATCGCCCGCCGGCCGTGTGGCGTTGCGGTCTGCCCCCATTCAGCCAAGGCTTTGAAGACCAGCACAGTCGAACTGAGCGCGGCCGCCAACCCGGCCAAAATCGCTGTGTTGGGCGTCATGCCGAATGCCCAACACGTAGCCGCCAGGGGCACGGCGACCAATGACATTTGCGCAACACCGCCGATCAAGAAAAAGCGGCTCATGCGAACGAGTTCCTCGACTGAAAACTCGATGCCAACGGAAAACAGCAGCAGCAATGCGCCAGCGCGAGCCAGATACTCCAGTTCGTGGTTTTCCTGGGCGACCAAATCGAATGCCCCCCGTCCGACCAAAGCACCCACGACGAGATAGCCGACCAACAGCGAGAGTCCGATCCGCTTGCAGATGGCGCCGGCAACCAGCCCCGCGACCAGAATGGTTAGAAGATCAATCGCAAAGATGTTCACATCCATTTGCAGTCAGCCCTCATGAGCTTGGCTGAATCGATTTCAGAACCCGTGACCAGTAAGGGGCCAAAATACGGGACCGGAAGGCGATCGCATTGTGTTTGAAAAAGGGGTCAGACCCCTTTTCAAACCAGACCCCCTTTCAAACACGTTCTAAGTGATCATCGGCATGAACGCCGTAGCGAATCCCAGGAACGAGGCAAAGCCGACGATGTCGGTGACGGTCGTCAAAAAGATCGCCGCCGACTGAGCCGGATCGCGGCCCAGGGCTTGAAGTATCAACGGAATGACGGCGCCGGAAATCGCCGCCGCCGCCATGTTCACGACCATCGCCAGACCAATCACCAACGACAGCCCAAAGCCCGCCTGCGTCGTATCACCCGCCAAGAGACGCCAAGCAAACACAGCGACGGCCGTTACGATGGCGACCGCGACGCCATTGATCGTCCCTGCCAATAGCTCTTTCACGATCAATCGTTTCTTGCTCCCTGGAATGATTTCGCGGAGAGCCAGACCTCGCATCACAACCGCCAAACTCTGAGACCCGGTGTTGCCGCCTTGTCCGGCGACGACGGGCAGCAAGACGGCGAGCGCAGCGACTTTTGCGATCACGCCCTCGAACACGCCGATCACCGCCGCGGCCATGAATGCGGTGACCAAATTGACATACAGCCACGGCAGACGACTCTGAATCACGATTGCGACAGGTGACAAGGCACGCTCATTCGCGCCAGCACCGACCATCTTCTGCAAGTTTTCAAACGCGGCCTCTTGTCCTGCTTGGAGTGCTTGAGCGTGTTTGACCACGCCGACCAGCCGCCCGTCGAAATCGACCACCGGCAGCGCCAGAAACTTCTTTTCGCGCATCAACTGGACCACTTCGCCACTGTCCATCGTGTCCGGAACGCTGAAGACATCACGCCGCACGAGTGATTCGATCGGATCACGCGGCGCGGCAAGCAACAAATCTCGCATGTTGATCACGCCTTGCAGCGTGCCATCACGCCGCGTGACATAGAGGTAGTGCAATGCTTCACGCGGTGCCTTGCGGATAGCGGCGGTCGCCTGCTGGGCGGTCAGATCACTGGGGATCGATGCGACTCGCGGCTCCATGATTCCGCCCGCGGTGTTGTCGGGGTAGCGAGCCAACTCTGCGCAGCGACCGCGACACATCGTCGGGCAATTCCGACAGAAATCGCTCGCGAGTCTCGTCGTCGAACTGATGCAAGATCGTTGACGCGACTCGCGGCGGCAGATCTCGCAGCAATTCGGCGGCCCGGCCTGCCTCCAGTTCGGAAACAAGCGGCGCGACAGCGTGCGGGCTGATTCGCTGCGATAACGCCAAACGCGATTCGCGGCGGCAGCGTCTTGAATAGTCGAATCCGCTCGCCGGCTTCAAGACTCTCGAAGGCGCGCGCGGCGTCCTCCGGATGCAGTTCGACGAACGTGCGCAACAAGGCTTCCAGTGATTTCATCGCCTTCCCATTCCCATTGTGTTGTGGATCACGATCCGCCACCGATCCAGCCCTTCCTCCAGAAGAAGATCAGCATGCCGCTGGCCGTCAGCGTCATGGCAAGCCAAATCGCCGGGTACGCCCAACGAACGTGTAACTCGGGCATGTGCTCGAAATTCATTCCATAGATTCCCGCCATAAAGGTCAGCGGGATAAATATGCTCGCCATGATGGTCAGCACCTTCATCACGTCATTGGTTCGATTGGCGATAGAGGACAGGTAGGTGTTCATCAATCCGGTCGACATGTCGCGATACATTTCGATGACTTCGGCCGTCTGCACGCAGTGGTCATACGTATCACGGAGGAACATGCGCACCTCGTCCACGATCAACTCGTTTTCGTCACGCATCAACGAACTGACAAGCTCGCGTTGGGGCCAAACCACGCGGCGCAAGTTGACGAGCAAATTCTTGGTGCGGTTCAACTCTTGCAGCGTCTGACTGGAAGGATTGTCCATGACGACGGTCTCAAGATGTTCCAGGTGATCGCCGATGGCTTCGATGACGGGATAGTAGCCATCGATGATTGTGTCGGTGATCACATAGGTCAGATAATCGCTGCCACTGCGGCGAATCGGCCGACCCTGACCGTGTCGAATTCGCTCGCGAACCGGATCCAGTACGTCGCCATAACGCTCTTGAAAGGTCACCACGTAGTTCTTGCCCATCAACATCGAGACCTGTTCCATATCAACAGCCTTCTCTTCGGTGTGCCGAACCATTCGAGTAATCACCAACAGTTGATCATCGTACGACTCTGTCTTGGGACGCTGCGGCATGTTGACAATATCTTCCAACGCCAACGGATGAATGGAAAAAATGTCGCCGATACGACGGACAACTTTCTCGTCACCAAACCCCTGCACATCAATCCAAGTGATGTTTTCGGGATCCATCGCTTTGGCAAGATCTTCGATGTCGGTTATCTCCCGTTCATCGACCTCGTCCAAGTCGTAGCTGATCATGCGGACCATTGGTGGGACCGCATCCTCCGAAATGATCAACGTGCCGGGGCGCGCACCGATGTCCGGGTGCCTCTTTTTGAAAATGGAACTGCCGACGTCGATGAACTTGGTCATTGGATGTGCGATCCATCTTCCTTGGAATGCCGTTGCTCGCGGGACGGCACTGCTCTGCAACCAGCACCGCTGGCGCCTGCATCGATGCACCAGACCGATCTGGCACCGCCCATGGCCCAAACGCTCGGTCCCGACTGGGGTAAAGAGTACACATGTCGACGTTGTCAAAGTTGCGGCCATAGAAGTGCATGTATTGCACTTTGCGTTCGATGGCTTCGATGACATGGGTAGAGAAATTCACTTTCTCGAATTGTTGTGCACTCCCCAAGCCTCCCGGGCTGAACACATTGATTTCCATCAGCTTGTCACCGACGATGTCCAAGCCGACCAAAAACATGCCGTCCTGGACCAATTTGGGACGCACGATTTCGGCGATGTGGAGCGCGGTGTGATCGATCTTCGGCGGCGGCTTTTTCCCGCCGGCGTGGATGTTGCTGCGCATGTCACCGCCGCTACGGACACGGCGGAACGCTGCGTATCTGCGTTTCACGCAGAGCGGACGGCCGTTCATGACAAACAACCGCATGTCGCCCTGTTCGGCTGCGGGCAAGAACTCCTGGGCAATCACAAACCCGTCGCGGCTGACCGCGTCGATCATCTGATTCAGATTGGGAATGTCTTCCTGGCGCACCAAAAAGACACTCGCGCCGCCTGATCCCTGCAGCGGCTTGATGACGATCTTTCCCTCTTCCTCTGGCAAAGTGCTTGATCTCGTCACGATCTCGCGTGATCAAGCGTGCGCGGCCGAACCTCTTCGGGAAACAGCTGGAAGTACATCTTGCTCGATGCCTGTGACAACCCGCTCGGATCGCTCAACACAATCACTCCGTGTCGCATCGCCGTCCGCGCGAATTCGCTGGCGGCCGTCGCGGCCCAAGGACGTGCCAAATAATCATCCGAGGGAACGTTGCGGAGCATCAATACATCGAGTTCATCGACCGTGATTCTGCGGCGGACACCATTCTTGCCCTTCAGGTCCGTCGTGTAACTCTCCGAGGTGCCGTATCTCGTTTTCGGCACGGATGAAGCGCGTGCACGAATCATGCCATCCGGGTCGTAAGCCAAGTCGCCGACGCCCATCACCCACACCTCGTGACCGCGATTGACTGCCGCTTGGCCCAGACCGGCTGGTCGTAAAAATGCCCTCTTCCGTCTTGACGTCGTTGACGATGAATCCGATTCGCATCATTTATTCCTTTCGATATCGATTAGATCAAGAACGGTGGTGCTGCGAACTTATACTGTCCAACCGCCGCTGCGCCTCTGGCGAATTGAGATATTTCGGACGCAGGGGGGCGGGCGGAGGACTCCGCTGAGCAATAACTCGCGAACAATTGGAACATGTTCCACGGCGATCTTGCCAATCAGCAACGGCTCCAAATCGCCGCCGGCCCCCAAATAATTCGAGGATTTCCACCAACCCTCGCAGGTACAAGGCATCCTTCGTCAGCCCACCGCCGCGAAACACTCGCAACGTGATCGTGTAGGCCGTCCGCGGCTCAAAACCGAATTCGTCCACCAGCTGCTGAAACACATTCGCAAACGATGCTCCTCGAACCATCTGGTCGACGGCAATCACTCGGGCGGCCAAGGTTCGCATGTCGCGCTTCGCTCAATCCACCGACCAGGTATTCCGACAACACGGCAAGTCCCTCCTGCAGTCGCGTCGTATCCTGCCAATCCGACCTGCAGCAAGTCTCAGCGGCTGCGCGGCACCGTTGTAATACGTCACCAAGTGAGTGCCGACCTCATGTTGCAACAACGCTTCGGCACGGCGTTTGGCGATCCGATGTTTCGCGACCGATCAACAGGTCTCCGCCAGCGACCATCAAGCCCGAATAGATGTCATCGCGAGTGCTGGCCTGGGCCGTAAACGCTGGATGATTGGTCCCGATAGTACTTGATTTCCGCTTGTGCCAATCGCGCGAATGCACTTCGCACTGAGCATCCGTGAGGCTCTTGATCGGTTGAGCTCGCGATCCGCCAGCGTCTGGAGAATTTTGCCAGCAAGATCTCGCAATTTTGGTTTTACATTCGTCAAAGACCTGCAAGCTGCCGGGCAGAAACCGAAAGGTTCCGATGTCGGCGAGCATCGTGATTTGGCGATCGAGTTCGTATTGAGTCTGCCGCAGCACGTAGACAGAGTGGGGTCGTCGACGCGTTCGGTGGCAATCTTCATCAGCCGCCGTTTCAGCAGCAGTGGATCGGCATCCAGCGGCCGATACTGAAAGACCGGTGTCTTCGGGTAACCCGACTCGGAGAAATCGTTCCACGCTCGTTCGGCATTGATCGGAGTAACGAGCAGCAGGAATTTGAATTGACTGCTCAGCTCGGCCAGCTGGCGATCGATGGTCAGCACTTGCTTGGGCAAACGGCTCGACCGAGCGAGAAATAGTGCTCCGGACGTACCTCCGTTCGATTCAAGCGAACGCAAAAAACGTTTTCTTGAGCAGTGAGAGACCTGGCGTCGAAACGTAACCGCAACACGATCGTAGACCTCACCCGACTTCGGATCGCGGAAAACCGGTCGAACTTCCAGTCCCAACACATAGCACCCGATCTTTGTTTCAACCGTTTCGGATAACAGCGGTGTCATTCCGGCCGGATGATTCTGCGCGTGCATGTTGATTCGCACGTCAGCCGCCTTGCGATGGAGACGAACCTGCTGGAGCGCGAACTTCCAACGTGGCAACCGTTCCCTTCCGGGTCGATGCGGCCGGCGCGTGAAGATCCGAAACGCCGGCCGCGGAAGTAGGATCTCGCCGGTGATCGCATCGCGAGCCGTGCGATCCTCCCCCGACCACAGCTCCAAGATCAGACACGACCCTAGTCGCTCGATCGCCGTTTCAGCGATCCGTCGAACAAGCCGTTTCAAGCCGCGTCGCTCGGCAACTGTACCGGTGCGGACACAAGTACGAAGCCTCTGACGTCACCAGCCTTGCCGTTCCCTCATCACGCCGCATGGGATTTCGACGATAGACGCACAGAAAGGGCAGCAACCGGTCCATGTGCAGCATTCCGCCACCCGGCAACGGCTGCTGAATTCGCTTGTTCTCGGCCAGCCGCGCGCAAACATCTGTCGATCACTGACGGTGTGATCGCTTCCTGATCTTGGCTGGTCTCCCATGCCAAGCGTCATAGCGTGCACATGTCGACATTGTCAAAGTTCCGTCCGTAGTAATGCATGTAATTGACTTTTCGCTCCAGCGCGTGAATGACGTACTTGTTGAAGTTGATCTTCGTGAACTTCTGGGCGCTGCCGAGGCCGCCGGGGCTGAAGACGTTGATCTCCATCAGCTTGTCGCCGACGATGTCCAGGCCGACCAGGAACATGCCGTCCTGAACCAGTTTGGGCCGCACGATTTCGGCGATTCTCAGCTCCAAGTCGCCGATCTTCGGCCGGCGCCAGCTTTGCCGCCCGCGTGAATGTTGCTGCGCATGTCGCCGCCGCTGCGGACGCGGCGAAACGCGGCGTACTTTCCTTTGACCTGCAAGCGGCCGGCCGTTCATGACGAACAGCCGCATGTCGCCTTCTTCGGCGGCCGGCAGGTACTCCTGAGCAGATCACAAAACCGTCGCGGCTGACCGCGTCGATCATCTGATTCAAGTTGGGAATGTCGCTCTTGCTGCACGAGAAACACGCTGGCGCCTCCCGATCCCTGCAGCGGTTTGAGCACGCAGCGGCCTTCTTCCTTGGCAAAGGCCTTGATCTCATCCCGGTCACGGGTGATCAGCGTCCGCGGGCGGACTTCCTCGGGAAAAAGTTGGAAGTACATCTTGGTCGACGCTTTGGACAATCCGTTGGGATCGTTGACGACGATCACGCCGTGACGCATGGCGACGCGGCCGAATTCCGCAGCCGATGACGCTGCCCACGGACGCTTCAAATAGTCGTCCGAGGGCACATTGCGAAGCATCAGCACGTCCAAGTCGTCCACCGTGACCCGCGACTTGACCGATTTGGGTCCCTGCAGATCCTTCAAGTACGACTCGTGCGATCCGTACTTTTTTCTGCGGCACGCTGCGGGCGCGAGCCGGATCGATTCGTCGGGATCGTAGGCAAAGTCACCGACGCCGAATCACATAGACTTCGTGACCTTGATTCACGGCTTCGCAGCCGAGCCGGGTCGTTGAGAATCCGGCCTCTTCGGTCAAAACGTCGTTCACTACAAATCCAATTTTCATTCGTTCATCCTGTCTGATCGCGTAAGATGAAGTTACTGCATCGTTAAAGCGTCGCCAATTCGACGTTGCTGAAATTGCGCCGGTAGTACCGCATGTAATCGACTTTTCGTTCCAGAGCTTCGAGCACGGCGTGAGTGAAATTGACTTTCTCGAATTTCTGGGCGCTGCCCAAACCGCCCGGCGAGAAGACATTGATTTCCATCAGTTTGTCGCCGACGATGTCCAGTCCGACCAAGAACATGCCGTCCTCGACCAGACGCGGGCGGACCATTTCGGCGAGCTCGAACATCGTGTCGTTCAATTCGGCGCGGCGAAGTCGGCCCCCGGCGTGAATGTTGCTGCGAATATCGTCTCCGCTACGAACTCGGCGAAACGCAGCGTATTTGCCCTTATGACGCAGCGGCATGCCGTTCATCAGAAACAACCGTGTGTCCCCTTCCGCGGCCGCCGGCAAGTACTCTTGGGCGATCACATATCCGTCGCGGCTGACCGACTCGAAGATGTCTTCCAAGTTATGCTCCTTCGTTGCGACGCGCGATGAAGACTCCCGTACCACCGGATCCTTGAAGCGGTTTGAGAATGATCGTGCCGGCATCCTCGAAGAAACTCATGCACGCGACTCAAACTGCGGGTGACCAAGGTTTGCGGACGGACACGCTCGGGAAAGGTCTGCAGATACAGCTTGTTCATCGCTTTGGACAATCCGTTGGGATCGTTCAACACGATCACGCCGCGTCGCATCGCTAACCGGCCAAAGTGAATTCCCGCCGATTGAGCCCAGGCACGCTGGACAGAAGGATTGCTGCGCAACAACAAGACGTCCAAGTCATCGAGTGTGATCCACTCATTGATGGCCTTGTCGCCCCGGAGCACATCGAGAAATTTAGCCGATGTGTATTTTCCGGGGGGCACCGTACGAGCAAACGCACCGATGCTGTCGTTGGGGTTATAGGACAAGTTTCCGGTGCTCACGATCCAGACCTCGATGGCCCAGACTGATCGCATCGGCAGCCAAGCGATAAGTCGTCGCTCCAGCCTCGTCGCTATCCATCACATTCACAACGATGCCGAGTTTCACGATGCGACTCCCGTTTCTGGCAGTGGCTCGGCTAACCAGATCAACCACTGATCATGTTGCTACCGCGAAGCGCTTCGAGCCGCTGCAGGGCGATGCGGGATCCTGCAGATATCGTGGCGTGATCGGGGCGGCCTGAAGGACCTTTCGATATTGAAGTTCCTTGATGATCGGGATGTGCTCGACCGCCATCTTGCCGACCAACAGCGGATTCAAGTCGCCGCCTTTCTTGCATGTAACTCAAGATTGCGACCAATCCACGCAGATAGACTGCGTCTTTGGTCAGACCGCCGCCTCGATAAACTCGCATCGCGATGTTGTAGGCAGTCCGGTCCGCGAAACCGTAATCACGACTGAGCGTTCGAAATGTTTCGACAAACGATGCACCGTCGGTCAGATGCCGCACCGCCACCACGCGAGCCGCAAGTTGCCGCACGCGGCCCCGCGTCAATCCGCCGACCAGGTACTCCGAAAGCACCGCCAGCCCCTCCTGCAACTCTTCGTAGCCGGCCAGTCCAGAATAGAGTTGCTGGAACGGCTGCATGCGACCGTTGTAATAGGTCAGTAGGTGAGTGCCGACTTCGTGGGCCAGCAGCGCCGCGACACGCGACGGCGGCAGGCTCAAGTCCGAATTGATCAGCAACTTGCCGCGTGAGACGATCAATCCGCTGACCTCGTCGGTGACTTGCGCTCTGGCTTTGAACTCAGGGCAGGTTTTTCGATAGAACTCAAACTCGGCGTTGGCCTGCTGAGCAAAAGCGTCCGCGTCGATTTTGCGGCCTGTTGTCGGTTTCAGCCTTGGCCGACAAATCCTCCAGCAGCTTCTCGGCCAGCTTCAAGCATGTCGTCCTTGACGCCGCCGAACAGCGTCAGACTCTCGTGCAGAAATCGCGGTGTGTCACGATCGCGAAGCATCGTCAGCTTCAGCTCCAACTCCTCCTGCTTTTCCTGAAACAGACGCTGGATTGCCGGATCTTCGACGCGTTCGATCGGAATCCTGTAGAGCTCGCGTTTGAGCAGAGCCGGATCGACCGGCAGTGGTCGATAGTGAAACTCGGGCGTCTGTTGGTACTGGTCTTTCTGAAATTGTTTCCAGGCGGCATTCGTGTTCACCGGCGTCAACTGCAGCAGATAGTCGAATTGGTTGCTGACCGCGGCCAATTGCCGATCAACCTCCCAGACGGCTTTGACAACCGCATTTCGTCCCAGCGAATGGTAATGCGGCGGCCGGTGCGTGGTCCGCGAGCGGGCAAACTCAAAATAGGCCTGCCGAAGCGCCAGGCTCATGCTGCGTCGCAGCGAACTGATCAACTGCGGAAACTCTTCCGTCGTATTCGCCTTTCGGAACACCGGCGGAATCGACAATGCCGATGAACCAGCAATTCAATTCGCGTGCTTCGTCTGCAGGAATCAGTGGCGGCAGATTCGGTGGATGCGTTTGTCCATCTCGTTCGATCTCGGACCTGAACGCCGTGCTTGAGAACCTTGATTCGCTTGAGCCGTTTCTCCAGTGCCTCGACCGTCCGCGTCATCTTTGTCGTGTTCGCAGAGTAGACCCTGAAGCTGGGAAGCACGGTTGGAATCGCTGGATTGTTAGCCTTGCCGCCGTCAGGTGCAGCCCAAAGTTCGACGATCAGGAACGCACCGAACTGCGTCGACAATGTTTCGACGACTTCGCGAACGAGTTTCGAGAGTCCCAGCATGGTGTTCAGGACAGCCGGAAGCGATCATGTAAGAAGCTTCGCCTTTGACGAGCTGCTCCGTTCCAGCGTCTTCATGCTCCGGCGGCTGGCGATAGACGCACAAGAATGGGACTTGGCGGTCAATGTGTAGACGACCTTTCCCAGGCAGGGTTCTTCGCACACGCTGATCCTTCGCGATCCGTCGACAGACGGATTCGATGAGCGAATCGGAGTAGTCACTTTTCGACTTGGCGATTGTGCGTTCTCCCGTGATCTGGGGTGCGGTTGCAGTTGATACCATGATACGGCAATAGAATTCTTGATGGGCAGGCGCTGGAGAAACTGTTTCGCTGAGCGGAGGCGTTCTGTCGGCAAGCCTTTGCTCAAGCGTCTGCGATTTTGTAACCCAAACGACTTTGCGGCACCTTGGCCAATTCTTCAAGAACGCCGGGTATGGTTGATTTCAAGGCGTCTCCGATCGCCTCGACCTGGGCCATGTCGGGCTCACCGGTCCATTCGTCCATGAAGAACTTCTTGAACTCAATCGCGAGCACACACGCTCTTTGCGGGTAACGCAGGTGCGTCGAACGGGCATGCTGTCCGCCAAAAAATTTGACGTTCTCGCGTACATCCAGCTTGCCCCCCGGGAAATCGAAAGATGCCAGGTCGCTGATGAATCGATCGATGACACCAGCGAACTTCTGTCGATTCGGCAATGTTCCAGTACCGATGTTGACTTGTGGATTAAGATCTCGGTCCGCATGCGGTCCATCCGGCCCCGCGCGTCGATGGTTGTAGGTGTGAAGGTCGTAGACGACGAATGCCCCGTATTTCGCCGATATCTCGGCGTACAAACTGCCCAACGCCTCGTAAAAAGCGTCGTACCGAGACAATGAGCGATCCGCGACTTCGTCTGAGATCGCGTCCTTCCAGACTTTCAGACCCCATGCATCCTCTGTTTGTCCGATAGACAGCTTTCTCTCGCGGACGATTGAGATCGACTTCAAACCTCGAATGCGTGCCAACAACTCGCGTCGGAGCTACCTCGGTCCAGATGTCCGTGAACGGATCCTCTTCGCGAAGACGTTCATGTGCTTCCAACGCGATGTGCGCAGCGGTTTCTGCATGCAACTCGCTGCCCGCATGAATTGCCGTCGCCACCAACGGTCCATCGCCAAGCTGCATACGCCAGATCTGATCGGACATCCAAAACGCCTAAAAAGTATGAAGAAAGGGAGGCGAACCGAAACACTCGAAATCGCCCTGCATGACTTTAAGTCAATTCTCATGCCAAAACTCTATCGACGAAGTGCGAGAGGGAACACCGGAGACAGTACTTGCGAATAATTGAACAGAATTCGCTGCATCGAGTTAGCTGAATCGACGCAATCTGGCAAATCGATTGCCGGCACCGAAAAAAAACTTTCCAGTCGGGCCGGTAAAACGTCGCCTTGAGCAATCCTCTGAAACAGACATTAGCCGAGGGCTCTGTCCAGCTGAGCCGAAAGTGGGCGTTCCCGCGATTCGCGTCAACGCCGAGTAGAAATTCAACGCTGCGTCTGCGAAACCGGTCGACCACTGGCCGCCGGCACTTGAAACCACTCCGGTTTGATCGTCAACACCGAGCGATTCACTTGATCAAGCACACGCTCGGTAGCATTCCCCATGATGAAACCGGCAACTCCGGTTCGGCAGACTGTTCCCATCACCAACAACTCGATCTTCGGCGAGCCGCGCAACGCTGTCGGCTGGATGCCCTTCAAAAGGCGGACCCGATCGATCTGTTCCTTGCGGTTGGAATTGGTTTGCAACGGGGCGTCGCTGGGACGTAACCTCATCAGACTGCCAACACGGATCAATGGCGCCCCGCGAGCGGATGCCGGTTCGCCGTGCCGGTCTTCATGCGAATTGTTTCGATCCGAGACCGTGATTGGTACGCGTTGTGCATAATCGCCAAACCAATCAAGACTTTCCCCCTTCTCTGCTCCAAAGGAGTACTTTCATGTCGAAACTTTGCTCGCCTCTGTTGAAGGCTTGCGTCGTCCCCACTGTTCTGTTGGCCGTCGCGACCGGGCGGGTGACTGCCGATGATTCGCCTACCAAATCCGACGCGACAAAAGCGTGTGGCCGTCCGTGACCAACGTCCCGACGAAACCCGCGGATGGCTCGTCGTCACCAAGGAGAGCTATTGGCCGCTTTGTTACGAATCGCTTGACCGGATCGAAGAGGCGAGGGATCTGATTGGTACAGACGACAAAGAGCAAATTGCCGACGCATTCGAGAAGTGCGGTGCTTGGCTGAGGCTGGCCGCTTCAGCGGCAATGACGGAAGGCAAGAGCGGAGTCGCGGATGCGGCGTTCGCTTTTCAGAACGTGGCGAACTCACTTCGCGATGGTTCGTCCGACTGGAGCGATGCGGAACTCTCAGACCTGACCACACTCGGACTCGTCGTGATGGCGAAATCGCATGTCCTCCGAGCCGATGCGGCGGACCAAGAGTTCAAAGCTCCGCGTGCGAGCAGCAAACCCAAGGATCCAAGCGAACTCGTCAAAACCGCCGAAAAGGAAATTGCTCGCGAGAACACTGATCGAACGCTCGCACAGTATCGCTACGATACCATCGAGTCTCAGCGGCACCTGACGGTTGCCCAAACGTACCTCGAAGCTGCGGCAAAGGCGGGTCCATTCAGCCTTGCTGACGCGCTGACTGCCCCAATCCCCGAATACAATCCGCTCGCGACCGCCAGTCAGTCTGTGGACTATTCGGAGGAAGAATTGCGTCCTCGAATTCGATCCATGAGTCAAGCCATCGCAGAACAGCAAACGAAACTCGAGAAACAACTCAGCCAAAAGCTCTAAGACCCCTGCGATCTCGAACACTACATGAGCGACGTGGCATGCCACGTCGCTCTTTTTATTGGCAAACATGTTCGTAGTGACCGATCATGCGGTTGTCCCGCCCCTACCGCGTTGACCCTCTCCGGGCATCGCGTTTCGATCGTGTTTTCTGATGCCCTCCAAAGGGCCAGCCCCCTTCTTCAACAGGCCCATACCCGATGAATCGGGTCACTACGAACGAGGCTTCACGAATCTGATTCGGCCCGCAAACCGAGATGATGGAGGCGGCTTCTCAAGGTTGGACGACTGATCCCCAACCGAACGCTCGCTTCGCTGATATTGCCCCCGGTCGCCTGCAGCACCTCGCTGAGCACAACTCGGTCAACACTGTCGTGAACTTGCTGCGATATCTCATGGGCACCGCTCTGCCAAAGGCTCGTGACGTGAGCGCGGAGGCCTTCTTGCCAAGCGAAGGCGAGCGAAACCTCCGGCGGCTGTTCTTCGCTTCCGGTCAGCCCGCTCGGCAAAAACGCCGGCGTGATCACGGGGCCGCTGGCACGCAACAGCGTCTGCTTGATGACGCCCTGCAGCTCCCGAATATTTCCCGGCCACGGGTGCTGCTCCAGAATCTCCATCGTCTCGGGCGCGACCGACACGAATTCTTTGTCAAGCGATTTGGCAAACGTTTTGAAGAAGTGATCGATCATCAGTCCCAGATCGTCACCGCGATCGCGCAGCGGAGGCAGATGAATCGTGAACTCATTGAGACGGTAATACAAATCGCTACGAAAGCTCTTGTCCTCCATCGCCGCTTTCAAATCTCGATTTGTGGCAGCGATGATTCGCACATCGCTTTGTAGCGTTCGATTACCTCCGACCCGCTCGAATTCTTTCTGTTGAAGCACTCGCAGCAGTTTCGTTTGCATGATCGGACTCATGTCGCCGATTTCATCCAGAAACAATGTGCCGCCGTTGCATGTTTCGAATTTCCCGATGCGTCGCTGATCCGCACCCGTGAAAGAGCCTTTTTCATGGCCGAACAACTCGCTTTCAAGCAGTTGTTCGGGAATCGCGGCACAATTGATGGCGTGAAAGATCTGGTCGTGACGCTTGCTATGTTGGTAGATCGCGCGGGCAATCACCTCTTTGCCCGTACCAGTCTCGCCGAGAATCAGCACTGCGACGTCTCGTGAGGCAACGCGGCCGATGGACCGAAACACCTCCACCATCTCGGGACAACTTCCCAAAATCTGATCGGCGACGCCGATCTTTACCCCAGCACGTGCGTCCGCGGGCAACATGGCGGGCTTGCGAGCCATCCGACTCGTTTCCAACGCCGAGTCAATCACCGGCAGAATATCATCTGGATCAAACGGCTTCGTGATGTACTCAAACGCACCGCCGCTCATCGCGGTAATGACCGTTTCTGCTGTTCCGTGCCCCGTCATTAAGATCACCGGAACGCGACGATCCAATTCCCGCAATTCGCAGAGCGCGGCCAAACCGGACTGATCCGGCAATTGAACGTCCAGTAACACGGCATCCGGCTGATGTTGCTTGAAAAGTTCCAGCGCCTCACGTGCCGTTTCCGCGGTGAAGACGTCGTAGTCCGGCGGTGGCAATGCCAATTTGATGCATTGCAGGATCAACCGATCATCATCCACGACCAGCAAACGACGAACTTCACCCAAACGACCGAGTTCCTGCTGCCTGCTCATGATTCTGCCGCGACTTCTGTAGCTGATGGTCAAGAGGGGACGCGTGCAACACCGATGATTGTCACGCCGATGGTCAACCTACGGTGTACCACCACGGCGAAGTGTTCACGCTGACGGATGAATTCTGCCGCAAATTGCGGGCCGCATATTCGGTCCATCGACGATATCCCGTCAAGGAGTTTGCGTCTTGTCGGACAGGGGAAGAATCACCGTGACTGTCGTTCCCTGACCCACGCTCGATCGAACGTCCACCGCACCATTGTGGCCTCGCACAATGCCAAGCGAGCGTGCTGAGCCCCAGTCCCGTGCCTTGACCGCGGTCCTTGGTCGTAAAGAACGGGTCGAAGATTCGATCGCGGATACTGGGCGGAATCCCAGTACCGGTATCCGTCACGGAGATCGCCAAATAATCGCCCGGCTGAAGCGTTACCAGCGAGAACGTTCGCTCCGCATCCAACGACATCGGCTTTGCGGTGATCCCAAGTGTACCACCATTGGGCATCGCATCGCGCGCGTTGATCGCCAAATTCATGATCACTTGACTGATTTCCGTCTCGTCGCCGAAGACTTCTGGCAAGTTCGGTTCGACGCTGACTTGCAAAACGATGTCCTTTCTCAGCGTGTGTGCCAGGATCGCTGAGACTTCCGTCAACAATTCACGAACATCAACGGACCGATGTTGTCCATCTCCACCGCGAGCGAATGTCAATAGCTGGGAAATCAATTCTGCTCCGCGACTCGCCCCGGCAACGACGGTTTCAAGCAACGCCTCGCGATCGAGGTTTTCACCGCCACGCTGCATCATACGTGAACTCATCAAGATGGGTGTGAGCAGATTGTTCAGATCGTGGGCGATCCCGCTGGCGAGTGTTCCCAACGCCTCCAATCGCTGTCGACGACGTTGCACTCTCTGCAGTCGAGTTCGCTCACCGAGATCGAAATCGAATATGACTTCTCCAATCTTATCGTCACCTTCGGCGATTCGAGTCCGACGGCGCTCGATACGTAGGCGGCGACCGTCTTTGGTGACAGCGTCCAACTCACCGGTCCACCTGTCTGCCTCCACATATTCGGTGGAGTGAATGTTATCGCTGTCGCCTTCCGGTGGAACAATCCGCAATAGGTCGTTCGAGCTTTGGCCAATCGCTTCGTTAGCGGCTATACCCATACAGCCTCTGAGCACCCACGTTCCAATAAATGATGTGCCCGACGGAGTCGAGGATATGAAGCGGCTCGGGGATCTCTCGCAGCAGCGCTTCATGTTGCTTGAGCCGCAGTCGCGATACTTCTCGCTCGGAAACGTCGCGGACGGAGATGGCAAGAAAGTCCTGATGGTGGACCGTTCGCGGCGTGATCGTAAGTTCTGCGTTGAAACGGTCACCGTCGGCTCGTTTCGCGATCACGGTGCGTGAAAGCACTCCGTCATGATCTTTGTCAAGCCGATGAGTAAGCCATTCATCGATGACCGTCGTCTCGAATAGCGCGCTGAGCAATTCGCCCTGCAAGTCGTGCTGGACCGCCCCAAACATTTCATCGAGGGCCTGATTCGTCATTTGAATCTTCCCTAGCGCGTCCGTCAGGATGATTCCATCCGCAGATCCTCGCACAATCAACGCGAACCGCTCGTCTGACTCCAGCAGCTTCAGATCGGCATGCTCCCTTCGACGCTTCTCCGTCCGTCTGGCAAAGTACAGCAAGCCAATGACTGCAAGCATCAATCCGTGACCACCGATCAATCGGTACAGCGCTTGGCTGCGCTGCTCAACCGCCGACTGCCTCATCTGTTGCAATTGCTGACGACCGTCGGCGATCTGCCGCTGAAGACGCGAACTCTAAAAAATCTCCCTGATCACAAAACTTGGCCCTGTCTTCATCCGACGGCGCTGCTGCCACATCCGTCAGCTCCGAAGTCTGTGACAACTGGTCCTGGCAATCCAAGACGACCGCTTTGACGGCCGCGGAGGGATTGCCACTGAGAACTTCGTCGACGAGCTGCTCGCCGCGCGAAACGACAGCTGCAATCTCGGTGCGGAACGCTTCGTCACCGCTGAACGCGAGCACGCGGACACGCCACATCGTTGACACGAGGATCGAGCGTATCCCACTCAGTTTCTCCAGCTGCTCCTCCAACGAGACGAGTTCCCGTTGGATTTGCGGCAGGGCATCCAGGGCTCGAAACGTACCGACGCACGAAACCAAGACCGCCGCGACAGCAATGAGTGCGGCGATCTCGAAGATTCGTTTTGTGATCCAACGCGTCAAGACCTTGGCCATACTTCTCGACTGAATTTCCAACCACGACGTCCGGATGATTCGGTACGCGTTTTGCTGATAGCGGCATAGTGTATTTCCATCCATCTGCTGGCGTTAGCGGGCGTTTATTGTCGATTGGCGAAGATGACCTCTTTGAACGTGTTACAGGAAGCCCTTCAATCCTCAACGTCGGCATGGAAGGGATGCGACTGGGACACGGATTTCGGATCGCGCCGGGCGAATCTTCGAGGATTGTGCAGTCGCCAGGCACGACTGGCCGCTCAAGCGACCAGAGGTGACGAATCAGCCTACTGGCGGGAGGTCTGCCGATTCCTGGAAAACGTGGAACAGGACGCCCGCGCGGCCGCTGAATTGGCGGGCCAAGCGGTGGAAATTTGGCGACTGGGAAACTTCACCGAGGGGTTGCGACGCATGCGAAGAGGCGATCGCTATCGAAGCTCGCTATCGGGAGCCGGTCGCCTACCCAAAATTACGCGCCATCATGCAACAACACGAATCCTGCTCCATTGGGCCTGGCAAAGAAGTTGCCGATGCTGGCTAGCTCTTTGCCACAGTTGCCGGCGTCAACGTCTCGTCGCATGAAAACGCCACCTGTTCGTGGTGCTTGGGATGGCAACTTCGATGCTTTCCAAGTTGGCTTGAAACTACCCTCCGATGTCTGAGTAGTACACCAAGACCGACACTGCGGCTGCTACGGTGGTGCCTATAAACGGCAGTGCCAAAATCAGAAACCACATCAACTTTGGGGGGCGGTCAAGATCGTCCATCGCTCATGTTTCCAAGCTAAGTGTTTGAATTGATACCGAAGCAGCATCGCGACACCGGACCGGTAAACCAGCGATGTCGCAATCTCGGATCGTCTAAAACATAGACATCCTCCCACCACTTCGCAATCGCGGTCGACTGTTCCACGTCGCAATACGTTTTCGCCTCTGTGGCGGTCAGGACAGTGACGGGGCTGCCTGAATGACCGCCGCAACCACGTCTTCCTGCCGTTTCAAAGATTGCTTGAAGAATCGATTGTTGATCTCGATTTCGATTCCCAAATATTGGCGGGGCGCGAATCGCCCGCGAAGCGAGGTTGTCAAACCGTCATCGGCGCCCGCATACGGTTCATTCATTCGCGTCCGCAGCTTCATGGCTGCGATCGAGATTCGTCGTTGCCACTGCCTACAAAACTCCGGCTTCTGGTTCCGCATCCGGATCGTACAACAATCCAACGTCCAGCGGACGCCACGTTCCGGCCATCCGAGGTGTGAAAGTGTGCACGGAAAAATGTATCGCAGTCTTTCCGTCGTTCACAATCGATTCAATTGCGGTGGCGACCGACTCACGGTAGGGGTGGTAGTATTCATCGAGAATTCGCTGTTTGCGGTCTGCAGACAATCCTCGTGTGAACTTGGAAAAGACTGTGTCACTCGCGAGTGAACGGTTCAGATCGACCAACAAGCGGGTCGTCGTCGACACCACCAATCGCGTGCCCAGTGCGCTCGCGATCTGCTGGGCCGCTGCCAGCGATCCCGGGTCGTAGCCGCGATGACTTTCAAGCCAACCGTTTGCCTCCATGCCCGCGAACGCATCAGCAAATTCGGCTGGAACCTCGCGGCCGCCATGTTCGCAGGTCACCAGGAACTGGCCGTCCAACGTGTTCACGGTTGAAAGGGTTCCCAATGGTCAAGGCAGTCGGCGACTTCCTCGTAAACGTCTTTGAGGTCCTCCAGTGAGAACTCACTTCCCAACGCGGTGCAGATTCGAGTCGCCAGGGTGCCATGCTCAGCGATGATTTCCAGCGGCGCGAACAGGCTGTCGAGTGTCGTATCTTCCCGTTGCAGGCGATTGAATAGATGAGCCCACAATTCGCTGCCTCTGCATCTCACGCGTTTGAAGCCGAAGTGACTCAAGTAATCGGGTGATTCGATCCATGCGCATTCCGCTTTGTCGGTGACACTGTCGAGAATCGCGCGGAGGGCGGCCGTTGGCACTTGCTGTTGTTGCTCCAGCGTCGACCATGTTTCCGCAACCAATGCCTTGACCAATGCGATCACAGCGGCACAAATCGCAATGTCCGCGCCGGGATACTCTTGGACATCCATCACTCGCAGTTCAATCGAACCACGGTCAAAGCGAGCGATCGCGCCACGAGCGTTCAGAAATTCGCCGTGCAGGAAACCATCTGGGTCGTGCGGCCGAATGTCAGTAAAGATTCGATCGAAGATTTCCTTACGATAGGTCGCTGCATCAAAAATCGGCTCCGGAATCAGCTCTCCCGTGAGCGACGGCACCACGCGGCAATGCTCGGCGTAATAATTCATTCGCGAATCCAACCTGCCGGTGTACGCGCCACCGACGATCGGTGAACTGGCGGTCAGTGCCGGCAGTAACGGCAATACCAATCGCACGGCGGCATGCAACCTTGCGAATTCAGTGTCATCACGAAACGGCAGGTTCAAGTGCACGCTTTGCACGTTCGCCCAACCTTGGCTGCGGCAATTAAAAATGCGATCGTACGATTGGTAGATTTCGTGATGCTCATGCGGCCATAATCGCGTCTCTTCGATTGGGTTCATCCAGGGATGCATCGCGGTCGGCAGGAGTCGCAGATTCAGCGCGTCAAGCGCGGGGCCAAGATCACTCACCGCTTTTTCAAATTGCGAGGGGACTTTGCGAACGCTCTTGGCCGGATTTGTCGTCTTCAATTCGATCACGTGCAAGGCAAGCTCGTTGGACCAGGTAATCGGTCCTGACTCATGATCGGTTGTGAGCGTGCCGCCGGCGAGCGACGACAAGAGAAGGTCGGCGACAGGCCGCACGTCGAGTGTGTCCCGGTCGACCAGCATGTACTCCAGCTCGATGCCGAAGGCATCAAACAGGCCCAGTCGTTCCGTTGAATTTTGGTTTTCCGTTAACATCATCGTGCTTCCGTTGTCTTGCTGTTATTTCGCGATCGCGAGTTGTTTTCGGTTCTCGAACCGACGGACAAAAGATTCCATGATCCGGCGGTACAGCTCGTCACGCATGATGGCATCTTCGATCCCGGAATCAAGATTCGGGTTGTCGTTCACTTCCACGATGTAGAATTGGCCGTCCGATTCTTTCACGTCGACTCCGTAGAAGCCGTTTCCGATCAGGTTGGCTGCCTTCAATGCGACCGCAACCGCCTTTCGCGGCGCCGTCTCGACTGGCAAGGTTTCGCATTTCCCAAATTTTGGTTTGATCCCCTCGGTTCCATGTTTGGCGATTTGCCAATGGCCCCGCGCCATGTGGTACTTGCAAGCGAACAGTGCCCGCTGGTCGAGCACGCCGATTCGCCAATCAAAGTCAGTACGCATGTACGCCTGTGCAATCACCAGTTCCGAATCGGAAAAGAACTCGGAGAGTCGCTGATCAAGTTCCTCGGCGTTGTCCGCTTTGACGACACCCTGAGAGAAAGCACTGTCGGGACGCTTCAGGACACATGGAAACGACAACTGGTCAGCAAGCGTGTTTGCGTTTTTGCGATGTGCCACAATCGTGCGCGGCGTCGGCAACTTCGCGCGATTCATCAACTCGGCCAAATAGACTTTGTTCGTGCAGCGCAATATCGAAAGCGGATCATCCATCACGACCATGCCCGCGGCTTCGGCGCGGCGGGCCAGCCGGTAGGTGTGATGATTGACGGCGGTTGTTTCGCGAATGAACAACATGTCAAACTCGAACAACCTGCCAGCGTCCTCGCGTGTGATCAATTCTGCAGCAATCCCCTCTTTGGCCGCCGCCTTGACGATCTTTTTTAAGGCCGCGTCGTCCGATGGAGCGAGATCCCCTTCTTCCGGATTGTGCAGAATGGCCATGTCATAGCATGTCGTTTGTCGCTTTGGTCGGGCCGAACTGCGCCTGGAAAAATGCCGTCGCGCGGCTTCGGCTACGAACTCGCGGTGACTCTTGGGCACATCGTTGAGCGCGATAGCGGAAGCCTGTCGAAGACGCCACTTCTTGTTTCGCGAGAAGGTGAATCGGAGCAGCGGTGCCTGAAATAATCCGTACAGTTCCTTCGCCAAGCGGCCATGTTTTTTGGCCAAGTTTTCGCCGAAGTAGACACTCAGCACGAATTTGTCGCTCGTCAACGATTGCAGCGAATTCTCGATCAATTCCTCAAGGGCTTGAGGAATCAGTCGGACGGCGGCCGATCCCCGCAGATCTTGAATTGCGACGACATCAGGCACGGCGCGCTGGCCACGAGCTTCTGCTAATAGCGATACGTAGTAACCCATGCTTTGATAAGCGTACGAGCGGCACAAATTGTAAACGCGGGTTCCGCGACGACTAGAAAAATCGGGTTTGGATAGATAATCACCCGGATCGAGTCGCTGTACCCCCTCAAAATCGCCGATCCAGTCATCCCGCAATTCGGCAACGAGAACAATGTTCATCCTAGAGATTCCTTTCTCGCTCCTGGCGAGGCACGAGCGTCAACAGATTGGCATCGTAGGTCACAATGCCCAGCAATACAGCCGCAGTCACTTGCGACAACGAGGCTGCATACTTGTTTGTGGGGGCAATGGGGTTGGGATGGAGCGGATCGGCAATCAGCACGTTCCCTGACTTTGGATCGTAACCGTGCAATACCACAAAGTGCCCCGTCGGATCGCCGCCAACGTCATCCGCGATGCTGGTTTGTCCTTGCGCGTCGAGCGCTTGTGCTCGCTCGCGCGGTTCTTGATACAAATACGTCGCACTTAGCCCACACAAAATCGGTATTTCCTCGGTCAGCGTCGAAACGATCAAACGTTCGTCCAGTGGACGCATCTGAACTCGACCACCGAGCATCAGGAACTGCAAATAGTATTCCGTCGCGACTTGCAATCGCTCCAAGTCAATGTCATCCCGAGCGCCTTTCGCCGCCAGCTGCTGCTTCAGTTTTTGGGACAGGTATTCGTTATCGACTGATCCGTCGGACGCGAACCAGGAAGGATCGAAGACGTTCAGGTTGTAGGTAGTGATCCGAGCTTCATAACCTCGGCCAAGCACATGGCAAGCCAAATGCACGGCCAATGTCCCACCTCCATCGAGCTGGCTGGTTTCCGAAATCAACTGCTTCAGTTCGACCTCGTCATTCCAGTAACGATAGACCGCTGCCAGGCAAGTGGGACCACAACTGGTGTCGTTCGGTTGCGGCTGGATCTCGAGTTCGAGCGCGTGTTTCATGCAGAGACTGGCTGGACTGGTGGTGACAGGCATGTCATTTACACTTCAAATGACTTGCCGTCTTCGTTGTACACCACGCGGTACAGATCGCGCCGCCGGTCGTTCCAGTTTTGCACTGATCCGCTCTCGCGATGTCGTCTCAGTTGCTCGAAATCCAAATCGTGAATGATGACCGTTTCCACATTTGGATTGCACTCCGCAGCCACCGCGTCACGCGCAAATTCGACATCCGCCGGTGTAAAAATTCCCGACTGCGCATAGTGGATGTCGGCGTTTTCAACGAACGGCAGGTTGCCGGTGCAGCCCGAAATCGCCACGAACATGTGATTCTCGACGCAGCGGGCTTGTGCGCAATAGCGGACCCGCAAGTAACCGTGACGTGTATCCGTGTTAAACGGCACAAACACAATCTGCGCCCCCTTTTCCGCGGCGATTCGGGTCAATTCCGGGAATTCGATGTCATAGCAGACTTGAATGGCAATCGGTCCACAATCGGTCTCGAACACCTCCACCTTTTTTCCGGAGTTGACACCCCACCACTTTCGCTCGCTGGGAGTGATGTGGATCTTGTACTGCTTGCCAATCGAGCCATCACGCCGAAACAGAAATGCGATGTTGTAAAGCGTGTCATGTTCGACCACGAATTGCGAACCGCCAATGACGTTGATGTCGTATTTGACCGCCATGCTGGTAAACAAATCAAGGTACTGCGGCGTGAACTCCGCCAACTGCCGGGCGGCCTGCCCCGGACGCGTCGCCTCGACGCATGACAGCAATTGCGTCGTGAAAAGCTCGGGAAACAGAACAAAATCGCACTTGTAGTCGGACGCCGTATCGAGAAAAAACTCGCATTGCTGAGCGAACTCATCGAAACCCTTGATGGTTCGCATTTGATACTGGACCACGCAAACGCGAATCGGCTCCACGATGTGATGGAAGCGACGTTTGGCTCCCGGCACGTAGTCCAAGTTTTTCCAGACCAACTGTGTCGCATACCCGCATGATTGCGTATCCGAGGGAAGGTAGTTGGGGATCAAACCTTGGACCGCGAAACCGTTGGACAACTGGGCGGTGAGTACCGGGTCAAAAATGCCCTTTTCAAGCACAGCATCAATGTACTCGCGGGCGCTCATCCTTTCGGCATGCTTGTGGTAACCGGGAATCCGCCCGCCGATGATGATTTGGCTCAAGTTATATCGCCGACAAAGTTCTTTGCGTGCATCGTACAGACGCCGCGACAGCTTCATGCCGCGGAATTCGGGATCGACCATGATTTCGATCCCGTACAGCGTGTCACCCTTCGGTTTGTGGTTGCGAATGTACCCGCTGTCGGCCACCGCTTTCCAATTGTGCCACTCGAGTGTGGAATCGTATTCCAGTATCAGACTCGATGACGACGCGGCTAGCTTTCCGTCGATTTCCACACAGAGTTGGCCTTCGGGAAAGATCGCCAGCTGACTCTCAATCTGGTCGCGACCCCAAGGTTCCATTCCCGGAAAGCACTTCTCGGCAACGGCGACCAAGTCGTCATAGTCGTCCATCGTCAATTGTCGAACGTGGGTTTTCCACTCATATTCAGTCAGGTCAAGCGGTTCCATGCGGATCCTTCCCGTGTATCGGTTGCATTTGTGAAATCGCCGGCGAGAAGCTGCTGCTGTTCCGCCCGGCCGTGGCCCATGCTATCGGGCGATCAGCGTCTGCAACCAAAGACGATTGCACTCGAATCGCGACAATGACATCAAATGGGATGCCAAACGCGAAGCAAACAGCCATCGATCTGCCGCGCGGCGCGACAAAGTAAGCGTCTGGAGGGGAACATTCAAGAGGCGAATCGTTGGTTTTTTACGCTTGCTTCGCCCACCAACGCGTTGTCGGCATATCGTTTCGTCCCAAGCATCAAGGGGCCGGCAAGGAAAGAAATTTTCCAGTACACACTCTCCGTTGGAAAAAAATTTGCGCCGCTGTCGTCCGGATCCGGCTCGCCGACAACCGGGACATCTCGGCTACGGGGCGATTGTTAGCTGCGGAAGACAAAATGCACAGTGCCCATCAAGCACAAGCCCGCCAAAAGGTAGGCCAGTTTCAATGACTGTTGCATATAGAAGACTGCGAGCGAGGAATTTCTTGCCCCTCTCCGCCACGAAAATCGTACCGCTTCTTAAGTTCCCGTTTTGGGCAGGAAAAGGGGGTCAGGGTAACAAGACATGTTTCGGATCTGCACGCGCCGATGGCGTCGGTCATTTCAGAGTCTCTCGATTGCATGAGCGTTCGTAAGCCCGCTTTGGTGAGGTTATCTCGTCAGAATCGGCAGACTGGACAGAGAGTGAACACCACGAAATCGACTTGGCTCCACTCCGCTATCATCGAACGTTTCTTGACAATGCGGAACGGTGTCATGAGCGTGTTGAGGAAAATAGGTGAAGCTGCCTCGCCTCCTCGCCTACATGCCCCGCCCGGACCTCAGCGCTCCAGTAATCACTTTGCGAAAGCTGGAATTGTGATGCAATGATTCGCGAGGCGAAACTGGACTATCACGTCTCTCTATCCATTAGCAACTTGAGTGCAATCGGCAGTCCTTCCCTTTTCAGCGTATCCCTTCCAGCATTGCTCTCCTGCTCCCCGATCCATTCCAGCAAAGCTACGTCGGCAGTTTGCGTCGACGCCGTCGTCGATCCGAAGTCAACCAACTTGCTTGACGGTGTATCGCTCGCGATCGAGATTTCTTCCGGCTCAGCGAGCAGCCCGTCGACTCGCCTCAGTGCGATTGGCGGAGCCGACAACGGCAGCCACGAACTCCCGTGCGAAGGTCGCGCTGGTGGCGACGCTTTCCCCGGCAGGCTGCGTCACGTTTGCTCGACGACCGATCGAATTGATCACTACCAGTGCGCCCTGTGCCGAGACAAATCCATTTCCGGCAGGGTCGAGGTAGCGAAAGAACGTACCGGGTTCGAGACTCGGCAGCGGAAACTGTCCGTTTATCGGTGGCGCCGATGCGGCGAGCTTGCCCATGTAGTTGATGATATTCAGCGCATCGAGCGCTGATTCCTTTCCATCGCGATTGACATCGCCCCACAGCAACGGATTCCTGAAGGGTCGATTGTTCTCGGCCATCAACTTGATGGAACGATCCGCCGATTCAAGGACATTGAAGAGCTTGCCGTCGACAATGATCGGCTCTGCCAACTGCCAGCCATCGACAAATTCGACCACGGCATCGCTGTTGTAGAGAATCTCCAGTTGTGTCGTCGATGGATTGGAGATCGCACGAGCAACCGTCGGTGACAACTTCAAATGGTTGCCGGTACCACCGCGAAGATCAATCGAACTGACACCCAGGAGTCGTCCCTCAGCGAGACTCGAAAGATCGATCAAATTTCCGCTAGCCAAGAATTTCAATTGGTTCGTGCCCTCGCCGAGATCGATTACCGCGAACGGTAACGCGGCGAAATCAACGGTCTCATCGAAAACGACGGCATCGGAACCGGGCCCCGTCATGACCGAAAACTGATTGACCAGCGCACCGTTGCCGGCATTGAATGTAACGGTGTCGTCACCATCAAAGGTCGACGTGTCGACGATCAGCGATTGGGATTGGTACACGTGTGCTTGTTCAAACCTGCCGCCGCCACTGGTCCCAGACACCTTCCAAGCCGGCACCGTGCCTGGGGCTTCTTGATTCACCGTTGACCCGGTGTTGAAGTCATCGCTGATCAATACCTGCGATCCAACACCGGTCAGCTGAACATTCAACGATCCGAGTTGGCTGAAATCAACCGGTTGAATGTTACGTGCATCCACGATGGGTAGCGTTTCGACCTCTTCGGATTCGGCGGCGAGGCCGGGGCCCCCGAGACACCTTGATGCTGGAAGAATAATGAAGTCGTTCGCTCCCGGCGATGCGACAGGGACTACGGCACCAGCCGCGCCCAAGAGATTGAAGTTTCCTCCACCAAATCCGCCACCACCGCCTCCACCTCCTCCATACCCGCCACCAGGACCAGCAAATGCATCAACCGACCTTGCGAGCTCAGCTTCACCGGGGTTCTCCCCTTGTTCGATCAGTGGGGTTCCCGCGCAATTCCTTGGCACTTGGTCGGAACGCACGGTGTCCGGCTTGTACACGACGTTGGTTAAGAAATCCCTTCCGAAGATGGCGACCGTATTAACTCCCGTCCCCGTCCCGCCATCAAAATAGATGGTTTCGATTCCGCTCAAGCGTTTCTTTGCACCATTGTTGAGCCAGAATAGCTTCGCAGAGTAGTCGACGGTTAAGACGTCATCATCCTTGCTTCCCAACACTGCCCAACCAGGCAGCGAGCCCTTTGGCAAACCAAAGTCCTCTGCGGAACCACGCAAGTTCACGATGAATTGGTTTGCGGCAAATCGCTCGAGAACGACAGATGGATTGTCAACAACGCTGATTTCCTTTTGCACCCTCACATCGTTTGTCTTGGTAATCCGATCCGCTGACAAAGCAATGGTCAAACCATCGGTCGCGACGGTCATGCTCAGATTCTTGTAACCCGCCCAACCGTCGCCGAAAGTCCACCAATCGGAACTGCCGTGAGCAAAGATCAGTCCCTGGTTCAATGGGTTATTCTCCAACTCAGCGATCGAAGTGTTGATCAACTCGGAACCCACGACTTCCTTCTCGGAAAAGTCGCGCGACACTCGCTGATCGTCCAAGCTGATGGCGATCTGGAAATCTTCGGGAGCCCCAGGCGAACTGGAGGTGAAGACTGGTTGAGCCGCGCTCAAGAGATAATCGTCTCGTGGAAAGTATCCTCGGAAATCAAATTCCCCGTACTCATTGGTTCGCGTCGACCTTGGAATGAAATCAGCACCGACCGCCGAAAGTGTGACCTCGATGTTGGCGATACCTGGTTCCGTTGGATCACTTGTCCCATTGCCATTGACGTCAAAGAATACGCGTCCCGCAATCGGAGCGACCGTGGCTTGAACATTGATCGTGACGGTGGCAATCTGCGACTCGCGGTTTGTGCTGTCCTTGGCTTTGAACGTAAACGAAGTGTTTCCCACGAAATCCGCTACCGTTGGCTTGTAGGTAAATACCGTGCCTTTAACCGTCACAGTCCCCGTGGTCGGTTGCGTCACAATCGAAATGGTCGGCTCATCACCATCGGGATCTCTGGTGTCCAACGTGCCTGTAACGGGCAAGTTCTCCAGACCAAGGATCGTTGAATTTTCCGCTATTGGCGCATCGGGGACTGCGATAACGACGATGGAAACACTATTTGTTGCCGTTTTCGCTCCGCCATCACCGGTATTGCCTCGGTCGTCCGTGACGACGGTCAACGTGTCCTCGCCGTTGTCGTCCTTATTTGGCATGTACGTTACGCCGGAAAACAGCGCAGCATTGATCGCGGCTGCCGACCCGCGCAACTTGATCGAGGACGGACTGACTAAGCTCAATTCGACTCCTGCTGATTCGGGGATGCTGAGCGTCCCGTTGTTGACAGACAATGTAACCTCAATGCTGCTGTTTCCAGCATCGATATCTGAAACACTTATGCCGTGAATCAACAGCGGTGTGTCCTCCAGAGTTTCCAATGGATTGTCGAGCGGATCCGGCAGTACGTTCACAGGACCATCGTTGACGGGTGTCACTGTAATGGCGACGATATCGGTGTCGATCAACCCGACGCCGAGGTCTCCCGCATCGTCGCTGACCATCCTCAAAGTGTCGTCACCATTGAAATTCGGATTCGGTGTGTAGTAGACGTTCGCCAAAGACGCGTTCACTTGCTCCAGCGTTCCGAAGAGCACGAGCTCGTCGCTGCCTATAACGTTGGGATTCGTGCTCAGCGTTCCACGGGCTACGGTCAACGTGATTCCAATGTTTCTGCCCTCAAGGTCTACATCGACGACGCTAAGTCCTTCTATGCGAAGCTGGGTGTCTTCCGGAGTCGACAATGGTGACGCCGGAACGGTATTCACCGGCGGATCGTTGACCGCAGTGACAAAGATCACGCTGGTGTCGGTGGCGTTTGCTCCTGAGCCATCGTTGGTGACCATCGTCAACGTGTCCTCGCCGTTGAAGTTTTCGGTTGGCGTGTAGGTTACGCCTGAAGTCAGCGCCGCGTTGATCGCATTGAGTGTGCCGGTCAATTTGATCGAGAACGGTACTCCGTTCGCGGACGGCGTTGTGACAATCGTGATACCTGCCGGGGCGGGGACGCTGAGCGTGCCGCTGATGACGGACAGCGTGACATCTATCGTGTCGCTGCCAGCATCCACGTCGGCGATGCTGATGTCGACGATCTCTTGCGGCGTATCCTCGAGCGTTTCAAGTTCCGGCGGTAACGTGTTGACCGGAGCATCGTTGACTGGCGTGACCGTGATGGCGACCGTATCGGTATCGGTGCGGCCATTGAGGGTCGAGACAAGCGTCAATGTGTCGGGGCCGTTGTAGTTCGGGTTCGGCGTGTACGTGATTGTCCGCGCAAACAACGCGAGCGTGACAAACGCAATCGGCCCGGCCACCGTGGCGGATGATGTGTTATTGCCAGTCACCGTGACTCCGCCGCTGCCCGGAATGCTGACCGTTCCGTTGGTAACCGAGAGTGTCAGTGTGACCACATCGGTCGTCATCCCGTTGACGACTTCGACCCCAATCGATCCGCCGAGGAATTCCAAGGGCGTATCCTCCGGTGTCGATTGAGCGCCTGGAACGACGTTGCGGGGGAATGGAACATTGCTTGCCACCACTTCGATGCTGTAGGTCGCGATGTTCGAAATCGAGCGATCCATCGTTGGCTTTGAACGTGAACGAGTCGGCGCCGTTATAGTTGACCGCCGGCGTGTAGGTGAACTGCGGTCCCGACCCGACGAGAACGACGCGACCATTGGATGGCCCAGTGACAATCGTATAGGTCAAGGTAAGGCTGTCGGAATCACTTGCGGTCATCACGTCCACAATCGGCGTGTCTTCGAAGCCCAGGAGACTGGCATCACTCGCTACCGGCGGAAGATTCACGGCGGAAACCAAGATGCTGACGGTCGCCACATTGGAGTCAGCACAACCGTCATTGACTTTAAACTCGAATGAGTCGGTCCCGGTGAAGTTAGGATTCGGCGAATATTTAAATTGGTTGCCCGTGAATGCGACCGTACCGTTGGATGGGTCGCTGACCAAGATGTAAGTCAACTTGTCGCCGACCTCCGCGTCGAACGCGGCCAATGTCCCGACAACGTCAGCGTTTTTCGAACCTGAGGCGAACGTAGAGTCCGCGACTGGTGGCTTGTTGGCAACGAAGTTGGCTAGGGTCCCCGGAAGTGAGTCGGTTGCCAGACCTTGGAACAGACCGTTGCTTGCAACCAGATTGCCGGCTGCTGCGATCGCGTCGGCGCGAGTGGGGGCCAGGATCGTTAAATGTGCCAGGTTGATCGTTTCGCCTGCCCCAATGGTCACATCCTTGTAGGTCCAGATGATATTGTCCTCGACAACCTGCACGCTCGTTGGCGATAGCCCACAAGTGTGGATGTAATGCACGATCGCCGGTGCACCACTGCCGTCCGCATCATCCGTCCCGACCCAGTGGTCCGTCGCCTCGGCTGCGGTGTTCCCGCTTGAAGTTGCGAAGACTTGTGTCGCGCCGTCGCTGCCAAGATTGCCCACGATCGTAACGGTGGTCGTGATGGCCTTTTTTGTTGGATTCTCCACAACATCAACGGTGCGGACAAAACTTTCGCGCCCGTTGCTCGGAACGAAAATCTCGCGATGCACGTTCAGGTTATCGATCGACACCGTTGGGGTCGTCGCCGCTTGACGATCGTTCGCCAACGCGGGCGATCCCGATGACGAGTACTGGGTTTGCCCGACGACCAGACGACTTAGTCCATCGAAGGCGTTGTTGAAACCTTGCAAGAGTTGCCCATAACCAAGTTCACTGGTATCGATGTCGAACCGATATCCCGGCAATTCCTCCAGTCGAAGCACTCCATAGTTTCTGACGCCGCCGGCAAGCGTGACCGTTCCGCCCACAACGATGTCGCCCACCGCATTGCGGGCGACCCCGTACGCGCGAGCGTCTTGACTTGCAAAGTTTTCCGTCAACTGCCCTTCGACGCCAAAAGTCGCATCGAGCGCACCCGTCGAAGTCGTATCGCGCTAATGCAAATTGCTTCGGGAGCGTGGCGTTACCGCTGCTGGAATCATCCGCAAAGCCCGCGACCAGAATTTTTCCGTCCGACCGAATCTCCACACTGTGAGCTTCGGCATTCAAACCGGCAAAGGCATCCACATTCGAGCCTGACTGGTTGAAGGATGTGTCTAACGAGCCGTCCACGTTGTAGCGGGCGATCGTAAACCCGCCGGGAATAACTTCCGTGTATCCCACGGCGACGATCTTTCCATCCGGTTGAAACACCACGCTGTTGAGAAAATCAAACGCCAAAGTTACCGGCGTGATCACTTTGCCGCCGTCACCAAAGGAAGCGATCAGAGCACCTTCGGAATTGAAACGCGCCAGGGCAAAGTCGAATCCAAAGACAGTGTTTCCAGCAGGGTCGATTCCACTGGTTCCGTATCGCTCGCCGGCAACCACAATCGAATCGTCCAAGTTGACAGCAACGCTGTTGGCGTGATCCGTTGATGTTTCCAGGTCGACTTGTTTGACACCGAATGCCGTGTCGTGCGTTCCATTGGAATTGAATCGAGTCAACGCGAAATCACTGTCGGCGCTGTTGGAACGATCGCCAGCGACCACGATGTTTCCGGTGCTCTGGAGTGCCAGGCTCTTGGCGACAAAATCGTCCAAGGTAGCGATTCCGGGGATCGATCCACCACTGTTGAAGGATGTATCGAGGACTCCAGCGGTCGTATAACGGGCTATGATCGCGTTTGTCGCGGAAGCGGTCGGATTCTGAGCGTGACCGACAATCAAAATCTTGCCGTCATTCTGTAGGACGACGTCTCGGATTAAGGCCTGACTAACGCTGGGAATCGTGACGACCCTGCCCGATGGCATCCCGGTCGTCGCGTCGATGTCGCCGAATGTGGTATCGAGCGAACCATCGACATTGTATCGGACCAACGTGATGCCAAGAAGGTCGTCGCCGGCGACAATCGTCTTCCCATCCGCTTGAACCACAACGCCACCGCGCGCCTCTTGGTTCGGACCACCGACCGGCGTGGTGACCAGTCCATCGCCATCGCGACCAAAGGAGGGGTCGGGAAGGACGCCGCTAGGTCCGGTGAAGATGACGAGCTGCGTTGAACCGTCGACAACAAAGTCCATCCGAAAGTCGCCACCCGCCACGCCGTCGGTGTCTCCATCCAAAGCGAATGAGTCGTTAAGGTCGACAATTGTGTCTTTGACCGTCAATCGATACACGTCTTCGGGCAAGGCGGCTACATTCAAAGTCGCCACAAGGCCGGGAGCATCGACACTGCTAATCGCCACCAGTTCGTCATCGTCTGTGCCCAGCCGTTGGTCCACGCCGGCTCGCTGTAGCGCATAGCTGGCAGAAGATCCGCGCAGACGACGGGTTCGCTAAATGTGACGGTGAACGCGGTCGATCCTGTGGGCAACGTGCCTTCGTCGCGAAAACTCGTCGATATCACCGTAGGTAGCTGCGTATGAACGCTTAGCGGCCCGAGCGTCCGCACGATTGCATTGCCGCCGATCGGTTCCCAGATTCGGTAGGTTAATCCGTCGCGGATCTCAGTACCGGCAAAGCGCCAATTATCAGACAGATCGAGGATATCATCTGCGTCGCCCAATACATCGAGCGCGCCGCTAACTCCGACGATTGCTTCGACCGAGGCGTGATTGAGTCGAAGTCGATTGTTGCCACTTCCGCGAACGTCGATGCGTTCGATGTTCGTCATCTGACTGGCCGCCAACAGAGTCGCGTCGAACACCACGCCCCCGCCCGCGATTTCAAGCGTATCGATGCCAGCACCGCCATCCAATTTGGCGAAGTTCGGTTGGCCGAACCGGAAAACATCGTTGTCTTCATCACCAAACAGTTCCGCAAAGTGGGGGAATGCCCGAAGATCCAACGTGTCATCCCCAGCGTTGCCGTGAATCACGACTGAGGTCGCCAGTGCCTGACCAGTTTCGTCAATCAGTTCAATGAGGTCGTCACCACCTTCCCCGTTGAGTCGATAGTACTGCAATGGAATCTGTACCAGCGTCTGCTCAAAGGTGTTGTCGACGCTTTGCAACTGGAGTTGTCCGCCAGCGGAGGTCAGATGCCGCAACACGGCGTGATTTCCGGTGTGCGGCAAGTTCACGGTGATCTCGTTTGCGTTGACGTCAAGCACATCTAACGGTTCGATGCCGTCAAACGTCGCGGCTAAATTTCCACCGACCCAGAATCCGCGGTTTCCATCCGGTCCCGGTTCGATGTGTGTAATCGCTTGAGATGTACCGCCCTGCAGAACGGTAAGCTTGTCACCAATGTTGTCATGTTTTCCGGCCAGGAAGTTCACCTTCGGAACCGGCCGGCAACGCTCCCAATTGATCAACCTCGATGATCAACGAATCGTCCTGGGCCGATCCAACGATCACGAAATCGAGCGGCAGAGCGGGCACGTGTAGCGTTTCTCCAGCGGCGTTAACCAGCGCGATCTGTCCATCTTTTCGGGTCAATCGAACTTCACCCCCAGCAATGGCAACCGAAGGGATGACCGTCGCGATCACCTTGGTCGACTCATATCGGATTCGCAGAAACCTGCCGCTGAATGGGACAAGCGAATCGTTGGGCAGCCCGTCGAAGGTGCCGATAACACCAAGTGATCCGTCGACGAGTGAAAAGGTGTCGCCGGCGGTGGGGACAAAAGGTGGAACATTGGCGCTGCGAAGACTCAGTCGGGCGCCCCTGAGATCCACAATGCCCTTCACGTTGAGTCGTTCGTACTCTGTATCGGCGGTGATTCCACCCAAATTCAGATTGAGGGTTGAGCCTGGCTCGAGCGTTAATGTATTGGTTCCGCTTAATGGAGGAGGAACGACTACGTCCACGTCCGTGCCCGCGACGGGGACATTCAGGCCGGCCAATCCACCATCGAAACGGAGCGACGCGCCAAGCGTACGAACCGGTCCAGTCACAATAATGGATTCCCCAGAGATGACGGTTTCATTGCCGCCGCCCAAAGCACTGGTGAATACAGTCGTACCTCCCAACCGCACGCCGGTGATGAAACTAAATTCACCGGCCGTTGACCCTTGGATGACAATTGACCTGTCGGTCGCTGTTGTGGTTCCACCCTCCCACTCGACGCTTATCGCGGCAACATCGGGATTGGGGACGGTGGTCGCGACATGACCGCGAACGATCACTTCACTGGCAGCGATGTCTGCTTTGATCACGATGACGCCCGTACCGCTGGTTATCGCAACGCCCCCGATCGTTGTCGTGAACTGTTGAGTCCCCAGAAGCGAAACGGTGCCGCGACTCGACAAGATCTTGACCGCAACTGCAGACTGTCCCAACAGCACGATACCCGGCGACGCGGTACCGGTACCTTCCAACGTAATGTCTCCATCCGCAGTTAGCTCCGCAGGAGAATCCACACGTATGCCGCGCGTCCCACCACTCCCAATGATATGAATCGAATCCCCGGCGAAGACTTTCGATGCGCCAAAGATCTCCACGCCGTTGTTGATTCCCTCGATGTCCACCCTACCATTGTTGGAGTCGATGACGGCGGACGACAATCGGATGGCCGCGGTGCTGGAACCAGCTTGTCGGGCTGTCAATTCAATCGAACCCATGTCGGTGCGAATTTTCGCGGACGGGCCGGCGAAGATATTCTTGGTCGTGTCCAGCAGAATGCTTCCCGTACCGGACGCGACTATCGCGCTTGTCGTATTCGGCAGGCTGATCTCAGCACCGGCGTAGACTTGAACCGATTGGTTCGCTGCGGGCAGGATCTCGCCTGCAAACGTGACTTGGTCGAATCGCGTGCTCGCAGTCCCAATGGCCAGCCCCGCGGTAAAGTCAGGAACGGTTTCGACGGTCACGTCATCCGTTTCCTGGCCACGAGTCATAGTCACGAGGCCGGTTGGATTCATAAACACGACCGGCGTGATTTTTCCGTCGGCGCGAAATCGGGAAAGTCCGTTTTTGACAATGGGGACGTCGTCATCCAAGATGTAGCCAATGTTTCCGCCGGATGCAGGAAGCGCGAACGTGACGTTCGCCACCGGTGCAGTGTCTTGTAGCGACGTCACTGCGGTCCATGTGACGATTCCGAAATCACTCAGCGCGACCGATCCGGTTTCAGGACGGGTGAACGAGAATGCCGCATCACCCTGTGCGTCACCCGAAATCACTAGTTCATCCCCCGCATCGGCAGCGGCATCATTTCCTTCAAATGCGATTCCTGGCGCTGGAAACCGCAAGCCGGCGTGCAGCGGCAACGTGACTCGATCGTTGCCGCCCTTGCCTTTGACAATGATCTTTCCGGTGAATGCACCGGCAGCCGTGCTGATTTCTTTGTGGTCCGCGGAAAGGGTCCATCCGCTGGGCGCGGCAATGAATTCGGCATTGGTGTCGCGGATGACAATCGTTGGGCTTGCTGCGTTACGGACTTCAACGGTCAAATTGTTATTTCGCCCGGTCGGTGAGACATCTGTTACGATCAGGTCGCCGGTCACGAGTTCGGCCTTCAGAGTGCCATCGTCAACGACGGCTTCCACCAGTCCCACACGCACGCGTCCGCCGGATGCTGCGACAATGCCGTTCTCGTCGGGGAAGAGACCGAAGAAGTTGTGAGTCGTGGGGTCAATGACCGTTGATCTCAGCATTGGATTCGCGTTTGCGGACAGTCCAACAAGGCTGTTGGCACTGCTGATGACGCCCTTGACGCCCTGAGTCCCGCTGCCGCCCGTGACTGCCGTCGCATCAATCAGACCGCTGTTGTCCCACGTGGGACTTGTCACGATGTAGTTGCCGTTGCCGTCCGGCTGGATGTAAACGGTATAGCCGACGTTGTCCGCGGTCGAACTGCCAACCAGGCTGTTGCCCACACCGACCGCGCCCGCGACTCCCGTCGTGCCATTGCCGAACGTGGCTGCTCCGGCGTCGACGGCCGTTCCGTTATCCCAGTAGAGACTCCCTACGACATAGTTGCCGTTTTCCAGCGGAAGGACTTCACCACCGGTGAGATAGGGACCATTGAAGAATTGGAGCAATCCGCTGATATGATCGTCAGCGGTCGAGCCCACCAGACTGTTCATGTCGGTGACGACGTCAATGAGTCCCGTCGTGCCGTTTCCAAACGTGGCCGCACCGGCTTCCGTTGCCGCGCCGTTGCTCCAAAACGGACTGGAAACAACGTAGTTGCCGTTCGTCAGGGCAACGGTGGCGAGACCAACGCGATCGTCCGCCTTCGTGCCTACAAGGCTGTTCGTCGTCGATACCGTTCCTCCCGCGGATGCCGTACCTTGGATGAATCCGGTGAAGCCATGGACCAGAGTCGCCGCTCCTGCGTCGGAGACGCCACCGTTGTCCCAAACCGGACTACCAACAACGTAGTTGCCGTTTGTGAGAGGCGTGACAAGAAAGTTTTGCAGAGATTGCACTGTATAAGCGCCAACCGAGTCGTTGTTGCGACTGCCGACGAGGCTGTTCGTGGCTGTCACGGGGCCAGCGATCCCGGTCGTCGCGTTGCCAAACGTCACGGCACCCGCGTATGTTGCGGCACCGTTGCTCCAGGCCGGACTGCTGACGACGTAGTTGCCGTTGGCCAACGTGGTAATGTGTTCGCCAACTCGGTCGTTGGTCCTCGTCCCCACAAGACTGTTTGTCGTGGAAACCGTTCCTCCGACCTGGGCCGTGAGATTGATGAACCCAGTCGAGCCATCAACCAGTGTCGCCGCGCCGGCGGCATCGCTGGAGCCGTTATCCCAATTGGGACTGCCGATCACGTAGTTCCCGTTACTTAGGGGAGTGATGGAATTGCCAATCTGGTCGAACTCGCGACTTCCCATCAGGCTGTTTGCCAAAGACACCACACCGGAGGTCCCGGTCGTGGCGTTCACAAACGTGACGGCTCCGACGCCTCTGAGAGTTTTAGCGTCGTTATACGCTCCTGTGCTGCTAACGACAAAGTTGCCGTTGGTGAGCAGCGTGATGCTCTCGCCGACCTCGTCGCCTTCTTTCCGTCCGACGAGGCTGTTGGCGTCAGACACTTCGCCGCTAACACCAGTGGTGCCGCGGCCCAGGGTGACGGCTCCGGAACGATATTCACCCGCATTCGTCCAAAAGGTACTGCGGACGATGTAGTCGGAATTGGGCAGCACGACCACGGCAGGCTGCTGAGTCCCATCGGTTGCTTTGCCCACGGTATCGCTCGGGGATGTTCCCACCAAACTGTTCACCAGCGAGATCCGTCCGGTGACGCCTCCGGCCATGCTGTTGCCGAACGTGACGGCCCCAGCCGACGAATTAGTGGCGTTCGACCAGCGAGGACTGGAGATAACGTAGTTGCCGTTGGGCAGCGCGGTAATCAACTGGCCGACCTGATCAAAGTCCTGCCGCCGACCAGGCTGTTGCCTGTTGAAACAACTCCGCTGACGCCGGTATCACGATGGCCAAATGCGACAGCCCCCGCATCCAGCACGGAAAGACCACCGGGAACGGCAGATGATTTGTCCCAGGTACTCAACGCGACGACGTAGTCACCTTCGCTGAGTGGCATGACGACCACATCTTGGAAGTCTCCGGTAGTCTCGCCGACCAGACTGTTGGTAGCGGACACAGCACCGGTGACGCCCGTCGTGCCGTTTCCAAAGGTTGCGGAGCCGGCGTTGACGACCGATCCGTTATCCCAATCAAAATTCGTGACGACATAGTTTCCATTGGTCAGCGGCGTGACCTGCCAGCCAATCCGATCGTCTTTGGAGGTCCCGACCAGGCTGTTCGTGATCGAGACCGCACCACTAACGCCTGTCGTTCCATTTCCGAAAGTAACCGCCCCCGTATCGACAATTCCGCTATTGTCCCAGTATTGACTGGTGACGACGTAATTGCCGTTGGTGAGCGGAGTGACAAAACCAACTTGATCGTCCTTCGAAACTTCCTACCAGACTGTTCGAAGGGGAAACGACATCAGTGGTAAGGACGGAATTGGCGATCACACCCGTCGTCCCGTTCACGAGCGTGGCCGCCCCGGCATTCTGAACAGAGCCAGAGACATTGTCCCAAAAATAGCTCGACACGACGTAGTTGCCGTTGGTCAGCGGAGTCACGCCAAACCGTCCAACATTGTCATCGGCGGTAGAACCCTTCAGGGTGCCGATCAACTCGCCGGTTGTGCCGTTGAACAAATACACGGCGCCGGCGTCGGTTCCACCGGCATCGTCAAATGGCGACGTGATGACGACATTCCCCGTGCTGAGTACCGCTACCGTATCGCCGAACATGTTGCCGGGGTTTGGATTCGGATCAACAAACTCCGGGAACGCCGCGTTCAACAGGTGTCGTGGTTCAAGCCGCTCGATGCCGTTTTGGGGGCGGTGTTTGGGACGGCGAAGCGGGCGAGTTTTGCGTGTCGACCACGAGGGGAAGGATTTCATTGGTCTGGACCAATCCTGGCAAACGGGTTGCAGCCGGAAGTACACATCAGGTCGCGGCACTCGCATCGCTTCCGGTCAGACCGGTTGCTCCAATCAGTGCCCGCGGGATGAATCTTTCATCCTGATGGCGGTCGCGCAGATTTCGCGGCCTACTTGTACTTCCGGTCACCCGCGGATTCGGTACACCAACAATTTGAAAACTCCACGCGATAGTCCTTGGGGCGGAGGCCGAATGGCCTTTCCGCCGCCGTGTCTCCGGGTCTTTGGACGGAGCCGTGACGCTCATTGCGTGCCGGTTAATGAGAGGCTGTCGGGACGGAGTAATCAGAGGCCATACGGATTGCGCCGTGACGCTCGTGGGGAATGCAAGCGAGAGGCCGAAGGGTATACGCAGTGACGTTAATGGTGGCGGTGCGGTGCGCCCGGATGCCAGGGATGCCGCCGGCAAAGATTCTTGCTGGCGGGCTCTTGCATTCGCGTTGCCGACAGTAATACTTCGAAAATCATCGAACGTGACTCGAGGTACTTTGCCTCGTCAAACTGTTCGCAATCTTTCCGCCAACCACGATGCCCGCACGGCATGCTTCTTCCAACCTGCAATTCATGAAGCGTCGGCTGGCGGGCTCGCCTCTCTCTTCGCAGTTGGTCTTTTTGTTGCTCGCCACTTTGGTGCTTCTTGCCCAAGCCACTCCGATCGGTCGCCACCGACATGGACTTGGCACTTTTGCGACCGCCAACACTGCGCAGATTGCGCCCGCCGATATTCAGCCGAGTCTTGCCGCGAAGCCCAGTATCGACCTGGCCTGCGATCACGAGGACCACGGCCTACGAATCAACTCCCCCGCTCAACATTCCATTTCTGGAATCGCGCAGCCCTCGCGGTGCGCCCCGACTCTGGTGGATTTAGAGGTGCGATTGCAGATCTAGTCGAACTAGCCGTTCATTCGTTGTCTGCGTTCACCATTTCCTTTTATTCCCATCCAAAGATCATCCACATGTCCATCCACTCAAAAAACCATTCTGCGACCCCAATCGCTTGTGTCATTGCGCCAGCTCTCGACGGTCGATCTCCTACGCATCCATCCATGAAAACGACTAATCGGATCATCGAGCGTTCGATGGAATTGATGCGGCAAGAGGAATATCGCGCCGCGGCCGGACTGCTCGCGCCGCCGGTTACGATCCGGAAGTCCGCAATTTGCTCGGTGTTTGCCTGATACGGATGGGGGAATACGAACAAGCGGTTCAGGTCTATCGTCAATTCGTGCTGCTTCCCAATAGCGTCGTGGAGCGTCCCAACATTAGCGACGCCTGCAAGCGGAACTTTGCTACGGCCCTGCTGTTGAAAGGGCTCCCCAGCGGCGCACTGGAAGTACTGGCCGGCATGCACGACATGTACAACCTGCGGGCAGTTCAGATTCGCGCAGCGATCCTGAAATGGGAGAAAACGTTGTCGCTGTTTCGTTGGCTCGACTGGAAACTCAACTTCGTCGAACCTCCGAACTGTAAAGTTCCGATTGACTTTGAAGCGGGCGAAATCGAATTCGACACCATGCAAGTCCGCCCCGACCGTCCCGCTCGCTCCGACGTTCGCTTGGCAGCATAGGCACGAGAATTGCGTGCTCTTCCTGTTTTTGGAAACGAATCGCGCTGCCCTGCATCCAGGGATGAGTTGAAGCGACTCCATGAACGATCCCTCCGATGACTGCGACTTGATCCAACTTGCGACCGACGGTGATCAACAGGCGCTGGCTGATTTGTTCGAGCAATTTCGTGAACGGCTGGGCCAGACGGTCCGTCTGCGGATGGACCACCGGCTACACGGTCGCATCGATGTCTCGGATGTCTTGCAGGACGCATTCATGGATGCGTCCCGCCGTCTGCACGAGTACGTCGCTGATCCCAAGGTGTCGCTGTTCGTGTGGCTGCGGTCGTTGACGACTCAACGGTTGATCGACCTGCATCGCCATCACTTCGGTGCCAAAATGCGAAGCGTTTACCAAGAGGTCTACCCTCGAACCAGAAATGACCTGACCGCGTCGCCGCAATCACTGGCGGAATTCATCGTCGACTCTTCTTGCACGCCGGCGTCCAAGGCCGTCGCTGCCGAATTGCAACTTCGCGTCCGAGATGCTCTCAATCTGATGGACCCGATCGATCGCGAAGTTGTCGCCATGCGCCATTTCGAGATGATGACCAACGGCGAGGTCGCGGACGTCCTGAAGCTGACCAAGGCTGCGGCCAGCAACCGATACGTGCGGGCGTTACAGCGATTGCACGGGGTGCTGCATGGCGACTTCGATGAATCCTGAAACAAACGACGACGCCCCCTCACCAGTCGATGAGATCACTCAACAGTTCTTGAGCGAGTATCGGGCGGGCAATCAGCCCCGTGTCGAGGCGTACTGTAGCCAGCACCCGGAATTGGCCCAGCAACTCCGGTGTGTTCTCTCCACGGCCATGGTATTGGAGGAAACGCGGCTGGCAAAATCTTGCACCGATGCGATGGGTCCTGAACCAGCCTGGGAACGACTCGGCGACTATCGTCTGGTCCGCGTGGCCGGCCGCGGCGGAATGGGTGTGGTCTACGAAGCCATTCAGGAATCTCTTGGCAGGCGCGTCGCCCTGAAAACGTTGCCCGCGGCCTTCACCCGCGGCCATTCCCAAATTGAAAGGTTTCTGCGCGAAGCCCGCGCCGTCGCTTCGTTGCACCACACCAACATCGTGCCCGTCTTCGCCGTTGGTCAGGATCAGGGGGTTTACTACTACGTGATGCCGTTCATTGACGGCGTTGGATTGGAAGTGGTCCTCAAGGACCTGAGAAGGTTCGCCAAGCAGTCGGGCCGCATCGTGGATGACCTAACGGCTGAGTCGGCCGGCATTGATTCCACGACGGAATCGGAGTTGACACTCGGCGACGGTTTCTCGACCGAGCGCGCGGTCCCGCGAGTGCGATCGGGTGAATCATGGTCGCGGCCCTCGTCGCATCGGAGTGGCGCATCGGAACCGTCCATCGTCTCCGGTCCGAATCAATTCGCAACGAAGGAGATTTTTGATCAATGGGTAAAGGGATGTGATTCAAGTGGCAACCACTCATCCAGTCGATCGTCCCGCGGGCAAGCCTCTCGGGGATACTGGCACCTGGTCGCTGGCATCGGATTGCAGGTCGCCGAAGCGCTTCATTACGCTGACCAACAGGGAGTGTTGCACCGCGACATCAAGCCCTCCAACCTGTTGTTGGATCGCGATGGCATCGTCTGGGTGACCGATTTTGGATTGGCGAAAGCTGCCAGCAACGATGATTTGACCGCCACAGGCCAAATGCTGGGAACGCTCCGCTACCTTGCTCCGGAGCGGCTGCGAGGCATTCACGATATCCGGGGCGATGTCTACGGCCTTGGACTAACTCTGTATGAACTTGTGACGTTGCGAACTCCGTTTGGCACCCATGATCAGCTTGAGTTGACCCAGCAGATCATCGAGCGTGAGCCGATTCGACCTCGCAAGATCGATCCTCGGATCCCTCTCGATCTGGAAACGATCGTGCAGAAAGCGATCGCCAAGGATCCTCGAGATCGCTATCCATCGGCCGATTCACTCGCCGATGACTTGCGGCTGTTCATTGAGAATCGACCGATCACCGCACGGCGCATCGGCTCGATGGAACGTTCATGGCGGTGGTGTCGTCGCAACCCCGCGATTGCCGGGTTGCTTGGATTCATCGTGCTGCTGACAGCCGCGACGATCGGTGTCTTGGCAGCGACCAATGCACAGATCCTGCGGGAGACCGCCGAGAAGACCGCCGCACTGTCGGACAAAGAAACCGCGTGGGAAGAGCGGGAATCGGCATATCGTCAGTCGCGCGTCAGCGAACAACTTGCGCGAAGTCGGTTCTACGCGGCGCAAGTCAACCTGGCCGGTCACGCATTCCACAGCGGAGAAGTCACACGCGCGGAGGATCTGCTCAACTCAGTCATTCCGCACAGTGGCGGTCCGGACTTCCGCGGCTTCGAGTGGCTGTACCTCGTTGGCAGACTGCACCAGGGATTGCTTCGGACGCTATCCTATCCGGGTAGCGAGATCACCTGTCTCAGCTTTTCGCCTGATGGACGCCGCTTGTTGATCGGCGGAGGAAGTTTGCACGCAGGTTTCGCGCAGCTTGTCGATATCGAGACCGGGCAGACGATCTTTGACGTGCCGAACTTGAACAGCAACGTCAATGGCTGCGCCTTCGCGCTCGACGGATCGGCACTCGCCGTAGCAGTGGGTGACGGCAGTCTGCAGGTTTTTGACGCCGACACTTTGGCCTTGGTATTTGCGGCTGAGACGGGCGTGCTGATCAAGTCGGTGGCCTGGTCGCCCGACGGAAAACTGCTGGTGGTCGGCGGCGAGCGGGGTGAGTTGCGTTTCTGGAAAGCGCCAGGGTTCGTCGAGGCGAGGCTTCCCAACGCTCACCAAGGTCCCATCCTGCGACTGTGTTTTTCGCGTGATTCGACGCGACTTTACTCTTCGGCCGATTGGGGCGGCGAAGGAAGAAACAGTCGTCAGTGGGATACGAGCAAGTGGCCGCCAGAGCTGACCCGCATGTTTGCTGGTCAGGCGATCAGCGACGAATCCCCGGATGGGAAGACTTTGGCCGCGATCAACTGGGGTACCCTGCAAGTTGTCGACGCCCACGATGGTCGGATCACCAACGAGATGCAAGTCAGCACGGGCCCGTTGGTTTCCGCCAAGTTCCATGCCGATGGAAAATCGTTGGTCGTGGCCTCACGCAATGACCGCGCCGTCCGCGCTTACGATCCGAAAACACTGGCGGAGCTGCAGGTCAGTGCTCAAACGCATACCGTTTCCGCATTGGCGATCGGTCCCCAAGGTCGCTATTGGGCGGCAGGCGACGCCCGAGGTGAAGTCAGGATTTGGGACTTAAGAAAGCCCCAGCCCCACTCGCAGTTAGATGCACCCGATGTTCACTCCGCCTTCTTTTTGAATGAACGCGAGATTCTGCTGGGCGGCTCCAGCGAATCACGCCGCTGGTCCCTGGTCGACGGCTCGACCCGCCCCTTCCATCAGGCGCGCGGCCTCCGCGCCGTGTCGAGTGATGGCAAAACCTTGGTCGGCGTGGTCCCCGCTGTCGTTGATCCGAATTCCCAAGTGATCGAGATCTGGCGTGAAGGTTCAACGGAGCCCGAGAGAATTCCCATGCAAAGCCCGATCTACGAACAATGCTTGGCGGTCTCCGCCTCGGGTCGTTGGCTCGCAACACGTTCCGATGGCAAACCGATCGACTTGTACGATCTGTCACCATCGCCACCGCAACACGTTCGATTCTTGAACGCCCACTGCTACCACTTTGCATTCTCGCCCGACGAACGGTGGTTGGTCGGCGGTGAACAGTACGGAAGTGTCTGTTGTTTTGACGTCGAAACGGGAACTGCACTGGCGAAGTTTGCCGAATTCGACTCCTTCTGGGCATGGTCAATGAGCATCGCCTTCAGCACGAACAATCGTTATGTCGCATCGGGAAGCGAGTCGGGAACGGTGAGAGTGTGGGAAACGGACTCGCGAAAGTTGGTGGCCACGTTGCTTGGACAACCGGGTGAGATTCGTTCGATCGTGTTCTTTCCCGATGATCGACGTTTGGCCGTTGGCGGCACGGGGGACGTGCGGATCTGGGACTTTCAATCGGGCCAGGAATTGATCGGTCTGCCTGTCAGCGACGGCCGCGTCACTTCGCTAGCAATCAATCACAGCGGGGACGTTCTGGCCGCGGTAACGCCCCAAGGCAGAATTCAGACATGGTCGGGGCAAAACGAAAACGGTTCGCCGTCGAAGCCATCGGCAATGCTGGAAAGCGATTTTCCAAGCCTGAGAAAGAATTGATCATCGACGCTGTTTGGAACAAGCGAAGGAATAAATCGGCGGATATCTGGCCAACGTCATGTTGCGGTCAGTTCAGATACCGCGGGAGAGCTCCTGATTCGTTGCTTTCCAGAATCGCTAGCATTGCTCGTCGCTCGACTTGCCGGTTGCCTTCGCGAGATAATGTCTTGCGCAACTGGCTCACCATTTGCAGTCAATAATCAGCCTACCAAGTGCAGTGTGGCCCTACGGCACGTTCCTCCCCCCATTTGTCTCAAGGATGATCCCATGTTAGTTCTTACACGCAAGCCCGGTGAGTCGATTCAGCTTGGATCGAACATCAATGTTGTAATCACAAGTATCGGTCGTGGCCGCGTACAAATCGGGATCGAAGCGCCTCGAGAGGTATCCATTCGGCGAAGCGAGTTGCAGCCAGTCAACGACGCATCGGCAAGGCTCCACTCGGTCACAGTCGTCGGTACTGCCGTTCCCGCCGAGAACGTGTTTGAAAAAGGGGTCTGACCCTTTCCGAGAGAAACGTGACGCCACCATTTTCGCTCGATTCATTGCCTTCTAGCGGCCGCGAACCAAACTCCGAGAGGGGTCGGACCCCTTTTTAAAACACGTTCTCAGCCGATCGAGGCTTCCTAACCGCCACCGATTGCCTTTCCCAAACCGGAAACGATGTCTCCGATCGAACCCCATGATTGTTTGTGGCGTAGTGTGCCGTTGATTTCGAGGCGGTAGTTGGTGAGGTCCAATGTGAACTTGTCTAACTTCGCTTCGCCTGCGTTGCCAAACGTCATCTTGCCCAACAGCTTCTTCAGTTCGGTTCCGGCGGGCGTCGCAGCCAAGTCGATCACGACGTTGCCTGCCGTGCGATGCCCCAATTGCTCTTTGATCAATGACAAATTGATTCCCATCGTATCCGCCAGTTTCCGAGACAATTGCGTTGTGAATTGACTGACGTCGACTGTCTGATTGCGCAGCAAATTGAGCACGTCAATCACGATTTTCGGTACACCTTCGGATTGCAACTCCGTCAATGCGGTATCGACAAGCGACGTGTCGAGCGACGCGCCGCCGAACTTTGTCAAGTCGAACTTGTTGGCGTAGTCTGTGATTGCCGCGTCGATCACACTGGGGTCCAACGAGCCGGCGGGCTGCGAGCCTTGCCATACAATCGAGAAACAGAGATGCTGTAAGTCAGCATCGAGCTTCTTTCCACCTACCAATTCACTGACACTCACTTCTTTCGCCGTGACTGCCTTGATCGCTTTGCCGATCATCGGGTTCTCTTTCAATTCATAATGGTACGTCACTGGCGTCCAATGAACTTCGAGTTGCGGCAGCACGATATCGGTTTGCGTGATCAAGGCCTTGATGACATCAGGCACAATCGACGAGAGTTGCTGTTCGCCCTTGAACTGTAGCCACGACAGAATGTCGTTGATTTCGAGCCGCAAATGTTCACCCAAACTTTCGAGTGCATCCTTGGATGCTTGGCCGCCAGTGACAATCGATTCAGCGGCTACCGCGGCCACGGTTTCGAGACCGAAATAGGAAACAAATCGGTCACTGCCGAAATAGACGTTCTGTGGTCCGAACATGGCGTTTTGAGCGGCGTGAACGGCATCGTAGTCGCTGTTCACGATCAGCTCGAAGCCATACATTCTCGAAATCGCTTCGACTGGATCGATGTCCGGGAACGCGAAGTTGCCTTGCAGTAGTCCTTGCAATTTGTGCGAATCGTATTTCCATCCCGGACCGATCTTCGCATCCGCATAGACTGCTCCGTTGGCTAGGTTTAATGACAGAGCAAAGTCCGTATCGAGTTGATAAGCGACGATTTCCTGGTGAAGCAGATCGCCGAGATTCTTGTTGACCCAATCCGCAGCTTTGTCGCCGGCATCCTTGACCCAATCCGAGAAACTACCTCCGGTTGTCTTAGCCCAATCCGCAAACTTGCCCGCTCCGTCGGTGAGGGTATCGAAGACAGGAGCCAAATCTTTACTGAGGTCACTCAAGACGGTTTCGGCGATGTCTGTCGGCACTTGAATTTGTCCGATAATCTTTTGGACTGAGCCAAACGGATTGTTCTGGTCCAATTCGTCCAATTGCTTTCTCGCTTGCTCCACCAAGCCGCTGGGATCCTTGATGACCGCGTCCAAACCGTCTCCGATTTTCGCTAGCACGCCGGTGATCGATTTCGTCTCGACTCGAATGCCTTCGCCCAGGTCGGGCAGACGCGACTTTGCGTTGTTGTAAGAGTTTGAAGCCTGTTGACGTTTTTCCTCGAGAACGGTGTTTCCATTGGCAACCGTTGCGTCGTACACATCGCCGGCATCCTTGGATTTTTGTTTGGACCAGGTGACGGCATCATCAATTCGCTTATCCACCCACTCAGGCACTTTGGGTAAGCGATCGTTGAGATACTTGATGGCGGGAGTGAGTTTGGCAAATGCCTCGTCACGTAGCTTCGTGTACTGCGCACTCAAAGTCTTGACTGCTTTGTTGTAGCACGTAAACGCATCACGAGCACAACTCACAGTGTTGTCGGCTTTTTCAGCGATAAATCCGATCACCCCTCCCAAAGCGAATCCCGATGGTTCCGCAAGTTCCGAGCTGACACGAGCGATGTCGGCCTCCGAACCACTGAGCGACTCGAGTTGCCTGTTGGCGATTTGGAGTTGCTCATTCAACCAAGCTGTTTCATTTGCGATCAGTTGCCCTCGACTACGTTGGATGTCCAGAATGTCTTTGTTGTTCTTCGCGATTTGCTTGTCTCGAATCGATCTCGCTTCGGTCTCGATGCGCATCTGCTCTTGTTCCGCTGCATCCACCGCATCGTTCTTCGCTGACGCTGCCATATCGAGAATTCGTTTTCGAGCGTCTGCAAGAGTCAAGGATTCTGACACAAACGTGTCTACGTTGACTTGCACCGCACGCGACATCTCCATTATCTGGCCCCTGAGCGGTTCGGGTGCCTGTCGTGCGAGTTGGTTCGCCGCAGAAACAAATTGACCTGCGATCACGACAAAGATGCCTGGCGTTTTCAAGACGTTCGCACTGAAGCCCTGTTCGGTGACGACGCTCGGCCTAATGAACCTCGGCGTTTGGTTCGCTCGTGGATCGGTGGGGAAGTCATCACCGGAATTGTCCGCGCCATCTCCCTTCACACTCAGTGATGCGGGAAGCGATGTTCGTACAATGGGAATCTCCAAGCGTACGGTTTTTCCCGATGTCGGCAGCGATAAGAACAGCGATAGCGAAGTCGTACCGGCGTTCCAGAAGGGATCGTCGTTACCAGGCAATGTTACGGTCGTTTCAAAAACGGTGGCCGCCTTGCTCGCGATTCCCAGATCCGTCTGGTAGGTATCCAACAAGCGACTCGATCGAGTGATTGCTTCGTCATGGCTCAGGTAGATTGCGACGGGGACCGAATCGCTGGCATTCTCGCTGGTGTTATTGAGTGTGAACTGAATCGAAAGATCCTGATCGGACTGGGCTACTCCGGGGCTAGTGATTGTCAAACCCGAAGCAGTAATGTCGGGCTGTTGTTCCAGCGAGAACGTCTGCGCCGTCAAGACGGTCGCGTCGACGCCGAGGGAATCATAATACTGTGTGACCAACTCAAATTGATTGTCGCCCTTGGATCGGAAGTCATACACGTTACCAATCGCTAAAGGCTCTGCAAGCAGTGTGGTTGCCGACACGCGCTGGCCATTGGGATCAATTGCTAACATTTCTTGGCCAGTCGCCAGAACGGTCCAACCGCTTGAGCTCATCGCGGCTCGTTCAGCAACAAATCCTGTGTAAATGACGCCAGGAGCCTTCGTGCTTGCGGCGGATCCGGTCGCGATATAGTTTCCCCATGAGACAACGTAGTCTCCCGATTCGTTGATTGCCGCTGTGTCCCATGACGCACTGGGCGATGGAAGACTGTCGTACTCCAGCGTATATGTGTCGCTCAGCGGTAGACCGGTGGTTGACAACGTTCGTACGAGGACTTGATTGAAACCAAACACGTCATCTTTCCAGAGCACGACACCTTGGCCGCTTTCGTTCATTGCCACAGTGTACTGAAGCGACTGAAAGTAATCGTCGGTTATCAAGGTCGATTCGCCAGTGATTTGATTTGCGGCGCTGACGCGGATCAGATGCAATCCTTCGAGGTCATTGTCGACATACAACACGACTGCATTGCCATCGGCGTCCGTGTCCACAGAATAGGAAAGTGGCGAATCGTCGAGCAGCCTCAGCGGTTCGGCAACGGCGGATCCCAATCCGATCGCGTCGAGATTTTCACGGCGAGTCAAATACAGCCCATTGCCTTGGTCGTCACTGCCAACCGAAACGCTTCGCCCGTTGCCGTAGCGGCTGATGTGATTAGCTTCTGGAATCGTTTCCGCAGTAAAGATTGCCGCCGGTTCGCCGATCGGCGTGATGACGTCGATATCAAGCTTGGCCGACCGACGCACTCCCGCCGTGACACTCACCGGGTCGCTGAATAGAACGTACGAACCGGTATCGTACTCTGCCTTCGCCATGAACTTGACAGAGTCCGCATCAGGAACTTCTCGCGGCAGTCCCGTCCAAGACCACCCGTCGCTGCCCAATTCGTCGCGTCCTAAGAAACGATCGGTAGCCGTATCGAGAAAACCATCGTTGTTCGTGTCTTGGTAGAAAGCCACGGCTTGAACGGGGCCGAGTGGATGGCGGACGCCGGCGGCCACCAAAGTGATTTCGTCGGTCGCGTTGTCGCTAATCCGTGTCGGACGGAGCGTCAACGATTCGATCGTCGGTCGATTGGCGAAGACTTCGATTTCGATATAGCTGGAGCTGTATTGCTCCTGTGTAATGCCACCAACTGTGTACACCGTGCTAATCCCGATGCCGAATTCGTAAACGCCGGGTGCGGTATCACGCGTTTCCCATCGGAACAATCCGCTAGTCGGATCAATCGAAGCTCCATCGATCATTTCACCCTTGCCGTTACCGAAATAGTTGAAACTTGCGGTAAGGCCAGGGGAATAGGTTCGCAAATCAAGTTCAGCCGCTTCGCCTTGACGCACGTAGTTTCGCTGCGTGTAAATGTCGTAATTGATCTTCAGTGGGTCTTGATATAAATCAATATCCACCGCCGATTGATTGTCACTTGCATCTTTCCAGGCGGCGTTGTATTCCGACTTTAGTATTCTCAGGTCCGCAAGAATTTGATCGACTCGTTGAAGATTGAGTTTGGCGACTCGTGCGTTTTCAGCCTTCCATTGCTGCGAGCTAGCGATTTGCTGTTCCGAAGATTGGTAGATCAACGTCAACTTGCGAACCAAGTCGATCATTTGCTGCGACGATTGCTCGTCGAACTTATCCACTTGTTGGAACACGTTCTCGACGTAACCAGGCATGTCCGCCTGAGTCAATGTGGGTAGGTCGGTTTGCAGCAAACTGACCGCTTCGAGTTCAGGTTGATTGAAGTCATAGTCGCGTGAAATGTCCAGAACAAAGCTCTGCTGTTGGTCTGCAATTCCATCGGTTGCAAAAACATCGACGGTCACTTCACCAACGACGCCCGGTGCAGGCACGAGCGTCAGCATGCCGTCTTCGATATGCGCTGCGACATCGACTAGTTTCTGTGGCGGTGCGTCCCACAATAACGATAAATCGTCATAGACCGAGACGTCCAACGACGCAATCAACGACTTGCGATCGGCCGTTTCGACGTACTGGCCTTGCCACTGGACTAAATCGCCGTTGGGCATCAGTAAGTAGGACTTGCCGTCTTTACTAAACAGCCATTTTTCGTTGAGTCCGGTCAAATTGAAATAGTCATCACCCGCGTAGGCGAGTTTGTACTGATCGCGAATTTCGGCCAGCGGATTGCGAATCGTTGCCATGGCGATATAGTCGGGCGTCGTCCCGTCGGCGTCGGAAATTGCGACAGGAATTCGTATCACACCATCAGTCACTTGTACTTCTTGACGAGCGATCGGTGTGATCGTAGGCACGTCGTTGACCGAATCGATCGTGATCGCCAGAGTCACTGGACCGCTAGTGTCGACCCCATCTTGGACTTCATAAACAAGCGAGTCCGTTCCGAAATAGTTCGCGTTGGGATGATAGACATAGGCGTTGCCGGATGGCACGAGCGTTCCTGATGCGGGTGATTGTTTTATGGATAGCTTGAGCTCAGACGCAGCGCTGTCGGGTGCGTAGGTGGCGCCGATAAAATCGAGCAGAACCTCGTTGTCTTCTTGGATTTCGGTTTGCACCAACCGAGGTTGCGGTGGCGCGGCGAGGACATCGATATCCAGATGCCGCGTTAGAGTGCTCGGCGACTTGGTCGTGAAACGCAACTGCTCCGGCCCCCGCTTGATCTGCGATCCAAGAATCTGACGAATCGTCACATCATCCAGCGAGAACTCACCGGTCGCGGAGACGCGTGACGAGATATCGATCCATGTCGGCTGGCCGCCAGGCTCGGCCGTGACTAGCAGAGATGGAATTCCTTCAAAAAAGTTGACGCGGCCAACCACACCCAGGTTATACGTACGGCGGTCACGGGTTGTCCCGCCGTCTCTGTCCGTATCGCCACTCAACCGGAATGCTACATCCGCTTGATGCCGACCAATGGCATTAATGACGCGCAAGGCGTCGCCCGATGTGGTAGCGCCGTCGCCGCCAACGTCAAAATAGTAAAGGCTAGACACCGGTCCTGAACCCTGAGAATTCCGCTGTCGGCCCAACTCATTGATGATAACCAATGCATCCAGCGCTGAAATCCGCAAGTCGTCATTCACATCGAGAGGATTCGACGGATTTTGAATGCCTGCGGCAAGCAGCTGCCGAGCTTCGAGCGACTCAAGCGAGAGTCGTCGATGCAAATGAGAATAGCGATCTCTTGTTGTCATTGATTGACTTCCTCTACTCATTGATTAGCGCTGACGATGTGCAGCGGAGGTGTTGCGCACTTCCGAGGTTTCCAAAGTCTGATTGACGATTGAGAACGGCAGACAGCGATGCACATGTCGTGCCTCTTTGCTGTATTGACGAGAAATCTCAATGTGCTCGAACAACGCCGCCACCGATGCGGGGGATTGGCGATTTCAAGCGTCAGCGGGACGTGCCGAAACGCTCAAGAATCGCGTTTTTCCCACGGCGATTGTGAGTGGTTAGAAATTGCCCGCGCCGGCAATAGACTGCACGGCTTTCCACTCTCATCAAGCAAGTCAGGCAGTGCGAGATCAACCTGCTGTCACGAACCGGCAAGAATGTTTCCAACGTTGAAACAATTCTTTGCGTCGGTGTTAGATGTGAGATTATGATGACGAAAAGACCTTCCCCCTTTGCACACTCGCTTGTGGCCGAATTTACGATCGCTTTCTCTCGACCACGCTGGACTGACGTCCCGCGCCACGACAGAATCATTCACTGCGGCACAGACTTTGCCCTGAAAGAACGCTCGTTGGCAGTTTCTAACTGCGGTTGCGACGAGGCGCCGAATAAGCAGACACCCGACGGTTCGCAACCATCCGATTCAGTTTGCGTGGTCTGCTTGACTTGGTGCCTTCATGTCGAATTCTCGGTCTTTGGTTCGGTCCCGCAGATGTGCGGGTGCAAGCGGCAGCCATGAGGCTTCGTGTAGACGTAACCTCCTGCGTTCCTTTCTTCATGGTTCAGAGCAGCCGAAGTACCGAACGACTCCGCGATTTGAACGCCTTGAGCCGCGGTTGGTGCTGGCGACCGTGTTTTGGGATGGCGAATTCGACGGCCAGTGGTCCAACCCGCTGAACTGGACGGACAACATTGCGCCCACCCGCGAGTCCTGGATGAACGTGCAGATCGGTACACGAATTGCGTGGTGATCAAATCAGTTCGTCAACGTTCAGGGTTCAATCATGAAAACTTATCAGATCTTTAGCGCCGCAGGAAAAACGCTCCGCTTCCGCGGCAACCCGATTGCCACGGTTAAATCAGGACCGATTGAAACCGCTACCACCCACGGCAGTGTTTGGTTTGAATTGAATGCCTATGACCGTGAACCCAACCACTTTGTGCTTACCATCGCGGCCCAATACGCCGACTCGGATATCGATGAAGTTTTTGACTTCTACAGCACGTCAAGTGTCACCGCCGCCGATGACTTTCTCTACGATTTTGATCCTTCGATTATTCTTCCCCGAGACATCCTTTCCGAAACGGGAGCCAAGCGTACGTCGGCGCTTGTCACCGCGGACCACGCTTACTACGCCGCAGCCAGGCGCTTGATACGTGAACTGAACGATCATGCGGTCAGACAACAAGCGTTGAGAGAGAACTCGGAACAGGCTTCGCAACCCGCCAGCGAGTTAGACGAGACATTTTTGCAGGGCAAGATTGTAAATCGGATCCGTGCCTTGTTCGGCATCTGAGAGCACTTCGCAGGCGCGGTGCTAACGCAAATGGCCATCGTTGCGAGTCTTCGCCGTTGAAAACTCGCGCTGACGACCTAACGATCTCTGCACTCGATGCGCTGGTCGTGATCAATCGTCTTGGTCGATCCGACGGCGTGCGAGGGTTCTATTACGACGTGACCGGTGAAGGCGACGCTTCTGCACTGGACGCCCTTCGGATCATCAACTCGCTCAGTGGGCACACACCTGAAATCACACTTCGATTAAGCAACGACACCGATCGTGATGCGGGGGGTAGCAAACAAGACCGCAGGACATTTGACCTGGGGCTTTCCGGACGAGTGAATTTCGGCGGCAACTCACCTACTTTGTTTGTTGGCACTGGCACTGACCAATGGGTCGACGCTAGCGATCGAGTGAGTTCCAGCGGGCACTTCGAGTTTGATGACGCGGCGATTCGCGCTCTTTTGGGAAATGTTGGCCGTGGTGCAACGCAGTTTCGCCTCAGTCCAGACGCTTTCGGTCGTCATCTACGCGACATCGACGTGGAAGTATTGTCCGCGCCGCCTCAGCCGCGCCTGATCGAAGCCGAACTTGACGAGGATGGCAATGTCGTGCTCGACGTTCTGGGCAACACCTACGACCCCGACAGTGACCCCGCGACTGTGCGGGTAGAAATTCGAGAGCAACCCTCCTCGGGAACGTTAACACCGCAGGACAATACGTACATTTATCGACCTGTCGACAACTTTCACGGTACCGATCGGGTTGTTTACGAGGTCATCGACGAAGAAGAAAGTAGCGGACTGACGACACTTGTGATCACGGTCGCATCGGTGAACGACGAACCGGTGCTGACACCGGTTGAAGACATCGCAATCAAAGTCACCGATGGGAGGTTCCAGTTTCCCTTTAACGCAACCGATGCGGACGGCGAACCATTGGACGTGATCCTTCCCAATGAGCCCACCATCGAATCGCTGACGATTTCAGCGACAACGATTAGTGACACTGGAACGGATCCGATTACGCTGACCGCCAATAATGCCTTTCATCCACGTCAATCGGATGGACTGAGCGTGACCTATTACCAGGACACAAATCACAACGGAATCTTCGACGCCTCCATTGACCGCGCGATCGGAAGCAGCGGCAGTTCATGGACAGGAAATCCATTGCCAACATTCGGCGACACCGCAACATTCTTCGCGCAAGCCTCGATCTCAATCCGCCAACGCAATTTTTTTACGTTACAAGAGACGACGCTCCTTAGCCAAGCGGTGATGGTGACGGTGCCAGTGCACCATACGCCGAAGCTCGCATCCAGCCTGTTGAACGCCACTTCAGATGAAACCGTCGTGGCGGCGAATCCCGGCTTCGTAGCCGCTTCCGTGGCCAAGTACGGGGAGGGGTTAAGTGCACTTGTCATTCAAGATTCGTCACTCGGTCTGATGCTTCAGCGGTACGCGGGCGACGATGCAGTCGGACTTGGTACGCCGGTGGGCGCCCCCGTGCCGATCGGCCAATTCCCGAACACGCCTCAGTTAGCGGCCCGCGCCGATCAACATGGAAACCTCACGATCGTTTTCGCAGTGGGCAACTTTGGTGGAATCAATCCTGACGGATCAACTGGCAGTGCACTTTGGCTGATGCAGGTGGACGCCGCCAACAACGTGACGATGGAACCGACCAAGCTGGACTCGATCGATAACGGCGAAGGATATGAGTTTACGTTTTGCATGAACGAAATAGGAGAGGGGTTTATTGCTTGGCAGGGCTACTACTCATCGCCAGCGGTCTCCTTGCAGACGTTCACCTCGGCCCCATCGTGTCGGAGGTCGGCAAGTTCGAGAAGATTCTTGCCAAAACGATCAACGATCTTTTAGACCTCGACACGTCCGCGATCGAAGCCAAGATCACAGAGTTGAAGGAACTTGCGCAAGCCAAGTTCGTCATCGACTTGTCGGGAACGCCAGCGGCAATTCGCTTGGGCGAGTTTCTGAACAAGATCACGTTTGGGAACGAAGGCGAGGCCGAGGTCACGGAGTTTTCGTTCGACCTGACGACATTCACGCTGAAGATTTCTGGAACGCTGTGCCACAAGCATTCTTGGGGAACAATCGGTGAGATCGTGAGCGGCCTCTCCAAGGCAGTCCAGGTAGGTTGATCGGCGTCCTGCCGACCGCCGTTCTGATCGCAGACCGGTACCCGGCGAACGACTGTCGCGGTGATCGGTACGTCAGGTTGCCCGTCGCCGATCCGGCGTTTCCACCTCCAGGGACACCGATTTCTCCTCAAGAACCTATCTCCTTCCACCGGCAGTGGTGTGGACTTGGCAGTCGACGCGGATCGGGAGCGTGCTGGAAAAGAACTTTCCGCGCTGGTCGACAATTTTCCGGCTCGAGCTCCGACCTGCGACGATTTGCCGGTAGCGGACAGGCTGGTCGGTCGCGGAATCGTCCCGACATCGCTCAATTTCTTGGAAATCCGCAGCGACCCTAGCCGCACGTCAATGAAATGCCCGACTTAGGGCATGCCGATAGCAATTGGTACGGCGCGTGCAATCGTGATAGATGTTTGTTTTCTCGTTCCTTGGGGCTGCTGAGATGCCCTCACATACCTTGTCGAACATGCTTGCTGGGTTGAATCAATTTTACCAACAATGGCGTACACCAGTGCGGGCCTTCGATCCAGCTATCGAAACGGCTTTGAAGGACTCCGAGTCACTGTACGCGTCGCTGGTCGAGAGCCTGCCAGTCAACGTCATACGCAAGGACCGAGACGGTCGTTTTGTGTTTGTCAATCGAGCGTTCTGCCAGTTGCTGCAGCGGCCGGCGGACCAAATCCTCGGCAAGACCGATTACGATTTCTATCCGCGCAAGTTGGCCGACAAATACCGCTCCGACGATCTTCGAGTGATGGAGACGGGCGAATTACTGGAGGATGTTGAAGCCAACGAAGAAGAGTCGGATGGTCAGCTCCGTTATTTTCAGGTGATCAAGACTCCCGTGAGCCAGTCGGGACGCGTGATTGGTTTGCAGGCGCTCTTCTGGGACGTCACCGAGCGGAAGCTATCCGAATTGGAGCTTCGGCAGGCCAAGGAGGCGGCGGAAGCAGCGAACCGAGCGAAAAGCGATTTCCTAGCGAACATGAGCCACGAAATTCGGACGCCAATGAATGCGGTCCTGGGTATGAGTGAACTGCTCCGCGATACGGAACTGACACCGTCCCAGACGGAATACGTCGAAACGATTATCGACTCTGGAGAGTCGTTGATGAACATCATCAACGATGTTCTTGACTTCTCGAAAATCGAGGCGGGACGACTGGCGTTGGACCTTGTACCGTTCCATCTTCGCGAGTTGATTGGCGACACCATGCGCGGGCTCGCCGTTCGAGCGCACGCAAAAGGACTTGAACTCGCCTGCGACATCGAACCGGAAGTACCAGACGCGCTGGTCGGTGACGACGGACGTTTGCGCCAGGTGATCGTTAATTTGGTCGGCAATGCGATTAAATTCACGAAGCAAGGAGAAGTCGTCCTGACGATCGAAGTTGAGTCACGTGACAACGAGTCCGCGGTCCTGCACTTTGCAATTCGCGATACGGGGGTCGGTATTCCAGCCGCCAAATGCGACGCCATTTTTGACGCGTTTGAGCAAGCCGATTCATCCACAACACGTCAGTACGGCGGCACGGGTCTCGGACTGACCATCTCGTCTAGGCTGGTCGAGTTGATGCAGGGTCAGATTTCCGTTGAGAGCAGCGTGGGAGTCGGAACCACCTTCCATTTCAACGCCCTGTTTCGGCTCGGTCGTAAAGGTGAACGCAAGATTTCAAGGTGGAAGCGTCGTCGCTTAGTTGGATCGCGGATCCTGGTCGTGGATGACAACGAGACAACGCGGCACATCCTGGAAGAGATGCTTACCAATTGGGGTCTCCGTCCGACACTTGCCCCGAGTGCAGGTCAGGCTTCGAAGCTGATTCGTGAAGCAGCGGATCGCGGGGCACCGTACCAACTACTGCTGTGTGATGTGAAGATGCCCGAGGTCGACGGTTTCTCGCTGCTGGAAGAATTGAAACAGCACCTGGAATCGGTCCCGATTGTCATCGCGATGCTGACAGCTGGTGACCAAACGGATGATGCTGAGCGTGCCCGGCGGCTAGGAGTCTCGGCATGCCTGTTCAAACCGATCAAGCAGTCCGATCTCTTGAATGCGATTCTGCAGGCCCTCAAAATCGAAATGGTCGACGATGCAATGAGCTATCCGGCAATCGACGTGTCCGAGCAACGTCCGTTGCAGATCCTGTTGGCCGAAGATAGTGTGACAAACCAGAAATTAGCGATTGGTGTGATCGAGAAGTGGGGCCACGTGTTGACGATCGCCAATAATGGCCTAGAAGCCGTCAAGCTGAGCGAAGCGAATGCTTTTGACCTGATTCTGATGGATGTGCAAATGCCCGAGTTAGATGGCATTCAGGCGACCGCTGCCATCCGCAAGCATGAACAACGAACGGGAACTCACACCCCCATTGTCGCGATGACCGCTCACGCCATGAAAGGCGACCGCGAAAAATGCCTTGCCGCTGGCATGGATGGGTACGTCGCCAAGCCAATTCGCTTCCGCGAACTGCAGGCTGCGATCGCGGAATTCAACTCGAGTTCACCGGCAGAGCCTGGCACGAAACTTGCGTCAAACATGTTTGGTTCTTCCGCGAATTTTGTGGTTGATCGGCAATGATTGGGTGGCTGGTGGTCGAGCGTCAGCGAGCCCCCAGACGCGAGCCAATGGAATTCCGGGGGCTCGCTGACGCTCGACCGCCGGCCACCCCTTGAATGCAATTTTTCATCTGCCACTAAAACTCCGGAAGAACCACATGTTTTAAGTGGAAATTTACCACACAGTCGCGTGACCTTGCTCCAGCCGCCAAGTCCGCGAGATGCTTGGTCCCCTGGAATTTTTTCATGAGTAGCCCGATCACCATGCCTCCACCAATCAAATCCCTGCGAGTTGGTTCACGGCTGGGTAAGTATCGGCTGGATCGTCGCATCGGCAGTGGTGCCTATGCGGCTGTTTATTCCGCGCTTGACACGCTGCTTGGTGTGAAAGTCGCGTTGAAGATTCCATTCGCGTCGGCCATGTCGACTGAACTCCTTGAAGAGTTTCGCCGCGAAGTCCGACTGACCATGAATCTTGATCATCCCAGTATTCTACCGATTCGTGATGCGACATTCATTGATGGACATTTTGTCATCGTCTCGCCGCTCGCCCAACGGACTCTTCAAGATCGCTTGCAACACCGAATGGCGTTCGAGTCTGCATTCCAAATCCTGACTCAGCTGTTGGAGGCGGTGGCGCATGCCCATGACCACGGCGTGATCCACTGTGATATCAAGCCGGAGAACATTCTCCTATTCGAGGAACAACGCATTCGACTGGGTGATTTTGGTATCGCCAAGGCAGCGCAAAAAACCATCAGCGGATCTGGGACCGGTACCGTGGGGCACATGGCACCGGAACAAGCGATGGGCAGGCCCTCGATGCGCAGTGACGTTTTCGCGATCGGATTGATCGCCTTTCGCATGCTCGCTGGATCGTGGCCCGAGTACCCGTTTAGCTGGCCGATGCCGGGCACGGCAAACCTGCGTCGGCGGGCACATCCGGAACTCGTTGCCATCATCAAAAAATCGCTGGCCCTCAATCCGCGACACCGACATCGGGATGCAACGCAAATGCTTGAGGACTGGGAGCGTGTGCAGCTCAAATCGCTGCGGTTTGTCAAGCGCCGCCGAAGCGACAGCTAACAAGTACCACCCACACAATTGAGTCAAGCCAATGGCAACCGCAAGCATCAAAGCAACGAGCGAGCTGTTCATCGAAAGTGATATGAGCGTCGCTGAATCAATCGCCGTGTCAGCTGGAAATGTAGTGGTTCTGTGCCGCCGATGCCCCGGCAAGATTGAACCCAACGATGATAGCGCCGCCGTGGTCCAAACCAGTCGCGGCGCCGTGGTCCTGATCGCGGCCGACGGTGTTGGCGGTTCCCCAGCCGGCCATAAGGCGTCGGCAATCGCGGTTGAGTCGGTCGCCCAGTACGTGGAGGAAGCGGAAGCCACGAACGATCTCCGTCCAGCGATCCTGGATGGCATTGAGTTGGCCAATCGTGAGATTCTGGACTTGGGAATCGGCGCGGCTACGACTTTAGCCGTGGTCGAAATCCAAAATCAAATAGCGCGGGCTTATCAAGTTGGCGATTCAACAACGATGGTGATTGGGCAGCGTGGGGCATTGAAGTGGAAGTCGACATCGCATTCGCCCGTCGGCTACGCGGTTGAATCAGGAATGCTCGAGGAAGCAGACGCGATGCACCATGATGAGCGGCACATCGTCTCGAATCTGGTCGGCTCTCGAGACATGCACATTGATATCGGTCCTCGCAGGCGACTCGCACCAAGGGACACAGTGATCGTGGGCAGCGACGGACTGTTCGACAATCTTCACTTGAATGAAGTCATCGAGGGGGCGAGACTTGGCAAGCCACTTCACCGCGTGATGGAAATCTCAGACCTGGCCACCAGCAGAATGACGGGCTCTCTATCCGACGTTCCAGGAAAACCCGACGACTTGACCATCCTGCTGTTCACATCGCGATGAGCCCGTGGGCAACGTGGTTTCTCGAGCGAGGCATTCAGATCGGTTCGTTCATCCGCCCGCCGCGGGCAAATGGAAAGAATCATGTGCGAACAGCGAAAGGCATGACCGCTAACTTTCGGTTAGCTCAGAATCTCGTTGACCACTCGGCCGCTGACGTCGGTCAGACGGAAGTCGCGGCCCTGGAAACGATGCGTTAACCGCGTGTGGTCGATGCCGAACAGATGCAACATCGTGGCGTGCAGGTCGTGGACATGCACCTTGTTTTCGACAGCCTCGTAACCGAGTTCGTCGGTGGCACCCCAGTGAAATCCCGGTTTGATGCCGCCACCGGCCAGCCAACACGAGAATCCCATGATGTGATGGTCGCGTCCGCTCCCCTGGGCCATCGGTGTGCGTCCAAATTCGCCACCCCAGATAATCAACGTGTCGTTAAGCATCCCCCGCTGCTTCAAGTCTTTCACCAATGCTGCGGTTCCCTTGTCCACGAGGTCGGCTGTGACCTTGGCGCCCTTTTGGATGCCGCCGTGGTGATCCCAGCCGCGATGGTACAGCTGGATGAAACGCACGCCCCGCTCGGCCAGACGGCGAGCGAGCAGGCAGTTCGACGCGAATGAGCCGTCGCCCCCCTTGGTGCCGTACAGATCAAGAATGTGCTGCGGTTCCTGGGACAGATCCATCAATTCCGGCGTCGACGTCTGCATCTTGAACGCGAGCTCATATTGAGCGATCCGCGTGGCGATTTCCGGATCGTGGAATTGTTCGTTGCCGACTCGGTTGAGTGACTGGACCGCGCGAATGACTTCCAATTGATTGTCGAGATCAACACCGCCTGGACTCTTAACGTACAACACCGGATCACCTTGCGACCGGAACTCGACGCCCTGAAAACGGCTCGGCAAGAAACCACTGTGCCACTGTCTTGCGGCAATCGGCTGCGACTGACCTCCACCGACCGACGTCAACACGACATAGCCGGGCAGGTCATCGCTTTCGCTGCCCAGACCATACAGCAGCCACGACCCCATCGAAGGTCGACCGGGAATCGACGTGCCCGTGTTCATCAACGTGTGCGCCGGATCGTGATTGATTTGATCGGTTTGCAGCGAACGAATGATGCAAATGTCGTCGGCGATCGAGCCAATTTCCGGAAGGATCGAACTGATCATCTGACCCGACTCGCCAAATTTCTTGAATTCATGCGTCGGGCCGAGACATTTCAAGCTATTTTCCTGACCCTGAAGCTGCGCGATTTGTTTGCCCTCGGTATAGGACTTTGGCATCGGCTTGCCGTCCATTTCGGCAAGTTTCGGTTTGTAATCGAGCGTTTCCAAGTGCGACGGACCGCCGGCCATACAAAGGTGAATCACCCGCTTGATTCTCGCTGTGCTCTGGAACGAGCGGGCAACGCCTTCCCATTTGGGGACGCGTACTTGATCGTCGGCGAAAAGCTGACGATTCAACAGCGATCCCAGTGCAACCGCACCGACCCCGTAGGAGCTGCGTTGAAGGAATGTGCGGCGACAGTGGTGATTGGCAAGCGGATTGTTCATGGCGACCTAATTCCTGGTAATGAACTCGTGCATGTTGAACACCGCGCGGGTGACGGCAAGCAAAGATGCTAGTTCCCCTACATCCACCCCCTCGGCGACTGGGCGCTCGCCGACGGACACAACTTCTTTCGCAGCATCGGGTGCTTTGGCGTACCGTCGACGTTGCGAAGCGAGCAGCGACTGCAGGATCGTCTGTTCGCTTGAATTCGGACTACGGCTCAGCGCTTGAGCAAACACGGCGTCGATCCGTTCTTCATCGCTGTTCAAATCGCTCTGCAAGATCCGCTCAGCGAACACACGTGCCGCTTCGACGTAAGAAGGATCGTTGAGCAGAACAAGCGCAGCCAGCGGCGTGTTCGAGCGAGGACGCTCAGCCGTGCATTCTTCCCGCGGCGGTGCGTCAAACGACTTCATCGCAGGATGCAGGAACTGTCGCTGCCAGTGCGTGTAGACACCGCGTCGATATTGGTTTGAACCGCTGTCGTGTTGGTAAGTTCGTTGCGGGAAATTGAGGTGACGAAGCAGACCCTTGGGCTGATAAGGCTTTACACTCCGACCGCCGAGCTCTCGAACCAAAAGTCCACTGACCGCGAGCGCGTTGTCGCGAATCAATTCCGCGTCAAGCCGAAATCGCGATTGGCGTGCCAGCAAACGATTGTAGGGATCAACCTCGGCCAATTCTTCTCTCATCAGCGATGACTGGCGATAGCTGTCGGTCAGCAACAACAACTTCACCATCTGCTTCACGTTCCAGCCACTATCGGCGAATTCAATTGCCAACGCGTCAAGCAGGTCGCCGTGTATGGGGAACTCACCTTGCGAGCCGATATCATCCAAGGTGTTGGATAGCCCGCTGCCAAAGTACATTTTCCACAATCGATTGACGAACACGCGAGCAGTGAGCGGATTTTCGGCGGAAGTCAGCCACTGCAGCCAGGTCGAGCCGCGTGGCACGTTGTTGGGTTTGCAGCTGCGGCAAGAAGTGCGGCACCCCTGGCTCGACAACTTCACCGCTATCGTCCATCCAATTGCCGCGCGGAAGGACGCGCATTTCGCGGGGCTCGACCCGTTTCGTGATCAGCGTCAACCGCGTGTGCTGCTTCTCGACCTGATCGCGATGTTTCTTTGCCGCTTCCAATTGGCTGCGAACGTCGGCAAGTTCCGGTGCGATCGTGCGATAATAGAGATCGAGTTCGGCGTGCTGCTCCGCGGATCGCTTGTGCATGTCGATGGCCAGTATGCCGCGAACGTTTTCGGGCAATTCACGAAGCGGATCGACGCGCACCTGGCCGGTTGTCGCCGAAACACGGAAACGCCCGATCGTGTGACCGGGATTGGTATGGTTTTGCTCGAGCTCGATGATCAAGTCGATGGGCCGATCGGACGTCAAGGGCTTTCCCAGCTGGGCAACGATTTGATTCGCCTTGCCGGCCTGCGGCATCACGGCCCACCCCCAAGTGCTGCCCTGGGCGTCGCCATCGATGGCCGCGGCTGCTTTCCATCCCTTGTACGGATTGTTATTTCCATCGGCTTGCTCGAATGTCGCTTCCGCTTTCACGAATTTCAGCGGCGTGCGTTTGCCATTGGAATCAAGCGTCGAGACCTTCAACTCACTCAATACGAAGTTACCGTTGCCCGCGCGGCCCGGCCCGCTCTTCGGCAGCGATTGATCCGGCAGCATTTCGACGCGGAATCCAGTCACACTCGAAAGTTTTGTTTGGGACTTGACGGTGTACGTGTTCGTGTCACCGGACGGGCCGGACGCGAGTACCGATTGGTCGTTGTGAACCTTCAACCTCGTACCGTGCAGCGCGGTCGGTTCCTCAGGCTTCAAGTATTGCCAGTCTCCGTCGCCGGCTTTCTGGTCTGATTCCCATTGCTGCCGTGAATCGGCGATGTCGAAGGCTTCGTAAGACTTTGTCAGCTGCGTAATCTTTGCATCGATCGGCTGGAGTAGTTCTTCGTGCCGATCGTCGGGAATCCTGATCGTCGGCCCCCAATTGTCGTCCCTGTTTGCGCCGGAGTAGAGTCCACGCTCTTCGATGTCGGCAAAGAAGGCTGCAAAGCGGTAAAAGTCCTTTTGTGTGAACGGGTCGAATTTGTGATCGTGACACTCTGCACAGCCCAGTGTCGAACCAAGCCACACGGTCGACGCCGTTCTCACACGGTCGGAGGCATACTTCGTCAAATACTCTTTCGGCTGAGCGCCCCCTTCGGCAGACATCATGCCGAGCTTGTTGTAGCCGGAGGCGATCAGTTGATCCTGCGTCGGATCGGGCAGCAAGTCACCAGCCAGCTGTTCGCGAGTGAACTGATCGAAAGGCAGATTCGCGTTAAACGCATTGATCACGTAATCGCGATAGGGCGAGACGCTGACATCCTGGTCACCGTGATAGCCGACGGTGTCGGCGTAGCGAACCAGATCGAGCCAGTAGATCGCCATCCGCTCGCCAAAGTGGGGCGAAGCCAGCAGTCGATCGATCAAGTTCTCCCACGCACGGTCGGATGAATCGGCAAGGAACTCCTCGACTTCGACCGGCGACGGCGGCAATCCGATAACATCGAAGTACGCGCGACGAACCAAAACTCGTTTGGTTGCTGCAGACGCTTGTTTCAATCCACGTTGCGATAGTTTCTGGCGGATCATCGCATCGATCCAGTTTCCGCTGGGGCGGTCCGTTCGCTGCGGCGCAACGTAGGCCCAATGCCGAGACCAAATTGCTCCCTGCTTGACCCAGTCAGCCAGCATGCGCTTTTCCTGTTTCGTCAGCGACTTGCGGTGGTCGCTCGGCGGCATGACTTCATCCGGGTCTTCGGAGCTGATCCGCCGTATCAATTCACTGGCTTCGAGATCGCCGGGGACAAGGGCCGAGTTCCCGTCGAGGTCCGCAAAAGCACCTTCCTTCGTGTCCAGCCGCAGCCCGTCCTCGCCGCCACCCTGTCGTTGCGTCGCATCCGGGCCATGACAGGCGTAGCACTTATCCGAGAGGATCGGCTTGATGTCGCGGTTGAAATCGATTGGCTCCGCCCGCAACGCGGAAACCGTCAGGCAGGCAACGGAGAAGGAGACCAGCAGCGTGCGCATGGGTGGGTCCGGAGGAGAAATCGGGCTGAGACAAATCGGGGGAGAACCGACAGGCGGGACCCTCATTGTATCCCCACTGCCGCGACGGTAGTACCAATCCGAAAAAACGCAGGCCCAGGGGCACTGCACGCAACTTGGCGACGAAAAAAGCGGCGAGCGTTTGGATTTTGCAAACGCTCGCCGCTGGTCATGTTTCTCGATTCCGATGAAGTCTAATTGCCGAACGGGTCGCCTCCGCCAAAGGGATTGTCCATCGCGCCGCCCGAGTCTCCGCCGCCGAATGGATCGGCATCAGCACCTCCGCCGGCACCGAACGGGTCGCCTGTTCCGCCCGCACCGAACGGGTCGTCTGTTCCGCCCGCACCGCCAAATGGATTCGAGTCACCGGCTGCCGCGGGCGCCGCACCGGCTGGTGCCCCGTCATCGGCGAATGGATCGTTCATCGCGCCTTCGAGTGCGTCATCGGCGGTGACCTTTGGTTGGCCCGCCGCCATGTCGTTGGCGAATGGGTTTTCCGCAGCACCAGGTGCCGGCGGAGGCGCGACTGCCGCCGCCGGAGGTGCAGCTGCGGCTGGTGGGGCGGCGCGTAAAACGTTCGGTTCGGCCGCTTGAATCTCACCATAGCGTTGCTGCGATCGAGCGGCAGATAACGCAAGCGCCTGCAGTCTGGCGTTTTGCCGAATCTCTTCCAACTTGATCCGAGCAGAACCTTGGAATCGAGCGAGCGCGCGGCCGATGGACGGGTTGGCTTTGCCATTTGCTTCCAGTTCAGCACCGCGTTGCCAATCTGCTTCCGCTTCGTACGCTCGGCCCGATGCTTGGGCGACGATGCCGCGGAAATAATAGACGCGAGGATCTTCGCTGCCATTATCGATCGCCAACGACAAATATCGTATCGCGTTGGTGTTGTCGCCGGCGTTGTAGGCATGAACACCACGACCGTACATCTCGGCCAAGATCGCGTTTTGTGCGTCTGCCCGAGCTGTGATCACTCCAAGTGAAAACAGGAAAGCAAAAGCGGTCAGTACTGGTTTCTTCATCGCGTTAGGATCCTCCCCCCAAACCTTTCGGTGGGTATGGCAATTCGACGGAAAAGTGCCGGAATAGGCAGAGCGTGCAAACCTCAAACTGTAATCGTGGCAGTTCGAAAGCGGCAAACGTTTTTCCCGGTTTGCGGAGCGTGAAATGGCGTGTTTTGCCGCTCACGGGGGTCAGGGAGCGAATCTTGAGCCCGAGCGGACAGCAGTAGCCGCCGATTTTTCTGCGGGAAATCCCGGTCTGAGCGACCGGCGGCGAGCGTCATTCAGCTCACGGTGGACGCACTCTGAGGCAGCTCGATAGCCCGTTCGTCGTGCGCGGAACGGCGCCCTATGGTTGGACCGCGTCATGATCAATCAGCCGGAATGCGATAGCATGCGATTTTCTCGTCTGCAATTGGCGGGAACCGCAGGCTATCGGCTTGTCGGCTGATAACTTAACGAAGTACGGCATTTCGGTTCTAAATTGGCGCTGTCCAGCTAGAGAATCCAACCCCCGCCGAGAACTCGGGTGCCCTCGTAAACAACCGCTGCCTGACCGGGAGCCACAGCCAATTGAGGTTCATCAAAGCGGACTCGGAACCGATCGGGATCGTCCGCAGCGATCGAAATCGAGCCCGGTTTCGGTAGCCCGTTGTAGCGGATCTGCACCGAAACACGCTCTGGCAAGTCAATCGGATCGATCAGCCAGTTGGCTTGGTCTGCGAACAATCCGTCCTGCTCCAGCGACTCTTTCGGACCGATCACCACTCGTCGAGAGTCGGGCTCGATACGGACGACAAAGTGGGGCTGGCCAAGTGCGATCCCCAAGCCCTTGCGTTGGCCGACGGTAAAGGCTTCATAACCCTGATGTTCCCCGACAACCTTTCCGTCAACCGTCACGATATCGCCGCCGGTTTCGGCCGATCGCTCCGGCTCGCGGGCGCGAACAAAGTCGCTGTGGTGGCCTTGGGTGACGAAACAGATTTCCTGACTATCCCGCTTGCCCGCCACACCAAGCCCCAGTTCTTCGGCGATCTCGCGAATTCGTGGCTTCTCGAAACCTCCCACTGGCAACATCATCCGCGACAGCCGATCGGGTCGAATTCCGAACAACGCGTAAGATTGGTCTTTGCCCGAATCGAGACCCCGATGAAGCTCTCTGCTTTCGCCGTTACCCGCTTTGATCCGAGCGTAATGTCCGGTGGCGACGAATTGGGCGTCGACCCCATCGGCATAGTCGAATAAGCGGCCAAACTTGATCCAGTGATTGCACTTCACACAGGGGTTGGGCGTTCGACCACTCAAGTAGTCATCCACGAAATAGTCAACGATGCGGCGAAAGTCCTGCTGGAGGTCGAGCGCGTAAAACGGAATGTCCATCTTCGTGGCGACGCGGCGCGCATCGGCGGCGTCCGATGCGGTACAGCAGCCCTGCTTATGGTCGGCCCGTCCCTGAGCGAGGCCGCCCAGAACCGGCAGGCTGCCTTTGCCACTCCCGTCAATACGGCACTCCTGGCTCGATTCCTCGCCGTGCCGCATGAAAACGCCGATCACCTCGTGACCCGACTCCAACAGCAGGTGCGCAGCAACGCTCGAATCAACGCCGCCACTCATCGCTAAAACCACCCGAGCCATGTATATTTCCTTTTGTTACTCGATCTTACCCTTACCCTTACTCTTAATCTTCCCCCTGCTTGCCGTGCGCTAGTCGCCGGGAACCGCTGCGAATACGATTGAGATGAAGACTGACAAAACCCTCACTGGAGTCCATGACGAGAATGGATGCCGAACTGGTTCAGCGAAGTAAAGATATCCGCGAGCGTCTGACACAACTCGGAGACTCTCTTTGACTACGCTGCCAAGCAGGATCAAATCAAAGCGATTGAGCTGAAGATGGGTCAGCCCGGTTTCTGGGACGACAATGAATCAGCACAGAAGACAGTCGTAGAGCTGAAGTCGTTGAAATCGATTGTCGGGCCCTTGAACGAACTGTCCAGCTCGGTCGAGGATTTCGCTGCGCTGTTCGAAATGGCCGACGAGGACGAGTCGATTGCCGAAGAGGTCGCTGCGGAAGTCGTACGATTGGAGGGAATCTTAGAAGCGCTCGAGTTGAAGGCACTGCTCAGCGGGCCCAACGACGGGGCCGGAGCCATCTTGTCAATCAATGCGCGCGACGGCGGTACCGACGCGAACGATTGGGCCGACATGATGCTGAGGATGTATTCCGCCTGGGCCGTCGCCAACGACTACAAAATCCAATTGCTTGATCGCCAGGAAAACGAAGAGGCGGGGATCAACCACGCGTCGATCGCGATCCGCGGTCCGATGGCCTACGGGTATCTCAAAGGCGAAGAAGGAATGCATCGCTTGGTACGAATCAGTCCGTTCAACAGCGAAGGCAAACGACAAACGAGTTTCGCCGCCGTCAGCGTCTCGCCGGAAATCGACGATTCGATCGATATTGATATCGATGAAAAGGATGTCCGCATCGATACCTATCGTGCCGGCGGCGCAGGCGGCCAACACGTCAATAAGACCGACAGCGCGATTCGATTGACCCATATCCCGACCAACACCGTTGTGCAGTGCCAAAACGAACGCAGTCAACATCAGAACAAAGCGACCGCCTGGAAAATGCTTCGCGCCAAGATGGCCCGGATCGAGGAGGAGCGTCGCGAAGCGGAAGAAGCCAAGAAGTACGAGACCCAGGCGCGGACCGGCTTCGGAAGTCAGATTCGCAACTACTTTTTGCATCCCGACCAACGGGTCAAAGATGCTCGCACCGGCCATTACGTCGGAAACTTCAACAGCGTCATGGACGGCAGCGAGCTGCAAGGCTTCTTCGACGCCTTCCTGCGGCTCAAAGCAGGCAAGGCCGACAAAACGTAGGAGTCACTGAGCGTCGACAAGATTTCGGTTCGACGTGACCCCATTCATCCGGATTTTTGCGGGACAACCGCATGAATGCGGTCACGACGAACAAGAACAGCGGCGCTGTTCAGCTACGCAGCGCGGCGGCCTGAGTCGTCCTGTTGATCGTCGTTGAGTCCGGCGATCGAGCCTCGCTGGCGGCGCAATTCTCGCAACTTGACGGTGTGGTCATGGAGTTGACTCTCCAAGTCGCGAATTCGATCTTGGCCCTTTGCATTGGCATCCAAGCTGTCCTCCAGCTCGCCGCTGAGCCGCTTCAAGTGGGCCATCAAATCGGCAATGCGATCTTGCAGCGTCTTGTTCTCGGGGCGAAGTTTCTCAGCAGTCTTCAGTTCCGATCTCAGGTTTTGAACAACGGCACGCTGTTGGTCCAGATTCCGCGTCGCATCGGTCAACTCTCCGACCACACGATCGTGCTGCTGAGTCTTCGCGGCAAGCTCCTTGCGAAGATTCTGCAGTGCAGTGGACTGCGATTCTATTTGATACTTGGACGCCGCGGTTGATTGTGAGTGCTCTCGAGATTTGACCGACAGCAACTCACTCACTTCTTTGACTTTCGCCGAGTGCGAGGAAACCTGGTTCTGCAGGTGGCTGACGGCCTGCTCAAGACCCGCACGTGTTGTATTGAGTGCGTCCCGCTCGTTCGACACGTTCACCAATTCTTTCGACATCGACTCCAACTGCACTTTGGTCGCATCGAGTTCTGCGGACAGCAGGTTGATCGTCGTACGTTGCTCCTCATTTTCTTCGCCCAGCTCAGCCAACGTGGTCTCCACTTGCCCCAGTTTTTTCCCAAGCATCGGGATCTTGTTGGCCTCGCCGGTCAGCCGCTCGATTTCGCCAGCTTGCGCGGCACAATGGTCTTTCAGCTTCTTAGCGATTTCGCGGTGTTGTGCGATCGCTTCTCCCGCCTCGGTCAAACGCGATGGCAGTGGTTCCAACTCTTTGACTCGTTCAGCCGACTGCTGGAGTTGAACTTGCGTTTGCTCGAATTCCGCCTGCAATGCCTGATATTGCAACGCCGATTGACTGCACTCCGCACTGACCGACTCGAGTTCAACGCGTTGTCTCTCGATCGTTTCTCCGGCCTCAGCCAACCGAGCTTGCAGCGGTTCCAGCTGGTGTACACGCTCACCCAACTGCTGGAGATACACTTGCGTCTGCTCGAATTCCATTTGCAGCGACTGATATCGCAATGCCGACTGGCTGCACTCCGCAGTCACCGACTCGAGTTCAACCCGTTGTTTTTCGATCGTTTCTTCCGCTTGTGCAAAACGACCTTGCAGTGGTTCCAGCTCCTTGACTCGTTGGTCCGACCGGCGGAGTTGCACTTGGGTTTGCTCGAATTCCGCGTGCAGTGACTCTTGCTTTTGCTCGAACTCAGCCTGCATAGCCTGATGTTGCAGCACCGATTGGCTGCTCGCCGCGGTGATCGACTCGATTTCAAGCCGTTGCGCTTCGATTGTTTCCTCTGCCTCTGCCAAACGAGCTTGCAGTGGTTCCAGCTCTTGGACTCGTTCATCTGACTGCTGGAGTCGAACTTGGGTTTGCTCGAACTCCACCTGCAACGATTGATATCGTTGCGCCGAATCGCTGAGTTCCGCGGTCAGCGATTTGAGTTGAAGATGTTGCTTTTCGATCAGATCGACTTGTTTCTCGATGTCCGCTGCTTGCTCGACGATTTGCAGATTCGCGTCGATCACCTCCGATCGCAACGGAATCAGCTCTTCAATCTGGGTTCGCATCGTTTCCACCTGTGCGTCGCGATCTACGATGCATGCTGACAGCGTCTGTTTGTCCTCTAGATGTTGTGTCAGTTGCTCGGACATCGCGGAAAGCTGTTGTTTCACGTCGCAAAGCTCTGTGGTCACCTCCGCCAGCTCGGCTTCGCGTGATTCCAGTGTTTGACGTTGCTGGGCAAGTGAGTTCGCCGCCATCTCCAGGTCGGCGGCAAATTCATCACGCTCGGTTTTGACCGATTGGGCGAGCGAGAGTTCCGCATTCAGGTTGTCGGCTCGCTGCGACGCCTCGTGATACTGCGTTTTCAAGTCGTCATGCTCGCCGCGGATCGCGTCCAGGTCCTCACAACGCGCCACCAGATCCTGTTGCGTTTGCGTCAGCGTTTCGGCTGATTGATCAACAGTAGCGCGGAGGGATTCGACTTCACTACGCAGCTCGCTGATGGACTGTTGATTGCGGGCATCGGATGCGTCCGCTTCGGCTGTCTTGGCGTCGAGTGAAATGGTCAGTTGTCCAACCGTGTCTTCGAACTGTTGGTTGGCTTGTCGAAGTCGAATGATCTCCTGACTTTGTGCTTGTTTCTCCGACTGCAGATCATCGATCGTCTTCAATACGTTCTGGGCAGACTCAGCTTGCGAAGACAACCCATCCCGCAGCTGCTGGATTTCCGATTCCATCTCTTGTCGAGTTGCCTGAAGCTCCGCGACGATTTCGGATTGAGCGGCCAAGTCCTGTTCAACTGCAGCCTTCGCCTGCAGCACCTCCTGCAGTTGCGTTACGACGGAAGCACTCCGCTTGCGCTCGGTGGCAAGAGCGTCATCGCTTTCTTGCTTGGTCAGGCGAAGTTGTTTCAGTTCGGCCAGCGATTTCTCCAGCTCACCCTGTCGGTGCAGAGCAGCTTGATGTTCCTCGCGTAAACGCTCGAGATCGGTTTGATTTGAATTTGAGCTCTTCTGCAGCTTCAGGAATTCTTGCTTTCGCTGTCTCGCCGAACCACGTGCTTTGAAGTAACGGCTTTCCAGTCCGTTTATTTTTTCCGTTTCACCAGATCGGTCGTGGTACCAAAGAAGATGGCCAATCAGGATTCCTGCCAGAGTGAACAGCAGGATGGAAAACAGAGGAATGCCGAACAAATCGATCATCGGATCGTCCAAATGAAAGTGAATTCGGGTGGCTGCACTCGCGAGACACCGGTCATGACTTGGGTCTCATAGCAAGATTCCAGCCGCGACGTCGACGGGACTTTTTTGTCGCCATTCAGGCGCGCAGGCCCCACGCCATGGGGCGGAGGCCGCGAGATGTTCCACAGAATCCGCGTGAAACACACCGACGTCGGGCTTCGTTTGGGCCGACCTCAATTCAACTTCAAATCCGCCGATTCGATTCGTACCACGACTCCCTTGAATGCCGGCGTTTTGCTGTCGGGGTCGGCCTGGCGAGCGACCAGCACGTTTGCTTCGGGGTAATACATCAAGGCGTTGCCCGGACGGATCGAATCGAATCCCCGTGCCCTGATGTTTGCAAGGCTGCCGGTGTCGCTGACGACTTTCACCAATTCGTCGTGCTCAAGCTCGAATCGCCGCAAGTCATCCGAGTGCATCAGGATCACGTCACGGCGATCCTGGTTGCGATACAGATCCTCTTCCTCGTAAACCACGGTGTTGAATTGGCCCTCGCTGCGAACGGTCATCAACCGCAGTTCGCGATCGCCGGTCCCCTTCAAGTCTGGAAGCGTATGAACTTGCATGACGGCGCGGCCATCATCGGTGGCGAATTGCGGTTGGTGGAATGTCCGTCCGGCAATCTGAAATTCCTGTTTCGTTTCATCAATCTCGGAAATCTTCTCGTAACCGGGGACCACGGCAGCGATCCAAGTGCGAATCGTGCGAGTGCGTCGCATGGCTTCCCAGTCGATGCCGCTGGCCCCAGGAACCAATCGCTGTGCGATCTCGGCAATCACTTCCACTTCGCTACGCGGACCGGGCAATCGACGAGGCCCACCGTCGCTGAGCCGAACGTAGTTGAACATCGATTCCTGTGTCGTCGGTTCCGGTTCCTCGTCCCGGGCGAGGACTGGCAGAATGATCGTCTCACCGGCCAAGCCATGCGCGTGGCCGGTGTTCATCGTGGTATTCAACATCACGTTCATGTCCAGTCGCGCGAGGGCTTCGGCGGCGAACTTCGCATCGGGATTTGATCCGTAAAGGTTGCCACCGAGACAGAAGCCGACCGAGATCTCGAACTTGTTGGCCGCTTCCATACAGGCCAGCGTGTCTTTGCCGACGGTCGTCGGCAAGCGGACGCCGAACTTCTGCTCCAACGATTCAAAAATTCGTGCCTTCAGTTTCGGTGTCACGCCAACGCTGCCGATTCCCTGTATGTTGCTGTGACCTCGGATCGGCATCAGCCCGCAGCCAGGCCGTCCAACCATCCCACGGCAAAGTGCGAGGCTGGCGATCGCCTGTACATTCTGGACTCCGTGCGCGTGATGAGTGACTCCCATCGTCCAAGAAAAAACGCACTTCTTGGAGTGGGAGTAAACCTCTGCGATCGATTCAATTTCGCTGCGCACCAGGCCCGACTTGGTTTCGATCTCGTGCCAAGAGAACAGGTCAACCGCCTGCAACCACTGGTCCACGTTGCGACAGTGAGCGCGCATGAATCCATCGTCGATGGCATCCAGCTTTTTGAGCGCCTTGGCGATTCCCCACAGCAACGCCAAATCACCGCCGATATGCGGCTGCACGTAATGGCTAGCGATCTTCGTACCTTTCAACAAAGAAATCGGATCGCTCGGCACGCGAAACCTTACCAGGCCAGTTTCTCGAACCGGATTGATCACAATCACCTTGCCGCCGCGCCGCCGCACGTGCATCAGGCTGCTCATCAACCGCGGATGATTGCTGGCCGGATTACCGCCGATGACGAACACGCAATCCGAATTTTCTAAGTCCTCCAAAACGATCGTTGCTGTCCCGCTGCCGATACTCGATTGCAGTCCAACCCCGCTGGCCTGATGGCAGTAATAGCTGCAGTTATTGACGTTGTTGGTGCCGTACACGCGGGCCAGCAATTGCAGCAGAAATCCGGCTTCGTTGCTGCTCCGTCCGCTGAAGTACCAGAACGATTTGTCGGGGGAAGTCGCCTTGAGCTTTTTGACGATCGAATCGAATGCCTCTCCCCAGCTGATCGTCTCGAAGTGCGTGGCACCCTTGGTGTAGCGGATGGGGTGAATCAGTCGCCCCAGATGCTCGAGTTCACGAGGCGAGAGTCGCTTTAAGTCGGCGACCGGATTCTGTTTCCAGAAATTCGGATCGATGCCGCCCTGCATGTCAGCCACCATCGCCTGCATGCTTTTCTTACAGACTTCGGGGAACGATCCCTTTTCGTTGACCATACCACCTTTCTGGCCCCCCATGCCCAGCGCGCAAGTCTTGCAGGCGTTACGCGATCGCATCGCCTTGTACAACTTCCAAAGCCCACCGGCCTCGCGACCTTTTTTCCAGGTGTAGCGAATTGCCCCAAACCCGCCACCGCTGCCGACTTTCACAACTACCGCCTTTGCAACGAACTACACGAAAGTATCACTGGATCTGCTGGATCCCTTTGGGTGGTTTCTTCGCCTCCTTGACGCGACTTCGCAGCAACTGTGAAAGCTCTTCGAGAGTGTCACGATGCGCTTCGCTACCCGCCAAGTTCTTCATCTCGGCTGGGTCACTGTTGTGGTCATAAAGTTCGTGGCCGTCCGCGCCTTCCTCGCCCCACTCGGTGTAGCGGTAGCGATCGGTGCGGATACTGTAACCGCTGTCGTACTGTGTGAGCGCCGCGGTCCGTGTTGCTTTCGAGGGATCCTGCAGAGCGGCCGCAAGACTGACACCGGAGACAAAATCGGGTGTGGGCAAATTCGCGAGTTCGGCAAGCGTGGGATAGAAGTCGACCATCTCGGCCATCGATTTCGCCTTAGCTCCCTTGGCGATTCCGGGGCCGGCGATCACCAGCGGGACTCGTGCTGCATTCTCGAACAGGGTCGTCTTTTGGTAGTGCCCGTGTTCGCCCATGTGGTAACCATGATCCGACGTGAACACAACAATCGTGTTGTCAGCAAGGCCTGACGCATCGAGCGCATCGAGGACGCGACCGACTTGCGCATCGGCGAAGCTGATCGACGCGTAGTAGGCCTGAATCGCTTGACGCGCTAGTTCCGGCTTCAGATTCAGCTGATCTTTCTTGCGGGTAATCGACTTCCGCGCCGGTAGCGGAAGGGTTTCCAAGTAACCGTCGGGAACCACCGGCACGACGATGTCTTCCAGCGGATACATCTCGAAATACTTCTTGGGCGCCACGTAAGGTGTGTGAGGACGGTACATGCCGACGGCCAGAAAGAAGTTTTGTCTGTCTTTGGTGTGCTTGTCCAGCATTCGCGCGGCTTCGGTTGCCGCGATTCCGTCGGTCTGTTCCGCATCCGTTCCATCCGCCGCCAGCCAACTGAGCGTCCCTCCAAAGCTGCCCGGTTGCAGACTAAAGATCTTCTCCTCCTCAGCTTTGTCGCGACCCCGAGGATTGATGGTGTAGTCCCACGAATAGGGATCATCGTGACCGCCCGTCCCGATGTGCTTGGGCACGTTGTAGTGATAGATCTTGCCAATCCGCGTGGCGAAGTAACCGGCGTCGCGAAACATCTGCGACATCGTGTTCACGTTGGGCACATGTTCGCGAATGTAGATGGCGTTTCGCTTCACCAGGCTCTGATCGGGATAGAGTCCCGTCATGAACGATGCACGGCTGGGACCGCAGAGCGGATACTGGCAATACGCACGGTCGAATCGCACGCCGCGCGCAGCCAGTCGATCAATGTTGGGAGTCCTGACTTGCGGGTGACCATAGCAGCCAATGTCACAGTTCAGATCGTCACAGATCAGAAACAAGACGTTGGGCCGCCCGGCCGCCCTGCAATCGACCGCGAACAGGCAAGCGAACAAGGCCAGCAGGAGAGGCAAGCGAAACGACCGCAGGTCGACTTGTCCCCAACGCGATCCGATCCGGCCTCCAGGAAGATGCTCCTTGGAATTGAAATTGCGTGAACACAGGCTGCGAAGCATTCTCTCATCCATTCAATGAACCCAATACGTTTGGTTTTTCGTTTGTATTTCGGTGTCGTTGTAGCGAGATCGTTTAACGGCAAGCCGCAGGCGACTACGAAGGGCGGACGCAGTCGCCTGCGGCTTGCCGTTAAACGAAATGTGAACGGTATTGCCGTTAAACCATCTCGCTGGATCGATGCTGAAACACGATCGTTAATGCAATGAAACCGAGCCGACTTGGGACAAGTCAGCCCACTGTCGACAATCAGCTTAAGGAATCGCCGCGGGCGTGTTTGGCCAGCGTTTCTTGGTACTTTTTCTTGCCTGCTTCGACCGATTTGCGGATCGCCTTGGTGCTCTCTTCGCTTTCCTTGCGGAGTTCGGCAATCATTTCCAGCGACTCGATCTGGAAGCCACTGATCGCATCAACCAGCTTTTGCACCGACTCCGGATCGATCGTGCTTCCGTACCCAGCTCGCAAAGCGGCCCGTTCAAGTTCACGCCCGAGATTGGCGACATCCTCGAGTCCCTTGTTGACGCCTTCCTTCATCGCCTCGGTCGCTTGCGTAACTTCGTGCAAACCATGCTGACTGGTGTAGACGGTCCCAAGAATCGTGAAGACATGTTCGTTCGTTGTGAAGAAGGTAACGGCGCGTCGGAACACACGTTCTTTCACGTCGTGCGTTTGCTTCAACTTTGTGATCAGGGTCTCGCCGACGTCGTAACCGATCTCCAAGTTCTCGGCGATATCCTTGAGCAGCTGATAGGTTTCGTCTTCGTTCTCGTAACGATGGCGGGCTTCGTCACGTCGCAGCTCTAGCTGACTTTGCCCACCTTCGTCGGTGCCGGTGTAATTGTCCAACGCTTGCTGAGACGCTGCCAGATTGTTCTTGGCCTCCTCGAGAATCGGGGCGTGAGTGTCAAGCAATTCACGGGATAGAACCTCGGCTTCTTTGAGAGCAAATCGGAAGTCGATGTAACCGTCCATGATCGCCTCTTCGCTCTTGAGTGCTTCCTTGGTGTCTTTGGCGACATCGGAATAGACTTCGACGATCTTCTCGAACCGATCACTTGGCGACCCACGGCGGAGCTTCATCCACCAGTTGGAGACCTTTTCGGTGCCGCTAATCTTGCCATCGTCCAGTTGACCGATCAGGCGTTTGCTGTCGTCGCGAATCGAGTCGAACATCTGCGAAATTTCCAGGTAGCGGTTGCCGATCTGAATGCTCTCGACGTTCTCGCGGACCAGCGTGTTGAACGCACTCATGTGTTGAATCACATCCGCGATGGCCAACACCTTGGCTTCGTCAAGATGCTTGACGTTCTCGAGCAGGCCGATCAACTCCTGCGGAGCCGTGTTCGAGCTGTCAACACCGAATTTCTTCAGCACAACCATCGCGCGATCGAGATACTCTCGCATCGAGCTCGAATCGCGAACTTCGGTGCGGGGTCGCGCTTGCTGCGGCGCGGAAGCCTGTGCTTGCTTTGACATGGCCGAGTCTACTCCAATGGATGAGGCTTGGTGATTTCGAGTGGGTGCTGATTCAATCGCTTCAATGAGATCCCCAGAATTGCTGGGCCTCACGACGGCTGGAAATTTTCGGTGTTTTTTGCTCGGACACTTCGTGACTTGTTGTAGCCGATCCGCAATTGGGGTGTGGCTGGTGGTCGAGCGTCAGCGAGCCCCCAGCGGCGAGCCAATGGAGTTCCGGGGGCTCGCTGACGCTCGACCGCCGGCCACCCCAGAAAATGCAACTCTCAATCTGCTACCAAAACTCCGGAAGAACCTTTGCTCGTAAACGGCAAGCCATAAGGTTAGCGCCTGGGCGGGCCGCCCGCAATCAGCCACGTGTCGCCCCGCGGTGTTTCGACAGCAGCCAGCGAATCTTGGCACCCCCCTCACTCCGCAAACGGTGCCGATTGCATAAGATAGACGGGCGATCATTTGTTTCCCATTGAGCAGCGAACCCCATGTCCAACGCGTCCCAGGCGCAAGCTCCGCCGAGGCAATCACGAGTTTCGCGGGATCTGCAACTCCCCGGCGAGAATCTCACACTCCAGGAGACACTTCGTGTGATGGACGTGGCTCGTGAAATGCGCGAGCGTCGCGAAACCGCCGAGGAGATGTTTCGCCGGGATGACCTGCGCAGCCAGCTCCGCGACAAACTGATGCGGACCGCGCGAATGTCGGGCGACAACGTCGGCGAAGCAGAGATCGATGCCGCGATCGTTCAATACTTTGACTCACTTCACACCTATCAGGATCCCGAACCAGGGTTCAAGCGATTCCTGGCACACTGCTGGGTCTGGCGCGGAAGGATCATGGCGGGGGCGGCGACCGTGGCGGCGGTCGCAGGCGGTCTCTGGTTTATGTTTGCTTAGTTCGTGTTTTGAAAAGGGGTCTGACCCTTTGTGGGCGAGAGGTTGCTACAAGCGTAAGTACACACGACGCGTAATTTTCGATCATCAAGACGGGTTTAGGAGAGGGTCAGACCCCTTTTCAAAACACTAGTTTGTGTTTTTGCAGAGGTTCAAGCATCGATGCCGATTTCTGGTCCTGTTGTGCATCAGCAGCTGATGGACGCCTATGCCAACGTGCAAGCGCGTTTCGAGTCCGAACGCGGCCGAATCAGCGAAGCCAGGGAGCAGCGTGATCAGCTGGACAGCCACCGCGACGAGGCACTCATAAGTCTGGCCGAACACTATTTGCCCGAGCTGACTCCGGAGGCCATTCGCCAAACGTGGTCCGAAATTCGGCCGACCGTTTCTCAAGTCATGCTCCGCAAAGAGGAACATGCCGCTCGAATTCGAAGGGAGCTGAATGGATTGACGTCGCAGCGTAACCAACAGGACCAACAATTGCTGGAAATCAACAGCCAACTCGACCATGCGCTGGAGGACCAGCAAGCGGTAGCCGACCAGGTGGAAAAGAGGTTGCGCGAAGATGATCAGTTCGTATTACTTTCTGATCGTGCCGCGGTCGCCGAAGCATCGCTCGAAAGGGCCGAGGCGAACCTGAAAGAGATCGACCAGGATGCAGCGCGAAAATTGCCTGCCTACGACAACAGCACGTTGTTTCGATATCTGCGGCAGCAAGGCTATGGGACGCAAATCTACACCAAGCGCGGTTTCACTCGTAGGATGGACCGCTGGCTCGCAAAATTCATTGATTACAACAAGGCCAAGCAGGGATACGATTTCTTGCGTAAGACGCCGGAACAAATGAGACAAATCATCGCGGAAGATCGAGAGGCGCTCGATACCGTCATGAACGAACTCGAGCGAAGGCGTGACGAAGTTGCCATCCAGTTGGGATTGCCTGCAAAGATCCAACAGGTCACGAGATTCAAACAACAACGTGACGAGCAGCTGAAATTACTCGACGCGTTGTTGGTCGACTCCGAGAAGACGCAGCGGGATTTGACCGAGTTGGAAGACTCTCGGGGAATCTACTACCGCGAAGCGATCACGCTGTTTCGCGAGATGTTGGATGGGAGTGACACAAGTGACTTGAAACGTCGCGCCCAACAAACACGCGAGATTACCGATGATCAAATCGTAGCCCGTTTGATGGGAGTCGAATCAGAGATCGGACAACTGGATGACGCTGCCAGACGCCGTCGCAAGGACCTGGATCAGATGCAGTCCTTTCTGGAAGACGTGGGGCGATTGATCCAGCGATTTCGGGCTGCACAGTTTGATTCCTCGCGATCACAATTCGTCGGCTCGCTTGACATTTTCGAGGAACTCGATCGTGCGCAAGATCAGCACGATATCGATAGCATGTGGCGGCGAATCCGCAGTGCGCAACGTTGGGGACCCACGGCAGTGGAAAAGATCACCAGTGTGGCCACGCATCCGCTGACTCAAGTACTCGTCAATGCGATGGCGCATGCCGCTGGCGGTGCGATGGAGGCACATGCACGCCGCGCGGGTGATCGACGTGCTCGGCGAGATTCATCTTCGGGCGGCAGTGGGACTTGGGACGGCGGCAGCGGTGACCGGCGCCGTCGCTGAAACCGAATGAAGCATCGTGACTCTTCGTGGCCGATCCGCGATGAATGGGTGCCTGGTGGTCGAGCGTCAGCGAGCCCCCAGCAGCAAGCCAATGGAATTCCGGGGGCTCGCTGACGCTCGACCGCCGGCCACCCCGTGAATGAAGTCAATTCCCTGAATTGGCCACCGTGAAGTACTTGTGCTGGGCCCAGACTGGATCGATGTCCAACCGCCAACATGTTTGCTGCAGCGGTGAAACACTATCGGGAAACTTCGGCGGCGTCCCAAATGGCGCAAGTGCGTAAGCGACATCGGGCAGGGCGATGAAACGCGTGATCAGCGATTCCAAATACACCTCTCGAATCGGACCGGCCACGACCAAATAGTCATGCATTTCCGCTGCCGAAACGGCATCGGCAGCCTCCATACTCAGCGGCCCGTAGGTGTCATCGACCACGACAGCAGTCTTCAAATCTGCGAATTCAGCATCGGATTTGAATGCCACCGGTACATTCGCATAGTGGCTGCCCTGGTAAGGGACGACCGCTGTGCGACTGGTTGGTGTCAGCCGCAGCATGCGATCATCCGAGACAGGTCGACCGACCAGACGTGTGGACGCCTCTTGCACCAACCAATTCGCCGGTGCATTGAAACTCGGCGGTCCAATCACCGTCTTTGCATTGGGTTTTCGGACATACTCGGGTCGAATGTTTGAAGTGAGCTCCGTTTCTGAAGACAACAATGCCGTTGCCTTGGGCAGCTCTTTGCCAAGGGTCTTCCCATGCTGGAAGGAAAACTGTCTTCTCCAACGGAGCGGCTCTGAGGTTGCGCGCTGGTAGGATTCGATCCGCTTCGACAACGCGGGGTCTTTCGCTGCCAACTTGCTCAGGGCCGACTCACATCCTTTGCTGATATCCTGATTGAACGGTCCCAACCTTCGATCGATCACACTGATCTGTTTCAGCAGCTCGCCATAAACCTGCTGAACTTTGTCCGGCGGCGTTGATGCAGCTGTCGCTTCAATGATCGATGCGAGTGCGGCAATCGTGGTCTGTTTCAGCTGTTCGGGGCTGGGTTGAATTTGCGCCTCCGCGCGATCCGTAAATGCCCATACGATCGCCGTCGCTCGCACCAAGCCTGCCGACGCACTACCTGACAACGAAGCCACATGGGCGAACGCTTCGACCGGGCCAACTGTTTTGTCTTCGCCGAGTTTTGCAGTGCCGGCGGCAGCAATCTCATTTCGAATCCGTGTGGACTCGGAAGTGAATTCCGCGACCGCAGCGATTTGCTTCGACATCGCCTCCTTGGCTTGATCCATGTATTCCTGTTTTCGCTGGCTACGAAGTTTCGCGTCGCCTTTGGCGATGACACCGTTGAAGGGTTCGATATACGGCCTCTTCTCAGAAGGGATCAAGAAGATGATTTGACTGTGAAGTTCGACTCCCTTCGCTTCCATCTGCTTTTCAAAGACTTCAAGGTTGCCTTTTTGCAGTGCGACTTCGGCTTGTTGCAAGAACTTTCGCAGCCGCGGCATTTCACGTTGCAGTTTCGTTTTTATTTTCTGAACGAGCTGCTGGCCCCTGGGTGTGCTTCGGTACGCCCCGGCAAGTTTGTTGAATTCCATGAACATTGGGTTCATCCTCATGGCAAGGTCATTGCCGGCTGGCTCACCCATCAGCTTCAAGTGTTCCGCATCCCGTCGCCCCTTCCACAGTCGACCGGCTGCCTTTGAAATCGCCCTGTCTGACAACTGGGCCGGATTTTCACGTCGTGGGTACTGTTGCCGTAATGATTCTTCCTCTTCGTCGTTCAGCTTGTAGAGGCTGGTCACCAATTCGCTGGCTCCTGGGATGGTGCCATGAGCGGCGAGTGGCTGATCGGGCTTCTGTCCGGTCGGATTGGCCGAAACGGTACTGATCAAACCAGCTGAGAGACAGGCGCAGGCGACCGCAATCGTTCGTGCATCCATAAGTTGAATCCTCATCTCAGTTTCCCTCCCGAATCACGGCGACAAGCTCTCCACCACGGATGCTGATCGAGCTGTTATCTGAACTGACAAGTTCCGCCGCCCCGAGAGTGGCCGAAAGTGTATTGTCCTCGACACTCGGCGTGCGAAATGTCACGGGTACCGAGCTTCCAGGTTTGGTCATCACGACGGGGTCTGTGGGTGATGATTGGAAGTACATGTCGCAAGCAACCGTTTCGCTCGACAAGCCGGCCGCACTCGTTGCACTGGTCGTCCCGTGCAACAACATGCAGGGGTAGGGCCGAGTGCTGCTCGCTGGATCGTACGTCAGAATCTGCAAAACGTTGGGTCGACCGTCTCCAATCACAATCAACTCGAAATCGGCTCGTTTGAGTTCTTCCACCGGCTTGCTCAGCTCAAGTGCGATGCTCCCAGTCGGGGGAAGTTTGTCCTCGACCGCCTTCACCGTCGACTCCGCCACCGACTCGACCTTCTGCTGAGCCTCCTTTAACTTTTCCTTGATTTCCTCTTTCGAGCAGCCGGCCGGTATCAATAAGACGACAAACAGAAACAGCGTCAGGACTCGATCGATCGATCGCAGACAAATCCGACGCGGTCTCAGCAAATTGTTGTGATGGAACATGGACACGAATTTTTGAGGCGCAGAAATATTGAGGGAGTTTGACCGCAATTGCGGCGACATCTGATTCGTGAACCGAACGTCGAACTCACAAAAGCGCGAACAAACATGATCGTTGCCCATCGGGGCGTCGCGGTCAACTTTTGACACGTGTTTTTCACCGCGCATTCGTCAATCGTGACAATCCGTCACGCGAATTGGTTAGCATTCGGGGGTGTCGCCCACCAAGCGGTCACTGCCAACACGCACATCGCTGAGAAGAAAGCAACAATCGCCGGTCCAAAATCGCCGGTGTAGTCACGTGTCACACCCATCAATAACGGACCGCAACCGCTGCCGGCAACGGTCAAGCACCATGTCGATCCACGAATGCTGCCCAGGTGGGTTCGGCCGTAGTAGCGAACCCAAATCACGGCACCAACGGCCAGCAGCAAGCCTTGACCGCCTCCGAATAGCCCGGCAAAACCATGCAACGCAATCTCTGTTTGGCCGAAGCCAATCAATGCGAATCCAATACACAGCATCACGGAGCCGGTGCCAAGCAGCTTGTTCAGCGGAAAGAAATCGGCCAAGACGCCGCCGGTCAGCTGCATCGCCAACATGCTTAAACCGAATGTTTTGAACAGGTGCGCAGGCACGCTATTCCCAAAGCCGCGGTCTTCACACAGCGTGAACAAATAGAACAGAACTCCAGTTCCCGCCATGGCCCAAACCGTATTGGTCGCCGCCAGAATGTAGAACGCGCGTGTCCGCAGCGCTTCCTGCAACGTCAACGATCGAGCATGTGATTTGTGCTGCTCCGTACCGATGGATTCCTGATTCGACGTCGGCTCCGGCAAGCCATCGACTCTCTGGCCGACATCTTCCGGTCGATCGCGGAAGAAAAGCACGATCAGCGGCAACATGGCGATCAGTAGCACAACAGCGATTCCCCGGTAGGTCTCGCGCCATCCGACCGCAGCAATCCAGTCGCTGATCAACTGTGGGATCCAGGCGAAAGCGATTGCCGTGCCGATGCTCATCAACGCCGAGACACGCCCCATTCGTGTTCGAAACCACATGGCGATCGCATTGCCACTCAGCAAAGATAGTGATCCTTGGCCGAGAAATCGCAGCAGGAAGAAAGCCGCTAGCAACGTAAAAAAACCCGTCGCCTGGGATGCGAAGTAACACGCTGAGGACAGCGCTACCACGGCGACCAAAGTGATACCTTTCAATCCGTAACGATCCGTCAACGGTCCGACGAAGGAAAGTGGAAACGCAGCCCCCACCGTTCCCAACATATAGGCCAGCGAAAGCAGGCTGTCGTTCATCCCCAATGACTCACGCAGCGACGGCGTGAACGCGCTGATCGCATATGTCTGACCTGGACTGGTGGCGATTTGCACAAACATGGCGACCGGGATCATCACGTAGCCGTAAAAAAACGGTAGCCGCGCAGCCATGCGGTCAGAAAAGCTGTTGATCACGATGTCAATTCACCCTGCATCCGTGCCGCGGCCGGAAGATGATTCTTACCCAGCGATCCATTTCCTTTCAGCCAACCTAACGGCCGTCCGCCCAGTCGCACCACGTGCCAGCCGTTGCCGTCACACCCAATCGGTTCGCCACGCAAATAGACCTTCGCCGTTGAATCATCAATCTCGATCGCTTGCAGGCTCGCAGCGCGCGGGACCCGGCGCAGCGCCGCGGCGTGAGACGGCTTCCACGTTTGACCGGCGCGATGTGCAAGTTCGGGTCCCGCAACCGCCACGTCGTCGACCCAATCGGGCGCGTCACTCGGCCATCCAAAGATCACCGAACCGAGAATTCGAGGCCGCGTCGTCTCTGCGAAAGAGTCGTACCACTGCGTCAGATCGAGCGGCAGTTTGGCTTGATCTTGGTCCCGCCGCCGTCGCATGCCTACGCGGCCACCCTCGTTGACCCGCAACGACGCCGCAAAGCTTCCGGCGCAATCATGAATGTGTGGCCATAATCGATAGCAACCCGCCCTCGACTCGTACGGGGCGAGTCGCTCGACCGGGTCCGACTCGACAATCCCAGTGTCCATCAACCTTACCGCGTGCGCTTCGTTCTCGGCTTGGGCAAACGTGCAGGTGCTGTACACGAGCTTTCCGCCGTCACGAAGCAAGCGAACCGCGGCATCCAGAATACGACTTTGCCGAGAGGCGCTGTGTTGAACCTGGTTCGTTGACAACGAGGAGACCTTTTGTTTTCCACGTCCCACCATCGCCTGTCCGCTGCAGGGTGCATCGACAACCACGATATCGAACACGCCCGAAAGTCGATCGGCTAGCGCATCGGGATCGAGATTCGAAACCGCAAATCGGTCCGACCCGGTGCGGGCGAGATTCATTTGCAACGCGCCGATCCGCGATCGGATCACTTCGTTAGCCAGCACGAAGCCACCACCGTCTTGGCTGCCTGCTCCAATTGCTTCGACCAACGCCGACGCTTTGCCACCCGGGGCGGCGCAGAGGTCGCAAATGAGCTGACCGCGGAGCGCTGAGGTGTCTGCGCCGAGGGCGGCAAGCGCCAACAGCGACCCGGCGTCTTGCACGTAATAGTCGCCGGCAGCGTAGCAGAGAAAACGAGAGGGCTTCGGCGATTCGACCGTCGGCCGGTGCCCCAGCGCGTACCATGGGACGAGCGCCGTCGGCAACGGCAGCATCTCTGCGGGGATTTCGCGTCGACGCCGAATCACGTTTCGCTTTTGCTGCCACAGCGCGGCAGCGAAGTCCTCGACTTCACCCGGCAAGGCAACATCGCCGAGCACGTCAACCATCTGGTCGTCCGACAGCATTTTGGCTGTCCGAGCTTTCGCACGCGATTTGCTCATCCTCGACGCTGCAGCCATCGCAACAGGGCCATCCCAGTCGAGAGCACACCGGCCAGGATCAGCGGCGACGTGAAAGTGAACATGATGAACGTGATGTGCGCTAAACGACCCACATCTTCACGATCCCCTCTCGCACGTCCGTGGACCATCACGTTGATTTCTTCTTGGACGGCAGGGACACGTGACGCATAAAACAACCCCGCCGACATCACCGAAAAAATCACCATCATCAATAGCATGAAGCTGAGACTCATCTGTGGAGGGCGGCGTTGTTTTGTCGGTGGATCGTGCATGGAGATCGGAGCTGCTGCTGTTTAACGCGTCGTTTCGCCATCTGACTCTTCGTGACCATCAGCTATGAGTGGGTGCTGGTGGTCGAGCGTCAGCGAGCCCCCAGCAGCGAGCCAATGGAATTCCGGGGGCTCGCTGTCGCTCGACCGCCGGCCACACCGTCAATCCAACTCTCAATCTGTCGCTAAGACTCCGAAAGAACCCACTATCTTAACCCGCCACCGGTGCGAACCGCGAGACGACCTGCAAAGCTAGTGATCAGCTGCACGCAATGGCGGAACGTTCGGATCAGATTGCCTGATCTGCCGCTGATGCTCGTACAAAACGATTCCTACCGTGGTCGCCAGATTCAGGCTGCGTACATGAGATGAGGTTGGTAGACGCAACGATCGCGGATCGTTGGGGTCGAGAATCGATTCGGGCAGCCCGGAAGTTTCGCGGCCGAATACGAACACATCTTCAGGCTGGAAGTGTGCATCCCAAATCGTTCGTTTGGCAAAGCGAGAGAGAAAGAACAGCCGTCGCGGTCCAAGCTGCCGCAGCAAGTCGTCCCAATTGACCGCGTCGCCGAGTTCCAGGTGTTGCCAATAGTCGAGGCCCGCGCGGCGCAGCCTGGCGTCATCGATACGAAACCCGGCGGGCCGGACAATCCACAGCTTGGCGCCGGTGGCGACACATGTCCGACCGACATTGCCAGTGTTTTGCGGAATCTCGGGCTGGTACAAGACCACGTGCGCGGTGGGCACGTCGCCCCCGCAAACGTTATCATGGTGGTCATCAACATGGTCCTTCGCAGGCCGTCCCGTTTTCCCAGCTTTATTTTTCTGGCTCTCGTCACTTGAGCTCTGTTGTTGATTCATGCCAATCCAAGTCACATGTCCGAACTGTTTCAAGAGGTTTCAGGTCAGCGACAAGTTCGCCGGCAAGGCTGGCCCGTGCCCGAATTGCAAGAAACAGCTTAAGGTTCCCGACAAGTCCGAAGAAGTCGTCATCCATGCACCCGACGACGGCGCCCCCAAGGACAAGGCCGGGGGGAGCGTCCTCAAGCCGCTGGAACGCACCGAGACCGACGTCACTCGCAAAGGAATGTTGATCACGGTGGCTGCGATTCTTGCGGCAATCACTCTGGCAATTGCTTTCCGTGTGACCGGTGGCGCACCCGTCTGGGCTGCGGTGGCCGGGGCGATCTTGCTTGGACCGCCGCTGGTTTGGGCCGGTTATGCCTTTGTCCGTGATTCCGAACTTGCCCCCTACGTCGGTCCTGAGCTTCGCAACCGCGTGTTAATCCTGTCCGGCATTTTTGCGGCGCTGTGGCTGCTGTACGCGTTTGTACCTAGCTACCTGACCGACGCTCCAGCGTCCCAAATGTCCTACATGTCATTTGGAGTCATCTTCGCAATCATGCTTGTGATCGGCGCTTTTGCGTCGGTCGGAACTTTCGAGCTCGAGTTCATCAATGGGCTCACGCTTGCAGGGCTCTACCTGATTGCGACGATGATACTAGCTCTGCTCAGCGACTTTGCACTCGCAGGCGCGATCCCTCCTCCCTAAGAACGTGTTTGAAAAAGGGGTCTGACCCTTTCCGAGAGAAACCTGACGCCACCATTTGCGTTCGATTCACTGCCCTTTAGCGAAACTTCCAGAGGGTCAGACCCCTTTTTCAAACACCTTCTAAAGACGCTCGGCATCATTCCTTCCGTTCCCCCACCAATTCATGCTGCCTGAAGTCGCCGCACTCCACCGGACTGGCTCGCTGGTTCGGCTTCCGCCCTCGGATGATGTGCCGATCTCCGACCGCGTGCGCCGAGTGTTGGACACCGCACCGATGCGGCGGCTTGCCTCGATCAGCCAGCTGGGCATGGTTTCGCTGGTTTACCCAGGCGCTACCCATTCGCGGCTCGAACATTCGTTGGGCGTCTACCACAACGCACTGCGGCTGCTCGCCAGATTTTCAGGTGACGACCAGTTCGCGGCGTTGGTCCCACCGGAGATGGCCGAAGCATTCGTCGTCGCGGCACTGATTCACGATGTTGGGCACTGGCCGTTTTGTCACCCCATCGAAGACATGCGGTTGAGCGATCTGGGCGAACATGAGTCGCGGATCGCCGATTGGATCACCAACACGGAATTGGCTGGCTGCATCGCAGAAGACTGGGCCTGTGAGCCGCCGGACGTGTTAGCACTTCTCCAGCCGGGCTCTCAGCAAGGTGACTGCTTCGACACGGTCGCGCATCGGTTTCTGGCCAGCTGTCTGAGCGGTCCGATCGATATCGACAAGCTTGATTACCTACAGCGCGATAGCTTGCATGCGGGCGTTCCCTACGGCCGGAATTTTGACGCCGGTCGGCTGATCAGTTCGATCTGTATGAACCCGGAATCGTCGCGTTTGGCGATTGGTGAAAAGGGACGCACTGCCGCCGAGATGATGGTGTTCGCTCGCTATGTGATGTTCAGCGAGGTGTACTGGCATCATGCGGTCCGATCTGCCACCGCGATGCTGCAACGATGTGTGTTCCTGCTGCAAAACCGTATCGACTTGGAATCAACGTTGCGATTGGTTGATTCGGAATGGATCTCGATGCTTCGTCGGGCCGCCGAAGGGAGCATCGCGGAACCGCTGGCCGAAGGCTTGTTTGGCTCGCACCGCCGTCTGTACAAACGTGTCGCCGAGTTCAATGTGATCGACGGTGGTGACGTGCATCGTGGCCTGGCCCGCCGGCCCTATTGGTGGCTGGTTGCGTGTGCCGAACGACTCGCAAGCCAACTTTCTAGCCGTACCGGGATTGCGATCCACGCTGCCGATGTTTTGATCGATGCACCACCGGTCAAACTCGAAGTCGATATCAACATGGATGTAGTCTCTCGTGATCGAACAGTTCGCACGCTTGGCGACGTTTCCCCCGTCGCTGCGGCGCTGGCTCAACAACAGTTTGACAATCAGGTCAAAAGGGTCCGCGTCTTTGTTCGCGATGATTTGCGTGAACCGCTACGTAGCAAGCTGAACACGTCCGCCTGGAGCGTCGAACTGTTGCAGGCCTGCCAATCGGTTGAAGAGGAACTCGTATAATGGGTGCGGGGACATCGCACCAATGCGGTTAGACACTTTTTTCCGGCATTGCCTGCGAGTTGCCATTCCACTTGAACGCATTGGAGAGTTCAAAATGCAATCTCTACGCTTTCTGTTCGTGTTGTTCTTGATTCACGGCGGCCAACTCATGTGCGATAACAAACAAGCTTCATCGGCTAGTCCCGATGACGTCGTCTCGTACGATCGACCATCCGGCAATCCTCACCAGAGTCGGTCCACCGTGATTGCCACCGACGGCATGGTTGCAACCAGCCATCCATTGGCCGCGGCAGTCGGTGTCGACATCCTGAAAGCGGGTGGAAACGCGGTCGATGCGGCGATCGCCACCAACGCCATGCTGGGTCTGGTCGAACCGATGAGCTGCGGAATTGGCGGCGACCTGTTCGTGATTTACTGGGATGCAAAAACCGAGAAACTGTACGGTCTCAATGCCAGCGGTCGCAGTCCGTATGCGATCAATCGCAAAGTGTTTGCCGATCAGCAACTTGACGAGATTCCCAACGAAGGACCGCTCTCATGGTCGGTCCCCGGTTGCGTGGATGGTTGGTTCGAGTTGCACCAGCGATTTGGCAGCAAACCGTTCAGCGAAATTCTCGCTCCATCGATCGACTACGCTCGCCGCGGTTTCCCAGTCACCGAGATCATCGCCGGCTATTGGAGTAGTGGCGAAACAGCATTCGCAAAGTACGCCGACTCGGCGTCAACCTATCTGATCGATGGCAAAGCCCCTGCCGAAGGCGACATCTTCCGTAATCCGAATTTGGCACGATCTTATCAGTTGATCGCAGAAAAAGGACGTGACGAATTCTATGCCGGCTCGATCGCCAAGCGGATTGTCGAATTCAGTAAAGCCAACGACGGCTACTTCTCGATGCAGGACTTCGCCGACCACACAAGTACCTGGATCGATCCCGTCTCGACGTCCTATCGCGGCTACGACGTTTGGGAATTGCCGCCCAACGGCCAGGGGATCGCGGTACTCGAAATGCTGAACGTGCTGGAGGCGTACGACATCCAGAGCATGGGTCCGCTCAGTCCGCAATACCTTCATCTCTTCTTGGAAGCAAAGAAGTTGGCCTTCGCCGATCGTGCAAAGTTCTACAGCGATCCCGATTTCAACGCCTTACCGGTCAAGGAATTGGTCTCCAAGGCGTACGCGGAGGAACAACGCCGGCGGATCGATCCGCACAAAGCGGCGACCGATGTCGACGCAGGCGATCCCAAGCTGCAGCATGGCGACACCGTCTACCTGACCGTCGTCGATAAGGACCGCAATTGTTGTTCTTTCATTCAGAGTAACTACTACGGATTTGGATCCAAAGTCACACCGGGTGATGTCGGCTTCGTGTTGCAGAACCGCGGCGCGTTGTTCGCGCTCGACGACAATCATCTGAATCGATTGGAACCGCACAAACGACCCTTCCACACCATCATTCCCGCGATGGTCACCAAAGACGGTAAACCATGGTTATGTTTCGGTGTGATGGGGGGCGACATGCAGCCGCAGGGTCACGTGCAGGTTTTGGTCAACCTGATTGACTTTGGCATGAACGTTCAGGCGGCCGGCGACGCACCCAGGGTCCGACATGTCGGGTCACAGCAACCGACCGGCAAGCCAGCCGAAGGGAGCGGCACCGTGAACGTCGAAAGCGGAATCCCGGAGACAGCGATCCGTGGACTGTTAGAAAAGGGACACCAGATCGCGCGTGTTGCCGGAGGCGGATACGGAGGCTACCAGGCAATCCGCATCGATTGGCAGCGAGGAACCCTGCACGGAGCCACCGAACCACGCAAAGACGGGATTGCACTGGGCTATTGAAGGTTCGTAGGAACCCGATTCATCGGGTCTTTGCTGAGAAGGTTCTTCTCGAGGTTTTCCTGGCAGATTGAGAGTTGCATCCTGGGGTGACCGGCGGTCGAGCGTCAGCGAGCCCCGGGAATTCCACTGGCTCGCGCCTGGGGGCTCGCTGACGCTCGACCACCAGCCACCCATTCATTGCGAATCGGCCACGAAAAGTTTCTGAGATCAACCCGACTGGAGGCGACTCAGTCTTGCCGGAACGCTTCCTCATCGGCCTGAACCAGCAGCCACGTCGCGTTGCATTCGAGCCCGCCGTAGGATTGCCCTGTTCCATCGGGCCAGCTGACTTGGACCTGGCAATCGCCGTCGACTTCACCGAGTCCAAATCGCAAGATCCGCTCGTTGCTGCACAGATACCCGTCCCCGGACGTCAGCGCGGTCACATACGCGCTGGTCGCCAACGGTCACTTCCACCGTCGCTCCGATCGCATCGCGTGAACAAGCTCGTCCGCGAAGTGTGATTGCAATCCATTTTCCGCTTTCTTCACTGCGGTTGATCAACAATGCGACCGGTTCGGTTTGATGCGTGACGGCGAAATCCGTTCGTCCATCGCGATCCGCATCAATCGTCCACAGCGCTCGCCCCACATGCGGCGTGGAAATGTACTCGCCCGAGAGCGATTCGCCGATCGAGTCAAAGGTGCCGGAGGTGTTGCGGCGAAAAATCTGCATCGGATGCGCGTAGACAGACTTTTCGTCACCGCGCGAAAACATGTCGACATGGCCGTTGGTCACGATCAACTCCAGCGATCCGTCATTGTCCAAATCGACTGCCTCCGTGCCAAACCCAACCAGCGGTATCGTTGGGCGCTCAGTTGCAGCTTGGATGTTTGATCTTGCCAGATCCCGACGTCGCGCTGCTCGTGGTAGGTGTTGTACTCTTTATCAAAATTGGTGACGTAGAAATCGACATCACCGTCGCCATCCAGGTCGCCGCTGGCGATTCCCATCGAACCCTGGGCCAGCGAACGGTCGTCGCATCCGAGACCGCGGAGCATCGCCGATTCGCTCAATCCAAACCGGTCCTCTTCTGGCGATCGGCTCCAGTAGTGGTTGTTGGTCATGTCGTTGGCAATCAAGACATCAACACCGGAATTGCCGTCCAGTGCGCCGGCGACCACGCCCAGACCTCGTCCCACCACGGCTGGCTTGGCGTCCCAGGCATCGGTGCGATCATGAAATGCTCCGGATGCCGAACCTTGCAAAAACCTATCGGATGCTCCCGGGAATTTCATCGGCGTGCAGGAACGGAACACATCAGAGTCTTTCATCGGACAGGTCGACGTGATCGGTTCGAGTCCAGCGCAATAGTTGACGATCACCAAATCCGAAATCGCGTCCCCATCAAGATCTGCGATCGCGGCACTGGTCGACCAAACATCGCCATTGTTCTCCAGCCGCTCGCTCAGATCCGAGAACGTGCCGTCACCGTTATTTACCAACAACGAATTGGGTCCGTAATTGAGCACGAGCAAATCGGGGAATCCGTCTTCGTTGACATCTCCCACCGCGACACCCTGTCCGAACCCGGTATCGCCCGCTGCCGAACCGATTGTCACATCCGAAAATTTGCCGGCCAGGTTTCGCATCAACGCGTTCGCCGCAGAATCCTTTTTCGGTGGCGTTCCACCGGCGGCGATCAGGTACAGATCGCTCCAGCCGTCCAAGTCATAGTCGATCGTCCCGCCACCACATCCGAGCGTTTCAAAAAGCATGATTCCGGGTTGGTCAAGATGATCGGACGTGTAACCGAAAAACGTCAACCCGCGCGCCTGTGCTTCGTTAATCAGGCTCAGATTCGTCGCTGCGACGCTTTGGCTCGCGTCGCCTTGCACGGAATGGGGCTGACCGGATCTAGCGATCGCGCTGGCGACACCACTGATTGGGGGCAATTCGAGATGTGCCAGATCAGCCTGTAACTCGGGATGCCGATCGGTCAACTGCCATGGAGTCCTTTGCCGCAACATCGCCACAATTTCAGCTCGGACCAGCTCTGTCTGCACGGCATCATCTTCGGGAAGCGTGAGTGCCAGCGAAGCCCAGGCTTCGGCCTCCCAAAGCCGCCCCAAATCGCGCAGCGTCTTGACGATGTCGACGACGATTGCCCGCGAAATGCTTCCCGTTCGTTCAAATCGGTGTTTCAATTGGTTAAAGGCACTTAGCTGCGTCGCGCGCTGTTCAATGCTCTCGACCGTCGCCGCCGGCAAATCGGTTCCGGCAGCCTGGAGTTGCTTCAATGCCGTACTCAGCTTGGACCAAGACTCCATCACATCCGCGTCGCGCCGCGCAGCTTCCCAATAAGCCCGCGCAGCCGCAGCCGTGTATCCCTTCGCCCTGGACCAGTCACCCAGTGCTAGCCAATATCCCACAGAATCTTGGATCTGATCGGTCGGTCCGCCCCCTTCTTCATCGAACTCGGCGGCCCACTTTTCCAGTTCGTCGTACTGGCCGGATGCTGCCAAGGCGCGGCCCAGCAGTGCTTGCGCGGGGATATAGTCCGGGTGGTCCTGCACGATCGTCCGCAGAATCTCAATCGACTGGGGGTAGTCTCCCGAATCGAAATTCGCTTTCGCCTCACCCATCAGCGGCCGTTTATCGCGCGGGTTACGCGAGGCCATGTCTTCAAGCGGTTTGTTCTCCAGCGTCCGTCGTTCGGTATTGCTCAGCGTCTGCAGCAACTCCAGGTCAAACTTGCGATGCCTGACCAAAAACCGACCGTGGGGGATTCCCGCGATTCGATTTTCGCTGCCCATCTGTAGGTCATAAAGCAAACGCCGCGTTTCGTATTGAAGCGGCTGCTTTTCAACCGCCTCCTCGAGCATCTCCATCCCTTCGTGCAGTCGACCAACGCCGATCATGGCGATCAGCGCCTGTTGATTGCGTAATTCGCTTTGGAACGATTCGGCACGACAAGATCGAACGAGTAACTCTGCCGCGATGCCTGGTTTCCCGTTCTTGTGCGCGAGTTGCGCCACAGTCGCGATCACCTGCGGATCGTCGGCGTACTTTTCCAGTACCGCATCGGAGAATTCCCATGCTTGTTGCCACTGTCCCCGGCGAATCGCGGAATTCATTGCCCGCAGCGGCCGTGGTGGCACAGCTTCGATAGCGGTGGAATTGGATGGCTTGCCGCCACAGCCGGCCAATCGCGCAGCAGCGACAGCACAGAACGTTGTCAGCAGCAGCGATTTGGAGACAATCATGACTTGTCCAAGATAGCGAATCTGTGCAGAGTTGGCTGGTGGTCGAGCATGAGGGTGGCAGAGGGGTGTTTGCTAGCGCGGGGGTGTTTGCTGGCTTTGGGTGGCTGCTAGTGCAGGGTGGCTGGTGGTGCAGGGTGGCTGGTGGTCGAGCGTCAGCGAGCCCCCAGTGCCCCTGCATATCACCCAACGCCGTCCATCCATTCAACATGGGCTGGCTTCGGGTGACTGCTGGCTTCGGGTGACTGCTGGCTTCGGGTGACTGCTGGCTTCGGGTGGCTGGTGGTCGAGCGTCAGCGAGCCCCCAGTGCCCCTGCATATCACCCAACGCCGTCCATCCATTCAACGTGGGCTGGCTTCGGGTGGCTGGTGGTCGAGCGTCAGCGAGCCCCCAGTGCCCCTGCATATCAACCAACGCCGTCCATCCATTCAGGCGGAATCAGATCAGGCACCATTGGCACCTCCCCCATATTCAAGTTCCAAGCCGCACTCGACCACTTCCAGTCGACTGCCTTCTCCACAAGTCCTCGTCGGACCGGGTTCAGATGGATGTAGTCAATCATTTTCATGAGCGTCTGAGGTTCGACGACGTTCCGGTCGTATCCACCACCGGACTGCCAAAACAACCGCTCCGTTTTTAGTCCACGTTTGCGGGTAATCCTGGGAAGCCATTCAGGTGCATGTTCTTCAATGAACCGGATGCCTTTCCTGCCGACCGGCGTCTTGATCGCTTTGCGAATATCCGCGATGTCATAGCTGGTGTCGCGTGGATGCACGATCAGATGGACATGTTCGGGCATAAAGACGTATGCCCACAAGTCGAAATCCCATTCCACGCGAGCGTCTTCGATCGCATCGACGAGCCATTTACACGTTCGATCCGACGTCATGAACTTATAGCCCTTGTAGCAACAAAACGTCAGCTCGTGGGCGTGGCCTGATTCGTTGCAATTGCGACGATGGTGTCGCTGTTGAACTGACTTATTCCCCATGATTCATGCCCCGTTGAATTTGAGAAGTAAGGATTTGTTCGAGCGAATTTAAGATCACTGGGGGCTCGCTGTCGCTCGACCACCAGCCACCCTTCCCCACTTGAAATTTTGCATTTTGCAATGCTCATTTCTACTTTTTCAATGATCGCGGCACCGATCTTGGTCGTACGTCTGGGGGCTCGCTGTCGCTCGACCACCAGCCACCCAAGAATCACTGGGGGCTCGCTGTCGCTCGACCACCAGCCACCCAAGAATCACTGGGGGCTCGCTGTCGCTCGACCACCAGCCACCCTCGTGCTCGACCACCAGCCACCCCTTTTCTACATCCACACTTCCCCGCAACCTACACCAGAATCTGCTCAACCACGTGCGCCGGTTCCACTCCTGTCAACTTCATGTCCAGACCCTGGAACTTGTAGCTGAATCGTCGGTGATCGATTCCCAACTGGTGCAACATCGTGGCGTGCAGATCGCGGACGTGCACGACATCCTCGACCGCATGGTAACCCAGCTCGTCGGTCGCTCCGTGACTGCATCCCGGTTTGATTCCGCCACCGGCCAGCCACATCGAAAAACCCTTGATGTGGTGATCACGTCCGGCGCCCCCTTTGCCTTGGAACATCGGCGTCCGTCCGAACTCGCCGCCCCAGATGATCAGCGTGTCTTTGAGCATGTCGCGCTGTTTCAAATCATTCAACAACGCCCAGGTTGGCTTGTCGGTCAAACCGCAACAGGTATTCATGTACTGCACCAGTCCGCCGTGATGATCCCAACCACGATGGTACAGCTGGATAAAACGAACACCTCGCTCGGCCAAACGACGTGCCAGCAAACAGTTCGACGCGTACGTATCCGTCGCCAGGCTTGGCACCGTACATGTCCAAAATCTGTTGCGGTTCGTCCGAGACATCGACCAGGTCCGGCACCGAACGTCTGCATCCGAAACGCCATCTCGTAGGTCGCCAGTCGCGTCTTGATTTCCGGATCGCCCGTTTTATCCAAGCGATGTTGATTCAACTCGCCGATCGTTTCGATCAATCGACGCTGTTGATCTGGCGAGACGCCGGTCGGGGATTTCACGTAGTTGACCGGATGGCCGCTGCTGCTGAACTCGACACCCTGATAGCGGCTCGGCAGGAACCCGGCGGACCATTGCCGCGACGCGATCGGCTGTGGGTTTCGCCCGCCAACGCTGGTCAGGACAACAAACCCAGGCAGGTTTTCGCTTTCACTGCCCAGTCCATACGTCACCCAGGAACCCATCGAGGGTCGGCCGCTGATCGCCGTTCCCGTGTTCATGAAGGTGTGCGCCGGATCGTGATTGATCTGCTCGGTGACCATCGACCGCACGATGCAAATGTCGTCAGCCATCTTCTGATGCCAAGGCAAAAAGTCGCTGATCGTCTGTCCCGACTGGCCATACTGCGCGAACTTTGTCAGCGGACCGTGGCACTTCAGTTCTTGGCCCTGCAGTTGTGCGATCGGCTGCCCTTGCGTGTACGACGCAGGCATCGGTTTGCCGTCAAGTTCGGCGAGCTTCGGCTTGTAGTCAAACGTTTCCAGGTGCGATGGTCCGCCGGCCATGCACAAGAAGATGACGCGTTTGACCCGCGGCGTAAGATCGGGCAAGTCGTCTCGAGCACCTTGGTTCACACCAGTCGCAGCAGACAGATCCTTGGCCAGCAGTGATGACAAAGCGATGCTGCCCAGTCCAACACCGCTGTGCTGGAGGAATGTGCGCCGGTTGGCTTGGTTGAATTCGTTCATCTCGTTATTGTGCTCGGTTGTCCCAACCGAGTGTCGACGTCATCTCGTTATTGTGGCTCGGTTGTCCCAACCGAGTGTCGACGTCATCTCGTTTGGGACAAACGAGCAACAATTTAGTTTCTTGTCACGGTTTCGTACATGTTCAGCAAGGCTCGAGCCACGCCGGTCCAGGCGGCAAGTTCAATCGGATCGGCTACATCGACCTCGACAAAATCGTCTGCCGACTCGACCAACGCTGCTGCTTCCTCAGGTTCCGCAGCGTAATGATGGCGGCCCTCCATCAACAGTCTTTCCAACGCCGCCAACTCCAGCCTTTCCGGTTCTCGAGAAACGGCAATCTCGAACCCATTGGCCAAACGCTCGTTCACCGTTCGATTGGGTGACTTCAGCATCCGAGCGGCCAAGGCAATCGCTGCGTCGATCATCGACGGATCATTCAGCAGTACGAGCGCTTCCAGCGGCGTGTTCGACCGGGGCCGCTGAGCAGTACACTCCTCCCGACTGGGTGCATCCATCGACTTGAGCATGGGGTGCAAGAACTGGCGTTGCCAGTGGACGTAAACACCGCGGCGGTATTGACCCGCGTTTTGATCCGGCGTGTAAAGCCGCTTGGGGAAATTCAAGTGACGGTAGTATCCGGCGGGTTGATGCGGCTTGACGCTGCGTCCGCCGACATCGCTGATCAACAAGCCGCTCATCGACAAGGCATTGTCGCGAACCATCTCGGCGGCGAGTCGGTAGCGAGATTGACGTGCGAACCATTGATTGTAGGGGTCCGCCCGAAGTGCCTGCTCGGATGCGTCGGAGGACTGTCGATAGGTACGTGAGAGAACCAACCGTCGCATCATGCGTTTGATGCTCCATCCATCTTCGAGAAAGTCGATCGCCAGCTGATCCAACAATTCAGGGTGCGAGGGTGGTTCGCCCTGGCCACCAAAGTCGGCCAGCGAAGAAGAAATCCCACGCCCCAGCAACAGGTACCAAAACCGGTTTACAAAAACTCTTGCGGTCAAGCCGCCGACTCCGTCGCTGGCATCGACCAACCAATCCGCCAAATCGAGTCGAGTCGCTCGGCGATCATTCGTATTCAAACTGCCAAGAAAACCTGGTATCGATGGTTGGACAACCGGCCCGCTGTCATCCAACCAATTGCCGCGCGGCAGCACGCGTATCTCTCGAGGCTCGATGGCCCGCGTGACCATGGTCAACTGCTCGGAACGTTTGATCGATTCGCGTTCCGACTCGAGCGACTCGAGCGCACGTTCATTGTCCGCCGATGAGCCGGCTTGCTTGAGCTCGGCAATTTTCGATTCGATGTCGGCCAACCGCACCCGTTGCCAGCGACTGAGCACCGAGATCTCCGGATCTCTGCGCGTTGGCAGGGCGTTGGATCCCGTTTTGAAGTGCTGTTGTTCGTCGATGTCCGCAAAGAACGCAACCATCGAGTAGAAGTCATTGATCGTGTAGGGGTCGTATTTGTGGTCGTGGCATTGCGCGCAACCGACCGTCGCACCCATCCAGACGTTCGAGAGATTGCGGATGCGATCAGCCGCATAGATCGCCAAATATTCCTTGGGCTGAACGCCCCCTTCATGCGAAGTTTGCAGCAGTCGGTTGTAGCCAGTGGCAATTTGTTGCGACAACGTGGGCTCGGGTAGCAAGTCCCCTGCCAATTGTTCGCGAGTGAATTGATCCAGCGGCATGTCATCGTTGAGCGAATCGATCACGTAATCACGATAGGGCGAGATGCTGTGGTCCTGGTCGCCGTGGTATCCAACCGTGTCGGCGTATCGCACCAGGTCCAACCAGTAAATCGCCATTCGTTCACCAAAGGCAGGCGACGCGAGCAAGCGGTCAACAAGCTTGCCATACGCTGCCGGACTCGAATCAGCCACAAAGGCTGCGACTTCCTCGGGCGTGGGCGGCAAACCGGTCAAGTCAAACGTCAGCCGCCGAATCAGAGTTCGCGGGTCAGCATCCTTCGATGGACTCAGCTTTCGCATCGGCAATTCCGCCAGCACAAACTGATCGATCGGATCAGCCGGCCAATCGGAATCTGTGTTTGGAGTTTGATGTGGCTGCGGTGGAACGTAAGCCCAATAGGCATCGTACTTGGCACCCTGCTGGACCCAGCGAGTCAACAATTCGATCTGCTGCTTCGTCAACCGCTTTCCCGAATCGGGCGGTGGCATCAATTCGTCCGGGTCGCCGGAGATGATTCGCGAAACGAAATCGCTGGCATCAACGTCGCCCGGGACAATCGCGTACTCTTTGGCAATTTCTTCAACGTCCAGACGCAAATCGGCTTCACGGTGCGCCGCGTCGGGTCCGTGACAGAAGAAACAGGTATCCGACAAAATCGGTCGGATGTCACGATTGAATGACAGCTCGTCAGCCGCATCGCAGGCGACGTAGCCGGTGATCACAATTAGACAGCCGAGAATTCGAGCAAGCATAAGATGTAGCGACGGATGGTGGGGAGGAATCAATTCATCATTCTAACCGTTAGAGCCACCTTCCGTTCGTAGTAACCCGATTCATCGGGTTTTCCCAAGGATCAACCGTGTGTCGTCGTTTGCTCCGCAAACGAACGCCGGCAGCACGTTCGTTCGCGGAGCGAACGACGACTTTCATTCTAGCTTGCTTCTGGTCTCAGGCAGTGGCGTGTATCCTGTTCGCCACCATGCACCTATTGCTTCCGCTGCTGGCCAGCATTCTGTTTGTTTGCGGCTTGATCTTGATCAAGCGTGCCGGCGCCGCGGCGCAGGGCAGGTGACGACCTTGTTCATGGCCAACCAGTTCACAGCGGCGGCGTTCTCGGTGCTGTGGTTGTTGGGTGGACCGGGCCAGCCCTGGACGATGCTCTGGCAACCAACCGTGATTGCAGTGCTGTTCATGCTGGGGTTGATGTTTACCTTCTTGGCGATCGAGGGAGGCGACGTATCGATCGCGGCGCCGCTGTTTGGGACCAAGGTTCTGATCGTTGCTTTACTGTTGACGGTCATCGATGAAGAAGAGTTGCCCCCCACAGTATGGCTCGCCGCCATCCTGGCGACTGCGGGGATCGGACTGATTCAGTGGACAGGGCGGCATCATCCGCGACGTGTTGTATTCACGATTCTATTGGCGCTGTCGGCTGCCACCACCTATGCGACGTTTGATGTCTTGGTGCAACGCTGGGCACCCGCGTGGGGTGCGGGCCGATTCTTACCGATCGTGTTTTGGATTGTCGGACTGTTGTCGCTGGGCATGCTGCCGTGGGTCGAGTGGTCCAAGCTTCGCAAACGGAATGTGCGAAGCAATTTGCTGCCGGGGGCAACGATGATCGCACTGCAGTCGATCTGTATCGTGTTGACCGTGGCGGCGTTTGGGGACGCGGCGCGAGTGAATGTGGTCTACGCGCTGCGGGGGTTGTGGGGTGTTGGGCTGGCGTGGATCTTCGCCGCGGTCTGGGGAGGCGCCGAAGCGGAACTGGGCCGATCGGTGTTGCTGACGCGTTTGGCCGGAGCCTGCCTATTAACCATCGCCGTTGTCTTCGCCATCGTGTCGCGGCGCGAATGCTTCGCTCGTAGTAACCCGATTCATCGGTTCTTGCACTCGATCAACCGGATGAATGCGGTCACTACGAACTGTTTGGCGGATGCTCAATCGCTGGCCAACCCTCGTTCGAGTCGAACTCTTGTTCGGCAAAAGGCGACGTTAAACCCCTACCGCACTCATTGTTGGCATTTGTGCGCGGTCTCGTGGAAGTGAACATGTGTATATTTCTTAAAGTCTGAATCCGGATTTTTGCAAGTCCTTTCCGGAAAAAACTCAGAATCCCTGGAACTAATTTTCCTATTTTTCCTATCTTGCCGATTCCTCCCATTCTATTCTGGGAGGTTCGTCTGTGGATGGCCCCGCTGGGGTCTGGCCAGAAGTGACCGAATGATTCGGACATTGGAACCAGGGAACCACTTCTTGGCGGCCCAGGCGAATGCACGGGACACATGAATAACGACTTGATTCGCAACACGGGATAGGAAGACTGATGATGTTTGGCAAACGCACGCGCAAAGACCGCAAGCAAGTTGGCAAGAACAAAGAAACGCGACGTCGACGACTGGCCAACTTGATGTCGCGGCGCCCCCAGGTGGAATCGCTGGAAGATCGCCGGCTGTTGGCGGTGGTACTTCAGCCAACGACGGGAACCGTCAGTAACGCCGTCGCCGACGGAGATCAGTACTTCGACAGCGGCGGCATCGGTGGCAGCACGACAGCGAGTGACCAGCCTGGTAACTACGCCAATAGTGAAAACGGCGTACTGACTCTCGACGCCGGAGTTGGGAATGTCCTCCAGGTCGACTTCACGGCGTTTCAACTCGAAACAAATTCCCCATCGGGGCCCCCGCCAGCTTATGATTATCTGAACGTATTCGACGGATCGTCGACCGCCGCTACGTCTATCGGTTCATTCGAATCAGCGACGCCCTCTCTGCCCGGCACGATCACGGCGACCGGTAACGCGCTGACGTTCGAGTTCATCTCCGATTCCATTGTCAATGCGCGGGTTGGGAAGCCGACATCCATGTGTTTGCCAAAGACTTGGTGATCCCCGGAACGCCCGGCAACGATACCGTCGTGATTGGCCTGGACGTCAGCGGAGATCTAACCATCACGATCGGTGGTGTTCCCGCCGACCTCGGGCCGCTTGGAACCTCGCCGTTTGACACCTCCTTTCTCAATTCAATCTCGTTCGACGGCGGCGGCGGCGACGATACGCTGACGGTCGACTTCGCCAACGGTGACCCGATTCCGCCAGGCGGGATCGACTATGACGGCGGTGGCCAAACGGGCACACCGGGTGACTCGCTGGAAGTTCAAGGCGGCGACTTTACCACGGTCACGAAGAACTTCACCAACACCAACGACGGCAGCGTCGATCTGGATGGGTCGGTGATCCGCTATGAGGACCTGGAACCGGTGTTGATTAACGCCAACACGATCAATGATGCGGTATTCAATCTGACCGCCGGATTTGATCAGGCGGTACTGGAAGATGATGGCGGCCCCGGTAACGGGCTGTCGCAGTTGCGAAGCGCTAATGGTACGTTCGAGACGACCATCTTCACCAATCCGGGCACTAGCCTGATCGTCGAGGGCAATGGCGGCGCCGACACCATCAGCATGACCGCCGTGGATAGCAACTTCGGCGCCAATACGAGTCTGATCGACGCCCAAATCATTGAGATTCTCGCCACTCCTGCGGGGACAACGACCGCGCCGAGCCTCGTTTTAATGCCCCAGAATCCGTTTTCATTGGCGTGACAGCCGGCAACCAAAACACCGGCGTGGGGACACTAGCCAATATTCAAGGCGATGTGGTTGTTGACGACACAGTCAGTGGTGTCACCGAGTTCTTGTTTGTGGACAACTCCGGTGATACGGCGAACCGCACGTGGACGATCGATTCGCCAGCCGCCAACCGCGGACGGATTGCCTTGGCCGGTGCGCCGGCCATCGCCGGCACGATTACCTTTGATGATTTCGAGGTCGAACAGGTCGACTTGTTCGGCGGCTTGGGCGATGACCAGTTCACCGTGGACTTGTCGGGCGGTAACATTGATGACCCACTGCCGTTTACCAACCTGGATATCTTTGGCGGTGGTCAGGGTGCCGGAGGCGACAGCATGGTGCTGACCGACACGGTCAACACACACGGAACGGTCACCCACAACTTCACCAACGACAACGACGGAACCGTTGTCTTCAACGATCAAACTCCTCAAAACGACACCATCCGTTATTTCGGCTTGGAGCCGATCTTGGACAATCTGAATGTCAACAACCGTGTCTTTAACTTCGCGATGGCCTCAACGGCGATCGAGCTGAGTCAGTTCGACGCCACGCACACGCGGATCGAATCGCCCGTTAACGAAATGGTCGATTTCACGACGCCTGGTACTTCGCTGGTCATTAACCTGGCTGCGGGGACGAACACGATTGACGTCACCGGATTCGCCGGGGACTACAACACGCCCACGACGACCATCGAAGGCAATACCGGTGTGGACACGTTCAACGTGAATCAAGCCGGACTGCCGGCAACCGGCGTTCTGGAGATCAATGGCGATGACCCGACAACCTTCCCCGGCGATGTCCTGAACTATGACGGAGATGCGACGAAGACGGTGACGGGTGTGAACGAAGGAACTTTGTCCGCGGCTGGTTTTGCCGATGTGGACTTCTTCAGCATCGAACAACTCAGCACCACGCCGCCGGGCTTGTTCGATGACGTGATCGACATCGCGTCGCTGCCCGGTGGAAATGATGGGAACCCGAACGAATTGACGGTTCAGTTGGATGCCACCGGGACGTTGATTCAGTTCTTATTCGATGGCGATACCGGCGATGCCACACCGGCGGCCCTTGTTTCTCAGCAACTCGTCGCCAGCGTCAATTCCATCACCGTCAACGGATCGGGTGATGACGACACGTTACTGATCGACGATGCCAACGGGCTGCCGTTCGTGCAAGGCGACGTGCCCGGCACGGTCGCCGATGACACTGATAATCCGTTGATCCCCGGTGCCCCAAACTTGCTGTTCAATGGTGGCACGGGCTTCGATGCATTGAGTTACAACCTGAACGCCGGGGCGACTAACCAAACCTATGCGATTGGCGAAGGCGACGGCGGCGGCATTGGAGCCGGTATGCAAGAAGGCGAAGTGCTGACCGAAGACGGCGTGAACTCGCTGAACATTTACTTCACTGGACTAGAGCCGATTACGACGATGGGCGTGCCCGGCGGAACGCTGACCGTCTTGGGCGACGTCACCGCGAATGTACTTCAAGTGATCGATGCGGATGCGGTCGGAGGACCGGCCGGATTCACGAGAGTTCGCGAGACCAGCGGCCCTGCCGAATTCTTTGACTTTGCCGCCGGTGCGTTCACGTCGCTGGAGGTTTACGGAATGGGCGGCGCCGACTCGATAACACAGACATCGTTGGATGCGGCGGAGGCCGCATTGGCCACCATTCTGCTCGATGGTGACTCCAATGTGGGTGGTGACACTTCCGCCGACACCATCAACGTGCTCAGCCTGCCAGCGGCTGTCACCGCAACGCTGATGGGTGGAGCCGGTAACGACACGTTCAACATCTCGTCCGATGCGCCGACCAACGCCGGCACGTTGGATACAATTCTGGGCTCGATCGTCGTCAACGGCGACGACAACGCGGGCGGTCCCAGCACCGTCTTGAAAGGCAACGCGCTGCTGGTGGGCGACATCCTCAACATCAGCGACGCCGGAGACGGCGGCAACAACACTTATAATCTGTCCGCCACCACGTTCGACCGCCCGACGGCCGCTCCTGCCACCGGTACGGTGACCTATGCCACCATCGAAACGGTCAATCTGACTGCCGGCAGCGGCAACGACACGATCAATGTCACCAGTACGGCAGCCTCGGTCAACACGACCGTCAACGGCGGAGTCGGCACCGACACGATCACGCTCAGCAGCACGGGCGCCAGCAGCAACGTGTTCCTCAACGGCCAGGCCGACGCGGACACGATCAACGTGCGGGCCACCGCCGCCGGCAGCGCTACCGAAGTCAACGGCGGCACCGAGAACGACGTTGTCAACATCTCCTCGGACGCTCCGACCAACGCCGGTAACCTGGACAGCATCCTGGGTGACATCTGCGTCAACGGCGATGCCAATGCCGGAGGTCCCAGTACCGTATTGAAAGGCAACGCGCTGCTGGTGGGCGACATCCTTAACATCAGCGACGCCGGAGACGGCGGCAACAACACTTATAATCTTTCCGCCACCACGTTCGACCGCCCGGCGGCCGCTCCGGCCACCGGCACGGTGATCTACGCCACGATCGAGACGGTCAATGTGACCGCCGGCAGCGGCAACGACACGATCAACGTCACCAGCACGGCAGCCTCGGTCAACACGACCGTCAATGGCGGCGCCGGCGGGGACGCGATCACGCTCAGCAGTACGGGCGCCGGCAGCAACGTCTTCCTCAACGGCCAGGCCGGCAGCGACGCGATCAATGTCGAAGCGACTGCTGCCGGCAGCGCTACGGAAGTCAACGGCGGCGACAACACCGACGTGATCGACATCGGCACCCCAGCCAACTCGTTGAGCGGCATCCTGGGCGAAATCTGTGTCAACGGCGATGCCCACGACGCGGGAACGATCGATTTGACGATCAAGGGGGACACCAACACGCTCGACTTGGGCGACATTCTGATTCTGAGTGACCAGGCCGACCCCGGCAGCTTTACCTACGCGCTCGATGCCACGACCTTCAACCGTACTGGCACCGCCACCGTCACTTACATGACGATCGAGACGCTGAGTCTGAACACCAGCATCGGCGCGGCAACGGTGAATGTCGCCACCACGGCTGCAGGGATCAATACCTTCATCACCACTCAGGACGAAGCGGATGATGTGAATGTGACCACGACCGGTGTCGACAGCAACCTGACTATCAATACGGCGGGTGGCGCCGACACGATCGATTTCGCCACAACGGGGGGTGACGGCGGCGATGCAGACATCTTCGGCAGCTTCACATCGGTCAACGCTGGCGATGGCGCCGATGTGATTACCGTCAACAACAGTGGTGTGCAAAGCCGCATGCAACTCAACGGCGATGCTGATGATGACATCTTCGACATCAACGGCACTGGTGCGAATAGTCGCACACAGGGCAACGGCAACGATGACAACGACACTTTCAACGTCCAAGCCAACGCCTTGGGTGTTGATAGCGAGTTGATGGTGCTGGGAGACGACGGCAATGACATCTTCAACTTCAACTATGCCGCCGATACGACTTCATCGGCCGCGATGATCATGATCGAAGGGAATGCGTCGGCGGCTGACACCGACAACCGTGATGTGATCAACATCGATACCTCGCTGGATAGCGGCGGATTCGCGGACCCTGGGGTTGACCTACACCAATCCGGCCAGTGGCGACGTCGATGTCACCGGCTTGGGCACGACCCTGAACGTGCTGACCACCGAAACGTTGTTCTACCTCGGCGGTGGTGCGGACGACGATACGACAGTGACGGGAACCGCGGCCGACGACGATCTGACCGTGGCACCGCTGAGCCTCAACGAGGCCTTGGTCTTCCGTGGCGGCAATCCCTGGGACGGACCGGCGCCGGCCGACAGCGAAGACTTCTTTGATGCAATTCCGGGTGTCGGTGAAGGCAACGGTGCGACCGGTCCCGACATGCGGTTGGATGGTCTGGCATCACTGACGATGGACGGTGGCGGTGGGGCTGCGGATCAGCTGTACGTGTACGGTGAAAGCGAGGATGCGATCATCGCCGGCACGCTGGATGTGTTCGGCTTCGGCGCCGGTGTGATCATTCCTGGCCAAGGTGTTGGAAACGCATACGACGAAGTCCTGGTCAACGACTCGATCGTGCGGTTTGTCGACAGTGCCCAGGCGGCGGTGCCGACCGACGTGTTGCTGCCTGTGACGATCGCAACACCGTCGTTCGTGCAGCCAAACGAATTGACCTTCGGTTTGATCGTCAACGCGGGCTATGAAGCAGATCCACCGCCGATCGTGAATCCCGGCTTCCCACTGCAAGTGGCTGACGACATCATCGCCATGATCTCCGACAATTTCTCGATCCAGATCAATGGTGGCGATCCGATTCCTCCGTTCGCGCCCGATGGCGACCGGCTGAACATTCGCACGTTCACCGACGTCAACATCTTCAGCGACAAGTCGAGCCCGCCTGTGGTTTCGGCAACCACCAGCACCAGCCCCTTCAGTGTTGGCTTCAGCTCGATCGAGTTCGCGTTGTTCTCGCCCGGTAACGGCCAAGTCAACCTGATCGGTGACAACAACGATCCCGCCATCGACCAGAACGATAACTTCATTGTGGTTGGCCAGGACGTCGACGGCGACGGCAATGGCCAGAATGAATTCTCGTTGCGGATCAACGGCGACACCATGGCGCCCAACTTGCCGGCGCTGTATTTCGAGAACGTCGACGACTTGAACGTCTTTGGCGACGACCAGAATCCACCGCCAGGGTTTCCGAGTGCCGGCAACGATATTGACACACTCGAGATCACGCCGTACGCCGACGACACGCCGCGGGGCTGGGGCATCGATGTGTCCTTCAACGAAGGGAATCCTCCCGGCAGCGACGGCGCCCAGGCTGATTTGATCATTTACAACACGGCTGCGTTCGGCGGTCAGGTCAGTGAAGCGATCGTGGTTCGACCGGCTGGCACAGATCACGGTGAGATCGTGGTCACGAATCTCGGTTTTGGTACACCGATCGTCGATATCGATTACACCTTCAATACCGACATCATCTTCAATGACAATGACGGGTTCCTGAACGACACCGACACGCTGACGTTGTTGGGCAGCAATCCCGATAACCCGGGAACCAGCGGCAACGAGACGTTCAACGTTGACTTTACCGCAGCCGGTGGTGTGGGGACGCAGAACATTATCGTCCAGGACGGCCCTGCGATCTTGTATGCGATTCGTCAATTCAACGGTTTCGATTCGATCGACATCAAGGGGCTCGACGGCGATGACACTGTCAACTACACGCCCGATGCGTTGAACGTCAACGCGGCGCTGAACGCGGGCAACGGCTTGCAGAATGTGGTGATCAACTACGACGGCGGCGACCCGGTGGCCTCCGACACGTTGACGGTCAACGCCAATGCGGGCGCACGGATCACGCAGGGCGCGATCTCAACCAGCGGTGTGGTCGATCAGCTGAGTGCCGGCAATGTGAACTACAGCAATGTCGAAGTAGCCAACGTCAACTCGGCGACCGCCGACAGCACGTTGATTGTGCGGGGGACCCATGATAACGACACGATTGCCTTGGCACCCGCTTCGACCGCGACCCGTGTTTGGATCAACGACGGTACGGTCGTGACGGCCAATGCTGGTAGCTCGAACTTCTCCACGGTGACGCTGCAAGGTCGCTTCGGCGACGACAGCTTCTCGATCACACCGTCCGACGTTGACGTGAACGTCGAGGGTGGGGATCCGACGGCGAGTGACACTGTCACCGTCAATGGTTCTGCTGCTCAGAACAACGTCAATTTCACGCCCACAGGATCCGACTCGGGGACAGTTGATGTCACGGGATTTGGGTCAGTGACGTTGTCAACGGTTGAATCGTTGACGTACAGCGGACTGGGTGGCAACGACAATTTGACAGTCACCACACCGGCAGGCGCCCAGCTGGTCAATTACCTGACCGGGCCGGTCGCGGACGCAGGTAGCGTTTTGGTCAGCCAAGGCGGCCTCGTATCGCAATTGCCGCTTCATTTCCAGGACATGGGCATCAATGGCAATGTCATCCTCAGTGACGCAGACGGGGTCCGCGCGGACACGTTGGAATTTGTCGCGACCGACTTGGCTGATGTCATCAACGTGACGGCCGTTAGCGGCAACGTGCAGGCGTTCAATGCGGCTGGAGTTCTTGGAGTCTACCACTCGCTTGTTGTGCAAACGCCGGGCATTGCCACGGCGGTTCTGGCGGGCGGCGATGGTGACGACGTCTTCAATGTCCCGGGCGATCATCCGTTTACCGCGACATTTGGGCTCGATGCGATTGAAATCGAGGGGGGCCAGCCTGACAGCGGCAGCGATGTGCTGAACTTTACCGGCAGCGGTGCCGGTGCGGTCACACTCGACCTGGCCGCTCAAACGATCACCGAGGCTGGCTTCGGACCAGTCGGATACGCGGGTATCGAAACGATCAACATCGATGCCAACAACACGTTGACGGTCGACGGCACGGCCGACAACGACGTCTTCAACGTGACCCCCATCAATGCCGACAACGACGGTTCGTTTGAGCACAGCGGATCGCTGGGTGTGCTGTTCAACTACGACGACGCCACCACGGTCACCTTCAACGGTGGCGGCGGAGTCGATGAACTGAACATTCTCGGCGACAACGCGGCGGACGCAATTACTTCGGCCGCCAGCGCGGTGACGGTCGATGGCAGCACCGTGACGCTCGGCACCGATCTTGAATTGCTGCAGGTACTTGGGCTCGGCGGCGACGACAATATTGATTTGAGTGCATTAGTCTTCGCCGGCGGGATCACGATTCTTGGTGACGAAGGCGACGACGTCTTAACCGGGTCGGCCCAAGGCGACGTGATTGGCGGGGGTGCTGGTAACGACTTCATCCGCGGTTTGAGCGGCATCGACAATATTGACGGCGGCGCAGGGAATGATGTGATCATCGGTGGTCTGGGCAACGACTTGCTGTTTGGCGGCGCTGACTCAGATACCTTCATCTGGGATCCGGGCGATAACAACGACCTGATGGAAGGCGGCACCGGCGAAGACGCGTTGGCCTTCAACGGTGGCGTCGGGAATGACGACTTCACGATGTCCGAGAATGGAACGCGGCTGCGATTCGAGCGGCAGCCCGGCGGCGTCGTCTTGGACGTAGCGGATGTTGAGAATGTTGATGTCAATCGCGATATGGCATTCACCACATCGTTGGACGGCGGGCAAGAGGTGCCGGCAGTAGTCACAGCCGCGACGGGGACGGCAGATATTCGCTTCAACGCGATTGACAACACCTTCAGCGTGGATATTACCGCGCTGGGTCTGACTGCTGCGGATATCACCGGTTTTCATTTGCACAGCGCACCGGCGGGTGCCAACGGCGGCGTGATCGTCGGTTTTTTCAGCCCAGGCGACGCGACGTTCCTGGACGTGCCGGGTGGAGTGCGTCTGGTGGCGACGAATGTCCCCTTCCGCCCCACAGCCGATCCGGCGGTGGAAGTCCCGAATCTGTTGGCGGGCAACACCTACCTGAACGTGCATACGACGGCCAATCCCGGTGGCGAGATCCGCGGGCAAGTCATGGTGGACCTGGCCGCTGCGTTTAGCGTTGGCGGTGCCGACACATTCACCGTGCACGATCTGGATGCGACCTCCGTGCGCTCGATTGATTTGAACGTCGATGCGCCCGCAGGGCCCGCTGATGGCCTGGTCGACAACGTCACTTTGCATGGCGATTCGATCGCGGACGACGTCAATATCAGCGTCACCGACGGCGTGGTCAACGTGGTTGGTCTGTCCACCCAAGTCGATATTTACAACGCCTCGATTGCGGCAGCGTCCGACGTGCTGACAATCGAAGGCAACGAAGGAGACGACGCGGTCGACGTGCAAAACGGAGTCCAGGGTCTGATCACGACCACGCTCAACGGCGGCGTGGGTGAAGACAGCCTGACCGGTTGGTTCAACACGGCCAACGGCGGCGCTCACAACGACACGATCATTGGTGCGGCCAACGATCAGACGCTCAATGGCGATGCGGGTGACGACACTCTCGACGGACGTGGCGGAACCAACACGTCACTGGCGGCATCGCAATCGGACACGATTCTCGTCAGCGGCACAGCCGGTCCTGATGCGATCACCACCAATCACACCCCCGGTGCTCCATCCACCTTCAATATCACCGGCGGCCTGTCCGCCGGCATGAACAATCTGCCGGGCGACGACATTGAAACCGTGCGAATCGAGAGCGGCGGCGCCGACGACACGATCGTCGTCAATGCAGCCACGGCCGGTAACATCAATTATGTGATCGATGGCGGTGAAGGATCGGATATCGTCACGATGCAAGGCGGTCCTGACGTTGACGAAGTCATCTACTCGCCGGGCCCATCGGTCACCGACGGTCGTTTGTCCTATGAGGACGCTGGCGACAACACGCTGTTCACGATGGACTTCACCAATCTCGAGCCCGTGGTGGATTTGATCGGTGCGGTCACGTTGACAGTCAATGGCACGGGCAGCGACAACGCCTTCAGCTACTCGCAAGGTACTGCGGCAGCCAACGGTTTGGTCTCGGTGGACGGCTTCGAGACGATCGAGTTCTCCAACAAGATGAACTTGGTGCTCAACGGTCACGGTGGCAGTGACGAATTCAGTTTGAACAATCCCTCCACGCCGACGGGTCTGACCGGCATCACGGTCAACGGTGGCGATCCGACCGCCGGCAGCGATGTGGCGATCATCAGCGGCACGACTGGTGCGGATGCGATCGACTTCGCTCCGACCACGGACGCGGACGCGGTGGTGACCGGTGCCGGACCGGTTGTGATCACGTTGGCGACGATCGAGAATGCTGTGATCGATGGTCAGGGTGATACGGGCGATACATTGACCTACACTTCGCCCGCCGGCGAAGATCACATCACATTGGATCCCGGCAGCGTTCATGCTTCAGGAACAATCACTGCGTCTGCGCGACATTGCCAGTCCGAAGGCACTCATGCCGCTGTCCTTCACAGGAATTGACAACCCCGTCGCAGGTGCGCTCGTTTTTGCAGACGTTGCAGGTGTCCCTGGACCTGATGAGTTGTTTGTCAATGGATCAGCCAGCGATGATGATTTCCGCGTCGACTCGGGCGGATCGGTGGTCGTCCGTGCGGTCAGCAATAACGTTCTCGTGATGCCGCAGATTTCGACTCCTGGTGTCGATCACCTGACGTTGCACGGTTTGGATGGGGATGATGTCTTTACGGTTGCGGGTGACCATCCATTCACGGACGCTTTCCCGGTCGCGGCTCTGGTTATCGAAGGCGGCAACCCTGACAGCGGCAGCGATACGTTGAACTTCAACGGCGCCGGTGCAGCGGTAACGGTCGATCTGGGCCTCAAAACGATCACCGAAGCCGGCTCCGGAGCGGTGGGTTATTCGGGCATTGAATTTGCCAATGTCGACGCGTCGACTGCGAACATCACCGTCAACGGGACGACTGGTGATGACACGACCGTGGTCACTCCAACGGGTGCGAACGCCGCCACGTTGGTCAACAACGACGCGGCACCGACATTCAATCTGTCCGCGATCGGCACGTTGCTGGTCGACCAGTTGGCTGGCGACGATATTCTGCGCGTCGATTACACGTCGGCAGCGGAGACGATCACCGTCGACGTGCCGACTCGTTTGATCACCGACGGTGCCCAAGAGACGGTTACATTCAACGGTGCCAACACCGAAGCATTGCAAGTTTTCGGCGCCCAGGGTGACGACACGTTCGATGTCACATCCGATCCGATTATCCCCGTCTTCATCGATGGCGGCGATCCGATCGGCAGCACCGCGGGTGACACGATTAACTTGATCTCGGGCGGCGGTGCGGTGATCGCCGAAAGCGGCCCGGAGAACGACGAGGGTAGTCTCCGCGTGGCCGGTAACCGCCGGGTCAGCTACGACCACATCGAAGCGTTGACCGTGGCGGGGGCCATGAAGGCGTTCATCGCCGGCACCAACGGGGATGATGACATCACGATCATCGCCCGCGATGCATCAACGACGGTGGGCGCCGACGGTGTCCAGGACTTCACGACATCGGTCAACGGCGGTCCGCTGATCACTTGGCTCAACACCCCGATGTTGGTCGTTGATGCCTTGGCCGGCGATGACGATATCGTGGCTCGCGTGCCGGCACCGAACAACGCCGACTGGAATATGGAAGTCTGGGTCCTGGGTGGCGCTCCGGCGGCAGGCCCTGGTGACGAAGGCGACCGCTTCGAGCTGGAAACACCGAGCAATGGAGCGGACGCGATCCTGTACACGCCCACGATGGTTGACGGCGGTGAGTTGGTGATCGACGAGGCGAATACCGGCGCGTACGTGCCGGCGACCGACACGATCTTCCACATTGGCGTGATCCCGCCAGCAATGGACATGGTTCCCGTTCCTGATCCGGGCGGCGTCGAAACGCTCGTTTACGATGGCGAAGCTGGCGACGACACGATCACCATCTTCGGCGACGGGGCTGCCGGCGATGACAGATTCACCCACACACCGGGCGTTGCCCCGGATGACGGTACCGTGCTGGTCAACAGTTTGTTGTCGATGCAGTACACGGATCTCGGACTGGCAGGGACGGTCACCGCTGACGGCTTGACTGGTAACGACACCCTGGTTGCACTTGGCACCGACGACAGCGACATCTTCGATATCGCTTTCACAGGAGCCGATGCGATCGATGTTGATCTACAGCGAGCCAGTGGAACACAAATCGATTTGCTAAGCGCGAATGTGGAAAGCTATCAAGTCCGAGCACTGGAAGGTGATGATGACATCAACGTCAACGGACGCGTTCAAGCTTCGACCGCGTTTGCCGTCTTTGGTGGCGGACCGGGTGCGGGATCCGACACGCTGAACCTGGATGCCTCGCTCGATGCTGCCGACAACACGGTGGTGATCGAGCCCGATCACACCAACCCTGATGACCAAAACATCACCGGTCTTGGCGCCGCGATGGATGTGACCGGAATCGAATTGATCAATCTGCTGGGCGGACAGTCCGATACGCTGTCGGTTCAGTTGGGTGAAGGCGATAACGTCGCTCGCGTCGAGCGAGGCACCGACATCTTTGGCCTGGACGCCGATGTGGTCAGCTCCGACAGTCTGCCGGACATCGGCTTCACTGGTCTGAACGCATTCGATGTCGACGGCCAGACAGGCAACGACGCCGTGACGTTTGCGACTTGGTTCTTGGTTGGTGCAACCGCCGCCAACTACACTTTCACCGGTGGCGCGACGGATACCGCGATCATCGAGGGATCCGATGGCTCCGACGACGCCTACACCGTCACCAATCCGGGCGCGGGCGTGGCGATCGCCGACGGCAATGGAAACAACGTTGTCGTCACATCGACGGCCGGTCGCTTGCAGATCAACACGCTGGGCGGCGATGACACGACAACCGTCGATGTCGACGGGACTGCCCTGATCCTGATTCCGATCACCTATGACGGCGGCAGCGGCGACGATGTGCTGAACGTCACCGGCAATGCGACCGGTGGAGTCACCAACGCGACTTACTCGCCTGGTTCGGCGGTCACCGAAGGCCGATTGACCTACGATGGTATGACGATCGATTTTGACGCTCTGGAGCCAGTCAACGACAACGTCGTGGCAGCCAACTTGATCGTCAACGGCACGAACGCGGATAACGCGATCAACTACAGCATGGGTCCGGGCGGCGGAATCTTTGTCGGCAACACCGGGTTGGTTTCGGTCGATGGTTTCGAGACGATCGAATTCAACAACAAGACGAATTTGATACTCAACGGTATGGCCGGTAGCGATGAGATCAGCTTGAACAACTCGACGACGCCTGCCGGCTTGACCGGAACCATTACGGTCAACGGTGGTGATCCAACCGCCGGCAGCGACGTGGCGATCATCAGCGGCACGACCGGTGCTGATACGATCAACTTTGCCGTGACCACCGACGACGACGCCGTTGTCACGATCAACGCCCTGCCTGTGATCAATTTGGCAACGATCGAAAGTACCGTGATCGATGGCCAGGGCGGTGTCGATGGGCTGACTTATACATCGCCCGCCGCGCGAGACATCATCACTTTTACGCCGGTTGGAAATGGTTCGGCCGGGTCGATCGCCGCTGTGCGAGGTGCAAGCGGCATTCTGATGCCGGTGTCATTCACCGATATTTTTGGTGCCGCCCAGAATCTTACTTTCGCTGATGTCGCCGCGGCGCGCATTGACCGGTTGACCATTGAAGGAAATGCAGGCGATGACACCTTCACCGTATCTTCTGCCGGTGTGATTACGACGACCAATACAAACGGCACGTTTGCAACGCCGATCATTGCGACGCCGGGTGCGCTTCAGCTGACGCTGCAGGGCCTCGATGGCGATGACATCTTCAACATCAATGCCACACATCCGTTCCCTGGAACGGGTGGACCGGGCATCATTGTTGAAGGCGGCAACCCTGACACTGGCAGTGACACGACGAATTTGCTCGGCGCCGCGGCGACGGTCGAGAATGTCGTGATCGCACCCACAGTGGGAAATGCTGACGCGCAGACGGTCACTGGCCTGGGTGCATCGCCGATCCAGATCAACGGCTCGGAGTTGATCACGTACACCGGCGCCGCTGGTGCTCGTGACGATACGTTGGTCGTCGAAACAGGTCGCGGTGCGGACAACATCCGCGTTGATGATCAAATCAACTTGACGACTGCCCGAGTGACGTCGGATCGCATGCCGGACATTGACTTCACGAATTTGATCACCTTCCAGCTCGAAGCACCTCTCGCTCCTCCTGCTGCACCTAGCGATCCGAGTGCGGTCACGGCGACGTTCGTCACCGGCGGTCTCGATCCGGCCACAGCTTATCAATTCCTCGGCAATGCTGAAGACGTGCTCGTCATTGAGGGTTCGGCCTCGCAGCCAGACAACTACGCCGTTACCAACACCATTGCCGGTCCGGCGGGGGGACGAGTTCGCGTCACGGATCTGAATACGCTCGGCACGACGACAGTCACGAACTTCTCTCCTGGACCATTTGCTCCCGGCGAAGTCCGACTGAACACGCTTGGCGGTGATGACACCGTGACGGTTGATGTCGGAGGGGGCGGCTTCGGCGGCGTCGATCTGATCGACACGCGGATTGTTTACAACGGCGGAACTGGTGGCGATGTCCTGGTTGTCACCGGAACACCGGCGACACCAGTGATCAGCGAGGTCTACACACCGGGTCCTGATCCAACGTCGGGTCGGCTCGACTACGGTACGGCTGCTTCACCGGCTGATCCAACCGGTGCAACGCTGACCGGCACGATGCAGATCGAGTTCACGAATCTGCAGCCCGTGATCACCACGGTGCCGGTCAGTTCGGACCTGGTTGTTAATGCGAGTAACGCCAACAACACGATCACTTATGGCATTGGCCCGAATGTCGGCGGCATCGCTGCCAGCACCGGTTTGGTGTCGGTCGACAACAACGAGACCATCGAGTTTGCCAACAAAGCGGTCCTGACGATCAATGCCAGGGCTGGCGACGACAACGTCAATCTCGAAAAGGCAGCACCGACGCCGACGGGGCTGACGGGCATCGTAGTAACTGGGGGTCTTGGCAACGACGTCATTGACGGTTCGGGCAGCACCACGGGAACACCGTTGTTCCTGTTCGGGGGTGCCGATGACGACACGCTGATCGGTGGTTCGGGCGGCGACGCACTGATGGGTGGACTGGGCAACGACACATTGGTCGATAGCCTCGGCGTTGACTTGTACGACGGCGGTGACAACGGCCAGATTACGCTCACGGCTCCTCCGATCGCTTCGCGACCAGCAGTGGTTGCTGATCCGATCACGCCGACTTCTGGATTCGACACGATCGTCGTTCGCGGCACACCTGGCAATGACGTCATCGGCGTCACCCAGGGAACCGCTCCAGGTGCTGCCGGCCTCCGCTACCCATTGGCGGTGATTAACTCTGGTGGCGGTTTGGCCGTTCCAGCGGCAACGACGAACGCGATCGCTGAATTGACGGCGGCGGCTCCCAACGCTGCTGCATCACGACCATCGGTCGAAGAGGTGCGCATCGAGGCGGGTCTTGGTAATGACGAGATCATCGTCGCACACGCCGACTCCTATGTGGCTGCCAGCACTGCGGGTGTGCAGCCAGCCGGCTCCGTGGCAGCACAGATGCTACGCTTCGACGTTCGCGGCGACGCACCGAACTCGAGCGATCGACTGACCGTTCAAGACCTGGGCGCAGGCGACGTCGTGCTGATTCGACAAGCCGTCGACGAGCGTAGCGGTCGCGTCACGGTTGCCCCGGTCGTCAACAATACGACAGCACTCGGCTTCCGCGGCGATATCGTCTATGCCGGTATCGAGAACGTCGACATCACTCCTACGAATCCGATTACCGGCGGTACTGGTGGCGCGGGTGCGACGGCCTTCGGTCAGGTGGTTGTGTTCGATACCGATCCGTTTGAATTCAACGACAATCTGCTGTCGTCGGCCGATATCGGTGACTTCGAATTGGTCACACGGACGCCGAACATCGATCCTGCCCACAACGCACTGTTGGCTGGACCCGTAGTCACGCCTGCTGGTAACGGCGACGAAGACTGGTTCAAGTTCACGCCGGATCAGGATGGCACGTTCGAGATCAAGACGTTCTTCAAGATTCTTCCCACCGCTTCCACAGGTCTGTTCCCTGCGACTCCAGCGGTACCACCTGCCCCGCGACCGGGTCTACCCGGCAACGGCTTGCTCGCCTCGGGTCTGTACACGGCGGCAAATGCTACGGCTCCAGTGGTCGTTGGCAGTCCGCTATTGGATTCCACAGGCACACAAATCGGAACACAACTGCAGTTCTCGGGGATCGAAGGTGTGACCTACTTCCTGCGAGTCGCTGGTGCGCCACTTGTGGCTGCCGGTGCTGGTGGAGCCGGAAACGTTCCCGGTGTATCGGTCAGCCCGGCGATCAACAATTATGACATCTCTTTGGAGCAGATCGATAACCTTGGTCCGCAGGTGTTTGATCCCGATGGGCCGGCCTTCCCGGGCCAGGCGATACAGATCGTCGATTCGCCGTTCTACAACCTGTTCGCCAACAAACCGGCGACTGCGGCGATTGGCCCAACACCAACGGTCAACGGGCTGACGATTAACTTCCGCGACCCGATCAGCAATGTGCAGACGGGAGTCGGACCTTTCGCCCCTGGTTTCTCGCTGGGAGCACTCGATCCGGTCAGCGCGCTTGATCCAGGCAATTACTCGCTGGTCGGCGATGTGACCGGTGAGATTCCAATCACTGGCGTCGCCTTTGCACAAGCCTCGACAACTCCGTCGGTGGTTGGTGCAACTGCCGGAACGTCCACGCCAACAAATTTCAATATTGGTGCGGGCCTCAATGGAGCGGGCAATGCCAACGGACTGCCAATCGTCGGACAGACGCTGCAGTTCACTGGCGGAGCGAATGTGGGACTGACGGCGCGAATCGTTGGCTACAACAACGCGACGGGTATTGCTTCGGTGGCAACGCCATTCCCGAATGCGGCGGGCGGCGCGTTTATCATCATGCCGACCCCGAACGTGGTTTCGCCATTGTCGCTGTTGCAAGGTGTCACGGTGGGAGGTGCCCGACCATTTGCAGGTGACGTCAACATCGCGGCCAATCCGCGCCGCTGCTCCTACATCGGGCAATCGGTTCAATTGACCGATAACTCAGCTGTAACGCCGACTCCTCCTGGTGTGCCAACCGTTCTTGAAGAGCGAACAATTGTCGGTGTCACCGCAGCGGGCGCGTTTGTATTCAACCAGCCGTTTACGGCTGCGGTGCCGACGGGAACCACGTTTAACATCGTGGGTACAGCAGCGAACACGCATGGCGTGGTCGTGGCTGGTACAGTCATTAGTCCGGTTACTTTTAGCGGTGGTCGTACGCTGGCAACCAAGTTCGGCGGAGGATCTGTTAACGGGCCTCTGTTGAGCACAGTGAACGGTTTTTATGTTGGTCAGGCCTTGACCTTTACTGACGGACCGCTGGCTGGGCAATCGAGGGTTATCACGGGCTACAACGGTGTCGCACCAGCGGGGCCCATCCTTTACGTTTCGACGCGCCCTTCACTGGAGCACCGGGCCTAGCCAACCACTTCGTGATTGGTCCGGCGATTCACGCACCGATCGGAGCTGCCGTGCTTGCTGGATCGACAACGACGTCGATCCGAGCGACTGTGGCAGTGATTCCGTCGCCCCCAGCGAACCCCGCCGTGCCGGGTACCCCATCCACTGGCGGTCTATCGGCGATTCCGGGCGACTACGTCGGCCAGTTGCTGCAGATCGTAACCGGACCTGCGGCTGGGGAAGCTCAGCTGATCACGACCTACAACGGGGCCGGCGTGTTCACCGTTCAGAATCCATTTAGTGTTGCTCCAACGGGCGTCTTCATCATCACCCCTGTCAATCAGGCCGCGGTGACGCTGACCTTCGGATCGCCACTACCTGATGATCGCTACACGTTGACGGTAAACGATTCGCTCAAGGACCACGCCGGCAACCAGCTTGATGGTGAAAGCAATGCAGATCAACCGGTTGGCTTGCCGCAATTCCCATCGGGTGACGGTACATCGGGTGGAGACTTTAGAGCTCGCTTCAATGTTGATAGCCGTCCGGAAGTCGCGACCTGGTCACAGGGCGTGGTTTACGCCGACATCAACGGCAACTTTGTCTGGGATCCGGAAGGGAAAGACAACGACGCGGTCAACCAGGACTTCACGTATAAATTCGGTCTGCCCAGCGATGCCTACTTCACCGGCAACTTCTCTGCCAACGCAGCGGCAACACCCGGTGTCGTGGGACCCGTGGGTCCAGGCCCAGCGGGCGCCAGTGGATTTGACAAGCTAGGCGTTTATGGTGCTGTGGCCGGAACGTACACGTTTGCCCTGGATACCAACGACGATGGCATCGCAGACACCTTCTCGACTCCCGCGTTCCAAGGCAACGCGATCCCGGTCGCTGGCAACTTTGACGGTCTCCCGCCCGCAGTCGGGCGGTCAATCCCCGTGACGAGATCGGACTTTTTGACGGTGCGAACTGGCACTTGGATGTGAACGGCGACAACGTGATCAGTGCGGCGGAAGTGTTCCCGACCGGGATGCGGGGAATTCCGTTTGTAGGTGACTTTGACGGCAACGGGTTTGATGACCTGGCGACCTACAACAATAACACCGGTGGCTTCCAATTCATCATGTTGGCGGGTGCTCCGACGGCGGCAGCGATTGCCGCGATTCCTGCTCCTGCGTCCGTGTTCTTGTTCGCGGGACGAGGTAACTTCTCCGCAGCCGAACAGGGATTCTCAGGATTCGGTGATCGGCCGTTGGCCGGTGACGTGAACCTCGACGGCATCGACGACATCGTGCTGTGGGTGCCCGGACGCGAGGGTCAACTACCCAAGGAGGCGGGCGAATTCTACTTCCTGGTTTCGGACGCCATTCCAGCACCGCTGACGTTGCCCGGCTTAGGGGCTGCTCGTCCTCCTTCACAGCCCGTCGCCGCTTGGCAACGACTATAGTGTGCAGTTCGGTGATGACTTCGCCTTGCCGTTGCTCGGAAACTTTGATCCGCCGATCGACACGACTGTCGACGAAGGACCCGATCTTTCGGGCACGTTCACAGGCTCGCTAACCAACGAGCACAATCCGTTGGACACGAATGTCGACGGCGTTGTTACGGCGCGAGACGCATTGGTCGTGATCAACGCGCTCGGACGAATCGATCCGGCACTGGCTGTGGATCCGGGTCGATTGGTTGCAGCCCTGGGCGGGTACAAGCTCGATGCCAGCCAAGACGGAAAGATCACTTCGCTGGACGCTTTGCGAGTGATCAACGGATTGGCCAAGGCAAGTGCGAACTCCGAGTCGGCTCAGTCCGAGCAAGCGAGCTGGGCGGTGGCGGCCGACAACGTGATCAGTGCCATGGATGACGACGATGACGATGATCTGCTGGCACTACTGGCGGCAGACCAGGAATACCAACGCGTGAAGTAAGGAAGAGTTGGCAGTTGCCAGTCGACAGTTAACAGCAAATTCGGGTCTGCCGGCCCGAAGGTTGTGAAATGCCGGGACAGATCCCGGCCAGGGGGGCCGCTGCGCGGCGAGACCGGCCTACTTCTTGATTCGGAGCCCGAAATCGCTCTTTACAGTGAACATCTGTCACTATTTCCTTGCCTAAAAGACGAGTGAGGGGATCCGATTCGGCGAATTCGCCCCTAAAGTCTTCCCCTGCTTCCTATCTTGCCAGCCCGTCAAATCTTATCTTCAGGGCTTCGGCAGGTGGGCATCCCAGACGGCGTCCACTTGGCGTAAGTGCCAAAGGTTACGACTTGGAATGCAACACGGGATAGGAACGCCATCATGTTTCAAAAGAGAACACGTTACCAGGAAGCCAAGAAGCAACGTGAGACGCGACGACGTCGACTCGCCAACTTCGGGCGCAACACGGCCCACTATCGGCGCAGCTTATTAGAGCAACTGGAAAATCGAGTCCTGCTGACCGCCGACGTAACCTCGTATGCGCCAGTTTTTCAGACGCTGATTGAAGGTACATCCGACACAGAGTTGTTTCTGTCGGTGGAGGCGGGCAACATGGTTCAAAATCTGCTTGGCGTCGGTGGTTTGACGTACAACAGCAACTTGGATTTTGAGGACGAGGGCTCAGCTGTGGGAAATCAAACCGTCGCGGTCGGCGACGCCGAAACGCTGCGCGTCGACATGAACGGTGGCGACTTAACGGTATTCGGCGATGGCGCCGACTTCACGGTTGATTTGGACAACCGCATCATTACCGGCGGCAATTTGGTCGACATCGAATTCCGCAATGTGCTCACGTTGACGGTGATTGCGGACAACCAGGCGGTGGAAGTCATCACCCCCGAACCTGCAAACGACGTGACCTATACGCCACTGAATCGCAATAGCGCAACGGTCAGCGTCAGCCAACCGAGCGGCACTAATTTGTATCCCGATGCAATCGAATTGCGTCAGGTAAATCCAACTGGCGGCGTGACGATCAGCAATGGTGGAGGCGGACGCGAAGACGTATTGAACATCAAAGGCCATACCGTCACGTCCGCAACCGACGACGTATTCACGGTCGATAGTACAGGCCAAGTCGTCGTCAGTGCAGTGCTGGATGGAGCACCTCAACACCACATGCCAATCAGTACGCCGGGTGCAAGTCGCTTGGTGCTTGACGGTTTAAGCGGCAACGACCGCTTTGATCTCAGCAGCACCGGAATCGGACTATTCCCGTTGAGCATGTTTGTGCTGGGCGGCGATCCGTCGGCAGGAAGCGACAAGCTATCGATTACGAGTGATTCCCCAGGTGCCGAATCGATTACCATCGAACCTGCTGATGCGGTGGTTGTGGGCACAACTGCTGATGCCGCCATTTCGGGTTTGGGTGACAACCGATTACTCGTCTCGGGTGTTGAGCTGATCAGTTATACGGGTGACGGCGACGACGATTTGAACATGAATGTGCGCGGGCAAACCGCGCGAGTTGACGCGACTTTACCCATTGTTATAGGCGGCCCCAGCATGGACCGAGTCAGTGCGGACGACCTGCCGACTGTCGAGTTCAGTGATCTCGATGAATTCCTTTTGTTTTCGGGAGGCGGGACGCTTGTTACCTGGGTGACAGGCAATCTCAGTGGCGCACAGTCGTACGAGCACGGGTCGACTGGTGAAGCGATGATCATCGAGGGGCAAGATCAAGGTTCGACCGTTCCCGCGGATAACTTCACTGTGACTCGCACGGCCGCGAATATCATTCAGGTCACCGATAACAACAGCGGCGTCACGATTTTTGACTCTGGTGCGAGCGTCGACCTGTTACGTTTAAACACGCTCGGTGGAGACGACGTGGTAAACGTCGAGATCAACGATCAGCTGATTTCTTGGCCGATCGTGTACGACGGCGGCGACGGCTCCGACACGCTGTTGATCTCGGGCACTCCTGCGGTTACCGTCGACACCGTGACCTACACGCCCGGTCCAGCCGTGGAAGCGGGCCGTCTGACGTATGATTCAGACGACGCTGACGACACTGCGGAAATGGTCATCGATTTTGCAAACCTGGAACCAGTCGTCGACTTGATCCCAGCGGCGACCTTGGTGGTCAACGGAACGAACGCCGACAATGCGATCAACTACATCGTCGGTCCCAATTCAGGCATCGCCGCCGCTCCGTTCAACGGGGCCGCAACCGGACTCGTTTCCGTCGATGGTTTTGAGACGATCGAGTTCAACAACAAGACCACGTTGACGTTGAACGCGCTGGCGGGCGATGACGTGATCAACTTGAATTATCAAAATTTCCCCGCAAGCTTCAGTCCTACCGGGCTGGGGGCGGGGCTCGCTGCCGGTGTGGCCGCGATCACGGTCAATGCGGGCGACCCGACCGGTAGCGACAAACTTGTTTACAACAACATCGCTGGCGTGAACGACTTCACGCTGCTGCGACCAGCGGCCCAGGGTGCCGGCACGATCCTACCGGGAACCGCCGGAAATCAGCCAACCGTTGGGTACACCGGACTGGAAGAACTGGAACTGGTTGGCCAACTGGCCGACGTGGGCGGAGGGCTTGGTGACACTTTTGGAATCGCGGGAACGGCCGGCAACGATACGTTCGAGTTCACACCTGGTTCGACACCGGACGCCGGGTCGTTCGCGGGAATCATGGATGCCAATAACGCCACCGGAACGGGCCCCTTTCCCTTGCCCGCGATCACGTACAACTCGATGATGGCCTTCGGCACTACTTTGCTGGCGATCAACACCGATGCGGCCAATCAAGGCGGCACCGACACCGTGGTCTACAGCGGCACGTCGGTCAACGATGTGTTTAACGTCAATAATGAAACCGTAACACTCACCTCGTCGGCTTGGGGAGCGGGTTCACCGACGGTCAATCTCGGTGCAGTCGCGGACACCTCGACCGCGACCATCGTGATCAACGCCGGCAACGGCGATGACCGGATCAACATGGTCAGTGCATCTGCGGCAACCGAGACCTACGATTTCAACGGTGGCAATCCGGACAGCGGCAGCGACTCGCTGAATCTTGTTGATCCCGGTGTCGTGCAGAATGTCGTCATCCTACCCGATCCCGTCGATTCCACTCAGCAGGATGTAACCGGATACAGCGCGAACGCAACGCCAATCGACGTGACGGGCTTTGAGCTGATCACGTACACCGGAGCCGCTGGTGCGCGCGACGATACTCTGGTCGTCGAAACAGGTCCGGGAGCGGACAACATCCGTGTTGATGATCAATTCAACAAGACAACCGCCCGAGTGACGTCGGATCACATGCCAAACATCGACTTCACAAATTTGCTCACTTTCCAGTTGGAAGCACCGCTCGCACCACCTGCGGCGGCTAGCGATCCGGGCGCCGTCACGGCGACCTTCGTGACCGCCGGCCTCGATCCCGCCACGGCCTATCAGTTCATTGGCCGCTTCGAGGACACACTGGTCATCGAGGGCGCCGACACGTTCGGGGATTTTTACACGATCGCCAATCCGATCGCCGGTCCCGCAGGTGGCAACGTCGTGGTCACGGACGTGTTTTTTGGTGTCGTTGTCAGCAATTTGACAACCGGACCCTTCGCCCCCGGCGAAGTGCGATTCAATACCCTGGCAGGCGACGATAGGGTGCGTGTACTGCTCGGTGGAATTTCCGGCGCTGATGTCGACTTAATTGATACTCGCATTGTCTACGACGGCGGCACCGGCGGCGACTTGCTGGACGTGGTCAGCGGGGTAGCCGGACCGGCGACGCCGATCACAACGGCCGTCTATACCGCAGGGCCTGATCCGAAATCGGGGAAATTCGACTTTGGCACGGTCGGATCGCCGGCCGACTTAACGGGCCAGACCCTGACCGGGACGATGCAGATCGAGTTCTTTAATCTTGAACCGGTTAACTCGAGCGTCGTCATGCCGACGCTGGTCGTCAACGGCACTAACGCCAACGACACCTTCCGCTATACGGCTGGTCCGACCGCGGTAGCCACCGTCTTTGGCGGCTCCGTGGCAGGTACCGTCAGCAACGGTCTGAATGAGTTGATTAACTTCAACGCTGCCGCCAACCTGGCGATCAATGCGATGGCGGGCAACGACACGGTGTTGTTCGAAAACACTGGCGTCTCCGCAACGCCATTTGTACCACCAGCCCTACCCCCAGTAGCCCCGTTTGGGCTGACCGGACTGATCCAGGTCAATGGTGGTCCGGGCAATGACGTGATCGATGGATCAGGCAACCTGACCCTCACTCCGTTTTCGATTTACGGCGACGCGGGCAATGACACGCTGACCGGCGGACTTGGTGCTGACTTTATCTACGGCGGGACAGGCGACGACCTGTTGGTCAACACCGGTGGAACAGACACCTATGATGGCGCTCAGTTCTCGGCAGCGGTGGTCGCGCCGTTTCTCCCGTTGCCTGCAGCGATTCCCGACGTGGTCTTGCCGGGAGTTCTGCCGGCGGGCAACGACACGTTGTTGTTCCGCGGCACTGCCGGCAACGACATCATGGCCGCCAATCAATTGCCACCCAATGGCACTCCCTTTATCGGACTGAATTACCAACAGCTGACTCAGCCGCCGCTGGGGACAGGCGTTGCTTTGCCGCTGGAGGCGAACCGCATCGCGACTCGTTTTGCAACCGCGACCGGAACTCCTGCCAGTTTCGACAATCGAGGAAGTTCGTCTGGACGGGGGTGCCGGCAACGACATCATCGAAGTCGCCCACGCCGACGTGTTTACTGCTCCCGCCGGTCCAGCGCCTCCCGCTTTTACCGCGGCGACCGGATTGACCCAGTTGCCCGCGTTTTTGGCCGGCGAGATGCTCCGCTTCAACGCGATTGGTGGCGACCCGAATGCCAGTGACACGTTGGTCGTCGTCGATCTGGGACCAGGCGATCTGACGCTGGTACGGCAGGCCGCTGACGAACGAAGCGGTCGAGTCACAGTGGCACCGTCGACGAACATCGTCGTGGTCGGTCCGCTGGCTGCACCGGTATCGGTCAATCAGGGTCCGGGCGAAGTCATCTACTCGGGCATTGAACGAGTCGATGTGTTGCCGGCGTTCCTGCCGCTTCCGGGCGTGCATGTCGGGGGCACGGGTGGGGCAGTTGATGGAACCGTGGTGGTCTTTGAAAGCGATCCGTTCGAGACGAATGATCTGCTGGCAACCGCCCGCGATATCGATGATCTGACTCGGATCGCCCGCAATCCGAACATCGACATCGACCCAGTGCTGGGGCTAACTCCGTTGCCCGTGCCGCCAAGCACTACCGGTGCGGGACCGACGCCTGACAGCGACTGGTTCGTTTACACCGCTCCCACGACTGGGACGGTGGAATTCAAACTCGTTCACAACGTGATCCCGGCGCTGCCGGCTCCGGGCTTGCGTCCGGGTCTGCCCGGCGGCGGCGGCGACCTCGATTTGGCGGTCTGGACCGCGCCTCCGGGTGCTCCAAACTTGGGGCCTCCAGGCTCGCCCGGCTTTCCGGCCGTTAACATCACACCGCCGGCCACCCCCGGCAATTCGACCAACAATGACGAGACGGTGATCGTGCCGGTCACCGCCGGGACGAAGTACTACGTGCAGGTCTTTGGCAAGACGCTGGCGGATATCAATACTTATGACTTGGTCGTGAATCCGCCGAGTCCCGGTCCGGTGGTCGGCGCGGTTCAAGACAACATCGTCACCAACCACAATCTGTTCGGACTCAAGGGTCCCAACCCACCGGGTCCTGTCGCTCCGCCGGTTGGCGGACCGACGCCGGTGATCGGTGGACCCGCAGCGGGTGCCGGTATCGCGATCAACTTCTACGATCTGCCGATTGTGGAAAACACAACTTTTGGCGGGGCTCGTCCGGTCGGGACCGCCTATCCGCATCTCAATCCGATCACGGCAGCAGCGGTTGGCAACTACTCCATCGTCGGCGATGCAAATGGGCCGATCGATATCGTTGCTGCGATTAACACTGCCCCCGGAACTGGGCCAATTGGTGTTGGTTCGGTGGGAACCGGGGCAACCGTAGTAAGCTTCCCGGGCACTCCGGCTGCCGCGTCTCCAAGAACTGTCACCGTCCCCCGTCTTGGCGGGACAGCGCCATTTTCTGCGTTTCCACAGTTCTATCAGGGGATGTTGATTAACTTCACAACCGGTCCGAACGCTGGCAACGCGGCGGTAATCACGAACTACGAGGTCGGGCCGGTTGCCGCCACCGCCTTGCTTCCCGCACTTGCGGCCGGATCGGTGCGTTTCACCTTGGGTCCGGTGATCGTCAATGGACCGGCGATCGGCACTGTTCCGGCCAACCCCGCAGTTGCCGACGTTTTTGAAGTGCTCGGCGAGCGGGTTGTGCTGACAACTTCAGCGCCGCTTCCTGATGATCGCTTTACCTTCAGGATCAACGATTCGATTCGAGACCCTGCCGGTAATCTGCTCGATGGCGAAAGCGACGCGAACGAGCCGAACGCAATCGGCGTTCCGAACTTCCCGAGCGGAGACCAGCAGCCAGGCGGTGACTTTGCCGCCCGGTTCACGGTCGACAGCCGGCCGGAAGTGGCGACCTGGTCACAGGGTGTCGTTTACGCCGACATCAACGGCAACTTCGTTTGGGATCCCGAAGGCAAAGACAACGACGCCTCGAACCAGGATTTCGCCTACAAGTTTGGCCTCCCGAGCGATGCCTACTTCACCGGGAACTTCTCTGCCAACGCGGCGGCAACACCCGGTGTCGTGGGACCCGTGGGTCCAGGCCCTGCGGGCGCCAGTGGATTTGACAAGCTAGGCGTCTATGGTGCTGTGGCCGGCACTTACACGTTTGCCCTGGATACCAACGACGATGGCGTCGCAGACACCTTCTCGACTCCAGCGTTCCAAGGCAACGCGATCCCGGTCGCCGGCAACTTTGACGGTCTCGCGCCTGCACCGGTGCGCTCAATCCCCGTGACGAGATCGGACTTTTTGATGGTGCGAACTGGTACCTGGATGTGAACGGCGACAACGTGATCAGTGCGGCTGAAGTATTTCCCAACCGGGATGCGGGGAATTCCCTTCGTTGGTGACTTTGACGGCAACGGGTTTGATGACCTGGCGACCTACAACAATAACACCGGCGGCTTCCAGTTCATCATGTTGGCGGGTGTTCCCACCGCCGCAGCGCTTGCCATCACTCCCGCTCCTGTGTTCTTGTTCGCGGGTCGAGGAAACGGCGGCAGCCGCCGATCAAGGATTCTCGGGATTCGGCGATCGGCCGTTGGCTGGTGATGTGAATCTTGACGGCAGTCGACGACATCGCTGCTGTGGGTGCCCGGACGTGAGGGTCAATTACCCAAGGAAGCAGGCGAATTCTACTTCCTGGTGTCGGACGCAGTTCCACCAGCGCTCACGGTGCCCGGCCCGCCCACTTTCCTGCCCTACAGTCCAGCGCCGCTTGGCAACGACTTTAGCGTGCAGTTCGGTGACGACTTCGCCTTGCCGCTGCTGGGCAACTTTGATCCACCCGTGGGGGGCGAAAGCGAGGCGCTAGCGCCGGAAACGCTGACCAACCAACTGGACCGTTTCGACACCAACATGGACGGCAAGGTGACGGCGCTCGACGCGCTGGTGGTCATCAACGCGCTCGGTCGCACCGATCACATTCAACTCGCCAGTCCAGGTCGATTGGTGGCAGCCTTTGGCGGATTCACGCTTGGACGCCAGTGCCGATGGCAACATCACCTCAATCGATGCGCTGCAAATTATCAACGAGTTGTCGCGGCGCGGCGACTCGTCAGTCGGAGGTGAGGCACCGACCTGGGCCGTCTCGGCCGATAGCGTGATCGCGGCTCTGGATGACGATGACGATGATCTGCTGGCAATTCTGGCGGCAGACCAGGAATACCAACGCGTGAAGTAAGCGTGAAGGTCTCGATGGTCGCCGATCGTAGCGATCGGCGACTCTGTGGTTTCGTTTCGATTGACCCGATGCGTCGCGCAGAGCGGATCATCGGGTGGGGAAGGGGTCAGGCAGGGGTCAATACGAGCCACAGCACGACTCCACTCGTCGAATTCTTTTGGAGGAGTCGCCGTTCAGACCGGGCGGCTGCCTCCGGGCCGCTCGATACTGAACAAACGTTATTCCGCAAAGTGTTTTCTGGAAACGACTTACGTCGATCGTTTTGGTGACCGCCCTGAGCTGCGAGATAAAGAGTTCCGGTTAGGCAAGATTTTTGAGCTGTTCCTGCTTGTGTGGTCGCAGCGGTCCTTCTGTGTCGATCGATTAATCACGCGGCACCATCTCTGCCGTGAATGCGACTTATCCGGCCCCAACGTTTCTGGCCCAAGTCGACTAGCACAAACCTAATCCGCACGCGGACGCAAATCGAATCCTTAGGAAGGACCCGAACAATGATCACTCTGTCACCTGTAACGCTTAGGACTTGGCTCAACACAATGGTGTTGGCTGGGCTGGGTGTTTTCATCAGCACCACCGGTCAGGCTCAGAATCTACAGTCGATCGTCGACAGTGACGCCGTCATGGTCAGCTTTGATGACAACAACAGTCAGTTCTCTGACGAAGTGAGTCAGGTTGGCTTCTTTGACTTCGAGCGCAACAGTACTTCGTGTGGAAAGTCCTGCGGTGGTTGCGGCAAGTCGGCTGCTTGCTGTTGCTGTGATCCGTGGTGGTCGCACAAATGTGGTGTCTTCGGCCAGTTCCTGCTGCTGCGACCGGGCAACGCGGACCAGATCTATACGATCGAGCAGAACTCGGTTGTGCCTGGTGAGTTCCCCACCGGACCGGTTGGGCGAGTGAATATTGACGAAGAAGCCGGTTACCGTGTGGGCGGCACTTATGCGGCCAGCAACTGCACGAGTCTGGTTGCCACCTATACCCGCTGGGAGGGTAACACGGGCAATAGGATTGTCGCCGCGCCGGGCAACTATCTGAATTCGCAAATCATCCACCCCAGCACGCTTACCACGGGTGCTACGGCCCTTCAGTCGAGTGCCCTCTACAGCATGGACTTCCAGCTGATTGACTTGGCATACCGCCACATTTTGAAGGCGAGCGATGTCTATGCGATCAACTGGACTGCTGGTTTCCGCTACGGCAACATGGAGCAGGATTTGCTGACTCAGCAAGAAGTTTCAGTTGCCACTGGGCTGGTTACCAACGACATCGACGTCGACTTTAACGGTTTCGGAATGACGTTCGGGTTGGACGGAGAACGACGAAGCTGCCACAGCGGGCTGATGATCTACGGTAGCGCTTTGAGCAGCTTTCTGGCCGGTGACTGGCGTGGCAGCTATGTGCAAACCAACCAGTTCGCCTTCGGTGGCGGCGGTGGCATCGTCGCCAACGAATACGAGGACTACCGCATCACGCCCGTTCTCGAATTGGAACTCGGCTTTGGCTGGGTCAGCCAGTGCGGTAACTACCGTGCCAACGTTGGTTACATGACGAGTGCCTGGTACGATGCGGTCTCGACACGACAGTACGTCGACGCGGTTCGCAACAACAGCTACGTCAACATTGACGAGACAATCACCTTCAGCGGCCTGACCGCTGGTGTTGAAATCGGATTCTAAAGCGACGATTGAATGTGCTAGAAAAAATGGACCGCATCGGCGCTGGCGTCGATGCGGTCTTTTTATGCGCTATCAAGATCCGTCGCTCGAACTCGCGGGCAGATCAAAGAACTTGGCCAACGTGGCCTCATTCGGCTTCGGTGTGATCAGCGAAACGACGATCATCGTGACCGCGGAACTGGCGATCATCACCACCACCGGCATGATCTCGTACGACTCACCGCCCAGTGGCAGATACAGCACGAACTTGCTGAGCCCGCCCTCGGAAATTGGTACCTGCATTCCCTGGTAGAACAGGATGCACCAGCTGGTGATGGCGGCGAAAATCCCGCTGATCGCCCCGGCAGCAGTGAGCCCGCGCCAATAAAGCGCGGCCACAACAATTGGAAACAGGGCGCTGAAACCGCTGAAGCACCAGACGCCCATGGCAAACACACTGCGGACATTCCCCAGGCTGAGCAAGTAGGTGATCGCCACAATTCCGATGATGAACAGTCGCGTGAACAACACCTGTCGTTGGTCGCTGACGTTTTCTTTGCCCAGGTAGTGCGTGACGATATCGTTGTTGAAGATCGTCCCGATGCACAGGAACTGGCTGTCCAGGCTGGACATGATCGCAGCCAGAATTCCAGCAGCCAGGAAGCCACCCAGGATCGCGCCAGTTTGGGTCTTTACCAAGAACGGCAAAATCGTATTGGGGTTGCTGGGCAGGGGTGGCTTGGGCGGAATCAGGTTACCCGTTGCCCAGATGCCAACCAACACGCATGGCACCCAGACAATCATGATGAAGACTGGGTGCAGGACCACCGGCAATTTGAACGTGTTCGCGTTCTTCGCCGTCATCCAGTGTTGAAACAGGTGCGGGAACATTCCCACCGATAACGGAATCAGCAAGTAGGTAAAGAACTTCGTCTTGCTCATCTCGGATCGAGTCAGCCGATTGTCGGGAACCGATTCGGCCAGGGCATTGAGGTTCGCCATGATCGAGTCTTGTCCGCCTAGTCTGGTCGCGATCACGAAGAACGTGACAACGCCCAAGACCATGAAGACAAGCGTCTGGAATGTGTTTGCCCACGTCGTTCCCCGCATGCCGCCAAAAAAAACATAAATCAAAACAACGAAACAAATCACCAGCGAACCGAGCCAGGGTGGCACGCCGCCATTGAGGGCTCGAATCGGACTGCCACTGGGATCAAGCGCCTGAAACATTGTCCAATCGGGTGCCAGACCCGCAGTCAGCGACTGGACGACCGCACCACCACTGATCACACCGATCAAGAGATAGGGAATCACCAGTCCGACCAAAATCGGGAACAACAGCAAGCCGATGAAGTTGCTATCGAGTCGATCGCGAAAGAACTCGACTTGCGTGGTGTATCCGTTCCGCCGCGCGAAACTCCACACCTTGACGCCGATCAGGAAGAAACAGAGCGAGTGGATGATGCCGCTGCTGCTGGCCAGCATGCCGTAAACACCGATTCCCTCGCGGAACGCCTCGCCGCTGCTTCCGACCAATGCAAAAGCGGTCATCGTCGTGCCGAACATGCTCATCAGCAGCAGGAACGGTCCGATCGAGTGACTGGCGACTTGGTAGTCGGACTTGGTCCCGCTGAACAGCCGGCTGGAAAAGAGCCCCAGGACAAGCAGAAGTGCAAGGTAAACCAGGATGATGATCAGTTGTGGTAGTCCAGGATGGTCCATCATTCGCCCCCCTCGGATCGATTGGGATGGTGACTGGGGGTTTGATGAACCGGCCAGGCGATTCGGGTGGCTAGGAACCAGGTCAGAGTCGCAGCGATGGAGATGCAAGCATGCCAGAAAAGGCCGATTGGAATGAACCCGAACACAAGGATCCGGCTGGTCCAGAACCAGTTGTCCTGGTGGAGAACGAGCAGCAGGAGGACCAAAACGGCGATGATCAGCGGCCCTGATCCTGAGGGGCTCTTGCTGGAATTCGTCGGTGGAGTCATGGATAGCCGGTCAGGAAAGAGGGTATCGGAGCGGTTTTTGAGCGGTGGGGATCGGCAGGAATGAACCAGCAGTCTGGTAACTGGGTCGATGCAGTGTCGAATGCGAATCTCTGGTTCGACCCGATTGTCGGTGATTCAACCCTGAACCGTCCAATTCAATTCAGTCCGCACGCAGTCTAGTTGAGACCGATGCGGGGCGAAATTAGGCTCACGGGAAAGCCACTCGGGATTCGATACGGATCGAGGGGACTGTATCTTGTCTCGTTTTCCCACCCTCTTGATCGAACTCGCTGTGATTCCCTGGGAAGCCTGGCTGACGCTCGCTGTGGCTGGCATGCTGCTGGTGACTTTGGCGCTGCGCGTGGCGGCAACGGATCTGCTGGCGATTGGCTGCCTGGGCATCTTGGTTTTGGTCCAGAATCTGACCGGCTCGACCCTGCTGCCGACTCCCGAGCAGGCGGTGGCGGGATTCGGCAATGGCGGCCTGATCACGATCGGATTGCTGTTCGCGGTGGTCGCGGGACTCGAGTTCACCGGGGGCACGGAGCTTGCCACCGGCTGGTTCTTGAACAAGGCGAAAGGATTGACCGATGCCCAGGCGCGTCTGCTGGTCCCGGTCGCCGCGCTCAGTGGGTTCCTCAATAACACGCCGGTTGTGGTCGCCTTGATCCCCGTCGTGGGTGATCTGGCCAAGAGGATCTCGACCAGCAGCAGCCGACTGCTGTTGCCGATGAGCTATGCGGCGATCCTGGGCGGGATGTGCACCGTGATCGGAACGAGTACCAACCTGATCATCAAGGACTTGCACGATCAAGCGATCGCCGAGGGCCTCCAAGCCCAGCCACTACACTTTTTCTCACCGGCGATCGTCGGTATTCCAGCCACGGCTGCGGGATTGCTCTACATGCTGGTGATGTCGCGACGATTGATTCCCGAGCGGCGACCTGCCGTCAGCGTCAGCGATGACCCCAGGCAATACACGGTCGAGATGCTGGTGGAACCAAACGGCCCGTTGGTAGGACGCACGATCGAGGAAGCCGGTCTGCGTCATCTGCCGGGGCTGTACATCGCCGAAATTCAACGCGAGGACGGAGTCATCGCCGCCGCGAAACCGAACGAGCGGCTTCGCGCCAGCGACGTTCTGATTCTTGTCGGTGCACTCGACAGTGTGGTCGACCTCCGCAAGATTCGGGGGCTGGCGACGTCCGATGATCAGGCAAGAAAGTTGAAAGTTCCCGCTTGGCAACGCACCTTGGTCGAAGCGGTTGTCAGTTCGCGATGCGGACTGCTGGGCAAGACGATCCGCGAAGGACAATTTCGGTCGCATTATAACGCCGCTGTCGTCGCGGTCGCACGCGGTGACAAACGCTTGGCAGGCAAACTGGGCGACGTCCGATTGGAGGTGGGCGATGTGTTGCTGTTGGAAGCCTCGCCGTCATTCCTGCATCGTCGCAGTGAGTCGCGTGACTTCTTTTTGGTCAGCGCCGTCGAGCAGGGTGCCGTCCGCCGACCCGAACGAGCCTGGATTGCGATCGCGATCATTTTGGCAATGGTGTTGGCTGCCGCGGCGACGAGAGTTTCGATTCTGACGGCCGCGTTGGCCGCGGCGATCGCGATGATCGCCTTCCGCTGTTGCACGACCAGCGAAGCCCGTCGCAGCATCGATTGGTCGGTATTGATTGTGATCGGCTCGGCAATCGGAATCGGAGCGGCGATGGAACAGAGTCAGGCGGCGGCAGCAATCGCCGGTGGACTGCTGAACCTGGCTGGCGGAGATCGGCTCCTCACTTTGGCGGCGATCTACTTGGCAACAATGCTGTGCACGGAGTTGATCACCAACAACGCCGCGGCCGTGCTGATGTTCCCGATCGCGCTGCAGGCGGCATCGGGTCTAGGATGCAATCCAACACCATTCATGATCGCGGTGATGATCTCCGCCTCGGCAAGTTTCGTGACGCCGTTTGGTTACCAGACCAATACGATGGTTTATGGCGTGGGTGGTTATCGGGTGATCGATTACGTCAAGTTCGGTCTGCCACTCAGCCTGATTGTGTTCGCGGTAACGATGGTGATCGTGCCAAACGTGTGGTCGTTCAACATCATCCCGTAACATTTGTGTTAGCATCGAATGGCCTCTGATTGTCGTCTTTCGCTCCCAGGCTGTGAATCGATTCACAACTCCTCCGCGAAAGAAAAGAAGAACGCTGCTGCCGCGGAGCGAAAGGCGACACACGATTGATCATGAACCAGAAACCATCCAGTCCCGCTTTTGAACAACCAGTGTTGACCGACCAGTCGCTTGACGATGCGATGCGGATCGACCGGTTTCGCCTGCGCCGTGCTCAGAGGCGTTTAGCACCCGATCAGTTTCAAAAGCGACTTGCGGAGTCGATTGAGCAACGCGGCTTGCGAGCTGCAGCAACTCCACGCATTGAGTACCCCGCGGATCTTCCGATCAGCGCTCATCGCGACGAACTGGTGGAATTGATTCGGGATCGACAAGTCATCGTGGTTTGCGGCGAAACGGGCAGCGGCAAGAGCACTCAATTGCCAAAGTTCTGTCTGGAAGCCGGCCTCGGTCGCGACGCGATGATTGGCCACACGCAGCCGCGCCGCTTGGCCGCCCGCAGTATCGCGACTCGACTTGCCGAGGAAATGGACACGCCGCTGGGCAAGCTGGTTGGATATCACGTTCGCTTCGGCGATAAGACGGGCGACGAAACGCTTGTCAAGTTAATGACCGACGGAATCCTACTGGCCGAGACCCAATCGGATCGCTGCTTGGATGCCTACGACGCGATCATCATTGACGAGGCGCACGAACGATCGCTGAACATTGACTTTCTGCTGGGCTACTTAAGGCGACTGCAAGGCAAACGGCCCGACCTGAAGATCATCATCACTTCGGCAACGATTGACGCCGAGCGATTCGCCGAACACTTTGCCGATGAAACCGGCCCCGCGCCGATCGTCAACGTCGAAGGCCGCGGCTACCCGGTCGAAATTCGATACCTGCCATGGGAAGACGTGGTGGATGACGCCGAGCGTGGTTACGACTTAGCGCGGCACGTCATCGCGGGCATCGAATCGGCAACTCGCGGTGGCAGCGGCGACATGCTGGTCTTTCTGCCGACCGAACGTGACATCCGCGAGGTCTCGCATTCCGTCGGCGGTCACTACAACCGCCTGGGACTCAGCAATCGAGTCGATTTGTTGCCACTGTACGCGCGGTTGCCGCAAGCGGAACAACAAAAGATTTTTCATCCAGATGGCAGCAAACGTCGGATCATCTTCGCCACGAATGTCGCCGAGAGCTCGCTCACCGTTCCCGGCATCCACTATGTGGTGGACGCCGGCACGGCGCGAATCAGCCGCTACAGTCCACGCAGCAAACTGCAACGACTGCCCATTGAATCAGTCAGCCGCGCCAGTGCTGATCAGCGAGCCGGACGCTGCGGTCGGATCGGACCTGGTGTTTGCGTGCGACTCTACTCGTTTGATGACTACGAATCTCGCGATGCCTTCACGACGCCCGAGATTCGACGAACGAATCTGGCATCGGTCGTGCTGCAAACAAAAACATTGCGGCTTGGCCAATTGGAGGAGTTTCCGCTGCTTGATCCACCGCGCCCCGAAGCGGTTCGTGAAGGTACTCGCACACTCATCGAACTTGGTGCGATCGATGATCGACACGAGCTGACCGACATCGGTTGGAAGCTGGGACGGATGCCGGTCGACCCACGCGTCGGACGGATCATTCTGGCGGCGGAAGAGAACGGCTCGCTGGCCGAAATCCTGCCGATCGCCGCAGCTTTGGAAATCCAAGATCCCCGAGACCGACCGCCGGAAAAGCGCCAGGCAGCCGACCAAGCACACTCCCAATTCGCCGACCCGCGGAGCGATTTCCTTGTTTACTTGCGACTTTGGCGGTACTACGAACAGGCCCGCAGCGACCACAGCCGTAACCAACTGACTCGAATTCTCCGCAAGCAATTTCTGTCACCGACGCGAATGCGGGAGTGGGCGGATGTTTATCGCCAGCTGCGTGAAATGGCCGCTAGCGCACTGGAGAATCCGCAGCAGAAATCCAAAGCGCGGATCGGAAAAATTCGCTACTGTGACGACGATCAAAAACTTATCGACGATGATCGCTATGCGGCGATCCACCAGTCGCTGTTGGCCGGCTTGCTGTCGGGCGTTGCCATGGCAGGCGACAAGAACGAATACACCGGCGCGGGAGGCTTGAAGCTGTTTTTGTGGCCGGGCAGCGGTGTCTTCGCATCCAAACCAAAGTGGATCGTCGCGGCCGAGCTGGTCGAAACCACAAAGCAATACGCGCGTACCGTCGCTCGGATCCAGCCGCAATGGATCGAACAGATCGGTGATCACGTGATCAAGCGTTCGCACCACGATCCGCACTGGAGCAGCAAAAGCGGCGGCGCGTTTTGCTACCAGAACTGCACGTTGTTCGGATTGCCGATCGTCACTCGGCGACGTGTTCCACTGCCGCCGGTCGATCCGGCGACCGCTCGTGATCTCTTGATCGATCACGGGCTGGCCGAGCAGCAACTGCGGACGACGGCAAGATTTGTCAGACACAATCGGTCGCTGCAAGATGCGATTGCCCAACTCGCCGCCAAGACTCGACGACGCGACCTGGTGATCGATACCTACGTTCTGGCCAAGTTCTATCAGTCGCGTTTACCGCAAGACATCTGCGATCGCGGGCGGTTGGAAAAGTACGATCGCGGGCTGGAGGTACCCGCTTGGACGAAGGCTCTTCGTGACGCGGCCGACGTTTCACAGTGGCTTGAGTCGCCACCGCTGCCAACCGAAGCGAGCACTTTGTACATGCGACCTGAAGACTTAGTCGACGTCGCAACCGAAACAGTCACCCGGCAGGACTTCCCCGACGAGTTGAACGTTGGCGGCTCGCGACTGCCGCTTCAGTATCGCTTCGAACCGGGATCGGAGCGCGACGGAGTCAACGTCAAAATCCATCAAGCGGCGCTGCCACAGATCAGCGCGGATCGGCTCGGCTGGCTCGTACCGGGACTTCTGCAAATAAAGCTGGTCGGAATGATCAAATCACTGCCCAAACGGATTCGACGAAACTTGGTTCCGGCGGCCGACGTGGCCGCACAGATCTGCGAAGAGCTAAAGGACGAGTATGGCCAGGTACCGTTCATGACAGCGGTTTGTCAGGCGATGTCGCGTCATGCGGAAGTCCCGATCACAGCTGCAGATTTTCAGTGGGACAAGATCGACGATCACTTGCAGTTTCTCGTCACCGTTGTCGACGACGATGGTGCAACAGTTGCCGAAGGTCGCGATCTGGCGCCACTTCAGCAGCGTGTGGGTACCAGCCACTCGGCCGCGGGCACGCAGGCAGTTGACACATCAGACGAGAGTTGGTCGCGCGAGTCGACGAAGAGTTTCGACATGGACGATTTACCTCGCGAGGTGATTCGCTCGCGCGGCGGAGTACAGGTAGCGCAATACCCGGGATTGGTCGACACCGGCGACGCGGTCTCTACCCTGCTCTTCCCCGATTTGGCTTCTGCCGAAGCAGCGATCCGATGCGGAGCGATGCGGTTGTATGCGATCGCAGAGCGGAAAGAACTGCGTAACCAAGTTCGCTGGCTGCCTTCGCTTGAACAAGCCAAGATACAACTGTCGGGCGTCGTCTCTGCAGCCGAAATGGAAAACACTCTCATTGATCTGTTGGCCCGGATCGCGTTTGTGGAAGGAGAACCGGCCGTACGATCGAAAGAAGTGTTCGAGAGCCGTCGCGGCGAGCGTGGTCAGCGGATCGCCAAAGCGGCACAGGAAGTGGCCACCTGGCTCGCGAACATGGGAGAAAACTATTTCTCAGTCCGCCGCGAGCTTGAATCATTGAGTCGCGGTGGGCGGTTTGCCAATCTCATTTCGGATGTTCGCGGACCAACTTGATTGGTTGTTAGCTGACCCGTTCATGTCGACGACGCCCTGGCAATGGCTGAAGCACTATCCGCGGTATCTCAATGCGATTGCCTACCGCCTAGACAAGGCCCGCGGCGCTGGTTCACGCGACAGCGATTCGACTGCTAGCCTGCGAAGCTTATGGGGTCGCTGGCTGGAGCAACTGCCCGAGATCAACGGAATCCGCAAAGCCAGGCCGAAAGCGAATTTCGCTGGATGATCGAAGAACTCCGTGTCAGCCTGTTCGCCCAACCGCTGGGTACGGCAGTCAAGGTTTCGCTGCAGCGTTGTGAAAAGCTGCTAAAGTAAACGGCTCCCAGGTTGTGAATCGATGATAGTCGTCGGGGGAAAAAGGGGTCAGGAGCCAAAACTGCGAAGCACCCGAAGGGCCGTTCCGGCTTTTGGCTCCTGACCCCTTATTTCCCGTGTCCCCAACCGAGTGATCGGCAGAATCTCGTTTGGGACAAACGTGCAACAATGTTTGCGGAGCAAACGACGACATTGCTTCGCCACTGGCATGACAGTGTTAAGAATCGTTGAACCGATCGATCGTCCAGTTGATTCGCGAACTCGCTTGTGTTCGTTTCTGATCTCGTTGCTGCTTCACGCCGGGTTGGCAGTTCTGCTGTGGTGTGTGGTCTACGTCACCGTGCAATTCGAACCCATTTCGTTGGCAGCTTCTTTTTCCCCGGGATCTCAAATCCAAATTCCGTTGGAACTCGTCGATGAAGAAGTGGGATCGGAGAATCCACTGCCTGCGCCGCAAAACTCCTCGCCATCAGAATGGCAAGCTCCAGTTGATTTGTGGGTGGCCAAGGCGGTGAAGTCTGACTCAGTTGCTGAAGAAATTCGTCAGAGTATGGAGCCCGCCTCGATCGATTTCTTCGGCACTCGCGCTTACGGCAATCGTTTTGTATTTGTGCTCGATATTTCCTACAGCATGAATGCCCGCGACGGCGCCCGATTCGATCGAGCCCGCGAGGAACTGCTGCGTTCGGTGTCGCAGCTGAGAGCGGGCCAAAGCTACTATGTGTTCTTGTTTTGCTGGAACACTGAAAAGATGTTTCGCGATCGATCGGCCGAGTGTGTCAATGTCACTGCCGGCCATGAAGAGAAGCTCCGACGTTGGATCAGCGATGTCAGCCTGGGAGCGGGCACCGACCCCAGACGGGCCCTCTCTCTGGCCCGTCAAATGAAACCGGATGCGGTGTTCCTGCTTTCCGATGGTCACTTCAATCGACCACGCACACCACTGTCAGAGACCGGCTGGATTGACGAGCAGGGAAATCGGCTGAAAAAACTGGACGTTCAAAAAGGAGTGGAAAGGTTCTTTGGAGACATTCCCATTCACACCATCGCACTGGAGAACCCCTTCACCTATGCGGCGATGGAGCAGATCGCCAAGGCGACCGATGGCAGCTATCGCTACGTCAAAACAAGTTCGCACAAGCCCATTGATGCAAAGCGATTCTTGTCTGCACTGCGTCACATCGACCAAGAACACCGCGACGATCCGCAGCCAAATCGGGAATACCAGACACGTCTTTCCTACGCGCGTGAATTCATCGCTGACGGAGAACTTGTCTATGCAGAATACCTGATTCGGCCACTTCGCCACGCCGACCGATCCAAGATCGCGAACCTGGTACTGCTTGACCGATTGTCCGAGATTCTTGACGCTGAACTCGGTGACACGCGATTGGAAGACTTCGAGCCGGTCCCCGACTTGAGAGACGTCGTCAGCAAACTCCCCTGATCCCAGTGTTGGCACGGTTGCTGGATGAATTAGAAATTCGGGTTCTTGCCGCCAAAGGTCTAGCCACATCCGCTGCGGGGAAACCGAGAATGCTTCAGTCTAACTGATTGACTTGGTCATCTTCCAATGCGGCAAGCTGACCTCGATGAACTGCGGACCGTGCTTGCGGTAACCGAGATTTTCGTAGAAACCGGCGGCGTGCTCACGAGCATGCAATTCGATCGCCTTGAACCGGCGATCGTGAAGTGCTGATTCAATATTGCGGACCAAGCTGGCGCCGACTCCCTGGCGTTGGTACTCGGTCGCAACGGCCATCTGTCGAAGCTTCGCCAGGGCATCGGATCGCGGCACAATCACGGCACAGGCGATCAGGCGACTTTGGTCAAGCATTCCGAAGTGTAGCTCCGCCGATTCCGCTTGCAGTTCCTCGGCGGAAAAGGTCAAACCGAGTGGCACACGCAGTAACTCGAGACGCAGCTCGATCTCCTGCTCGTACAGTACGCTTCGCCATCGGATTTCCGTAAACTGCATTTGCTCACCTCGTCGCGATCACGATGGCGATCAGACTCGAAAGACTCACGGCTGCACAAATCGCGAACTTGATTCGAAACGAGGCCTTGTGAGTCTTATGGCGGAACAATTGTCCCGCCGCCAGCCCTCCCGGCCAATACCGTTCGTGTTTGAGCATCGATCCAGCGAGATTGTTTAACGTCAAGCCGCAGGCGACTGTGAAGGGCGGGCGCAGTCGCCTGCGGCTTGCCGTAAACGAAAAATGAACGGTATTGCGTTTGTCCCAGAAATAAAAAACCGCCGTCACCGTGCTGACCACGAGTGTCCAAATCGCTAAACCGGCTAACATGTAAGCCCTCGTTCGTCACAGCGGAGTTCCCATCCCGGCGAACTCCTTCGCCTTGGTAAATGTATGTCTCACGTTTCGCTTGATCAGCTCACTTCGACCGACGCCTACTTTGACGAACTGGGGCGTTGGTTGGAACTGGAGAGCGAGGCCGAGCGGGAAAGATTGGCTCGTCGCCGTCAAATTCGTTCGCAAGCCGATGTCGAGAAGACGGGCGAAACGTTGGTGCGGATGCAATTGACCGATAACCAGACCGGCCTGGCCGGACGACTGTTGTTGGATTTCACCAAGCCGGGCGGCGAGCCATTGCCGATGAACCGCTTAAAGGTCGGATCGCCGGTCGTGATTTCGGACAACGATAATGCCAAAGACAATGGCGTCGCGGGCGTGGTCAGTCGCCGCAAACACAATTTGATTCAAGTCGCCACCGAGACCTGGCCCGAGGGTTCCTGGTTTCGCATCGATCTGTCTCCCGATGAAACGACTCGCCGTCGGCAAATGTCAGCGATGGCACGAGCGCGGATGGCGACTGGGCGAAGCGGCCGACTAAGAGACGTGTTGCTGGGAAAGCGACCGCTTCGATTTCGAGACCCGAATGCCTGTTGAGTTTCTGACCTCATTGAATCCGCCGCAACAGGACGCGGTTCGATTCGCGCTCTCCTCGCAAGAAGTTGCCATCCTTCACGGCCCACCCGGCACTGGCAAAACGACGACGCTGGCCGAGGTGATCTATCAGGCGGTCAATCAGGGTGATCGAGTCCTCGCCTGCGCACCAAGCAACACTGCGGTCGACAATCTGCTGGAACGACTCGTGGGCATGATGCCAAGTGTCATTCGAGTCGGGCATCCAGCCCGCGTCTTCGAAGCGTTGCGAGGACACACGTTGGACGAATTGGTCGCCGGTGATCCGGCGTCCGATGTCGTGCGCGACATGCGCCGCGAAGTACAACAGATTATCCGCGCGGCCGGAAAGGACTTTCGTGGACGTGACGGCCACCGTCGTCGGCGAGAGTTGTTTGCCGAAGCGGGACAGTTACGCGGCCAGATCCGAGCACTTTGAAAAGTCGGTGATCCGCTCGGTAATCGACGGCGCCGATGTCATCTGCACAACCACGACGATCGACGACGAGTTGCTCGGTGATCGCGAGTTTGATTTGGTCGTGATCGATGAAGCCTGCCAATGTACGCTGCCGAGCATCTGGCAAGCGGTCTTGCGGGCTGATCGATTGGTGCTGGCAGGCGACCACTGCCAATTGCCGCCGACGGTCCTGAGTGATGAAGCGTCGCGCGCGGGGATGCGAGAATCGCTGATGCAGCGGATGATCGATCGCGAGGGGGATGCCAGCTTTCGACGGTTGACGGTGCAGTACCGCATGCACGAATCAATCATGCGGTTTTCCTCCGACACGTTTTACGACAACTCTCTGGTTGCCGACGCGTCGGTCAAAACACATCGACTTTGTGATTTGCCCAGCGTCATCGAGAGTGAGCTGACGAGTGATCCGATCGAGTTCATCGATACCGCCGGTGCCGAGTTCGACGAACAATTGGAAGCCGACGGAGAAAGCAAACTGAATCCGCAAGAGGCGAACCTGATCGTGCGACTGATTCGCGAATTGATGGATGCGGGGATCGCGGCGGAACAGATTGCCGTGATCGCACCCTACGCCGCCCAGGTACGACTCCTGCGCGGACGTCTGGAGCTTCCCGAACTTGAAATCGACACGGTTGACGGTTTCCAAGGCCGGGAAAAGGAAGCGGTATTGTTGACGATGGTCAGAAGCAACGATCGCGGCGAGATCGGGTTCCTCGCCGATACACGTCGCACAAACGTGGCGATGACACGGGCCCGGCGAAAACTGATCGTGGTCGGCGACAGTGCAACACTGGGTACCCACAAATTTTACGCATCGATGCTGGAATACTTCGAGCAAGCCGGCGGCGTATCGAAGCGTCTGGGAGCTGGGCGACGTTTAGGAACACCTGATTCCGCTGTGTGCCGGGAAATCGGGCATCCGAATCACCTTGATTCAGCCCGGACTCTCCTCGTACACAAGAGTCCATGGAAGCGAGATATTACGCGACGTGTTTTTGGCCTGGGCTACCTGAACTGTGGTGGCGGGGACGGATGTCCGGATTGCCCGCCGCGATCGCTTTCGCGGTGGCACTGAATCTGCTGATGGTGACACGGTTTATCTTTCCCCAATGGATGGCCAGCGGTCTGGTCTCGATGGCATTCTGGACCGGAGTCCTAGCCTGGGGTTTCTACGTTGTTCGTAGCTTCCGTGAGCTGCCCCTGCTGATTGCTCCGCGGACCATCAGCGACCAGCCGGACCGCTTTCCCGAGGCTCGTACCGCATATCTGCAGGGAAATTGGACGGAAGCCGAACAGCTTCTGACCGCTGTGCTAGCAATTGAGCCACGAGATCCGCCGGCCCTGTTGTTGTTGACGGGAGTCTATCGCCACACCGATCGACTGGAGGCTGCCGAGGTCTTGCTACAGGAAATCGCCAAACTTGAGGTGACGGACAGTTGGTTGATCGAGGTGGAAGCGGAAGCTCTTCGCTTGAAGCGAGCGATCGAAGCATCCCACGAAGCGTCCGACAAACCGCAAGAAAACCATGAAAAAACTGCTGCTGTTGCTGCCGATCTGACAGAAACATCGCGTCGTGCGGCCTGATCCCGACCAAATCGGCAAACCCGCCTTCAGAAAATGATGGTGTTTACAGCCGTTTCTCTCGCATCTGGCTGTTTTCTTTCTCAGCTCGCTCAAAGCTCCTATCCCCGGTTTTTCCCGTAACCGATAGAATTCATAGCTGGTGACAAAATCAGCGTTATTCACGCCCTGTTGCGACGGTCGGTACCGAAGTGGTAGTCGTGTTGGGGTGATGTGGCGTACGGTTTGCTTAGAAGAAGTATCGAAAGTCAGTTTCGCCAGATTGACAGCACCCGCCTCGATTCTCTCCCTTGATCGTTCGCGAATAATGAATTGTGGACCAAACGAGATGAGATGACTGGCTACAGACGATCGGCCCTGTGTGGAGTTCACCCTCTAGCCGGTGTCGGACACGACCTGAGTAAAGAGATAAAAAATGTACGAACGATTTACTGACCGTGCTCGCAAGGTCATGCAGCTTGCCAACCAAGAGGCACAGCGTTTCAACCACGAGTACATCGGCACCGAACACATTCTGCTCGGCCTGGTCAAAGAAGGCAGTGGCGTCGCCGCCAACGTGCTGAAGAACCTCGAAGTCGATCTCCGCAAGATTCGACTCGAAGTCGAAAAGCTTGTGCAAAGCGGCCCCGAAATGGTGACCGTCGGCAAGTTGCCGCAAACACCCCGTGCTAAGAAAGTCATCGAGTACTCGATGGAAGAAGCACGCAACCTGAACCACAGCTACGTCGGCACCGAACATATTCTGCTCGGATTGCTTCGCGAGCAAGAGGGTGTCGCCGCACAAGTGCTGATGAATCTCGGTCTGAAGCTTGAAGACGTTCGTGAAGAAGTCTTGAATCTGCTCGGCCATGGACTGGAAGGTGCCGAAGTCGGTGAGCGCGGTGGACGCAGTGGCGACGGCGAAAGCAGCAGCTCGCTCCGGCAAGAGCGGCAAAAGCAAAACGCCGGCCTTGGACAGCTTCGGTCGCGATTTAACCGAATTGGCCAAGAAAGGCGAACTCGATCCCGTCATCGGACGCGAACGAGAAATCGAACGAGCCATTCAGATTCTTTGCCGTCGCACCAAGAACAACCCCGTGCTGCTGGGTGAAGCGGGTGTGGGCAAGACCGCCATCGTCGAAGGCTTCGCACAACGAGTCATCGAAGGCGAAGTTCCTGAAATCCTGGCCGACAAACGCATCGTCGTGCTCGACCTGGCGATGATGGTCGCCGGCACAAAGTATCGCGGTCAATTCGAGGAACGAATCAAAGCGGTGATGACCGAAGTCCGCCGCGTCAAGAACACGATCCTGTTCATCGACGAACTTCACACGCTGGTCGGTGCCGGTGGTGCCGAAGGTGCGATCGACGCGGCCAACGTGCTCAAGCCCGCGCTGGCTCGCGGCGAAATCCAGTGCATCGGTGCGACCACGCTGGACGAGTACCGCAAGTACATCGAAAAAGACAACGCCCTGGCTCGACGTTTCCAAGAGATCATTGTCGAACCGACCGGCAAGAAAGAAACGATCGAAATCCTGAAGGGACTTCGCGACCGCTACGAAGAACATCATCGCGTGCAGTTCACCGATGACGCGGTCGTGGCCGCGGTCGAAATGAGCGAGCGATACATCACCGCTCGTTGCCTGCCCGACAAAGCGATCGACGTGATCGACGAAGCGGGTGCCCGAGTCCGACTTCGCACCATGACTCGTCCACCGGATTTGAAAGAGATCGACGAGGAAGTCGAAAAGCTGAACAAGGACAAAGAAGACGCGGTCGCCAATCAGGACTTCGAGAAAGCGGCGAACCTGCGTGATCAGGCCGAGAAGCTTCGCAAGAAGAAGGACCAGATCACGCAGGAATGGCGTGACAAGAGTCAGCAAACCGATGGCGTCGTCGATGAAGAAATCATCGCCGAAGTCGTCAGCAAGATGACCGGCATTCCACTCACGCGGCTGTCGACCGAAGACAGTTTGCGGCTGATGAAGATGGAAGAAGAACTGCACAAACGAGTCGTCAGCCAGGACGCCGCCGTGACCGCGATCTCCAAAGCCGTTCGCCGCAGTCGTAGCGGTTTGAAAGATCCCAAGCGTCCGACCGGTTGCTTTATCTTCGCCGGACCGACCGGTGTCGGTAAGACGTTGCTTGCCAAGGCATTGGCTGAATACATGTTCGGTGACTCCGAAGCACTCGTTCACATCGACATGAGCGAGTACATGGAGAAGCACAACGTCAGCCGTCTGATCGGGGCACCTCCCGGATTCGTCGGTTACGAAGAAGGTGGCCAACTGACCGAAAAGATTCGTCGCCGACCGTACGCGGTCGTGCTGTTCGACGAAATCGAAAAGGCTCACCCCGATGTCTTCAACATGTTGCTGCAAGTGATGGAAGAAGGTCGCTTGACCGATTCCTTCGGACGCAACATCGACTTCCGCAACACGATCTTGATCATGACCACCAACGCTGGTGCCGAAGCGATCAAGAACGAAGCGTCCTTCGGGTTTCCAAAAACCCGATGGCGATGCCAGCTACGAAGCGATGAAGCAGCGGGTGATGGATCAAATCGAACGTGTCTTCCGACCGGAATTCCTGAACCGTTTGGACGATACGATCATCTTCCGTCACTTGACCAAGGAAGATCTCAAGAGCGTCATCGACTTCGAATTGTCCAAGGTCCGCGAGCGATTGCTCGATCGCGGCTTGGCCATCGAGCTGACCGACGAAGCCAAGGAGTTCTTGGTCAAGAAGGGCAGCAACCTCGACTACGGTGCTCGTCCGCTGCGTCGTGCGATCGAACAACGCATCGAAGATCCGCTCAGCGAAGAATTGCTGCGAGGCGCCTTCGAGGGCAAAGACACGATCGTCATCGATGCCTTCAAGAACGATGAAGGCAAGATCACGCGTCTGGACTTCAAAGGCGAAACCCGAGGCCTACCGGAGCCCGCCGAAGCGGTCAGCGCCGGAGTCAGCGAAGGCGATGCACCGCCGAGTGACACCAAGGATTAACACCAACTGCAGCTCGATTGTGTCACGCGACGTTTCGCCTGACGAACAGTCGAACCAACAATACGAAAGTCCGGCCCTGGAAATCCAAGGTCGGACTTTTTTCATGTCATATCAATTCTGCCCTAAGTGATCGACGACGGGCATGAAGAAGTCTCCCATCTTTTCATAGCATTCAATCTTCCAAGTATCGAGAATGAATGCAGGAATTCTTCCTCCGATAAACGCCGGTCGACATCAGAAAAGTTTTTTCTCTTTCTGATTTTTGTCTGTTGACAGTTCTCTCGACGGCGATAAATTCCAATTCTTCCAAACATTGAGAATCGATCACGAAAGGGGCAATTTCGTGAATTCACTGATTTCAGTAATTCAATTCTGTTGCAACGCGGCAAAACTGTTCGATCTGTGTTGCGTCTTTGGCTCGCACACTCCTCGTGTGAACCACTCTTCAAGAAACCCGCATCAACACTTCTGTAGCGGCTCTCGTCCTCTTCCCCGGCAGCAGTCATTGGCGAGGTCGACGGCTTGGTTCGCACCGACCCTGTTGTATTTATTTTTGGCGAGTGTCGGTGCCTCCGAACCAGAGCCCGATCAACATCGCAATGCCTTCAAACTCGCCATCGATGCCATGCCGGTGCGACTCGAGGGCATCTCCACGAAATTGGATTGGGGTCTCAACGAAACCTGCCAGCTGAAACTGCACTTGCTCAACCAATCGCAAGAAGTGTGGAAAACTGTGGAAGCTGACGGTGGCTGCACTTGTCTCAAGATCGCGATTGATGAAATCCCCAAAACGGGCGTGAAACCTGGGGAATTCTTAGTCGCCAACGTTGTTTACTCAAAGCCGAACGAGTCGGGGGTAACGCCCCGCAGCATCCGTTTCAACATCAACGACACGCCGGCCGTGCTGCCAATCATCGTTGACTGGCACGCTCCTGTGGAACTTCAGAAACTTAAACAGGTCAAGCCCAACCAATGGCAACTCGCAGGTGTTTGCGGCGATGGTTGGAAATTAGATTCAGTAGACGTTGTTGACGACGACATCGACGTACTATCGCAGCAAACCGAAGGCCGCAGCTTCGTCGTTCATTTGATGTCGACACTGAAGATCGACAGAACAACTCGCCTATTGTGCAAGGTCTCGTCAATCGACGAGGAAAAGTCGGTTGAGCAAGTTCTCAAGATAGTACTTGAAAACGACGAACCACGTAGCATTCCGAATCGGTTGATTTGTCACCTCAACAAGGAGGGAATTCTCACAGGCGATACACGGTTAATATTTCCTCGGGCCCGGCAAACCTCTCGCCCCAACCTTGACCTTAGCTTCTTGCTCTCCTCGGACGGCAAGAGGATTCCGCTTGTCGTCACGCATAGTGCCTTGGGGAAAATTGCGCTAAGAGTTCACTTCTCATCTGAATCGCGAGTGGATACAGCAATTCTAGATGAGAGTTCGACAATTCGCTTTTTGTTCGATGATGACAGTCAACTCGACTGTCGCTTTTTAGTTTCCGCGGAGTAACGTCATGCATTTTCAGTCTGGATTGATATTGATCCCTTGTTTTGTTTTCGCGATCGCAGTCGAAGCCCACGCGCAAGAAGGAGGGGAATACGACCTGGGTGACTGTTTAGTTCCTCAAGGTGTCTTTAGCTGCCGCATCTATTTGACAACGATTAGTAGAAACGGCAACGGCAACGGCATCGACTACCTGGCAGAAGTCTCCTGCCCAGGCTGCGTGCTGGGGAAACCGGTGGGAATCGGTCCAGATGGAAAAACTGAATACTCGGATCCTACCTGCCAAGAGGACAAGACCTGGAGTAACCCGAACGATGACAATCTGGACTCAGCGCTGACCTACTACGACCCGGCCGAGCCTGGCGAAACAGGAGCCGAGGTAACGGGGTTTGACGAACTCAATTGTTGGTCCGGAGGCAACTGCCTGACCGGCTCCTGTGAGGAATACGAAACAGGCCTAATCGATGCAATCACGGGGGCCCCACTCTTAGAATGGAGATGTCACCGAGATGGAGCTGACATCAAGTACATCGTCAAATTGTTCGGCAACACATGCACCGGGGAAGACGAGTATGCTGCGGGGTCTTCTGGTGGTGGATCTTCCGGTAGCGGATCTTCCGGTAGCGGATCTTCCGGTAGATCGGATCTTCTGGTAGCGGATCCTATGGTGGTGGATCTTCCGGAAGTGGATCCTATGGTGGTGGATCTTCCGGTAGCGGATCCTATGGCTACTGAACTCTATTGCCGATTTGCCAAGGCATAGCCTAGGCAAAGATTGAATATCCAGGCGTGAATATCGCGCCGAGATGTCGCGTCAAAGTAACGTCCTTCGGTCCTGGTACAGCTGCGATAATTTGAACATGAATATTCGGCGTTTTGGTTTCACCATTGTGATGGCATCATTCTTGAGCCTGACAACGAGTACTGCGAAGGAGCCTGAAGATGCGTTTCGTTTGGTCGAACAACCGTTTCGGGCACCAACAGAGGCGGAGGTAGAGCAGTATCGCGAGTTTTTAAACGCCCGCGATCTGGAACAGTCAATTCTGGACCGATATGCCTACCGCTGCGATGCTCGCATTTACGACGATCGACAGCCGGAGGATTTCGTGACGATTCATGCGGTTGATCGCGATGCCGCTGCGGTGCGACACGTGCTGTTGCGAACATTCACCGACCCGGACGATCCGGCGCTGTTGTTCAGCGTTGAAGATGCCTTTGGGATGGCGAGGGGGAAAAGCAAATTTCCAATCAGACACGACAGACTGCTAATCAAAGATCGGATCTACTTCTCGAATGTCGAAACGGAGTTTGTGCCTCGCGATCAGGTTCGAATATCAGGCGAAGACCGCAACTTTGAACCGGTGACCTGTTCACTCTTGCCACTGTCAAATTTCTTTCGCGGCGATCTCTCTCGGCGTCGTGTGTCTGGTATTTTTGGGATCGAAAAACTAAAGCCCCAGCAGGTCTCGATAGTTGGATCATCGTTCATTGCAAAACACAAACTCACGTCAATAGACGGCCTTTCGATATGCAGCTACATGTTTATCGAGTTCGTCAATGAATTACCGGTCGTCATGGAGATGTGGACAATCATTGGCGACCAAAAACGGCTCTCGTATCGAACGACGACCAAGTGGAAGAACATTGAGGAAATGAGTTTCCCTGTCCACATCCAAGCAGTTCAGGTCATCGACAAGACAACGAACGTGGTTGACATGGATTTGGAGTGGAAATTTGGTGACGACATCCCCAAACGTCTCTTTGAAGTCAGCGACGTCACGTCGCGGGAGGCCCTGGAGTGGTAATGGAATCTGGCGACGTTCCGCCGGCTGTTCGCTTGTGTTGGGCGAGATGCGATCACTTACTCGGATCAGCGGCGACCTGCAGAAGCAATCGCGATGGGAGCATGTGAGGTTGTTCACCGCAGACAGTTCTGGGCGGTAGGCGCGGGCCCCGGTGTAAACGAATTGGGGCAAACACCGGAAGGCTCGCGCCGCCGCAACAGAATCGGCTACGCGCCCCTGAGGAGTTCCTCGTTCCGGAGGCCGGATCACATGGGAGTGAGATCCCCATCGATTGAGCCACCACGGCGCGGGGGGCTAGCAGAAACCCGGGCAAACCCGTCACAATCGGCGAACGCCGCTTCGATCAGCGGCACGCCCAGGTGGTGGAATTGGCAGACACAGGGGATTTAAAATCCCCCGGCTGGAAACGGCTATGCGGGTTCAAGTCCCGCCCTGGGCACTGCTGAATGCAGCTTTCTTCGTCGCGGAAATCGCCTGTTGGGGACAGCCGCTTCGCAGAGTCATGCTGTGGCTCGCCAGCCGGTGGAGAGACCAGGCGACGATCGCGCCCATGGTGCCAAAGCCTAGGTCAGACCAAAGCGGGCCAGCGTTCCCCCGGACCACGTCCAAACCCGCCAGGACAACGAATACGAAGGCACCGAAGGCAATTGCCTCCCAGCCTAGCCTCTGCCAATGCCGTATTTTCTTATCTGCATGTCGACTTCGCTCTTGGAGCTCTGCGGGTGCGGCGTAGGGATTCACTTATCATTGGTCCGTTGAGGGCTTGCTTGCATCCGAGAGTCATTCGATTGATGATCAGAATAGGGAATCTGGCCACAAAGGAAACAGCAATCACACAGGATTCGTGCTCAGATTTCCCAGTGAATCGTAGTGTCGAGCGCAGTAAATCGGCGCAGTACTGCGCAGTAAAGAAAAATTCTGAAATTAATTTGCGGCCAAAAAGCGGATTCCAGCGCAGTATCGCGTATTGGTGCGCAGCAGTGAAATCACTTCAGTAGAAATATCTGAAAACGCGGTTAGATTCCTACTTACCAGCGTCGGGGTTGTGTGAAAGGGGCAATCGCACAACCCCCGTCGCTGGTTCTTCTTTGAAACACGCCCTTTGGGATGATTTTTCACCGAGATTCAGTCCCAATTCTCTACTCGAATATCAGGGTTCCGAATTTCTTGAATTCGTGAAAACTGGAGCCAACCCGGGCCCAGTCCCAGCTGGTGTGCTGGTCATTGTCGTAGTCGACTCGATAGAAATTCGCTCGCCAACGGGTTCCTGATTTGGGCGGTACGTTGCGGAGCGGTTGCAGCAACTTGTAGGGAATGAACACCTCGGCGCACAACTAGCGACGCTGGCCATGGACGCAACTTCACCCCCGGTTGCCGACACCTGCTTCTGGGTTTTTTTGTCAGCTTCGTAATGCCATGGTCTCCAGCCCAGGAACTGTCCGTCCAGGTTGGGGATCAGAATCGGTAATTCGTAGCCCAACGGCGAGATCTCGTATTCGAAGTAGAGGGGATGTTTCTCGTCGGTCCAGAAGAAACACTCATAGACGTCTTCGTTCCACAAGTCCAAGAAATCTTCCTGCATCGTGGCGGTGAGGATCTTGTCGCTGCCATCAAAGAGTACGTACACGCCCGAATCCGAATACAGCATTTTGAATCGGGCCATGTAGTCGTGCTTACCATCGGGACGGCGGCTCAGGGAAACCCACTCCGTCATGCCCCAAGCCGCCGCGTCGCCGATGCCATTCACTTTGAAATCGTCGCAATGCTTGACGGTGATTGTTGGGGGAGTGGCCGGCACGAGCTCATCAGCATTCGCAGACTCGCAAGACACGACGTTCGCCACAAGTGACGCCACGATCAACAACATCGCCGCGGCGTTGCGGCGGGAATTCAAGCATACGTTCACTTGCTGGATCATTTAGATTTCTCGGATTCCGGCGGGCTGTCCTTGGGAGCCACAAGCTTACCGTACAGGTCGGGCCTGCGCTGTTGAAAATTGCGGCTGGTGTTTCTCACTTTGCGAATTTGTTTCAGGTTGATCGTGGCCGAGATGTACGATTCCTGTTTGTCGGGGCAACGAGCAAGTATCTGGTCAGGCCGCTTCGTGCAGTCGCCGATCATGGTGCCGCTGCCGTAGGCCTGGTTTGCAGTGATCATTGCCACATGACTTTGGAACATGGTCGATTTTACAATGAAGTCCTCAACGGAGCCCCCACGACCGTTGATCCAGACCAACAACTCGGCGCCCTTGAGTGACAAGACACGTGCGGGCTCAGGAAACCAACCGTCGTAACAGGTGAGAATTCCGACCTTGCCGAAGTCAAATTGGAATACCGGCAGCTCCTGGCCCGCCTCCATGATCCATTCGGGATCGTTACGAATCAGCCAGTCTCTCGTCTTGCCGACCGGTGGACGCACCCACGGCGAACTCGCTTCATCGTAGTGATCAATGGCCCCGTGTGTTTTCCGATACTTGCCGATGATTTCGCCGCCACGATCGAAGACCAGCGCCGTGTTCGCGAATGACTCGTCCTCGAAGACTTCCCAGCAACCGACAATCACGTAGATTGCGTTGGCTTTGGCGGCGGCAGCGACTCTTTCAGTCGATCGTCCAGGCACCGCGATCCGACCGAGCACGTATTCGGGAAAGACGACCAACTGAGCATTTTCTCTCCCTGCCCGTTCGATATAGGGGATCAGTTGATCCGTGGGGTCATAGCCTTCACGGGGAAGGTCTCCTTTGTCGTAACCGCTGATTTGAACAGCCGCAACTTTCACTGAGTCTCGATTTTGACTCGCCGCTTCGTCAGCGACGACATCGCTCGCCGAGACAAGTGACATTGCCGCCACGACGATCAACCAATGCAAGAGTGATGCTGGAAGCATGCTGGATTCCAAATGAGTGCGTCGTAAAGTTCGCGGCGGGATCCTGGCGGACATCAGAAGAACCTCGATGGGGACACTCGAGCGACAATCGACTACTGGTTGGGTGTTGACCATTTGATTTTCGCGACGTGAATGCTGTTATCGGCACCGTACAGGTTGTTGACGGGCATGACGTGGTTGGGTCCCAACGTTTGCATCCACTCGGAAACCACAACCCAGGTTTCCTGCGGAGTGACATTCACAACACCAAAATTCCCCAATCGTGCTCCACGCTCCGGCACGAGAACTCGTTCGGTGTTTCGAATCACGGTCAGGTGTTCGGGATCAACCTGGGCAATGAACAAGGGAGCTCGATGACGAAAAACGTGATCATTCCCGGCACCTTTTCGAGTGTAAACGAGAAACAGCCCGTTGGCATGATTCACCCAGTGCTGCTGTGTGTTGTAGTTGCCCAGTTCACTTCCGTCGTCGAATGTCCAGCGTCTTGGCGGGTCGAAATGCAGTCCATCAGCGCTGGAAGCAACGTACCCGTGTTCATCGTTTCGAAGCGTGAGGTAATATCGCTCGCCGAATTTCGTGATCGACGGTTCTGCGAATCCCCGCTGCACATTGACAGTCATTTCGTTTCCGTGATTGACATACGTCAGCTCGCTGCCATCAAAACGGCACAGGCAAACTGTCACGCTGTACTGAGTTTGCTCAGGCTGTTTGAAATAGACTGGCAGCAGAACGTCGCCGTTAGGTAGATCGAATCGTTGTACGCTGCCCGCGCCACAATTGTTGAAACGATCTTCGCTGGGCATTTTCAGCAGCTTCGGTTTCGACCAGGTCTTGGTCGCGACGTCGTAAACGGAGTACGAAGTCGCTCGCGGTCGAACCTTCATGACTTTGTTGTCGCGGTACCTGACGGTTTGGCCAGTTCCCAGCAGTTTGCGCGTGGCCTGATGCCAAGCCGGTGTGAAGTCGCAGGTCGTTTCTTCGCTGCGATCATCAAGTATCGTCCTTTGAAAGGATTGCTGCGGAACCAAGGGAGACCATGTCTTGGCGAAATCATTGGTAAATGACGAGTTCAGTGCATAGAACACATCTGATCCGGTGATCATCAAACGCTGCGTCGTCAGCACCACCGTCGGAGGCTGCTCGTCAACATCGTTGGCCGGAATGACTCCCGCGCGAGCATGCACCCAACACTGTTTGCCGTCGTATCCTCTGTCCATGACCGACCGCTCGATCGTAAACGCTGGGGTCGCCAATATCTGATCCAGGAACTGCTCGACCTGATGATAAGCCTGTTCGATTCGAACGGGGTCGCCGCCGGCCAAGCCATGTTCGCCGTCCTCGATACTGATCAATTGATGTCGGACATTATGATCTGCTAACTGGCGAGCCATCAATTCCGACTGCTCGTGCGGCACGTCAGTGTCTGCGGTCCCGTGAATCATCAGCGTCGGCGGCCAGTCGGTAGTGACATTCTTGACCGGCATGAACGGCACGAACTTTTCTGGCTCGGAGTGTGGGTCCCAGCCGCTGACGTTCTTCGGCCACAGTCCCCTCTGGCGGCAATAATTGTAAAATAGACCTCCGTTGCCTTTGCGGTTGCGTGAATCAGCAACGGGTGCACCACTGACCTGTTGCCAAGCTTCTTCCCGCGTCGGCTCAATTTGATTGTGCCGCGGATGAGAACTGGGATTGCTGTACCACGGACCGATGAGGTCGCCGTATCCCCAAAATGCAACAAGCGCCTGCGGTGGCGACTGCACGCGGTAGCCGGTGGCGAGTGTCAAATAGCCGCCTGCCGAACCACCAGTCACGGCAATGCGCGAGGGATCGAGGTGAAACTCTTTTGCCGCCGGACCACGAATCCATCGAAACGCATCTTCGACGTCTTCGAGGATTGCGGGGAGCTTTGTTTCTGGAGCGAGACGGTAATCGATCGACACCAATGCGAACCCGCGGCTAAGTGCGTAGGATCGCACGCGACCGCTGATGCCTTCGCGGTGCCCGTTGATCAGAGCTCCGCCATGAATCCAAACGACCACAGGAACCACTCGGTCGCCAAGCGGCCGGTAAACGTCGGCGTGGATGGGCAGATCACCAACCGACTTGTAGACAGCGGTCGACTTTACGTACTGCGAATCCTGTCCAAGAAGGGTTTCGCCCGCCAGAGCGACCGTGACCACAATTGCCAAGACGAACCGTCGATTGGGAAAGTGCATTTGGACCGCTCACAGAGTATGGCAACGGAACACGGACGTAGATCTGACGTGAGCTCATTTTAACCTAGGTGGCGTCTTCGCGACTCTTGGTGGCTGTGCCTCAACGTGGTGGTCGAGCGTCAGCGAGCCCCAGCAACAAGCCAAGAGAATTCCGGGGGCTCGCTGACGCTCGACCACCGGCCACCCCAGGAATGCGACTATCAATCTGCCACTAGAGTCCGGAAGTACGCAAATTCAAACGACGAGTACGTTGGTGGCGGCGCGACGGTCGGCGACCAGCAATGGAATCTGGCTACCCACGATCTGGCGATGCGTATTCAGGACGACTTCCGGGTTGTTGTTCTCTTCGGAGAGATGGGCCAAGCAAGCCCACTTCAACTGCCGTTTGGCTGTCCTGCCCAACAAATCCGCCGCCTCGATATTGGACAGGTGTCCCTGGGGTCCGCGAATTCGACTTTTTAGGAAATCCGGATAGGGTCCGCTGTCCAACATGCTGACGTCGTAGTTGCTTTCGATGATCACCGCATCAAGCGTTGCCATGATATCCTCGAGTTCATCGAACACATGTCCCAGGTCGGTGAGGATTCCCAAGCGGTGCGTGCCGTCGTCGACAACAAAGGCGACTCCGTCGGCGGCATCATGCGGAGTGGGAATCGTCTCGACGCGGACTTCACCGAAATGCAGCGTACTGCCGGAGAGAAAGTAATGGACATCACCAATGTGGCCCAATTTGGCTTTCCGTTGAACCGTATTCAACGTATCGGCAGTGACGTGAATCGGAAAGCCGTATTTCCGCTGATAGATGCCCATACAGCGTGTATGATCGCTGTGGTCATGCGAGATGATCAGCGCATCAACATCGCGTATGTCTCGACCGTGTGCGGCGAGACGTTGCTCGGCTTGGCGGCCGCTGATCCCGGCATCAAACAGCAGACGCACGCCGTCCGCTTCGACGTAGATGCAGTTGCCACTACTTCCTGATTGCAGTGCGATGACTTCCATCGCGGCATTGTAGCGAGATCGGAGATCGATGCCATCGGTGAACGGTTCGTAGTGACCCGATTCATCGGGTTGGTTGCTTGGCAAACCGCGTGAATGCGGTCACTACGAACAAGGCGCGTCGCTACAGCTTTTCGGCGAGGATTTCGTCGCTGGTTTTCAGGTCACGCATGTACCGACGCCATTCCAGTTCTAGCTTTTCGATATCTCCGAAGCATTCTTTGAAGGTTGCTAGCGTCTGTTCGCGCCAGGCGTCGTCCCGTTCGGTTTCGAAGTTGTCGACGGCCATCTTTCTGTAGAACTGAATCAACTCTCCCAAATGCTGATCCATCAGGAAATGCGTCAGCGCCCAGGCCTGGCCATAAGCAGCCAACACAGAAAAGTGACTGCCGGCCTGATCAAAGACTCCGTCGGTCACGACGAATTCGAGACTCGAGTGCTCCGGATCGAGGGACAGAATCCGGTAGTAACCGAGCCGCTGTTCGTTGACGGCACCAATCCCAGCCCACGTCGCCTCTTTGGGGGACTCGAAGTAACTCGCCAATCCCTCATGGGCCCAGCGGACCTGAAATGCCTTGCGATCCAACAAACCGCTGTTGGCGGCCAATTGATGCGTTGCCTCATGAGTGACGACTTCGATTTCTTGGTTTTCACCCTCGATATCGACCAACAATTCCATCGTTTTGACCATCCGAATGACCTCGCCTGCACCCGCAACGCGCGTCTTTCGCATCTCGCCGCGGAGCTGTTCGAGAACTTTCAATAATTCGTTCGCGCCCTCATACGCTTCGTCCGTTCTCTGTCGATAGAAGATCGCAATGTTCTCTTCGGGCGCATAAAAACCGGAGGCCATCTTCAGTGAGGGACTGAGCATACGGACGAAGTTCAAGTAGTCGGCGTGATCATCAAAGAGCACGACCCGCATCGGCTCCTTTGGCACGCGAAGCGGGTAACCCTCAAGCGCGTACTTCATGTAGAAACTGTCATACACTTTCTCAAGCAATTCGAGACGGTGCTCCGCGATCGTTTTCCCGTATTTCGGATCTTTCTCATCGGACGTGTCGTGTAGCAAGATGTAGTGGCGACTGCGAGCAACCTTCATCCGGTCATTCTTGACGAACTCGCGCATCTCTTGTTCGATGCTTGCTGAACCTGGCACCGTGGAGCGGCGATAGCGAACAAGTTGGACCATCAGCTTGACCCGCTTGTTGTTCTTGTCCAGTTTCCAAGCGTCCGCCAAAGCCTGGTCAGCTTCCTTCAGCATCCCCTTCTCGACGCACCACAGCGCCAGATCTAGATACGCCTCCGCGGTCCCCGCGCGCTTTGCCTTGCTCTTTTCCGCCCCGTACAGCTGTTGCGTGGTCTTGGTCCGAACGATCTGGCAATCGGTGGCACCAAAATGAAGCGTACCCCGCTCGTGTCGAAACGAAACGGTACCGCCCACGTTGACGGTAACCTTACCCATCAACTTGAACGTCAATTCGGTTCCCGGAACGGTATAGAGAACCAAGTCGCCACGCGTCGAATCCGGGAAAAGGACAAACCCAAGAATCAGGCAAACGGCGGATCGAAAAATCATACTACGCATAACGGTTGGCTCGGCAGATGAATCCCCGCGGCCGTGCCTTGGACCCCAAGAAATAGCAAATTAAGGTATGACCTTGTTGAACGACTCTACGATTCATCCAATGATCGAATTCGGGCGCGCCAGCTTCACCCGTCGTGAGATGCATGCGAGCAGGCAGAGCCGACCCCCTATTTAAGTCGATCGAGGCGCAATTGTGTGTCTGAAACAACGAAAATCTGTGACGAAACGGAGTCGTTCACGCGACTTTGGGGATTGTTTTTGTTGTTGCTGATCGCGGTGACTTTTCCGCTCTGGTTTGCAGTCCCGGAAATCCCTGGAATGCCAGCGATTTCGATTGGATTGCACGGGATAAAGTTCCCAAATTTCTTGTACGTGATCCCGTCGATCATGTTGGTGCTCTGTCTGCTGCCGATCGTTGTGGCTCCAAAGAAATTTCGGACGCTGTGGTGGTTAGTCGCAGCTTGCTTGCTGGTTTCGTTCTTGCTGGACCAGCATCGGCTGCAACCCTGGGCGTATCAGTCGGCCATTTACGCACTAGTGTTCGCTGCGATCGATCCACATCGGACACGTCGCTATCTGATTCCGCTGGCAGCAAGCGTCTACTTATACAGCGCAGCGGGAAAGTTTGATTTTCAGTTCGCACATACGGTGGGTCAAGACTTTCTTGACTCGCTGGCGCGACCCTTCGGTGGCGTTCCCGATCGTTTGGACGAGTCCGCGCGGGCCAAGTTAGCGTTGATATTTCCGGCGGTTGAGTTGCTGTGCGGGGTAGGCTTGCTGTTTCGACCAACGCGGATCGTCGCCGCCGTGGTTGTGATCATGATGCACGCCACTTTGATCTTGGTTCTCGGCCCCTGGGCACTTGATCACAGTAACGGTGTGTTGGTTTGGAATCTGCTGCTGATCGTCCAGGCGTACCTGCTGATGATCAAACCTGAATGGGCCAATCACGTGAGCGAGCAAGATCGCGATCGGCAGTTCAAGTCAGAATCATCGAAATACAATTCTGTCGGATCGTGTTTTGCCGTTGGTGTGGTACTGTGCGCGCTGTTCGCTCCCCTGCTGGAGCGATCTGGGTACTGGGATCACTGGACATCCTGGTCGCTCTATTCACCCCACACCAGTCGTGTCGATATCGAGTTGCATCGATCGGCAGTCGATGTGCTGCCCTCCTCCCTGCGAACCTTCCTGGATGAAGACGTCAACGATGATGGCTGGCGGAAACTTGCGATCGAGCGATGGTCGCTGCAGACTCGCGGTGTACCGATTTATCCGCAGGCAAGGTACCAGTTGGCACTGGCCAACGAAATCGCCACGCGGATGCGACTCAGGGATGAAATCCGCGCGCAGATGCGCGGTGTATCGGATCGCTGGACGGGCCAGCGCGATGAACAACTCCTGCTGGGTCGCGACGAAATTCGCGACGCTCTGAAAGCGTATTGGCTCGTTCGACCGCCAACGGACGAAGAGCCGAGGTTCTGCCGGAGTTTCAGTGGGAGATTGAGAGTTGCGTTCACGGGCGTGGCCGGCGGTCGAGCGTCAGCCACCCACACCTTGCCGATCGGCCGCTAGATTCCCATTTGCTGAAGAATGTCGGCGACTCTACCGAGCGTCTCGGTCAACACTGGATGCGACTCCTCGAATCGACGTGCCGAACTGCTGACCCGGTCGCTGAGCGTCTCAGTACGATCCGTCTTCTGGTCGAGAACTGCCTCAATCTCGCTCATTGTGGCGCGGAGTTTCTCGACCTCATCGGCATCAAGATGCTCGGATTCGGCGAGCTGGAGATGTACAACTTCGAGTGCGTCGGTGAGTTCTTTCTGGCCCATCGTTCTATTTTCCGTTGTTTGGCTGCAGTCGAAAAGGGATCCACCATGCGATTGTTCCAGGATATCCGATCAGCGAGATGGATCTACGCGAAGGGGATCTTATTCGTCCTTTTGTCGCTCATTGCTGGGTCTGCGCTGATGATTCAGGCACCACGGATTGAGGTCCTGGTGATGTTGTTGATCTGCGTTTGGGCCAGTTGCCGAGCTTATTATTTTGCCTTTTACGTGATCGAACACTATGTCGATCCTGGCTTCCGTTTTAGCGGGCTGATCGACTTTGGAACGTATTTGCTTTTCCGCCGGCGCGATCCGAACGGCAATCCGAACGACGATCAATCGTCATCCTGACCTGCCGGGCGACCGCGACTTAGTGGACAGCGCGACTGCCGTTCGTAGTGACGCGATTCATCGCGTATTTGTAAGTTCGTAGTGACTCGATTCATCGGGTTCTTGCGTGGACAACCGCATGGATGCGGTCACTACGAACAAGGACGCGCTGAAAGCGAATATCAGGGCCCTATTGGGCAGAAATGGCGATGGACAACTTAGACGTCGTGCCAGCTCCCGTCGGAGGCGCTGGTCAGCACCGCGTCGCACACGCGCTGCGTTTCCAAGGCATCACGGAAATTGGGGTGCATCGTCTCACCGGATTCGATGCTCTTCAAAAAATCGGCTACCTGATGAACGAAGGTGTGCTCGTAACCGATCTGCAGACCCGGCACCCACCATTTGTCCATGTAGGGCTGATCACCGCTGTGATCGGTCACATGGATCGAACGCCAACCGCGGAGCTTTCCTTCGTCTTCGTTGGAGAACCATTCCAAGCGATGCAGATCGTGCAAGTCCCAGCGGATCGATGCATTTTCACCGTTGATCTCGAACGTGTAGAGCGCCTTGTGGCCTCGCGCGTATCGAGTCGACTCGAACAGCCCTAACGATCCGTTCTCGAATCGGCAGAGGAAGGCACATGCGTCATCGATTCCGACGGGCTCCATCTTTCCGGTTTCGCTGTGCATGCGTTCTTTCACGAAGGTCTCCGTCATTGCCGAGACATTCTTGATCGACCCGTTTAGCCAAATCGCAGTGTCGATACAGTGGGCAAGCAGGTCACCGGTCACACCGCTGCCGGCCGCGGCGACGTCAAGTCGCCATAGGGCCGCACCACCTTGCGGGACATCCTCCGAAATCGTCCAGTCCTGCAAGAAGTTGGCACGGTAATGGAAGATTCGTCCCAGCCGACCTTCGTCGATCAACTGCTTTGCCATCGTCACTGCGGGCACGCGGCGATAGTTGTACCAAACCGTGTTGGGGACGCCGGCTTTTTCAACCGCCGCGACCATTTTTTCGCCTTCGGCAGAATTCAGTGCGAGTGGTTTCTCACAAAGAATCATTTTGCCGGCTTCCGCCGCGGCGATCGCGATTTCCGCATGCGAATTGTTGGGCGTGCAGATGTCGATGGCGTCGATGTCATCGCGTTCGATCATCTTACGCCAATCCGTCTCGATCGATTCGTACTGCCATTGGTTGGCGAATGCTTGAGCGTTTTCGGCATTGCGACCACAGACGGCCTTCAAGATCGGACGATGTTCGATCTCTGGGAAAAAGTCGTTGACTCGCTTGTAGCCGTTGCTGTGGGTTCGTCCCATGAACCCGTAGCCAATCAATCCGATGTTCAGTGGTTTCATTTTGTCGTTGTTCATTCAAGAGGATTCCGTCTGTTCGGCGTCACGCCCAAGCATTGACGCCAGTCATTCTTTCCAGCCGTGTGCGTCCTGCACCGAAAGCATGGCCGAAAGAATGCTGTTCCACGTTTCTGGTTTGTGCATGACTTCGTTGGGGAACATGCAACCGTCCCAGCAAATGTGTCGGCACGTTTCCAGCACGTCGCCATGTTCATCACGCAACCAGAAACCGGCGTCGTGGGCGATGTCCAATTTTCCGTTGGGGTCATCCGGCAAGCAGTGGCGGCCTGTCTTGTCGTGGCTGCCGGTGCCGTGAACGGTGGCGTCGTTTTGGGCAACGTGGAAGTCGAGTAGCCAAGGACGAAGTTCGTGAGTCAGTTTCTTCAGTGCCGCATTTTTCTGTTCCACATCGGCCCAGTCAAAACCCTCGGGCAAAATCGCGTCCTCGGGCGCGTTGTAGCCGAGCAGGTAGAGCAGCGTGTGGGCCATATCGGCTTGGAACCCGAATCGCTCGGGATGGCCGACCCGCTCCAGCAGGTCAACCATCTTTCGCCAGCTTTGCATGCCGCCCCAGCAAATCTCTCCCTCGGCCGCGAGCCGTTCGTCGAGTTCCTCGGCGATGTCACAGGCGGCCTTCATCGTGTCGGCAATGCGTGATTGGTTAGCAACGGGGTCGGTCAACCAATCCTCAACTGAAGTAGCCGTATCGAGACGCACGACACCGTACGGCCGAATGCCAAGTTCGCGAAGCTTCTTGGCAATCGTGCATCCTTTGCGAACTTGCATCAGAAATGCCTCGATCTGTTCTTTGCTGCCCGCCGCCGATCCGCCGCCAGTTGGTTCCCACACCGGGGCCACCACGCTGCCGATGACCAGCCCGCGGCTGCGGACTCGATCAGCCAGATCTTCCAGTTCGGCATCGGTTGCGTCGATCGATACGTGCGGGTCGAACAAAAACACATCGACACCGTCAAATTTTCGACCGTCGACTTCGGCGGCCGCGGTCAAATCCAGCATCGTATCGAGCGGAATGCAGGGTTCGTTGCCCTCGCCTCCTTTGCCAACGACACCAGGCCAAGCCGCGTTGTGAAGCTTTGGAAAATTGTTGGGATGATCAGACATAACTGTGCGAATGGGTTCGGGTGGTGTTGAGTGGAGACATATCTTACCGTGTTTCCACGGTTGGTCAGCTGCCCGCTTTGGGCGAGTTATCGTGTGTGTCGGGACCGAAGTAACGCAGGCCGACTAGCGGTTCGGTGCCAGTATTTTCGATTTCCACACCGGCGGTGGCCGCCACGCTGGAGATGAAGACTTCGTCGGTCGTGTTCTGGCCGAAGCGAATCATCGCAGGTGTCTGCAGGTCAAGTGAGCCGATCCGCCCGCGACCCTGAACCGTGATCCAGCTGCTCGCGCCGGATCTTGCAACGTGCATTTTGCGCCAGGCTGAATCGTGAGTTCCTTGGCACTGAACAGCTGACGCCCATCGACAGTGCCATAAACGATCCACAGATCTTCGTAGCCTTCACCGCTGCGGTCGTCGTCGCGAATCGGTTCCAGGTAGTTGCTCTGCTTGAAATGCGTATCGACGTTCTTGTCCCAATCGAGCTGGCCGACTATGAAGTCGAGGTCTTGATGTTTTTCCTCGGGCATGTCTTTGACCAGCAGCGACCAGGGCACGTAGCGGCCCTCGACGATCGATTGATACATGCCGAACACATCGCTGCCCCACTGCGGTTCGTAAGTGCACAGTGAACCGGGTGCGTGCAGGACTCCAGGTGGAATCAACCAACCGCTGCCACGCTTGAGACGGTAGGCGCGACTGAGATCGAGAATCCCGTTGTCACCTTCGTTCCAATTTTCGAGACATCGTCTCACATCCTCCGGCTGCGTGCCGGGCTCGAGACCCATGAACGTGTAGGCGAAGTTGTTGTCGACGTTGTTCAATTGCGGAGGGAAGTAGTAGCTTTCCGGTTTTCCTTCCTGGCCAACCAATGCCGCATCCTCGAAGCTCTGATGCATGTGATGCGGAATCGGGCCCATGTTGTCAAAGAATTTTGAATAGACAGGCCACCTCTTGTATTGATCGAAGATCGGCGATCCGACCAAGTCGGCACCGCGCTCGGCGACCGCATCGCGCAACAAAAATTTCTTACCCTCGAACAGACAGAAGCTGAGCCCTTCATGCCAAACGCGACCCTCGTTCGCCGCCTCCGTCGTGCTGCCGAACCAACGTTCGTCGATGCCGCCTCGATCGGCGCCAAAGCGGTAGTAGTCACCGGGATGAAGTTTGATTCGGCGGCCTGGATGCAAGAACGATCGGGGAACCCAAGTCGGCGTCAATCGAAGCAGTCCCCCGCCAGCGTCCAATGCGGAGTCCAAGATGCCCGAAACGCTCGTGCCTTGAATCAGCCCCTCGTCCAATGTGGCGTTACTCATGAGTTTGTCGACTCTTCTCAAAAAGGGAAACTGGTTGGAAAATGGGCGCTTTCGAAACCGTTCGGTAGCCAGCACCGGGGGTAAGTGTTTTATTAGCTGGCTCGTCGCGGGACAAGAACGCCACCGCGAAGCACCCTGTATTCCTCGCAATTTAGACTTCGACCATGACGACAAAATCTGCCTCCCACCGATCGGTTCGAGCTCGCCATGAGAGCATTCGGTGGGATGACGCCTCTCCGCTGACCATGCGCGTCGAGACGCGGCAGGGGACGATCCAAACAAGACACGGGCGTTTCGTGGGGGGACCATCCGACCAGGTCGAGGTAATCGAAGTCGATACCGGGGCGGTGCATGCGACAATTTTGCCCAGCCGTGGGATGTCAATCTGGATGCTCGAGGCCGGTGGTATTCGATTCGGATGGAACTCGCCGGTGGCTGGCCCCATCCATCCTGGGCTGGTCCCAGTTTTCGATCCCAGCGGCATCGGCTGGCTCGAGGGATTTGACGAGTTTGTCGTTCGATGCGGTCTGGAAAGCAACGGCGCCCCCGAACACGATGATTCGGGACAGCTGCGGTATCCGCTGCACGGACGGATCGCAAATCTGCCTGCCACGTCATTGTCGATCGAATACGACGAGGCATCCGGGCGGCTGGAGGTGATCGGCGAAGTCCTCGAATCGCGGCTTTTTATCAAGCGACTGCGGCTACGCTGCCGAATCCGCTTTCAAGCTGGCCGTGCCAACGTGGAGCTGTTGGACGATGTCACCAACGACTTGGCCACGCCGGCAACGATGCAGTTGCTATACCACATCAATGTCGGACCGCCCGTCTTGGGTGCCGGCGCGACGTTGGAGGCACCGATCGAATCGCTTGCGCCCAAAGACTCCCTGTCGGCTGGCGAGATTGAGCATTGGAACGAATTCGATGGCCCGCAGGACGGGTACGCCGAGCGGGTCTACTTTGCCCGGCTTCGCGCCGACGACACGAACTCGACCACCACGATGCTACGATCGGCAAATGGCGAGTGCGGTCTGGGGGTGACGTACAAAACGAAGAGATTGCCGCGATTCGTGCTCTGGAAGAATACGGCAGCTGAAACGGATGGATACGTGACTGGACTTGAGCCGGCAACCAACTATCCCAACACGCGATCATTCGAGCAGAAACAAGGTCGCGTGGTCGAGATCGCAGCGGGAGAAACGGCATCTTTCCGAGTATCCCTGCATCCTCTGACGGACGCGAATGCGGTCAGCGAAATGTCGCAGCGCATTGAAAAGCTGCGCGGAGACGATCCCCCCGAGATCCACTCAAAACCAAGGCCTGGCTGGACGCCCGGGGCTTGATTTGTTGCTCGGTTGTGCCAACCGAGAGATCGGGTTCTCGTTTGGGACGAACGAGCGACAATCCTTTACTTGACCGCTTCGCCATCGATTTTGAAGATTGCGAAGTGGCTGGCTCCTTTGGGACCAACGCCGCCTGGATATTTGTATTTCTCGGTGTCGATGTTGAACTTGCCTTCGACGGTGACCGGTCGCGTCACAAAGTCGGTGGTCTTGCCGGGAACCATTTCAATGATCACACAATCGAACAATGCTGCCCCAGGTCCAAAACAACACTCCTGGTTATCACGAACCAACACGAACTCTTCGATGCCCTTCTCTTTGAACAACGTCGCCGGCAGGATGTAGCCTCTCAGTTTGACCTTCTGACCAACGAGTCCTCTGACATCGTCATTGAGCATTCCGGATTTGAAAGGTTTGTCCTTTTCGAGGTCAAACTTCAAATCATCGAAATTGATCTCGCCTTTGGCCCGAGCCGACTCACTGCTCTTCCGCTCCTGGACTCCTTTCACGGGTGAGTCATTGGTTTCATTCCCGTCGGATACCTTGGTGCTCGATTTTTCGGCCGGCGATTTTGCCTGGGCCACGGCGGAACCCGGAATCGAAATCACAATCACGGCAACCAGGGCGCGGGTGATCAGTCTTTTCAGAGTGAAAGGGCTTCGCAGAGAGATCATGACGGGCTCAGTTGGATACGTTTCGTTCCGATGGTTCATGAACGAATTATACCCGCTCGTGCGTTGCTCACGACATATCAAAGTTCTCTCGGATCAGGATCGCCCTCAACGGACCTGATCGACTTTCATCCGGTAAAAGACGCTATTGTCGAAATCGGTAACCTGCTGCGGGGCTTGATTGAGTTTGAAAGTTCCGGCCAACTTCTTCTTGGTCATGCCAGCTTTGGTCGCTTCGCCACCCAACAGGTTGACCTCGATCATGTCGCTGCTCTTGGGCTGGCCACCGAAACAACAGGTTCCCAGGTCGGGGACCAAAATGAAGCGTTTCAGCAAACCGCTGCCCGAGGATGGATGGATGTAACCCTTCAAGAAAATCTGTTGCCCGTCGATCTCGAATGCCTTCTCGGTCGGTTGGTCGGGTCCGTCACCATCTTGCTGCAGCTCGTAAAAGTGAATGCGTGTGTAGCCTTCGGGAACTTCGGTGAGGTAGATGTAGGTATGCATGGCGGTGCCTCCGAGCAGAATCACCAAGTTCAACACGATCCCGGTGACGGCGATTCGCCTTCCATCGAATTCATCGGGGAAGTGGCAGATCTGGCGATACCCGACCAGACCGACCGCGGCGCCGATGATCGCCAGACCAAGGGCGGGCCAAAAGAAGAAGCCGAACAAAACGGCAATGACCGCAAAGACGACCGAAGCGATCGCCGTTGAACTCATCGCTCGATACGGGAACTCGGCCGCATTCTCGACCGACGACATTTGAATCTCAGCAGTCATTTCTCTCTCGAACCAACACAAATCTCCCGCATCATGACTGGGCGGTTCGTTGTGATCCGCCGGAAAGAAGCAGGAATTGGGCAATCATGACGGTCGCCAACGCCAAGGCCAGTACGTAGGCCAGCCGCCAAGGGTTCATGTAGTTGAAAGCCTGGCTGGGGGAAATCGCGGCGGCGGGAATGGGCGATAAGTCGGCCGTCGGCTGGCCCGGTTTTGTCGGCCACGAGGGCAAATCACCGGAGAACGCAAATTGCAGTTGCGAATCCTTCGAAAGCGAGGAATTACTCGATCCAGTATCACGGGCGGGCACCGGTATCGAGAAGAACGTGTTGGCCCGGCGAACGCTTTCAGGATCCACCTCTTCCAACTTCTTCAGAGCCTCTTTGGCCTCTGGCAGCGGACAGGCTCGCAGGTAATTGACCACCGGCACGCGGACCCAGTTGTTGTCGGCGTCGGCTTTGATGAACAGGTCGGTCAAGCGGTCGATCTGGCTCCAATCGCTCCAGCGTGCCAGGTCGGGAATGACCAAGTCGGCCAGGTCCTTGCGCTCGAGCACATGGTGCAGCGACTCGACCAACGCGCTTCGCGGAATCACGTCGCCTTCGGTTCCGTGGAAGCGAATCGCCATGATGGCGGCATACGTATCTGCATAGGGAGCCTGCTTGTTGGCTAAAAAGAGTTCGTTGATCAGCGGCAATCCCTTCTCGCCTGATAGTGTCAGATAGCAGGCAACCAGCGCATCGAGTCCGCCGCGCGTGCTCTTTTGCGTGCTGCGAAGCATCGATTCCAGGAATTCAAGATCTTTCTCGTCACCGCAGACACCTATCATCGTCAGGTAGAGACGCTTGCGATCGGTCGCCATCTCTGGATCAGTGATCCACTCGACCAATTGATCATGGTCCAATTCGGGTGCAAGTTGCTTGACAAGGTCATAGGGCGCAATGGCGAACTCGTCGTAAGCGTCGCGAGCCAGCATCGATTCCTCGTCTTCCAAGTGCTGGTGATAAAAACGCAGTCGCTCAAGAGGATCGTCGGCAAGCTGGTTGATCTTGGCGACATAGGACTCCGCACGCTCACTCAATGGTAGGCAAGACCACTGCAGTTCTGGTGGATCCACGCCGGAGAGCATGAAACGACGTCCAAGGCTGACATCGCCGTAGTAGATCGCGCGAACCTCCTGGCCCTCGCTGACGACGTCACCCCCTTTCAGGACTTTCTCGACCTTCATCATGACTTCGCCAGTTTCTTTATTTCGCGTCAAGTCGCTCTGCGTTGCGGTCGCGATGACGACAGCGTCCATCGCCGACATCTCCTGCCGCAACGTCTGCGAGACCGCGTTGCAAAACGGACAGGCCAGCACATTCTGTGGCATTCCGGTCAAGACCAGGCCGAGGGCAAGCGAGGCAGTAAAGATGGCTGGTCGAAATCGATGACGCGAAACGAACATTCGATGCACCTGTGGTCGATAGAAAACGGTGAAGCCCGAATTGGACTCTGCATCAATCATAGGTGGCGAGGACCACCGTTGAGAAGTCGTTCTCGGGGCCCAACCCGCGCTTGCAATCGTTTTCCCGGCGAAATCCGCCCCTGATCGACTCAACCGATGCTACCGGATCTGCCGATAGTGACGGTACGCCGGGTACTGTTGGCCTGTATGACGACGCTAGCGTTCTGGACCGAATGGCTGCGTCGAACACCAGTCGAGGCCTGGCGGAACCCGGATTCCAATCGCTGAGCCACCCGTCGGCACGATTTGCGAACCCGGCACCAGACAATAACTTCCACGATACACGCCCAAATCGGTGTGATCGTACGTCTCGAGGGGGGACGCAGTGATGCTTCGTCATCTTTTGATCGCCGCCGTGCTGTCATGCAGCTACGTTGCCATTTCCGACAACGCGTCAGCCGACCAGCGGGCATACGGTCGCAGCTGGGGCGGACAAACCGATTTCCGCGATTGGAATCGCTTCTATCACTACCCGTATGTCTACTACCCACAGAATTTCTGGGGTCAGGAGTACTTCCGAAGTAGCGACAGTTTGTATCACCGCTATCCGGCAGAGATGCGAATCCCGGTGTACAACAAGCAGTGGCACAACTTCTATCCCAGCAACCGTCGCTTTCATTCGGGTCATCATTTCATGCTGGACGTGTTTTGATTTCGATCAGACCGCGTTTCTGATGGTGCCCAAAGTCGTTTGACTTTGATCGTTGCTGTGACATCCCAATACCTGGCGAGTTCGGCCGCGGAAACATGGCATCGGGCACAAAGATTCGACTGCTGACACGTCTGTTAGATGCGTCAGCTGCGCCGCTGTGGGCCATCGGACCCAATGGCCGGCTTGCTTACTTGTCGGCCGGTTGTGCCGAGTGGCTTGGTGTTGATGCCGAGTCGCTTGTCGATCGGCGGAGTGTCGCGGGTGCACCGGTCTCGGACGAAACGCTCGATCGTTTGGCCGCATCTTTATCGCCGCCACAGGGCTTGGCGGCTCGCGGGACTGCCTCACTGCGAATCCAGCCCCCCGCGGTGGGCAATCACCGGCCGATTCCGCTGGAGGTTCGCTTCGTGCGCGTTGGCGATGGCCATTCGGCACTGACCATTGGCATCGGTGGCGCATTCGACGATCGTAGCGTCGATCCCGAGCTGCAAGACGCGGTCGCACTGCGACAACGTTTGGATGCTTGGCGCAAGCGGCATGCGGCTTTGGCGACGATCGCCACGGCCGGAGTCTCAGCAGCGGCGCGGCGGATGCGGCGACGTTTGCACGTCGCCGCAACCATTCGGACCGACATCGGCTTCTTCGGACCCGATGGCTCCGGCAACGAATCGATCGCCGCCAGGATTCATCAGCTCTCCGCCCCCAGGGAATCATTGGTGAGCGTGGATGGACCGCTGATGGATGCGGAACTGCTCGATGCCACCTTGATGCCTCTGGTGCATCAGCTGACCGAATCCTCCGAGGCGCGGGCAACGGCACTGGTTCGCGGCTTGGACGAGATGCCGCTGGAGGCACAGCACCGACTTGCTGCTTTGTTGGACACTTTCTCGGGAAGGCTGCGGTTACTGGCCCTATGCGGCCCGCGACCGAGTGTGTTGGCCGAAACGCTCGACGAACGACCGACCCAGCGACCCGTTGGATCCTGAGAAATCCGCTCGTGGCATCACCGCCAAGCTGATCGAAGTCTTGAGCGCTTTGACCGTCGAGAGTCTGCCGCTTGCTTCCAGAGTCGACGACATCCCATTGCTTGCCACCGCCATGCTGGACGCGCGACATGCTGCCGGCGAGGGAACCGCCGAGCGGCTCACCCGCGCCGCCTTGGACGCTATGGTGATCTACCCCTGGCCAAACAATTTTGTCGAGTTGGATCAGGCGATCCGGCACGCTGTCAGACGAGCGACGGGTCAGTCGATCGGGATCGAGCATCTGCCGCTGGCGATTCGGTCTTATCGGCCGGGGGAAAACCCCGCTCTCGCTGAAGAGTACCGCCGTTTCGCTTGACGATGCCGTGGAACGCTATGAGTTGCGGCTGATTCACGAGGCGCTGGAGGCGGCGGGCGGCAATCGAGCCGAAGCGTCGCGGCGACTGGGGATCAGCAGAGCACGGTTGCTGCGAAAGATCGACGACGAATCGAAACAGCAATCGGGCGGCCAAAAGAGTGAACGAGATGATTGAGATACCCGCCGATCGTGGGATCATCCGACCTTGGATCGTTTGCGATGTTGCTGTTCAAAATGCTGCTGTTCAGAAGGCGGCTGTTCAAAGGCTGCTGTTCAAAACGCTGCTGTTCAAAGGGCTGCTGGGCGCTGGATTACCGCTGTCCGTCGATTCGCACCCGAGTTGATGCCCCCACCGCTGATCGCGTGCATCGTCCCTGCGGAACCCCCGAAGGCCCGAGCGATGCTCTCAGGTAACGACCAAGCCGTCGTCTTGTGGGAAGTTCGGCGTGAATCGCTGGCGGCGGCTTGCGATTGTCTGGCCGCGGTGGCGATCACGTCCCCGCAAGTGCTGCAGTTGGCGGCGGTCGCAGGGCTCTCGAATCGCGAACGGCTCGTACTCTCGGAATTCGGGTGTGCCACGATGGTTCGCCAGCCGGAAGATCTGCCCGGCCTTTCACGAATGATTCATGGCTACTTCGCAATCACTGGCTAGAACCTAGACTAACGGCTTTCTCTCAAAACGCTGTCGAGCGAAAAAGGGGTCAGGAACCAATAGTGCAAAGCACCCGAAGGGCCGCTGGCGGCTATTGGTTCCTGAACCCTTTTTCGCAGACCCGGCCTTCCTCCGCGAGTTTGAATGCGATCATGAGCAACCTTTCAGCAGAAACTATCCGCGCCGCGATCACTGATCATCGCGATCCGGAAACGGGCAGGCCGATCGGTTCGATGGGCCAAATCAAAGACATCGTGGTCGACGGTCATCAAGCGACGGTAACGATCGGGCTTTCATCACACTCCACAGCAATCGCGGATGAAGTGGCCGACGCGTTGCAGACGAAGATCGTTGCAGCGGCGCCCGGTAGTGACGTCACCATCAAGATCGTCGATCACGAGCGACCGCCCGCGCGGATCGGCCAGATGGCATTGCGCGCGAAGAGTGTGATTGCTGTTGGTAGCGGAAAAGGTGGCGTCGGAAAAAGCACGGTTGCGGCATCGCATCGCCCTGACGCTTCGGCGTTTCGGCGCGAAGGTCGGTTTGATGGACGCTGACGTGTACGGCCCAAGCATTCCGCACCTGCTAGGTTTATCGGGCCGGCCTTCGATCACCGCGGCAAAGCGGATCGAACCGATCAAGCTCGGTGGCGACATGCCGGTGATGTCGATGGGATTCCTGGTGGAACCCGATCAAGCAGTGATCTGGCGCGGCCCAATGCTGCATGGTTCGATCAATCAGTTCTTGGGTGAAACCGATTGGGGCGAACTCGACTATTTGATCATCGACATGCCACCCGGAACCGGTGATGTCGCGCTGACCTTGTCTCAGGCCTTACCACTTGCCGGTGCGGTGGTCGTTTGCACGCCACAAGAGGTCGCCCTGCTGGATGCGGTCAAGGCGATCAACATGTTTCGTAAGGTCAATATTCCCGTGCTGGGGATGGTCGAAAACATGAGCGGTTTTCTCTGCCCCGATTGCGGCAAGACCTACGACATCTTTGGTCGAGGCGGTGCCAGGGCCAAAGCCGATGAAATGGGCGTACCCTTCTTGGGAGGCATGCCGATCGATATCACATTGCGGACCGCAGGTGACGAGGGCCGGTTGGCGGAGGTGATCGAGACGAACGAAACCGCCCGAGCGCCACTGGAGGCGGTGGCCAAGGCGATGGTGCGTAATCTGGCCTCGAAAGCAGCTGCCAGCCCCCCCAAGGTGAGCCTGCCCACGCTGTAGCTGCCGTAACTGTGTTTTGGGGGCGGCAGATAACGTGTCGCGACCCAACAAAAAACCGCATCAGAGATAGGACTCTGACGCGGCTTCTTCTGTAGCAATGGTTCGGTCGAAACCGAACTTGGATGCAACCTAGCGGCGCTTTTTAGCGGCTTTCTTCTTCGTCGCACGCTTCTTGGTAGCCTTCTTCTTAGTCGAACGCTTTGCAGCCTTCTTCTTGGCAGGCTTCTTCTTGGTCGCCTTCTTCTTGGCGGCTTTCTTCTTAGTCGAACGCTTTGCAGCCTTCTTCTTAGTCGCCTTCTTCTTGGTTGCCTTCTTCTTAGTAGCTTTCTTCTTGGCCACGTTCTTCCTCCGCTGAGAAAGGAAACGTTGGCGAGTCCTCGAGACTTTTAAAGCAACGCTTTAGAAGTCACCGGCCACGGCTCACCAACCGTCATTGGTAGTTGAATCTCAAAGCTACGATGTCCAACATCGACCATGCTCTTCCTTTCAACCGTTAAAAAACTTGGCGTAACTTTACGCGCTTCTACAGATTCCGCAACATCTTTTTGCAAAAAAAAGTGGTTGCATGGCAAAAAAATTTTGCTAAGTGATCGCAACGATTCACGCCAAATTGGCAACTCTGCTCCCAAGCAGACGTGCAAAACGTGCGCACATTACGAAGAAACTTGCGCATGCGCGTCTTCAACGCCGCTGTCAGTAACGTGAACCACCAATCTGTTGCAGCGTTTGAAAATTACTGATTCCAAGCACCAAAAATAACACGCCCATGTACTGTTGGTCGTTTGAAAAACCGTACGCTGCCATCAATCCGGATGCGATCACACTGATCCACAACGCTTGACTCGTGTTGCCGCCTTGCAGCTGAACGATCGACCTCATGATGTGACCACCATCGAGTGGCCAAACAGGAACAAGATTCATCACCGCCCACAGGACACTTGGGAAAATGTAGAACGTCACCAGCGCAAACAAACCAGGGCTGCCGATTTGTTCTCCCTCCAGAGACCCCTGGAATTTTTTCAAACGGACCCGGCATCCATTCGAACACGGTCAGCCTGTAACCAGCTGCTTTGACCGCGGCTACAAGCACCGCTGCCGAAGTGATTTGAGCAAGCGGTCCAGCCAGTGAAATCCAGATGTCTTGCTTGGGACTTAAGCTTCCAGATGAGCGTCCAGGCGAAAACGAACTGGTCGGAATCGCCAATCCACCAAAGTGATACAGCACGATGGACGCATTCATACCGAATTGTCGGAAGGCCAATGCGTGCCCTAGCTCGTGAATCAAGATCGAGACCAGCAAACAAAACGTCCACAGGATCAACAACGGCAAGATGCCGGGGCTGGCCATCTGAAAAGCCATGTCCAAACTCTGCACAAGGCTGTATCCGAAAACGACTCCCATCAACCAAAACGTCCATGAAATGCGGATCGGAAAACCCATCAGGTGAAAACGCAGGTCGTACGGCGAATGGGCGGGTTCTTGAAGCAACATGTCTTGATTTTGAGACTTAATTCGCGGGCATGGGGCGGCTCAGTCTACCGTTTCGACGTCGTTCGCGCAGAGCCGACCCAAAGTGCTCAAACGCTCATTAAATCGGCGAGCTCAATCTCAACCGGGCCGGCTTCACTGCCGAGGGTGAGCAAACAGCGGGCGATCTTTGCCACCACCTCTCGTTCAATCGCGCGTTGCAATGGCCGTGCTCCCAGCAGCGGGTCGAATCCCACCGCAGCAAGCCGCTTGACGATCGAATCATCCCAAGACAACTGCACGCGGCGGACCTGCAAAATCTCGCGGCGGGCAAGTGCCCGCAGTTCTTTTTCCACAATCTCCTCGATCACCGCCGGCGGCAACGGCTCGAACGTCACCACTTCGTCCAATCGATTCAAAAACTCGGGACGAAATTCGTGTTCGACCGCGCGACGAATGGCACCCGCATCGTTGCCACCAAACCCAACCGACGAAGTGCTTCGCGAGCCAACGTTGCTGGTCAGGATCACGATCGCTCCGCACAACGTTGTGGTCCGCCCGAATCGATCGCTCAATCGTCCCTCATCAAGCGCTGACAACAAACAATCGTGAACCTCCGACGACGACTTCTCGAACTCATCAAGCAACACGACCGACATCGGTTTGGCACGCAATTGTCCGATCCAAGCCGCAACCTCTCCGTCGGCGGCGATCAGTAAACGATCAACGGCGTCCCAATTTCCATACTCGCTCATGTCCAACCGGATCAGCGGCTTCTCGTTAGATTCAGATTGGCCAAACAGATAGTCGGCCAGGCTGCGAGCCATCTGTGTCTTGCCGACTCCCGTAGGACCACAGAACAGCATCGTCGCGACCGGCCGACGTGGGTCACACAGCCCAGCCTTCAATCGCAGCACAACATTGGTGACCACATCAACGGCAATCGGCTGACCAATCACCTGCTCGGCAAATCGAGCACGGACTTCGTCGCCGCGCAGCGTCAGCGAATCGCGGAGCATGGCCTCCGGCAAACCGGTTAGCCTGGTGAATTGCTCGACGATCATGGCCGTGGTGATCGCTGCTGTTTTGCCCGCTGCGCGATGTGCGCGGTGGTCCAGCGATTTGCGTCGAGAGGGCTTCAGTTCAGGCTGATTGCGGCGTGTTCTCTCAATCACATCACTGAGCAACTGGACGACGCCACGCGGCGGCGATTGGTAAGGCATGAACTGTGCGAACAGACGTGTCGACATCTCGGCGGCGGTTTCCTCAACTTCGATCCGGTGATTCCGGGCCGCCTCTTTCAACATCATATCGGCGATGTCGCGAGTCTGACTGTGGGTCAGCGAGTCGATATTGAGAATTTGAAAACATTCCGCCCAGCCAGGCAGTAATCGTCGGGTCGCGTCCAGTTCATCCGCCGTCGTCTCCGCAACGATGCGGATCTCGCCGCGTCGAATGTAGGGCATCAGGAAGGCAGCGATGCTATCGGTCGGCTGTGTCCCGCCGAGTCGCACCAAGTCGATCAACGACGAAAGCAGCAAGACACCGCTGATCGATTCAAGCTCCGCGATCACATGCTCGAGGCGTTGTTCCCATTCACCGAGATACTGCATTCCCGCGATCAGGTTTTCGGCCGAACTTTGCCATACCAACGGCGGCGGCGGTGCCCTGCCGTCCATTTTGGCGATGTGATTGGCATCCAACTGATGCACCGCTGCGGCAAGGTTGGCGACGGTCGTTTTTCCACAGCCCGAGGGTCCGACCAGCAACACGCTCGCCTCGTTCATCGCTTCGACCAGCCGCGTAGCCTCCAAATCGCGATGTTTCGTGGGAATCGATTTGCGTTTTCGCTGCTTTGTGAACACAGGGTCGGCGACGACCGAGAGCGTTTCCGTCAGGTCCATGTCATAGTGCACACGCTTTTCCTTCAATCGCACCCGCACGACACGCAAGTCGCTCTGCTCAGGCGGCGTTGCCGCGGCAAGGTCGCGAGACCCGATCTGTGCGGTGGCAGTTCGCACCGCTTCGTCAATCAATTGCGGCAGCTCGCGGATCGCCGGACAATGAAAAACCACGTCGTAGTCGGGCAGGAAACACTCGACGCTGTCATCCACGTACCGCCCCATCACGTATCGAACCGGCATCTTCATTTCGCGGCTGGCCGGAAACTGACGTTTGCCGTCTCGATAGAACAAGCGGACTCGCACCGTTGTGTATCGAAGTTCGTAGGTTTCAATTTTTGGCCAGTATTGATCCGGTTCACGCGCGCCTTGGTTTCGCAGGAAGCTGCGGACCAATGCCAGCGACGCGGTGGCTGAAACGCCACTTGCATCGGCCTCTGGTCCATCGATGACCCTTGCCGTGAAGAGATCTTCGGCGTACTTCGAGACCAATACCGGTACTTTCACCGACGTCATGGAACCACCTCGCTGGCCTGGGCCAAAAAATCAAGCGTGCGACGTGACATCTGCAGCAGCTTGACGAGGGCGCTGATCGAAAATGGTGCATTCACAACCGAACCCGTCTGCAAATCGATTTGAGGTCCATTGGCTTGCAGGATTCGACGAACCGGCGCGATTGGCTCGTGGGCCTCGTCACGCTGCCATCGTTCGACTTGCCGGTCGATCGGCTGGTTCTCGTCCACCCCGCGGATGCGAACGTCTGCCAGATTCAAATGGCCATCACTGCGCACGAACATCCAACTGCCGCAGATCTCACGCAGCGTTGAAAATGCCAGCGCACCCGAGAAACAATCGATCGAATCATGCTTCCTATCGATAGAATCAAGCAGCAGATCTTCGACGTCACCTACCCATTGACGCATCGCTGTCGTGAACCAGACTTTGTTACCGCCGGGGTCCATGAAGTCGCCGACAAGGTCTGCCCGGGAATCTGTTTCCTCGCCATACCAGCTCGTCCAAACAAGCCAGCGAACCGCCGTACCCCTTGCGCTGAGCTGCTGATGGAGACGACTGAGGTGATCGACCAGCTGATCTCGAGCGGAATCGAGCTCGCCTGGGGGAGATTGCACAAGAGAGTCGCGAAGGAATTCTTGAATGTCATCAATCGCTTGCAGATCACGAAGTCCCGATTTTGAATGCGGGACGAATCGCGCCTGACCCGTCGGAACCGACATGCTTGGCACATGAATTGGAGTCGACTGCGGGCGCTGAAGTCGCGTCTGGCTGCAAGCATCACGAAGCTCGCGCAACAGGCTCCGAGATTGATGCAGACTGTCCCGCAACGTCATCGTCTCCAGCAACTGCGGATCCATCCCACCGTCGTGCATCTCGAAACGGAGCGGTCCGCCCTCGATCTGCACCGCGATTTCATCGTGGTATTTCGCAGCCAGTTCGCAAAGTTGATCGATCGAGTACTGCGGTGCTTGGACCGTTTGCTCGACGAACGAGACGCTCTGCCAACGCGTTTGCACCTTGCCATTGTCGAGAGAAAGTCGCAGCAACGTAGGCTGATCGGTCGAGCTGGAGGCCAGGACCTCGGCAGCCGGACGAACCAAGTCTCGCTCGATCTGGCGTTTCAAGGCGCGCGCACCCATCGCCGGATCGTAGCCACGCGCCGCAGTTTGCCGAATCGCCTCGGGCGCGATGTCGATCAGCACACTGCGACGCTGCAGGCCGTCGCGACGCAGGATCTCTTTGAATTGCATCCAGGCGATCGCTTCCATTGTCTGCAGCGAAAGCCGCTCAAAACTCAGCACACCGTCGATCCGATTGAAGAACTCTGGTCGGAAAAAATCTCTGACTGCCCGATCATGGACTTCGGCAATCGCAAGCTGATCTTCCGAATCCGCAAATCCACGACCGCGACCCGATTCGCGGGAGCCGAGGTTGCTGGTCATCAAAATCAACAGCCCGCTCAGGTCGACCGTGCGGCCACGAGCATCGCTAAGGCGGGCTTCCCCCAGTGCTTGGAGCAATACATCCAAAACCGAAGGATGCGCCTTTTCGATTTCGTCCAGCAGCAACACCGCGTGCGGACGTCGACGCACGGCGCTGGTCAACAGCCCGTCCGGCGCGTCAAACGTCCCCACCAAGCGAGCTGCCGAAGCGGGCGAGGAGAGTTCGTTCATGTCCAAGCGAATCAAACCACCATCATCAAACAAACAGGTGGCCACGGCCTTGGCAAGTTGCGTCTTTCCGACACCCGTGGGACCGACCAACAAGAACGTTCCCAACGGGCGGCTGGTGTCATTCATTCGGGCTGCCGCAATCAAGACTCGATCGACCAACTTGGCGACCGGTTCGTCTTGACCGACGACTTGCTCTCGAATGCGCGCGGTTACCGATTGGCGGTTGATCTTGACGCGACGGTCAATGATCGAGGGACGAAGACCGCTGCGGGCCTGGAATTCCGCGATCGCATCATCCCGAGTCACCGACTTTTGCTGGGATCGAGCCGCTAAGCGCGACAGCGCAGCGGCCGCTTTGCCCGGCAGCACCGATGTGCGTTCGAAGCGGTCGTACATCGAGACAACCTCCGGCAACACATCCAGATCGAACCTGCATCGTCGCTGCGCTTCAAGCCGACGGCGGACCCCGATCAAGATCTCGATCGATTTTTCCCTGTCGAGCGCCTCGGTTGGCAAGACCACGAAGCGGTCGGCCACGGTCCGATCACGTTCGCGGAAAATCGCCCAGGCCTCACGGGACATTTCACCCAGTATCCGCACCGGGCGATCATCAAGTTGCGCGCGCAGCGTATCGGCCACGCACATCGAGCTGTCACGAGTTTTGCCTGCCTCGTACAGCCCCAACAGATCATCAAAGTACAACAGATGATCGAAGTGGTGCGCGTGGCGAAGAATCGCCAAAACACGCTCTTGCCATTGGCCCAAGTAGGACATGCCGCTAATCAAACGGGAGGGCGACAAATGCCATACCAGCCCATGCGTTGCGGCGCGCTTTCCTTTTCCGCGGCGGCGAACGGCGCCTTCGATGCGTGCCGTCTTGCCGCTGCCAGATGGCCCAACCAACACGATCCCGCGACGGTCCCCAACATCCATCAGCTGGCACAATCGGTCCACATCCGCATCCACACCAATCGGTTGAGTCAACTCCTCAACATCCATCCAATTGAGACATCGGCCCACCTGGCGGAGTTGTGTGGCTCCATCCGAGACGTCTTCGCCCCCCAGCAGCGCCGCAGCGGGTCCGTCGCTTTCTTGGCCTCGCGTTGTGGCAGGACATCGATGGTGATGTGATCGACCCAAGCTTTGCCCTCGATGCTATGCGGGCCAATCGGGTAATCGGGCTGTTCTTTTCTTCGCTGGCGAAAGTAGGACCGGTAAACCTCTTCGCTACGAGTCTCAAGCGACTCACCGTTCTCGACGTCAAACCAAAGTTCGGGCAGGCTTGGGGAGTAGGCTAGCACTCGACCGTGCCGGCGGAGGGTCGCCATCATCACGCGTAAAGTTGCCGTGCTGTCGCGCAGGTCCAGGTGAATCTTCAAAACCTTGTGGTGTATCGGATCAGGATAATGCCAGGACAACAAATCATCATGACGAGGTTTTCGCGCGAGTTCGGCGAGATGGACCCGCAACTTGTTCGTCAGCTTTGCAATCACCCGTCCCAGTTCCGAGCCACTGGAGGCTGGATACTCGAAGAACAGCGGGCGCACGCTGATCGGCGGTGTCGTTGTGCGACCGCGTCGTTGTTGCACATAGATGGGTACAGTGATTTGCATGGGAGAAGATGTCAGTTCGTTAGGATCACGGGTACGGCGGCATTGCCGTCCGATTCGTTGTCGTCAAGTTCTGCCCAAATCCGTCGTTCCGATTCCTGTTCAATCAACGTCTCGAGCCAGCGACCCTCGCGGTCCATCTTGATCGTGCCGCTGTTGCTTTCGGTCATGTCCTGTACCAAGTCACTCTCTTCGTCGTACCAACGACGTGGGTGGCCGGTCAGCTGAAACTCTCGTCGAGGCAGCCATTCGGGTGCCACATATTCGATCGGCATGCCCGCATGTTTGTCGATCAGAATCGAACAACCCGACGATTGCGATTGATGCATCCGATTGAAGGTGTGGATCCCCCCTTCACCTCCCATCATGAAGCCTGCACTCTTGCCTCGGAACGTCAGCATCAGGCCAAGTGTGCGCGCGGGGATCGAGGACAGGGCCTCGGATTGCAGCAACCGATGAGCGGCGAGACTCGGTTTCCTGGAGTGTTCCGCCTGGATCCAATGCTCCAAGACCGACTCGACGCGCTCACGATCGGTGGAAACGCGAAACGCCGGCTCGTTGCTCCAACCCGGACAATCAATGATTCGATCTTTCGCACTCTTGTCCGGCCGGGCAATCAAGCAGTGCACTTGCAGGTTCCAATCACGACTGCCGGCCAATCGCCGATAGGCGCTGAGCAGCACTTTGGCCGGGCCAAAGTCGGGGCCGATCAGCACCAGCGTCATTCGTTGATTGTCCGTGGACGCCTCGCTGTGCAGTTCGCAGAGCATATCCCACAGTCGCTGACGAACACATCCGATTTGCTGCGCCGTTGCAAGGGTGTCAATCGGCTTTCCGCGATAGTACTTCGACAGCAAACTCGCCTCGGCAACATCAATGTCACGACAAATTTTGCGGACATGCAGCAGACGCTCTCGAGTTTGCACACGATCGAGACCGAGCGGTCCATATCGGATCTTCTCACGTTGATCCTGATCTTTGACCGTTCGCAACAACGTCTTCAACTTGCGACTGACCATCGTGTACTGATTCCTCAGTCGACGAACCGCATCACACCGATCGAGCGCTTGCCCGCGACGCCGCAGCATGGTCATTTCGTTGATCAACCCGCTCACGCTATCGTCAGTCCGCTCGTGCTTGTCGCGATGCTGTTTGACGTCGACACGCACCACATGCTGGTCCTGCGAACCGTTGCCGGTGATGGTCGCGTCGAGCCTTTTCAAACGGCCTGATTCGCAGATCGCTTCGGACAGCGGGATGACCACGCTCCGCTCGACCTCTCGCGTCAGCGGCCGCGCACCATACTGCGGCTGATAGCCGTTTTGCATCAACGACTGCAATGCGGCCTCGTCGACATCAAACTGATCGCCATGACTCTGCCAACCATCGCGACGTTTGAGCTCATCGATTCTTAACTTTGCGATCCGCTGCACCGTCGACTGGTCGAGCGGGTCATAGGTCAGGATTCGGTCGATGCGGTTAAATAACTCCGGACGCAGAAAATCGCGGACCTGGCGTTCGAAGTGGTTGTGGTAGCGCTGTTTCTGCTGCGTGTCGGCAAGACCGAGGGGAACCGCGTGAAAAGAATCGACACCAAGATTGCTGGTCATCATCACGATCGAATTGCGGAAATCGGCCAGGCGACCGCGCCCGTCGGTCAATCGACCTTCGCCGAGTACCTGTAAGAGCAGATCGAAAACAGTCGGATGAGCTTTCTCGAATTCGTCCAGCAGGACCAGTGAAAAGGGCTGTGCGCGGACCGCCGAGGTCAAGAGCCCCTCGGGGTGCATGGCGTCACCACTCAACCGCCCCACTGCACCGGGCGTGGACAGCTCGGACATGTCGATGCGAACCAACCGTGACACATCGCTGTAGATCAAACGGGCCAGCGCTTTCGCGGTTTCCGTTTTTCCGACGCCGGTCGGACCGATCAACATCATCGACGCCAGCGGGCGATCGCCTCGCGAAAGATCTGCCGCCAGGGTCGCGATCATGTCGACAAGCGTCTCAATGACAGCATCTTGACCGATGACCTGCGACAAAAGTTGTTGCTGGATGCTGTCCAGGTCCGGGCGAACAGAATCGTCGATCAGAAAACTGGGCAAACCGGTTTGTCGGCCAAAGGCTTCTATCACTTTCTGTGCGTGGAGTGTGTGCTCGCTGTCAAGTTCGCTCATCACCGTATGAAAAAATGCTAGCGGGCGACCGGGCGCCGCCGAGTCCGTGCGAAAGCGACGATGCAAGCGATCCAATACCTGTAGCGCCTCGGGCTCAACGACGGGCAGAGGCTTGGCCGGTTGAATCGACTTCTCACGTTGCCGTTTGACAGCATCCGCCTGGGCCACTCGAAGCGGAGCCTTGTGCTCGTCGCGTCTCTTCCGCTTCTTCCTTTTCAGCTGCTCGGTGATGTCCAGCGGTCGCCAAGCCGAAGCAGCTTCCAACAGAATGGAACGAGTCTGCTCTGGGGTTGGTTCTTCCACGCGGAGAATCGTTAACGATTGGACCAACCGAGGCTCGATCCTTTGAATCCGCGTCAACTGCTCGGGTGTGCATTCGATGACTGCCTGCAAAGAACCGGCCGCAAGACGAGCCGCCAAGAGAGCACCACATCCACCGCTCCCGCGGAGGCGACCCGACTCGCTTAACTCAACCAGATTGCCCAGGTGCACTACCGATGGATACCGCCGCGCCTCATCTGCCATTCGCAAGCACTGCTGCTGCCACATACCAAAGCCGCTCTGGCCGGAAATCAAACGCGAGCCGTCGGTCGCCCAGCAGGTGACCGCAGCTGTCGATGGATCCCCGAACTCGCCGCGGCGGCGGACCCACTCGTGAAAGATCGCCGTCTTGCCGACACCCGAGGGACCCACGATCAAGACCGATCGCGTCGGATCAGCCGCGAGTAGACTGGCCAGTTGTTTGACTTCCTTTTCGCGGTAATAAGCGGGACGAAGCGACTTGCGGTGCAATCGAGTTGCCACAGCACTCAGCGTCGGCGTTTTGGTCTTCGGCTTGTCTTTCTGCTTGCGCGAGTGTTCGACAGGAGTCGGCGTCTTGAGCTCGATCCTCTGATTCACAAGCGTCATGCCATCGGTTTGATCCAGCCTCGCCAAACCAACAAGTGACCACACGCCACGGCGGCGAATGGAAGATCGTATTTGTTCTTGGACAAGGTTTTCGAGATCGGTTTGCGGCGTCGCCACAACCGTCAGATCAATCGGAGGAATGTAGGCAACGATCATCGTTTCGCCCTGGTGCCACACGAAGGCGTCGAATCGGATTTGGATTGGGTCTCGCCATGCCGCCGATGTTTTCTCCGGCGCGATCGACACTTCGATGGTTTGCTGCCTGGCCTGGGTGCGAACCAGGCAGCTGACCAATTGGCTGCCGACGTACGCGCTGCATTGCTTGACGATCCGTCGACGCACCGTGCGGATTGCTGTCGCCTCACTCCCCGCAGCCACGGCGATTTCAGGGAATCCGATCGGACGAACAAACGTCAGTCCACCTCGGCCGGAAATCACCAGCGGCAAATCGATTGTGACCGATTGTGGCATGTCAACTTTCTTCGAGGCTGGTACGACTAAAACAGAACAACCATCAACTGACACCCTCAACCCGCCAAGGTTCATCCCTCCCCGCGGGTCTACGATTCAATCTAAATTGTCAATCAAAAACGCCCACAGATCGGCGTACTCGTCAATACGTTTGCTGACCGGCGTCCCCGCACCGTGACCGGCACGGGTTTCAATGCGAATCAACGTGGGATGATCACACCCCTGAGCTGCTTGAAGTGCCGCAGCAAATTTGAAACTGTGTCCCGGCACCACGCGGTCATCCCGATCCGCGGTCGTCACGAGCGTCGCCGGATAACAGCTCCCCGGTTTCAGGTTGTGCAGCGGCGAATAAGACAACAGGTTGTCGATCTGGTCTGCTTCGTCACTGCTGCCGAACTCGGTGACCCACGCCCAACCGATCGTGAATTTGTGATACCTGAGCATGTCCATCACGCCGACCGCCGGCAAACAGGCGGCAAACAGGTCGGGACGTTGCGTGATCACGGCACCGACCAGCAAGCCGCCGTTGCTGCGACCACTGAGTGCAAGTCGCGGCGGTTTCGTATAACCGCTTTCAATCAGGCACTCCGCGGCAGCAATGCAATCGTCAAAAACGTTTTGCTTTTTCAGCCGCATGCCGTCTTCGTGCCACTGGCGGCCGTACTCGCCGCCGCCGCGGAGGTTTGCCACAGCGTAGACACCGCCGCTGTCAATCCATGCGGCCGTCGCGGGAGAAAACGAGGGCGTGATCGAGATGTTGAATCCGCCATACCCGTACAACAAAGTCCGATTGGACCCGTCCAACTTCGTACGCTTCTGGCGAGTCACGATCAGCGGGATCTTTGTTCCGTCCTTGCTTCGGCAGAACAGTTGTTCGGTAACAAAGTCATCGACGTCGAACGCCACCTCGGGTCGGCGCCACAACGATACCTTGCCCGTTGCCAAGTCGACTCGAAAGATCGACGTTGGCGTGACATAGTTCTCGAAGCTGAAAAAGGTTTCTTGGGAGTCTTGTCGTCCAGCAAAACCGCTGACACTTCCCACACCGGGCAACGGCAATTCATCGATCAACGTTCCGTGGATGTCATGCCGAGTCACCTTGCCGCGCGCGTCCTTCAACCACGATGCATAAAACGTTTCTCCGAACAGGCTGACTGATTCGAGCACATCAGCGGTTTCGGTGATCACCTCGCGCCAATCATCGCGATTGGTGTTGCCAGCGGTGACGGCGATCAGTCGACGGCGGGGAGCATTGTGGTCAGTGACGAAGTACAACGTGTCATCGACCGAAGCGACCCACTCGTACTCAGCATCGAATCCGGTGATCAACGGTTCGACCGCCGCGTCGGGGTCACGAAGATCCTTGATAAAGATCTGTGCTTTCGGTTCGCTGCCTTTCCAGTTTTGTATGACGAGATAACGACCGTCATCGGTGACTTCGGGAGCGAAACCCCATTTCGGATGATCAGGTCGCTGGAGCACGAGCTGGTCTTTGCTTTGATCGTCTCCCAACTTGTGGAAATAGAGCCGTTGATTCTCGTTGGTACCTGTCAGTTCTTCGCCTTCGGCCGGTGCGGTGTATCGCCCGTAGAAAAACCCACTGCCGTCTGGCTTCCAGGCGATGCCGCTGAACTTGACCCACTCGATCAAATCGTCCAGGTCTTTGCCACTCGAGACGTCGCGGACTTTCCACGTCCGCCAATCGCTTCCTCCGTCGGCCAAAGCGTAAGCCAATCGCTTCCCCTCATCGTCGGGAACCGCGCCGGCCATCGCGATCGTACCATCTTCACTGAACGTATTCGGATCGAGCAGTGTCTGACGCGATGCGTCGAGCGATTCGGCTTTGTACAACACACTTTGATTTTGCAGGCCATCGTTGTGGGTGTAGAAGTACGTCCCGCCGCGGCGGCGTGGTAAGTCATAGCGTTCGTAGTTCCACAACTTCTGCAATCGATCGCGCATGCCGACGCGCGCTGAAATTGATTGCAGATACTGTTGCGTAACGTCGTTTTGAGCCGCTACCCACGCGGCTGTCTCTTCGCTTTCAGTATCTTCGAGCCAACGGTAAGGATCCTTTACCTGGCGGCCGTGGTAGTCATCGACGACCTCAAGCTGCCTGGTCTCGGGATATTTTATGGTCCGCCGGTGGTGAGGCCTAAGAGCGGCGTTTTGCACGCCGACCGCCTCCTGAGCACTGGCAAGATTTACACCCGCGGCCGCATCAAAGAGGGCTGCCAATGACATGACGGCGATGAAACGGTGTAAATTCACGCTGAGAATCCTTATCCGAAAAGACGATGCGTCGTCGGTGGGTGTCGTGGAGTTTCCACGTATTGAAGCAATGGCCGGAAAAATGTGTCTGACACCTGTTTTTCCGCTGTTCCTCAAGATACCCGAGTTGAGGAAAAGGCAGGGGCGTTGTCTGGGGCACAAAATCTGTCTCTCACGAGACACATACCGACCAACGAGCGATTGAGTCGGCTGGTTCATCGACAGCCGCTACTACTTTTTGCGGTAGCGGCCGCGCTAGGAATCCTGATCGATTCGGCCGTGGACGCAACGTACCTACTCTGGGGCGGACTTTGTATCGCGACGATTGCGGTGGGTGTCGCTGCGATCGTCAAATCGGGTGGTGGACGGCGACTCGCGATCGCGCTTTCGGTGCTCGTTGCTCTGCCTTTGGCGGCACTACGGCATTCGATTCAAGACGGTTTTTACGAGAACGCATCCGTTTTTGCTATCGCCGGCGAGACGGCGCAACCAACGATCCTGGAAGGCGTTATCGACATGCCGGTGGTGTTGCGGCGGCATCCGCTGGCGGATCAACCGAGTCGTCGCGACCGATCGCCGTGGCAGACGCAAATCGAAGTCCGTCTCGAGCGCGTCAGAATCGGCCACTCGCTGGAGCCGTATGACGGACGCGTGTTGGTGGTGGCAGACGGTCGCAGCGATCAACTCCGGCCCGGTGATGTGGTCCGCGTGTATGGCGCGATGCGTCGATTTGCCATGCCGACGAATCCCGGCGAGCGTGATCTTCGCGCGGTCTACCGGCTACGCGGCTTGCAAGCTCGCGTGGACGTCGATTCGGACGACCAGATTGTGCTGATCGGCCAGCAAGGCAGTGGTGCCGGTCGCCTGATCGCTTCGATCGCGGCGGCAGGTCGCGAGAGTTTACTTCGACACACGAGCGAGTCGCTGGGTCCATTGGCGGTCGCATTGGTGATCGGACAACGCGACTTCGTCGACAGTGACACACGTGATTTGCTGTTGGTCACTGGCACTGCGCACTTGCTCTCGGTCAGCGGTTTGCACTTGGCAATCATTGTCGTGCTCGCCAGCTGGATGGCATCATTGCTGCGTCTGCCGCCAACCTTCAAGATGATTTGGATCATCGCCGTCTGTTTCCTGTACACAGCGATCACCGGCGGTCGGCCTCCCGTGATGCGGGCCTCGATCTTGGTGGCAACGTTCATGTTTGCGATCTGGATGCGACGCACGAGCCAGCCAATCAATACTTTGTCGCTGGCGGCGTTGATTCTGATCGCTTGGAATCCCGAGTTTGTCTTTAGTATCGGCGTCCAGTTGTCGTTTCTGGCGGTGGCGACGCTGATCTTGTGTGGTCAACGTCACGGACCGAGTTCTCCGGCGGTTGAGCAGACCATCCAACAAGAGGAACGACTGAGATCATTGGCCGAGAGCGCTCGTTGGCGACCCTTGTTCTATCTTCAACTCGGCGGGCGATTGCTGTGGCAGCTGGCATGGTTCAGCGGTTGTGTAACGGCGATCAGTATGCCGTTGGTATGGCAGCAATTCCACGTTGTGTCGCCGGTCAGCGTATTGGCCAACGTGGTGCTGAGTCCCTTGTTGTTTCTTTCGCTGGCCGCCGGTGTGACAACGGTCGTTTTCGGGTTCTGTTTTGAATCGCTTGCGACCATCCCCGGTCTGGTCTGCAACTTCGCACTCTGGATGATGCGATGGCTGATCGAATCGGCGGCGGCAATTCCTTACGGCCATTTCTGGCTTCCCGCGCCAGCGGCGTGGTCAGTTGGCCTGTTCTATGCGGTCATCGTGGCAACACTTTTTTTCCAGCCAGGCCGCGTGGTCTCGTCGATTCGATATGGCTGGATCATCGGTTGGTTCGTGATTACATGGATGGCTGTCACGACCCCTGCGTCGTTGGACGAAGGGAGTTTGGAAGCGACTTTCGTTGACGTTGGCCATGGAACTTGTGTCGTGCTGCGGTTTTCCGAGACCGATGTGTGGTTGTACGACTGTGGGCGACTCGGCAACGACACTCACAGCAGTCGCGACATCGATGTGACCCTGTGGTCGTTGGGCGTGACACATCTTCAGGGCGTCTTTCTGTCGCATGCCGATGCAGATCATTTCAATGCGCTGCCGGGCGTGCTGCGACGGTTCGGAGTGAGCGAGATCGTCACGCCACCAGGAATGCTTGATGAACCGGAAATAGCGCTGGATGCCATACGCCGTGCGATCGACGAATCGGGAGCTGTCGTTGTCGAACTTTTCAACGGGGCCAGGTTATCGGCCGGCGGTCACACCCTTCGCATTCTTCATCCGCCGCGTGAACGTTTGATGGTAAGCGACAACGCCAACAGTCTGGTCCTGCAGATCGATAATCGCGGCAAGATCCTGATTTTGCCGGGCGATTTAGAACCACCTGGTACGGAGCTGCTGGTCCGAGCCGGCCGACCGCCGCCGGGTGGCGTTTTGATGGCGCCGCATCACGGCAGTCTGCGGATGGATGCGGCGGGGGTGCTGCAGTGGGCGCGGCCCAGCGAAACGGTTGTCAGCGGTGGCCAACGTGCGCGGCGACCAGAGGTTCTAGAAATGCTTTCCTTCACCGGGTCGGGGGTCCACGTCACCAGCAACGTCGGTGCGATTCGTGTCAGGATCGATCGAAAGGGGAAAATCGAAGTCCGATCGTGGACCGAGTCGCCGTGGTAAGTGAGTGAATAATCTGGCCGTGCGGTGACAATTTTCCAGGAACGTGTACGATTGAAAGAGTCGCCAAGAGGCGTTTTCCTCTCCACCGCTGGCCCCTCCCATGCTCGCTATTCTGCGCGAGATCTCGATCACCTGCTTTTTCACCAGCTACCTGATCGTGCTGGTGCTGGAGTTGTTACGGCTGTTGGGTCGCATTCCAGGTCGCGCGCTGTTGGTGATTGTGATGACGGCGATCGGGTTGTTCACGCACGTCTGCTATTTGATGCTGCGAGCGACCGAAAGCAGGGGCGGAGGTGATGTCGGCCTGCTGGCCACCTGGTCTGATTGGTCGTTGTTGTTGGCGCTGGGACTGGCAGTCTGTTTTTTCGTACTGTACCTGCGGCGTCCCGATACGATTGTCAGTTTCTTTTTTTTGCCCGCCGTGATGGCCCTGATCGGGCTGGCCATCGCTTTCCGCGATCTCGCCCCTTTCACACGCAACGAAGCGGTCGACGTTTGGCGGAGCGTTCATGCTTTGGCAATGATGGTCGGCTCCGTCGCAGTGCTGATCGGGTTTTTGGCGGGTGTAATGTATCTGGTCCAATCCTGGCGGCTGAAACACAAGCGGGCGGGATCAATGTTTCGCTTACCGACTTTGGAATCACTCGGACGGCTGAATCGGCGCTGCCTGGTGATCAGCACGACAGCGGTCGCAGTTGGGCTGCTGGCCGGGGTCGTGATGAATTTGAATCGATGGGGTCACGTGGTTTGGACAGATCGTGGCGTGCTACTGAGCATGCTGTTGTTGCTCTGGCTGGCCGCCGCGACGGCGCTGGAATATTTCTACGAGCCAGCCAGTCGCGGTCGCAAAGCGGTCTATCTGACGCTGGCGAGTTTGGGCTTCCTGATTCTCGCCATGATCGGCGTGCTCAGCAGTTCGCATGGACAGGCCGCCGAAACGTCGGGACGACAAGTGCCAGCCCGCATCGAGTCACCTCTCGCTCTGGGAAAGGTCGAAGGAGGAACCAGGATTCAGGCGACAGGCGACAGGGAAGAAGTGTCGCTAAAGTTCTTCCTGTCGCCTGTTGCCTGTCGCCTGTCGCCTCTTTCCAAGGAACCACGGTCATGAAGCTGCAGATGATCGGCTGCAGTCATCATGATGCGGCAGTCGAATTTCGCGAAAAGATCTCCTTCACCACCGAACAGGTCAGCGGAACGTTGTGCGCGTTCCGTGAAAAATTTCCCTCCGGTGAGCTGGTATTGTTGAGCACCTGCAATCGTGTCGAGTTGTACGCGACCACCGGCGACGACGTGGAACTCGATCGCGACGCGGTGGCCGGGTTCCTCGCCGATCAACATCAACTGCGGGCTGATGAAGTCGTCGACCAGATGATCTATCGTGTGGGTTCCGACGCCGTCGAGCACTTATTCACCGTTGCCGCCAGCTTGGACAGCATGGTTGTCGGCGAGGCACAGATTTTGTCACAGGTCAAACAGGCGTACGACGTGGCCTGTAATTCGGGATCCGCCGGTCCACTCACGCATTCGGTCTTTCAGGCAGCCAATCGGGCAGCCAAACGCGTACAGCAGGAGACTTCGATTCATCGCCGCCGGGTCAGTGTCCCCAGTGTCGCCGTCGGCGAGGTGGCGACGGAGGTCTTTGATTCGCTGAGCAACAAACGAGTCGTGTTGTGCGGTGCCGGCGAAATGGGCGAAGAAACGCTGCGATACTTGAAACAAGCGGGTGCCTCCGACATTTGCGTTTTGAATCGCAGCTATGAACGCGCGGTATCGGTTGCCAAAGAGTTCGGTGCCGAAACCGGCTTATGGGATTCGTTGGCCGAACACGTTGTTGAAGCGGACCTCCTGATCGGAACGACCTCGGCACCGGAACCGATCATGGACGAAGCCAGCTTTCTGCCGCTGCACGCCAAGCGTAAGAACCGCTTGTTGTTGATTCTGGACCTGGCCGTGCCGCGCGACTTCGAGGCGTCGATCGGTGATCTTTCGAGCGTGTATCTTTACGGAATCGACGATCTGCAAACCGCATGCGAACGCAATCGGCGGGAACGCCAGAAAGAATGGCCGAAGGCAAAACAAATCATCACCGAAGAGACTCAACGATTCATCCAAGCCATCAACCACCGCGCCACCGGGCCGGTGATCCAGCGACTTCGCGGACAGGCGCAAGAATTAAAACAGGACGAACTGGAGCGATTGATCAACAAGCTGCAATTGAGCGAGCTCGATCCATCGGCCGCCAAAGAAATTGAAAAGTCGTTTGACCGGTTGATCAACAAGCTGTTGCATCCACCGCTGGCGTCCATTCGCGATGATGCGGCCGAAGGACATCAGCGAGGCCTCCTGGAGGCGCTCCGGCACCTGTTCAAATTGGGTGACGAGTAAATCGTTTTTGGCGATGCCGGTGCCCGCCGGTCATTCCCAGTCTTCGTCCTCTTCTTCCTCGACGTCATCGTCGTCGTCCCAGTCTTCGTCGTCGTCTTCGTCGTCCCAGTCGCCTTCGTCGTCCTCGTCGATTTCGTCGTCGTCCTCGTCATCATCTTCGTCGTCGTCTACATCATCATCATCGTCGCCGACTTCTTCCCAGCCGTCGTCCTCGTCTAGATCGTCTTCCTCATCGTCGTCGAGGTCGTCGTCGTCCGCTTCGTCATCGTCCCAGTCCGCATCTTCATCGTCATCGTCATCCCAGTCCTCTCTCCTCGTCGTCGTCGTCATCCTCGAGTTCGTCGTCGTCGTCGTCGATCACGGCGCGCGACTCTTGGATATCGGTACTTGAGTCCGACGGTGGTACGAGCGCCCGACAATTACTGGGACTTCAAGATCAGCTTCGTTGAGAACTGGCGCGACGGTGGTACTCACGACAGGCTCCTTTGTGGATGTCGACAAATCAACTGGGGGTGAATCTTCCGGTATCGGATCATCTTGCAACGCGTGCCACTGTATCGGAGGCAGCGCTTCTTCGTTAGGTAATCCGAAAAGTTGTAAGAAACGTTTGGTGGTGCCGTAAAGATAGGGACGACCCAGCTCTTCGCTACGGCCAACAATTCGAATCAAATCTCGTTCCATCAATTGGCGCAACAATTCGCCGCAGGCCACACCGCGCACCGCCTCCGCACTGGCTCGTGAGACGGGTTGGCGGTAGGCAACGACAGCAAGCGTCTCCATCATCGGCGTCGACAACCTCACCGCTGCAGGCAAATGTCCAAGCCGAGCCAACCAGGGTGCAAGTTTCGGCCGCGACAGCAGTCGATATCCACCCGCAACCTGTTCCACTCGCATGGCACGGCCAAGAGAGTCGTAGGTTCGGTTCAGCTGGCGGACAAGTGTACGAGCCTCGGTGGCGTCCGCCAAGTGAGCCAATTGCGAGAGTTTTCGCGGGTTCAGCGGCATTTTCGCCAACAGCAGAACCGCCTCCAGTCGCATCTGGCGAACCCGTGGCTCGACCTCCTCGCCCGAGCTGGCCTTGGCAACCGATTCGCTTTCCCCAGCGGTCCGGGTTCCCAATCTGGTCACCCCGTAGGGTCTGGCCGGAGTGGCTGCGTTGGCTCGCGCGATTGCCTGCAATGACCCCGCCAAGTTCGGCCCAAAGTTCCAGGACTGAGTCCAGGATCCACGGTTGGAAGCGTGACTCAACGCGATATCGGAAGACCTGTGTCGCTTCATGGCTTACAGTAGATTCGGTACAAACCCTGCTCAAAGTCGTCCGCGAAACATCGCCCACCTAGGCCGCCGTGTCCACCTCGGTTCCATCCTCGTCCAATACCCCATCCACCGCGAAGAAGAACCGCAGGGTGAAACGCTGGATGGCAGTCTGTTCCATCATCGTGCTGACTTTCGCGTTGTTTATCGTCATCAGGACTCAGGGATTCGTCAGCGGACAAGAGTTTTCGCCAACTCATTTCCAGCAACGAGACTTCAGCTTTTACGAAATACCTCTGATCCATCTGCAAATCACTCCGATCAAACGAGCCGGGTCGACCCCCTCGACAGGAACCTATGTGCGTCAAAATTCCCTGATCACGCCACAAACCGGGGCCCCCACCACCTGGCACCTGGTGTCCATTTCCCGTGGTTTGACCGGTTCCACACCGGCCGATGCCAACCTGCTGATGGATCAGCTCAAGCTCCAGACCGGAACGGACGAATTCTGGCGAAAGTGGAGTATCGATCACCCGAAACACGCAAAAGTCCTCTGGCCCATCATCCAAAAACTGGCTCAGCGGGAACTATACATTTTGATGCCACAAATCTTCGAGCTCGCTCAGGTCGATCAAACACCCCCGCAATTGCAGCAGAGAATTGACGATTTGTTGCGAGCACAATACCGCAGCCTGATTTTGGACATGCAAGCGGCGGACCGGACCGAACTGGCCCAGCAACTTTTGGCCGAAGCAAGCAAAGACTATCCGCAAGACGCCGAACTGAAGAATCTGCGTTTGAATCCGTCACAGTAAGATCACGCGTGTCTGCTATCTACCTGGACAATAACGCGACGACCGCCCTCGATCCGCGAGTCGTCGACTCCATCCTCAACGCCTACCGATCGGGTCCCTCCAACCCTTCCAGCCAACATGCTCTGGGGCGACAAGCCCGCGTCCGTATCGATGATGCGTTGGAAGTCATCGGCAGGTGTATCGGTACACGACTCGATCAACCTGGTGGACCTCGTTTGGTGATTACCAGCGGCGGTACCGAATCGAACAACCTGGCCTTGTCGGGTATCGGCGATCGCGGACCGATTGTGGTCAGCCGTATCGAGCATCCCAGCGTGCTGGCCGCCGCCGAGGCGTTGCAATCCAGCGGGCGTACGATTCGTTGGCTGGACGTCGACGCGGGGGGTGAAATCCGCGTTGAATTGTTGGAAGATCTGATTCTTGATCATGCTAACCCGGCGACGCTGGTCTCGATCATGTCCGCAAACAACGAAACCGGTGTCCTGCAGCCGATCGACCGCGTCTCTAAAATCTGCCAAGCCGCCGGAGTACCACTGCACGTCGATGCGACACAGTCGATTGGCAAATTACCCGTTCAGCTCGACACGCTCGGTGCATCCGCAGTCACGTTCACTCCTCACAAGTTCCACGGTCCAGCCGGCGTCGGGGCGCTTTGGCTCGACTCTGGCATCAAGGTCCGCCCGCTTTTCCACGGTGGCGAGCAACAACTGGAAACGCGTCCCGGTACCGAACCGGTTGCCCTGGTGCTGGGAATGGCCGCGGCACTTCGTTTGGCTGTCGACGAATTGCAGGATTCCGCCACGAGGATGGGTGAGTTGCGAGACCGCTTGGAGCAAGAGCTCCTTTCCCGTCACGGGGAACTCGTGATTCAGGGACTCGGTAAACCACGTTTGCCCGGGACGACCTGCATTTCCTTTCCGGGTACGGATCGCCAATCGATGTTGATGGCGCTCGATATGGCCGGGATTGCTTGCAGCAGCGGATCGGCTTGCAGCAGTGGCAGCAGTCCCCCAAGTCACGTGCTGCTGGCGATGAAACGACCGGCCGAGCAGGTCGAGTCCGCCCTGCGATTTGGTGTCTCGAAGTTTTCCACCGCCGATGAAATAGATCGTGCCATCGAATCTATCTCGAATGTATACAGTCGTTTACGTCGATTATCTTCTGTGGATAACTAGCCGTTTTTGGCTCGCTTTTTGTGGGCGATGCCTTAGAATGTGGCACGATATCCGATCCCATCCGGGCATGTTGGCGACCTGCGTTGACGACGACTTTGGAAACGACCGTCACTTCCTTTCCCCTGGAACGTCCCGCCGTTCGAGTGCGGCGTCGAGATGCGCGACAATCGTCCGGATCGCTCCCCTATTTCATCGCTGGCGAAGAGAACCGATTGGTGACGTTTGTCGCCCTCGCGACGACGCCGATCTTTGACTTCGGCAACCCGCTGTTGCTGGTCGGTCCCAGCGGTTCAGGAAAGACAGCGATTGCGATGCATCTGGCTGCAAAACAAGCCGTTGCCACGCCGATCAATGATGAGCCGTCGGCAGTCCTTTATTTGGCGGCGGTCGACTTCGCTCGCCAATATGCAGAGGCGGTCGCGGCCGACGATTTGCCACCGTTGCGTCAACAGATCAACGAAGCACCGATTCTTATCGTCGATGATTTGCATCTGATCACCGACAAGGCGGCGGCCCAAGACGAACTCGCCTTGCGAATCGATGGCAGGACCCAGCGGCGACTTCCCACGCTCGTGACGTGCCGGCGGCTACCACGGAGATTCGCGGGATGCGTCCAATGCTGAACAGCCGCATCCTGCCAGGTCTGACCGTGCCGATCGCAAACCCTGTCGGCGAGACCCGACTGACCCTGTTGCGAGAGCTGGCTCTTCATCTCGGTCTGGAAATAGAATTCGAGCTTACTGGAGGAACTCAACACCGGACTCGAATCGAATCTTCCCGCGCGGTCGTTGGAGGCTGCCGTCAAGCAAATCTCACTTTGGTGCCGGATACATGACTCACCACCCACAATCGAGGCTGTCCGATCCGCTGTTGAGATTGTTGGTAAAACGGAAACAGTCTCGATCGCCTCGATCACCGGCGCCGTGGCGAAGTACTTTCGTATCAAAGTATCTGATTTACGCAGCAGTTCGCGAAAACAGAGCCTCGTGCGGGCTCGCTCGCTGGCGATGCTGTTGGCCCGCCGTTTGACATCCAAGAGCATGCATCAAATTGGCGATTACTTCGGCGGTCGAGACCACACGACCGTTCTGCACGCGATCCGCAAGACAGAATCCTCGCTTCAAGAGGATGCCGATCTCCGCCGTGCTGCCGACGAAGTCACGGAAAAACTATCCTGCGGCTGACTTTCTTTCTTGGTGGATAACTTGCCGGCTCCCTGTCGGTTCAACGTTGGTATGCGACAGACTCTTGGAATACCCTCCGCTCCGCCCTGTTGGATAGTGTCGAAGACTGGGTCTGTTTCCAATATCAACTCAACCACAAACCAACCTGTTTTCCACCTCGCACTTGCCGATCTAACTGAGGTCGTTAATTGGGGTTAGGTTGTTTCAACGTCGCTTTCCAACAGCTTGAGCACCCGTATTACGATGACGACGGTAAATAGAAATATCTATTTCGATAAGACCTGCTGCCGGAGCACCTCAGAGAGTCCATCCGACCGGATGCGTTCCAACGGATCTCGCGGTACAACATGCGGCATCCAAACGACTGAATCTTTCTGAGTCTTTGTTCCCTATCGCTGCTTGTGTCTCCATGAAGATCACCTGCCAACGTGAATCACTTACCACAGCCTTTTCTCTCGCGGCAAGCATCGCCCCTGCCCGTTCGCCGAAGGAAATCCTGCAGAACGTAAAGGTGACCGCCGCGGGAGGCAAGATCACGCTGACCGCCACTGACATGGAGGTGGGCATTCGGCTCGACCTGGAGGAAGGTGTCGAGATCGAAACCGAAGGAACAGCGCTGTTGCCGGTTCAGCGGATGATGGCGATCTTGCGTGAAAGCAACGACGAAACGCTGACCATTGAAACCGATGACTCAGGGATTCGCGTCCAAGGCAGCCGCAGCAAGTTTCGGCTTCCCGGCAGCAACCCGGACGAATTTCCCAGCGTGGCTGGATTCGAGGAGGACAAGTACCACGTTATCCCAACTCGGTTGTTCCGCGAGATGGTGAAACGGACCGTTTTCGCCACCGATGCCGAAAGCAGCCGATACGCTCTCGGCGGCGTGCTGTTGGAGATGGAGGACACGCGAGTCACCGCAGTGGGTACCGACGGCAGAAGGTTGGCGCGGATGGAAGGAACCGGCGAAGCGATTGGCGGACATCAGACCAGCGGCGCCAGCACGATTGTTCCGACGCGAGCGATTCAGCTGATTGAACGAGCGCTCAATGACAAGGATGAAACGGTCGATGTGGCCGCGCGTAGCAACGACCTGCTCGTACGCACACCCAGCGCGGTGATCTATTCACGTTTGGTTGAGGGTCGCTACCCGAATTGGCGACAGGTGTTACCACAGCGCGAGAACGCGGTGCAATTGGACATGACGATCGGGCCATTGTTCGCCGCCTTGCGTCAAGCTGCGATTGTGACGGACCACGAAAGCCGCGGCATCGACTTCACGTTCGCCGATGGCACGTTGAAGATGGAAGCCAGCACCGCGGAGATTGGCGAGTCGCAGGTGGAACTGCCCATCGCCTACGACGGGGAACCGATCACCTTGACGATGGACCATCGTTACGTCGCTGACTTCTGCAAAGTTCTCGACAACGAAACTAACTTCATGATGGAGATCGAATCGGGAGCCTCCCCTGCTCTGCTGACGACCGACGATGGCTACGGCTACGTGATCATGCCGATGGCCCGCGACCGCTAGGCGTCTTGGACCCTTTCACGTCTTCACTCTGGGTTTGTTGTCAATACCGTTCATTTTTCAGTATCGATCCAGCGAGATTGTTTAACGGCAAGCCGCAGGCGACTGCGTCCGCCCTCAGCAGTCGCCTGCGGCTTACCGTTAAACGAAAAACGAACGGGAATTGGTTTGTTGTCAGGAACCGTCGAGCCGACCCCTGGCTCGGGTGGAAATGCCGGAGCGGCTGCCGATTCATTCCCTGACGAAGACATTCAGGCGTCTGCCTTTGATGAGGCAACGCTGCTGGAAGCGGGAAGAGTCGCTCCCAATATCGTCAGTTGGAAGCGCTGTATTCGATTACTGCCGGCTGGGTGACGCTGAAGGGAATATCAATCAGACTCATGTTGCTCTGCACAATCACCTTTTGTTGGCCATCGGTCAGCTCGTTGACTCGCTCGACAGCGTAGGCACGGATCTGTTCCAGACTTATCCTCTGGTTGGCCGCTGGGATCGGCAGCGGCGATTCCAGCTTTTGTTGATAGATGTGTTGATGATTGAGAGCCTCGAGGATCGCCAGTGAAAGTGCTCCGTGGCCCCAGGCGGGACGTTCTTGAGCAGCCTGAGCACTCAGTGACGAGGCCAGCACAGCGATCCCCTTTCCGCTGCCAGAGGCGGAAATCTGTTCAGCCGCTTGCCGCACGCTGACTTTCATGGCGTCCGAAGCCGGGCCGCGTAAGGCAAGGTTGGTAGTGGCCCCACTGTGACAAGTATCGATCAAGACAATCACGGCTCCCGGCACTTCTTTGAATTCGCGTAACAGGTCGTCCCATGAAATCCCCGTTGCCGCGATGGACGCATCGGGATTGAAGTCAAAGTCGTACGGAAGAAAATAGTAGTCGCCGCTCTCGTGCAACTTACCGTGCCCGGACAGTGCAACCAGCAGCAAACTTGGATGCAGAGCCTTGAGCCGCAATTGCTTGAGCGCGTTTAGAATTGAAATCCGATCGGCTTGTTCATTGGTCAGGGTCTTGATCGTTACCGTTTCGAAAGCGTGTTGTTCGTTGAACACCTCTGCCAAATCTCGAGCATCGTCATCGGGGAACTGCAAGCTGTATTTTGAATCCTTGTAGTCTGAAACGCCAATCGCCAGCACGCAGAGGTGATTGAACGGAGATTGCGTCACCGGAGCAATTCGGCGGTCGCCGCGAACAGCAACTTGATCGGATGCATCTAAACCTTGGTAATCCATCGTGGATACCAATCGGAATTCGGTGCGTCCTTTTAGTTCCTTAAACGCCGTATCCCGACCGAGCCGCGGCAACACGGTGTAACGGCTCTTGATCACCGCTTGGGACAGCAGTGACAGGGACTTATCAAGATATAACTCGCGTCGACGTTTTAGTTCAGCGGTCAATGGTGTCGATTCTTTGTCAATCAATTGAGCCGATAACGCTTCCGAGACTGCTCGTTGGTATAAGTCATCAGCCGAGCTACTGCTCATGCGGCTGAATAGCTGGTGACTCAATTCGAGCTGCTTACGCGATTCGGCAACATCGTCTTGCAACGCCAATCGAGCGAGATTGACATGTGTTCGTGCCAAAGCCGAGACAGCGATCATGTCGTTTGGATTCCGCAACGTTAGTTCGCGGTTCATCTCGAATGCTTCGGCCAGGTGCTTGCGGGCCAGCGAGAAATACTCGGGTTTATCAGCGATGTTTCCTTGATCGATTAAGAGTTCGCCCAAGTCGTTGCTGTAGCGACCCAAGTCCCCGCGGTAGTCCGTGATCAATGGTTCTTCGTCAACGAGACGCCGGTCTTCATCGGTCGCCTTGGTGAACCACTTGATGGCCATCTCTAGATCGCTCTCCAGTCGACTGAGATGTCCTAGATTGCGAAAGCCGCGGGCAAGTTGAAAACGGGCCTCATGATCCGATGGTTTGCTTTCTGCGATCAGCTGGCGTATTTCCACCGATTTTCGGTAGGAGTCCAGCGCCTTCTGGTATTCGCCCAGCGCGATCTGGACATCACCGAGATAGCCGTAGCTTCTCCCCAAGTCACGCTTGAATTCGCGTTCATCAGATTGGGACACCAGAGTTTCGCGAATCTGACGTCCTCGCTCGTAGCAGTCCAGTGATTGGGCGTAGCGATTTTCGTCTTCATACAAGATGCCTAAGTTATGGTATGCCTCAGCCAGATGACGTTGGAACTCGAGGTTCTGTGTATCGCGTTGGCACAGCAAGGACAACGCATCACGGGCTTGGGTGAAGTCGCGTTCGGCCTTCTCGTATTCGCGTGTCTCTTGCAGCAGAACGCCTCGCTCGATCCAGGTCTGTGACAGCATGTCGACCAACTTGGGACTCGGAGGCGCCTGAGCAAGCAACTCCTGGTAAGGGCGGATTGCTGAGTCGTAGTGGCTCAAGGCATCCTGTTTGTTGCCGATCTCCTTGGTGATCGTGGCCATCCGTCGAAAGACGCCGGCGAGTTCCATTGCCATCTCGTCGTCAAGTTCTTGGCTGTCACCAAATTGCTGAACGTAGTTCTGATAGTAAGTCAATAGTTGATTACGCAAAGGCTGCAGATCGGGACGTTTGCGTAGTTCGCCTTCGGTAACCAAAGTGAAAATATCATCCAACGCCTGGACTGCCTGTCGAAAGCTCTGGTCCGCTCGCTCGTTGGCGGCTGCTTAGTTCCATCGTAAACTGCCGCTCAGTCCGTAGCGTCCAGACATTGATGGCCAGAATGACCAGCGCCACGATGGTGCTCAGACAGGCAAGGACCAGACCACTCGCCATCGGATGTCGCCGGATCGTTCGTGATGCGCGAGCCAGCTTGCCGAGCGGTCGTGCCTGAACCGGCTCGTTGTTCAAGAACTTCCGAAGCTCGTCGGCCAGTTCAGCTGCGGACTGATATCGTCGTTCCGGTGGCTTCTCCAAACACTTGTTGACGATCGCGTCTAAGTCTTTCGACACCGCCGGGTTAAATGACCGAATTGATTCCGGATCCGAGTACTCAATTCGTTGCATCAGTTCTAAGGCGGTCGACTCATCGTGCATTCCAAAGAGCGGTTGCAGAGTCAGAAGCTCCCACAACGATGCTCCCAAGCTATACACATCACTGCGTTGATCAACGGATGCGGCCGACAACACCTGTTCGGGACTCGCGTAACGCAGCGTGCCAACGAACTGTCGCGTCTTCGTGACTTTCTGTGAGCCATCGTCTGCCAACTGGGCTAACCCGAGATCCATCAAAACGGCATTTTTGCCGTCCGGTGTGACCATCACATTTCCTGGCTTGATGTCGCGATGCACGACACCCGCTTCGTGCAAAGCTTGCGTCGCATCGGTGACCTGAAGCAATAATTCAACAATGTGGCGAATGTAAGCTCGTGAACCTTTGGAGACGGCCGAGTCATCCGCTGGTTCGTGTTTCAACAATTCCGAGATATCGAAGTGATCGTTGAGCGGCGTCTCGCTGAGCCGCGATTCGCGAACTGCACGTTTCAACTCCTCCTGCCATTGCCCGAACTCGAGTGTGGTGGCGTCGAATTTCTGTTCCTGGAGACGCTCATTGACCATTCCCATGTCGGTGCCGTCGATCAACTCCATCGCGTAGTACCAGCAATTGCCCTCCACGCCAGAGGAAAAAATCTTGATCAGGTGCGGATGTTCGACGCGGGCCAGGGCATGAATTTCGCGTGAGAATCGGGCCTGAGCTTTTGGGTCGCCGGTCCGTAGCAAACTCTTCACCGCCACTTGGCGCCCAAGCGAGGGCTGCCACGCTCGATAGACGACACCCATGCCACCTTGCCCCATCCGCGTCAGCAGATCGAATTCGCCCAACGTGTGCTCGCTTCGTTTCCGGGGCCTGGGCCCTGGCTCTTGCGAGGCCTCGTTCTCAATCTGCCTCGCCCACTGAGCAACCGCCGCGGTGTCCAGCGGCTTGCGTAGGATGTGTTCCAACAGCTCCTTCAGATCGCCTTCCAACGGCTTCGGGTCGAGTACTTGCCCGGTCGTATAACAGAGGTACTCGGCAGCATCACCACCGGCTCGACTGCTGAGAAAGAATACCTGATCGAGTCCGACATCGAACAAAATCAACGGATGCAACGATCGCAGGGATGCCAGAGAGTCCGTGTCGCTCATGTACCGAGCATGCAGCAGCCCCGTCCAGATAGACGTTGCCCGAACGAGGTAAGTTGTGAACGGAAGCGGTGATTTCCATTGGACGAATGCGACGCGCAATGTCTCCCGTCAAGGAGTAACGTTGCACGAGCCAACGTCCAGTTCCCTGGTCGGTGACGTCCGAAACGAAAACCAGTTGTTGCTCAGCCAGGATGTCGACGCGCGGTAACCACTCGCCGGTGGCCTGCAGCAGCGCCTGGCCCATCCGCTGATAAAAAGACGACGGGCGGTCTGCAAACAGCTCCGAACCAAACACCGACCCGCGATACTCAGCCAGACGTTCAAACAGGTCCAACAGCGTGTCGCTCTCTTTGTTCTTGGGCTGATCTTCACGCAATGCCGAATCCAGATCAGCACAGCACGGTAGTTCATCCTGAATTTTGCACGACAGCAACTCATGGGTGCGGTGCAACGAGGCGTCGGATTGCGCGGTCAGGGGAAGCAGCTGGCGGAGAATCTGACACCAATCAGAGGTTTGCGGACGAACCAGCTTTCGCAGTAACGAGGCTTGCTCGTCATGTTGCCGACCTTGTGCCACATGTTCAAGAACAACAACAGAGGCGAGCAACTTGAGACTGGCTTCCCACAAATAGTAGGCGACATGATGTTGCTCCATTTCAGACTTCGCCGTGTGCGCGCGGCGGTACAGCTGAGCCAATGGCAGCGGCAATCGCTTGCATAACTCTTCATCAAAGATGATTGACTTGTCCATTACTGCTCCAAACTGCTGACTGCTAACCACTGTTGCATCTCAACGGACCAGGTCGGATCGAATCGGTTTCGCGACGCAAACAATCGTCGTTCACCCCTGGGTCTGAAGTACATTTCACCCAACAACAGTTCGTCCAATGAGGACTGCGTGTCGGATTTCATCCAACCACTTTGACCCGTCCCACGCATGCGGGGTAGACTGTCCTGAGACAGCCACGAATAGTGGTTGGGTTCATGCGTCGCCAACACGATCGTCCATCGAGGACCAAGTTGCGCGTTGCCACGGTCGTCGCGACAGCATGCATAACCGCCCGCGGTGATGCTCGTTCCCGGCTGCAGTCGAGGAGATTCCGCACCGAGCTGAGCCGGCACCATCGTTTGGATTCCCATGTTGCTGTCGACCTGCAAAATCGTGACAAAAACCGGCTTGTTGGCATCGCTGGGGCAGGTCACGCGCCAATCGTAGTACTGTCCATCAGCGACCATGATCGGGTCATCTGCTTGTCGCGGGTGTTCCCACCTCTGGCGCGACACAATCGCTCCGTCTTGGACCCCCAACTGTTCCAACGTTAGCTGGACTCCCATTGAAGTCTCCCTGGGTGACCGCTGCAGATCGACCAATCGAATCAGGTTCCGCGCCCGTGTGATGCGGCGGAGTGCTTCCTGAATCTCCCGCGATGCTTGTGTTCCTCGGCGAAGGTCATAGGGTCCCCACCCGCCACGCAGTGACGAAGGCACTCGGCCGCGTTGAGCCGGATCGGTCTGATCCGCATAGGTCATCGCAATTGCTGGGAACAACGCCGCAAACGGCTCGTCCACGCGCAACAACAGGTCGAAGCGTTCATTGCCTGCTGCCCAATGCAGCCAGGTCGACTCATCTTCCCGTTGAGCGTGTTCGAATACCTGCCTGACCGCTGGCGGCACACTCGGATTGTCGTGGGACAGCGGCGCCGAATCTTGCCCGTCACTGGCAACCACGACGCGCACGCGAGCACCAACATCGCCGTGATCACGATAACGTTCTACAGCCACTCCCAGCGTCAATTTGCGTGGCAGAGTCGATTCGAGCCACTCGTCTCCCTCTCGTTGCAGAACGCGCGCTGTGCATGAAGTTAGATCAACTTCGTCTACACGTAACCAGCAAACGCTTTGATCCTCTTCCGCGATGATCTGCTCGGCCGTGATATAAAGTTGCAACAGTGATCCAGTTGTGAGCCCATGAAATGATCCTGCAGCGATCACCGCCCGGCCTCGGTCGTCAGGCGACGGAATCACCCGCCAATAGGGAGCGCGATCCAAATCAGGTCCCGCCCCGCAAACGATCTCGTGTGCTTGCCCTTCGACGCGTGGTCGGGGCGGGGGAACCACGCGGCGATCCTGGCGATATCGAGACTCAATCGTCTCGGCCAGCAGCCCATACGACAATTTCGACAAATCGCTGGTCTCGTTCACGACGCGCGTCAAGAATCGTGTCAGCAGGCCATACGAACGGTCTCCGTCCTGATACTCTGGCTCTTTTTCCACTGAACGGCACGCATAGAGGGCGACCGCTCCAGCGGGCAATTGTTTTTCGATGAGATTGACGTTGTCAGAATTGTTCGCCTCTTGATCGGCACGCGGCAATCGTCTGTCGAGTACGCGGAAGCGAGTCGACGACGAGCCGCGGACGCCGGTGCCGCTGTGGCAACAATCGAGGATCATCCAAAGTCGCGTCGATTCTCGGGCGCACACTTGATGCGCGAAAGCATTGAGTTCATCGTCACGAATGTCCGCATCACTTCCCTGCCGCTGTGCATCGTAGGGCACGATCGTTTCATCCATGCCATCACGCTCGTCGATGTCATCGCCCGTTTTTTGATCACGCACCTGCGATCCGTGCCCGCTGAAATGAAAGACAACGTACGCGGACGTCTCCTTTGGAATGGCCGCAACGCGTTGCTTGAGAGCTTCAAGCTGTTGGCGGATCGCAGCACTGGTGGCTGCCTCGTTGACTAGAACCTGGACATTCTCCGATGGGAATTGAAACCGGCCGGTCAACAATTCTGCCATTAGCAGTGCGTCGTTACGCGAGCCGCGTAGCTGCTCCGATTCCGCCAGGTGTGGATACTCATCGACACCCACCAACAAAGCAAATCGTTGAGGCGAGGCGATCGGGCCCGACGCGTACAGGCACCCTCCCACGCTTGACCACATGCAAAGCCAGAACGTCAAGCGAATGATTTGCGAGCCATCGATCCGAACTTGATGCCGTGTTCTCAAAAGTTTGTCACTCCCCAATTTCAGTGCGATTTGCCGCTAGCGCGACAAAATCGCACACGCGTTGCACGGAGACCTAAGCGGTCGACTAACAGGAGGACGCAAACGACGTACCACGCTCGCGTCGGGCACTCCGGTCACGAGTTCGCACAGTCCACGAATCACGACGAGAGTGCCGCTGGCAGCAAAGCGCGCGGCTGGGCACACCTATTCACAAGAGCGAAGCCGGCGCGCGACATTTTGGGGCGCGTCGTAGCGTATTTCGGAGCAGAATATTGCACGATTTCACCCTCCCACCCGGGAGGGTCGAGCGACAGCGAGGTGAGGGTTGCACGCGGTCACTCTTCGGCCCCGCAAATGGCCGGCTCTCCCAATGGGAGAATGATAAAGAACTGGGCGCTGTCCGCTACGCAACCAGCAGTGGTGCGTTGGTGAGATGCGTCGCTACGTCGCTAACGAGTGCTTTCGCATTCAATGGTTTGAGGTACCAGCGATCGACTCCCAGCGGTCCCGTTGGGATGTCGAAATCCTTGCTTTCCGAGCCAGAGATCGCAAAAATCGACAACCCACGAAGTTTCGGATCGGCCCGCACGGTGCGAATGAACGCAGGCCCATCGATCCGCGGCATCATCATGTCTAGCAGTACCACATCCGGCCGGGCGTGCAGGGAAAGATAGTCCAGTGCGTCTTGACCATCCTCCGCAGTGGTGACATTGAAACCGCATAGATCCAAGTAGGCTTCGAGTAATTGCCGCTCCGTTGCCGAGTCTTCTACGAGCAGTGCTTGCGGTATATGGTTGACTGGCACGCCGGAATCCTCCAAGACGCGGTTTGCTTCTCGCTCGAGAGATTGAAGTTCGCGAAACAGATCTTCGATCAACCCTTGTGCGGATTGGTTGCCAACGCTGTCAAGCGATGAATGGAGTTCATTGAGGTTGACGGATGCGACTTCCAGACGGTTGCGAATTGCGTGAACAAGCTCCTGCAAACGGTTATCACTGAACTGCTGGCCTGGGGCGAATTCGATCTCCTTCAGATCCGCGATCTCGTGCCGAAGGATGGGCACGTCCGCCGGCGCCGTGATTCCCAGTCGAGTCTTATTACCTTGCACGCGCAGTACTTCGACCGAAATGCCGAGACTCGGAAACAACACCTTGTCCGATTCACGACGAGATAAAACCAGCATCGACAAACTCCTTGACTAGAAAATCACATTTTGCTCATGACACCAGGTACAACACCTTCGGTCAGCAACCAGTTTTGAACCGGCCATTTCAATCGCATTCTTGCTTCGTGCACGCGCAAAAAAAGAAATCGACTCGTGAACAAAGTCGCACCAGTCTATCCGTGATTACAATTTCCACGAACGTCAGTTTTGAGCACAGAGTTTCGGCAGTCAGCGTCGAGCCAATGCATTGCTATCAATCCTCGATCGCCACTTCGCGGGCACCAGCAATCTGCGATGGTGTACCATCATCGGTACAAGCCACTGCCGAAATCTGCTGCATTTGATTGATTATTTACCGCACGTTGGCATCGATAAATGGGTGAGGGATGCGCGAAATGTACAAATACATGCGCAGCTTCTCCAAGACGAGCAAGATTTGCGCGAGGACAATGGGTGGAGCGAAAACGACTGCTTCGCACAAAGACAGAGAAACATGATTGTGTACCGATTCATCTCTCGCATCAGCTTGATCGGATGTTGCCTTGCTCTGCCGCCGCTGATTCGCGCTGATGAGCGAGTCGAATTCCGCCGAGACATTCGTCCCTTGCTCTCTGATACTTGTTTCCATTGCCACGGTCCGGACGAGGAGTCACAGGAGGCGGGACTACGTCTCGACTTGGCAGCGGAAGCGACGGAATATGCGATCGTCTCAGGCGATCCGGATAATAGCGAGGTGATGGCCAGGATCCTGAGCACCGATCAGGATGAAGTCATGCCACCGCCTCAGTCTGGCAAGTCACTGACGAAAGATCAGATCGAGTTGATACGGCGATGGATCGCACAAGGTGCCGACTACGAGCAGCATTGGGCTTTCGTCAGGCCAGCGCGGCCGTTGCTGCCACCATCGCAGCCGACGCAATGGGTCGCCAATCCCATCGACGCGTTCGTATTGCAGCGGCTGGAGAAAGAGCGCATCCGACCTTCCCCGCGAGCTGACAAGGCGACACTGCTTCGACGTCTCCACCTCGACCTGGTCGGCTTGCCTCCAACACCCGAGCAAGTCGACGCATTCTTGATTGCAGCCGATGATGCTTATGCAGACCAAGTCGATCAGTTGCTCCAGTCGCAACACTTTGGCGAACGCTGGGCACGGATCTGGTTGGACGCGGCCCGCTACGCCGATTCCAACGGATACGAGAAGGACACGCCTCGCGAGATGTGGTTCTACCGCGACTGGGTGATCAATGCGCTTGGCAGCGACATGCCCTATGACCAGTTCGTCATCCATCAAATTGCAGGCGACCTGCTACCCGATGCGGGTCAGAACGAACGAGTGGCAACTGGTTTTCTTCGCAATTCAATGATCAACGAAGAAGGTGGTGCCGACCCGGAACAGTTTCGCATGGAAGCAATGTATGACCGGATGGATGCGATCGGCAAAAGCATTCTCGGGATAACGGTCCAGTGCGCCCAGTGCCATAGCCACAAGTACGATCCGCTGGCACAGCACGAGTACTATCAGATGTTCGCGTTCCTGAACAACACTCACGATGCCATCAGTCCGGTCTACACACCTGAGCAAACGAAACAGCGTGACAAGCTGCTGGATGAAATTGAGAAGATCGAGCGGCAACTGAAAACGGAGATGCCCGACTGGCCCGAGCGTCTCGCGGCGTGGGAAGAATCGGTGAAACAATCGACACAGCATTGGGAGGTCTTGGAGCCGACAAGTCTGCCCTATGAAGGTCAGAAGTTTCGTGTGCTCAGTGACAATTCTATTCTGAGCGAAAGTTATGCACCCAAAACGTCTGCTCCGAGTATTCAAGCACAAACTGAGGCGCAGGGGATTACCGGATTCCGTCTCGAACTGCTGACGCATCCCAAACTGCCTCGGCGTGGACCAGGTCGCAGCATTCGAGGCACGGCGGCACTTTCGGAAATGACGATTCAGGTTGCGCCGCTGGACGATCCTACGAAACGAGAAAAACTGAGACTTGTTGCCGCATCGGCGGACGTGAATCCGCAGCAAGCTCCACAGCCAGAGTATCTGCGTAACATCGAAGCGAAGGAAGGTGATCAGCGCGTCACCGGTCCAATCGCAATGGCGATCGACGGCGATAAGAAGACGGCTTGGTCCACCGACATTGATCCCGGCCGTCGCAATCAGCCTCGCAAGGCAGTGTTCGTGCTTGAAAAACCAGTTGGGTTTTCACAGGGGACGGAAATCACTTTTACTCCCGACATGAGTCATGGTGGTTGGAACAACAATGACAATCACAACTGTTTGATGGGTCGGTATCGGTTCTCGTTGACGACGGATCCCGATCCAGTCGCCGATCCGCTGCCGATGCGAATTCGTGAGATTCTGAGCGTGGATCATGCCAAGCGGAAAGAGTCACAACGGGAGGCTTTGTTCAGTTATTGGCGGACGACCGTCGATCAATGGAGCGATGCGAATGCGCAGATCGAAGCTCTGTGGAAGCAATACCCCGAGGGAACCACGCAATTCGTGCTCGAAGAGCGGGCCCAGCCGCGAACGACATCGGTCCTTCAGCGTGGTGACTTTCTGAAACCGACGGATCCGGTGGAGCCTGGAGTTCCCGATTTCCTTCATGAAATGCCCGACTGCAGTGAGACGCCGCCGCGTCTGGCTTTTGCACAGTGGCTGGTGGATCAACAATCGCCCACCACGGCCCGCTCGATCGTGAACCGAATCTGGCAAGCCTACTTTGGAATCGGACTGGTGGAGACCAGTGACGATCTTGGCTCGCAGAGTTCGCCACCTTCGCACCCGCAGCTACTCGATTGGTTGGCCGTCGAGTTGATGGAGAACGGTTGGAGTTTGATGCACATTCATCGGCTGATTGTCAGCTCCAGTACCTACCAGCAATCGTCGCACGTCACGCCGGAGTTACTCGAGCGTGATCCTTCCAACCGGTTGCTGGCCCGCGGTCCACGTTTCCGTGTGGACGCGGAAGTTGTCCGAGACATAACGTTGGCAATCAGCGGATTGCTGAATCCAGAGATCGGTGGCCGAAGTGTTTTTCCACCCGCACCTCGGTTCTTGTTTGACCCGCCTGCCAGTTATGGCCCAAAAACTTGGAACGAAGCACAGGGTGCCAATCGCTACCGACAGGGGACTCTACACCTTTCGTTTCCGCAGCGTCCCCTACCCGATGTTGGAAACCTTCGACGCGGTGCCGGGAAACGTATCGTGTGTGAGACGAAGTCGCTCGAATACGCCGTTGCAAGCCTTAACGTCGCTGAACGAGCCGCTGTTCATGGAGTGCGCCGTAGCGCTGGCGAAAAAGACGATCAGTGAAGGCGGAGTTGGTGACACGGCGCGGATCGCGTACGCCATGAAGCGATGTGTGTCCCGCAATCCAGCAAGCGATGAAATCGAAACGCTGTCGCAGATGTTGAGGAAGCAACGACAGCGATTGAAATTGGGCGAGTTGGACGCCGGTGTGATCGCCGGTGACGGCGCCGATCATGAACTTGCTGCCTGGACGCTGCTTGCTCGTGTGCTTTTGAACCTGGACGAAACGATTACCAAAGAGTAAGTCATGTTAAGCGAAAGCGTTTCGCGACGATGGTTTTTGCGAGACTGTGGTGTCAAGTTAGGTGCCGTTGCCACCGCCGCGTTGCTCCGTCAGTCAGCGGGGGCCGCGACCGACGATCTGCTGGCCCCGAAAAGGCCGCATTTCGCACCCAAGGTAAAGAACGTCATCTTTCTGTTCATGGCGGGTGCGCCGAGCCATCTGGAGTTGTTTGACCACAAACCCCAACTTGCAAAGTTTGACGGAACACTTCCGCCGCCTGAATTGTTGCAAGGGTATCGTGCCGCCTTCATCAATCCGAACTCGAAACTTCTCGGTCCCAAATTCAAATTCGCCAGGTACGGTCAGTGTGGGGCGGAAGTATCCGAGTTGCTTCCGCACACGGCGCAGGTTGTCGATGACATCGCGATCGTCAAATCAATGGTGACCGATGCGTTCAACCATGCCCCCGCGCAGATCATGATGAACACCGGATCGCAGTTGTTCGGCAAACCGAGTTTGGGTGCCTGGACAATGTACGGGCTGGGCAGCGAGTCGCGCGACTTGCCTGGCTTTGTGGTCTTCAGTTCAGGAACGAAGGGTCCCAGTGGTGGGAACAGCAATTGGGGCAGCGGTTATTTACCGACCGTTTATCAAGGTGTTCAACTTCGCAGCGCTGGTGATCCAGTTCTGTATTTGTCGAATCCGGCTGGCATCGATGACACGGTTCAGCGCGATTCCATCGATGCGATCACCGCGCTGAACCAAAAACGGTTGGCCGTCACCGGTGACCCCGAGATCACGACGCGAATCAATTCATTCGAGATGGCCTATCGGATGCAGGCGAGTGCGCCGGAGCTGATGGATCTGTCATCCGAGTCGCAACAGACGCTGGACTTGTATGGCGTCGATCCAGAGGAGTCATCCTTTGCAAAGAATTGTCTATTGGCCCGGCGATTGGTGGAGCGAGGCGTGCGGTTTGTCGAGCTGTTTCATGAGGCCTGGGACCAACACGGAAATCTGAAGAAAGATCTCCAAAAGAACTGTCTCGCGACAGATCAAGGCTGCGCTGCATTGATCAAAGACTTGAAACAGCGCGGCATGCTCGAGGATACTTTGGTGATTTGGGGCGGCGAGTTCGGACGGACTCCGATGGTACAGGGCGGCGGGGACGACGGCCGCGATCACCACCCCAATGCCTTCACGATGTGGATGGCCGGCGGCGGAGTGAAGCCGGGGACTAGCCTGGGCGAAAGCGATGACTTTGGGTTTAACGTCATCGACGACAGAGTCCATGTTCGCGACTTACACGCCACGATTCTGCACTTGCTGGGATTCGATCATCATCGTCTCTCGGTCAAATTCCAAGGGCTCGATCAGCGATTGACCGGCGTTGAACCGGCACACGTCGTTGAGCAATTGCTGGCCTAAGCATCGTGCGGGAGATGACTGTCGCTCTCTTTGTCGGCGTGCTCTCCGAGCTCGCTACGGTCCCAGCTTTTTGATGCCAGCTCGGAGAGCACGCCGACACTTTTTTCCCGCACGATGCTAAGCAGTGGGGATTCCAACAATTGACGATACCCGTCGCATTGCAGAAAGCCTTTCGCTCTGGTCTTATGGTAGCCAGCGGATAGGCAAGTGCGCGAAGTCCACCTACTCCCCCAGCCGACCGATCATGTGGGCACGTCGGATGATTCTCGTTGAATACTGCTGAACAAGATCACGACATGAACACGCCACTGGATGAAGTCACCGCCAGCTATCATCGTTGTCGTGAGGACGATCGATTCATCGATACCTTCTACGATATCTTTCTGTTGAAGTCGCCCAAGATAGCGAAAAAGTTTGAGCACACTGACTTTCGGCATCAGAAATTGATGCTGCGAGAATCGCTGCTGGAGATGCTCTGTCTGGAACAGGGAATTGAGGGCGCGCGTTCAGAGATTGAGCAGCTGGCTCAGCGCCACAAAGATCTTCGAATCCCAGCCGACATGTACGCAATGTGGCTGGACTCGCTCTGTGAAGCAATACAGAAACACGATCCGCAGTGCACGCCGGAGTTGACCCAGAAGTGGCGAGACGCAATGCAACCGGGCATCAAATTGATGATTTCCGCGATCGACCCGCCGACCGAAGGTTGATTCCGCGTTCAGCTTGCCATCATCCGTAACTGCTGCACAAAGCGGCTGAGCAGCAAGTCCGTGGCCTGCGTATCCTGGCACCTTCGGGCGAACTCTTCGATCGATTCGCCGGTGATTGTCTGAACGTACTGTGGATAGGCATGAACTCTTTGCACTAGCGCATCGCGATTGAGTTCGGGATGAAACTGGGTGCAGTAAATCGGTTTATCCGCAAAGCTGAATGCCTGGTTTTCGACTTTCTCAGACGAAGCCAGCAAGACGGCGCCGGGTGGCAGTCGCACGACGCAATCTTGATGTCCCATCGGCGCGAGAAACCTGTCACCAAGTGGGGCAAAGATCGGGTCTTTGTGCCCGGCTTCCGTCAAACGGAGCTCGACGGTACCCAGTTCCGCACGACTCTTGTCAGTGATCACCTCGCCGCCGAGCGCCTTTGCCATCGCTTGAAACCCCCAACAAGATGCAAACGTTGGCTTGCTGAGTTCGTACAGCTCGCGCATCGCGGCCAGCGCCGCCGGTAGCCACTGGCCCCCTTCGGCCACCGAATAGTCACCACTGCCGCCCAATATCACGACGTCGACCTGATCCAACTGTTCGACAGTGGGCACACCTGAAAGCAGATCGTAAACACGAATCTGCTCGGGCGGACATTCCAGTGCCCTGGCAAAACAGTCGACTTCCTGCTCGCGCATTGGATCTTCACAGTCGCGAACTTGCAGCAGCAGAAATTTGTCCATCGTACGTTCGCTATGCGAATACATCATGCAACGCGTCACCGCCAATGACCAGCGGCCGGTCGTTGCGATCATAAATCTCGGTGGACGGATCGATGCCCAGCAGCTGGAAAATCGTAGCGGCCAAGTCTTCCGGCTTGACTGGTTTCTCCGCAGGAAACTTTGCCAGTTCATCTGACTTGCCGTACACGTATCCCCCTTTGACGCCGCCGCCGGCAAGTAGTGCTGTGTAGCACTGCGGCCAATGATCACGGCTCAAGTTCTTGTTGATTTCGGGCGTACGTCCGAATTCACCCATCCACACGACCAGCGTTTCGTCCAACAATCCGCGGTCCTGCAAATCATCCAACAGCGTCGGCAGCGTCTGGTCGGTAATCGGCAGTTGGTATTTGTCGACAATCTCGTACATCCGCGTGTTGTCGAATCCATGAGTGTCCCAACCGCCCTGGTTGACGCGCCGACCACCGATGCTGTCCGAGAAATAGACGGTCACAAACTTGACACCCGATTCAACCAATCGGCGTGCCAGCAAACAGCTTTGGCCGTAGGTGGTTCGACCATAACGATCGCGAAGAGACTCCTTCTCGGCGGAAAGATCGAACGCTTTGCGGACGCGATCGGAAGTCAGCATGGAAATGGCACGCTCATAATACTGATCGAATCCGCGCGCTTCGCCGGAGAATTCCATCAGCTTGGCTTGCTGGTCGACCAGCTTTTGCAGTTCGCGTCGCCGCTGCAGTCGATCGATCGAGAGCCCGCTGGGCAGACTCAATTCGGGCAACCGAAAGTTAGCATCATTGGGATCTTCTAGGAACAACAGCGGGTCATGGCGTTTGCCCAGAAAGCTGGCATGTTGGGCCGGCACGATCGAGCCATCACGAATGACATGCGGATAAGCGACTGAAGTGGGCATCCCGTTATCGTTGGGCGCCAGGTGATCGACCACACTCCCGTAGGCAGGATAGAGGTCGAGCGAGTCGCGTAATCGTTGGTCGTCGCTGGGTGGTGCGTGACCGCTCAGTGCATAGTATCCGGCCGACGCATGATTCTTCATCGAGTGAGTCATCGTCCGAATCAGCGTCACCTGATGCATCCGCTTTGCCATTTCGGGCAACAATTCGCAGACTTGGATGCCCGCCGCGCTGGATGCGATCGGACGATAGGGGCTGCGTACCGTTTCGGGGGCATCGGGCTTCATATCAAACGTATCAAGTTGACTTGGCCCACCCCATTGAAACAAGAAAATCACCGACTTGGCACGAGCTTTGTAAGAAGTCGAACGCTCGCCGGCCTGAATCAGTTTGGGCATCGTCAGCCCCAGCATGCCGGCACCGCCAACACGCAGCATCGATCGTCGATGGATGTGATTGTGGTTCATAGTGATTGATTCTTCACCTGCGGAACAAGAATTCTTTGGTGTTCAACAATGCCCAGGCGATATCCTCCAACGCGGCAGCACGGTTTGCGGTCGAGGCGTTGATCATGTCGACGGCTGCGGAAATCTCGGTGTCATTGGGCGCGCGTGACAATGCGGTCCAATACAGCTCTTGTATCACTTCGGCGTTGGACATCGTCGATGACGCCAATCGATGCAGCCGATTTTCTTGCGAGGCGAGACGTTCGCTGAGCCCTTCGCCGATCAGCACGAACGCCTGTTTCAATGTCGTTTCGTTGGAACGCTCGCAGTCGCAGGCGAGGATCCGCTCCGGCTTGCCGAATGTCTTCAGGAAGCGATCGCCGGGCTTCGGTGCCTCGTCACGAGGCCGCTTCCGTTGCACACCGGGGATCTGCACCGCGCGGATGCCTGGCTGGTAACCAACAAATCCAGCGGGCGAATCGAGCACATCGCTTTGCATATCGAGAATCACTTCGGCGGAAAGACGTCGCACATAAGTCCGTGAATAGCTGGTTTCATCATTGGCATTGGTATCGTTGGGGACAGCCGATAACTGATAGGTTCGCGAATTCATGATCTTGCGGACGAGCAAGCGAACATCAAAACCACTTGCAATGAAGTCGGACGACAATGCGTCGAGCAGCGGCGGATTGCTGGCCGGATTGGTCAGACGAAAGTCATCGATTGGGTCGACGAGCCCCCGCCCCATCACGTGGTACCAAATGAAATTGGTTTGCGACTTTGCGAACAGTTCGTTCTCGGGCGAGGTGAGCCAATTGGCCAGCGAGGTCAGCCGCTGCGTCGTCGCATCACCCGTCAATTCCTCTGCACCCAGAAACTTTGGCGTCACCACTTGGCCGGTTGTCGGATTCTTGACCTCATCCTTCTTGGCAACCAGAACCACCTGATCACCGGCAAATTCGTTCTTGATCAAGTTTATCCTTGCGTTGGGTGTCGCCGAGTTCGTAATCGATCTGCGAAAACAACGAAGACCATTGGTAATAATCTTCTTGGGTCCATCGATCGAAAGGATGATTGTGGCATTTCGCACACTGCAAACGCGTTCCCAAGAACAGCCGCGCCGTTGTTTCGCCGCGGGTTGAGGGGTCGCGGTTCGCACGGTAGTAGTTTGCCGGCGGTTGCTGGAACGTGCTGCCGGTGCCGGTGACCAGATCGCGTACAAATTGGTCCAGTGGTCGGGCGGTCGCGATGCTTTCGCGGATCCACTGGTGAAATACCTCGACACCCTTCGTATCGAGGACTTTTTCTTCGATGCGGAGTACATCCGCCCACTTCAACGCCCAAAAATCGGCGAACTCAGGACGGGCAAGGAGTCGATCGATCAAGTCGTTTACGTTTGTTCGGACGATCGTCATCAGCAAATTGCCTTGCTTCATCAGCAGTCGGCTTGCGGCCAATCGCGTCCAAATATGCGCGGCGCACAAACACAGAATCAGTCGCACAACGGCGACGGATCCATTCGCAATCGTTTCAGCTTTGCGAATACATGTTTGTCGACATCGTTGCTGGTCGGCGGATCGTACCACCGAAAATCGTCTCGTTGCTCAGTGAAGGCGATCGGCACAGCGACCTGTTCTTGCAAGTATCGTACGATCAAAGTTGTCTCGCCAAATTTGGCTACGCGAGACGCGACCACCATCGTCGACGTTGGCATTCAAATTCGACAACTCATAGCAGGCGCGGCTGGTCACATCGCGCGAATTTCCGTCAGAAAAAAATGCTTCCACATGGATCTGAAGATCGCTGGCCGGTTCGGTGACAATTGCTTCAGACGGTTCGACTTGCAATCGCGTTACGTGCGGTGTACTCGGTGACGGACCCTTTGCGCCGCTGCGAAGCCACTGTGACAGTAATTGGTACTCGGTTGAATCGGCATCAAAGCGGATGCCGCCGCGATGGGGCACACCGCCGCTGGCCTTCTGCAAAATCAGACTCCGCTCGGGCACCGATGTGTTGACGCGGCGTCCTCTCGCCGTGAGCACCAACGAACGGTAATCGTGCATGGCATCTTGCCCGCGGAGCGACAATTTGAACCCGCCCTTCCCATTCAAATTGCCGTGGCAAGTACCGGCGTTACAGCCCGATTTCGAGAGCACTGACATCACGTCGACCGCGAATTCGGGATCGGCGGCCCGAACGGACAGCGATGCGAAAATTAGTAGCAACCCAATGGCGGAACGGATCATCGGAAGGCCAACTTGGCGGGGATTGATCGATTCGTTGGTGGGACTTGCTAGTCGGGCAAGCAGAGTGAATCGACGGGATTCATTATTCTACCAGCTGCACAGCGCACTTTGGTTCGTCGTGACCTGATGCATGGGGAAGTTGCAGGAAAACCGCATGAATGCGGTCACTACGAACCGCCTACTCCGCGGGCCTGAAGCAGAGCAGTTGTCCATTTTCCAATGCGACGTAGATTCGTCCTTGATGATCGATCGACGTGCCACCTTTGACAGCGTCGGCGGGTATCTGCTTGATCCAGTTGTCGCTGCCATCACTTGCGTTGATCGAGACCAAAAACGAATCGGTGTCCTCACCATCCGGATGACCGGTCGCCAACAGTGTGCTGTCGGTCACCGCGAAACTGGTGAAGCGACGATTGTCACTATCCTGCCAGATTGGCTTGGGCATTTCCCCGCCGCGGCGGTTCCAACGCGCGGCTTCTTTGACCGGCTTGGGAGTATCCGGTGGAAGCGGCGACTGTCGGGTTAGATTCACGAACTGACTTCCTTCGTAGCTGGCGTCATGGCTTAGCTGGCAACCGTCGCTGCACTGATAGTCAAGCGACACGTACTTGCCGTATTCCGGATAGTAGGGATAAAACGCTGTCCGATATTGCGAATTCACCTGAGCCTTCGGCGTATTGAGGCACTCGAGCGTGTTCAGATCGTACCTCGCGGTTTCATAAACGCCGCCGGCGAGAAACCTCAGTTCGCCATCCACGATCGTCAAATTGCCCTGCATGCTGATCCCGTTGTTGACTTCCCGCTCCAACGTTCCGGAGGTGCTGTTGGACGCTTTCACTTTTCCGGTCACTGCATCGAGTGCGACGACGTGCGTCCCGTCGTAGTGGGTGATTCCGGCTGCCGCATAGACGGTGTTTCCCTCGACGACCACGCCGCCGGATACGGGCCAGGCTGAAACCAGTCGATCGTAAATGGGAAGCCAGTAGTCTTTTGGTCCGACGCGATAGGACCACAGGAATCTGCCGTCGTGAGCGGCCAACGCGTAAACGCGACCATCGGCAGATCCGACGTAGACGCGATCGTGAGCGACAGCGGGTGGATAGTAGATCGGTCCCGCCGTGTACGCTTTCCAAACCAGTTTGCCGTCGCTATCAAGTGCACGCACCGCGCCGGTGCGATCGGCAATGAAGACCATTCCGCCGGCGGTGACGGGCGCGGTTGGCAACGCGTCGCGACAAACCTCTGCGGTCCATGCCAGCTTGACGTTGTTTGGAATCGCGACTTTGCGAGACATCGGTGCGAGCGTTGTTGCTCCGATAGGTTGCCCAATCATCGGCATGGATGTCGAGAGATTCAACTTTCGCGGTCATGTCACCCGTAACAAACCTCGGTTCGATCGAATCATCATGTTCGCTCGATGCGTCGTCGCCAGGTCGCGAGTCCGATGTTTCCGTACAGAGACAACTGACAACCACACATCCAAGGTCCCCAGTACAGGTGCCCGCCGGCGACGATCACGCCGTCCTGGCAAGGTGGACGCATGGGGTCGATATGTTGTGCGGTGTTGGACTCGGTCAGCACCCGTACGGTGCCGCCATTGGCGCGATAAAAGATGCTGTCGGCACAGCCGGTCGCCCGAGTGCAAGCCCGTCGCGCCGGAAACGTTGCCAGCACCTCTCCGGTCTGATAGTCGAACTTCATGCCGTTGTCGGACTTTTCCGGACCGGCGGCCCAGACGCCATCGTCGCGGAGCACAAGCTGCAAATTACCGGTCTCGTGCGTCCAAGCAAGTTTGCCGTCCTTGGCCGAGGCGACGACCATCTGCGAGCGTTGCGGTCCGGCGAAGAACAGAAAGTCTTCGCTGCACTTCATGTAACAGGTCGTGGCGTAACCGGTGATGTAATGCTGTGCCTTCTCGTTGTCTCCGATCGCATCGAGTAGCTCTTTGTCGGTGTTCTTCCACAGCAGTTTGCCGGTGTATCGGTCGACCGAAGCCAGGAATTTGCCGGGACAGTAGCAGAAGATTTGGCTCTCGTTCATGCAGATCGCGCGGGCATCCAAGAACTCCTCGTCGCGATAGTCCCAAAGGCGTTCCTTGGTTTTCAGGTCGATGGCAACGACGGTTCTGCCGAATCCGAACGAGGTACGAGGATCGTCGTAGTCGTGACCGTCCCACATGCCCCAAGGCCAATGCCCGAGACCACGTCGAATGGCTCTTTGCGTTTCGATCTTCGCTTCCGGGTTGCCGACCAGAGCAAACAGGATCCCATCGCGCATCGCCATCCACTTCCATACGGGACCATCGCTGATTTCGCTATCGACTTTGATCTGATCGCGGATTTCGCCGGTCTCGCCGTCGATGATCTTGCAAGCTTCGTGATCGCCCAGATAAAGCGCGTCGTCGGTCGCGATCATGGTGTTGCGATGCAACATGAATCCAGGCGACAGTGGTCGCTTCCACAGGATCGTGCCGTTGTAGGCGTTGATGCACAACAAAGTATTGAGCATTTCGTTCTGGTTCGCTTTGTGGGCGATGTGCCCCATCGCCTTGTAAATGCGTCCGCCGGCCACAACCGTCTGTTCCGGCATGGGACTGAACTTGGGATAACCGATGAACTGCGTGCGGAGACTGCCCTGCACCAGTTTGTCATCCGACTGTGGATTGTTGTCGGGGCCATGATACGGATGAGACCAATCGTCGACGCCGTCGGGAAGCGGTTTGCTGATCGTCGCTGTGCCGATGAATGCGACTCCACGCGGCCGCAATGAGCGTAGAATTTCGTCGCGGGAAGGAGCTTCGCTTTCGGTATCGGCGACAAGCACGCGATCGGCAACGTTATCGCCAAGGTGAATGGACAGGTTCGATCCGGTTTCAACAAACAGGCGTCTGCCCAAGTAGTCGGCCGCGTCGGCCGCCTGCCGCGCGGCGCCTGCCAACTTCGCATTGGACGTCTGAAAATAGACGGTCAATTCGCTGGCATCGCACAGCTGGACCAAATAATGAACGTCGTTCGTCGGCAACCCAATCACGGCGACGATGCCTCGCTTCAAGTTCATTCGCGCGAGATCGTCGTTGGCTTGACCACCCGAGACCGGATTCGCAAGACAGACGATTAGTGCGAGAAAGAATGCCGGAATCGCGTGACTGTGTCTCATTTTTCATCCTCGTGCATTCGGGTCGCGACAATTAACACGGAACCATTCTAGCGGTGCGAGAGAGGGGTGACGAAGACAATCGAGCCTGCGTCATTGAAAGTCGAGTCGATATATTCTGTAATTGACCGGCGTCGACCCAAAAAAGCGTTGGTGGGCCCCTTCATTTCCGGCCACGATGTTACGATTTGGACCTGATTCAGATTGGCGAAAACGGTTCGGCGTTCAATCGCTGCGGCAAAGAGGAACGGTATGCCCCTTCAATCATCCAAGATCATCTACACGTACACCGACGAAGCTCCGGCGCTGGCGACTCAATCGCTATTGCCAATCATCCGAGCCTTCACCAAAGCAGCGGGAATCGTCGTCGAGGAGAAGGATATTTCGTTGGCTGGCCGAATTCTGGCGCACTTTCCAGATAAGCTGCCTGCCAGCCAAAGGCAGCCCGACGCGTTGGAGGAATTGGGGGAACTGGCCAAGACGCCTGAAGCCAACATCATCAAGCTCCCCAATATCAGTGCTTCCATTCCGCAGTTGGTGGCGGCCATCGAAGAGCTTCAAAAGAAAGGTTATGCAGTTCCAGACTTTCCCAAAAAGCCGAAAACGGATGAGGAGCGAGAAACGCGGGCGACGTATGCGAAAATCCTCGGCAGCGCCGTCAACCCTGTCTTACGAGAAGGAAACTCCGATCGCCGCGTCGCCGCGCCGGTCAAGGAGTATCGCCAAGAAGCACCCACATACGATGGGGGAGTGGACAGCCGAATCGAAGTCACACGTCGCGCATATGAGCGAAGGTGATTTCTTTGGTAGCGAACAGTCGCACATCATGACGAAGGCCGACGACGTACGGATCGAGTTGGTGGGCTCCGATGGCGAAACGACGGTGCTGAAGGAATCGCTCGCTTTGCAGGCCGACGAAATCATCGATGCCTCAGTGATGAGCCGCACCGCTCTGCGCGAATTTCTCGCCCAGGAGATTGCGGATGCCAAAGCCCAAGACGTCATCCTGTCGCTGCACTTGAAAGCGACGATGATGAAGGTCTCTGATCCGATTATCTTTGGTCATGTGGTCAGCGTTTTCTATCGAGATGTTTTTGACAAGTACGCAGCGCTGTTCGACGAACTTGGGATCGACGCCAATCACGGAATCGGCGATGTCTATGCGAAGATAGCAACGCTTCCCGATGACCAGCAGGCGGCGATCAAGGCCGACATCGAGGCGGTCTACGCGAAGCGTCCGAAACTTGCCATGGTCGACTCCGACAAAGGCATCACCAATCTTCACATGCCCAGTCATTCGATCATTGACGCGTCCATGCCGGCGACGATTCGGACCTCCGGGAAGATGTGGGGGCCGGACGGCAAGCTGCATGACACCAAAGCGCTGATCCCAGACCGCTGTTATGCCGGTGTCTATCAGGCCACGATCGACTTCTGCAAAGAGAACGGTGCGTTTGACGTCGCCACGATGGGCAATGTTGCTAACGTCGGGCTGATGGCACAGAAAGCGGAAGAGTACGGATCGCATGATAAGACCTTCGAGATTCCCGAGGGCCGGTACCGTTCGCGTCGTCGACAGCTCGGGAACAACGTTGATGGAGCATGCCGTCGAACAGGGCGACATTTGGAGGATGTGCCAAACCAAAGACGCCGCGATTCGAGATTGGGTGCGATTGGCTGTCCGCCGTGCTCGCGCGACCGGTTCTCCAGCGGTTTTCTGGTTGGACAAGGATCGTGCGCACGACGCGAACTTGATCGAAAAGGTCAAACACTACCTGCCCGATTATGACACCGAGGGCCTTGAGATCCACATCATGTCACCGGTCGACGCTACCCGCCACGCCTGCCAGCGTGCCAAGGACGGCAAAGATACGATCTCGGTGACTGGTAACGTATTGCGTGACTACCTGACCGATCTGTTTCCGATTCTCGAGTTGGGGACCAGCGCAAAAATGTTGTCGATCGTTCCATTGTTGGCCGGCGGTGGATTGTTTGAAACGGGAGCGGGAGGTTCAGCACCAAAGCACGTCCAACAGTTTCTTGAAGAAGGACATCTGAGATGGGACTCGCTCGGCGAGTTCCTGGCATTGGCGGTCTCCCTCGAGGATCTCGGCATCAAATCCAATAACGTACAAACGCTGGTGCTGTCCGAAACATTGAACGAGGCGATTGGAAAGCTGCTCGAATCCAATAAGTCGCCAAGCCGCAAGGTCCACGAGTTGGACAATCGGGGTAGTCATTTTTATCTCGCGCTCTACTGGGCCGAAGCATTGGCCGCTCAGACCAAGAGTCCAGAGTTGCAGGACTGTTTTCGAGATATCGCCAAACAGCTCAGGGACAAAGAATCGACCATCATCGACGAGCTGAATGCCGCTCAGGGAAATCCGGTCGACATCGGGGGCTATTACCAACCCGATCCCGAGAAAATGTCAAATGCCATGCGACCCAGTGTCACGTTCAATGCCGCTGTGAACGCTCTCGGCACGACATAAGCGTCGGAAACGACGTGGAAGAGAGAACGAGAAATCGAATCGGAGACCATTGATCTCCGCCGCTGGATTTCCCCAACCAACTATAATGGACGCAGTGACGGGCCGTTCACGCCCGCTTGCGAATTCCCTTGCCGATGTTGGTCAAAATGAACAGTATCCTCGCGCGATACTCAGTCGTGCCGGTCCTGGTTGCCGCTGGGTTTGTGTTTGCCCACTGCACTTGCGCTTTCGCCCAGGCCAGTGATACGACGCCGAATGCTGCGACTCTGGCGGAGTCCCAACAGGATTCACCACCCCAGGCGCCTGCCCCGATGCCAACAACGGATCCAAGTCCGGCTGGTGACGCTGATCAGCTTGGTTACCAAGCTTTGATGCAAGGGCCGGTTCACGAGGCGTTTGCGGCGCCCGTCGATATGGATCATACCGATGGCGTGCGTGTCTATTCCAAGCCTCCGCCGGAACCAGTGGACGAACAACCGCCGGAAGCATCACCTGAAGAGAAAGGGATGAAATGGATACCCGGTTATTGGGCATGGAGTGACGACGAGAATGATTACGTTTGGGTGAGCGGGCTGTGGCGAAAGTTTCCGCCGGGTCGAACCTGGAATGCCGGTTCCTGGACTCGAGCAGGATCGGGATACCGTTGGACGAGCGGCTATTGGTCGCGACCGCAGAGTTCGAATGCAGCGGTGGAGTATCTTCCGCTTCCGCCCAAATCGATCGACAACGGACCCAGTGTTCCGCCACCTGCCGAAGATTCTTTTTGGGTGCCTGGACAATGGCAGTATGCTGACGCCGACTACCAGTGGCGGAGTGGTTTTTGGAGCGCACCGCAAGCTGACTGGATTTGGCAACCAGCATGTTACGTGTACACGCCGCAAGGCTACTTGTCAGTCGACGGGTACTGGGACTACTTACCGACGGACCGCGGACAGCTTTATGCGCCAGTCGTCTTTTACAATTCAGTCTATCTGCAACCCAACTACGTTTACCGGCCGTATTACCCGCTTGCCGACGCCGCTTCGTTGCTGCTGAATCTGTTCGTGCGGCCTGGCTGCCCACATTACTATTACGGTGACTTTCGCGGACCGTCCTATGTGTCGATCGGATATCGACCCTGGTATGACCACTCGATCGGACACGGTTACGCTTCGCCCTGGCTCAGTTACTACGATTCGAAGTACCGACGATCGGGGATTAACTTTGTCGGTAGCATGCAGCGTTACGAAAGCCACCTGCGGGCAAACCCGCAGCGTGCACGACCCGTCGGCAAGCAGCCGACTTTTGCGGGGGGCCCACTAAAAAGACTTTGGCGCCCAGCAGTGTAAAACTCGGTCGATCGTTGGATGATATTGTCCGCAGTGATATCGGACGTGTGCCGACGTCACAACGCGGAAATCGCTCGATCAGCTCCGCCGATCGAACCATACATGGTCCTTCATCCAGTCTGTCTCGATCCAGCGCTTCGGCAACGCCGCGTGCCAACATCCAGCGCGGTTTACCATCGAGTCGTAGCTTCGACACCGGTTCGCGGCATGCTGAGTCGCCGCCGTTTTCAACCACAAGATTGCCATCGTCGCGTACGCAATTGCCCTCGTCGATCACAAGATCGCCATCATCCAGTACACAGTTGCAGTCAGATCTTGGGCGATCTTCGTTCAGATCCAGCATTCCATCACCGTCGATGAGCCGCCGATCGATGTCGCCATCCATCCAGTCGACTCCATCGTTGAACCGTTCAAGTCAGCTCTCACTATCCCCGAGTACACGAGCGATCGGTTCGTCTCCGTCATTCCAGCGCGGCCCGACCCAATCGATCCAGCGCAGCCCGTCTCCGTCTCTTGGTCGCAGCCCATCCCAATCTCTTCAGCGTAGCCCATCCCCGTCAATCCAACGCGGTCCCTCGCAATCATTTAGCGGTGGGCGCGGTGCGTCTGGCTTTTCGGGCCGAAGTGATCTCGGGGGAGGTTCGAATCGGGGCAGCTTTGGCGGCGGTGGAGGTTCCAAATCCGGTGGATCCAATGGGCCGCGGCAGAGGAAAGTGATTGATCGATCACTGTCGAATTCTGATTCTTTAGCAAGCACCTCTGCAGGACGGAGATACTCACATGCAACCTCGCTTCGGTGTCGCATCACTCGCCGCGGCCTTTGCGTGCGTTCTATTCGTTGGGCTGCAGTTTGGCGGAATCGTTTCCCGTGCCCAAGAGTCCGCTGATCTGGATGCGTTCCGCAAGTTGCACAACGAACTCAGACAGCGGATGGATGACGACCTTGCCGACGCAACGGAATATCTCGAATCACAAATCGCCGCGTCGCCCGATTCCGCCGACCTGAACGTGCTGCGACACTCGCTGGCGTCGAGGTTGATCGAGGAGCGGAATTTCAATGAGGCAAACAAACAGTTTGCCAAACTGCTTGACTTTCAGATCGAGCATGTCGACGAAACTGAAAACCAGTTCGGAATTTGGATGACGATTCAAAGTATGCAAGAAATCGCCGACCGCTCAGGCAGCGACAACGGAGCTGCAAGCAGCCGTGAATCGTGGCTTGCAGGCACTTGGCACGATTGGTCCTGAGCATGATCCCCAGCCCTGGGTCCCCGTTACGCAGTTGACCGTGCTGAAGGCACAGTTCATGGCCAACGACGACAAAGCTGACCAGGCCAAGGTGCTCGTCCAGGAACAACTCGATCAGCTGACCGAGATCAACGATTCGGAGGAAGCGTCCGAAGAAACCATGCAAGCACTCGTTCGCATGCTTCGCTCGTTAACCTCGCCCGATCGCGGCAATGACTCGTGGCGCGATCCATACATATCACAACTGGATGATGTCGTTGCGACGGCGATTGATCGCTACCCCAAATCGCTACCGCTGCAAAACGACTACGCCGATACTCAGTTCCTGATGATCACGCAATGGGCGCAGGACGACCCCGAAGCGACGAAAGAAAGGATCGAAGAAGTCACCAAGAAACTTGCCTTGATTGCCGTTCGAAACGTTTCGGTGAGAGCCACACTGCGGAGGATCGAGGTCCACAGGGAACGCATGGAAGCAGTGAAACCGGTCGCGTCGTTGGTTGGCAAACCGTCACCCCAGTGGGATATCGACGCCTGGGTCAACGCAGATGAATCGACGCAAGAATCGCTGCAAGGCAAAGTAGTCTTGATCGATTTTTGGGCGATGTGGTGCGGTCCCTGCATCGCCACCTTCCCCCATTTGCGCGAGTGGCGAGAGGAGTTCGGCGAACAGGGATTCGAGATCGTTGGTGTCACGCAGTACTACAATTTCGAGTGGGACGAGGAGAACAAGCGTGCATCCCGATCTGATGAGGATGTGACATCGGAGGAAGAACGAGAGACGCTGGCAAGCTTTCTGAAGCATCACCAGCTCGAACATCCCGTCCTTGTGACTCCGGAGCACAGCGAGATGGGAAGCGAGTTCGGAGTGCGTGGGATTCCCCACGTTGTTCTCGTTGACCGCGAGGGAGTCGTGCAGTTAGTCAAAACCGGCGCCGGAGAGGCGACCGCAAAGGAGATTCACGCCAAAATCAAAGAGCTCGTCGAAGCGAGATGACCGTTTCAAATATCGACGTCACCCAACGGCAGTGACTCGGGGACCGCTTTCGGTTCGGGCAGCGGCAATGACTCGACCGTTGGTTCTTCCACAAGTGGCTCGTTCAATTCCATCGTTTGGCTGACGTATTGTCTCAGCAAGCTTCTCGTTGTGTGCGAATCCGCTTGCCGCCACAATGACTTTCCGTTGCGGATTGCCGATCAGGCCGTCGTAGCGAGTCAACAGCTCGCTCAGTGCGGCCGAATCCCCACGATCGACCAACTGGCTGATTCGGTGTGGTTCCAAGTACGCCATCCAAGCGGCACCGTTTTGGCCGGCTGCAAGGGTGCGCATCAGTTCCTGAGCAGCCGATCGCAGTTGTCCCTCTAGATCCGTCGAATCAGCGGGAATCATTGGTCGGGCAACGTCAACCGTGTACGGAGTCGGGCTCCGATACGATTCGAACGTCGGCAGGGGAATCGCAGGGCGGACGACGAGCGAGACGCGGTACCGAGTCGGGATGCCGACCGGGAAACCGACTGTCATATCGATAACGTTCCCGGAAGTACGGATCTTTCAGCAGGTCGGGGGCTCGGAAGCTGCCGTACCGGTAGGGATCGTAACCGAAGCCGTCAAAGCGGTAAGGGTCGAGATAACCAAAACTGGAGTACCCGTAACCGGGATAGCTTCCAACGCCGATGCTGAATCCGAACGACGAGGTTGGGTAGTGCGATCGATAGCTGCCAGTCCCGCGGTAGTGACCGTGATTCCCCACCGCTCTGGTCGAGAGACCGTGAGCACCGCTGCGGCACGTTTTTCCCATTCGTCCCTGTGCATTGGCACTGTTGCCTTCGATGGTGCACACGATGGCAAAGACGAAGGTGGCGACGGCAACGAGTGAACGGAACATCTATGATTCTCCGGCGGACCAACGACAACAGACACCTGAATACTAGGTTCTCTCGTGGCGATCGAACGGAAGAAGAGTGAGTAATTACTGAGTCGAAGCCGTTGCGATCGATACAACACGCGCAGCCGCCCGCGAATGAAAGGCAAGCGTGCCGCGGCGCAAAGCTTCGCGGAACCTGGCTCGTTGTTTGCCCTTGTTCGACAACCCGTCGACGTCACCGGACGTGGTCCCTTCAACAAGCTCGATACTGTCACGCACCGATAGGATCGTGCGGTACCGCAGATCGACACTCGCATCCTCAGGAATGTGCCGGTCCGAACCCACTTCGGTGGCCATCACCGGAGCAGCGGACATTCACGAGCGTGTCCGACTGGCGTGCCGCTAGTCGGCACAGACAATGGTGTTGGCAGAATGATAGGGGACAGAATTATCGCAACGTGAAAAATTCTGCCCTCGTTGTTCGCTCCCACCACTTGCACTTCGCAAAGCACGCCCAGGAGGATTCGAACCTCCGACCTACGGATTAGAAGTCCGTTGCTCTATCCAGCTGAGCTATGGAGCGGGTATCGGTCTGATGATCTGCGACACCAAGGCGAGCCGCTACGTTCACTTTGGTGATTGATCAAAATCATGCGATATTGTCGCCTGCTTTGACGGCCTCCGCAATTGTGGGTGATTCCCCGCGTTGTGGTGAGATCCACGCCTCGATCAGACAACGAAACGCTTCGATCAGCGTATGGTCCGGCTATAATCGCGGCGGAGCGGGCTGACTCCGACCGCTGGCGAGGTACTCGGCAATACTGCGGTCGTACTCAAGATTGCTGGCCTTGGTTCCGTAGGGTCCGAGCAGGTAGTCACGTCCGCTGATCGTGACGCGAGCGTTGCCGCTGCTGTGTTCGCGGTACTTGGGAAGCGAATTGGTCAGTTTTGGCATGGAGAGCACGTTTGGAGCCAAACGGGAAAGTTCCCGTTTGCGAAACATGGAAAGTGCTCTGCCAAACGTCGGCAGGTCGCGGCGAATGCCGTTTATCACGAGCTGTATTGCAGCACGCCCAGATGGATTCGAACCATCGACCTACGGATTAGAAGTCCGTTGCTCTATCCAGCTGAGCTATGGGCGCGGGTACCGGTCTGATGATCGGTGACACCAAGGCGAGACGCTGCGTTCGCTTTGGTGATTGATCAAGGTCCAGCGATATTGTCGCCTGCTTTGACGGCGTCCGCAATTGTGGGTGATTACCCGCATTGTGTTGAGATCCACGCTTCGATCAGACAACGAACGCTTCGATAAAAGTATGGTCCGGCTACATCGCGGCGGAGCGAGACGGCTAGCGTGATGGCCGAGTAGCAGGGCGAGAGCTCTAGACTTCGATCGGTTCGACAGTCTCTGTCTCGATTGGTTTTTGCCCGGGTGGCGGCGCTGGTGGAACGGTGCGCATCTTGCGAATTCGCTCAAGCATCTCTTCGTGGCGTTTTCGGTTCTGCTCGTGCATCTCAGTGGCGCGCCTGCGATGCTCCTCAAGACGCTTTCGCAGTTCGTCAAGCTGATTCTGCGTTTGCTGCTGCGGGGCGAATTGCGGTAGGCCATTCCCCGGTGGATTTGGAAGTCCGTTTTGCTGCATCTGGATTTGCATGCGGCCTCCCGGGCCGCCTTCTGGTATGCCTGGTGTGCGTCCGCGTCTTTCTCTTTCAACTCTGCCGCATCCTTGTACTTGGTTTTGACGATCCGACCTTTTTCATCTTTCTTCTCGACTTGAATGCCATCGCCGTTCTCGATCACGCGAATTGACTTACCATTTTCCTCCACGGTGATCTCTTTCGCGCCGTTGTTGACGGAGATTCGAATCCTCGTGGGACGGATTGACTGGAACCAGATTCGGGAGAAACAGGTTTGGGAATGGGATCAAACGTTGATCCTCTTCCTGTGTTGGCTTCGCGGCCTCAAGAATCCGCGCGGCAGCTGTTGATTTTGCGTGTTCGGTTTGTTCGGCGATCCGCTGGAGTGCTTCGGCCGAGACCTCCTTCAAGATCTCGTCATCATTGTTGTAATGCTCTTGCAAAATGCGGAGTGCTCGGTCGGACGCTTCGCTGCTGCCACGCATGACAGTGCGCTCGACGGCCTCGATTGCCGATCCGCCCGACCGCTGGAGCTTGGCGGTTGCTTCGGCGCGGTCCCGGTACTTGGGCGAGTCGAGCATCTCGATCCAGGTGTCGACCTGTTCCGCATCGAGCGTGGTCGGCTCGTCCGCGATGCCGGCGGAAGTGGCAAGGAGGGCGGTGACGGCAGCGAAGAGCAGCAAACGCATAGGGACTTGTCACGGTGGTCGAGATGGGATCGGGGGTCGAGATGGAAATCCAATCGAAGGACCGATTCGAAGACGTGAGTATACCAGCCGTCCCCCAATCGCTCGAAACGAAAAACAATCGCCCGCAGCAAATGGCGGCACCTGCGAATGGATCAGCGAACTAAATTTGTCCTTTTGCGTGTCCCGGATGCCGAGAAAATCATGGTCTCTGCCCCCGGGGCCGGTTCCGATATGATCAGCGGCCGGAAAGCCGATTTTCCTGCCGTTTCGTTGCCTCACGAGCGACACTTACGCCACTCATGACAAGTACTGTCACGAACGATGAAAACTGACGAGCTACGCGAAAAATACCTCGAATTCTTTGAATCCAAAGGCTGTACTCGCTGTCCGAGCGATGTCTTGGTGCCGGCATGGGATCCGTCGGTGTTGTTTACTCCGGCCGGAATGAACCAGTTCAAAGATCATTTTCTAGGCAAGGTGAAGCTCGATTTCACGCGCGCCACGACGTGTCAGAAGTGCTTGCGAACCGGTGACATCGAGAACGTGGGCCGGACCGCGTTCCATCACACTTTCTTCGAGATGCTGGGAAACTTCAGTTTCGGCGACTACTTCAAAGAAGAGGCGATCCGCTGGGCTTGGGAGTTTCTGACGGACAAGAAGTGGCTTGGCATCGCACCCGATCGGCTAAGCGTGACGGTCTACAAAGACGACGACGAAGCGCACGGAATCTGGCATGACAAGGTCGGTCTTGCGGACGACCGCATCGCGCGGATGGACGAGGACGAAAACTTCTGGCCCGCCTCGGCGCCGAGCAACGGTCCCGATGGTGTCTGCGGTCCCTGCAGCGAGATCTACTATCACCTTGAAGATGGCAGCGATGTCGAGATCTGGAATCTGGTCTTCACGCAATTCAATCGCGTCGGCGATCCGCCCAACAATCTGCAGCCATTGCCGAGCAAGAACATCGATACCGGCATGGGTCTGGAGCGGACCGCGAGTGTGCTGCAAGGTGTGCCGACGAACTTTCACATCGACAATCTGTACTCGATCGTCGAAGCGGCGTCGGAGGTGGTTGGCCGCAAGTACGAGTTCGATAGCGACGACGGTCGACGGCTGAGACGGATCACCGATCACGCTCGCGCGTCGGCATTTGCGATTCACGAGAATGTGTATCCGGGAAACAAGGACGCTCGATACGTGATCAAGCGGTTGATCCGTCGGGCTGTGCTGGATGGCTATCAGATGAACCTGCGCGAGCCGTTTCTGTACAAGTTGGTCGAAGCGGTCGCCGCAGCATCGAAGGTGCCTTATCCCGATTTGATGCAAACGACCAAACGGGTCAGCGAAGTGATCGAGGCCGAAGAGAAAGCCTTCTTCGGTACCATCGATGGGGGCATGAAACGGATCGAACAGCTGTTCACTCAAATGCGTGATGAGTCCGCGGTGATGGTTTCCGGTGAGGCTGCCGCCGAATTGAACTCGACCTACGGCGTTCCGCCAGAATTGCTGCAAACCCTCAGCGCGGAACAGAACTTTACCTTTGACTGGCACGGTTATCGAAAAGCGATGGACCAGCACGCCAAGGACAGCGGTGCAGGTCAGCGTGAACTATTTCAGACCGGTCCTCTGGAAACGTTGAAGGAAGCGCTCCGCGAAACCCCCTTCGTTGGCTATGAAACCACCGAGGCGACCGCGACCGTCAAAGGAATCATCACCGGAGAAGGTGGCAAGGGAGAGGACGATGGCCAACTGCTGAGCCATCTCGATCGCGCCGCCGACGCGCCGATGCGGCTGGTGCTGAGCCAGTCGCCGTTCTATGGAGAATCGGGTGGACAGGTCGGTGATTCCGGTCGGATCAGCAGTGAGGATTTCGAGTTTGTCGTGAGCGACACGCAGCGGCATGCGGGTTTGATCGTGCACCATGGAAAACTGACAAAGGGCGAAATCCATGAGGGCCAAACCTGTACGGCGACAGTCGATGTGGCAAGACGAACGGCACTTTGCCGGGCCCACTCGGCCACTCATATCCTGCATCATGCGTTGCATAAGAACGTCGGCCGACACGCGGAACAGCAAGGCAGCAAGGTCGAGGAAGATCGGCTGCGGTTCGACTTTACAAATCCAATGGCGATCCCCGACGAAACGTTGGTGCAGATCGAAAAAGACGTTTTGAGTCTTGTCGAAAAATCACAGCCGATTCGCTGGGATACGGTGCCACTTTCGCAAGCTCGCGCCGCCGGTGCCATGATGTTGTTTGGCGAAAAGTATCCCGATCCATGTCGCATGGTATCGATGGGCGATTTCAGCAAAGAGCTGTGTGGGGGCACCCATTTGACCAATACCAGTCAGGTGCAGGCATTCGAGCTGGTCGTGGAGGAAAGCGTTTCCACCGGCACGCGCCGCATCGAAGCGCTGACCGGCGTGCGGGCGGAGGAACATCGCAAACAGACGCGAGAGCTACTTGAACAAGTGGCTGGCAAGTTGGGCTGTGATTCCAGAGGTGCGTTGGCGGCGACGGTGCAATTGATGGACGAGGTACGTCAATTGAAGAAGGACCTTGCATCGGGAAAGGCTGGCGAGCATTCAGAGTCGTACCGGTTTTCCGGGAAAGGACCACAGACAAACGTCAGTGATTACAACTCGGTCCGTTCGGCGGTTCGCGAGATCACGCGTCGATTGAACGTGTCGATCAACGACGTCATCGAGCGTCTTGAATCACTGTTGTCCGAACGCGAGAAATTGGTCAAAGAGCTGAAACAGGCCACCGCGGGTGGGAAATTGTCGGCAGATGACTTGATCAGCGAAGGGGAAACTGTCGGCGATTCGCTGATGATCGTCGCCGACACGCCCGGTGCGAATCCAAACGTCATGCGAGGCTGGATCGACCAGATTCGCAAGAAGAGCGATACGCCGACGGCTGTATTGCTAGCGGCTGTGCAGGGAGAGAAAGTTCTGCTGGTTGGCGGACTGAGCAAGGCTTTGGTGGACCGCGGATTGAAAGCGGGCGATTGGGTCGGTGCTGCTGCGGCAGCTGTGGGCGGCGGCGGCGGCGGTCGCCCGGATATGGCTCAGGCTGGTGGAAAAGACCCCAGCAAGCTGCCGGCTGCTCTCGAGGCGGCGAAGGCATCGATGCGCGAGCAGTTGGGGCGATAAAAAGCGGCATTGGTGAGTCCCCTGGCTTCTGCTCAAAGCAAATCCGGGTCCCGATCGACGGGCAATTTCCCGGCAAACCGGCTGCTTTTTTGTTTCACGGCTGGGTTGTGCTCAAATCAGCGTTGACAACGCAAACCCACGCTTGCTAATTCCCATCTAAGCGTGGCGATTCCATGGCTGGGATTGCCATTGTCTCGATGGCAAAACACAACAATCCACTATGAAGTTTCATCGTTGGTGAACGCTTTGCGGGAAACGTTCGCTGGCCTCCCAAACTGGTCGGAGCGTCATTCACCTGTCACGACGGTTTCTGGGTCAATTGTCGCGACTCGTGGCTCCACGTTGAAACTTCACTGAGCATCAGGACGCCGCTTCGGTGGCGTCCTGATGCCAGGATACACCAGCGTTTCGCAGGCTGATTGCAAAGTTCGTCGTCTCCTGCGAATTTGGTGTCTTGGAATCTAACAGTTTCGATTGTCAGGCCCGGTCCTTCAGCGTTGGCCCCCATGTCCCGCGACAGTCTCGATGATCTTCAACTCGGCAAAGCCGCTGCGGATGCCGCCGGCACAAATCCTCCCGAGGCCGCGGATGCTGCTGACAGCCACGATGGTGTTGTCGTTGGCGTTGATAGTCCGACCAGCGATGCCTCTGCGGAACAGACGGTGTCGGAAGGGGCGTCTGAGAATGCCACGCAAGATCAAGCCAAAGCGATTGGCTTGTCATCGCATCAACGGCGTAGACGACGACGAATCCGGAACAGCGTACTGGCACTGCTGCTGACGGCGGCGCTCGTCGGTACGGTGATGTGGTCGTCGGGGGCGTTTGAGGAAACACCGAGCACGGCTGTGGTTGCGATTGCTCCCAGTATTTTGTTCGACCAACAGTGCGAGGAGATCAGAAAAGACGCACTGACCAAGCTGCATGTGACGGAATTTTCGGTCGACGACGCGATGATCGCGAACATTGGCGAGCTCGATACTTTGGAAACGTTGATTCTGGACAAAGGTGTAGTTACGGACGCATCCATGGCAACGATTGCGTCTCTTCCAAAGTTGCAGCATTTGCGGATGCGACTGTCACCGATCAGTGACGAAGGGTTGAGACAGTTGTCCAAGTGCGAGTCGTTGTGGTACGTGAACTTGCCGCACGCCGCATGTACCGCCAAAGGCGTGGCTGAGTTGCGTGCGATTCCAAAGCTGCGGCAATTGCGACTTGGTTCATCCGGATTGGGCAACGAAGTGACGCGAGAGATCGCATCGATCGAACAGCTGCGCGGCGTTCATTTGATTGGCATCGCTGTGACCGACGAAGGGCTCAAGACGCTCGCTGCCATGCCCCATCTGGAATCCCTCTACCTGGATGATTCGGCAGTCACCGAAGCCGGCTGGGAATGGTTGTTTCGAGAGCATCCGCACCTGCATGTGCACATCAATCAAAATCATCACGATCGCGACCCCAAAGCGCACAAGCACCATAACTGAAGATCGCGGGCTCGCGGCAACGTTGGCCAGCTGAATCGGGTGCGCATCGGATCATTGCCACCGCAGGGCTGAACGAGTCAGTCGCACTCGTTAGAATCGGTTGCTCACTGCTGATCGATTCTTACTTTTTGCTTGATGGGATTTCTCATGCCCTCGGTACTTGCTATCGCCGCACACCCGGATGACATCGAATTTTATTTTGCCGGCGCGATGCTTCAGTTGGCCAAGCGAGGCTGGGATCTTCACTACATGAATCTTTGTGATGGGTCAAAGGGCAGCACGACGATGAGTCGCGAAGAGTGTGCTGCGACGCGACTTGAGGAAGCCCAGCGATCGTGTCAGGTGCTGGGGGCAAGATTTTACGGGCCGATCTATGCCGACATGGAAGCTTGTTACACAACCGAGAACCTCAGCAAGGTGGCGGCGGTTGTGAGAATGGCGAAGCCGTCGATCGTGCTGACCCATTCGCCGAGCGATTACATGGAGGATCATGAGATCGCATGTCGGCTGGCGGTAAGTGCCGCGTTTGCTCACGGCATGCCGAATCTGCAAAGTGACCCACCGGTCGAGGTCTTCATGGAACCGGTCACCGTGTACCATGCACAACCTGTCGGAAACGCGACACCGCTGGGTGAAGTGGTGATTCCGCACATCTACGTCGACGAAACGGATGTGATTGAGAAGAAGGTGGAATCGCTGGCCTGTCATGCGAGTCAGAAACAGTGGCTTGATGAGAGCCAAGGACAAGACAGTTACTTGGAAACGCTTCGTGAGTTGAGTCGCGAAGTCGGCAAGATGAGCGGCAAGTTCGAGTTCGCCGAAGGATGGCGGCGGCATCAACACTGGGGCTTTTGCGGACCCCACGATGATCCGCTACGCGATGCGCTCGCCGATATCATTGTTGATACGCGAAATGGCTGAGGCGAACTCATTCGCAAATACCCATGAATTGGGTTACTGCGAACGGGAATGATTCCTTGCCAATTACGGGTCTTCCACGTCAACAATGCCGTCGGGCTCGATCTTGCTGGAGCGGAGCTCGAGCGGCTGTTCTTCATCGACGATTTTGTTCGGCATCCGGTTCCACTGCATGGGCGGTTACCAGCAGCAAAGGACCATCCCGGTCCAAGGGCATGGATCTCCGCCTGATCCCCGATCGAGAATCCGACCGATTTCCATGCCGTGGATTCACTCGGTGAGCCAGCGACGCTCTGGCCCCGGCCCGATGAATTGGACGATAGCCGCTCCATCTTGACCGAAAGGAATGGCCGGAATGTCGAAGGGATGGAAGACCGGTTTGAGGCCTCTTCCGCTTCCTGCTGCTTCGATTTCTGCAGAAATCTTTGGTCGGCAATGCTCAGGCGATGGATGGGAAGGGACGTTCTCGAGCCATCCTTGCGTTGCAGCGACACACTCGACTCCGATTGACTTGCCAGGACGGCTTCCATGGTGTGCTTTCCAGTGGAGTCCAGCCAGAGACGCGATCCATCGTTTGCTAGGACGTCCACCAATCAGCCCGGAACAGCAAGCGAGAAACCCGGTCGGCCCGGCTGCGCCGCTACGGACCCTCGTGAAAGTATCGCCAGCAAGAGCACGGCGACGGCGGTGCGAAGCGGTCGGCAGCAGTCGACCTCATTCCATCAGTCCCAAGAGATGCTCTCGGGCAGTGAGTTTAAGTTTCTGGCTTCGCCTCTGGTCACCACCAGCATGTCTTCCACGCGGATGCCGCCGTCGATTCGCCCGTACAACCCCGGTTCAACGGTAAAGACCTCGTGTTCGAGGACTTCTTCGCCGCCGTGGTCGAGCAGAATCGGTTCATGCAGATCCAAGCCGATCCCGTGTCCGGTACCATGTTGGATGCTGGGATGATCGGTGATTTCGCCGCGCGAGCTGGGATAGCCATGTTGCATAAGCACGTCTTCGGACGCCGTGTGGATCGCATCGGCGGTGTTGCCCGCCGTCAACATCGCGGTGGCCGCCGCCTTGGCTTCAATCACAGCGGCATGCATGGCTTTCACCGTATCGGAAGCTTGGCCATGCACGACGGTCCGCGTACAGTCGCCCCAGTATCGAGTCGCTTCGTCGCGTGGGAACAGGTCGATGACGATCGGCCGCCCGGTGTACAGCGGACCCTCTCCCGCGTGATGGCAATCAGCAACCTGCGGCGCGGTCGCCACGATCGCTCCATGGCCCATGCTGAAACCTCGCTTCATGAACTCGATCGCCGCCATGGATCGAATTCGCTCGCTGGTGAGGACTTCGCCGTCATGCTGAAGTGAACCATCGGCAGCCGCGTTTGACCGGGCCACCATCTCGCACATCATCCGCATCACCTCCTCGGTGACTTTTTGTACTGCCGCCAAGTACTCGATTTCTTGATGGGTTTTCACGCGGCGATCGACCACGCCCAGTTTGTCGTCGTACAGGACCTTGATTTCGGCTTGCTCCAGATGCCAAACAAAGATGTAAGGGAGCGACCGATCGGCATACACCTCTTCCACCCGCGCGGATCGTAGCAACTGTGCGGCAGCCTCAGCGGTCGCCGTTTCTCGGTCAGCGCTGAGGCCCGCCGGTGGCGGATGTTCGGCGGGGCAGGTGACATCGTCGGTGTGTCCCTTCTGCGTGACGCGATCCATCTCGAGATCGCGGACCAGCGCAATGCGTCGGGAGTCCAGTTCGATCCAGGCGGCGGGGTCACCCAAGGGCACGCCCAGGCGTTTGAACAAGGAAGCATTCTTGTCCGCAAACCCGGCCAGAATTCTTGCTTTGGTAATGGCACGCTTCATTTTGCTGTTGGCTGATTTGTGCTGCGAATCGAGGACGCGAGCAGTCTATCATACTCCGGGATAAATGCTCGCGAACAGCATCGTAAAAGCGAGTGCGGAGAATCCCATCGCGATACTCATCGGCGAGATAACGCGCAGGCCTTCTGCCTCGGTCATGCCACTCATTCGTGTGATCACCCAGAAGGCGCTATCGGTCATCCAGGAGACCGGCTTGCTGCCCGCGCCGATGGCCATTGCCATATAAACCGGGTGAAACGGCAGTGTTTCGGCTTGCGCGAATCCTTGCAGCACGCCGGCCGCGGTAATCATGGCGACTGTCGCCGAGCCCTGCAGCGTTCGAATGCCCGCGGTCACAACGAACGCGAGTGGCAGCAGCATCAGACCGGGAACACCGTGCGCCAGCGAACCAACCGCTTCTTCGATACCGGCTTGGCGAAGCATGGCGCCAAAGGCACCGCCGGCGGCCGTGATCAGAATGATGTTCCCGCCAGAAGCCAACGAACGGCTGACCAGCGAGCTACGAGTTTCCAGTGGGCAATACCTGATCAGCGAAAGCGCGAAGATCACTCCGACAGCCAGGGCGATGTTCTTGTCACCAAGGCTCCCAATGATGTCGGTCGTCATGCCGGCCCGCACCGTGCCCGAGTTGATCAAGTAAGTGGTCACCGATCCGACAGCAATCAGAACGACAGGGATCGCGATTGGGATCAAGGATCGCAACAATGATGGTCCGCCGGTGACCTCAGCGACTTCGGGCACGTGTTCCACTTCCGGTTCGCGATCGGATGAATCTTGATCCTGCGCGGGAGCGTCCTCGGCGAACCGCAACGGAACATCGACCATGCGGTTGATGATCCGCGCGATGCCCAGCGAAACGATACTGCTGCAACCACCAATGATCAGACCTGTGATCATCATGGTCCCTAAATCGACGCCGATAATTCCGGCGACCAACAGTGGTCCCGGCGTGGGTGGAACGAGCGAGTGAGCGATCGAGCCGCCGGCAAGAATCGCAAGAATGAACAGCACGTAATCCTTGCCGAGGCGCTCGCGAAGCGATCGGGCCAGCGGGATCATCAAGTAAAAGACCGTGTCAAAGAAGACCGGTATCCCCAACACAAACGAACTGGCCGCCAGCGCCTCTGGGGCTCGCCGCGGTCCGGTCAATTTCAGCATTCGATCGACAATCACTGAGGCCGCTCGGGATTCCAGCAGACACTGGCCGATGATGCTGGCAAGGGCAATCAGAATGCCAATTTTGCCCGCCGTCTCACCGAAAGCGGTTGCCAGCCGGGTCGCCGGACTCTGGCTCTGAAGTGTGCTGGCCTGCGCCTGCGTCAATTTGCCTTTTTCAACCTGAGAATCGGTGTATCTGCGGATTGAGTCATCGCCGGCCAACGCGGCCACCATCAGTCCAGCGAGCAACAGCGTGAGAAACGCATGAAGACGACCAATCAGGATGCAACCAAGGACCAGGGCGATAGAGAGCGAGACGAGCAACCAGATGTTCATGGAGCTGCCAAATTCTGGAATGTGCGACATAAAGACAGATTGGGATCACTTCAACGTTTGACGCGTTTGCATTACCCTATCGCGTGGCGATGGCCGCGTGGTGGCTGTAGCCCCGATCCCGCCCCACAGCCGTCGGATGAGTTACACACGATCGCGGGGAAGATCGCTTTCAGAATGTTTTCAGATTGTTTCCTCGCAGTCTCCTGGTCTTGTATCGCCCCAGAATGAGCATCGTACGATGACCGCTTCAGAACCGCCCCTTACCAACCTTTTTATTCGCCACGAATTTGCGATTCGCAGGGTCCATTCGTTGCTCGGCATTGTACCTCTCGGGCTGTACATGGCCGTACATCTGACTACGAACGCGAGCCTGTTAAATGGCCCCGAGACCTTTCAGCGAGCGGTCTACCTGATTCACAGCCCGGGAAAACTGTTGCCACTGATCGAGTGGGGCCTGATTTTCGCGCCGTTGATCTTTCACGCGGTTCTCGGTGTCTGGATCGCGAGAACTGGCAAACTCAATAGCAGCCAATATCGGTTCTCCAGCAATAAACGTTACACCTGGCAGCGTTGGACCGGATTCATCGCGCTAGCATTCTTGTTTTTCCACATTCTGCACCTGCACGGCTGGTTCCATGCCGGTTTTTGGTTGGCTGCGGTGGAACCCATGGGATTTGCCGCTTTCCGTCCCTACAATGCCGCCAGCACCCTGGTCGCAGCTCTGCAAGGTTGGATCTGGCCCGGGTTTTACCTGATTGGTGTACTGGCCTGTGTCTATCATCTGGCCAACGGTCTGTGGACCGCCGGAATCACATGGGGTTTGTGGATATCGCCAGCCGCCCAGGCACGAGCTTCAAAGATCTGTGTGGTGTTCGGGCTGGGGCTTGCGGTTATGGGGACAGCCGCCTGGTGGGCCGCGATTTCGCCATCCAGCGATGACGTTGCCAAATTCAAGGCGGTCGAGGATCGCATGTATCGTGTCGGCGTTGAGGCCGGGCTGGTGGACCAGATGCCGGAGAAACGCAGCGAAAGTGAGAAGATTGAAATAGATCTGATGGTTCGCGAAGCGTATCCCCCACCATCGGCAGATTAACAGTCATCGGCAGATTAGCCTTGTCAGACAAGGCCAGAGAAATCAGAGAACGACGAAACGGGAAGACTCATGGCACAGCATCGCGTAGTGGTTGTCGGCGGCGGCTTGGCAGGTCTGGCATCGGCAATGAAGCTTGCCGAATTGGATGTCCAAGTCGACCTGATCAGCTTGACTCCTGTCAAACGGTCGCACAGCGTTTGCGCTCAGGGCGGGATCAACAGCTGCAACGACCAAACCAGGCAGCTCGGTGACGACGAGTGGAAGCATCTTGACGATACGGTCTACGGTGGGGACTTTCTCAATCATCAACCTCCAGTCAAGGAAATGGCCTACTGGGCTCCCAAAGTCATCGACCTGATGGACCGGCTGGGAGTCCCCTTCAACCGCACCGGAGAAGGCTTCATCGATCGGCGTCGGTTTGGAGGAACGCTTTACAAGCGAACCGCGTTTGCGGGCGCGACGACTGGACAGCAGCTGCTTTACGCGTTGGACGAACAAGTTCGTCGCTACGAGTCCGAAGGCATGGTCAAGAAATATGAGTTCTGGGATTTTCTCGGACCCATGATGGATGATTCCGGTCGCTGCCGCGGGATCGTCGCCCAAGACATGGTATCGATGAAGATTCGCGCCTTTCCCGCTGACGCGGTGGTCGTGGCCACCGGCGGCTGCGGCTTGATCTATGGTCGAAGCACAATGAGCGTTTTCTGCACTGGGAGTGCGGCGAGTCGTTGTTACCAGGCGGGTGCGAAATACGCCAACGGCGAATTCATCCAGGTTCATCCCACGGCGATTCCCGGCAGCGACAAGCTCCGTCTGATGAGTGAGTCGGCTCGCGGGGAAGGGGGCCGAGTCTGGGTTCCCAGAAAGCCGCAAGACGCGCGGGCCCCGCGCGACATTCCCGAAAATGAACGTTACTACTTTCTCGAGGAACGGTATCCCGAGTACGGCAACCTCGTGCCACGTGATATCGCGACGCGCGAGATCTTTGACATCTGTGTCAACGAAGGGCTCAGCATCGAGAAAGATCGCATGAGCGTCTATCTGGATCTGACTCACATCTCGAAATCCGAGCTCGATCGAAAACTGGGCGGAATTCTGGAGATCTACGAAAAGTTTCAGGGCGTTGATCCGAGAACCGAGCCGATGCGGATCTTTCCCGCCGTTCACTACAGCATGGGCGGACTGTGGGCCGACTACGTCAAGAACGGAGACGGTGGTTTGTTGGCCGGCGCCCCGCAGAACCACATGACCAACATCCCCGGACTCTACGCGATCGGTGAGTGCGACTATCACTATCACGGTGCAAATCGTTTGGGGGCCAACTCGTTGCTGTCGTGTATCTTCACGGGGCTCTTCACCGGATCTTCGATACTGAACTATGCGTCAAGCCAGTCGGCAGGCCACGCGGACGTGCCTAGCTCGCTGATCGAAGCGGCCCAGAAGACGCAACAGCAGCGTCATGACAACTTGCTCAAGGCAGATTCCAGCTTTGACGAAAATCCGTACCTGATCCATCAGGAACTGGGTGACCTGATGACGCGGGTGGCCACGGTGGTGCGTCGCAACGACCAGCTGAGTGATGCGCTCGAAAAGGTCTCCGAATTGCATGAGCGGGCGATGCGAGTCAGCCTGTCGGACACGGGCAACTGGTCAAACCAAAACGTGATTTTCGCTAAAACTCTGCAAGACATGTTCCCGCTGGCCAAGACGCTTCTGCAGGGAGCCTTGCAACGTGACGAGTGTCGCGGAGCTCATTTCAAACCCGACTTTCAGAAGCCGTCGTTGACGTCGGAGGATCCGGATGAGCGCCGTCGGCAAGCCGAGACTTGGTGTGACGAGTTCGAGGCGAACAACCGCAAGTACTTCAAAATCCACGGTTGCCTCTTGGAATCATGAGGCATCGATGCCCGAACTCAATTACGAAGATGTCGATACGTCGTTGATCCCGCCGCGCCCACGTTTGTATGGGTTGGTCGGAGCCGAAGTGATCGAACAAGTTTGGAAAGAGCGTTCCGAAGCGAAGTTGGCGGCGCCGGCTGTCTAACGGTTAATTTGGAAGTCGTAACGAACAAGTTTTGATAACCACCCGTGTCATCAGGATCGAAGGATGATAGCCCTCGAACCCAATTCGAAGAATCGCCCCCAGCACATTCAAGTTCGAATTCGCCGTCAGGGCGGCCCCGGACAAGAGCCCTACTGGGAGTTGCACCGGATTGACTACGAACCGGAATTGAACGTGATCAGCGTGTTGCAGCGGATCGCGGCTCAGGCCACCAATGCCGATGGCAAGCACGTTGCGCCGGTGGCGTGGGATTGCGGGTGTCTCGAAGAAGTCTGTGGAGCGTGCACGATGCAAATCAACGGGCGTGTGCGACAAAGTTGCAGCGCGTTGGTTGACCGGCTGCTGGCCGAGAACGCCGACCAGATCGTGCTGGAACCGATGAGCAAGTTTCCGGTGATCCGTGATTTGATCGTCGACCGACAGCGACTGTTTCGTGGCCTGCAACGGGTGAAGGCGTGGGTGCCCGTTGACAGCTACTACGACATGGGACCTGGCGAGCGACAGCTGCGTGCGGCGCAGGAACAGAACTACCCGCTTAGCGAGTGCATGAGTTGCGGCTGCTGCGTGGACGCCTGTCCTCAGTACACGAAGATTGAATTGACACAAACCGAGGGCGAGTCGGACGAGGACTTTGAGCAGCGGAAGACTCGAGGCGTACGATCAGGCGTTCGTGGGCCCCCATGCGATCTCGCAAGCGATGTTGTTCAACAATCATCCGACTGGAAAGGCTTTAGCGTCGGCGCGGATGGAGGCGTTGACCGGACCGGGCGGGATCCAGGCCTGTGGCAACGCGCAGAACTGTGTCGCGGTCTGCCCCAAATCAATCCCGCTGACAACGTCGATCGCGCGGGCCGGCCGGGCGGCGACGGTTCACGCCATCAAGAAGTGGTTTGAGAAGTAGAAGACTCGAACTATGTCGTTGACAGAATGGGGTGGTGTGGATCATCAGCTTCTTGTGTTCCCGGACGACTCGCATGAATTCGCGCTCGTGAACCGGTTTGTTGATGAAATCGTGAACCTGAAGCTCGCTGCAACGATTGCGGATTGCTTCGTCATGTGACGCCGTCAGCACGACCGTCGTGGGATGGCTGATCGTTTCGTCCCACTCGGCCATTGCCTCCAACACATCAAGGCCACAGCCATCGGGCAACATGATGTCCAGCAACAACAAGTCCGGCTCGGGAGCACGTGCAAAGATGCCCTCGCGCCGGAGGAACTGGATGGCCTCGCGGACAGTCCGCACCAGTGTCAATCGATGATAGACCTGGCTACGGCGCAGAGCATAGATCGTAATCTTGGCATCGGTCAAACCGTCTTCGACCAACAAGATCTCCATCGGTTTCGTTTTCGAATCGCCAATCATCGCTCACTCCGCATTCGAGGGCCGCTCGGAACCGACGCTTTTCTCAGATTAAACCGAATGATCGTTCAATCAATTCGCTCTCTAAACTTTCGTGTTCACGCAGCTGGGCGTCGAAGTCACAGGTTCGATCGACAAGTCTCTTCAACTGCGTTTGCTCAACACCACGGTATTGGAGCTCTTCGGCCTGCTCAGCCAAGTCGGTCAGTCGTAAATACAGCATGCCATGCTGCGATTGTGCACGAGTCGCTAATTCGCCCAGCGTCGGGCTTCGGCTCTCGGGCATGGTCATGTATCCATAACACTCTTCGAGCGAAAACTGCAGAGCCAACTGATCGCGCAGGCTGTCAAGCAATCGAGTCAGTTGGCGAGAAACTTTGGCGGGCTCGTCGTCGCAATTGCAGACCTGCCGAAGTTGGTGAACTGTGTGCCAGAGATCAGGATTACTGTCCTTGATTTCTTGAAGAAAGGCTGGATTGACCACCAACGTTTTGGTACCGACATGCGTTAAAGCCATTGCCATGGGCCTCCGTGATAAGCTTGGGAAGAGAAGAGAGGGATTCCCATCGCTCACTGTAACGTTCCGTCACAGCGGGCGTCAAATTTTTTCGCTCTCGATGAGGAAAAACGCTGGTTTTGGTGCCCGCGATCACACCACCCGCCAGAGTATTCTCATCATCGGTCTCGATAGACGCGTTTGTTCGCAGCACACTTAGCGTCGAAAGACGCCGTACTTGAGAATGCACCACAAAGCGCTGACTCCATCGCGCCAGCCGATTTTTTTGCCTTCTTCGTACCATCGATGCTGGTAGCGGATTGGCCTTTCCGTGAACCTAAGTCCACCTCGAGCCCATCGCGCGGTGAGTTCGATTTCGATTCCAAAGCGGGATTCACAAAGCTCGTTCAGAATTGCTTCAAAGTGCTTTCGCGGCGCCATTTTGTAGCACGTCTCGATGTCGCTAAGTCGGATGCCGATCGCCAGTGAAGCTAGCAATGTAATCGCGTTGTTGACGGCTTGGTGCCACCACGGCGAGAGTTGCCGATCACAATGTCCGTACCTGGTGCCGTAGGAGATGTCGGCTTCGCCCGCGAGAATCGGCTGCAACAGGTATCGAAAATCCGACGGATCGTATTCGCGGTCAGCGTCTTGAATCACGATCACATCACCGCTTGCCGCCGCAATGCCGGTGCGAATTGCGGCGCCCTTACCGCGATTGGTATCGTGGTGAAAAACAATCACGTCATCATCGTGATCAAATTGATCGACGGCTTCCGAGGTGCCATCAGAACTGCCGTCATCGACCAAGATGATTTGCATTGGCATGCCTGTGTCGCGAAGCCGCTCAATGACGCCACTGACGGTTTGGCTTTCGTTGAATACAGGGACAATGACTGAGAGTTGGAACTGCGGCGGGAGCGCGAAGATAGCAAGTTGTCGGCAAACGCTCTGACCCAGCAGCGCGTTCATGTCTTGGACGTAGGCGTTGGTCCATAGACGCCGCGGATCATCGATAATTCCGCCACCTTGATCCGTTTCGTCGCGCGTTTGCATGATGGATTGTGAAGCGGCGTGAGGGTCGGAACTTGCAACTCCGCAACGGTCTGTCAACTCCGTTGCAAGCGTTCGTTGTCGCAAAAAAATGCGTTCAGAAAAACTTTACACGATGTGATACTGGTTTTCATTGGCTTTCGCCGACGAGTCAGTCGAAATAAAAAAACTAGCGCAAGATTGTTGTTGACAACTACCGAAAGCAACGCCAAATTCGTGCCCGATCGAGTTAGTAATCCGAGCAATCATTTTCGCTTCGATTCATTTTATTCAACTGCTTTTTTTGGAGAGTGTGATGCGAATTCCGAATGACGCAAGCGTGCTTGTTTCCCTCGGGATCCCACCCACTGTTCGGCCAACCGGTTGTCTGTAGACGGTTCTTGAGTCCGGTGCATTTCTTCGCGCCCGACACAAGCGTCGTCAATGTGTGGTTCGCCCTTTGTGCTTCAGCAGAAGGACGCCTTCCACCACCAAGCCTCGGGTGAATCGAAAGAATCGATCGCCCTGTGGAGTATCGCACCGGACGCGATTTCTCGAATCGGGAGTTGGCAATGACGGACCGAGCCAGTGAATCCAGGTGGTTCACGAAACGGACGTCACTCCCAATTTTTTCTGCTTGCGTAATCCTTACGCCTGGTGATTGTCGCTGATCTGAAACGATTTCAGTCACTTCCTCACTCGTGCAGCAATCGCGACCGGCCCGGCTGGATGCTGGACCGGTTTTTTCGCGGCTGTCTCATCCCTCTGTTTTCGTCAAAGTCGTGGCTTTGGCGGAGTGGTCGCTTTTTGCCACGGCGCGATCCCTGTCATCTTTGTGTTTCGCCGATAAACCGATGTACCACTGGTGACATAAAGCACGTCCATGTTGTCGCCGGCGAAGACACAATTGGATAAGCGGCCGGTACGTTTGGGACGGTTCAAGATCACATGAGTCCGCCCGGGCTGATCGAAGACTTGGACGCCAAGCTTTGTGGCCACCAACAAGGAACCGTCCGCTGTCATCGTGACTCCATCGGCGCCTGTATTCATTTCGTCCTGTGGGCTGTGAATGTACGAATATGGTTGTCCATGTTCCAGTGTTCCGGCTTCACCGATGCGGAACGACCAAACGTATCGGCCGGCGGCGTCGACAACGAGCAGGAATCGGTTGTCCGGTGTGGTGATCAAACCGTTGGGTAGTTCCGGTCCCTTCGCCGCCGCGATCGGCTTGCCATCGTGCGGCAAGTACCAAACTGTTTCCTCGACCGGCCCGGTGAAATAGATGCCGTGATCGAGTACCACCAAATCGTTGCACGACAATCCCGAGGCCAAATCGCTTCGCGTGCCATCGGGATCCACCCGCGTCAGCTTCTGGGCTTTGTTCCGTGCACAATACATGCGTCCTTCGCGGTCGAACATCAAACCGCTGACGCCGGGCATGTCATCGATGAATCTTGTTGCGCCTTTGCCATCCCGATTCACCTTCCAGATTTCGCCGCGGGGACCGTCGACGAAATAGACACTCCCATCGGGAGCGACTGCCGGTCCCTCGGTGTATTGGTGTCCCTCGCTGACCAATTGCCAACCTTCGCCTTCGATCGTGCGATCCCGCAACTCCGGATGCTCGGCTGTCGATGTGGCGATCGGTTGGTCAATGTCAGCCCACAACCAACGCATCGCGTCGGGCAAGATCGCCCCGCCATGCTTGCCGTTATGTCCGCCCTCGCCCCATGCATTCTCGACCGCATAGCCAGCCCACTTGAGTGCCGAGAGCATCGTTAGGTTGGCGTTCCACCAACTGCCACCGTAGATGTCCAAATCGTTCTTGCCGTCTTGCAGAAAGACGCGAATCGGCTTGGGTTCGGTCTTGCGAATGAGCGTGGGGTATTCGTTGCCTCCACGCAGACCGACGTAGGTGCCAACGGTGCTGAAGACGCGGCGGAACTTGTCGGGGCGGTGCCAGGCGACGCCGAAAGCGGCGATCGCGCCGCTGCTGCTTCCGCCGATGCCGCACAGATTCGGATCATCGGTGATCGAGTAGGACTTGCGAACTTCCGGCAGGATCTCGTCGATGATGAAGCTAGCGTATCGATCACTTACTGTGTCGTACTCGAAGCTACGATTGAAACGGTCTTGAGCCCCCTCTCCTCCGCTGACCACGCCCGGATTCACAAAGACGCCGATCGTCACGGGCATCTGACCGCTGTGGATAAGATTGTCCAGCACGGTTGGGACCCGCCACTGCCCGGTGTCGTTGACGTAGTTCTTGCCGTCTTGAAAAACCATCAGTGCCGCCGGCTTGCTGCCGTCGTACTGGGTCGGAACGTAAATGAAATAGTCACGCTCGGTACCTGGATAGACTTCGCTGTTGGTGAATCGATGGGATGTCACCTTGCCTTGCGGCACACCGTCCTTGCGTTGCGAATCGGGGTGGAGCGGATAGCTTTCTTGTGCCTCCGCGGGGATCGCAAAGAGCGTTACCGCCGCGGCCAGCAGGCAAATGAATGGTCGGATCTTGGGCATACTGTGATTCCAACATTGGGGAAAGGTTTTCGTCAGATCGCCTGATACCATAATCGCTTTGCCGCACTAGCTGCGGGCCTTGAAGCCATCAGTCCATCACTGAATCGAAAAATAGTGGCTTCTTTGATCGAGGTTCGCTGGTGCCGACTGTCTGTCCGGCCACTTTCCGAGATGAACACGCCCACCGAGAGTGGCGAGACGGCGATCTAAGGTTGTGGAGAAGCGGTGAAAATGATCGTCGCCCAATGTCATCCAACTGACAATTCGATGGCGTGCATGTAAACTACCGTTAACTCCTCCACGCCCGCAGTTTTCTGAATTGGCTTCTCCAAGTGAATTTGAATCGAACCATTTACGCTCTGATCGCACTCGGTGCCGCGGCTGCGGCAAACGCCGACTGGCCGCAGTGGCGAGGTCCTGATCGCACCGGGTTTGTGCAAACGGAAAACCTGACGCCGACTCTGCCGCCGCAAGGGCTACCACCACTTTGGAAACTCGAATCGTTTCCCGGCGGCAACAACGGCGGCTGGAGTTCGCCGGTGATCAGTGATGGACGTGTCTTCTTGTACTCGCACACGAAGATCAAAAACCCGGGGGCCGATCTGGGCGAGTCCAAGTACCCCTGGCTGGCACCTGACAAACGAGTCGGCATGACTGACGAGGAGTATGCGGAGTACGAAGTAAAACGTCGCGATGAGAACGAGCGTCGAGCGAAAGCGTTTCGATTTGATGAGCGTTTGGTTTGTCTCGATCTGGAAACGGGCGACGTCATCTGGGACAAATCTGATTCGTCCAAGTACACGCGGTTCACGCAATCGGGAACACCCTGCGTTGCCGATGGTCGCGTGTTCGTGTTGGGCGCCGAACGAACTGCACGGTGCTATGATGCATCGACAGGCGAAGTCGTATGGAGTCGCCGACTGCCGGGTGACTTTCGTGACGAGTTCTTTGCCAGTTCTTTTGTTGTCGAGGGCGATACGGCGCTTGTGGCGTGCGGTCCGCTGGTGGCATTGCGGACACAAGATGGCGAACTGCTGTGGCATGGCGACACGCCACTGGATTACCAGTCACACAGCAGCCCCGCGGTTTGGCGCGATGCCGCCGATGCGGTAGCGATTGTGAACACTCAAGGCGGCAAGACACAGGGCTATCGCATTTCCGATGGAGAAAAACTGTGGGAGCTGGTTGCCGGCGCCGGACAATCCACGCCGATCGTCGCAGGCGACTTGTTGTTGACCTACGGATCGTCTCGAAAGAGTGGTCTGACCGCATACCGTCTGGCCACAGGCGTTCCCCAGAAGGAACCGGAACTTGTTTGGCAGTTTCAGCGTGCAGCCGACTCTGGTTCGACCCCTGTCGTCAGAGATGACGCGGTTTTCGTGCAAGGCGAAAAGCGTTTGGCGAAAGTACGGCTTTCCGACGGAAAGACTTTGTGGCAAACCACCATGAAAATCTCCAACCCACGATACACCTCCCTGATTGCGGCTGGTGACCAACTTTTCTTCGGCTGGGAGGGGCTGTTGTCGATCAAGGCCGAGGGAGACGATTTCGTGCAGCTCTATGACGCAAAGGTCGACGGCGAGTCGGTTTTGATCGACAGTGACGCCTTGCGAGCAAAGCTGAAGCTGAATGAGTTGGCTTCGGAAGATGGAGGTCAGGAGAAATCCGAGAAACTGTGGCAGCAACAAGCGGTAAATTCGGGGCCGTTGGCCTGTAGCACGCCGGCGGCCAGTGATGGACGAATCGTAATTCGGCTCCGCGATGCGGTCGTTTGCTACGACCTGCGCCTCTGATCGCGGGAAGACCTGATCTGCCGGGTACCTTGCGGTGTGAATTCTTGCCATAATCGAGTTTAATGCTGGTCGAGCGTGACTTTCGCCTCGACTCGCAGACGCGCCCGGCTACAAAATCTTGTCAGCAGCAAGTAGTGTGGCTTTCGCGAAGGGGTGTTCCTCGGGAAAAGAGGTCAGGTACCAAAAGTGCGAAGCACCCGAAGGGCCGTTCCGGCTTTTGGTACCTGCCCCCTTTCCCGGCCAACCCCAAAATCAAGCTTTGACAAAGCACTAGGTCAGAACCGCAGACTGCTGGTGGACACCCTTCACACTCATGGATGAAGAAAATCGAATGCATTCGACAACACGCTACGAACCGAATCCGACTCTGACCCACAAAGGATCTCCTGGGGAGATGTCCGATCCGAAGCTCATCGAGCGTTACGAGCAGCTGACCAGGGGTGGAAAGGTCAGTTGGACCGGTCACCACCACATGCTGCGGATGCTCGGTCGCGGTGGTCAGGGTGAGGTCTACTTGACGGAGTATCGTGGAACCGATGGCTTCACAGTTCCGGTCGCCATGAAGGTCTTCTCGCCGGAGCGTTATGCCGGCAGTCGGTCGTACAACGAAGCGATGCTCCGAGTTGCCACGATTGCAGCTCGCGTTGCCCTGATTCAACACGACAATCTTCTCGACGTGCAGAATTTCTTCGAGCGAGATCGTATCCGCATCATGATGATGGAGTGGGTTGACGGGTATGACGTTCGCCAGCTGTTGGCACCGCGTTGTCTCGACCTGCTTCATGGACGGGTCAGCAGTCGACGTTGGCGGTATATCAACGAAGTGATACTCACCGAAGGTCCCGAGCAATCGCTATTCAAAGCGGGCGTCGCCGTTGCGATTGTGCGGGAGTGCCTGGCGGCGTTGGCGGCGTTGCACCGCGAGGGAATCGTTCATGGTGACGTCAAGCCAGCCAATATCATGCTCAAGCGAAGTGGACATGCGAAGCTGATCGACATGGGATCGGCCTTCGACTACCACGATCCGCCGCGTGATCGTGAATGCACACCGCTGTATGCGGCACCGGAAGTACTCGAGGACCGCATCTCCACACCGCGAAGTGACTTGGCGAGTGTTGGTTATGTGTTGATCGAAATGCTCAGCGGCATGAACCCGTTCGAGCATCGTACGAAGCTTCGCGATCTGCTGCACGCCAAGCGAGAATTGCCTTCGCGGCTTGAAGAGATTCTTCCGGATGACGTTTTGTGCAATGAATTGCTGATGAACTTTTTGCTCGGTTTGATCGCTCCTGATCCAAACCGTCGGTTCCCCAGCGCGGAAGCAGCGGAACACGTTGATCAGGGTGCCGCTGCCTTCCATCGCCAACTGATCATGTCGGACATGGCGACCGAGTACGACAACGACATTCGCGTTTGGTTGGAAGAACTGAAGCGACTGGAGACGGACTTGGGCCAGTTGGATACGGAATTGAGCGGATTCGATTCCCAATGAACGAGCATCATTTGCAAGTCGCAATCACCGCCGCGAGGGCTGGAGCTGCGGAACTGATGGCTCGCCGCGAGCGTCGCGTGGTTCAAGAAAAAGCTCCTAAAGACCTGGTCACCGATGCGGACCTTGCCTCCCAACAGGCGATCCGAGCCATTCTGCTCGCGTCGTTTGAGGGCTACGCCTTCGTTGGCGAGGAAGAAGGCGAGAATGAACCGCTTGACTCAGTCCGCCGCGGAACCGCCGACGCGCCACCCTGCTGGGTCGTCGATCCGCTTGATGGAACGGTCAACTACGTTCACTCTCTGCAATCGTTTGCTGTTTCGATTGCATTGTACGCTGCTGGAAAAATGCGACTGGGTGTGATCTACGATCCTGTCACCGACGAGATGTTCACGGCCATCGATGGTGCCGGTGCAAGATGCAACAACCAGCCAATTCACACCAGCGACTGCACCGACCTCCGCGAGGCACTGGTTGCTTGCAGCTTTCCGGCGGGTGTGAAAGGTGGCGACCCCGAGGTGACACGCTTCGTCCGCGTGGTGGAGCAGTGTCAATCGCTCCGAAGATTGGGGTCCTGCGCACTCAACATGTGTTACGTCGCCGCTGGCCGTTTGGATGCCTATTGGGCGACCAGCGTCGCGCCTTGGGATTCGGCTGCCGGAACAGTCATTGCCCGGGAAGCCGGAGCTGTTTTGACCGCCTACGACGGATCCCCGCTGGATGATTGGATCCCAAAATTCTGTGTCAGCGCCTCCGAGGGAGTCCATCAGGCGATGATCCCATTGCTCTGCGACTCCGTGGTCATGAATGCCGATCGTTAACATTGGTCAGTGAGATGCAGTTGGACCCAAGTCAGCTTTCCGGTCGCGACGTCTATTCCTGGATGGTGCGGTTAATCACACCGCGACCGATCGCCTGGGTCTCGACGATGTCAACCGATGGTGTCGCAAACCTGGCGCCCTTCAGCTTCTTTAACGGCGTCGGTGCAAATCCGCCGACGATCATGTTTTGTCCGGCCAATCGACGTGATGGGACTCCCAAAGATACGCTGGCCAACATCCAGCGAAACGGTCAGTTCGTGGTCAACCTTGTCACTGAGTCGGTTGCCCAATCCATGAACCTGACGTCCGCCGAGTTCGAGCCGGATGTTGACGAATTCGAGATGGCGGCGATCGACAAGCTGGAATCCACCCGCGTATCACCCCCTCGCGTCGCGGCCAGTGCGGCAGCGCTCGAATGTGAACTCTTTCAGGCGATTGTGCTGGGGACCGGACCCGCGGGCGCCAATTTGGTGATCGGCCGCATCGTGAACATGCACGTGGATGACGCGTTATTGGACGAGCAAGGTAACTTCGATGCCGCACGGTTCAACACGATCGGCCGGATGGGCGGAGACGAGTACGTTCGCACCAGCGATCGGTTCTCGATTCCCCGACCGCAGAGACCTTGAGGGGGGTCGGCTTCCGCACTCAATGGGTGGCTGGTGGTCGAGCGTCAGCGAGCCCCCAGTGACAAGCCGGAGCGATTCCGGGGGCTCGCTGACGCTCGACCGCCGGCCACCCTGGAATGCAACTCCTGGCCCGGCAGGAAGTCCCGTCAGCCCTAGCCTACTTGGAGTAGAAGTTGTAGTCCGGATTTCTGGGATCGAAATCCCCGTCGGTCAGACCCACGTTCAGCTGCAAGTTCAAGTAGTTGTATTCCTCGATCACTTCCAACGGCGCACCTTCGACCGCCGGCCAATCGTAGGCGATGTAGCGAATCGGTAAGTTGATTGCGTCATCGATAAAGACCTGCGCCTGATAGAAATCCGAATCAGGTCGTTGCGTCGGCTGGGTGACTTGCAGCACCGTGCAGGTGCGGTCTTTGACGCGGGCGTTCTTGCGAAACTCGCATTGCACATCAGGGTATTGCCGCGCCCGCTCGCCCCGTTCAATCAGCTTAACAATCAGGTTCTCGATGCCGATTTCGGTCATCGGGTACCGCTGTCCGCGCATCGCCAGCATGCCATCGGGCGGAATGTTGACGGTGGGTAGAAACCTGCCTTTGAATCCGCCTTCGTGTGCAACCATGTTGCCGTCGTTTTGACCTTCGACGTAGATGACCTCGCGGCCTTTGATGGTCGATGGCTTCAGAAAGTTCAGGTACACGCTCAACGGTTGAACGATTTGTCCATTGACGACCTTGCGGTTGCGAACTTTCGCGTACATGTATTCGTGAACGCCCAACGTGTCGCCGATACGCTCACGTTTGACCAGCAGTGCTGTGTAGTCGCTGACGTTCCCCCGGACGGTTTGGAGTCCGCCACGGGCAATATCGAGGGCCCGGTCGAGCGGGGGTTTGACAGCTGGAGTTGATTCTAAACTGGCCGCGGCATTGGCAACGCGGTGAACTGGCTCGACGAGTTTCGTCGTTTCCTGTGCGAAAAGAGAACGCGTGCTAGCCGCGGCGGCGAGCGATCCCAACAGCGTGACAAATTGGCGACGTTCGATTCTCATGACAGCTTCCCTGCATTGGATCAGCGAATACACTTTCGCCGGTTTCAATGAATATCGCCGTTAGTAGTCGCCGGATCTGATTGGTTTCGCGTTTGTGCTTCGCGTTAGCCCAATCGTTTCATCCGGCACCCACATTCGCAGCAGACCTATTTCAGCGGACGATACAGCTGTGATGGCACTGTCGGCCAGACCAATTTTTCGGATCCGACACCGCAGCGCCTCCCAGAAATCTTGGCGAAGGCCACCATCTCTGGCCGATTGAAAGAATGCGGACAAGCCGCAAACTTTCTCCGAATTGCCCATTTTTACGATTGGTTCCCGCTGTGTCCAATTTGACTCGCCTTGGTTGCCTCGTGTTCGCCGCAGTTTTCTCCGATCCAGCTGCTTCGATCGCCCAGTCGTTGCCGGCGACGAAATCGCAGGCCTGGCCGGCGCCCGTCAGGAACGTGGGCTACATCGAGGAACTCCCGGAGGTCACTGACTCAGCTGCGTACGAGAGTTCCGAATATCTGCATGTTGGCCCGCTGAATTCTCTCCGCACCCCGCTCCCACCGCATCAGGTCATCCGCTCCCCTGACCGTGGGCCAGCCGCGGCGAATCACAAATCCACAGGCGTTCCCCACCCGCCACACCATTCGTTTCACCGCCCAGTCCAACCGCCGCCGGCGATGCTACCGGAAGGGAATCAGCGTGAAGTTTGGAAAACGCCCTATTCTTATGGCTACTTCGGAGCAAGCGGGAAACGGCACTGGACCAAGCACCACGGGTACCGCGATCGATATACCGAATGGCGTTTGAAATAGCCAAGGTGACTCGTCGGAATGCGTCGTCGGGCGTAGGATGGATCTCTGCTGAAGCGAAAGTACTTTCGCTCGATCAGACGACTCCGCGCCAAGAACGTATTTTGAAAAGGGGTCTGACCCTTTGAGGGCGAGAGATTACTACGAGCTTGAGTCCACAAACTGCCTGATTTTCGAACATCAAGACGGCTTCAAGAGAGGGTCAGACCCCTTTTCAAAACACGTTCCACGTGAATTGCAGCACCGATGAATACTCCCACCGCCCGCCCGCCGGCACGTCAAAGCGAGCCATTGCCCGAACCATCTGTGATTCCCAGCAGCGGTTGGCATTGTGCTCATTACTTCTATCGATTTCGCCGTGAGGGAATCGAAGCAAAACTCAGCAGCGAATGCCAACAACAACTGCGCAACGCGCTCGACGCCGAGAGCCCCTCAGCGCCGGCACGTTTGGCTGCGTACTGGACCAGCGGTCATCGTGCCGATTTCGGTATCATGGTGATGGATCCCGATCCCGGAAAAGTCGACTCCGTTCATCAACGAATCATGGCACCAAAGCTGGGACAGTTCGTGCAGCCGGAGTGGTCGTTCGTTTCCATGAGCGAGGTGAGCGAGTATGTACCCACCATCGAGCGTTTTCGCGAGCGTCTGATTGCCAGTGGTGCCGATCCTGACTCAGCGGAGTTGGTTGCCAAGGTATCGGCCTACGAGCGCCGCTTGCCAATGATGAACGAGCAGCGACTGCGTCCGGAGTTTCCCCAGTGGCCTTCCGCCTGCTTTTATCCGATGAACAAGAGCCGCGTGCCTGGCGCAACTGGTTCACCGAACCATTCAGCCGGCGCAACGCGCTGATGGCCGAACACGCCCAGAGTGGGATCGCCTTTGCCGGAAAAGTCAGCCAGCTGATTTCGGTTGGCGTTGGGCTTGACGATTGGGAGTGGATGGTGACCTTGTGGGGCCGCAATCCCGAGTATCTCAAAGAAATCGTATACAAGATGCGGTTCGACGAGGCGAGTGCAAAGTACGCCGAGTTTGGACCGTTCTACGTCGGCTATCGAGCGAGCGCCGACGAGATTCTCGATCACTGCTGTCTGGCGTAAGAAATTGTCGCTCGGTTGTCCCAACCGAGTCTTGTAACGGATCTCGGTTGGGACAACCGAGCAACAATGCAACAAAGGCCTACTCGCCGCGCAGCTGTTTTGCTTTGGTCACCAATTCGAGGAACTCGATGCGATAGCCGCTCTCGTCCCCCTTGGCTCCTTCCCGAGCGATGCGGGCGACGCCGGCAAACGTTGCTTTCCCTTTGTGGGGCGAATTGCGAAGCAACATGCCAAAGCTGGCGACCGCAGCGGCGAACTGGAAGTCTCGATCGGTCTGGGAGAACCTTTTGCCGGCATCGGTGACGGGGAATTCGATCAATCGGTCTGGGGCGACTTCCCAGTTTTTTCTGCCCACCGCTCAGCGCGGATTCAACAGACTCCGCAGCTAGCGTCCGATGGACTATCTCCTCCGGTTGTTTCTGGTCTTGTTTCTGTTGTTGTTTCTGTCATCGAGCGGAGCATCTCGCGGGGTCTCGAGCCGCAGCGTGGGAGGTGGTCCCGTCGCGTTGTCACGGCTGATGAATCTGACCACTTCGTCTCCCGTTCCCGATCCGGCAATCACGAATGTCACCGTTTCGCCAGCGGCGGCTATGAATTGTGCGAGCTGCGGCGTCGAGATCCGAACGATTTTCTTGCCGTCGAAAGACTGCAGGCTATCGACGCTGGCTCTGATTTCTGCGATCAGCGGAAATGATTCGATACCTTTCGAGGAAAACGAATTACCCCAGGTGAGCAGTTCTTCCTCCCAAACGCCCACGTCGGCAACCCCATAGACGCGGACTTCGAGGTCCGTGGGTTGATCGCGACCACCTAACAGCGTCAGGATCAACTCAGCGGATTGGATGTGCTTTTTAAGATTTCCGGCGTTGGCGAGATCAAACTGCAGGTAGGAGTGATGAGTTTCGACGCCGCTCCGGGTGCCGATGCCAAAGCTTGGTTTTGATCCAAACTTCTGATTGCCCGCTTTCTGGACCATCACGTCAGCACCACGACCTGCGGCAGTCGAGATCGAAGTCCATTTCATTTCGATTGCTGGCGGCTCAGTTCGGGCTCAGGCTCGGGCTCGGGTTGTGGGGTCGTTTCAGCAACCGCGGCAACGGGTGTAGAGCTGGGTTCCGACGCGACACTGGTGAGATTTGCTTCCGCGGACGAGTTGCCACCGCCGTCTTGTTTGGCTTGGCCGACGTCACGCACCTGTGTCTTCGCCTCCATTCCCTTGGGCGGGATTGCTGGTGGCCTGCCCGTTCTTCTCGCCACCACCGCGATTCTGGTTTTTCTTGTTGTTTCCCTGCTTGTTTTGTCCGGTTTTGCCTTGGCCACTCCCTTTCGGTTTGGATGGAGAGCCCGTGCTGTTTTGTTGTCGGTTCTGTTGGGCTTGATTGTTGTCGCCGCTCGGTTTCTGCGAGTTCTTCTCGTAGTCCTGGGCTGGATTGCGCGTTGCGGTCGTCGGTTCAGCGTCCGATTGAGCGATCACGTAGGCTTCATCGCGGCCGACACCGCTGAATGCAAACGTCAGTACTGGGAGCGCGATCAATACGACGGCCACGATTGCTGCAAACGGCCAATACGCTTGCCAGGCAGGTGTAGCCGCCGCGGCGGGCTTTTGCGCGGCCGGTCTTGCCGGCGTAACCATCGTGACAGGTGCCGGGATCGTTGCCAGCGGATCGGGGATTGGCGACTGGAACTCGTCGATCGTATCGAAGAATCCGGAATCAGCACTCTTGCTGACAACTTCGCTCAGGCCCATCTGCAGTTTGTTGATCGCTTGTGCGACCTCGCTCTTGGCATGACATTCCGTTTCAACGCGATCGAGTTCTTCCTGCAGTGCGACTGCAGATGAGGGTCGCGAACGTGGCTCTTTTCGCAACATGCGATGCACCAAATCGCATAGCGGCTGCGGTATCTCTGGATTGATCTCATTGATCGGTTTGGGGCGATGGGCCAGGATCGAAATCAGTTGCCCAGGGACTGACTTTGCCTGGATCGGCAGTTTGCCCGTACACAGTTCGTAAAGCACAACACCCATGCTGTACAGATCACTCCGATCGTCCAACGGTTCCGATCTCGCTTGCTCGGGCGACAGATAGCCCGGCGTTCCAATCACAGCGCCACGACCGGCAAGGTGATCGACCGGTGTCGACGCGAGCGCCAAACCGAAATCGAGAATCTTGATGCGATCTTTCCCCTCTTCGATCCAGATGTTGGCCGGCTTGATGTCGCGATGCACGATCCCGTTAGCGTGAGCGGCCGCCAGCCCGCAAGCAATCTGTCGGGCATACTCAATGATTTTTTCAAAGCCCAGCCGCTGCTTCGTTTTGTTAAATTCTTCGACCGTCGACCCTTTCAGCATCTCCATGGCCATGAAGGGTGTTCCGTTGCTTTCGCCAACCTCGAAGATCGTTGCCACATTGTCATGGTGAACCGCTGCCATGGCTCGCGCTTCATGGATGAACCGCCGCCGACTGTTAGGCGTAGCCGCGATCCTTTGGTTCATCACCTTGAGTGCGACGGCGCGTTTCAGCTTGATGTCTTCGGCGCGAAACACGAATCCCATCCCGCCTCTACCGAGCTCATCGATCACGCGATAATGACCCAGCGTCCCCAAGTCGCCTGACTGGGTTGGTGGTCCGAGAAAATCGTGTGACTTTGTAGATGCCGCCATCAGCGAGAAAACGCAACAAGGAAGAGAGAATGACCCATGCCGATTATAACACGTGGATGTGGCGAAATCACGTGTGATTGATGCTTGTCCGGTACCGCGCGGTGCCCAAACGCACGTAAATCCCGCCCCCCGGGCGATTCAGAAACGTTATCGCCAGCAAAGCAGTTGAGTCTGGCTGGCGTCCACGCTTTCACGCCATGAGTCGAGGTGTGCGGGCAATGCGTGTGGCTCGAACCGCGATTCTGACTCGACCGTGAACCCCGCTGAAGTGAGTAGATCGCTGATTTGCCGGGCTGAGTTGGTTGGGGCCAAAGCTTCGGTTTCGTGAACTTCGACGTACAGGGCTGCGACCTGATCAAGCTGTGCTGCGATCTCGCCCAGGACCCGCTGCTCCGCACCTTCGATGTCCAATTTCAGGAAGGCGACTTCCTGGCCAGTCAGAATCGGGGAAAGCCTCTGACACTTGACCTCGACGGCCGATGTCCCGGGACGCTGCCCCCAGGCGGCTTCGATTGAGTTTCCTCTTGCGTCGGATCCTTTGCCAACATTTCCGTACAGGGTGGTAGTTCCGTCGAAGTCTGCCAGAGCTGCATTAATGCACTTCACACCCGGCACCCCGTTTTGCTCGATATTCATGTCCAGCAGTCGGAAGGCATCGGGATCTGGCTCGAAACAGATCACGCGAGCCATCGGCCAGCGAGTTTTCCACTCCAGCACCGAGATTCCGATATTCGCGCCGCAGTCGATGATCAGCGGTTCGGGGCTGCTGGGGGTAAAGAAAGAGGGAAACTCATCGATCGCGCGGACCATCGACTCGGTCGCCGGCTCGTTTTCAAAGTGGAGTTTGAAACCTCGAAAACTTGTCTTGTGAATAGCAATGGCGATCGGCTCCGTCTACATTCCAGTGTTTGAGCAACGGATTCTATACAATCTTGGCAGCCCTATGCGCTGCAACAACCTCTCCACCACAGAAGATCCAGAACTGTGATGCGGAGGGCGAGTCGTTTCTTCTAGCGGTCGACAAGCTAACCGGGCGAGCGGTTGGAGTTAGTTGTGCGCAACACGACCGGCGTCAGCGGCGAGGAGATCTTTCGTTCCTCGAGAGGAATCAGCGAAGGGCAGCTACTGATCCGAAGTGACCGACGGCTCTACTGCGTGGGCGGCACTGCCCACATCGAACTGACGTTGAGTCTGACTTGCAAGTACGTCGCAGTTAGAACGTGTTTTGAAATTGTCGATCAGTGGTTCATCAACTCGACGTCGACTCAGTCTGTCGGACATCCGCTCTTTTAGAATCTTGACGAGCCCAGGAAGAGCGGTTGCGAAATCCGGTCCAGTGTTGTCGGTGCGGCCTCGCGGAGATTCTTTGGTACCAAGCATTGGATCAACTCCATGAGCGGGTACCGTACGCTAGTGGGGGCAAAGCCCGTTTTTCAAAAATATTGAAAAAACTGAGCAACGCTTGAAATTCGGCTCGACGAATCAGCGTATTCCCTTTTGAAGGCAGATCAGTCCGCCTCCATCGCGGGGTCGAACGCGGTCCGCCGAGCCATACCTCTCAGACTGGGGGTTCTCAGGTGAAAAGTACGGTTTTCTTTGAGTTGAACGATCCTCCATTGCAGGAGTTTCGCCAGGACCAGCCCGTCGGGCCGAACATGGTTTTCGACGAGCGTGTCGCTCAAACACTGCTGAAACGGCTGATCGCGAATTACCTGGGTGTCCCACCGGACGCGATTGAGATCGAAGTAACAATTAGCCACGAAAACACGAGCGCACGAGAATTTCATTATGAAAGTCAGCGTGAACCTTGAGTATGCCCAAGCGGTGCAACTTCACGAAATGCTCGCGGACCAGAAATCGGAACTCAACCACGCACTCATGGAAGCCGGTTTTGGCCCGAGTCAGGCATTGCAATGGGACGCGTGGGATTCTTGCGCCTGGATCGCGGAAAACCAGGAACTTGTTGATCAACTGCATGAATTCGTCAGTCTCCGCGATGTAGTGGAGCTGTTGCTAAGCCAAAGCAACAACTCAGTGCTGCAAGAGAGCCCTGTTGTAGCCAAGTTTGTTGAAGATCATCGCACAAGTCTGCACTGGCTGCTTCGCAATGAAACGGAAGCCGTGGAGCAGTGGATTGTCCGGCATCCTGAAATGGCCAAGAACTTAGCAGCTTTCCTTCAACATCGCGAGCGACTTGAAGCAATGCTCGCACCGAAATCCAGTGTGACGGCGCGTTCATCCTTCGTAGCGTTCGTCGAACAACACGAAGAAAACCTGCTCCACATCTGCAAAGCGATCAAACGCAACGGGCACGACGCACGCGACTTGCAACAAGATGTATTCCTGATGCTGTACGAAAAGTGGCCCCGCCTCGCCGAGTTTCGCAAGCTCGACCGAGAAGCGCAGGAGAAATGGCTTTTCAAAACTGCTCTTCGACACAGCATCAGCATTTGGCGTGTGCTGTCCAATCACAACGCAGACCTGCTCAGGTGGGACTCAGTGGAGTCGATTCCACCACCGTCAGGCGAGCCCAATCAGGATCTCTTGGAGACCGTCGAGGATAAGGAGAAGCTTGGTATTCTCATCAGTTCCGTGAAGAAACAAGATCACCGAGTGGCTTTGCTGCTGAATTTCCATTTCGGCTTCGACCGCCACGAGATCGCTTACGTCATGGAAGAAGAATCGGTAGGACTCGTCAACGTGTGGCTGACTCGCGGAAAACAAGAAATCCAAAAAATAATCAACAAGGCATAGTCATGAATTTGAAAGAGTGTATCGCTGATGTCTCACTTGCAGATCTTCAGGGGCAAGAACAGCGCTCTGACTGCCCGTCACCTAGTCGTTGGTGGGCAGTTGAATTGGGAGAAGATTCTTGGAGCGATGAAGAATCCGTACATATTGAAAACTGCAACGCTTGCCTTCGTTCGCGAGCACGCTTCAAGGGTGAACCACTTTCATCTCTTGAGCAAGCTGCCCATTTTCTTCCAGCGTTGGCTGCTTCGCTGATCTTCATGCTCGCGAGCGGGACAATCATTGTCAGTTGGATGTTGTACGATGCGAATCAAGCTCTGAAGGTGGTGAACCAGGAATGCTCTGAAGCGAAGCAACAGTTGATGCTCGCCAATCAAAGTCTTGAACAGCAGCGTTTGCATCGCGCGATTCGCATTGTTGCCAATCCTGGAACTTCGAATGATGTTGACGTGCAGGTCTTTGATTGGGAAGGAAAAACGTTGTCTCGTGAGCGGATCTTTGCAGAGACATCAGGGAACTACACGTACGTGCTTCGGCCGGTTGGGGAGGAAACTTTCGATACGAATGTGCGGATTGCCTACGATGCAAAGGAAATGCGCAAGGCCGATCTTGGTGAAGTCGTTGCGATCCAACCTGTCAACGGTGGTGCCGATGTTTTGATTGGTGGTGGATATTTTGAAGAGACTGGCCGCCTGAGGCTGCTTCACCTCGACTCCGGCACGTACGGTGACTTGGACCTCGAGTTCCCTAACAAGTTGACATCGCTCGCAGTCCATCAGGACAACGTTGCTTGGGTGGTCAAGTCAGGCCAAGGTGCACAGCTTTACTTCGGCAAACTCAACGAACTGAGCCAACAGACCTCCGTCTTCGATAATCTCGATTCGACCGCCCGGGTCGCGTTTTCACCGGATGGCAGTCGCATGGCGGTTGCCACGGAGAATGGAACGTTGCGAGTCTGGGACATGGCACGCCTGTCCGATCCCCCGCTTTTGGATCAGAAGCTTGAATCCGAGAATATCGTTTACTGCCTGACGTTTCGCTCAGACGGGCAAACGCTGGTCGTGGGGACCGGCCAATGGAAGCCGTGGGATCGGCCAAGGAACGAGGGAAAGTTGTTGATTGTTGACATCAACACCAAGAAAACGACACGCGTGATCGATGCTCATGACGGCCCCGTCTTTTCCATCGCAACGTCGCCGTCTGACGAGACCGTCGCAACCGCCGGTGCTGATGGTGCGATCAAGCTTTGGGACTTGAAAACGGGCAATTGCCTGCGGACAGCCAATGCGGATGTCAATGGAGAGAACGGGCACAGCAACATGGTTCAGTGCGTTCGGTACTCACCTGACGGCAAGTTCATCGCCACTGGAAGCTGGGACAATACTGTTCGCGTGTGGAGAGCTGGTACGCTCGAGCGAGTGGCGCAGATGAAGCGGCATGAAAACTTCGTACAGGCGGTGGAGTTCTCTGCCGACGGTAAGAGGCTGATGTCCGGCGGTGCCGATGATTCAGTCAGGTTCTGGGAATTCAAAGTATTGGAGGGGGCATAGTGATGGGTTTCCTTGGACCGGAGCGATGGCTGGCTGGAAGGCAGTGGCAACGACCGGCAAGTCGGACAGGAACTCGACGTAGCCTTGGTGCCGAGCGACTCGAAGCCCGGCATCTGATGGCAGGTAGCATTGAGCCTGTTACCCTTGAATCGATCGCACAAAGGATCTGCGATCCAGAGTCCGATACGAATCACGCCGTTTTTCGCGATGCGATCGAGGCGACGAATTTGACGCGCCACTTCAGCATCGTGGCGTATGATACGGGTCATCCGGCTGGAAGTACGTTCGACAAGGGCGCTCTCTTTGGGCAAGGTGAATGCGCCGTCGTCCCCGCTGAACCAACGGACCCGGAAACTCCGTTGACGGTTTTTCGTTCGCTGGAAAAGGCGCTCTCGATCGAAGCAGTAGATGTGCCTGCGAATGAGGTCGACCAGATGGAACTGGTGATCGATGGCGGCGAGGTGATGCTAACGGATCGTATCGCTCTTGCGCGACACGTTGCAGTCACAGATGGCATCCCCGACGTACGACAGTTTGCGGTGATCTCGTCCGACACGTACATACGTCTTAATACGTTGCCAAACTCCATCGTTGATGGTTTGCTCCTTGATGACAACTTCGGCCTCTCGGTGAATTTCGGACCATCGGTCGCCGAAGTTCGCAGTACCGGCGAAGTTCGCCGACTTGGCCAAATTCAACGCATGACGATTGATACCAGGCAAGGTTTACCGAGCATTCATGTGACGTTTCCTGACGGCGGCACCGCGATCCTGGATTTTTCCGAAGTGACAACGGAACGGACTCGCGTCGACGTGACAGCGAATTATGCGGGCGAAGAGCGGCTGGTGGTGATTGGGTCGAATCCGCTCACGCAGGACATGCGCCAACGAGCCGATGTGATCAGCGACTTCAATTCGGTATTGATCGAGACCGTGGGACCCGCCGGGCAACTTTTCGTGGGCCCGGCGTGGGAACTTGGCAACTCACTCTCGAAGGTTGAATCGGTAGCACGAGTTGCGTTTCTGCAAGACGTGAAAAGCGAGCACAACCCGCGTGACGCTTCGATCGTCATTTTGCTCGGCGAGGGGATTCCCAGCGATGGCTTTGGCGACATCACACTCGTGGAAGCCGAAGACGGAATTCACCCGGCTGAGCCGAAAATCATTCGCGAAACGGCGTCGCATCACGGCGACATTAGAACGGTAGCGGAGACGTCTGTTTTTCTAGAAAACGCGCAGCTCAGTGGAACGATTTCCGGCGTCCGCGAGGGAAGCAACGTCTCCTTTGTCCGGCATTCCTTGGATGACCCGAACGACTCGGTCGCAACGCTGACACTCCACGGCGCGATCGTGGAGACGCTGACATTGGAGTCGACGCAGCTGCCTGGACTCGCCACAGCAGAGGCCTGGAATTTCCACAAAACGGCGTACGGCTCGGAGTTTCAGGCCAACACCTCGTCACTCGCTTACACGCTATCCGCGGCGCGTGGCGAAATTGATGCGCTTGGCGTGATTCACGTCGGCGGAGAAATTGGACTCAATCGATTTGACGTCAATGCAAGTGGCGACGTAACGGCTGGCGATGCGCTGCTGGTTGTCAATTTCATGCGAAGAAATGGCGGTCCCGTTGAGCTCGCACCACTTGGATCGCGATTGAATGTCACTCAACCTGTACTTTCAGACACAAGAATATCAGCTCTCGATGCGCTTCAAGTGATCAACTTCCTTTCGCGACTGAAGGCGGAAGCAAGCGGCGAATCGACAAGCGTGCTGTTTGTCGCACCAGCCGACGCCAGCGAGAAAACCGAGAAGGTTCTTCGTGATCTGGAGCCGGTTGTTTCGACGCTCCCTCCGGGAACAAGAAACGCGACTCTTGTTCCAGACGAGAATCAGGCACGCGTCGTTCGCGATCTAGCCATCCTCAGCTTCATTCATGAAACTGATGATGAAACTGAGGACGCTCGTCTCATCGCCGACCAAATGATTCGCGCACAACAATTGGTAACCACCGGCAATGATGATGGGTAAGAAGCTTTGTTTGTCTCGATCAAAGATCCAACTCGCGGTGGTCGGGTTTCTTGTCTGCTTGCAGCTTTCTAACGCAACGATCCTCGTTGCGGATGAGCCAAACGGGGTTGCGAGCGAATCCGCGGTCCAACGTCAGCGCCGCGGGGAGCCCAATGTTCTTCTCGAGCAACCGATCCAAGAGTATTTTCTTCCATTGCAACTACTCAATGGTGAATCAGAGCGTCTCAGTCCATTCCGGACCACCACGCACTTGAGCACCGAATTCGGATTGATGGGGACGGAATCCGGGAAAATTGTTTGCGCCGGCGGCCAGGTGAATATCGACCTGTCAGACTCTGACGTCGGTGCTTGGGCCGGCGTCTGGCACAGTTTGGTCGCGCACGGTCAACCCGACGACAGCGCTCTTGATTTGTCTCGTTGCTTTGGAGGACTCGTGGCTCAACGCCTTCAACCTCGATGCGTGGGAGTCCGATTGCGTGCGAAGGGAAGTGGCTCGGTAAAGGTCGAGATCAAGTCGCTTGATCAGGAAATCCTCTGGCAACGGGTTGAACCGTTGGAAAGTGAAGACGAATTCCAAACCATGGAGTGGCCTCTCGATGCGAATTCACTACCAGCATCAAGGGTCGTCAACTGGGTAGTCGAGCAACCGACCAACATCAGCGTGGACTCACTCTCCCTCTTGTTGCAGTTCCCGAAGATCTCATTCGAAGAGCGAGTCTTCCTGATCTCGTATGCGAAGCTGGCACGCTGTTATTCGCCCGAAAACGGTGTTGTCAAAGATAAAGCGCACTTAGCAACTGGCGAGTTTGATTGCGTGCCAACTTCCGGCATGTTCTGTTTAGCAAGCTGCGCAGCATGGCGTCTGGGAATGATGGAACGTGAGCGCGCGGTCGAAGTATTGCATAACGTCTATCGCACGATATCCGCACTCGAGCGCGGTCACGGGTTACTACCACACTTCATTCGCAAATCCGATGGAAAGTACCGAATTGCCCACGGCACGGAATACAGTTCGATCGATACCAGTTTGTATTACCACTCAATGGCGATCGCCGCACAGATGCTGCATGACAATCAGTTGCTTGCCGAGCTCACTGAAGATATCCGATCGATCGACTTTGCGTATTTGGTCGATGATGAAGGCTATGTAACGCACGGTCTGGCAGATGACGGCGAAACAAAACTCGAGTCTCGCTGGCAAGACTTTGGTGGCGAGACGGTTCTCGTTGCCGCTCTGTATCGGATGGCGGTCGGCGATGATGCAGCATTAAGAATGGACGGTAGCGGGCGAGTTTTTCGGGGGCGTGGTTTTATCGCTGAACTGCAGTCACTTTTTTATCCGCAGTTCTCGGCTGAGACGAAGGACATGGTTAGCGGTGTCAACTGGTTGACCATGAGAACCCGACTACTGCGCAGATCAACGTCAGTATGGTCAATCCTATTGGCCGGGGACTGCGGCAGCGAAGATCGGCATGTATGGTCTCTCCGCTGGTGAATCACGTCGTTCACTGGGATATGAAAGTAACGGGACAGAAGACGCAAACGTCCGCCTTCTCCATCCTCATTACATGCTGATGGCAGGCCAGTTGGATGCGGATGACACGCTCGACCGGCTTTGGCGACTGCAACAGCATGGTCTCCTGCCACCGTGGGGATTGGTCGAGAATGTAAACGTTGACCTGACCGAGTATCTACCAATGATTGGCTCGTTGAACGCCAGTTTCGAGGCACTCGGGGCGTACCACCTCTGGGCGGCTGCTTCGGGCAATCGCGATGAGATCTATGTTTCCGCCCGCGCATGCCCGCTGACGAGGCACGCAGCTGGAGGATTTTTTTCTGATTGACTTTGCGGTCCGCCAAATCACGCCGCGAGTGCGTTTCAAGGGTGTCAGGCTGACTGCGGTGATGCTTCCGAGAGCCTCAGTTGTCGAAACGCTCGATCCCGATGCCGGCAAGAAGCTGTCTCCAGTGGCAAAGCGAGCCACAAATTGAGTTAAACGAGGTTCTCAGCGAGACAAAATTCGGATCACTTTGAAAAAATGAGTCGGCTCCCGCGTTGTGATTGACGGGAGCGTTTCTCAACGGCGTGACGTTTCCTCGATCCAGCCGGATCGCACCGTGAGCCTCGCGGTGTGTCGACTTGGTTTCCTATTGCCGTCTAGTCGTCGTGTGTTTTGGCGTGTGTTGAAAAGGTTGTGCCTGCAAGATGTACAAGGCGTGTCATCGTCGGATCATTGCAGACGCTATGACTTCAAGAATGCCTGGCTTGGTTATCAAAGACCTCAAACGTCCCGAGGCTAGCGAAAAGTTTTCTTGCTGGGTGCGTATTTGTTTACAGACAGGCAAGGCAGCAGCGCGTGCTGCTTGCCGCCGAGCCAATTGCATTTGGAGAAACATGATGAAACGTCCCCTTACTGCGGTAGCGTTGGTCCTCTCGCTTTTTACCGGTTGCGAGTACTCGAGTTCCGTCGAGCTGCGTCGAACCGACGCCGGTGAACGGGGCGGAGCCAACGCTTTTGCTGTGTCGGAAGCGGAGTCGCACGAGGCTTCCGTCGTTCGAATCACCTCACCGCATGAAGGAGAGATTATCTACGACGAGGTCTATCACGACATGTCCTGGGAGGCGATCGCCGTTCCCAAAGACCAACGGTTCGTTGTCTTTGCATCCGACAATTTCAACCACTACCTGATGTATCCATTCCCACGCTCTGGGCGGACCCCGGGCTCGTATCTGCAGAAGAACATCAGACTGGCGACCGAAAGCGATGATTGGGAATTGGTTGTGTGTGTGGCGAACAGCCGAGCGATATCGATGCTGACGAGCTGCGCGGCGCGGAGATTGGGATTTTCCAGATCTTCCGGAGGGTGTTCAACGTGTTGCGTCACTTCCGGTTAAGCGTCGAGGGCAAGAGATGATCGCTGGCCGTTGATCACAACGCCGGCGTACCTGTAGCTGCGAGGCCGGGGTGAATTGAACAGGAACAGGTTCGTTCCTGTTTGACATTTTCCGCCTGCGCATGCTTTTGACCGAGCCCAATTGTCTTTGTGACTTGCGCGGGGCGACGGGGCGTGGAGCATCGCTCGTACAAAACTGATACCTCGCAGTTTGAGGTAAATCGCTCATGTTTGAATACGCATTTCTCCACAGCGAACTGGCGATTCGGGTGATTGGCCGTTTCGGAGCGGCCGGAAAAGTCGAGTTCACTCTGGCTGGACAGTTGGTCGACGCGGTGCAGCTGCCGAAAGGGGAATGGGCTGTTTTTGCGATTCTGGCAGCGGCCGCTCGTGGGGCGCCGGACCATTCGATTGAGGCATACATTTCGTCCAAACAGCTTGCCACGCGACTACGGAAACGAAACATCATTGAAGTCGACGACCCGCAAATTGCCATTCGTGCGGTTGCTCGCCTGCGTAAGCGACTCGGAAGACTCGAAATTGCAAGGTTGCTGTTCGAGATCGGCGTGAAGGAGAACCCAGACGATTTCGCCAAGTTATTGATCGAGCGCAACCACCTTTTCGGATATCGCATCAACCTTTCTCCAGACGATTTGTATCTGGAGATTTTGGAGATGCCCGGCTGAGGGATGTTCGTGGGATGCTCTCGGCATGTCCGCCAGTTGTGGCGACTCCTATCAATTATGCAACGCTCAAGAAACTCGGATGCAGTCATGAACATAACCGTATGGCAACACGATCATGCCACGGACTCACGAAGTCAGATCGCAATCAATACGCCTTTGTGGATCAATCGTGCTGGGTCGCCGGCCGCCGAGCGACTCAGCGATGCCGTCATGCTTGCTGCGATCGCGCCGCTGGGGGATGTCGTGGCCGTGGCGCTGATTCCGGAGACTCTTGACCGGGTTGTCAGGCATAATCGAATACCAGCCATGTCGGGGACGCTGACCTTGCGGCATGCTGACCGGCTCGACATCGCTGCACACTCGTTCTGGATCGCGGTCGGTACTGAAGCCGAGTTCACGCAGTACTCTGCCAGCGAGCACAACGCCGACGTTTACTGTTTTCTCACCAAGGCTCGGCTCCGCGAAGGCGAGCCGATCGCAGTCTGTCCTGGGACGCCGGTCAAAAGCTGTGGCACGATTTACAAACTGTCTGCATGGGAGGCAATGTTCGCGCAGCGGGAGTTTCGCTGTGCCAACTGCAACTTTGATCCCCAGGAACCTGCTTGGCGCCCACCGCCGCCGCGCCCGGTCAAACGACTTGACGCCATTTTCGAATTGTTTCGCCAAGGAGATCGGCGATGACGGCAAAGCACGGATATGCAGCCCGCTTCTCGCGTCTTGCTCAGACCAGCACGTTTCGTGACGCTGCGCTCGCTCGCTGGCTCGAGGCGTACCTGATTGTGATCGGTGCGGGCAACTTGGGGCAACGCGTCGCGATGGAATGCCTGCTCTCGGGAGTCGGATCGCTTGTTGTCTGCGATTTCGCGAGAACGAAAGAGGAAAACCTGGGAACACAATTCGGAGCAGCAGCCGGTCACCGCAAGGTCGACAATATCGTCAATTGGGCCAAGACATCGGCTCCCGGCAAGGTGCTGGGGCTCTTCTGTGACGCGCGGCAGATCGGTATCGGCCAGCTTGACGAAGCGCAGCTACTGATCGATTGCACGGACGACCCACAGCTCGCCTTGCCGCTGACGACGATCTCCAACGGGCTGGGCATTCCGTTATTGCGACCGGCACTTGATGGGAGCGGCGGATCCGAGCTGGGCCGGGTGGCCTGCTCTCATGGCGGCGCCGGGTACGGATGCCAGCTGTGCACGTGGGAAGTCCGCGACCTGTTCCGCCACACCGAGCGAACTCCTTGCCAGCCACACGATCGAGCCAGACGGCCGCCGACGCTGGCCGGCGGCGCGATCGGAGCAACGATTGCCGGGATCACGGTTTTGCAATCGCAGCGATTGGTGACTCGTAACGACCTGGACGATGTTCTCGATCGAGAATGGATCGTTGACCTCAGTAGCGGGCAATTGCTGACCATCCGGCGGCAACGTTCAACCAACTGTTTGAGCGGACACGTTCGTTGGGAGTTGATGCGGCTGCCGCATCATGCCGCTGAAATAACTTGGCGAGAACTATTCGCAATCGCCGAAAAGTTATGCGGCTCGAAAGAGATATCGCTCGAACCGTTTTCGCACGCGCTGTGCGTGGAGTTGGTCTGCGAATGCGGATGTCGCCGTGAAGCAGTCGGCACGCGCTGGGCCAAGACGCCACACTGCCCCCGCTGCAAGCGAACGATGAAATGGGCGCGAGAGACCTGCCGACATCGAATCACTCGGCACGATCTCGCGGAGCTGCAACTCGCCGACAATGACTTGGCCGACACGGGTATGCCGCCGCGCGGCGCGATGTTTGTCGCGCGAAAGCCGGGCAAGCCACCGTTACGAATTGTCCTTTCCTGAACCGATCACGAAGCATTGAACGTCGCGGAGCCAATCATGACGCACGAAAACAGCCAACTGCCGGTCGATCTCCAGCGCATGATGCAGATGCTTCTGGCTAGCGTTGAGCGCGGTGACATGCCAGACGAGGACGAACCGCTCGGACGTCTGACTCGCGAGTTCTTTGCCAACAACTGGGCGGAGTGTCGGGACGGACTGTTGACGAAAACCAAACGTATTCGAGTTTCGCCGCAGATCGCACCCGCACCGCGTGCGTTCCGGTTCGAGATCGACTGTCCGTACAAGCGAAAGCTCGACGCCGACACTCGAGTCGAGTTGATGCCGGGGCCGGTGCGCGGCGAGGTCATCTATCGCGGCGACTTGTTTCAAGACCCGGACGGGCCTTGCTTGGCAGTTCTGATCGATAAGGACCTTGCGTATTTCCATCCGAACTACAGCCGGGAACGTGGGTACCTTTGCATTGGAGAACTCGGCGATCTGCCGCCGGGTCCGCTCCCGCTCGATCGGCTGTTGGAAAACCATCTATTCCCCATCATCTCCTATCAAAACCGCCGACCGTCGCATCCGGCCGACATCGAGGCGGCCCGATATTTCGCTCTTGAACCGACGGCCATGGAAGGGCTCGAACCTGTGGTGCCTTTGTATTGATGGAGGACATGAACATGACCAACACGACGACAGATCTGATGAGTCTGCATTCAGCCACCAAGCCTAGCCAACTGCGCGAATCGTTTTCTGCGTTGCCAAGGTTCGAATGGCTCAGTGCCGACAGAGCGGAAATCAAGCTCCAAGATCGGACCGCGCTGGTCGCCTTGGACGCGGCCGGTGACCTCCGTTTTACGGCTATCGGCGGGCGAGTCTTTCGATCCAGCCTCAGTGTTGAAGTTCAATCTCGGGCTTCCGTCCAACCTACGGTTCGCACTCAATCAGCAGCAGCTTCAACTCGTAGCAGACATCCGGGGTGATGATCCTCCGCAACTGCTGGACGAGATTGCCACCGCTGCTCAGTTCGCTTTAGCGCAACAAACGCCTGAACGAGAGTCGAGCGAATGCGACTTGGACAAGCAGGAAGTGAATGAGCTTCTCCACTCGCTTTCCCGTCATGAGGAATTGTTGGTGGGGCTCGAGGAGGGCTGGGAATATCGTCCGCGCGTGCGTGGACAGCCTATCGCAGTCAAGTTGAACATTCGCGGGCGACACCTTCGTTGTCATCGAGCGGTTGTGCAGCTGCGAGCTGACGGAGAATCGAACAGGGCTGCAGCGATCGAGGCGCTACGATTCAACGCTCAGGTCAAGCACGCCCGACTTGCATTGAACGAGTCGCGTCTGGTTGCCGAGACCTGCTTGCCTGGTTTCATGCTGGCGCCGGAGGCCTTGTCGATCGCGCTGCGCCTGTCGCTGTCGCCGAGCGTCGGGTCCAGTCTGCTTTGAAAATTCTCGTTAACGACGACCAAATTGCCACTCATTACACCAGTCTGTTCGACTGCTTCGATTCAAAACCAACGTCCTCGTAAGACCTTCACTTCACTCGCCTCTCACAAAGGAGATGCAAAATGGTTGCTATGAACCGCCTCGTCATGTCGGATTTGGCTCGTCAAAAACGCCTGGAAGTTGACCTCGATGAATCAGACGACGTGACGCCCGACCACAGCGTCGGCCAAGCCATCGAACACTACCTTGGCCGCATGCAGATACAAGAAAACGGTTTGCGTTGGACCGCGTTCAGTCGTGGCGTCATGCTCGACAGCAAGAGTCGTCTCAAAGAACTCGAAGCAACCGACGAGGAATGGACAGTGATGCCCGAAGTCTCAGCGGGCTGAGCTAGTTAGGAAACGGTACGACTTGGTGTAGGGGCCATACCACGGTGCGGCCCCTTGACTTTCCAGGACCTCCATGCCCCGCAAGTCGAAAGAACAACGAAATGAACGTCAGCCTCGGCGTGCAACTAATGGTGCACAACAATTACCGCTGGGTTTGTGAATTGCGACGCGAACGAAACCTGACCGGCATTCCCTTGGCCAGCAAGGATGTCTCGGATGACCTATCCGAACTGGTCGAGGAAGCTGCCATGAACTCGATTCTCGGTGGCCAGGCAGAGCTTGACATCCAGGAAATGGAAGCTCGAGTAGTTCCGGTGTGCCACGAAATCGGAGAGCCGATTGTCGATCACATTCAGGTAGACCTGCATGCGGCAAACAGCGGGCGCACCGCAGACGCCAGGCAAACATTTACCACCGGCAGGTGGCAACGGTGGTCGATGCGGAAGTTGTTGATGCTGCGCGAGGAAGGAACGGTCGCTGCCGAAGAACAAATCTATTGTCTCTTGTTGGCATTGCCTTGTGAACAACCACCGTTGTTGCAACCGCCACCGCTGATTCCGCCGCCGGTCATTGACTCAACTCTAGAAGCCTGTGGCGTACGGAGTATCGACGCAGGCGAATTGACTCCAGACCGCCCGCTGCTCGTGAACAGAAGACTCGCGGAAGAAGGGATGCGGCGTTGCATCGAGGCGGGTTTGGTCGAGACGGGAGCGGCAGTGGCCGGACAATACGTTCGGCTACCGGAACCTCTCCCCGGTACATCGACTCGGATCGTCACGCTGTTCTCCGCGTTGTTGTTTGATCAGCGCCATTCAGGTGATGCTGCGCAGTTTCACTTCAGCCCATCCGCCCTCGCGGAAGCTCAACAGCTTTGTCAGCTGCGCGGACTTGGCGAATCTGTCATCACCGTATTCCACAGCCACGGTTGGGGCTGTGGCGACTGCAATCAGAAAGCGACCTGCGGCCTGGCGGAAGGAAAACCAAGCTTGCAGGACTATCAATTGCTGGAATCTCTCCTGCCTGGCAAGTGCACGCTGATGCCGATCTCCGGAAGAAAACTCGGAGCGGATCAGCGGCAACCTGTGCTGCAGGTCTATGCCTGGCGAGCAGGTGAGATGCGTGCGATTCGATGGCGGACCTATCGAGACTGAACAACAAAGTTCCCAAAGCAGACAACTAACCACGGAGAAAACGATGTCCTCAAGCAACTCTATGCTTCAACAATTGCTTCAAGATGCTGTGCCCCAGCGCAATGGACGTCCGCCTAGGACGACTTCACCCGAAGAGATCGAGGAACTGTTAAGCCGAGCACGCGACCAACCGGAAGCGGTCGTGCGTGAGTTGTTCGAGACGCGAAAGCAGCGCGACCGGTTCGAGCAAAACTGCATCAGAGCGGCCGACGCCGCCGGCAAACTCGAGACTTTGTTGCACGAGCTTACGACCGCAAATGCGGCACACCTGCGTTTAGAAACGTTGCAGGACACGCCGCAAGGGCTTCGCGCTATCTGCCGTCAAGGATCACAACTGCGTGAGATGTCTGTCCATCCGGACGTTGACGTCGAGGACCTTAGGCAGCTTCGCCCCTGGGAATATGTGCGCGTCAACGAGCAGGTCGTGGTCGGCACATGGTCCGGAGACGATTATCTGTTCGAGAGCAGTTTTGGGGAGGTGGTAACTTTCGTCGATTACGCCGACGACGAAAAACAGCTGGCTCGTGTGACGCGAGTGGGACAGGGCGAAGAAGTAGTCATGCTGGCCGAACCGGTCCGAGCACAGGAATTGCAAGCACGGGCCAAGCTGGTGCTGGCGCGAGACAACCCACGATGGGCGCTTGCCTGCCTACCAGCTGCCCAAGCGAAATGCCGCTTCGAGGTGCCGATCGACTCCATCCAGACTCGGCTGACGGATTTGGCGTGCGTCGAGTCGATTGCTGAAAAGATTTTCATCGAAATCCACAAACGGATCGTTTCACCGCAGATTCGCGCCCAATACAACCTTGATCCTTTACGCGGCATGCTGCTCTGCAGCTACAAGCCGGGCATGGGCAAGACGGCGTTGATGCGTGCCTCGGCTCATCAGCTCTCCGAATTTGGAGAACAGTATGGATTTGACGTTTCGCTCTATCTTGTCAAGCCGAACGAACTGAAAAGCATGTGGCATGGAGAGGACGCGCGAATCGTGCGTGAAGAATTGTTTGGCGCCATCCGAGCCAAGCAAGAGCAGCCCAGATCCCGACCACTCGTGCAACTCTTGGTACTGGACGAAATCGACTCGCTGGGCAGACGCCCTGAGGGCCGTGACGTCGCCGTTTCATCGGCACAATCGGATGCGTTGGAAGCGTTGCTCGTCGAGATGGATGGCATGCTGCAGGAGGCAAACGCGGACGTACCAGCCCACCTCTTGGTCGTGGGCATGACGAACCGACCCGACCGCGTCGACGACGCGATCAAACGGCCGGGACGGATGGGCGACGAGGTCTTGGAGATGCCAGAGCTTGATCAAGATGGGGCTGAAAAGGTCTGTCTGATCTACGGCCGGTCCACCGAGATTCCCTGGTTGGTTGACGGCGAAGCTCAGAGTGGTCTCGACCAGACTCAGATTGCTGAACGATTCATACGCCCAGCCATTGCCAGGATCTTCCCTGCTGTCGTGCTCCGCTATTCCACTGAGACGCAGCGCAAGATCGACGTCACCGCCGGACAGATCATGGCGTCAGTTCATCTTCGTAAGGCAATGAGTGTGGCGAAAAACCGGGCAGCCGAGCGTCGCATGTTCGCAGTGGGCGTGCCGGCCGTTGGGTATGACGACATCGTCGAAGGCCTGCTCGAAACCGCTCTTTCGGTCGCCGCACAAATGGAGGCCGATCCCCTGATGTTGATTCGCCATCTGAAGATCAAGACACCGGTGACCCGCGTTGACGTGACTCGGCGAGAAGAACTCGAGGACCATCGATTTCAGGCCTCTGTGACGGGATAAGTGCCTGTTACTCATCCAAGAGAACAACATGGCAGTGAAGAAGTTTATCGCTCGCGACTGCGAGTTATCGACCACCGGTTTTGAGCCCAGCGGGCGAACGCTCGATTCATGGGAGGTCACAAAAAAAGTGTTGGCCCAAATCGGGCCAGCTCTCGCAGCTCAGAGCGCATTGACTTGGTCCGAATCGGGCTATCACTATGGCTCTCGATATTCGATCGATTGTTTGCGGCAATGGACTAGTGCCGGGCAGTGTTTTTACTCTGACATGGGTCACGTCGAAGTCTGCAGTGCGGAAGTCTTGAACCCACGCGCGTTCGCAGCTCAAAGCATCAGTTTGCTTCGAGCCGCAGAGGCGGCGCGGCGGTTAGCCGAAGAGCAAGAAGAAGGTGAATCTCACTTCGCCCTCGCCGCCACGAACGTCGACGCGCTGAATCGCGAGACTAGCTGGGGAACTCACCTGAACGTGTCCGTCAGCCAGGAACTTTGGGACGACCTATTCCTTGAAAATTCGCATCCTGCTCGTCTTGGTTTCGTCGCCAGCGCACTGGCCGCAGCCATTCCCTTCTTTGGGGTCGGGTATGTGATGCCTCGGCCAGACGCCACGCCAATCTTCAGCCTTTCAGGACGAGCCCACCACCTAACGAGGGTTCACACTCTGTCCACGACGGAGGCCTTTCGCCGTGGCCTGCTGAATACACGGCGCGAACCGCATGGGAGGCATGATCGTTTGCACTTGATCGGCTTCGATTACTGCGTTCTGTCCGCCGCGCTGATGGCGAGCTTTGTGCAGTGTGTCTTGGCCGCCGCAGAAGAAGGGTTCTGTGGTGACCTGCTCTACTCGCCAGTCGATGCACTGCACACGTGGAGCCATGGTCTCGATCTGCCGACCGGAAGAATGACGGCGACATCCACACTGATTGACGGTCAGCGACAAACACTTCCGGCGTACATTTGCCAGCTTTCCGAGAAATTACTCGCGATGTGCGAGACTGGGCTGATCCAAGCTGAGGTTGCTCCTGACGCAACGGACCTCTTACCGCGGATCATTGACTTGGCCCACTATGTCGAGGAGGGATCGGTGCATCGCGCCGCCCGCCATCTTGATTGGGCCGCCAAGCTATTGTGTCTGCTTGCGCACGAGGAACCGTTGGAGTCACCCGGTGTGCGGCTGGCAGATCACGACTTCTCCAATACCGATCCACGGCGTGGCTTGTTATGGCGCTTGATCGATGAGCATCAGGTCGATCCGCTTGTGACGATCGAATTGGCAGATGCTTGCCTGGTTCAGCCACCGCCAGAGAGCCGTGCATGGGGACGCGGGCAGTTGATCAAGCGATTTCGAGAGCAAGTTGCCGACGTCAACTGGAGCCGCGTGGAAATTCGCGAAACACCCAGTTACTGGAGTTCGCGTGTATTGATCGACATGCCGCATCTCGACGACATGAACCGTCAGACGCTGGGGCCGCTGCTCCGCCGCGCCGATGATGCCTTTCACCTTCACAGAATGTTGCAACAACCCAAGCGCGATTCAGTCGCTACCTCGCCGATCCCATTACCGCTGAAATGCTAGACCCGTAAAGAGCTGGACCCGTAACACGTAAGACTGAGGAGAACGAAATGACTTATGACAAGACGATCTCACGCCGCGCCCGGCAAAGTGAACCGGCGGACGAGCCGGAGGAACCTTTCACCGCCGCAAGCCCGCTGATGGAGCAGGCCAAGGGTTTTGCTCAAGTAGCCCGTGACGCGGTGAACGATTGCCAGCGTGGCGAGGATGCGTTGAAGGAACTGCAAAGACGGCGGAATAGATCGGGACAGTAAATCGATCCAATGGATGTACCGAACTCCGAGAATCAAATCGATGATACCAGTCAACAATGAATTCATGATGAGCACGGAGCTAGAGTGCCTCACGACGATTTCTGATTCCGAAGAGAATCGCGGGCCCGTGTTCGAGCGATTCATCGAGACTCTCTCCGAATTGGCACCGTCATTGCCATGCAGCTCCGGCATCTTCAATGCTTACGGCAGGGTATACATCGATTGCGGCCACATCGAATTGGCCGCCAGTGAGTGCTCGTCGCCGTACGATTTGCCATCCATTGTGGATCGCCAACAATGCTTGGTGCGTCAGGCAGTTGCAAAGCTCCAGCAAGACGGGGTCGAGCTGTTACTCGCCAACAACAACCATAGCGGCCTGCTGACGACCGACTGCCCAACCTGGGGAGCACACGAGAACTACTTGACCGAACTTCATCCCAAAGAATTCGGTGACTTGATACTGCCGTTCCTCGTCACTCGGATCTATGCTGGAGCCGGTGGTATCGAGTACCCAACCGGACGATTCCTGGCCGCCACGCGTCCGTTGCGCATGGAAATGACTACCGGCGGCGGCACCACGGAATCGCGTGCGATCCATAGCACAGCCAGAGATGAACATCACATGGGTCGAAACCCATCGCGGTTTCGCTATCACTTGATTGTTGGTGACGGACATCGTTCCCACTTCAATCTCGCGTTGCAATTCGCGGCAACTGCGTTAGCTCTGAAAGCTGTCTTCTCTGACCCTGAAATCGCACGTCAGGCAACCAAAGTGGGGCGAGACCTGCAGGGTTCATCCTGGGTTGAAACAATGCGCCGCCTCCATATGCTCGCGGAACCGGGACAGCCGCCGAAAGTCGAGCGCGTCGTGATTGAAACGCAGCGTCTCTACCTCGCTGCCGCGATAAGGTACGTGCATCAGTTGACGAATCCACCCTCTTGGATTCCTATCGCGCTAGGGCATTGGGAACAGACACTTGACGCACTGGAGGCTGGGAATCTCGACTGGCTCTCCGCGCACCTCGATTCGTTTGCGAAGTATCGGTTCTACACCGCCGTGCTCAACGAACAAGGTAAATCCTGGCAACAACTTCCAAACGACCAGACGCTATTCAATGAGCTCGCCCTGCTCGACCACAGCTATCACTCCTTCTGCGACCCGAACTCTGTCTTCGATCGGCTCGAACAAGCGGGCGTGCTTCGCCATCGTCTAGGACCTTGCATTGCACCAGGGGGCGAGGCGAACAGATTCGTGCCGTCGCTGCAGACTCGAGCGGATGCGCGAGCGCGGTTCATCCGCGATCACGCAGGCAACCGCCAATATCTTGTTGACTGGTCTATGATGTTCGATCGATCGGACAATCGTTGCTGGTTGCTCGAAGATCCGTTCGCGGAGAGTGTCCAGGAGACGTCGAATCCGCCGCACAGCGAGCGACTTGGCATGCTGCTGCGCCGACGAGTTGCGAGGCCGTGAGTGAATCAAATTCTTGCTTGGCAACCAGCACACCATCGGCTCCAAACACCGCTTGCATCTCGTTGAACGCACCTTTCTCGATCATCGAGTCGTATTCTTCGGCAGTCAATTTCAGAATCGCGCTCATTGCATGTGCCTGCGTGAGAGGTTGTCCATGATTCGTTTTACTCGTGCAAGCGTGTTGAACAAAACACGGACGACTGCGTGGGGTGTTCGGGTCACACGGGCGATACGGATCCAATACGAGTGCGGCACTGCCCCCTTTGCCCCTCCCTCATTTCCCGCACGATGCTAAAGGGAGTCCACAGTTGGGTTTCACCACTGCTTTGGAATCGCCTGTGATTCAGCGCGTCACCAATCCGATACAAATGGCGTCACATATTTTGTCACTTGGCTGTCCGTGTCGAGCGAACGACGCTACAAAAAGCGAGCACTGCCGTTGACCACCAACTTGGCCCTCAAGCTGCCAAAGCTTGCAGGAGGAAGTGTCGGATTGCCGCAATCATGGTCACGCCACAGGCGTAAGCAGTAGAACCTCCGTCCGTTTATTTCCTGCCGACCAACGGGTCAAGAAACTTGTAGAGTTCCTGCGTGGCCGGATCGTCGAGCTTGCCAAGATCGTTATTCAGGCGGCTATGGTTGCTGTCCCGCTTTCCATACGCCGTGGCTGGAATCTTCGCTTCTTTCAGCACGGATTCGAGACGCCGCGCCTGAGCCGTCGTGTCGGGATTACCGGGAAAGAAAAGAATCAGGAATGGCGGGATGCCTTTATCCTTCGCCACGTGCGTCACGGCTGAGAAGTCGACATGTTTCTCTGGGTCGTTCCCGAACTTCTGCCGGTGACCAAAAGAATACATTTTGCCGCCATAGAGAGCCTGCCGGTGTTCCGCCGTCATGATGATTTTGGGAATATCGTACGTGTCACCATCCACCGGTACGCAACCCTTGAGAACATCAAACGGGACCTCTTCTTCCTTCAGGTAACGATCGTCAATGCAGATCAAGGCTGCGAGTTGGGCGCCGGCGGAATGTCCTCCGACAAAGATTCGCCTCGGATCACCGCCGTATTGGTTAATGTTCTTATGCACCCAGCCGAGCGATTTGGCGACGTCACGGATCAACTCCTCCATCTCCACGTCGGGCAAAAGACGGTAATTCGTTGATACGAAAACAAATCCTCGCTCGGTCAACACCTTGGGCTTCAGCGCGACATCGCTTTTATCGCCGACCTGCCATCCGCCGCCGTGGATCCAGAACATGACCGGAAGGCTTTTGTCGGTCGCGTCTTCCGGCATGTAGATGTCGAGGACCTGTCGCTCGTGCCCGTTCTCGACGTACGGAATATCGGACATTCGCTTCTGCGCAAAGGCGGAGTTGCAAAGGAGCAGAAGCGAAATCGCAAAGGCGGAGACGAGTTTACATTTCATAGCGAGTACCTATTCGAGTGTGACGATCGACCCGACGCGAGCAAGCGTGTTGCTTGTTCCACGGATTCACGAACCATGATTTCGCGTGTTCGTCGGTCTATCAAGAAATTTAATAGTTGCTTGGCGACTTTGGCGGCCCGTGTTGCTGGGATGAACTCTGTCGCCGACCAGTACGAGACGTTCGTTATGCGATTAGATCGTGGACGACGCGGCCGTGGACGTCGGTGAGACGGAAATCACGACCGGCGTAGCGATAGGTAAGCCGCTCGTGGTCGAATCCTAGTAAATGCAAGATGGTGGCATGAAGATCGTGCACGTGAACGCGGTCCTCGACTGCCTGGAAGCCGAACTCGTCGGTCGCTCCGTGCACGTAACCTCCTTTCACGCCGCCGCCTGCCAGCCACATCGAAAAACCGTAGTGATTGTGATCTCGACCGCTGGTGGTTCCCGCGTTGGCACCCGGTTTGGGCAGTTCGACGGTGGGCGTACGTCCGAACTCGCCACCCCAGATCACCAGGGTCTCATCGAGCAGCGAACGTTGCTTGAGATCTTTCAGCAGTGCTCCGATCGCTTGGGAGCACTCGCCCGCGAGTCGACGATGGTTGTCCTCGATCTTGTCGTGACTATCCCAGGGCTGGCCAGCCTCCATGCCAAAGCTGAATGTAGCGCACCCCACGCTCCACCAACCGCCGGGCGATCAAGATCTGTCGGGCCTGCATCGAATCGCCGTACATCTCGCGAATGGACTGGGGTTCGCGACTGATATCGAATGCATCAGTGGCTTCCATCTGCATTCGATAAGCCAGTTCAAAGCTCTGCACGCGAGCTTCCAGTTCGGCGTCCTCTTGGCGGGCTTGCTGGTGCCGTCGGTTGAGCGTTTGCAGGAGGTCAAGTTGCCGACGTTGCTCACTGCGCGGGAGGCCTGAGGCATTACGGATATTGGCGAGCAATCGCTCGATTTCCTGGTGCTTGCTGTCGATATAGGTCGCTTGATAGGCACCAGGCAGAAAACCTGCTTGCCAGTTCTCGGCCCCCTTGATCGGATAGCCACCGGGGCACATCGAAATGAAGCCGGGTAAGTTTTGATTCTCGCTCCCCAACCCATAAGTCACCCATGACCCGACCGCAGGGCGGACAAACTGCGCATGGCCACAGTTCATCAGCATTAGCGATGGTTCGTGATTGGGCACATCGGCGTGCATGGATCGGACGACGCAGACATCATCGATCATCTCGCCCATATGCGAAAACAATTCGCTCACTTCGATGCCGCTCTGGCCATACTTCTGAAACTTGAACGGCGAGCGATAGGCAGCCCCGGTCTCGCGTTCGGTGCGCAAGTTCACTGGTATCGCTTGTCCATGGTATTTATCGAGTGCAGGCTTCGGATCGAAAGTATCGACCTGCGAGGGCCCGCCATTCATGAACAGATGGATGACCGCCTTCGCTTTGGGGGCAAAGTGAGGCGTCTTGGGGGACATCGGGTTCGAACTGCCTCCGGCCTGTAATCGACTTGATGTGTCGTCGGACATGACGCCCGCTAAGGCAAGCGATCCAAGACCGATCCCACTACGACGCAAAAACTCGCGACGGGTCTCTGGCAACTGACCGAGATGCGGCAGGGAATTTGGCATGGCTGAATTCTTGCTGGGTCCATTTTCGAGAGGCTGGCGCGGTCGTGTCTCTGACATGAGAGATTCTTTCCGGCTACTTAATCGACAAATGCGAACTCGTTGCAAAGCAGCAAGACCTGGGCTAACTGAACCCACGGATCGAGCGAATCGCCGGGATCGTGGTGAGCAGCATCGCCTGGGTCGATGTTTCGTTGTTGCGCCAGACGGTACGCTCGAATCGATGATGGATCGACGAAGTCGAGAGCCGCCTGCATCTCTTCGGCGTCAGGGTCGCGAGCGAGTGCCAAACGATAGACCCGCCGAATCCGCTCCTTCGCATTGCCTTGCAATCGATTTACTGCGTTGACGGTTTGTCCGTCCGTCGTCTGTTCGCCGCAGGTGCGTGCTGCCAATGCCTTGGCCTGCTGAATGACGAAGTCCGAATTCATCAGGTAGAGGGCTTGTTGTGGGACGGTCGTCTGCGATCTTTTCGCCTGACTTGCGTCGGGGCTGGGAAGATCGAAGCTGGCGAGCAATCCGGGCAGGTCTTCGCGATCGATGTACGCGTAAAGCCCTCGGCGACGTGGCGTCTTGGTGAATCATCACCGATCGTCCGCCGATATGATCATCCAAACGTCCAGCGGCCACCAGCAATCGATCGCGCAGCGGTTCAAATTCCATGCGCCGTCGTGGCATGTGCCACAGCAGGCGGTTCTCTGGATCTGCTCCAGACGCATCCTCACGGACGTTGCTCGATTGTTGCCAGGTAGCCGAGAGCATGATGCGGCGTTGCAATCGCTTGATGGACCAGCCATCGGCCATGAACTCGGCGGCCAAGTGATCGAGCAATTTCGGATGAGTCGGCTGCTCGCCTCGAGTGCCGAAATCGCTCGAGGTTCGCACCAGGCCGTCGCCGAACTGATGTTGCCAGACGCGATTGACAATCACACGTGCGGTCAGCGGGTTGTCTGGGTTGGCGATGGCGTGGGCCAATTCCAAGCGACCGCTTCCCTGCTGAAACGGTTCGCCGCCATCGACGTGGGACAAGACCTGCAGAAAACGCCGGGGGACACGGATCGCCACGATTGCTCGGTACTCCACGGCGAAAAATCACCGGTTCGACTGGTTTGGACTTGTCGACCATCACCATTCCGCGTGGCGGGGCACCCGGATGCGTCACATTCACTCCATTGACTTTGCTGAGTAATTGGTTGTATTTGTTACGTTCGCCCTGGTCCAGATGCGCGATCGCCTGGCCCGTGTCGAGAGAGGTCGGCGCGTTGGCGGCCCACAGCACTTGCCGAAGCATTTCGTCGTCCGGATCCGGAAGACGCTCAAGGCTCTCATCGGCTTTGCGTGCTTCCACCCACTGCCCATAAACCGCTTCCAGGCGATCACCGAATACTTGAGCCGCCTCCGGCATGGATTGAGGCCGAGCCTCTCGCAAAGCATCGAGCAAGCGGCGGGAGATTCCAGTCAGGCATGAGTTCGCCGTGGCGGTGTTCTCCACGCTCAGCGTTGTTTTCGGGGCTCGGGTTTTCGCCCGACCGTTCTGCCGCAACGGCCTCTTCGAGAATCGTTGACGCTTTCTCCGCAAACTCGCTGGCGGGAAGTGCGGCCAATTGGTGCCACAGTGTCCAAATGCGATGCGGTGAGTCGGCGGGGTTGGCAAGGTATTGTTGCCACCGTCGCACCGCTGGCCGTCGCAACGCACCACGTTTGCCTTGCGGCTGCAGTTTGCCTTTTCGGTACTGCGGCAGCGTCTTGGCGAGGTAAACCAGATAGTCGGCGACCCGAGAGCGGAGTTCGTTTTCAGTTGCCAGGCGGCGTTCCTCGAGCCACTGGTCGACTTCCTTTTGTTTCTCCGCTTTTGCTTGCAGAAAAGCTTCGTACTCGGGCGACGCTTGGGGCTCTCCCAGAAGCGGCAATTCGGCTGGTTCTTCCGAACTGGCGAACACACCGTACAGCGAGTAATAGTCGGCCGTTGGAATCGGATCGTATTTGTGGTCGTGGCATCGTGCGCACGACACGCTCATGCCGAGAAAACCACGTGTGACCACGTCGATACGGTCATCGATGATATCGTGTTGCTGATTCATGAATCGACGTCCAACGGTCAGGAAGCCCATGGCTGCCAGTGCGCTGCGCTGCTCGCCGGTCAATTCAAGTTGGTCGGCAGCAAGCTGTTCGATGATGAACTGATCGAATGGCTTATCGCTGTTGAAGGCATCGATCACGTAATCGCGATAGGTGAACGCGTAGGGGTAGCGTGTTTCCAGACTTCCGGCCAAGTAACCGGTCGTATCCCCGTAGCGGGCGATATCAAGCCAGTGACGTGCCCAGCGTTCGCCGTAGTGAGGGTTGTTCAGAAGACGATCAACGAGTCGAGCAAAGGCATCGGGATCTTCGTCCGTCAGAAATGCTTGCACCTCTTCGTAGGTCGGTGGCAATCCGAGCAGTGTGAAGTAGGCGCGGTGAATGAGCGTGCGGCGATCAGCGCATGGATTGGGTGTCAGACCAGCTTCGGATAGACGGGCGAGGACAAAGCGATCGATCGCCTTGATGTCGCCACTGCCTGCTTCGTTCACCTTCGCTGCCGATACGCTCGCGCAATTTTCTCCAGCGTAGGCGGCTCGGTGGCGACAATCGGTTGAAACGACCAGTGCGACTGTCGTAAGGTGTCGATGTGTTCAGACGGTGACATTGCAACCGTCACCGTCGCGTCCGTCGCGGTGCCCTCCTCGGGCCAATAGGCTCCCCGGTGTACCCATTGAGAAAGAATAGAAATGGCTTCATCGGGCAGCTTGCGTTCGGGAGGCATCTGCAACTCATTGTCTTGGTAGCCGATCGCCTGAATCAAACGACTTGCCTTCGGATCGCCCGGTGCGACGACGGGTCCAGAACTTCCACCTCGCCGAAAATGAACTTGCCGGTCCAGTCTTAGTTCACCAGATTGATCATCCGGACCATGGCATTCCACGCAGTATTGCGTCAGCAGTGGGCGAACCTTCGTTTCGAAGAACTTCTCCTGTTCGACCTGGTTCGCGTTGCTGCTCCTGGGGACCTGGCTGGGCCGTGCAGGGAACTGGTGCGGTAAGCCCCGCAACGACCAGTCCGATCAACGCGAGGCAAACCGACAGTCGATGCAAGAAGACATGCAGGTCGATCGACTCCAAACGAGTACGAATCAGTTGCCAGACCCAGTGAAGAGAAACCAGTTGAGAAAACACGGGCGACGCATCTCCTCCAGGGAGCAGTAGGAAGGCGGGCAAAGGTGAAAGCAGCCAAGAGGGGCTCAGACACACTTCACAATGGTGGGGGCAGTGCTCAGGCAGGCTCTGCAATCGGACCGCCTCGAAGACTGACCCTCATTCTAGCTGATTCACCGTCGCACGATAGAGAAAGGATCGGTGTTGGATTTGCAGCGATTCTCGCTCTGTTCAATCCCATCCGAAAAAAGCGAGTAAAATGGCCATTGTGATGCTTTCCGCGGTTGCATCGGTTGGCAGACAGCTGTTAACCGACGTGTGCCTGCGAACGAACACCCCGACTTGAAACCTGAATGCTGTCGTGAATAGTCCTTTCCTTGAACGCGTCAGTTGTGCCTTCATCCTGACGATGAGTAGTCTTTGTTTGGGACTTCCGTCGCTCTTAGAGGCCGACGAAATTGACTATCAGCGTCGACATCCAACCCATCTTGTCGGAGCGTTGTGCCCATTGTCATGGAGTGGACGAGGCGACCCGAGAGGGAGGGCTCCGGCTCGACTTGCGTCAGAGTGCTTTACGGGGGGGCGATTCAGGTGAACCGGCGATCGTTCCCGGCAAACCAAATGACAGTGAACTGCTCCGCCGCTTGACTTCCGAGGACGCGGGGGAGGTGATGCCTCCGCCGGACGATCATGCGCGTCTCAGTGAAACACAGGTGGAAAAGCTGAGGCAGTGGATTCAGGCAGGGCGCCGCTTACGCAGTCCATTGGTCTCTTGCAGCTCCCGAGAAAGTCGCGTTGCCGGAGGGCGGTGATCTGAACCCCGTTGACGCCTTGGTACGAGCGAAGCTGCGACAACTGAATATTTCTTCGTTCACCTGCTGCGGAACCAAGCGTCCTTGCTCGACGACTTTATCTGGATGTCATCGGCTTGCCGCCGTCTCCTGAAGAGCTGAAGGCTTTTGAACAAGAGGGCATTTGCCGCAACGCTCGAGAAACTCTTGGCGAGTGAGCGATACGGTGAAAAATGGGCACGTCACTGGCTGGATGTGGCCCGCTACTCGGACACCAATGGCTACGAAAAGGATTTGAGACGCGACCAGTGGATCTGGCGGGATTGGGTCATTCGGGCCCTGAATCAAGATCTGCCCTACGATCAATTCTTGATCGAGCAGATCGCGGGAGACCTGTTGCCTGACGCGACTCAAGACCAGGTCATTGCCACAGGCTTTTTGCGAAACAGCATGATCAATGAAGAAGGGGCAATCATTCCCGAGCAGTTTCGAATGGTTGAGATGTTTGACCGCATGGATTGTATCGGCAAGGCGGTCCTTGGACTCACGACCCAATGTGCGCAGTGCCACAGCCACAAATACGATCCAATCACGATCGATGAATACTATGGAATGTTCGCGTTTCTCAATAACAGCTATGAAGCCCAGTCGTGGGTATACACGGATGACCAACAGGCAAAGATCAACGCGGTAGCCGAAGGCATCGCGGCGGCCGAACAACGACTCCGCGAACAAGTACCGGACTGGCAGACAAGGCTCGGTGCCTGGGAAGAAAACCTGTCGACTCAGCGCATCGAGTGGCAGCCGTTAGCCTTTCATGATCTCAACAGCATCAGCGGCTTGAATCATCCGGTCCAGCAATCGGACGCCTCGGTGCTGATGTTGGGACACGCCAGTACCGACGTCTACATGATTGCTGCGCCCGAGATGCAAGGGGCGACTGGGTTGCGACTGGAGGCTCTGACCCACGGCGATCTGCCGTTCCGTGGGCCGGGTCGCAACAACGTCGGAGGTTGGGCCGTTCGTGAGCTGGAAGTCTTTCTCAAGCGAACGCCGTCGGACCAGTGGGAAAAGATCAAGTTGGTCAATGCCACGGCTGATTTTTCCGAACCGGACCAGAAGCAAGATGACGGAAAGAAGTCGACCGGTCCGGTGGCCTACTTGATTGACGGATCGGACCAGACACAGTGGAAGGCGGACCGCGGATTGGGCAGGCGAAACTCTCCTTCGGTCGCGGTCGTGCAGTTTGAAACAGCGGTCGATTTGCCAGAGGGTTGTGAACTGAAGATCGTGATGCGGATGAGCGATATGCTTGGGTGTTGCCGCTTCAGTCTTACCACGGCTCCTGAACCGAAGGCTTTGCCGGTCGACTACGAAGCGGTATTGGCCATCGAGAGCCCGGCCGAATCGCGCTCTGCGGAGCAACAGTCGGCCCTGTTCCGTGGATGGCGAAAGGGGTTGACGGAGGCGACAGCGATCAATGAGGAGATCGAGGCGCTGTGGCAGCAGTATCCCCAGCGCCCTGACTTCGGTCCTGCACTTGCAGCAGCGAGATCAGTCCCAAACACGCCAGACGCACCGCTTGGATCGAGGGAATTGGGATCAGCCGCTGGAGATCGTGGAACCACATGTCCCGGCGGCCTTTCACCCAATGCCCAAGAGCGACGAACCCAATCGACTGAGGTTTGCCCGCTGGTTAGCCGATGAAAGGTCGCCCTTGACGGCACGTGTTGCTGTGAATCGCGTTTGGCAAAATATCTTCGGAGTTGGACTGGTGGAGACGGCCGAGGATTTTGGCACGCGTGCGGCCACGCCGGAGCACCGTGAACTCTTGGACTGGCTGGCGGTCGATTTCATGGAGCACGGCTGGAGCCAGAAACATTTGCTCAAGACCATTCTCAGCAGTGCCACTTATCAACAGGCGTCCCATGTCGCTTCGGAACTCCTGTCGCACGATCCGCGAAATCGGTTTTTGGCGAGGCAGTCCCGTTACCGGGCTGATGCCGAGGTGGTCCGCGACATTGCTCTGACCGTTTCGGGGCTCATCCATCACAAGCTTGGTGGGCCTTCGGTCATTCCGCCCGTTCCCAAAAACGTTTTGGACTACAACTACGTTTATCCGAGTTACTGGAAGCCTGCCGAAGGTCCCGAGCGGTATCGGCGCGCCGTGTACGGTTTCCGCAAACGCTCGATGCCCGATCCCGCGATGTCGAGCCTTGATTCACCCAATGGGGATTTCTCCTGCGCCCGTCGCGTACGGTCCAACACGCCTTTGGCAGCGTTGACGGGTTTGAATGAAACGATCTTTGTGGAAGCGGCACGGGCACTCGCGTTGCGGGTGCTGCGCGAGGGTGGAAGCAGTGACGAGAGCCGAGTGCAGCATGCATACCTGCTGTGCGTTTCACGGTTGCCGGCGGAAGAGGAAAGCATGGCTGTCTTGGAATTGCTGCAATCCCGTCGCGAAAAGCTGGCCGACGGCTGGCTCGATGCAAGAGCGATCACGACAGGCGACCCCGGCAGTCTTCCCGCGTTGCCTCCAGAAACGACTCCTCAAGATGCGGCTGCCTGGACGATCGTGTCCCGCGTGCTCCTGAACCTCGATGAAACCATTTCCAAAAACTAAGGTGATCTTAAAGGGGTCTGACCCGTTGAAGAACACGCGAAATTAGATGTAGACCAAAGTGTTCGGAGAGGGTCAGACCCCTTCAAAACACGTTCCAAAAAGCTCGATATGGATTTCAGAAAGCAGCTCGGACAGGTTCGTGATCGTGTTTTACAGCGTCGCTGGTTCTTCCGAGAGTGTGGCGTCGGTCTGGCTGGAATCGCCGCGACGAACCTGTTGGCTCGCGATGGCTGGACGAGGGAAGCGGAAAATCCTTTGGCTCCCAAGGCTCCGCATTTCCCCGCGAAAGCCAAACGTGTGATCTACATGTTCCATGCGGGCGCCCCCAGCCAATTGGAGCTGTTCGACTACAAGCCGGAATTGACGAAGCGTGATGGTCAGTTGCCCCCAGCCGAATTACTGAAAGGCTATCGGGCTGCGTTCATCGATCCCAACTCGGCGCTGCTCGGCCCCAAGTACAAGTTTGCTCCGCAAGGTCAGTGCGGCATGCAATTAAGTGAGTTGCTGCCTCATACGGCAAAGATCGCTGATGAAATCTGCCTGGTGCGATCGCTCCACACCGAAGCGGTCAATCACGCGCCGGCTCAGATCATGATGAATACTGGATCGCAGCAATTTGGCCGACCCAGCTTTGGTTCCTGGGCACTGTACGGGTTGGGGAGTGAATCCGAAGACCTTCCCGGTTTTGTCGTGTTGACCAGCGCCAAGGGGACCAGCGGCGGAGCCAGTAACTACGGTTGTGGATTCCTGCCGACGTTGTATGCGGGAACGCCGTTTCGCAGCGCCGGAGATCCAGTGCTGTATCTCTCCAACCCGCCAGGATTCGATAACGAGACGCAGCGGGCCAGCCTTGATACGCTGCGTCGGCTCAATGAACATTCGCAGGAAGTCATTGGCGATCCTGAAATCGCCTCACGCATCCAGAGCTACGAAATGGCCTATCAGCTACAAATGAGTGCACCGGAACTGATGGATCTTGCCAGCGAGCCGAAACACGTACTCGATATGTATGGCATCAAGGACCCCAACGAGGTGAGCTATGCAAGAAACTGCCTGTTGGCGCGACGATTGATTGAACGCGACGTTCGGTTTGTGCAATTGTTCCATGAGGCTTGGGATCAACACGGTAATTTGACGGCCGATGTCAAAAAGAACGCGGGTGATACGGACCAGGCCAGCGCCGCTTTGGTGAGCGATCTGAAACAGCGTGGCTTGTTGAACGATACGCTATTGATCTGGGGTGGCGAGTTTGGACGAACTCCCATGGTCCAGGGCGGTAATGACGGACGTGATCACCACAATCGCTGTTACTGCATGTGGCTGGCCGGAGGCGGCATCCGAGCGGGCCATGTGTTTGGAAAGACCGATGAACTTGGCTTCAATGTCGTCGAGGACTCCGTGCATGTGCACGACCTGAACGCCACGTTGCTGCATTTGCTGGGGATGGATCACACCCGCCTGACGTTCCGCTTCCAAGGTCGGGACTATCGCCTCACCGATGTTCATGGCGAGTTGGTGGAAGGCATTCTGGCCTAAGAACTTCTCACCCGAACCTTGCTGGTACGTCTGGCAGCTACTTCCCACGCACGTCGCGCCAATTTCAATGAGCAGTACTTTTCCGAAAGAGTCGGTGTCCATCACCGTCAAGCAACGTTTTGCTTCGCCGCTGGCCAGTAGGTTGTCGACCTATCCGCGAAAGTACGGACGTTCTTTTGCGGAGCGCGTTCAAGGCTTTGGTTTAAGAAACAGCACTTCCGCCCGCCCAATCCATCCTTTTCGCAAATCGACTCGGAACCAGCCATCGCTATTCTTGCGATGGAAGCGAGCGGGAGATCGTGGCCCGAGCTCGGCCAAGTCGTACTGCGCCCACGTCTTGCCCAGGTCGGGTGAGATAACGACGCCCATCGCGTAGCTGGACGCGGTGGCATAATGCCCTGCCAAGATCACGCCATCTTCGATGATCATGTTGGCAATTTCGTATTCGGGATCGAATAGCAAAGTGTGCTTGCTGGGATCCGCAAGATCCGACGGAGCGCAGCGAAAAATGCCGCGGTCATATTTCTCTTCGGGCAGCTTGGGGCCATTCGCGTCGGCAGCCCAGTAGAGTTGTCCATCGACGAAGTTGATGCCGCCGGACTTGTAACGCGAATTCGAATTCACTGAGATCAGCGATTGCCAATCCCAACGGTCTGCCGACGCATCGTACAGCCCGCGCAGCCAATGACATTCGTGCCCGTGTCCGCGATCGAGATCACCGGTACAGGCGTAGAACGCTCGCTCGACCGGATTGTATCCCACTGCGTGAACGTGCCGGCAAATGACCGGATTACCACGATCGCCAAGGAATGACCTTGGATCAGTGTCTGCCTGTTGAAAAAAAGGATTTTGCCCGAATGAATAGGCGATCCTGACCGTTTCCCCGCTGTCGGTTGAGTAATAGATGTTCACCGGCACCGGCCCGCCCTCCACGTTGCAGTAGTTGCCCCATACGAGCATTTCCCTTCCATCGATGTCCCACGTGTGAATGCCGTCGAGAGGATGGAAATACCAGCCGGGTTGATCCGGATTCTGCGGCGTGTGTGGAAGATAATCGTCGCCATCGCGATCTTTGACGATGATCTCCCGGACCGTGCTGAGATTGTCGGTACTCAGGAATAATTTCTCGCGAGTTGCAAAGAGGATGTTCCCGTTCTTCATCAGGCAACTAAAAGTGATGTTTTCGGCGTCCGGAAACGCTGCGCTGTATGGCCAAGTCAGGCAATTGTCTTCGGAAAGGAAAACTTTCCCCTCACCGAATCCGAATGCCTTGTGATCACGCTGTGAATCGACGTACGGCCCCTCCGGCGCAAGGCGGTACCAGAAGTGATCGGTTTCGCCGGCCGTGGGATCGGCCCACAGTCTGGAGCTTCCTGATCCCAGCAGACCGCCAAGCATTCCAGTTGCGGCAGTGATTGAGAGAAATCGGCGGCGATTCAGCGGTCGTTGTGAGCTCATGGGTCTGATGAGATTTCTCATTGGCGGTGACGAAGCGGAGACAAGTCAGAGGCAGTGCATGGTGGAAGTCACTGGCTTGCCGGTCGTATTGTGGCGAAAGGCCAGCCAGGCAACTCGCCACAAGCTTGCAGTGCGAGAATGACATAGGCGCTGCCGACATTGGAGATCAAGTTGCCGGCATCGTTGACGGGAGATTGCGTGAACCATTTTCCGCTCACACGCTGATGCGCACGGATCCAGTCGAGGCCGCGTTGCAGTCGGGGGTCGTCCGCCGGGACGCCAAGTTCTCTTGCAATCACGATCACCAAGCCAGTGCCATAGCCGTCGCTCGTTTTGTTATCGAGCGGCTGGCCGTCGTTTCGGGCGAGCCCCTTCCAGTCAGTCAGCAGACCGGACGTTGACCAACCGCCATCGTCGAGCTGGAGGGCAAGCAGTTCAGCCAGAGTTCGGTCGCGCTGCTCTACGGTCGCGATGCCTTCAACTCTTATCGAACACCAGGCAAGCATGGCGCGGTGGTGCAGCGACTTAGGTGGATTGTTCTCGAAATACTTGCGAAGCTTTTCGACTCCCGCGCGAGCCGGTGGTGATTCGCCATAGTCGTCCGGTGCGATCCCGACTGTTAGCGCGGCGAGTGTAACGCCATAGTGATCGTCGATCTCCATCGGCGCGTAGTCGCAGTCCGGCCAATTCCAGCCGCCGTCTTCTCGTTGAACGGTCCACATGATGTCGAGCACCTCTCGCGCAATCTCACTGAGTCTGCCGGTGGTCTGCACATCGTTGAATGTCAGGCCCGTTCCAACGACGATGGGCCAAAAGCCTGCTGCTTCGGTCGGTCCCTTCTTCCGCCAGCGAACCTTGCGGTAGTCTTCGTAAAAACTGCGAACTTCACCCGAGTCCGGCAAATTTGCGCTCAGTGCCGGTCGCGCAACCAAGTAGAACAGATTGGTATGGCAGGTGGCGCACTTCTTGGACTTCTGCCAGTTGAGTGCCGAACGATCCAAGTATTGCGCTGCCTTCATTGCCGAGAACTCAGCAGCCAAGGGTTCGTCCGGAGTGATATCTGGCAAGCCTGATTCGACATCCTTTAGAAAGATCGGCTGCTGTGCTGTTGCCAAAACGGGCGACGCTAAGGCGAGCAACAGAAAAGCACGCAATACGGTTACCACTGAGGGCCTCTCAAGACGACGGGACATTCGGGCGCCTACTTGAAGATTGATTCTTTGAAATCTGCCGTCCGGCATTGTAGGCGTATTGTGAAGTCGTTGATTACAATCGCCCAAGAATTTGCCACTGATATCGGCGATCGGTCTCGCAAAACTGCTTTGGCCTTCGCCAACGCTGGTCGCCAATCGGCGATTTTTCCGCTGTTTCGCCGCCAGCCATCAGCGACAAATCGAATCGTAGACGTCGGATCACTACAGTGACCTCCCAAGAAACACTCCTGATTCGAGAGTACAACATGGAATCACGCCTAACGCAACGTTCCGCCCATCAATGGGTGAGCACGCTCGCGGCAATTCTGACGGCCATTGTTTCGCCCACATCACCGCCGACGTTAGCCCAAGAGGCGGCTGCCCTGTGGGTGGGCGACAGTGAATTGAGTAACGTCGAAGGTTTTGCGGCTGCCTACGTCGCGGACGAACGCATCTCCAGCCACCCCGCAGTGATCTTCGCAGACAACTTTGAAACTGGCGAACTGGGCGGCAAATGGGATGAGACCAACAACCGAGGTGACAGCGCACTTGCCTTCGTGAATCGGTCAGCAGACGGAGCGCCGGTCGGGACCCGCTCACTTCAAGTAACGGCGAAACTTGGAAAGAACACGGGCGGCGGATTTACAACATGGTTTGAGTCGTCCGAACAAATCTTCGTTCGCTTCTACACGAAATTTCATTCAGATTGCGATTACGTGCATCATTTCTGCACGCTCCGTGCCAACAAGTCGCTGCAGGGCGGCGATCGGTGGAGTGGATTTGGCGGCGCCGGTGAGCTGCCGGACGGCGAAGAGCGTTTCTCGACGGCGATCGAACCGTGGGGAAACTGGGGGAGGTGGAAACCGCCGGGGCGGTGGAATTTCTACAGCTACTGGCACATGATGAAACCAAGTCCCGATGGCAAGTATTGGGGAAACGGCTTCCGCCCAGAGACGCAGCCGAGCATCCGGCGAGACAAATGGATCTGCGTGGAGATGATGATCAAGCACAATACGCCTGGCAAAGAGGATGGCGAGCAAGCGTATTGGATCGATGGCGAGCTTCGTGGACACTGGCGGGGTATTAACTGGCGAACCAGCCCAACGCTCATGGCCAATGCCTTCACGCTTGAGAGTTACATCACGGACCGCTGGACGAAGCAAGAGGTGAATATCGTCTACTTCGACAATGTCGTGATTGCCACACAATACATTGGCCCCGCGAAAACAGAGTAAACACGTGCTGCACACGGCACCCGTTTGCGATCACCAGCATTCTGGACGTTCATCGTCACCAGCCGATCCGATGATTCTCGTTTCGATTTCGTTTCCCGTTTCTTTGCTCCTAACGCAGGTGTTGATGAAGATCCGGTTACTGGATCGGCTCACTGTTGCCCAGGACCGTACTGGAGTGAACAGATAGGCAAGACAGAAATGGTGGCTGATCAGGCGTCGTCTCGTGGTGGGACCGTTCATGTCCGTCATAACGATGATCGTGTGCTGCTTGGCGGACACGCCGTCACCGCCATGAAAGGGGAATTGGTCTGAGACCTCACCCGAAACCACAACGATCATTGATTCGCTGAAAACGCTCGCAGATGATTCTCCGAAGCTCGCAACAGATTTTGGAAGACCGTGCGAACGTCGGTGCTCTGGGCAGTTGCCAATGAGTCTTTCAAATCCTTGATATCCAGTTCCTCGATCTTCACGCCGACTCTGTATGCGTCGGCGAGCGAGTCAGAGCCGGATGCCACAAGTTCCCGGTATAGTTTGGTGAACTCGGGACTGGTGAAGGTGCCGACAGAATCATCGGTAACCGGATCTTGCAGGCCATATGTATCGACCAGCATCTTCATTGCGGACATGTGGCGAGTTTCCGCTTGTGCGATGTTCTTAAAGACCGGCACGTTCCATCGATCCCCAAGAGTCAGATAAACATCTCGGGCCAGCTTCTCTTCCTCTCGAAGCAGAAGGACTCTTGCAGCATCCTGCTGCGTTAGTTGACCAGCCGAGATCCTGCCTTGACCGGTGTAGCGGTTGCCGCCTTGCCCGCGCATGGCCGCACCTTGCTGGCCACGACCACGCTGCCCCATCATTCCGTAGCGATTCTGCATCTGCCGTCCTTCCTTCATTTGTCCCTGCGAGCCGTTGACGGATCGGCCACGCATTCCACGTTGACCGCCACGTCGCTGTGCGAAGGTTTCCGGCATGACCAATAGCGTTAGGGACAGCACGAGGCTCATTGCAAATAGACGTTTCATTGGATTAGTCTCCTCTCTCTGTTAATGTTGAGGCCGTCCCTGCCACGCAAAAAGCTGCACTCCGTTTTGCTGCTATGAAAAGGTTGGCAGTGTGCAAAGGTTGCGCACTCGGTTCAGCCGGATCGAGAAACTTTTGCACTTGGCTTCCGCAAGCCGGTTCTGCGAAATGGCGTTCCAGGCGTCGGTTGAACGTGCCGAATGCGAACATTGCTGAGATTTCCTTTGGCTGACTTCGGTTTCCAGTCCCAACACTGGGTTGGAGTGAACGCAAAGCGTGTTCCAATGGCGTGGAATCATCGAATCGGCTGAGCGTTATCGCTCAGCGATTACTTCGGTGATCTGCGACTACCGTAAGGTGCTTAGAGAATCGGTATGGAATCGAGACAACACTTCCATCGAGGCACAAGTGTCGAATCTCGTTTTCATTGCGACCAGTCTTGACGGGTACATTTCCGACAAGGACGACGGCCTGGACTGGCTGCAATCCATGTCCGTCCTGCTTGCAGATCAATTTCGTGAAGGATGACTGGTACGTGTGTGAGGTCTGCCAGACGCCATTGCCTGTGCAATGGAACTTTGACTGAGCAGTCTGTGAACCTTCCGCAGATACACGTGTCTTTGGTGGGAACACGAATGCCGGAAGGAAGGTGCGCCATGCGACATACAAATCATGAACATTTTGACGAACAGCCGTTTTTTTCGAGACGATGAGCAAGCGTCGTGGATTCCCATCCGAAACGCAAGTAAAGCGTGGAGCACGGGTCGTCCATGGCGACAAACTGCTGGAAGAAAAGCTCGGGCGAAATGATCTTTGTCCCTTGCGGTTCTGGCAAACGCTTCAAGAAGTGTTGTCGCACGAAAGGCTGCTTTTGAAGGCGTGAACCGGGACGACTACTTTTAGATAGTGACACAAAGAGCCCGCACGGTTCAGGTCAGTCGTGTGGGTTTTTTCATTGTCTGGAGTAACGAGATGGAAGCCATCATCTTCACCGGTTTGCAGGGATCAGGGAAATCATCCGTTTACAGGGAACGATTCTTCACGACCCACATGCGGATCAGTCTCGATCTGGTGAGAACTCGCAATCGTGAGCGACGATTTCTTGCTTCCTGTTTGGAAACGGGCCAACGGTTTGTAATTGACAACACGAACCCGACCCGCCAGGAGCGAGCCAAATATATCGAGGCAGCTAAGGAAGCGAGATTCCGAGTCGTGGGCTACTACTTTCGCTCCAAGGTTGAGGAGTGCCTGCAAAGAAATGTCGAGCGAGATGAGGCTGTCCCAGAGGTAGCGATCTTGGCGACTGCGAAAAGGCTGGAGATTCCGTCAATTGAGGAGGGCTTTGACGAACTGTTCTATGTGCGTCTAACAAAGGACGGATTTGTCGTTGAGGAATGGAACGATGAAATTTGATGAACTCGACAAGAAGATGAGGGTCTTCGAGACCGCCGCCGATCTATGCGTGCTTCCAGGCGTGTATATGGTTGCCCGTTTGGATGGTCGCAGCTTCACCCGGCTGACGAAAGAAGTCTGCCAATTCGAGGTTCCGTTTGATGAGCGGTTCCGAGATCTGATGGTTGCCACGACCGAATCGTTGATGGCCTGTGGCTTTCAGGTTCTCTATGGTTACACCGAAAGTGACGAGATTTCGCTGCTGTTTTCCCCAGGTGAGCAAGCGTTCGGACGGAAACTACGCAAATACAACTCGACGCTGGCTGGTGAAGCCAGTGCCCAGTTCTCGTTGAAGCTCGGCCAAGCTGTGTCGTTTGACTGCCGGATCTCGCAATTGCCGACGCCGGAACTGGTCGTGGACTATTTTCGCTGGCGAAACGAGGACGCTTCCCGCAACGCCTTGAATGCGTGGTGCTACTGGACGCTCCGTAAAGATGGACTCACAGAGCAGCAGGCAACCGAGCGGTTGCTGGGCTTGACCGTAGCCGAGAAGAACGAGTTGCTGTTCCAATACGACATCAACTTCAACGATCTACCCAGTTGGCAGAAACGTGGGGTTGGCCTGTACTGGGAGCAATACGATAAGCGTGCGTTCAACCCAGTGACGAACCAAGAGGTCATTGCAAGCCGTCGCCGGATTCGGTCAGAGTACAACCTGCCGATGAAAGATGACTACGGCGATTTTGTTCAATTAGTGCTCTCGAAACCAAATGACCGGAGATGACGACGTGGACATTCACTCATACTCATCACATGGCAATTACGATGCGGTCCAAGGAGAACAACACGTCGAGAATATCGATCTATTCTTGTTACAGATTTCAAAATGAAATGGACTTCAGTGAAAGGTAGAACGCAACAATGACCAACGAATGGACGAAGCCTGAGCACGTCGAAGCCTACTTGGCACGAATGAAAGACATCCCTCATCGTGTGGAGGGTGAATCTACTCTGCTGTCCGAAGTTCCAGTGCGTTCGAAGCGAGTGCTTGACCTCGGATGTGGTAACGGTCACCTGCTGGATCTCGTTCTAGCTCATTGTCCAGATGCAACCGGCGTCGGGCTCGACTTCTCACCCACGATGCTGGAGCAGGCTCGGGATCGATTTGCGAATGATCGGCGTGTCACATTTGTAGAACACAACATGGACCAACCGCTGCCGGATATCGGATCATTCGATTGTGTTGTTTCCAGCTTTGCGATTCATCACTGCGAACATGTGCGCAAACGAGAGCTTTATGCCGAAGTGTTTGCACTGCTTGAGACCCAAGGTGCCTTCTGCAACCTCGAACATGTTGCTTCGCCAAATGGCCGCATCCACGACCGCTTCATCGAAGCGATGGGGATGACGCCGGAAGATGAAGATCCGTCGAACAAGTTGCTCGATGTTGAGACACAGTTGCGTTGGTTAAGGGAGATCGGATTTGGCGACGTAGATTGCTTTTGGAAATGGAGAGAACTCGCCCTCATTTCAGGAAGCAAACGCCAAACAAAAAGTAACGCCGAAGTATCGGTTCAAGTCAAGCAAGTCCTTGTCATGCGTCACGATTTGAAGATGCGCCGTGGCAAACAGATTTCTCAAGGAGCCCATGCTTCGATGTCGTTCATTTGCCGCCGACTCCAGGACGCTGGGGCTGCATCGTTAGATGACTTCACCGAGGCTCAGCGGGCTTGGCTCACCGGTGCGTTTGCCAAGGTCTGTTGCCGTGTGGACAGCGAGGACGAACTGATGGAAATTCACGATAAGGCTTTGGACGTTGGACTCGAAGTCCACCTGATTACCGACAGTGGCAAGACCGAGTTTCATGGTCAGCCAACCAACACATGCTTGGCCATTGGGCCTGACAAGGCCGAGAAAATTGACGAGATCACAGGGCATCTGCAACTGTTGTGAAAGCAAAGTTCGATGCGTGTCAGCCACAATGATGAATAGTGAGGGATGCGAGCATGGACCTGACGTTCCAGACGGAAACTGACATTACGCCGGACGAGTTCGTCGATGTGCTTCGTCGTTCGACGCTCTCAGAGCGTCGTCCGGTTGATGCATTGGAGACAATCAAGGCGATGCTTGAACATGCCGACCTGATCGTCACGGCTCGTTTGGACAGATTGCTGGTCGGCGTGTCACGTGCGATCACCGACTTTGCCTACTGCACTTACTTGTCGGACCTCGCTGTGGATGTCGAGTTCCAAAGGCAGGGCATCGGCAAAGAATTGATTCTGCGCACTCACGAGGCGGCAGGACTCAACACGACACTCATTCTGCTCTCCGCTCCGAAAGCCGCTTCCTACTATCCCCACATCGGAATGACAAGGCACGAATCGTGCTGGGTGGTCCCAAACAGCGCTGCTAAAAACGATTCGATCAAGGGAAACTCGTAATGGTTGTAAGGAACAACACATGAAGCTCGTCGAGATTGGCGAGGCGGGAACTCTGCCTGCGGAGATTGCTCTCGACGATTTCCTCCGTGAAGTCGTCGAAGCGACAGTCGCTCATTACCAACGGACTGGATTCGTGCCTCCGTGGATCGGTTATGTCGGCCTGGAAGATGGTCTTCCCGTAGGAGTTTGCGGGTTCAAGTCGCAACCAAGTGGCGAGCGAATCGAGATCGCATACTGCACCGCACCCGGCCACGAGGGCAAGGGGATCGCCACTGCACTTGCAAGTGAACTGGTGCGGATTGCTCGGCATGAGGATGAAAGGCTGGCGATCTTCGCTCAGACACTTCCCGAAGAAAACGCTTCGACAAGTATCCTCAAGAAGCTAGGCTTCGCAGTAGTTGGCAATGTCGATCATCCCGATGATGGAATGGTCTGGGAATGGGAACTTGATTGCCACAGTCGAGCACCTCAATCAGAGTAGTGATTTCCCTTATGCAGTCGCCCCCTGCCCCAACTCAATTCTTCTTCAAGGGGCAGATGGTCCATCTGTTACTGCTGATCATTCTGCTCGTCGGTGCTTTCCTGCTTGTCGATTCTAACCAGCTTGGGAAGCGTCAGGTACTTGGAGTTGGCGTTCAGGTTTGGTTTGTCGTTTCGCTTGCCGTCCCCATCGTTCATCAGGTTTACGTGTGGCTGGCATGGCGCAGCGAGCTTTGTTTCGGGACCATCACAAAGCGACTTGGTTCCCATGCCTTTGTGATCTACCAGACCGTGTTCATGGTCTTCCTCTTGGCCCGTCCAGTCAGTATTACGCTCCTGGCAATCGCTGATCACGATTCAATTGATTTGTCGATCCAGGCCAGAGTCGTGATCTGCGTGATCCTCGGACTTCCGGCTGTGTACACGTTCCATTCGGTTGTCCGCTACTTTGGCATGGCACGTGCGGCTGGGATCGATCATTTTGACCAGAGTTACCGTAGCAAACCGCTCGTCATGAAAGGGATCTTCAAGTACACAAGCAATTCGATGTACTCGTTTGGGTTCTTGATCCTTTGGGCAATTGCCTTCTCCGGGGCTTCATGGGCAGCGGTCGTTGTGGCGGCGTTCAGCCATGCGTACATCTGGGTGCATTACTATTGCACTGAGCGACCAGATATGAAGCTCATCTACGGGGCGTGACGAATGGCCAACGACGATATTTGCCGCCTGATCTTGATCGGCATCTTCTTTGCATTCCTGCCATTTGCGTTCTATCACCGATTTCGATCCATCATCGATGAGACGGAGAAAGGCCAAGAGGACAATGGTTGGAGGATTCATTTCGTCGCCAACTCACCGTACATGAAGCCATGCGTCTTGGGCGTCTCTTCCATGTAGAAATCGTCGATCTCGACCGAGGTGAACGGCTGTGCCGATAGCCGATGACAACCAGTTCCTTCGAGATATCTCGGCGGCGAAATGACGCATCTATTCCACGTTTTAAGCAAGCGGTCTCGCCAAAGTAAATCTTTTCTGATTTTGGTGATCCCTCCTCGATCCGGCTCCCGTTTTTAACTTTAGACGCCAAGAGACTGAGGACACCCCCCATGCGTGTTAGAATAGCTAACTATCGATACCACAACGACTTTCCGTCGAGAGCCCTGTCGAGCACATGGACCAGTCCGAGGATCAAGTCGCCCAAACCCAAATCCTGCTGAATCAAGCAGCAGAGGGCGACGAGCAGGCTTACGACGACCTGATCGCCCGTGCCTCGGATCGGCTGGTCAGGCTGACCCGAAAAATGCTGCGGCGTTACCCGAATCTGCGGCGATGGGAGCAGACCGACGACGTGTTTCAGAACGCCGCCATTCGGCTCCATCGGTCGCTGAAGAAGGTCAAACCGGATTCGGCCCGCAATTTCTTCGGATTGGCCACGGTCGAGATCCGCCGCACCCTGATCGATCTGTGCAGGCATCACTTCGGTCCCGAAGGCGCAGCAGGCAAGTACCAGTCGGACATCAAGGGCAAATCCAATGGCGAAGACCGTGGCATCCTCCAGAACGAACCAGATCGACACGATCCCGATTCGCTGGAAATTTGGTCGCAGTTCCATGAAGCGGTTGACAAGTTGCCCGACGACGAGCGAGAAGTCACGCACCTTGTCTGGTACGGCGGCATGAAACAAGCCGGAAGTGGCCGATGTGTTGGGCGTCTCGGTGCCAACGGTCAAAAGGCGATGGTATCGTGCTCGATTACAATTGCACACAATCATGGACGGACAGCTTCCGCCCATCTGGGGAGCCAGAGTGAGATGCTTGACGACGAAAAACTGGTCGAACTGCTGGTCAGACGAGACGACCTGCTGGAGCAGGGTCGTGAGGCCACGCCCGAGGATGTCTGTGATGACTGCCCAGAACTGATCGAACAGTACAAGGCTCGGCTGGAGTCGCTCAAGAAAACTGATTGGTTGTTTGATACCGATGACGAAGAAGATGAAGAGTCTTTGGCATCACCCATGTCGGACATCCGCCGTTGAATCCGATCTACCATCGTCATCGCTGACCATCGACCAATTCATGCGAGCGATCACCGAACAGTGGCCTGATGACCGCAGAAAGAAATGCAGACATTTCAACAGGACGTGTCGCCCGACGTGTCTTCCGATACCGAGTCACTTGCCCGTGAACTGGTCCACCGGAAGAAACTCACCCTCTACCAAGCATCCGTGCTACTTACAGAAAGGAGCGATCCCTTGCTCCTCGATAGATACATCATCCTCGACACAATCGACAGTGGCGGCATGGGCATGGTGTTCAAGGCCCTGCACCGGTCATTGGACCGAGTGGTTGCCTTGAAGACCCTGCCACCCTCAGCCCTCGATTCCGAAGAGCAAAATCAAGCGATTTCAGCGTGAGGCCAAGACGGCGGCGAAGCTGACCCACCCGAACATCGTGACCACCCACGACGCTCACGAGTCCAACGGCGTCCACTTCCTGGTGATGGAGTACGTGAAGGGCAAAGACCTCGGGAAGATCGTCAAAGCCCAAGGGCCCTTGCCCGTCGCCACGGCAGTCAACTACGTGCTTCAAGCGGCACGTGGCCTTGGAACACGCCCATGCCCAAGGCGTGGTTCACCGTGACATCAAGCCGGGCAACCTGTTGTTGGATGCCGATGGCACGGTCAAGGTTCTGGACCTGGGATTGGCTCGGCTGGATTCAGCGAGTGATGCTACGACCGAAACAGAGGAGGAATTGACGACAGATGGCATGGTGGTCGGCACGGCCGCCTACATGTCCCCTGAACAGGCGGCAAACACTCACAATGCTGACGCTCGGTCAGATATCTACAGCCTCGGATGCACGTTGTACTTCTTGCTGACTGGCACACCGCCCTACAAGTCAGACACGCTAGTCAACACGATCTTTGCTCATCGTGACAAGCCGATTCCGCCCTTGGGTGAAAACCGAGACGACGTTCCCGAAGACGTGATCGCCGTCTATCGCCGGATGATGGCAAAGAAGCCGGAAGATCGGTATCAGTCGATGACGGAAGTGATTTCGGCGCTGAGCGAGTGTGAGGCGGCCCAGGAAGTTCCTGTCGTTGCTGAGCTTGAATCCGTTGCGAACGAACCCATCGAGCTAGCCGAAACAGTTGAGTACAAGCCGAAGCCATCGGGCCAACGAAAATCCTGGTGGAAGTGGGCAGCGGCAATCGTTGTGCTCGTGATGTTGGGGCAGTACATGCTCTCTGTAGTTTTCAAGATCAACACACCGGTTGGAACGCTCGTGGTTGAAGTCAGCGAGCCGAATGCTGAGGTTCAAATCGATGACAACAAAGTGACGATCTCAACACCCGGTGAAGGACGCCCTGTCGAGATTGACGTGGACGAAGGTAAGCACACTTTGAAAGTGACGAAGGGTGGATTTCAGACTTTCACCAAACAGTTCACGGTAAAGGTAGGGGAGAAAGAGGTTGTCCGTGCCGAGTTGAAGCCGGTAACACCAAAGTCAGCATCGGAGACAGCTTCGTCTGACAACACCAACTCGATCCTCGGCATGGCCACACCGACAACACTCGACGCTCAACGCCGGGCAGCAGAAACGGTGCTGCGTTTGGGCGGACAAGTCAATGTGTGGTTGGGAAATAATGGGGGGTCAACCTTTACGGAAATTGGCCAGATCTCGCAGGAACGGTGGGCTCTGCCTCAATAAATCTAAACAAAAACAACAAAGTATCTGACAGTGACCTGCTGCATTTCGGTGATATCAAACACCTCAGTCGGCTAATTCTAAACGATGCATCGATCACCGGTGACGGCCTAAAGCACGTCAGTCGCATCGAGAATCTGGAAGAACTCTCCATTGGACGCACACAAGTAACCGACGAAGGCGTCGGGTATCTGGTCGGCTTGAATGACCTTCAATCGCTTAATTTGGCATTCAATGCCAAGATCAGCGATGCTTCGTGCCGTTACATCGCAAGACTAGCTGGGCTGCGGAAGTTGAACCTGGGCGGCACAATGATCACCGATGACGGGCTCGGAGAGCTATCTGCGCTGGGGAGTTTGCGAGATCTCGATTTGAACTTCTGCCAGATCACAGCGACAGGTCTAACGAACCTTCATCCGCTCAAGTCGCTGCAAGTTCTATCGCTGAAGGAAACGACTATTGCTGACGAAGCTGTGAGTGTGCTTGCGGAATTCGAGAACCTGCGACTGCTTGACCTGTTCGAAACGCAAATGACCAAGGAAGGTGCGACCCGTTTGAAGGAGTTGCTACCCAATTGCACGATCCTTCACCGGTCTTTGCCTGCCAATGCCGTTGAGCAACAAGCGGCGCAGTGGGCGCTGGACAATGGCGGAGAAGTGAGCCGTTTCGGCAAGGTCGGTGGTATCGAGGCCGTGTCTGAAAAGTACTTTGCCGTTTTTGGACTCGAATTCCCAAAGGGGAAGGGGCCCGCTACCGGAGCAGCCAACCTTGAGAGACTGCCGGCCATTCGTTGGCTGAATTGGTATGGGCTCACTTCTGCGGATGCGGAGTGCGAACATATTGGCAAACTGGTCAGCCTTGTTAACCTTCTACTGGAGTCGCCGGACCTTACGGAAGTTGGGCTGGAACGGCTAAAAAGCTTAAGCGAGCTAGTATCGCTTACACTGACTTCCGCCAAGAAGATCGACGACGACGCTGTTGCCCAACTGTCGGCTTTCCAGCACCTCTCTAAACTCCAGATTTCTAATACCCCCATCAGCGACGACGGACTGTCTCATCTTGCTGGACTCAAGCAATCATTACGTGACCTGACACTTCGTTTCTGCCCAAACATTACGGGGGCAGGAGTGCAACACTTGACCGAACTGTCGAAGCTGAGACTGCTCGTATTGGGTTCGACGCCAATCTCTGACGACGCCGTTCAGCATCTCAAGCAGATGAAGAGCCTGCGGGTTCTGGATTTGTACTACACCAAAATCAGTGCCAAAGGTGCTGCTGAACTTCAGAAGGCTTTACCGGATTGTGTCGTCTTCCACGAGTCGTTGGAGAACGTGCCCTTTACGGCCCAGCCGTCAGACACGGATGTTCACGAGCCAAGCCCCATGATTTCCGAAAGCGCCGACACGATCAAACATACGCCAAGTCACGTGATCGCTGATCCTCAACGCCGGGCAGCGGAGGCGGTGCTGCGATTGGGTGGTCAGTGCTCACTGTCAGTTGGAGCGACAAGAATAACAAGGAGTTTTGGGGCTGCGGATGTTGGCAAGGTGCCGAACGTAAGAGTGGCTTTGAACTCCGTAATCTTGGAGGGGCAACAAGGAAGTGTCCGACCGAGATTTGCAGGCAATGACCGATGTGAAATCCCCTTGTCCATCAGGCAATCATAGAAACGTGGGAAGACAACTTTCGAGTAGAAGCCCACGGTGATTCTTCCTTGTGTAGGCGTTCGGAACGTCGTGCCTATGTCGTTAGAATGGCCTCTGCACGCCGTCAGGCCAAGAGGCGAGATCGACCCTCGGGGAGTGAATATCAAACGCTAGAAATCAGGCCACACGGTGATAGTCCGCTGAGACGGAAATTCAGCTACAACAAATCAAGCGAAGCCATGACCTCTTCAGCGATTGCTGACATCCAGAATCAACTGCACGAGTTGGGTGATCCAGAGATCGCCGAGCATTCACAAAGGTTTTTCAAGACCGGGCCGGGCGAGTACGGCGAGGGCGATGAGTTCATCGGTATTCGAGTTCCGGTCCTGCGGAAGCTCGCAAGACAGCATCGAGGCATGTCGCTGATCGACACCGAGTTGCTGCTCCAGTCGCCAATCCACGAAGAGCGATTGCTGGCGTTGTTCATCCTCGTCCTGCAATACGAGAAGGCTGACGGACCTGTCCGCAAACGAGTCTTCGATCTCTACTGCCAAAACATGAAGTTCGTGAACAACTGGGACTTGGTAGATAGTTCGGCTCACAAGATCATTGGCGATTATCTCCGAAACCGCAGCAAACGATTGCTGCACCGATTGGCGAAATCGGGCGTTTTGTGGGAGCGTCGGATCGCCATTATGTCCACGGCGGCATACATCAATGACGGTGAGTTTGGGGAAACGCTCAAAATTGCCGAGGTGCTACTTCACGACGACCAAGACCTGATCCACAAGGCGTTGGGTTGGATGCTTCGTGAGATTGGCAACCGAGATCGGAAGGTCGAAGAAACATTTCTCAAAAGCCACTACAAGGAAATGCCCCGAACGATGCTTCGTTACGCCATCGAAAAGTTTCCTGAAACAAAGCGGAAACGATATCTGACTGGCAAGGTTTGAAAGCCTGTACCTTGTGAATGCCGACCCATCTGAGAGGATGGCACTGCGCTGGAGAACCTGTCCGTGAGCAGGGCGAAGTTGAGCGCAGTTGGCGTTCTGCGCTGCTGGGCGAGTCTTCCGTTTCCTCGTGGGAAGCCATTTCAGTCGAACTCATCCTGCAACTGCTCAACTTGATCGAGAATCCCGATGAAACGCTCGCCGAACCGTGTAAGCGTGTACTCGACACGTGGCGGGATTTCGGGATGGCTTGTCTTCTCAAGGATGCCGAACCGGACCAGTTTCACCAGCCGTTCGTTCAATACCTTGGTTGTCAGTCCGTCTGCTGTTCGCTCCAACTGACCGGGACGGCAGACGCCTTTCCGAATCTGCGCAACACGTGCAGCGTCCACTTGCAGCCAACGCACTTCTCGAAAATCTCGGTGACGGTTGGTTTCGAGTTTTGCACTGATTCATCCATGCTTCTTCCAAGACTTACTTTTTGGTGCGTATCGCACAAAGAGGTGCCTGCTTGTTCGTCGTTGTTTGGCTTCTATTCTGAAAACGAAAGGTGTCTGCCGTGGCAGACCGAAATTCAGTCCCGCAATTTGGAGCCGAACACATGAAGACGAAAGCCACATTCTACCACGCTGGTTGCCCCGTCTGCGTTGCAGCAGAGAATTCAGTCGCTGACGCACTCGACCGAGAACGGTTCGACGTGGAGATTGTACATCTTGGTGAAACCAGGGATCGAGTGTCAGAAGCGGAAGCGACCGGTGTGAAGTCGATCCCGGCGCTCGTGATCGGTCAGCAGGCTTTTCACATCAATCACGGTGCGGACCTGTCGGCGCTGAAATGAATCGTTTGGGTTGCAGCGATGCGGCCCGATGGCGCATCGCTGTGGCCCTATGATACGTCACGTCCTAACAGCAGACACAACTCTTGCCGTACTGCCCGAACGACTGCAAGTCCCGGAAAATCCGGGTCGAGTCGAACGAGCTATCGTTTTCACAATCGAAGCGTGAAACGTGAATTGCCTTCTCAGTCAATCCCTTACTCGCAGCAGTTTCCCGCACGAACATCGGTAACAGTACGACCGGCCCAACATGCCCATGAACACGTATCTCGGGTGACCACATTCGCACGTGAACCGGATTGAGTGGACCTTGTAGTTGAAGATGAAAATGGCGGGACCGACGACAATCCAACATAGGGTAAGCCAAACGAATGCTCCCTCGCCCCACCAACCGGCGTTCACTCCCGCCCAGATGATTCCTGCCAAAGCCAGCGGCAGACCGACGACAGCCAAGATCAACCCGTACAGCAGACCCTTATTGCGAGGCGGGATCGAAACGTCCTTGAACAACTCCCTTAGTTTTTCACCTGCTGCGTCTTTAAGATCATGACCACACTGCGGGCATGACAAGTTGGCGTAGATCGTCGGCGTATCACCCAGGTTGATGGCGCTGCTCGGTGTCCAGCCGACGTATTCCGGCACGCCCTCATGGTTGCACTGGGGACACTGCAACTCCACTTCCCAGCCATGCTGATGCTGGACCCGCTCTTTGTACCTTGCCATCAGTGACATAGACGAATTTCCATGCAAAGTCAGATGATTCTCTGAGGAATGGTGAGCCTTGCTAGTGCGTCACGGAGTCATTCTACCGAAACTGAGTCAGAAGTTGCGTGAAGCTTAAGCACATCCAGATCTACATTTTTGCGCTAACGATCCATGCAAAAATCGGTCGGCGGATTTTTTGGATCTCGACTTACAGAAAACTTTCAAGATGGCGCAGAGGATTTGGAATTTTTCGAGTTTCCAATAAAGAAAAGGGGGGTGCTATCGACAGCAGGGGCCTTCCTCGGTCTTTCTTGTCCACGTTTTCGCTAATAGTTGTTTGGTTTTTGACTATGCAACGCCGGTGTCGATCTTCGAAGCCAAACCTCACAATCAAGCAGCGGGTTTGACTTCTCTTAGAACTCGATAGATTGTTGGTCTCGACAAGCCAGTTACCCTGGCGATCTGTGCGATAGGTTTCCCCGAAGACTTCATCTCGTGAATTGCGGCGACTTGATCATCAGTGACTCGCCAACGCCATCCCTTTTCACTGCCGCCCCATTTCTTTCCTTTGCGACGAGCAGCAGCCTGACCGGCTGCAACACGCTCAGCCCTAATCTCTGTCTCATACTCAGCAACGCTTGCCAAGATGCGAGCGTGAAGCCGACCAGCGGGTGATGCAAGCGAGAATCCATCTTTGAGACTGACCAGATCAACGCTTCGCTCACACAGTTCATCAAACAATTGGCAATGCCCTTTGGTGGTTCTGCCCAGCCGATCCAAACGCCAGACAACGATTTGGCTCAGCTTGCCGGATCGTAACGCCGTCATCAGCTTGTCCATGCCTAGGCGATTCATCGTGCGACCGGTGAACATGTCTTTGAACCAATTGACCGGCTCATCTTGAGCGGCAGCCCAACGCTCAAGATCAGGAAGTTGGCTGGCATGGGTCTGATCTCTGTGAGACACACGAACGTAAATCGCTGTTGCTTTGGACATGATTGGCTCCACTGGAAGGTTGAACAACAACTAGGCCGGTGTCATTCATGGCGGCGGAAGTGGGCCAGAAATGTAAAGTGTCGATTTCAAGCGACACGTTTCAGATGGCGAGTTGCTGTATCCTGGAGATCAGACCCATTGGATTGGCTGATTTCCGACACTACTGACCGTTTACACTTTCGTGCCCATGCGAATCGTCGCCGCCATCATCGGAACACTGGCCCTGCTGCCCATCGCAGCCTTTTGTCTGTTCGGGTTCATGGCGACATTTGAGCCAACCAGCACGCCAGGAGTTTTCATGGCCTTCCGAGTTGGCTATTCCGTGATTGGCCTTGCATGTCTGGCCGGTGTCATTGCCCTGATCGCTAGGTGTTTCAAAAAGCAACAGGGCTCTCCTCCTTGAGAGTCCCGCTACTTGGAAGGCTACTCGGCCTGAGAATTGAAGTAATGGCGTGGGCTGTGGCGAAACTCCAACGGGCCACGCACTCCATCGGACTTGCGGCGACGATGTGCTCGTTGCCACGTCGGACCCGACCAAGCCACTTGCTGTTGTCCATTTAACATGGATTGGACACACAGAGACCGACCCCGGGTGGCCTTCTTCCGCCATCCACAGCGATTGGCAAGACTGGATTGCTCAGTGCCTTGTTCCCGATCATCAGGCGTACTCCGGGAAATGAACATTGATTTTGAAGACAAGGGAAAGACCATGCCAACAGGTCGGATCGTCATCATCCCGTTTCTCCACGGTAAACTCGCCGCTGACGGCCAGCTTATCGAGCCGGACATCGACTCCATCTTGGAGAAGTGGTTGCCGTTTGCAATCAATCTCCTCACGAACCTGATCTTCACGCCGATTCAGTTTGGAATGCGCAACTTGCCGCTGGCGGCACTCGACATCCTGATCGTTTGGGCCACGATCATCTGGATGATGATTGCGATCTGGAAGCATCATAAATGGGTCGCAGTAGCACAGGTGCCATATTTCGTGTGGGTGTCGATTGCGACGGTGCTGCAACTGAGCATCACCTGGATGAATTGGTGAACTGGTTTTCTTTCTGTTGCATGAACGCAGCACGTCATTCAGTTGCCCCGGAATGCCTCTAACGCCGCAAATCGCCTGCGACTATTCAATTCAACGAGATGCTGCTGGGCTTGTTCTGCGAAGAATGAGAATGTAATCCCCTCAAGTCGGGGATCATTTCCTGCCACGGAATCAAGATTGTCCCACAATGCGATCCGTTCTTGCGCAGCAGCAGCCAGTGTTTCAAGTTCCACGACCCGGCTGAGGTTGGAATAGGTCAATAACGAGTCGTTGAGCTTGAATCGTCCCAACTTCTCGGCAAACCATCCTGCACCTTGCTTGACTCGACTCTCGATGGTGCTCCTGCCACCGAGTGCGATGGATCACGTCATGGACGATTGACTTCTGCGCTTGCACTTCGTTTTCAAGTTGTTGTAGAAACTCACCGAGTGGCGTGCGACGGTTACTTTTCCGGCACCGCCGAGTCAGTTCCACTTCGGCCACCATCAACGCCAAATGATCATCGAGATAAATTCGCAGTCGGCGGTCATTCATTGTTTGGCCCCGGCTTGATCAGCTTCCTCCAACGCCTGACGCATTGCCTCTTTGATTCCCATGGGACGAATGGGAAAGACTTCCTGGGCGCTCATGTCTCGGACAATGGTTGGATTCTTGAGCCCCTCGATCAAATGCCGACCAACTTCAGCGGTTGCTGGCGTGACCAGCCCCAGCCAGAGACTCGACAGGTAGGGTGTTAAGAACGGCACGGAGATCAAATATCGACGCAGCCCACATTGACGAGCATACACTTGGATCAGTTGGCCGTAGGTGACAACATCGCTGCCGCCAATCTCAAAGATCTGGCTCTCGCCGGATGGTAAATCTAATGCCGCCAAGAGATAGTCCAGTACATCCTTGATGGCGATAGGCTGCGTCGGTGTCGCCAGCCAGCGGGGACAGATCATGACGGGAAGTCGATTTGTCAGAGATCGGATCATGTCAAAAGAAAGACTTCCATTGCCAATGACGACTGATGCCCGAAACTCGATGGTTTCCACACCGGAATCACGGAAAATCTTACCGACTTCGTGACGGCTGCGCAGATGTGGTGACAACTTGGGGTCGTGTTCCTCTCCCAAACCACCCATGTAAATGATCCTCTGCACCCCTGCTGATCTCGCAGCAGACCCAAAGTTTTCAGCAGCCTCCCGGTCCTTCTGCTCGAATTCGGAAGAGGAAGCCATCATGTGAATCAGGTAATAGGCGGTTCTTACGCCTACCAGCGCTGAATCAAGTGATGGACGGTCCAGTACATCGCCCTTCACGATCTCAGTCGATTCGGCATCCTGTGTGCCTAGCTTCTTGGGCCTACGGGCGAGGCAACGGACCCGGACGGGTCGTTGTTCAAGTAGGTGCAGAAGACGGTTACCGATGTAGCCAGTCGCCCCGGTCAACAGGACCAGTGGACCTTGTTGTTCGGAATCTATCGGCTGTGACTCGGATTCCACCATGAAATCCTCCCGAACCTGTTTTCCTTCATGACAGCAATGCGGTTCACATCGACAGAGATCGATGACGCTTCACTGAAAGAATATCCTTTTCACGGGCATCAGACGAGGACTGAAGTGCTGCTACTTCGCCAACCTACGCCAAAGACGATTCAACGCTTCGTAGAACAGCAGACGCAGCTTGACCTCACTTATTCGGGGGTCGGAGACACAGCCCGTACACCACCATCTGGCTACACCGTTGATCACACTCGGGTCAGGCTTGGCAGAGGCGAAGCAGCTTTTGCCGCAGCATGTTCAGCCCTCGAAAACTGGCAACAATTTCAATTGACTTGGCTGACCGCTTGGCCAGCAACGACGCCCATTCGTGAAGGAAGTGTGATCGCTCTGGCCGCACGATCCCTTGGTTGTTGGTGGCTTAACGCCTGCCGAATTGTCTACGTCATCGACGAAGGTTGGGAGCGGAAAAGATTCGGCTTCGCCTACGGCACTCTTCCCGCACATGCCGGATCTGGCGAGGAGCGATTCATGATCGAGATGGATGATGAGGGAACGGTGTGGTACGACATTCTTGCGTTTTCCCGCCCGCAGGGTCCGCTGTCACACATGGGCTACCCATACCTGCGACATGTGCAAAAACGATTCGCCAGAGATTCGGCAGAAGCGATGCAAAGTGCTGTGGCTTCCGCACCGATCACTCGGCCATCAATCTCCGATAGTCCGACTCGCTGATCTCACCAGTCAGAAACCGATACGACAGCACGTACTTCCGCATTCGGGCTGCATCCTTGTCAAACTTTCCAGGACGCAGCAGGAGCCGGTTCAGATTCGAATTGTCCCTCAGATCTGACAACTTGACCTGACGGGCAATGTCGTTGGCTTTGCAGGCAATCACATACTCGGAGTACGGCTGACCTTCGGCGTGAGTCACCAGTGCCAGCGCCGCTAGAACCTCTTCGCTGAAATTGTCGGCCTGGATGTCGTCCAGAGTGACAGTCGTGTCTTCGACAACATCGTGCAGCAAGGCAACGATGCGAGCTTGCTCACCCTGTACACCCATCATCACTCGGATCGGGTGCAGGATGTACGGCTCGCCCTGTTTGTCTTTCACGCCGCTGTGAGCCTTGGCGGCAATCTCAAGCGCCTTTTCGATGGTGGCCACAATTACTCCTTCAGGCATTGCAATCGTCACGTTGCCCGACGCTGGGCACATGGCAAACATGGAGAACCCAGTTTTGCGTTGAGCGAATCAACGGTTTCCTAGAGCGTTGAGGGGTAACTGAGGAGCGTACACGGGCGACCGGGCCAGCGGGCGTGACCGTGTTGGGCAATGTTGAAGTAGCAAGGCCGAGATCATTGTCCATGACTCCCTACAATTGCGGCAATGATGGCACAGCCAGCAACTATTCCTTGACCTTCCGAGTGACGTTCTTCGCAGTCATTTTCTTGCTGTCTTCTTCCCATTCGGCGGTATAGACCCACTGATCATCGCCTTTCTCAAGCTTGCACTTTCCCTTCTTCTCTTTGCCATCAGCCTCAACGAGGCGATGCGTTCCTTCCCATGCATCGCTCTTCATCTTCCCAATCGGATAGCGGACGGTAGAGATGATCCGTCCGAGCCATACCAGTGTTCGACAACTGCCTTGCCTTTTTCATTCCATCCGCTAATGCCGATGGCTTCCATCTTCTTGCCCTTCAATTCCATCGCCCATGTAAATGCCAGGCAATATTCACCCGGTGCCCATTTCCTTTCGCCAGTCGCTTTTCCGACTGTGACACCATCCTCCATCATCTCGGTCTCCCATGTCCCCACCATGAAATCCAGTTCCTTCAAGACCTTCTTTGGAATCGAGTTGGGTTCCTCGGCTTGGGCTAACGATCCTACGAACAGCCCGAAGAACAAGCAAACGGATAATCTCAGTGTGGTGTTCATGCTTTCAGATTCCTCAATGTTCGAGTGAGCGTCTCGTACAATTGACCGAGCCGCATCCTACCGCTCGACATCTCAGCGATCAAGAAAATGACTTGCGCCAACATGTCGCTTTTCCATCGGTCTCGCCCCCGTGCAAGAAATGATCTGGTAGCATTATTTTTCCGCTTTGCTGGGGAAGGGCGAATGCTTAAGAACGGCGACCAGTGGACCTTTAATTTACAGGCACCTCTCCCGAAGCCAAAGACTTTTCGACTCGTCTACTTCGTAAGCCGTGACGGATGAAGAGGCAATGCCAGCAAGCAGGACCGACATGACCGACTTGAAGCAGATTCCAAATGTTGGTCCCGCCATTGCGGCCAAGCTGCGGCTGGTCGGCATTTCGTCGCCCGAAGCCCTGCCGGGGAAAGATCCGTACGAGATGTATGAAGACCTGTGCGACATCACCGGGGTCCGTCACGACCCCTGCCTGCTCGACGTGTTCATCGCCGCCGTTCGGTTCATGGACGGGGAACCAGCCAAACCATGGTGGAAGTACACGCCGGAAAGGAAACGGGCGCTTGCCGCCAGGGCGAAGAGCAAAGTCTGATATGGCAAGGACAGTGCCGAGCAGTTGTAGAAAGAGTGAGCGATGACTTGGGGGAGCGAGTTTGATGCGTCTGAATCTATCATTGAATTGCACTTGGAATCACGATGATCTTTCGCCTTTCTCAAAAGCTCAACACCAAGCTCAAATCTGGCACGCCCAGCGAAATGCCGCTAGACGACTATCCATACGCAGACTGGTCGTCCCATCTCTTCACAGCAGACGGCACTCAGTACATTATCATGACCAACATGCCTTCGCCTTACTCCTGTGTGACGTATAGGGGATACAAGCGTCAGTATAATCTGCCGCCCAGCGGGACTTCATGATCCGGTTGAAGCAGGATGACATTTCCAAGCTCATCAGGCACGCCAAGTGTCAGCACTTCTGATTGGTGTTTGCCGATTTGCCGTGCCGGGAAATTGACGACGCAAAGCACCTGCCTGCCAACAAGATTGTCGTCCTCATAGTTGGGTGTCAGTTTCGCCAACTTTTTAATTCCCAGATCAGTCCCAAGGTCGATCCGCAAGATGTGGGTAGAGTAACGTCCCTCTGGGAATGACGTGACTTGGATAACTTTGCCGACTCGGATGTCTATCTTCTCGAAGTCTTCCAATGTCACCGACTCGCTGCTGTCACCCATGGGGACGCTCGACACCAAGACTTTTCACATCCGTAGATAGACCGTTGCAGTAACGGTGCATTGCTGGCCTTTAACGCCGCATCGGTTAGTCACCGTTCGTGCGGTCGGGTGCATCGGCCTCAGCGTCGTAGCGAAATTTCTTCGCTGCAGTCTTCTCGAAATCCCGGACCAGATTTTGAGGAAACTGCGCCGAGGCGGTTAATCTGCTTCGGTCTCGCCACCGACGCGTCGAAGCGGATCAACTTCGAGCTAGCGGCTGGTCCAACGAACGCACCTGACCGGCCTGTCAATTCGCGTCGATCGACCTGACCGACGCAGGTTGTCTTGGCGAGCGTTCGTGCCCCAGGACGGTTCGTCCTTTGGTGGTTGGAGCAGCCTTGCGCGTATAATTGACTCGCACACGGTCCTTTGCCAGCGCGGACTCAGCAGCTGGTTCGCTAAGAACGTGTTTTAAAAAGGGGTCTGACCCTTTGCCGCGGACATGCGATCGCAGTTATTCGCTACTACCTGAACGAAAAATGAACACAACGTACCGACTCACAGAGGGTCAGACCCCTTTTTAAAACACGTTCTAAGGGTGCTCGAATTGCCGTTGGGGAGAAATCAAATACACGACACCACATGTTGAACCGCCCCAAGCGGCTTATTGTGAAATAAACGCCGGCCAACTTCGGCGACGCACAGAAGCCTGCCAGCCGGCCAGACCTGCGTTCGAAACGGGAAATGCCGTTCGATATGAGGTGAATCTGGCCCGCGTGCGAAACGTGTCGTGGCGCTGGACACGTCTCAGCCCTGCGTGTTGAGTTTCGTAGCAGCCGCGGGTATCGCCGTGAGTCGTGCTTGATCGACTCACCAGAGTTGATCAAGTACAGTAGGCGTATCCTTTTGTGTTGTCTTTGCTTCCCTCTCTCAACTGCAGTTTTGGGGGCAGAAACTGTGGACCCTCCGGATGTCATCGTCATCTTTTGCGATGACTTGGGATATGGCGAAGTGAGCTGCTACAACCCGCAGCGCTGCAAGGTCCCGACGCCGAACATTGATCGGCTTGCCGGGCAAGGTATGCGATTCACGGACGCACATAGCTCGTCTGCGGTGTGTACGCCGTCGCGGTACAGCCTGCTGACCGGGCGGTACGCGTGGCGCACGCGGCTCCAGAGCAGCGTCATTCGCTTTGGTCCACCGCTGATTGCAAAGGACCGTATGACCCTGCCGGGCATGTTTCAACAGCAGGGCTATCATACCGCTGGTTTCGGCAAATGGCACTTGGGGTTGGAATACACACTTCCCGACGCCCATTCGGCGTCGGCCGTGTGCAGACCGTCTCGCTACGCCCTGCTGACAGGCGAATACCCGTTTCGCAAAGGCCTCAATAAACCGGTCTTTCTCAAGACGGGGCTGGTGATTGACACGAATCAGCAGACGATCGCCGACGTGATGAAGGGGGCCGGCAACGCGACGGCTTGCGTCGGCAAATGGCACCTCGGTTTTGGAAAGCAAGCCCCAAATTGGAACGGCGAACTGAAGCCGGGACCGCTGGAACTGGGGTTCGATTACTACTATGGCGTGCCGGTCGTCAACAGCCATCCGCCCTTTGTTTTCGTGGAAGATTATCGCGTCGTCGGACTCGTTCCTGACGATCCGTTTGTCTTCAGTAAGCGAGCGAAGACGCGCGAGTTCCCGGAGAAGATGGGGCTGACCCAGATTGGCGGCGCCGACGCGGCCCACGCCTTTTACGATGATGAGTTCGTCGGCACAAGGCTGACCGAGAAGGCGATCGGCTGGATCAAGCAGCAGAAGAACGAGCCGTTCTTCCTTTACCTCGCGACGACCAATATTCACCATCCTTTCACACCGCACCCTCGATTCAGAGGCACGAGTGAATGCGGCCGCTACGGCGACTTCGTTCATGAACTCGACTGGATTGTGGGCGAAGTTATGAAGACGCTCGAAGATCAGGGCGTGGCCGAGAACACGCTCGTGATCTTTACCAGCGACAATGGCGGCATGTTCAATGTTGGCGGGCAGGAAGCCTGGGATGCGGGACACCGCCTCAACGGCGAATTGCTCGGCTTCAAGTTCGACGCCTGGGAAGGGGGACATCGGGTTCCGTTCATTGTCCGCTGGCCCGGAGAAGTCGAGGCCGATTCCACGTCCGAACAATTGATCTGCAACGTCGACATGATCGCCACGTTGGCCGCGCTTAACGGAGTCGCCATCCAGGAAGGCCAGGCTCGTGACAGCGTCAATATCCTGCCGGCCCTGACCGGTGAACCGGAACAGCCGCTCCGGGAACACCTGATCCTTGCCGCCAAGGAGCCAACGCACCTGGCGCTCCGACAAGACAGGTGGGTCTACATTGGTGCGCAGGGCGGTGGCGGATTCACCGGCGCCAAGCGAGGCGAACACACCTTCGGCGGACCCGCAGCGATCACCTATGCCGGATACGTCAATAGCGACATCGAGAACGGCAAGGTCAAGCAAAACGCCCCACCGGCGCAGCTTTACGATCTCACAGGCGATCTCAAGCAAACCAAGAACCTCTACCGAGAGCATCCGGAAGTGGTCGCTCGCATGCGGAAGCTGTTGGACGAACAAGTTCGAACTCGCGGCGGCAAACGTCTCCCCTCAAACCACATCACACCGGGTAAATGAAAATGACAAAATGGACTGTGCTTGCGTTGATTCTGCTCAAGACTCCGGCAATTGCGGAGGACGCTCCGCTACGACCGATCGGAACGATTGGCAAAGCCGAGACGGTTCTCAAGGCGGATGCGGAGACCGTGCTGTATCAGTACGAGGGAAGCGGTTGTCTCACGCATTTCTGGTTCGGTGGCAATTTTGATGGCGTCGAGGACACCCGCATTCGCTACTACATCGACGGCGAGGAGAAGCCCTCGATCGACATGCAGCTCTACATGGGCCACGGGATCGGTTTCAACGACAATCACGCCCCCTGGGCCACTAAGCACGTCGGCAAGATCGGCAAGCGCAACGGCATCTACAACAACTATCGGATCCCGTTTGCGAAGAGCATTCGCGTCACGGGGCAGCGGTCGGCGGAAGCGAAGAGCGATCCGATGAGTTGGTGGATTATTCGCGGCGTTGAGAACTACCGCGTAACGATCGGCGACGCTACCTTGCCGGCGACCGCTCGGCTGAAGCTTTACCGAGTCGAAGACCGGGACGTCGAACCGCTCAAGGAATTTGATCTATGCGACGTGCCCGGCCGAGGGGCCGTCTACCAGGTGACCATCGCGGCAAAGGGCATGATCGACAAGCCCAACCAGATATCCTATCTCGAGGCGTGCATGCGGGCCTATCTCGGCGGAAGTGAGAAGCCGCTGATGCTCTCTTCCGGCTTGGAGGACTACTTTCTGGGGACCTACTACTTCGATACCGGCCGCTTCTATGCCGACATCGCCGGGTTGACGCATTTTGACAAGGCGGCCAATCAGTTCTCCGCCTACCGTTTTCACGACGATGATCCGCTGCTCTTCGATAACGGTCTCCGACTGACATGCCGTAACGGGGAAACCGCCCACGGCACCGCAAAAGGCCCGGTAGCGTTTCGGAACCCGCCACTCACACGGTATACCACCTACACGTGGGTATACCATTGGTAGTCCTTGCAGGGCGGCTTGGCGGGAAAAGGTCATAAGACGGCGGTGCGGTGCCCTATGTTAAGTATCGAAGCCAATCCGTTTCGTGCGCGGTGGTGGTCCAACCGCCAGCTCGAAGAATAAGTGGGAAGTTCGGTCGGTCGTTTTCACGGACGCGTGTTGACGCAACCGAATAAGCTGGCTCTTAAGCTTGGATTAGCGGTCCAAAGCAAGGGCTAATTCGGTATTGGAACGGATTCGAAACGTCCCACCCGAGGCTTTGTGAAACATGAGAAGCTGGTCGTTGCGTGCGGTCAAATCAAATAAGATCAGACATATTTCTGGATTCCTGTTAACGATTTCGGTTTGCGTTCGGCATACGGTTGTTTCGACAGTTGTTCAGTGCTGGCCCTTCTTATGGACGAAAATCAAAAACGCGAAGAATTCACTCATCACTGGCTGGATGCCGAGCCATCGGTGTCGGCTTACGTGTTCGCGTCAATCTCTGGATTTCACGATGCCGAAGACGTCGTTCAACGGATCGCTCAGGAACTGGCTCGTCGGTTTGACGAGTATGACTCGGGTCGGCCGTTCGTTGGCTGGGCATTGTGGATCGCTAAATCTCGGGTGATTGATTTCTATCGCGCTCAGGGACGCCCACGGGTTGTTTTCTCCGACGAGCTGCTCGGCCAACTTGCTGACACGATCGCCCAGCAGGCTGACGGTCGTAGCCAACGTCGCGAAGCACTGGAGTCCTGTCTGGATGAACTCCCACCTCGATCGCGTCGGCTGCTCGATTTGCGGTACGTCGAAGAACTGTTCAGCCGCCGAGATAGCGCGGGAAATTGGATCGACCAGCGGCTCGGTGCGGGTCCTGCTAACACGTGTGCGAACGGCACTTGCCAGTTGCATCGAGCGACGCCTCGCGTTGGAGAATCCGTGATGTCCGTCGACGATGAACTGATCGATCGCATGCTTTCGGGAGAGACGTCCGACGAAGAGGCCGCGGAGTTTCAGCAGTGGTTGCAGACCCCCGATAACCTCCGGCGGTTTGCGCTTCGTGCCGAGCTTCATTCGGACTTGCGGCAGTCACTGCGACGCAGACAGATTCAGGCAAGATGCGCTGGAAGCCAGCAACGATGCCTCGGCGATTGCTCCCGCCTCGGCGGCAGAACAACATCAGGCGTCAGTGATTCCGATCGCCAAAGGTGGTGCTGACGATGGCGACCGGGCTGGTGACAGCGGCCTGCCTGCTCATCGCTTTCTTGTGGCTCCACCGCAGCGACCATCCAGCCCCTGGCGACAACGTCGCGGCATCCGTCGTTCAGCAATGTGAGTGGGTTGCTCACCAAAGACGATCGACAGATGGAACGATCCGCAACTGCCCGTGGGCGATTACGAGTTGCAGAAAGGATTGCTGAATCTGCAGTTCGGCGGCGGAGTCATGGTTTACGTGGAGGCTCCTGCCCGCTTCGACGCAGTCAGCGACAAACGTGTGGTGCTGCATAGCGGGCGACTGTCAGCCAGAGTGCCTCCCGAAGGAATCGGGTTCACGGTGGAAACTCCCGAAGCGGAAGTCGTTGACTTTGGCACGGAGTTCTCCGTCGATGTGGAAGGCGGCGCGAGCGAGGTTCATGTGTTTGATGGGCTCGTGCGTGTGCATCCCGGGACATCGAATCAGCGTGACGCCTCCAAGTCGGTTGATCTTCAGGCGTCGCAGGCCGTCCGGATTACCGACGGGGCGACTGAGCCCGAGGACATCTCCATCGAGACCGACCGATTCATTCGCAACTTTGACGAACCGAGGCTGAACTACGCTCGCGCGGTCAAGCGGTTGTCGCCTCTGGTCTACTACCGAATGCCGATTCGCGACCGCGGGCTGGTTTCTGAACCGCCCGAATACTCCGGCGTCGTTTTAACCGGGGAAGGCAAACGTCCGCCACATGCCCGGGGTGTGTTCGTCGGCGGTTCTCTGCGAGTCGGAGTCGATTCCACCGGTCGCGGAGGACGCGTTGATTCGCCGCCGGCATTGAGCACAGGGCAATTCTCACTAACCGTGTTCGTGTATCTCGAAGCTCCTGCGCAGAACGCGATGGTTGCCACGAACTTGAATGGTGGACGGTGGCAACTTTGGTCTGTCTCTCGATGAGAACGGAATGCTGCAGGCCACCATCAGGAGCAGCGATGGAGATGTATCGTCCATCGCAGGCGACTCGGTCCTGCCGCTGAAGACGTGGCGGCACGTCGTCGTGACCGCTGATGGTGAGCAATTGCAGCTCTACGAAGACGGGAAACTCGTTGCGTCCAAACCGTGTGCAGCAGTGGCAGCCAGCGACTCCGATACGGTCTGGTTCGGAACGGACGCCAAAGCGACGCAGGTGTGGGACGGCCGGATCGACGAGGTGGCATTGTTCGACCGAGCACTTACCGAAGAAGAAATCGCGGCGCTTTATCGCACCGCTCAAGAGGAGATTGCCAGATCCACGATGACAACAGCAATCGCCTTTCACGTCCAGCGCAATCACATCCACGCTTCAGTTGCTTTACATCAAGAACACTCATGAACATACCGACGCGTTTCCTTCTCAGCATCGTTTGGTCCTCGCAAGCTACGTTGGCCATCTGTCTGCGGACGACACGCGACCCAATGTCGTGTTCCTGGCGGTCGACGACATGAACGACTTTGTCGGATGTCTTGAGTCACGCCCCAATGCGATCACACCCAACATTGATCGGCTTGCCGCTCGTGGCGTGTGCTTTACCAATGCTCACACCGCCGGCGTGTTTTGTGCGCCCAGTCGTGCGGCGATCTTTTCCGGCCAGTACGCTTCGACAACCGGATGCTACAGACTCCGAATTACTTTGTGCATCATCCGGAGATTGAATCGCTGCAAATGAGCTTTGCCAAAGCGGGTTACTCGACGCTGGGCGCTGGCAAGCTGTTTCATCATCCCGCTGGAGCGATTGACCAGCGTGGTTGGACGAAGTTCTTCCTGCGAAATCAGTTCCAGCGTGAAGGCGGTTGGGCTTTGGAATCGTGGAGCAGCGACACGCCCGTGCCACAGCCCTTTCCGGCCAGCGTCTACAACAAAGGCAAAGAGATCACCGGCGGACTGTTCCTGGAATGGGGAGCGATTCCGAACGACCGAGAAGAGCGAAATGGCCGACACGATACGAGCCAACTGGGCGGTCGAACAACTGAAGCGAAAACACGACAAGCCGTTCTTCCTGGCCTGCGGTTTTTATGCTCCTCATTACCCCAACTACTGTCCGCAGAAGTATTTTGATCTGTACGATCGAGACGCCATCGAGACTCCGGCGTTCAAAGAAGATGACCTGGACGGACCTGCCGGACAAGATTCGTAAGCAACGCCAGAATCGCAAAGCCTTTCACTACGACAAACTGGTTGCGATGGGTGCCTGGAAAGACGCTCTGCACGGATACCTTGCCTGCACCAGCTACGCCGACGCGATGGTCGGGCGAATTCTGAATGCACTCGAATCAAGCCCCTATGCCGACAATACCATCGTCGTGCTGTGGAGCGATCACGGTTATCACCTCGGCGAAAAAGGCCAGTGGGGCAAACACACGTTGTGGGAACGAACCTCCAACGTGCCGTTCGTGTGGGCCGGCCCCGGCGTGGCCAAAGGGGCTCAGGACCGACGTGACGGTCAGCCTGATCGACATCTATCCGACGCTGGTTGAAAAATGCAACTTGCCGGCACCGCGTCAGAAGCTGGAAGGCGTTTCGCTGGCATCGACACTGAAGCATCCCGCCGAAGCAACAGACCGAACGGTGTATCTGCCCTACATGAACCCAGGTGAATACGCGGTGATGAATCGCGACTGGCGTTACATCCATTACGACGACAAGAACCAGGAACTGTACAACGTCAAAGAGGATCCGCACGAGTGGAACAACCTGGCGTCCGACCCGCAGTACGCGGACGTCATCACCAAGCTGCGGGATTCAGCACCGACTGAATTCGCCGATCCGGAACCCAAGCTGAACGCGAGGCGTGATCTCGTCGTCGAAGGCGAAACCTTCCGCTGGGAGAAAGGCGAAGGCAACTACGTTCCACATCCGAAGTATTTGCCTTACACCGACCCCGCAATGAAGCAAAAGCAATCGAAGAAGGGCCGATGAGCAACATTCAATCAAGGCGCTGGGGCGTTATGCTGCCAATGCAGTACACCAAGACAAAAATCAAACAAGATGGAGCCAAGGAAACGAACTCTCTCATGAAAACTCTGCAATTCATTTTTGCGAGTTTCGTCGTTGCAGCGGTCTGTGCGGGCACGCCACGAATGGTGATTGCCGCCGAGAAGCCGAACATCGTGCTGCTGTTTATCGACGACTGGGCTTGGAATGGGTCGCCTGTTGCAATGGACGATTCGTTGGCCAACTCGCGGATGCCCGTTGTGCAAATGCCCAACATCCAACGCCTGGCACGCGAAGGCATGAAGTTTCGCAACGCTTATGCATCGCCGCAGTGTTCGCCGTCGCGGGTATGCGTGCAGACCGGACAGTCGTCGCCTCGCAACGGCTTTACGGTCTACATGAACGATCGAGGACAGGAGTACTACGACGAAAGCAAGCAGTATGCCGGCTTTCCGGTCGTGCCTTGCGTTTCGGACATGACCATCGACGCCGATGCAGTGACGATCCCCGAAGCACTGAAACCACTCGGTTACGTTAGTGCTCACATTGGCAAATGGCACATGCGCGGTGATCCCGGGGACGAGGGTTACGCGGAGCACGACGGCGACACTGACAACAAGCCTGGCAATACTTTGAGCACTTTTGCCACAGATGGCGAGCAGAAACCGAGACGTCTGCCCGAGAATTTGACCGATCCGAAGTTGATGTTCAGCATCACCGAGAAGGCAATCGGTTTCATGGAGCAGCAAGTCAAAGCAGACAAGCCGTTCTATCTTCAGATCTCACATTACGCCATGCACGCAGGGCAGGAGTGCTTGCCTGTCACACGAGAGAAATACGCCGACCATCCGCTCGTACAGGCTTGGTACAAAGCAAACAACAAGCACAAAGACACGGTTCGTATTGGCGACGACCCTGCGGTTTGGCTCGGCATGGCCGATGACCTCGATGGACGCATCGGCGCCGTACTGGATCGCATCGCGGCGCTCGGAATCGAAGACAATACCTACGTGGTGCTGGTCTCCGACAATGGCTATCGCCATGGGGAAATGCAGCTTCAGCCCGGTCTGACTCAGCCGCATCACGGTGCGAAGTGGTGGGTTTGGCAAGGTGGGATACGAGTGCCGATGATGGTCAAAGGACCCGGCATCGCCGCAGGTAGCACTTTCACCGGCAACGTCGTCAATTACGATTTCCTGCCGACGTTCGTCGACTGGGCCGGAGGCGATTGGCACCAACTGGAAGGGATCGACGGCGTCAGCCTGGCGAAGTACATGGCGGGTGGGAAGCCGGACGCTGCGTTTCTGAACCGCAACCTTTACTTCCACTACCCGCACTATCGCTCCAGCATGCCGCACTCGGCAATTGTCTCTGGCGAGCGAAAACTATTGCGCTTCTATGATCAGCCTGATGTTCGAATGCTGTTCGATTTGTCGGGTGACATGGGGGAAGTCCACAACATCGCACCACGCGAACCGGAAACGCACCAGCGACTGTTCAAAGACATGATGACCTATTTTGAAAGGGTTGGCGCAAGGATCCCCAAACTCAACTTGGACTTCGACGCATCCGCTTACCAGCAAGACAAGGATTATCAAGAACGCAAACTCTGGGGAGCGTTCACTGGAAGCAGACCGCTGGAAGATGATGAGTTGTAATCAATCGAAGCAGCCAATTCTCGTCACGGAGATTCTTATCCGACTTTGCCCCCTCAAGCCATCCTTATGTATCGAATTCTATTGACATTTGCCGTCTTTTGCCTGATTGCCACGCATTCGTTTGCTCAATCTGATCCGCGGAACCCAAATGTCGTGCTGATCCTGGCCGATGATCTCGGCTACGGCGATCTGTCGTGCTACGGAGCCGACGACATCGCCACGCCAAACATTGACCGCATGGCAGAGGAGGGAGCGAAGTTTAATAGCTTCTATGTTTCTCCGGTTTGTTCGCCAACTCGCGCGGCGCTGATGACCGGAAGCCATTCGACTCGCGTCGGCATCGGCGGCGTCATGTTTCCCCGGAACAATCACGGGCTGAACCCGGACGAGATCACGCTGCCGGAGCTGCTGAAAGATCAGCGCTACGCGACGGCCATCATCGGTAAGTGGCATCTCGGCAACCAGGACATCTTCCAGCCGCTGAAACACGGGTTTGATTACTGGTACGGAACGCCGTCGTCCAATAGCCAGTTCTATTACCCACACCTCAAGACGTATGCGCTGGACTGTGTTTATCGGGAGGGCTACACCTGCGACGGAATCCTCAAGCGAGAAACTGCCGCGTGTCCGCTGCTTGAAGACAATATCGTGATCGAAGTCCCTGCGGACCAAACGCAGTTCACGCAGCGGTACACGCGTCAAGCTATTCGCTTCATCACGGAGAACAAAGACAAGCCGTTCTTTGTGTACCTGGCGCACAACATGCCTCACATTCCGCTGCATGCTTCCGAGAAGTTTGTCGGCGGCAGCAAGCGTGGTATTTACGGTGACACGGTTCAAGAACTCGACTGGAGTACCGGCGAGATTCTGCGGTCTCTGAAAGAACTGGGACTCGACAAAAACACGCTGGTCATCTTCACGTCCGACAACGGACCGAACACCAGCACAGGCGGCAGCGCCGGGGCGTTGAAAGGTGGCAAAGGTACGACTCTGGAGGGAGGCGTGCGAGTCCCGTTCGTTGCTCGCTGGCCAGGCAACATTCCTGCGGGCACTGAATCTGACGAAGCTATCACCGTCATGGATTTGCTGCCAACGCTGACTCGGCTCGCACACGGCAACATTCCTGACGATCGCGTGATTGATGGAAAGGATATCTGGCCGCTATTGGCAGGAAGGCCGGATGCCAACGTCGCCTCACGAAGCCATCTTCTATCTGCGAGGCCGAGGCGTTGATGCAATCCGCGTCGGCGACTGGAAGTACCGCATCGCGACCGATAAGCCGCCGAAGGAAAAGAAATCAAAGCGACGTGCTCCAAGCGACAAAAGGTCGAAGAAGATCATTGTCGAGACACTTCACGACCTAAGCGACGATCTTGGAGAGCAAAACAATTTGCTGGCTGAGCATCCCGAGGTCGTTGTGCGATTGAAGAAACAGATGGAGGACTTCGAGAAGAAGCTTCGTGCCAACATAAGACCTGCGGGAGTTGCAAATCAGCCATGAACATAAAATGCCTTTCTGTCGTGGCATTCTTGGCGCGTAGCTGCCTCGATTTGCTCGGCCAACGATCATGATCAGCCCAACATCATCTTCTTTCTGACGGATGATCAGGGCTACGGTGATCTGGGATGTTACGGATCGAAGGTCATTGCGACGCCGAATATCGACCGGCTGTGCGCCGAAGGCATGAGGTTTACCAGCTTCTATGTCCACAACCGGTGTTCACCGACGCGTGCTGCATTGATGACGGGTTGTCATGCTCAGCGGGTGGGTGTTGACAACGTCGTCTACCGGACAGAAAGAATCGGACTTCACGCCGATGAGATCACTGTCGCGGAACTTCTCAGAAGCGGAGGATACGCGACTGGAATCGTCGGCAAGTGGCATCTGGGTGAGTGGGATGAGTTCAATCCGGTGAACCATGGCTTCGACAGCTTCTTCGGCTTCATGGAGTGCGATGACAAGCAGACAACCGCAATCTGTCGCAATAAGGAAATCGTCGAGAAAATTAAACACAAGACGGACGGAATCCACTCGCCAAAGCTACTCGCCGCTGGCATTGAGTTCATCAAACAGCACAAAGACCAGCCCTTCTTCCTTTACTACGCGTCGCCACTGCCGCATGTGAGGTGGCTTCCCCATCCACGATTCAAGGGAAGTTCCAAGCAAGGCACCTACGGAGATGTGGTGCAGGAGATCGATTGGCAGGTCGGTGAGCTGATGAAAGCCCTCGAAGAACTCGACCTAACTGAGAACACGCTCGTCGTCTTTGCATCCGACAACGGACCGCAGCTCAACGTGGACGGCTACGGCAGTGCTGGGGTGCTGCGCGACGGAAAATGGACCAACTTTGAAGGTGGGATTCGAGTTCCTTGCATCATGTGCTGGCCCAAAGTCATTCCCCCTGGTTCGACCAATGACGAAATCACCGCGATCATCGACATGCTTCCGACGTTTTGTTCCATCGCAGGCGTGGCTCCTCCAGCGGACCGAATGATCGACGGTCGCAACATTCTTCCTTACATGCGAGGCGTACAAGTTGACACGCCGATTCATGACTCCTTCATCGTGCCGGGTGCCACGATTCGTCACGGCGATTGGAAGTTTTTTTTCAGAGGTCAGAAGCCTGGCGGTGGAAGGTCGGACCGGATCGGGAAAACGGATCGAGTCGCCGCGGCCGCCGGATCGTTTTTTGATTTGAAGAACGACTTGGGGGAAACAACCAACGTCGCTGCCGACCAGCCCCAGAAAGTTCGTGAACTGACCGAGCGAATGAAGACGTTCGTCAAAGAACTCGAGGCCAACTCTCGCCCCATCGGCACACTTTCAACGGAGACAAAATTGCGATGAACCAGCAAAAACCGATCGTGCACAATCCCCAGGCGAATCGCACGCGACGTCAATTCATGAAGGATTCGACGATTGTGTCGTCAGCGCTAGCCATTCCCACCGTCTTTATCTCGTCGGCCTCCGCAGCGCCGCGGCCAAAGGATGCCAATTCCAAAATTCATGTCGGCTTGATTGGTGCCGGGAACCGGGCCAAATGGTTGACCCGAGCGCTTTCCCGTGAAGACGATCGCGCTGAAATGGTCGCCGTCTGTGACTGTCATTTGCCGCAGATCGAAAATTTGGCCGGTGAGTATCGCAAGTCAACCAAGAGCGATCCGCAATGGACGGCGTACCAAAGCTATGAAGAGATGTTTGACAAGGAAGACCTGGACGCGGTGATGATCGCGACGCCCGATCACGTTCGAGTGCGAGCGGCCATCATGGCTTGTGCCAAAGAGCTGGACATCTACGCGGAAAAACCCTTGAGCTTCAGTATTCCGGAAGGCCGTGCGCTGGTGCAAGCTGTCCGCAAACACGGGCGTATTCTTCAAGTCGGGACGCAACAGCGCAGCACGGCCAACAACCAGTACTCCTGCCAATTTGTACGAGAGGGCGGCCTCGGCAAAGTGCATACGATTCTGGTCAAGAATTATTCAGGGTCGCAATCGCCAACGGGACTCCAGCAGCAAGCCATTCCCGAAGGCATGGATTGGAATCGATTCTGCGACCAGGCACCACTTGTTGACTATCACGAACGACTGCACCGCCGGTGGCGAAGTTACAACATTTTTACTGGCGGTCCTATCTGCGATCGCGGGTCGCACGCCCTGGACATGGTTCACCTTGCGATGGGCTGGGAGAAAGTTGCGCCGAGGCGAATCGAGCCAACCACGGAAGCGAAAAGCGACCGAGAGCGTGGGGTTCGGCTTTACTATCCCGACGGAACGGTTGTTCGACTGGAAAGCGACGGCGGCCCGGCGTTCGGTGGGATCTTTGTTGGCGAGAAAGGCAAGATGGAGATCAATCGAGGCCGATTTGCGTGCAACCCGACGACACTGCTTGCACCCTTCGAAGGCGAAGAGTCGGACAACCATGTCGGCAACTGGCTCGACTGCATCGAATCACGACAGGAACCCAACGCCCCGGTCGAAGTCGGACATCTGATTACCAGCGTCGCCCATTTGATCAACATTTGCCGAACCGTCGGTCGTCCGATCGAGTGGGATCAAGCTGAAGAGCAGATCACAGGCGACAAGGACGCAAACGAACTACTGGTCAAGACACGTCGCCCCGAGTTCGCCCTGCCGACGATTTAGAAAATTCTTGTAGTGGACGAGGTTACGAGTCCCTGCGATTCCTGGCAAGCAAGGACTCGTAACCTCGTCCACTACCCTCGCATTGCGCATACCCTCAAGACACCATCAAGACTTTCGACGATTCACATCAACCATTCCGTCAACACGATTCCTGGTAGACAACTTGATGATCTCGACACCACTCGGCTATCGCCCAAACTTGGTTCCGTTACGACGGATCCGTTACGTATCCATCGCAGCTCTCGTCTTTCTTGCCAGCACCGGCTTGGCTGAGGCTGGCGAATGGCAGGTTCTGTTCGACGGCAAATCCCTCAACGGTTGGAAAGCGTCCAGTGACAACAAGCAGTTTCAAGTTGTCGATGGCGTGATTCAAGGATCCAGCTCTAGCAAGACACACTTTCTAATCACCGAGAACGAATACCGCGACTTTGAACTGGAATTCGAAGTCAAGCTTCATGACACGGACTTGAACTCAGGCGTGCAAATTCGCACCAGTACGACCCGCGTCAACGCACAGGGTGACAGCCGTCCCAGCGTGCACGGACCGCAAGTCGACCTAGGAAAATCTCCGGGACGCTCGGGGCACCTATTTGGGCAGGGAAACGGACGTTGGTTCACACCGAAAGCTGACCTTGCACGCAACAGCCTGATGATCAATGGAGCGTGGAATAAAGTTCGCGTTCTCGCAAAAGGCAAAGTCATTCAAACCTGGATCAACGGCAAACCAGTCAGTGACGTGACGCTGGATGAAGAAATCGACCAGAAATACCCCAAGGGTGTGATCGCCCTTCAAGTGCATGGCGTCAAGTCACCTGAGAAAATTCGGCACGTTTCGTTCCGCAACATTCGCATCCGCGAACTTACAAACGAGTGACACCGTGACGATGCCCCGAATCCTTCCAATCTGCTAACAAGATGACAACACCGATGTATAGAATCCTTTTTGTATGGCTCTTGATCGTCTCTACAGTCGGCCTAGCGGGAGCTCAGGAACACAGCCAGCGGATGAATGTGCTGCTGTTAGTAGCCGACGATTTGAACAGTTGGATGCTTGACGATGCGGATCGCTATGCGGGCAAAGTCATCGCCCCCAATCTTCGCAAGCTAGCTCGCAGCGGAGTCAACTTCACGCGAGCCTACACCGCAGCGCCGGTTTGTTCGCCGTCACGCACCGCGTTCTTTTCCGGTGTGGCTCCGTGGAAATCGGGCCACTATCACAACACGCCGGGAGCCAGCACGAGCGAACCACTCAATAACGCGTTATCGCTGGCAGGTGCTTTCAAGCAAGCCGGCTACTCGACATCCGGATATGGCAAAATCACGCATGGCTGGGACCAGAAAGAGAACTGGGACGTCAAGCTTGGCCACAAACGCGATCCGGCTCCTCCAGGTGCACCGCTGACGGCGGTCGGTCGAGGCGAGCAGGACTGGGGGCCGATTCATTTGGCCGAAGCCGACATGAACGACACGATGAACGCCGACGCGGCCATCACGCGACTCGGACAGCAACACGACAAGCCATTCTTCATTGCCTTTGGCACTTTCAACCCCCACATGCCATGGTACGTGCCGAAAAAGTACTTTGACATGTTCCCGCTGGAAACGCTGCCCACACCCGAACTTCGATCGAACGACTTAGACGACGTGCCACCGCTGGGACGTGAACTTACCGACGGCAAAGGGAAGTTTGTCGACGCAGTGCTGGAACATGGTCTTCACCAAGAAGCCGTCCAAGCCTATCTGGCAACGACCGCCTACGTGGACGCTCAGATGGGACGCGTCCTCGATGCTCTCGACAACAGTTCGCACGCAGACAACACCATCGTCGTCTTTCTCACCGATCATGGTTTTCATTTGGGTGAAAAACACCATTGGCAAAAGGCAACGCTCTGGGAAGAAGCTACGCACGTCCTGCTCACCATTCGCGTTCCCGGCATCACGTCTGCCGGCGGGATCAGCAAACGATTCGTCTCGCTGCTGGATCTCTATCCAACGTTGAATGAGCTTTGCGATTTGCAGGTTGCAACCACGCTGGACGGTCGCTCGCTAGTTCCACTGCTGAAAGATCCCGAAGCGAATTGGCAGAGCACCGCCATCACCGGGCTGACCAGCAAGGGTGGCCCAGTGTGGAAACCGTACATCAGCATCCGGACCGAAGCGGGCCGCTACACCCGCTACCAGGACGGCGAAGAAGAGTTCTACGACACCACCGTCGATCCACATGAATGGACCAACCAGATCACCAATCCTCACTTCTCCAAAACGATTAAGGGACTTCGAGGCACCGTGCCAAGTCTTACCGACATGGCGACGCCTCTCCCAAACCATGTGGAAGCAAGCGGAAAGAAGAAGAGATAAACCATCGCGAAAGTTGCGAAATTTGTGAGAGCAAAGTGAGGAATCGATTCGAAACCGATTCGACCCAAAGGGCCAGACGTTTGCCTACCTCAAGCCATCAATTTGGGGACTGGTGCGAAAGTGATTCATTTGGGCCAACGGCCCCAGTGAGGTAGCCCGGATTCTGCGGGTTACCTCATCGCTTCAAGCTCGTCCTCGGTTCGGATCAGCGTTCTGATTCAGAGCTTATTTGGGATCCGATCCGAATTGCTCTCTGCCTGGACGAGAACGGCAAAACCTTCAGCCGCAAAACAACTTACGGCTGAGGTTAATAGTTCGGATTGAGATCGGGTTTTTGAAATCTCCCCGGTTAGGAATCGAACCCCGCAAATGGAGTTCACAACGGAGGGACCGCATAACACCCAGCGGTGTAGCACACCGACCGCACCAACAGCGATTTATTCGTGAAAGCGGGTGCATCGACCACGTGGAGTTGGTTCGAACTCTTCGGCGCAGTCTTCGCAAGAACGCGGACCAGATTGACGGAAACGTGCAGCGAAACAGACCATTTGCAGATTCGACGGCGATGTTCCTGGTGGTTGCGACCGTGATACGCAGGTCGATACACTCAAACGCCTAACCATCGTTGGAAGGCGACAGGGTTCAATGCCTGAACTATCCGTGTGTCTCCGTCACCCGGATAGTTCGAAATTCGTTCTGTTACTGACCGGAGGATTCGCCATCGATTTGCTTGAGGACTTTCATCGCTATGTAGCGGACCAAGGCGTGACGCTGACGGAACTTTCGCGGGCAGAATCGTTTGCGATCACAAAACGGTGGACGTCAGTATTCACGGTGCAATCCGACGATCTACACGAAACTCGGGGGCTGAAAGGGATCGACCAATGGCTAAACGCTCCAGATGACCACTTGCTTTTGCTCTTTCTTTCGGCCCGAATCACCGCATTTCCGATCTCAAAGAACAGCAGACCATGCACCGCGCACAGATACTCGGGTCGAACAATTGATGTTTCCGCATACCACGAGCTAGAATTCGCAGTGTTCCCCGAAACATACGAATGGACCCTGATTCACACGCACGAAGATGGAGCATTCGGCGGTCCGTACTTCATCCGCAACGTGGGCACTTCGGCGACACGTGACAAGACAATGCCTTGAACAAAAGCGGACTTCCGCGATGGCGTGTTTGCGGAACATGAATATTCGAGAGCGGCATCAAGGGCGAGAAAGTTGCCTTTGGCCATCTGGGCACGTGGCCGCTTTCGTGCACGAGGTTGCATCGACCGAATTCAATTCGAAGTACTGTCAACTCGCGTCGGTGAAAACACCTCCGCGCCGAACTGAAAACGCTTCGTGAAATCGGCTTGATGTCCAACCTTTCCTGCGTCGGAGAAAAGTACCGAAGACCAAGCGGAGTGCCTGGCCGAAGCAGGTTAGCGGTCGCTCCAACTTGGGGGCGAGCGGCTGTCGACCCCGGGCCAAGGAGCGCCGTTGGCTGTTCATCAACCTCCGATTTGAACGTTTGACCGCGTTTTGTTTTCCGATATGGCAATTCGGGACTGCGGTCCTGCGGAAATGACGGAACGCAGCTTCCGGCAACGAGATACAGCGGCAAACGAACGTTTCTCGGGACGAGCCTGCGGCCTGTTTCGACGCTCCGGTCGATGAATCCGGAGCGCCGAAGCAGGCTGCGATTCGGCGCGTCGGTGTCTCTGGCTTGCAGACACCGATGCGAGTTCTCCCACGAGCTACGGTGCCTCGGCCGATGCAACCGCTGCGCCAAGGGCAACGGCGTTAACAGTTGTTCGAAATGGACGATACGGCACCCTTCTTTCGCTTCAATAACCAGAGACTGAGCAGCGGTCTGACGGTCGTTTAGGGCCGCGATCAGCAAGGGTAGTGGCACCCGATTTGTCCGCCAGTTAGCAGGTCCTAAAACATGAAATCAAGCCCGAATGATACTAGAGCCGCTGTTCAGTAGGGTAGATTATGACCAACTTGCGAATCTTAGCGACGTCTTGTGCGGAGCAGTGAAAAGTTATCAACCGGCGTTTCGGCCCGGCAACGGAAGTCACACTGAACGATACGCCGAGCACTGGCTTGTTCTTGGCGTCACGGGCGGTAAGCCTCAGAACGCGATGATCGACTTCCGGGTCAGTAGCAATTGAGAGGATGAACTGTTTTTTTCCTGCGGGATCAGCGTAATTCAAGATCGTAGCAGGATATTTGAGTGGGGGTGCGCCTTTTGCGACCGGGACCGGTGGGATAGAAACAAGCGGGCGTGGTGAGTACGGCACCCAGCCAAATTCCTCATGGCCGACCAAACGAAATTCGCTGCGCTCATCCTCGGCAATAATCACATTACCACCGAGCATGAGTGCCAACACCGCCGCGCAACTTTGAACACTAGAACAACGCATTCGTGATCCTTGGATGAATGAGAGAATCCGTAAGAATGATGGTAGCTTATCCGCCGCAAACACCGGTTTTTAGTTGATCCCAAGGACCAGGTCGCATGGGCATTTTCCGGGTCTCTACCTCCAAATTGTAGCTTTGCGCCACTTAGGTCGTATTGTGCCCAAATATTGTTGCCTGGAGAGTCTCGAAACATCCGGCGAGGGTGGTCGTCGTCGCGGTCGAATCGTTTTGAGTCAGCCATGAGATGGATCGCAGCTGAGTACCTTCTCGGGAACATCAAAAGCTGCGCTTCGGTCGCACGATCGCTGCAGACTCGGGGCTTCGCTGCGAGTTCCTATGAATCTGTTCCCAAATTTCGCGATCTGTGCGTCGAACCAATTTCGTTACGGCGCGGAGAGCGATGCAACCGAAAGCACGACGGGCGAACGCATGCCGAGACGCGAACGGCAACTTTCGCCCCCTTGGCGTCGCGCCATCCCAACAATGGTATTGCCGTTGGCGCGAGTTGGCTGGTGGCGACCTAAGACATCGCCACATCGCTCGGATACCGCGATTTCAACGCCGTTCGTCAGCGCGTTGGTGCGACATGCGGTTACGTTCAACCGAACAAAAAACATTGTGAAAACGCACGCAGGCGTTGAAGATCCGGCGAAAACCGAAAACCAAGCCTGACCCCGACGAAGTCGTTCAGACCTTCGCTCAGCGCGCGGAGAAACGCATGGAAGTCTTCCGGTTTATGGAAGATGTCCTGCTGGTGATTCCCACGATTGAGCGCGTGATAGATCTGTCCAGCTTCGTCGGATCGTTTGGTGCGTGGCATGACGAGCGGTCTCCGAGAGTTCGCGACAGTCCAGTCCCAAAGGTATCACCGTCATCTCTCCTAATAAAACCCCTTCCCCTTTGTTTCCGTAAACCGGGCCGTGAACGGTTACCTGCTGGCGATAGCAGCAATGGCTTTAATGAAAGATGCGATACCCTCCGCGATCTTGACAAACCTCAACGCAACATCCGTCGAATCGCTGGGAGGTGGGCCATCCGGTTCGTCCGGCACCTCGCAAAGTCCGCTCGGATCGCGCATGTTGATGACATCATTGCCGATGTAGCGGTAGACGTTGACATCGCCTGCGGCAAAGCTCAGCGGATCCTCACTAAGGAAGCGGCCAATCACGGGATCGTAGTACCGGGCCCGGTAGTCGTAGAGACCAAGCTCCGAAACGAACTCACGGCCGGTGTAGCGATATCGCGACGCGAAGCCCGGTCCGGTCTGATCGATTACATTTCCGAACGCATCGTATGTGATGTGGTTAACGACTGCGCCGTTGTTGTCGACCAAGTCGGTAATTGATCCCTGGTGGTTGGCCAAGTGCCAGCGCACGTTTCCATTGCCGTCGTCCTGGGCCAGCACTTGATCGACCGCCGGGCCATGTAGATATCGCTGGTCCAGCGCGGGCAAGTTTGGACCAACTGCTCCGTCGCCATCGACAAAGTCGAGCAGCACATTGTCTCGGTCGTAGACAAAGTGGGTTAGGACGGCGTCGACTGACTTACTGATGCGGCGATTCAAAACGTCATAGGTGAATTCGACTCGTTGAGTCTCGTTCTCTGCCGCGTCCATATCAATGACGCTGGTCAATCGATTGCGGTAATCCCAGGAGAACTCGCGCATATTCCCCGTGGGAATCTCGGTGCGGCGAATCAAATTCCCTTCGTCGTCGTAGCTGTAGTCAAATGTGCCGTCCGATTCCAACCGGTTGTTCGATCCGGTTTGGTAGTCGCTGCCGTGAAGATGCGAGTCGGTGCGGTTACCATTGGCGTCGTACGCATACGACTCGTCGGAGTTGCCCGAATCGCCGTGATCGGCCGCAGTCAGCTGGTCCCGCGCGTCATACGTGTAGGTTGTGATGCCGTCAACGTCGGTGATCTGTGTGATGCGGCCAACGTCATCATAGAGATAATTAAAGAATGCGACCGTGGACGACGTGTTGTCGTGCGATAGAGTCTGCAGCCGATTCAAGCTATCGTACTGGTACGTCGATGTGACGACCATTTGCGTTGCACCGAGGTCAGCGAATCGCGCGATCGTATCGAACTTGCCGAGTTCGTTATGCATGAAGTCAACTCGTTTGAAGTTGACATTGTCGCCGGCCTGGATCAATCGCGTCAGCCGGTTCAAGTTGTCGTACTGGTACGTGTTGGTGCCCCCGGCCACACCCTCGATCGTGTCCGCAAGGGAGGTCACTTTGCCGACCGGGTCGTAAGTGTAGGCAAGCACCACGCTGGGCGCAGCGGGCGTGCCATTGTTGTCAGCGGAAACGAGCCGATCGCGATTATCGTACGTCAAGGCCAGGGAACTGAAGTTGTCGACGGCCGAGGTCAGGTTACCCGTGGCATCGTACGCATATTGCAGCACGTTGCCGTCGCCGACCCAAGTTTCAGACTCCAACCGATTCAAGTCATCGTAGGCGTACTCGGTAACTCGCCCGTTGCGGTCGGTTCGCGAAACAAGGTTGTTCACGGCGTCGTAGGCAAACGCGCGTTCGTTCCCGATCGGATCCGTTTCTCCCCTGATCCGGTTACGAGAATCGTAAGCAAAGGTCGTACGGTTGCCTGCCGGGTCCAGTACGGCCGTCAAATTATCGTCGAGATCGTACTCGAATGCCGTCGCACCGTTATCCGGGTCGATCGTCTCGATCAGCCGGTTGCGGGGATCGTAGATGAATCGTGTTTCGTTCGAATTGGCATCGCTGGATGAAAGAAGATTTCCCACACCGTCGTATCGGAAAGTCGAGAGGTGGTTCTGGGTATCGGTGAATCGAATCAGACGGTTGCGAACGTCGTAATCGAATGTCGACGTGTTGTTCCGCGGATCGATGATCGATTTCACGTTGCCAGCGTCATCGTATGTGAACACCGTTTCCGGGGAAGTGAGTGGTCCGGCTCCGTCCGGATCGGCTTCGATGATGCGGGTAACACGATTCAGTTCGTCGTACTCAAACTCGGTACGGTTTCCGTTCTCGTCGACGGTCGCTGTCAGATTGCCGGCGGCGTCGTATTGAGACTGCTGGGATGCTTCGACCGGCGTCCCAACTGCGACCGTGGTCGTGCTGAGTCGGCCTAGCGTGTCGTAATCGAAATCGGTGACCCTTCCCAGCGGATCGGTGATGGTGTCCACCAGCCCTTCGGCCGTGTAGGTGAACTGAGTCACGACATCGTCGCCGCCGCCAAAGGCACCCACGACCTGCGTGATCGACCGCCTGTTCCCGTTGGCCGGATCGATGTCGTACAGCGTTTGTTGGCCGAGTTCGTTAGTCACGCTGGCCAATTGATTGAACACCGGGTCGTAAGTGAATAACGGCGGAGTGCCCAACTGCGACGGGTCTCGAAGCTCGTAAACCGCCAATCCGCTGCTGGTCGTGACATACACAAACGATCCAGCCGCGGCCAATCCTTGCGGGCTTTCGGCAAGATCGATCTGCTGGTCGATCAGGAAGTCGTTCGGATCGGAAACGTCGATGGTGATCAATTGCGGTGTCTCGCCAAGCCTGCCGAGACTTGTGATGGCAAACAGATCGGTCCCGATCTCGGTAAGATTCAAACCCGTACCGGTGAAAGCGCCGCGTGCGGCCCGAGGCAGCACCTGAGTCCGTATCAGTGTGGGATTCAGCGGATCGGTGATGTTGATTGACGAGAGCGTCAGATTACCGGTGGGACCAAAATCACTCGAATCGGGCGAATCATCCCGCAAACCACCCTCGCTGCCCAAAACGTACGCGCGATCTCCGACGATTGCGATGTCACTGATCAGCGTCGCGCCGGGCAGCTGCACCATCGCTGCGATCGCGTTCTGCGTTCCCGGATCATCGCTGTTGATCTGCGCGGGATTGCTGACGTCCACGACCAGCAGCGATGCGACGCCGGTTTGGGTATCACTTCCCGTTGCGGTCGTGCTGCCCACGTATAACGTCGTCGAATTGGCAAGGGCCAAACCGCCAACCAGGAAATCGCCCCCCATCGACACCACGGGTGACTCGTTGGTCGCGCCGTTGCTATTGAAAAGCTGGTCGGCAAGCACCAAGTTGTCCGGATCACTGATGTCGAACGAAAGTACCGTTCCGTTCTGTTCAAAGATGTCGTTGGCTCCCATCCGACGGAACTGGCGGTGGCTGACAAACGCAAAGTCTCCACTGACGACAATTTCGTCACCCAGGACGTATGCCGCGGGCAGCGATCCTCGCGGGATGGGATCTTGCGGTGTGCCGTTGCCACCGAGATCGAAGTACCGCAGATCGGAAAATCCCGACACGGTCGAACCGGATGAAACGGCGAGCAAACGTGTGCCGTCGACCAATCCAAAGTCTGATCCCTGAACGAAATCGACGCCCAAGTGCGTGGGATCAGCCGGGTCGGATACGTCGACGGTGTGCACGCCGCCATCACCAAAGACGTATGCCACACCGGCGCCGCCGGCCGCCACGCCACGGATCACATCGACCCCTGCAAAATTGGCTGGAAAATTATCGATCGGCAATTGACCGACCAACGCCAAACGCCCTGAATTGAACGAATCCAACACGCTGGTCAAATTGCCCCTGTGGTCATAGGCAAACTGCGTGATGTTGCCCCGCGCGTCGGTCGTTTGCGTGACGAGGTTGGTCACAGGGTCTCGCTGGACGGTCTGCAACGGGCCAACGCCATCGCGAGCCGAAACGCGTTGGCCGATGGCATCCATCACCGTGATCAGGGTGTTTCCGTTGCCATCGATATATTCCGAGTCGACATCGCCCCGGGCGGCATCGGGGGCGTTGAAGGGATCGGCCGTCTGATCGGGCCGGTACAGCCCACGCACATTCCGCGGCGTGATCTGAATTTCCGTTCCGTCGGCAAGCAACGATCGGGCCAGCCTGCCAAAGTCGTCGTAGAATTCAAACTCCTGGTCGCCACGCTTGTTGGTTTCGCTGGTCATCAGGTGACGATCGTCGTAGCTGAACACCCGCGACGTGCCATCGGGATCGGTGATGCGGGTCAGGTTGCCGTCGGCGTCGTGTTCCAGCAGCGTTTGCCGGCCCGCCGGATCGGTAATCGTCGACACGCGACCGTTGTCGTAGGTGAAGGTCGTTTCCAACCCCACCGGATCGGTGATCGAAGCGATGTTTCCCGACGCGTCGTACGTGTAAGTGGTCTGGTTGCCGTTGCGATCGACCACGCTGGCCAGTTTGTTCTGATCGTTGAACGTGTAAACGGTTTGGTCGGGAAGTGTCCGCCGGAAGGTTCCATCGGGCAACTTTTCCAATGTCGAGAAGTCGCCGCCAGGATTGATGTACTCACTATCGATGCCCACAGGTGGCGGCGGGAAAAAGTTATTGAAGCCGCCCAGCCCGGCAACAAACTCGTCAATGAATTCGCCCGTCTGACCGTCAAATCGATGGGTGTTGCCGCCGATGTTGGCGCAGAAATCGCCGTCGGGGCCGAAGGTGATTCCGCTGGCGCCGGATTGGTATTCGAGAAGATGCCCAGGAACGAGCCGTCGACGCCGGAGAAGCGTCGAATCTGATTCAGCGTCAAGTCGGTGATGAAGATGTCGCCGTCGGTTCCAAAGTCGAAGTCACAGGCGTTGAACATATTTCCGGCTGGAATGAACACGTCCACCAAGTCGCCCGTGGCCGGATCGAACCTCCGCATCTCTTCGTCAAACGTGTCCCACACGTAAAGCAAACCGTCCGGTCCGAATTCGATCCCGCAAGCTTGCTGGACGCCATCGGCAAGACCAGCCATCGAATCGATGAAATTGCCGAATCGATCGAATCGCAAAACTCCCAGGTTGGTGACCGTCGCGACGTACAAGGTTCCATCGGGCGCGAACAACTGTTCCGACGTGCCGTTGAACCCTCCTTCGCCCGTATCGACAAAGACATCCAGAAAATCGCCCGTGGTGCCGTCGTAACGCAGGATCTGCGGCCCGCCGCCCGAACTGACCACGTACAGGTTGCCGTCGGGTCCGAAGGTTGGATTATGAGGATTGTCCAAACCGCCGGCGCCCGGTTGCACGAAATCTTCGCGGAAGGCGCCGCTAAGTCCGTCAAAGCGTTGGACCGATTCGTTGTTCTGGTTGGCGGCCAGGAAATCCTGGATCTGTCTCGCCCCCGGTTTCCAGCGGAGCGCGCTTCCGTCGCCGTCGATGATCGCCACGCTGCCATCGGGGCCTTCGACAAGCTCTTGAAGTCCGTCGATTCCCCAGCCGCTTCCGAACGGACTGTCGATCGTGTTGACGTGCAGTATCTCGTCCCCAAACACGGTCGAACTGCCGATGAAACGCGAGCCGGTGAATCCCCGCAAGCCGACCTGCATCTTCTTGGAGTAAATCCCGGTCGGTTCGTCGCTCAAGTCAACTTGCAGGGCGCCGTCAAGCGGACCGGAACCGGCCGGAATCGAAAAGAAGTTCTCTCCGCCGCGCAGCCCGAACTGGCCCGGATTGTCGAATCCGTCACTGACGACCTCCACGCCATCGACGATGACCGACGCCCTGGCCACGACCTGCAGCGCTTCGGGAACCGAAAAGATCCTGGCCGGATCGACGTCGTCGTAATCGAAATGAAAGATCGGCCGCGGATCAGCGCGGAGCGAATCGTAGGTGAATGTCAGACCCCGTTGTTGACCCAGCGACTGATAGCTGACCAAATCGTGGGTTTCGATCAAGGCACCGCTTGAAAAACTAACTTCCGAGCCAGACTGGCCCGTATCCTGGCAGTCCTCACAGTCAGGCTCTTCGGGTGGGAAGTCCGGCGGGGGCGGGGGCGGCTCGGGATAATGCCAACTGCTGTTGCGGACACCGCCCGAGATCGTTTCGATCGTGGTTCCGTCGCGCTGACGACGGCATCGCCGACGTCATCGAACTCGCCGGTCACCGGGTTGATTGACATGATGTTCATCATCAGCCCCGGCGCCCAACCTCCGGTGTTGGGAAAGTTCAGCGGGGCCGGCTGAGTAAAGACCATGTCGCCCGGTTGAATGGTGACGACCAAGTCGGGCGACGATCCTTCCGGAAGCGCCGCGGGCGTCAAGTCCGGCGGCACCGCGGTGATGCTCAATTGGCCGGTGAACAGATCGCCCTGTTGATCCAACAAACTGCCCGCGGCGATGCTGAGTTCGATGCCGGGGATCAGCGGTGTGGTGACCTTCATGTTCTGGCCGGGATCGACCGTCACGGCATTGGCCATGTCCAGTGCCGGCAGAAAAATCGGCCGGCTGATCACGTTGTTGATCCCGCCGATCACCGAGCGACCATCAAACAACAGCGGCAGTTTCTCCGCAATGAAGGGATAAGTTTCCGCACCGCTCAACTCGTTGGCATGCACGCGAAGGGTGTCGCCGGGCAACGCGTTTCGCCCAAAAGCGAGCTCGAACGACCCATCAGCCGCCGTGAAATCCTGGACACCGCCAATCGAAACTCGCACCCCTTCCAGCGGCTGGCTGGCGGTATTGAGGATGTGGCCCGAGATTCGAGTCCCCGTCACCGTGTCCTCAAGCACATTCAACGTGACTTGTTGCGGCGTCGATTCCAATCCATCACTGGCAAGCAGCGTGAAGGAATAACTGCCGACGTCATCCGGCGTCGGCTGGAACACAAGCACACCACTGGAGAGCGAACCGGCGGGCAACGTGACATCCGAATCGATCGCAAAGGTCACCGGATCCCCATCGGGATCGGTGGCCGAAAGTGGTACCTCCAAGCGGTCGCCGGGAAGCACGTTTAACGTTCCCACGGGATCGAAAAGGGGCGGCGTATTCTCCAAGGTGACCGTGGTGCTGGACTCGCGCTGATTGCCGGCGGTATCGGTCGCCCGCGCCGTCAGCACGTTGGCACCCAAACGCAGCGGCACATCGTCAAACTGAAACGCGCCGCCGGCATCCGAGGCGGTCAAGTCGGGTGGCGACAACAACGCGACTTGAACACTGGCGGTGGTCTGTCCGGTCAAAGTGACTCGCCGAAAATGTGTCGCCTGATCACCGGTCGGCGGCGAGTCGAAATTGACGTCCAGATCCAAGGTGGGTTCCAGCGGCGGGGTCAGGTCAATCTCGAACGAAAACTCCGCCGATGTTCCACTGGCGTTGCCCGCGACATCTTCGGTGATCGCCGTCGCGATGTGCTGGCCTTCGCCCAAGGGTGCGGCCGAAATCTGCCAGGGACTGTTGGCGACCGTTTGTCCAACCTGTTGCCCGTCGATGGTCATGGTCACCAGCGAGCCGGCCTCGGCATCGCCTTGTACAACGGGCGCGGCAACGTTGGTGATGCCGTCCGAATCACTGAGGCCCGAGTCGGTCGCGGCGGAGAGTTGCAAGTTGGCCGGCGACTGCGGCGATTGACGATCAATCGTCAGCACGAAGCTTTCGACTTTCGGCTGACCGGCGATGCGAATGTCGAATTGATGATCGCCATCGGCCAGGCTCGCTCCCGCGATCGCATCGATCTGGCTTTCGCTTAACGCGAAGGGATCGGTGCCGGTCAGTGTGCCGGACATCACAAAGGGATCATTTTCCGATCCGTTGATGCGTACCTCCAGTTGTTCGCCGCCGACCGAGTGCGTGACACCAAACTCCAAACCATATTGATTGGTGATGAAATCCAGATTCTCCTGGTTGCCCGGTGCGCTATCGGCAGCCAAGCGCGCCGCCAACAACGGTCCCACCAAGGGAGGCAGACGATTGATCACCAGCAAGGCATCGAGGGATGTCACCGCGCCGCTTCCGTTGACATCGGGATAGCGGGCGCTGTCATTGACATCGGGCAGGTCAAAACCGATTCCGTTTCGCCCGATGAAGTTGATGACCGCAAGGCATCCAGGGCGGTGACACGCAAGTCGCGGTTCACATCGAACGGCTGCGCCGGGTTCTGAAAAGGAATGTCGTTGGCCAGAAGCAAACGCGGCTCAAGAGATTCGGTGATCAATGAACGGCGACGCCCGCGAGGCAATCGATTTCCCCGTCTGCTCATCGATATGCTCCCATGAATGATCAAATGACGATCAAGGCGACGCGATGTCGCGGAGAACAACCCGACTGATAGCGATTTACTGATAGCGACTGATAGCGATTTTAATCCCTATTGTCCCCCTGATTTTGCCAGAGATGGCGAGCGTTTTCCACTCGCTCGGCCAGATTTTGTGCGGTGAGGAAGGGGAGCCAGGCCCAAAACGCGTTTTCAGCTGAGCAGACGCCGCGCTGCGCGGTGAATTTGGTCTCGATGGTACAAGAGTCTGGCACAACACGGTTGTCTGAAGGCTTGAAGTGGCCGTTGGGCGCGCACCGCGAGCCGGTCCGGACTTCTCCATTTGAAAAAAAGAGCGGGCGACTTGGCCCCGGGTTAAAGGAAGTCGGGATCGAGTACCAACTGCAACTCGCGCGTCCCATCCGCCTGGGACTCCTGGTACTCAGACTCCAGGAATTCGGGGTCGGGGACGAATTGCGGATCGGGCGGTTCCGTCGAGACTCGCTGCGACCCGTCCGGCGGTGCTCGCGGGCCGGCGTTGGTGCGGAGCGGACCTTCCCACAGTCCACAATGGCGGAGGATCCGCTCGATCACTTCCGCCTGGCAACGTTCAATGAAGCTCACGATCTTCATCTGCCCGCCGCAGCACGGGCACTCCAGCGGGTCGACTTCGTACACCCTCTTGATGAGCATTGCCCACGTGGAAATCGACCCCGGAGCGGCGCCGTGGGCAGCCGACTGTTGGGCATCGACCGCCGAACGATCGATGGAGAGGTTATCCGATTCCGCTTCGCCGGCTTGCCGTGCTTTCTTGCGAATGCCCCGCTGCCGGTGCGAGTACCAGCCGAAGTAGCGAACCAGGTGCTCGCCCTTGTCGGGAATGTGCTGCGTCACTTCGGCCAAGAAGTCCAAGGCGCTGAAGACCTGGAAATTACGCTTCGGTCCGCCTCGTAAGTCGCCGCTGGCCGGACCGGGAAAGCGGCGGCAGTGGTCCTTTTCCGCTCGATAGATCACCGAACCGTCGTCGGTCAGACGCACGACGCGCGCCAGGCTGAAAGGACAGCGGAGGATGTACTCGGCCAGCCGTCGCAGTCCTGCGATGTCGTGCGGCGCGAGGTACACACTGTTATCAACACTGAAGCCGGAGTGCGGCCAACACCGCATCTGGTCAACCGTCTCCTGGTCGATCTTGCCTGCTTTGACGAACAGCTCAAAGACTTTGTCCTGCCAAACGTCCAGCAGCAGTTGCTTGTCGATCCTGGGGAGGCACAGGAACGTGCCGTCAGGGGTGAAGACGCCGTCGGTGGCAATGGCATGGATGTGCGGATGGAAGTTGATCAGCTCGCCGAAGGTCTGAATGCCGGCGACCATGCCGGGGATGACATCGTCGACGGCCGAGCACCTGCCGATAAACCTCGACGGTGGCCTGCCAAGCGGCGCGGGCCAGCTCGCCGAGCAGACTGCGGTCGTGGCGGCAGTAGATCCGCAGCCGCTTGGGAATCGTGAAGACGAGTTGCCGATGGGGAACCGGGGCACAGATGGTGTGGGCGATCGTCTCGGCGGTCAGCAGGGTGCGCTTCTGATGGCAGCTTGGACAGAGGCAACGCTGCTGGCAGGAGAAGGCGACGAACATCTCGTGGCGGCAGTCGGGGCAACGGACGCGGGCGAAGCCGAAGTGCAGATCGCCGCAGCGAAGGAATCGGCGGGCCACGTCGCCGATGATCGGACGCCAAGGGCCGTAGCGCTTGGCGTAGTGCTCGTCGTAGGTCCGCTCGAACTCGGGCAGGTAACGTTCGATGGTCTTATACAGCGGAGACTGTCTCGGCCGGCGCGGCCGGTAAATCGGTGCGGGCTTGGCGGCGAGGCAGACCACGGGATCGCCACTCCTCGATTCCAGTGCGGAAAGAAGGGGGGAACCCCGCGGATTTTAGTGCCAAAGGATACAAATGTACATTATTTTGTTGGCGGGAAGATTCGGGTACCAGCAGCGTCCTCGATGCAATAGATCGGTGTCCGGTCGGCCGCGACCGAAACGGAACCACCACGCAAACCCGCTCGCGTGGGTGGCGTATTGCCGGGACAAACGGGTAACCTCGATCCGCCTTGGGTTGCACGCAGGTTTGCCATTTCAATCCGCGTAGGCTAACGGCGTGTGGCTTTCCCTAAAGACGCTCCGCTCACTCGCTCTCAACTGCAGTCGGTTGGACCAGCCTCACGCAGGAAACCTGCCGGCTCAGATGCTTCGGTCGCGCCACCGATGCAGGTTAGCGGTTTTCGGCGCAGTTTCGCCACGATTTGGTCCGGGATTTCGAGAAGACTGCAGCGAAGAAATTTCGCCACGACGCTGAGGCCGATGCAACCGAGCGCACGAACGCGGTTGTTGCCGCGAACAGCTAAGGGCGGGTTCGTAACCGTTAAATAGGTCACACCCTGTTCGCAACTTGGTGTGTCTAACCCACGAACGAACAGGTTGTAAAGTCGGAACTGACCGGCCTTCTCGCAAGATGGTGACAACGCTCCGCGATTTTGGACTTCAGACGTCGAAAGATCCGCTCGCCCCTTGCCGTCGAATGTCCTCGGTCACGAAAGCATAAACAATGCCGACGATAGCACTACCTGATGGCCCACGGTCTTACACGTCGAATATTCGCAACTGCTGTTGTGCTGGATAGCCTTCGGTGTCACCGTCCAAACCCAGCCAGTCCGTTGTCACTTCTCGATAGACGTCTCGGAAGTCGACGCTCATTCGAAGATCACCGTCGATTAGGTCCAGTAGATTCGCCGCCTTGCCTATGAGACCTTGCCGCACATGGTTGCCAGCGATGAAGACGGGCCCGGCGGTTCCGTGATCGGTTCCTGCGGAGCCGTTTTCCGCGACCCGTCGGCCAAATTCACTGAATCCCATCACGCAAACGCGGTCGGACAATCCAGCAACAGTTAGGTCGTCCAAGAAGGCTTTGATCGCGTCGCCGAATTCTCGCAACAGTCGCGAGTGAGTTGGCAACTGAGCCGCATGTGTGTCGTAACCGTCTTGGATGGCGTAGTAGACCGACGTTCCAAATCCACACTTGATGAGCGAAGAAACCGACTGCATTCGCTTGCCGAGCCGCGTGGAAGGATAGGAGGCGCCGCCGCCTGTGCTTCCTTTGTCAATTGTTTGCTCCAACGAAGTCGCTGCTACGGTCGCGTTGCGCATCGTTTGCTGAATGAATCTGTTCAGCTCGTTTGTTTCCTGTGGAGACTGCTTTGTTTCGCCGGCGAAGTGAAGAGGAGCCTTCAGACGCAGGTCGGTTAAGTCAGACAGCGTGATCGCCGTTGATCGACGACTCTGAATTGCTAATGGCTGACTCTCATCACCCAGCAAAATCATTTGGGGATCGTCGGTGACGGGAGTATTCGGGCCGCCTTGCGCAGCGTCCATGGCTCGTCCGATCCAACCCTGAGTTCGCAGCGTACCTTCATCACCAATTTGTGCAGAGTGCCAGATCGCCATGCTGGTGTCGTGCGAGCGGCTGGGGTTGGGATAGCCAACGCCTTGGACAATGGCCAGCTTTCCATGCTCGAGCAGTTCAGCAGCCGATCGCATCGATGGGTGCAATGCCACCGAATCATTGATCTTGATCAATGATTCGGTAGGCAATCGTAGTATCTTTCGATGTTGGGCGTAGCCTTCATCCGCAAACGGCACCACGGTGTTGATACCGTCGTTGCCGCCACTCATTTCAATGACCACCAGGATCCTTCCATCGGCAAGAGTGCGTGTTGCTTCGGCGGCCGCTATTGCACGATAGATCACGGAAGGCAAAGCCCCGAGCGTGACCACAGCGCTTTGCTTTAGGAAGTGTCTTCGATTCGTTGCCATCGCCTGGTTCCTTTGATGGAGGACTATCTATCCCAATTGGGCTTCGACGGAATTCAGCATTGATTCCACGTCACCGGTTTGGCGGTCGTGGCCAAACAACAATCGACTCATGAATCGATTTGGATCTCGTTGCTCGGCGAAACCATTTCGCTCTGCGAGAGACTTCACCGTGAACGGACAGTTCGGCCGATGAAGCTCTCCGTTGCAAAGGGTGCTGATGTAGTTTGCGCAGCCCGATCACCGTCCGTGTCGTCAACCAAGATCGTCCACCAGCCCAACCAAACACGTTGGGTGGATAGAACAAATCCTGACCGAGCTTCGCGGACCATTCGGCGAGCAACAACGTGCTGGGTGGCGGCGTCAGCATTTCCAATGCTCGCAGCGGTGCGATCATGAATTGAATCGGATCGAGAACACGGTTTCCGATGTTCGCGTCGGCGAAGAATGCGTCACTGCGAAGAATGGTTTCGACCGCCCACCGCACATCAAGCTCCCGCTCACGCAAACCCGCAGCGAGCGACTGCGTCTGTTCCTCAGTGGCGACGCCCTCAGCGAAGAACATTTCGCACAACCGTGATGCAATGCGAGTGGCGACGCAGTCGTGTTCGAGCAAAACCTCTAAAACGTCATCACCATCAAAGTTGCCTTCGCGGCCCAGGATGGTTTTGGAACCGCCATCGTGATAGGCGTCGACGTTTGCGAATTCATCTTGACGGATAGTCCATCCGGTCAACGCCCGAGCGACTTCCTTCACATCCGACTCGTCGTAGTGACCCACACCGAGCGTAAACAACTCCATCAATTCACGAGCCAAGTTCTCGTTCGGCTTTTCCTTTCGATTCGCATTGGCGTCCAACCAAACCATCATCGCCGCATCTCTCACCACCGCCCGCAACAGATCGCCGAACTTGCCCATCGCATGTCTGCGGAGTTTGTCGTTTTGCTGCTTCATCATCGCGACGTTCGCAACTTTCAAATGGCTGGTCGCAAAGTGGTTGTGCCACATCAGCGCCATCCGCTCAGTCAGCGGATCGCCGGTGTACAGCATCCGGTAAAACCACCAAGCTTTCAGCCGATTGATGTCACCGGAACCCACGGCAGCGTCGCCGATCAGCTGTTGCAATGACTCAAAATCCGTAGCGGAAGTCGTCAAAACTTCCGGCTCCGAGGCGTCGTCCTCGCTGCCGAAACTCTTGACGAGTTGCGCTGCGCCGAAGACTCGATCAACAGCGGCTTCTGGCCCAGCCTCAAGATCACGTTGCAACTCGTCCCAATTCGCACCGAACCCAGCGCGACGATGCAGATGATGCACACGGCGAACATTCCAGGGCGCGTCGTCGCCCGGCTCATACGGCGTCCAAACCGAGACGGTGTCTGTTTGGTTGTCTGCTTCGTTCATCACATTCGTCTCGTTTAGGAACGACGTCACTTTCGATGGTGCAGTTGGTAGTGGACGAGGCAACGAGTCCCGTGCTGAAGGACTCGTTGCCTCGTCCACTACGCCTTTGATTGGCTCAGTTCTTGGAATCGCCCTCGCTGTCCGGACCGGGGACGTCACCGAGTTCGATTGTCTCGCCGGGTTTCGCAGCAGTCAGATCAATGGTGAAGTTGTTGTCTTTGTTGATGTTATTGCTTTCGCTGAGCGCGTACATCTTGTAGGTTAGACCGGCCATCAGACCCTTGATCTCGAAGCGGCCCTCGTCATCGGTGTGGCACCAGTGAATCATGAACTTCACTGGCGGAACCTTTTCGTTGGGAGAACATTCCTCGCAAGCAAGGAAGTAGCGCGGCGCGGGAAGATCGGTTTTGCTTTCGATTAGGCGTCCCGTGACTCGGACGGACGGTTCGAGCTCGACCACGATCTCCTCCGGGGCGTCTCCTTCCAGGCGGTACTGACCGACAAGCGTTTCGTCCTGAGTCTTGAAGAACAATTGCCGCGGGCCTTTTCCGTCGTAGCCGTTGACGGTGAACCGATCGGTCAAGCGAACATTGTCCTGATATTTCGGGCTCCAGTACTGGTGCCGTTCGGTCAGTCCAAGGACATGGAGGTCAGAGATAGGTTTCCCGCGGGGTCCGGCGACGCGGCCTGGAATCGAGACACCGGCATCTAACACGAGATCGCTAGAAAACGAGATCGCGTCGGCAGCTGGATCAATCTGTTTAAGTAGGTGCCATTCCGAGACCCGCACGGGGAACGGCGTCGTGGGAATGGTGCCGCCGGACGTATCGTAATCGTCAATCGTCTCGGCACCGGCTGCCAAGGGATAGCCGGGCACCTGGGACGTCACCAACAACACACCGGGACCGGGCAGGCCGAGCAAACGGTAGCTGCCGTCACTGTCCGTCGCGTAGCGCTGGTGGAACAGGATCGGATCCAACCCCAGTTTGGGATCCAGCCCAGGTATGTCCAGCGAGTGCGGATTCTTACTCAGAGCCATATGGTCGACCGTCGCTGAAAGTGGTTCGCCGCTCCGTTTGTCAGTGATGCGGCCTTCGATCCAGACTCCCCGCTTTACCTGAATCTTGATGTGCTTCACATCGCCATCCTCAAGACTCAGTGAGACTTCGTGCGGTGTCGGCAGGTAAGGCACCGACTTCGGCGGTACGGCTTCGACGATGTGTCCGTCCCCCGGCGTCATGCCGGTGATGCGGAAGCGGCCTTGCTCGTCGGTCACCGCCCGCATATGGTGCGTATCGAGTCGCAACTGCGCGTCGCTCGTCCCTGAACAGACGCTCGACAGACACCAGCACGTTGACGATCGGCTGGCCCGTATCAAAGTCCGTGACGACCCCTTCCACCGGGACCGAAGGGCCGGCGGCATAGGTGAAGTCCCGACCCACAAACACGTCCTTCGTTCCGCCGGGATACTGTTTGTTGTGAGGCAGGCTCACCGTCTCCATCTCACGACCGAGAACATGCACGGGGCGGGCTTCCACGCGATCGGCAACGAAGACGAGCGTGACCAGTTGATCGTCGCCGATGCCGTGGAGTTCGAATTCGCCGTTTTCGTCCGTCGTCACCGGCGGGATGAGTTTTTGCAGCTCGCTTCTGGCGAGTCCCCTGACGATGCCCGTGGCGTTGATTGCCCCATAAACCCCCTGCGTCCATGAGTTCTCGAGAGCATTTAACAACTGCTGGATGTCCGGCTGGCTGAGGCTCTCGACCAACACCGTCACGTTTGGCAGTCGATTGCCTTCCAGATCAATAAGCCGCCCGCGCACGGGTTGCGATTCGGGATGCAACTTGAGTGCCCGGCTGGCGAAACGCCCGTCCCCCAGCGCCTCGTCGATTCGGGATTGCAGCAGGTCTCTTTGCTTGCTGGGAGTCGGATTGTCCTTAAACACCTCCAGCGGCATCCAGTCCAGTCCGCGCCCTGAGCCGTCGCAACAAGTTGCGCCTGCGCGAATCTAGATCGCCTGTGGATCTCCTGAGTCGTCACCGCATCCAGCACGAACTCAAACCGCCCCTGCTTATCCGCCGAACCCAACTCACGCAGTAGTCCCTGTCGGTTCTCTTGGTTCGCCTCGCTATTAAACTCGTGCGATGTCACGGCAAGCCAAATCTTCGCCCCGGCAATCGGATCTCCGTCCTGTCCGCGGACGATGCCGTTGATCGTCATTGGACTTGAATCCGAGTCTGGTTTGGTTGTCGATTCTTGGCGCGTGTTTTGAGCAGTCGCGATCGTGATCGTTCCGACGCACATCAGCGCGCCGAGCCCCAGCGTTGATGTGGCAACAAACAACCAACCACGTTTGCTTAAGAACGTTTTGCGATCGCGTTGCGCGTCGAGTAATCCAGCGACTCGGTGTTCGAGTTGCCAGCGATCAGTAAAGAACCCGACGCTGCCCGGCATCGCGTCAACTTGCTCAACGAGACGCCTTGGTAGCACGACAGTGCCACCCAGGATTCCTGCAGCGATCGGACCTGAGACGGCGTCTGAGACAACAAGCCTTGGCCGCACTGAATACTTAGCGGCAGGGCGCAAGCCCTCCGATGTCCACTGTCCGACATCGGACGGCTCGCGCGGCTGGGCTATTTTGCAAGCTCGCTCAAATGCTCTTTGTAACTCCGCGTTCTCGACGAGTTTGGCATGCTTCAAAATTCGTGCCATGCGAATCCAGCCGATCGACATGCGAATCAGCAAGATCCATGAACCGGTCGCCCAAACCGCGATCAAGGGTGCACCAATGGTGCGAAGCGAATCGTTTCCCGGTCGAATACCCACAGTGGTTTCAGAAACGACAACGGGTGGCGTTGGGGCGGTTTCGACCGTCGTGGCGATCGGTGTGATGACTGGATCGGATACTTGTGGTGCCTCCGCAAGTGGTGCCGAATCGAAACCGGTTGCGCGTGCAAGCTCCGGTCTGTCCTTCACGACCGAATGAGGCGGAGGCGGAGATGCCACGTTCGGCATTTCTTGGACGGGCATGGAGACTGTCAACAGACTATCGCCGCGCGACTGAATCAGCGCCGAGATCAGAGGACTACCGAGCACCAGTAGCATCCCTAAGCAAAGAACCCAATAGCGCGTCACGGCGGCTTTGCGAAACAACATCGCAATCAACAACGAAACGACCGTCAATACGGTCGCGTGAATCAACACGTTGGCCGCCCAGAGCAGAACCTGGTCGGGAATCACAAACACATTCATGATTTGCCCCCCTTCTTTTTCGATTCCATTTCGACGGCCTTGAATTGGTTTTTGTTTATCAAGCGGAATGTCCCCAAGTTAAGGTGCTCGCCTGTGTTCGCGCGGATGTCTCCTCGCACGAACAATTCCATTCGATGGCCCTGGATTCGCGCGTGCAGCCGGAACGCTTCACCGGCGGGTAGGTTGTCGACCGTAAACCGGCCCTCATCATCGACGTTTGCCTCCCAAAGTGCGGTTAACAATTTGATTCTTTCCGCCCTCAGGGTCACGTAGCCGTTGCTGATCGGATCCCCTTCCGAATCGACCAGCGATCCGGATATCGAACCGGTTGGTTTGAGTTCCACTTTGACGAGGCCGCTTTGGTCGCCTTTGACATCAACGATGGCACCAAGAGAACGATCCTGCTGCAGAAACAACAGTGTCCGCATATTCCCGGGTAGTAACCCCGTGACCGAAAACTGATTGGTTTCCAGTGGCTCTATTGTCATGGAAGCCGATGAGGGGCCGAGTCCAATGACGGTGGCGCCCGTAACGGGTTTCCCTTGTTCGTCAACGATCTCACCCGGGAGTGTCACGCTGTGCCGAAGCGACAACTTGATTTCGCTGACCGCTTCGTGCTGACTCGGACTCAACAGCTCAACGGCATGGACTCGTGAGAGCCCCATCAAGCCGCGGCTTTGTCCGCCACCAGCAGTAGAGAGGAACTCGATCTGACCCAAAGAGTTTGGCTTGTCTTCTAACTCACCTTCGGGAAAGATCTTGCGCAAATCCTGTTCCTTCAAATGGACTGTCGCATACAGCTCACCCTTCACTTCAGCACTGACGGCACCAGGGCCTGGCAGCACGGGAATCTCAAAGTTACCTTCGTTGTCCGCTTGCACCGTCGACAACGGATTGGCAACGTGCTCAACGCCAAGTGTTTCGATCGCCTCGTTCGGAAACAATGGGTTGTAGACGATCTCGGCTTCCACTCCCTCGCCACTGACATCATCAACAACGCGCCCTCGCAGTTTGATGCTTGATGCTAACGTGAGGTTAACGTCGAGCGGTTCGCTGCCCGCTGGATCAGGCACCGTCGGATTCGATCGAAAGTAGTTGGCGCCGCGTGGTGACAGCTCCAACTCATACTCGGTCCCCTTAGGAACATGTCGGATGACGAATTTCCCTGACGCATCCGTTACCGCAGGCTGCTTGCGAGAGGCCCATGATGTCGGCGCGACGATTTTCACATCGGGAATCGGCTTACCATTGGTTTGATCCACAACCGTTCCGCTAACGATTCGCCCAGGAACAGCGACATGCGTGAATTCGGCAAAGTAGCTGCTTTCACGCAGCCCCGTACGAACCGCGATAGCGCCATTGGCGCTGTCGCTCGGTTTCTCGCGTGTGATGATCGACAGCCTGGTTGCTGCCAAACCGTCGCCCAGTGCCTCCAATCGCACGTATCGTTCGCTTCCCAATCCGGAAAGCTGGAATCTTCCATCACTATCAGTGACGACGGTTTTTGTAAGCGGACTTCCTCCGGGCCATGCCGGCCAATTGGTGTAGATCCCTGAGCCGAGCCGTGCACTCTTGGTGATCTCCGATGAGTCGGGGAGCGAATCAGGGGCCGTGACTTGTACGACATCCAACTCAACGTTTGCAGCAGGAGTCCCATCCAGCGTAACGATACGACCGCGAATAGGAGTGTCTTTGACCATTCGCAACGTGACTTCGTCGGCTGTTTTCCCTACTGCCACGTCCGTCCACGCAAAACCAAGTCCATCCGCCGTCGCCGCGAGTCGAACGACCGATGGCGTTGAAGTTGCAGATTCATTTTCCGGTTGCGGGATCGTGATTTCGAAGTGACCATCTGCTGCGGATTTGCCAACCCGATTCCAGGCGACACTCGTGGGTGTCCGCGACCACTCGCCCGAGCGACCAGGCCCGCCGACCCAAAGCGGCGCCGCAACCGGCTGTCCATTCGAGTTGAGCACTCGACCGCTAACGCTGGTGGACGTTCTTTCGCGTGATTGCGGTTTCGCGTCACCGATGGGCGCGCCATCCTTGTCCCCTGGGGCGGAAACAATACCGCTGACGGTGGTCGGTGTCTCATCGAAAACCGCTTCGTTTGTGTCGTGGTTGTCGTTGATTTGCGCTGTTGCCATCGTGATGGTAGCCAGGCACATCAGCACAGCCAGAGCCGCCGAGTTGGCGGCCACCAATACCCAACCACGTTTATTTAAGAGCGTCGTTCGATCACGTCGCGTGTCGAGCAATCCGGCAACTCGATGTTCTAGTTTCCAACGATCCGTGAAGAACCCGACGCTGCCCGGCATTGCGTCAGGCTGCTGAACTAGCTCGGCCAACGACAGCAATGTGCGGCTGTAGGCCGGTGCTTCCGTGCCTGCGAGCACAAAGTTGTCACAAACCTCTTCACGCACCTTGGCAAGTTCGCGATTGAGGATTCTGACTAGCGGATGAGGCCAATAGAGAGCCGCAACCAGGTTTTGTACCAGTACCACAATCTGGTCACGGCGCGCCACGTGCGCGACTTCGTGCACCAACACGTCCGCCAAATTTGCTGCGTCGACTTGTTCAACAAGACGCCTCGGAAAGACGACGGTGCCGCCAAATAGTCCTGCAGCGATTGGTCCTGAGACAGCGTCTGAGACAACGAACCTTGGCCCTCGAAAACGACTGCACCCGACAGCAGTGCATGCCCGCTCGAACGCTTGTTGCAAGTTAACGTTCTCGACTGATACGGCGTTGCTAAGAATTCGCGCCATGCGAATCCAGCCGATTGTCATGCGAATCAGCAGGATCGCGGACCCGAAAGTCCAGACAGCGATGAACAAAGTGCCCATCACGCGAAGCCAGTCGCTTCTCGATCGAGCACTTGCGGTGGTTTCAGCAACGACCAAGGGTGGGGTCGGCGCGGTTTCCACCGGTGCAATGATTGGATCGAGAAGTGAAGACTCCTCCGCCTGCGGTGCGGACGCCAGCACGATCGGGCGTTCAAGCTCCGGTATAACGTTCGCAACCGGAGGAAGCGGAGACATAACTTCTGCGATTGGAATGTCTTCGATGGGCAGAGTAAGTGTCAGCAGGCTTTCGCCGCGCGACTGAATCAGCGCCGAGATCAGAGGGCTGCCGAGCACCAGCAGCATTCCCAAGCAAAGAAACCAATAACGCGTCACGGCAGCTTTGCGAAACAACCACGCAATCAACAGCGAGATCGCCGTCAGCACGGTCGCGTGAATCAACACGTTGGCCGCCCAAAGCAGAACCTGGTCGGGAATCACGAACGAACCAGTCGCATTCATGATCAGCCTCCCTTTTTACCCGCTTTTTTGTTCGCCTTCGATTCGGCTGCATCGATCATCTCTCGAATTCGATCGGCTTCGTCGGGTGACAGTCCGCGGTATTCCATCAGCGCCGTCACCATTTCCTCTGGCGAACCGGCAAACAGGCGGTCGACCATCTGGGCAACCTTGGCACCGAGCGATGCGGTTCGCGGCCGTTTCGCCGAGTACCAAAACGTTCGGCCTTCTTCGCGGTGCTTGAGCCAACCGCGTTCTTCGAGCCTGACGATCATGGTTTGAATCGTGTTGCGCACGACGTCACGCTTTGAAGCGAGTTTGTCTCGCACCTGCGTGACGGTGACTTCGTCGTTGTCCCAAACAACTTCCATGATCTCCCGCTGCGCCGGAGTCAGCGGCGTGGTATCCGGTTTCGCCATGCGATGAGTCTCCCGTGCTTGATGCCTACTGCGTGTAGGTAATTGTGCCGACACGACGTAGGCAAGTCAAGCGTTTTTCCAAAAAACTCTCCGAGGCGGAATTGACACCGCTCATTTACCTCAATAGATTTAGTTGAGTAAACGAATTGAGTTCTCTGGGAGCCTGTGATGACGACGACACAGTTGGGGCGAGTTCAGCTGCTGATCATGCAAGTTCTATGGGACCGTGGGCGGGCGACGGCTCGCGAAATTACCGATCAAATCAATCAATCTGAGCCGATCGCGCACAGCACAGTGCAGACTCTTCTGCGTGGCTTGGAAGAAAAAGGGGCTGCCGGTCACGAAACCGAAGGTCGCACGTTCACCTTCTTTCCGTTGGTCAAAGAAAACGACTTCAAACAATCCGCGACGCAAGACCTTTTGCAGCGAGTATTTGGCGGCAGCGTTGAAGGTCTCGTTGCGCAGCTACTGGAAAGCGAAAAAGTGTCGAGCGGCGAGCTTGCTGAACTTCGCAAGTTGATCAACCGTCAAGCCAAGAAGCAGGGGTGAGCCATGAATCTTGCCGTTTTGATTGAAGCCGCTTGCGAGTTCGCAGCGTTGATGCTGGTTCAGTCGACGCTTCTGATCGTTGCAGTTTTCGTGTTGGTGAAGGTGTTGCGCGTTTGCGATGCGGCGATCCTGTCCGTGATCTATCGCAGCACTTTGCTCGCCGTCTTGGTGTCCCCGTTGGTCACGCTTGCGATGATGCGAGGCGAGGTGAGTGGTTGGTGGCCAAGTCGGTGGAACACTCCACCGATGGCGATGGCTCAAGCTCCAGCCGTCGAGGTGCTGCCGCCGGGTGACTTGATGTCTGCACAAGACGAAGAGTTGAGGGTCGTAGAAATGCAACCGGTCATTGAGACGCTTCCGCTAACCGAAGCGGACGTTCCGCCAACAAGCGACGCGGCGACTGGCGGCTCTTTCGAATCACTGCCCGTGTCGAGAGTCACCCGAAAGCGCAACGTCTTGTCCATGGCAAAGACAGTTTTCTGCTTTGCCTGGATGACCATTTCACTGATGCTGTTGATTCGCCACTGGCGAGCGCAGCTTTCGTTACGGAAGGCGCTTTCGAAAGCGGTTCCGGTCGGTCCGTCGATTCAGACGCTTTGTGATCAACTAGCCGGTGAGCTTCGTGTTCATTCTCCTCGCGTGGTTTGCAGTCCGTACTTCACCAGTCCCTTCTTGGCCCGTGTTTTTAACCCCGTTGTGCATCTTTCGAGCGATGATACCGGCGATGTCAACGACGATGGAGGATCCGTCTTGCGTGACATCTTGATTCATGAACTCGCACACTTAAAGCGACGCGATTTGCTGATGCGAATGATGAACCGCGTGGTTCTTTCCTTGTTCTTCTTCCAGCCTTTTCTATGGCGATTGGTGAACTGGATCGAGAATAGTGCTGAGGACGTTTGCGACGACTACGCGATGAGCTTTGGTGCCCGGCGTGATCGCTACGCGGGACGTCTGGTCGATCTGGCAGAACGTTGTGATTTTCCGCTCGGATCCGCCCTGGGCATCGCCTCGGGGAAAAGCATGCTGAAGCATCGTGTCACGCGAATCATGGACCGCGGTCGGGACTTGTCGATGCGAGTAAGTCGCCGTGTCCTGTTGATAAGTGGACTGGTCACAGTGATTGCCGTGATCAGCGTCGGCATGATGCTGACTCCGGCGAGCAAGTTGACGGCGCAAACGCCAACGAGTCCGCCTGTGGCTGGTTCACAATCAGAACCGATCCAACAGACTGCGAACGAAGAGTCAAGGACAGAGGAGTCGTGGCCGCAAGACGTCATACGCGGCACCATCATCGGTAAATCGGGACCGCTCGCTGGGGCGGAGGTCTATTGGTGGCGCAGCCGAGTGTACGACTATGATCCGATGCAACCCGTGCGCGTCGTGACTGATGTAAACGGCAGATTTGAATTGCGAAGGACGCCGCCGCGGCCTTACGAGACCGGTGTTTGGGACATGCGAGAAGAGATGCTGGTTCGTGCAAAGGGTCACGCTTTCGAGCGGACCGGACCGCAGAAATTTGGAGCATCCATACCAATCGATCCTGATTGGCCAGGACGAAACGATCAGATCAATCGTCAGGGCGCACCGGTCATGTTGGCTGCCGAAGGTCCATCCGTGGCCGGGCGACTGGTCGATATCGAGGGACAGCCCATTTTGAACGCGCGTGTCCGCATTCGTTGGTTTTCGCAGCAACAGGAGACGCAAAATGCAGTTTGGAGTTTGTTGGGTTCCGCAAAGCCCAAACCGCGAACGGAGGCAGACCGAATTCGCGACGTTGCCAGCTTGGTCAATAGCATCGAGCACGTGCCGCTTCGCGATGCATTGCCGATGGCCAAGACGGATGCGGATGGGCGTTTTCGGCTCGCCGAGTTGCCCAGTAATTGCCTGTTTGAGCTGCTTGTTGAGCGTGAGGGAATCCAGTCGACGGACCTGGTGGTTCAGAACTATGGCGGCGACCAGGTAGCGATGGTTCCGCAAGCGGAAGGTTTCAAGCACAGCCCGCCGACGAAGGTTTATCCGGCTAAGTTCCAGGCGGTGATTGGGCCTTCGATCCCGCTCGTCGGAACTGTGACAGATGCTGGATCGGGCGAACCGATCGTCGGCGCGGTCGTGCAAACCAACTTCGTGGCCGGCGAACCGTTGATGGGCGCTCGCGAACGTCAACACTTGGCCGCGCGAACCGACGACCGCGGACGCTATCGAATCGACGGACTTCCCATTGGGGCGGAAAATAAGGTAGTAGTCTTCGCGACCGGTGATGTTGCCTACATGCCCATTCGAAGCGATGTCGATACCTCCCGTGCGGAAAGCATTGTCGATGGCGAACAAACGTTGGACTTTCAACTCAAGAAAGGTATTTGGGCCGAGGGGCGCGTTTTTGAAGCCGAAACCAACGAGCCGTTCCAAGGCGAAATCTCATACTATTGGTTTCGCAATCGCGAGTTGGAGTCGACCTACCCCGGCAGCTTGTTTGCTTTTCTTGACGGTCGCTACTTCACGGATTCCGACGGCCGCTATCGCATTCCGGTTTTGCCAACGCCCGGCGTGATCGCGTTCAGCACTGGAAATCGTGATCACAACCGCATGGCGGTCTACTCGCGGGGCTACGGCGAATTCGAACTGACCAAGTATCGCAACCCCGACGGAAGCTATCCTTACTACGACACCGTGCCGACTTCCCTCATGCCGGGCAATTACAACCGGCTCGCGCTCATTGAACCGAAATCAAAAGACGACATCGTGACAGTGGACTTACCGATCGGAAAGTCCAAGCCGATTCCAGTTGCGATCCTGAATCCCGATGGGACGCCCGGAACCGAGGAAATGGAGATCTACGGTGGCAACGAACGCTGGGGTTGGCAAGATAAGTCAGCACAGGGTTTCGTCGTCGAGGATCTGCTGACAGATCAACGTCGCAAAGTGTTCGCCTTTGATCGGACGCGAAATCTGGTCGGTGGCACCATTGTCGATCACGGTGAAGGGAAGACGTTTGAAATCAAACTCGCCCCGGCGGGCACCGTCCGCGGCCGGTTGATCGACGGGGACGGCCAGCCCATCACCGACGCAACGATCACGATCGAATATGGCGATTTTGAAAACGACGATACAACGGCCACTTGGGCGCGACAAGTTGGAAAGCGGTACATGCCCAGCGAGTTGACTGTTGATGAACAAGGACGCTTTGAGATCTTTGGTCTATCCGCGGAGTGGAAATATTCGGCGAGACTGAATCAGGCGCAAAAGGGGATGCGTCGCATCATCGGTCGCCCGTTCCACGAATTGGCAATCGAGCCCGGCGAAGATCGCGACCTTGGCGACATCGTGATCGAAGCAGAATAAAGCCTACGAGGTCTACCCGACCACCGCGTCGCGTTCCAAGTTGGTGTAAAAACCAACAGCTCCGGCGTGGTGTCGGCGGTTTCTGAACGGGTGGTCTCGCCGCCTGTCGAATGATTTTTCGCCTTCAATCTAACTCTCCTCTTTAGTCGAATCACACCTCACACCGCTGCGGATTCGATTGCCGAGTTGAACATTTAGGGTACGGGCAATTGAATTACCCTCGTTCACCTCCGCTCGATCACTCGCAACTGCAGGAGGTTGGACCAGCTTCACGCACGAAGCAGACTCGTTTCGACGCGTCGGTCAACGCACCGATGCAGGTTAGATGGCTTCGGCGCACTTTCCCCAATTTTTGGTCCGAGATTTCGCAATCTGTGCGTCGAACGAGTTTCGCTAAGACGCTGAGGCCGATGCAACCGCCTTCACGAAAAATTCTCTAGACCGAGTCCGCTAAAGGTCGATTCCATGCCCTTGACGATACATTGCTACGACGTTCTTCTACTTTTCCTTGTTGGATCGTCATGCCGCAGTCAGTCGTATCCTTGCCCTAAGGCTACCGTCTTCTGTTAACCACCCACAGGGCCTCCATTAGCGAACGGAAGATGCCCGTCGTCCGGAAATTCCGGGTACAAAGCGCCCCCCTTCTCAGCTTGCATGCGAAGGACACCGATACGTTATTCAGCCTCAGAATCACTTAATGTCGATTCAATCACCTTGCGGGCTTCGTCTTTGAATTGGGAATCCGGGGCGCTGAAGACCCTTCTCGAAAGAGCATCGTAGTACTGTCGAGCCTTGTTGACTTCACCACTCTTTGCTAACGCCACTGTTAAGAACCACCAACGTGGGTCTCCCTGAATGCGAGCATTCATAACACAAGAGTACGTTCGCCAAAAAATGAACGCTGCGAATTCAGGAACGTAAACTACAACTTTAGCCCGATGAACTTCCAGTCACCAACCTGCGTGACTTGCTCAGGTTTTAACGTTCCAATCCGATCAAATGAATCCACAACCTCCGGAAAAAGCCTTTTCCAATCCTGATCGTTCTCAGGAATCATGCGTCGTTTCCCATCGATTCTGAAGTAGATCGCAACAATCTTTCCTTCCTCTTTAATCTCCTGCGACTCCGATACCGAAAACTCTTTGGATGAAGATCCGCCGGAGCTGATGTCGAATTGCCCACTCGCGATCAAATTGCGTTCGCTGTCCAGAATCTGAAAGACGTAAAGCGCGGTACAACGGTGAGTACGATAGCTAGCCGTAGCTCCAACCCTTCCCTCATGCGTCGACATTTTCCAACTAACTCGGGCAAAGCGTCCTCCTACTCGCAGTTCCTGAAAGCTGGTCGCCACATAATCTCGTTCGATCTCGGCAATGGCCAACTTTGCCGCCTCGCGAATCGTTGCGTCTCCATCGGCGAGGAGAGCCTCGAGTTGTTCAACGGCGGGCTTTGCATCGGTTCCGATTCGCCGCAACAGGGCGACGGCCGAGCGTCTGACGTCGCGATTGTCGGACTGCAAATGCCGTATTGCGAAAGGAACGAATCTGTCCGCGCTGCGCTCAACTGCCCAAAGTACCTGTGCAACCCGCATTTCAAATTCTTCGTCTCCACACTCCAGATAACTGCTCATGGTTTCAGTCTCCCTCGATGCACGCGGGCCAAGCATTTCAATCGCCCAAATCGCATCCTTTCTCAGTTCGGGCTCATCCAAAGCACCAATGAGGCTCGCTACGATTTCCGGATCACCTGGGCAAGTGTCACGGACCGCGCGAATGGCGAAACCCCGCACTCGAGTGCTCTCATCATTGAGCAGTTTCCGCAACAACGCCGCGCCTGTTTCTGGCAAAGGCTGCATCTCACCTAATAGCCTGCAAGCTGTCGAACGAACTTGATCGTCGGAATCCTCAGCCGCCACTTTGACGTGCGGCAAGATCTCTTCGCCTTGCACGGAGATGATCCGGGCCATGCTGCCTATCGTCCTGTAGTCACGTTCCTCCAACAATTGGTTGAAGGTTTGCGCAAGTGCTTGCCCGTGCGATTTCGCGCTGGTTCGCGAAGTTCTCGTAATCAGGTGGGCGGCGATGAATCGGCGATTTCTATCCTTCGTTGCGACCTCACGCGCCAAGGACGCGATTGTCGCGTCATTGGCTCGCCGCATAATGCCGGGAAAGCGGTTGTACAGATCGCTTTGGGAGCAGTTTGCTTCAACCAACACATCAAGCAATGTTTTGACGCCGTCCTCGCCTTCTCCGGCCAGCAGCCCCAGTAGGAGCGGCGCAGAGAATACTCGTCTTTGACGAGCGGCCATAGTTTGAGCACGACTGATGTTGTCTCTTCGGGAAGTACATCAACTGTTTGCAGGATACCAATCGCTTTACTGGCGAGCCGTCGATCTTGTACTGATTCCGATTCCAACCATTCCGAAATCTTCGCCAGCAAATAGGGGGCAGCCAATTGCCGCGACTCGGGATCAAGGTTGGATAGCTCATTCAAAGGAGAACTTGTGCTCTTTACGGGGACGTCAAGCATCCGGACATAGACCCGCCACTCCCATGGCTCGTCTCGAGAGCTGAGCCGCATGCAGTACCCACCTGGCAGACTCTTCATCGGAGGCTGCTCGTTCCCACAAATCCAGAGACTCAGGATCGCCCTCTTCAATTCCCAGGTAGTTGCCGTTCCGAATTTGACTGACCCAGAAGTCAACGGGTTTTCCCCTATAAACATGCGTCTTCGTTGTCTCTGCAACATAATCCGCTGGACGAGTTCCGTCCGCCCAACGCTTTTCGAGGGCGGTACCGAATATGCGAATCAGATGCGCACCGGGCTCTATCAAGTTGCCTAACTTAATGGGAGTCCCGCGGTCGTCAGCCGAAACCTCGTTCATTCCTTCAACCTTTAATTGAAATGGAACGTCGTTGGTGAGTTCTAATTTCAGCTTCAGTCGCTTAGGTTCCAGAATCTCTAAGCTTCCGTCGTAGTCAAAGCCTTCGGCGTTCAAGATAAAGCGTTGACCCGTTGAAGACTGCGATGTCCAGTTGAGGTTTTGGGTATCTTGTTCGACGCTGTATCTTTCTTCGTAAGCACCGTAATTCGGAGAAACAACTAAAGTTACTTCAGCGGTACTGTCAGCCGCGGCGCGCGTCATCGAGGTGTCATCGGACTTTGCGCAACCAATAGAAAAGATCAGAGGAATCGATGTACAGAGGGCGCTGAACGCCACAGACCGGTTGTGTGGCTCGTGATTCGAGGCCGCCGTTGCACGCCAACGGCGACAATGATCAAAAGGGAAATTGGCCATGACATTCATTGGGGTTGGTGCCACATCGCCGAACGCCCTAGGTGGAATGAAGTGTCGGCAGTTCGATTCGCCAAAGATTCTGGCGGTGACGAATCATAATCAGCATGCTGAGTATAGCAATTCAGGCGGCTCTCTCAGTGAACTGCTGCGATTAATTACACAAGGTCGAACAGGCGGAAGTCGATTTCGATGCAGTCTCCCCGGCATCTAGTCCAGAATCTCGAGGAACGTGCGCTGAAGCAATCGGTCGAACTCGCGCAGGTCGATGTACCCGCGGCGAGTTGGGTGATCAATTGTTGCGGTCGCTAATGGCCCGTTCCGCACCGTTGCCGTCTTCGACGATCTCGGCCATCCGATCGCCGCTACGCACATAGACGGGGGCGACTAAATGAACCTAGATTCGACGCTTAGAAATGCCTCGAACTCAACGCCCCAGCGGCCTTTCAATTGGTTCTCGCCCGGCTCGCGTCAACAGATGCCCGACGACTTCATCGGTAATAGATGGAAGCGGAATCACCGCTCCGTCCGCCAACAGGACAACGACGCTTCCGTCGATCCCTTCTGACCAACCCACTCGCGGTTGCTCGAAGTCAATCTCCAAGTCGTCCGGACGCGTCCAGACGACCGCCTTGGCTCGGTCGGCCACGACCGCGAGGATTGTGTTCGCCAGCCCGTCGAGCACTTCCCGAAAACGCGTCCCTTTTTCGGTGTCGTAATAAATCGCCTTTTCATGGAATGGAAAGACGAACCGCGTTTTGCCCTCGCTGTCTAATTCACTGGTCCCCAACTTGAAGACGTCGGGCATCCGCTCGATCAGTTTGCGGTTATGCTCGCTGTCCCACGGTTCATCGAGCTTGAATTCTCGATACAACTCTTGTTCTTCTAGGAACGGCAAGAGCTGAACTCTCCAGCTCAGCTTCGCGTTGACTCCCAAAGGCCTGGGCGGCAGCTGTTTGAAAGCGGAGTGGTGATTGTGCAGTGCCAGCGCGATTCTTTTCAGTTTGTTGCTGGCTTGCATCCCTCGTAAGGTTTGAGCTGGCGGTTGAGCTGGCTTCAATGCCTCGTCGATGGTGGATTTGGCAACCGCGACCATGGCGACCGTTTTCCCGTCCGGCGACCAGGATCCATCGCGGCAATAGAAGTCTTCACTGGTGATTGGCTTCGACTCGCCCGAACTAAGGTTTACGACGTAAATTCGACTCACAGTGCGATTAGCGTCGAGTGCGATGCTGCCGGCCGTGAACAACAGTTTGGTTCCGTCGGGCGAAAAGCTCGGGAAGTGTTCCGGGCCGGATTCGTCGGCGACCTGTTTTCCCTCACCGCCAGCGACATCCGCTACGTAGATGCCCTCTCCACGGTCCTTTAGACCGACGTAGGCAATCTGCTGTCCGTCATTCGAAACCGCAAAGCCGTTGAAGGACCTGGGTCGTGGCATCAGCCGGACGACTTTCTCCTCACCCGATTCCATGTTGCGGACAACCATGTCCATTTTTCTGGCAAACACTAGGTGACGACGGTTGGCCGACAGCGACGCGTAGGAACCTTCCAACAACACTTCCTGTTTTAGCTCGTCGCCCAAATCGACCTTCACGACTTTTCCTTCTTTGTCGACCAACAGGGCCTGATCGCTGAGCCAAATAGGGCGAGTCGCGCCCTCAATCTCGCGACCGGCATGACCCTTGACGTCCCCGATGAAGACCGATGGGGACGTAAGCTTACTGTGGTGCCAGTTCCAGGCGAGCTGATTACCATCTGGCGAGATGGCCGGACTGCCGTGCCACTGGTATTCATCATTCCGGTAGACACGCCTGAAATCGCTGCCGTCATGATTGGAGAGGTAAACCGCAGAATCCTGGTGGACAATCAACGGGGGCTGCGTGGCGCCGCGCGCCGCCGTGGGACGAGTGATTCTCGTAGCGGCGCTCTGGCTGCGCATCTTTTCTTCGACTTCACGCAATCGCTCGGGGCTGACCGGTCCCAGTTCCTCTTCCAACAAGCGACCCAGTTCCGATCCTCTCGCTCGCAAAGAAACCGCCTTGCCCTCGGCATTGAGCAGAATGACTGTCGGGATTCCCATCACGCCGTAGTGTGTCGCGACGGGGTGATCCCACCCGGCCTCATCCTCAAAAAGGTTGACCCAGGGAATGTCTTTTTCCTCAACGAACTTTTCCAGCTTGTCCCGACTCGTATCCAGGCAAACGCCAACCACTTCGAATCCCTTGTCGTGGTAAAGTTCATAGTGCTTTTTCACGTTGGGCAGCTCGGCGATGCAGGGTCCGCACCAGGTCGCCCAAAAATCGACCAGCACGACCTTTCCGCGATAGCTGGCAAGATCAAACTCTTTGCCATTCATCAATTTGCCCTTGACCTGCATTTCGTTGCCCAACAGCTGCATTCGCCGCGCAGCGCCCGCCATCTTCTCGGCCCGCTCGCGTAGCGATTTGGATTCCGATTTGCTCATCAATTCGCTGGCGGCCAGGTAGGCTTCGGACGCCATTTCCGGGCGTTTGGCATACTCCAGACTGCGTGCGAGCGCGGAAACCAGTTGCCCATTGTCGTCAACGCTTGCACTCGTCGAGCTGAATTCCAGGATCTCCTCCATCAGCGACCGCTGCTTTGTCTCGTCCAGCCGCGAGATCGACTTGATCTCGTTTTCAAACAGCACTTGCTTCGCAATGGCGCGCGCCTCAGCCGGTACGTCGTCCCCCTTCAAGATACGTTCGGCCGCTGCCGCTAGAGCTTTCGGTCCCTTGACCGCGTGGGCAACGTACTCATCACGCGTACGCGGTCGCATCGTTTTCACTCGCTTGATAAACGCGACCAAACCATCGATGCCAGTATCCGGAACTGCATAGGGATCCTCTTTCTCTTTCGCGGCCAGCTTCACTATGTCGCCCTTGATCTTCAAGTGACCGAACTCCGGTGCGAACAATTTGTCAGAGGCATTGATCGCGGCCAGACCAATTTGGACCGAATCAGGCAGTGTGGCAGCGGATTTTGGTGTCAGCTGCATGCCAGTCATCGTCTTCGCTCTGCCTGGCGGATCCCAGAATCTGCCGGCCTTTTCGCTCGAGACGTAGGTAACACGGCTTCGACACGTCGACTTCAAAGTCCTCCGGTTTGCCGAATCGCAGCAGTCTGCCGGCAACGCGCTGCTCGAAGTTCACATAGTGCCACGATTCTTCATCACGCGTGTAAACGGCGCGTTCGAGTCGAATGTAGTTGCGGTCGTCCTGCCACAACAACACCCCGGCACCGTTGTAACCAGATCGCGTGGCAATGACCGCTGCGCCCGGTTCAAACGTTCCGTCGACTTGAATTTCAACACGTGAATTCGCCTCTCACCGTTTGCAAAACTCGCGGCGCACTCATCCGATTCAATTCCGAACTCAATCCATGAGCGCCGCCCGGAACGCGGATTGTGACACGATCCTTCTCAATCACGAACGAACAATCCTTGTTCGGATCGATCATGGTTCCCCAGCCGTTGATCGTTCCGTACCCGTTGTCGGCGGCGGCCGCCGATACGGAAAGAGCGACAGTCAAAACGGTCGCAGCAAGCAAAAGACGCATGGTGAAATCCCCGTATGGTGATGGATTTTTTCAGATCACCGATCAGCCCAGTATGGAAGAGAGATCCCGTTTATAAGGCGGGCGCACACAACAATCCAGCAATTCTTTGAGAAAAGTGAGCGATCGAATCGTTGCCCATGGTTTTTCCCTTCGTTGCGGGATCCGCGCCCTCGAACAACATCAGGAGGATTGAGCGGCGATACCGAGCGGGGCTGTTAAATTGGATAAACGACACAACGGCAAACGTTAGCCTGCGGCCGCAAACGTCTTCGCCAGGTACGGATCGATCTGTCTCATCAAGTCCGTGCTTTCCTGTTCCTATCGATCCGCCAGCCGGACGGTGTTGTTGAGTATTTCCCGGCTACAGATGTCGCGTGAAAAAGGCGTCCATGTCAGCGCCGACTTGGCCAATCCAATCAGGACGATTCCAATGGCCATGTTTGGCTTCTTCGTGAACGATCAGCTGGGTGGGTACACCGAATTGTTTCATTCGTGCTCTTGCCCGCTCAGGCTGATCAAATTGCGTTCGGTGCCCGTGACCGAAGCGCGTTCGCTTGATCCGCTTCGGTGGGTTCACCGATGCAACTTGCGCAACTCCTTCGTGCTGGCGGTCGATGCAACCGCCGAAAGTTACGGAGGGGAGAAGCGAAGGTGTTAAGGACGGGTTTCAAGCCCTTGTGGATTTGGGTGGCTGACAGAACGCTTGACCTCTGATTCGTTCAGAACCGCGCCTTCGGCTCGTCGCTTGAATCACCCTTTTCCAGGACACGTTTGAGCTTCTCCAGTCCACCCGCCACAACCTTTCCGCTCGGATCAATTAGCACTGCCGTTCCAAGGCCGGGGATTCCAAACCGCTCCCAAGTCTTGAACGTGTTATCGAGCACAAGTGGGAAAGGCACTTCTTTGCCGCCCCAGACTTTTTCAACAATCGGTCTCAATTCCGAATCAACATCCCGGAGGTTACTCATCTTTCCGGTGATGTCGATGCATTTGCGACACGATCGCCCCGGTCGTCAACGACGAACCCCTTGATGGCAGTGTCTTGGCCATACAACCGAGCCCCACTGACCCACGACACGAACAAGACGGTCAACAACGTGATGGCATCTTGTTTCAATGCAAGTACCCCAATTGCCGAGCAAGAAAGTTGACGGTGATTTGATTGGCGTGCATCCGACCGACGCCGGTTTCGCACCACGCGCGATCGAGAAAAGGAACATGAAAGCTTGGACAGGATTGAGCTGCGTGTCGGCCAACCAATATAGTCCAAGTTGTGATCCGTAGAGCGAAGTCAACTCATAGTTTACGCGGATGACGCAACCGCTTGGCTGCAAGTTTTCCTCAATCTGGCCGGGAATTTTTCGAAAACTGCAGCGATGTAGTCGAGCAAACTCCGAGCGGTCGATGCAACCGCAGTCATGAAGAGTGACCAAATGCAGAACTGTTATGGGCCTATTACCAACCCTTGCCGTCGATTAGTCCGTCGACGGTCAATTCAATGCCAATAGCGAACGGTCGAATGGGAGAGTAGCCAATGGTCCCATGCGGCGACAATTGTAGGTTCTAGTCCGAGTCAACGTTGAACTTTGCATGTTGGCAAGGCGGCCTTGAAACTCCTTAACGATTCCTTTGTCACTCTCGTGCCAGAAACATCAAGGTAAGACAGGGCCTTCAGATTCGCCAAGGGAGTGAGGTCGTTGACACCGGTATCACTCAGTTCCAGGACTTCAAGGCTGCTGAGCGTGCGAAGACTTGTGACATCAAGGATCTGAGTGCGACTTAGATCCAGGCGGCGCAAATTCTTCAGCCCCGACAACACAGAGCAATCCGAAACCTGCGTGCAGGCAAGATCGAGTTGGCGAAGCCCTGTCATGTTTGATAGCGCACGAATGTCCTCGACCTCTGTTTCGCAAAGATAGAGCTCACCAAGATTTGGTAGGCCAGCCAGTGGCGACAAATCCCTGACCGGGGTACGGGCAAGGTTCAGTTCATAGAGCCGACCTAGCTTGGCGAGAGGCTGGATCGTTGAAACCTGTGTGTCGGACAAATCCAGTCGCTCAAGTTCTGACAGTGCTGCGAGTGGGGTGATCTCGGTTACCGCAGTCCCGTTGAGGTACAGCCACGAAAGTCGACGTGAGTGAGTCAGCGGTGTCAGATCACGCGTGTCTGTGTTGCCGAGGTATACCAGCTCGAGGTTGGCGAGTCCCGCAAGCGGCGAGAGTTCGCTTACCGCCGTACCCGAAAGGTCGAGCTGACGCAGTTCAGTAAGCGCAGACAGTGGGCTAATGTCGGTGACTTTGCTGTCTGCAAGCGAGACCTCAATAACGGAATGCGTGAGATTGACATCGATTGTCTCGGCGATCCAATCCGGCTCGCGCTCCACGACACCTGTATCGAAGCTCTCGTGATCATAGTAAGCACTCCCGCCAGAGTCCTGGACCCAGCTGACGGCTGTTTGAAGTCGTTGAAGACGAGCGACGTTCCAGGCAAGCACGATGGCCACTACGAGGACACCAACCAACAACGCGCGGAGGCTAAAACGAAATAGACGGCGTCTTCGATGCATCTGAGACAGATTCGATAGCGGGGCTCTTGACCGGGTAGCCAAAGGAGCTCCCGAATCACGACGACAAGAGCTAATGCAAAGCGTTCTTACTTGTTCACCGATTATAACGCCCTGTCGGTCAGCTGAGGCTCAAGGCGACGATGCGCGACACCAGGAGCGGCTATCGCGGGTCGGCCCTCTGTTAACGCTCACGCAAAAGGTCGCCCGCCACTGCAAGTTTGCCACAGTCCACTGCTGATATGCTTGAGATGGCATTTGCCACACATGTTGCCCGCAGCTCGGACCACTAACTCGCACGAAGCCGATTGCCTTCGATGCTTCGGTCAACACACGACAAGAACCGATGCAGCTTAGCTGCAGTTTCCTCTCAGTTTGGTCCGAGATTTTGAGAAGACTGCAGCGAAGCAATTTCGCTACGCTGCGCTGGTCGATGCAAC
>CAVPGW010000010.1:0-136673 GCA_963704055.1 Pirellulaceae bacterium | reverse complement strand
CGTAGATCCTTGAGCGTAAAACGCTTTGGATGTTGCTTGCGATCAACGGTGCGATGTTTTTCGCTGAGGCGATTGTCGGATCGCTGGCTGAGTCCACTGGCTTGCTGGCCGACTCGCTCGATATGCTCGCCGATGCAATGGTCTACAGCACGGCTCTCTATGCCGTCGGTAATTCGACAGCGTTGAAGCATCGTGCAGCGAGCGTCAGCGGATGGATTCAAATCGCCCTGGGAATCGGCGTGATCATCGAAGTACTCCGGCGACTGGTGTTGGGAAGCGACCCTGTCAGCGTTCTCATGATCGTCACCGGCATCATTGCCTTTGGCGCAAAACGTCACCTGCCTCCTACTCCTGGCGAAGCATCGGTCAGGTGAGGTCACATGCGGGCCTCATGGATCTTTTCTACCAATGACGTTATCGCAAACGCGGGCCTGGTACTCTCCGGCCTCCTTGTCATGTGGCGGGAAGCAGGATTCCTGACTCGGTCACTAGGAGCAATTGTCGCGGTCGTGGTGATTCGAGGTGGCCGCCTCATCTTGCAGGAGGCCTCTTTGCCCGCATAAATGACTCCTATCGATGTCTTTCGGGGCCGGGGCATCACTGGCGTGGAAGTTGCCTTTGGCCGACTCGAGATTCGGTCCCTTAAGTGCAGTAGGATGCATCGCCCGCCCGCTCGAAGCTCGCGTCGTAACTCGCATCGGTGTCAGAGCAACGAACACACCGACGCGCCAAAGTTGCTTCGTGCAGGTGGCTGGTCGCTGTGTCCGCCGCACTCTACGCAAGGTACGGTTTCGCCCAGCGCGCGTTCACGCCGCCGCACTCAAGCGGCGCCTGATGAAACTGCGTCGGACGTATAATCCGACGCATTCAGCGACTTGGTTTTTCACACCAGGCACCAATAAGGGTCTCAACCGAGGCACCGAGTGATTCGGATGAATCAGTGAAACCTGTTCGCGACCACACGAGTATAGTATGACGGGCAATTTTTACTCTCGACGATGATTCCTTACTTGGTGCCTTTTGTCCAATCACAAGCACTTTTTCGACGCGATTGAAGCATGCGACGGCAGCCAATCATGAAAAGATTTGCGTTACACGTCTCATTCTTGATTCCGTTGCTTGGATTGGCATCCCGGCCACCCGAGACGATGGCGTTATTGTATTCTGTGTTTGGCCTTACCTGGGTTTTCCGCGACAGGCTGCGACGCATGTGCGATCGCCTGCCGAACGGCCGCGTGTGGAAGGTCTCAGTGTTGTTTCTGCTGGCTGGAATGCTCACTGAGATTCTTGCATGGTCGAACAACTATTGACAAGCAGAAGAAGAACCCGCACTCTTTCATCCACAACTGATTCCGGATCTCATCATCGGCGTGGGTTTCTACGGCGGGTGGGCCGTCGCATGGTTGGTTGTGCTGCGTCGGTACCGGTTCAGTATCGCCGAAGCGTTTGTTTTGACGGGCATGCCAAGACTCATTCTCTTTGAGCAACTCGGTGCCGTGTTTCTGGCTATGGTTACAATGTTCGCCGTCAATCCACTCATCTCACTGCTTTTCGGATTCTACGTGTTCGTTGTTCACGGATCGATCGCCGGCATCGCATTGATGCCAGAGCTCACTGAGGGCGACGGCCCGGCAACCTCAGCAAAATCGACGAATTGGGTGCGGTTTCCCGTCGCAATCATTCTCATGGTTGGATTCGCGTTCGCCGGATGTGCCGCAGTTAGTCTAAGTGGCAGGTCTCTTTGGCGGCTTGCCCGAAAAGAATTCCATTGTCGAGTTCCCATTCTGGTCAGGACTTACTTTCGCTTGCCCCTGACATTAGTTGCAAGACGGTGCAGGGAGATGTGGGTGAAACCTTACTGCTCCCCATACCTCGAAACCTGATTTGTTGTCATTCGGTGCGTCGGTGTGAAACGCCGAAGCGAGTCAGAGCTTTCCCAACGTGCGCCGGTGAAACTGCCCGCTGTACTTGACCGAATGTTGCCTGCCAGCGGCGGTGTGACACACCGCGTTGAGTACCGGTGAGCAAGAATGCGCGTACGAGCGGACACCTAATAACGGTCTCGAACCAGCCCTTAGCCGGTCGCGGCGACATCAACGTTCGTGCGGGCGGTTGCATCGACCGCCGCGAGTTCGAGAGATCGCTTCGATGCAGTCTTCTCGAAATCTCGGTCCAGAGTGAGCGAATACCGCGCCGAAACGGTGCACCGGCGGCATGTCGGCATCCGTCGAATCGAATAGACGTCGTGCAGGTTGTTGGTTCATCCCGACCGCAGTTCTTTCAGCTACAGGACGCAATGCGTCCAATTAGCGGAAACCCTTTAGAAACGCTACGTCCAAGTTACGTCGCCAATGCACGTTTCATGTACTGAACAACTTCTCCGTAATCGCTACCCGCGATGGCATCGGGAGTCGTATGAGTGATGTCCTCAAGTTGACCAAGCTTGCTCGTCCACTGACCATCCGGAAGTTGACGGGCGGCGTGGGTGTACATCATGCCGAGAGAGTACAGGGCCACCTTTTCGAAGCCGTCCTCAAGCAAACCGTCGCTACATTCTTCATAGCCAAGGCTCTCGAATGCAAGAACAAGCTCGCCAATGCCGTAGTCGTCACGAGTCGATTCGATTGGCCAGAACGCGCCCGGCTGCCACCATCGTTGGGTGTTCCCCGCGGCCCACGCGATACAGTTGTAATCGATTGTTTTCGGGCTTGTGATCAGGTGGTTGTCATCCGTAAGGTTGGGAAACAGATCCTTGAGGTTCATTTCAAAAGGCCGTTCTCTTTTCCCCATTGGATCCACGCTCGAGCAGAAGCAGCCATGTCTCCAGCATCGGAGTCGGGGACAGGGTTCTCACCGGTGATTGCTTCAAGCGCCCAAAACCAGTGATCGGTTTCCCGCTGCAGCTCGGTCAAAATAAGCGGAACCGCGTTTGGCCCCATCCCAATGATTTGCTGGTAAGAGGACACCAAGGATATCTGTGCGACATTTGACAGGTGTCGCGTCCTGGACTTCCAGTCTTGCGCCAGCAAGTTAAAACGTTCCTGAATTGGCTGGGCAACATTGGTGGTGGACATAGGCTTTCTCCGTATTTTGACAGCATCCCAAAAAAGGATCGCCCACCGCAACATCGATCCCGACGTGCCAGCAAACCGTTCATCGTAGCGCACCTATGCTGTTTACGCCACGAAAGTGAGCATCCAGGTATTTGAGACGCCGTGTTTACAAGGGTATTGAACCTGCCTTTAACGTCCTCAATGATTGGGCGTCTTCGTGCGATCGGTCACCCGGTCCGAAGCGAGTTTGCTCAGTTGCTTCGACGCGTACTTCGCGAATAGTCCGACTCGATTCTTGGGAAGTGTGCAGCGACCCGGCGAATCAGCATCGGTGGCGCGACCGAAGCGTCGGAGCGAATTGGCTTCGTGAAGCGGTGTGACCCGATGCCCAACAGGATCGGATCACCGTTACCCCAACAATGACTCTGTTCATCTTCGAGGCCCGTAATGTGGCACCGGCTGGTCAAACTCATAACAACCGAGGTCCGGTCCGGCTCCGTTAAAGTTGTCTGTCACTTGCGGTAGGGCCACACCCGCATCGATGCACTTCGCGTTACGACTCAGCCGCAAATCGTAGTCCGATGGTTGATAGGTTCTGGCTTCCTCGGGCGCCTCCGCCAGGACAAAGATGTCATAGTCGACTTCGATCCCATGCTTTTCAAGGCCTGTGGCCCGATTAAGTTCTTGGAGCGATTGATAGCGGCCAACGTTGCGATCCGCATCAACCCACTTGACAAATCGCTCTTTTGTGTTGCGCCGATAGCCGTTGTAGTCGAGCGTGCTGTATCGCGTCGGGCTCCCAGTTTCCATCGCGTAATTCCGGGCTCCCATGAACAGGTTGTTGCGAAAGTGCCCGTTCTGCCAGATCGCGGGTGGCTGGAATCCTTGGCGTGCGCAACAGACGGTATTGTTGTAGCCCAGGATCCCGGCTGGATAGTTGTTCAACTTGAAGTTGAGGCTGGTGATGCTGTAGGCCTCGTTACGGATCAGATAAACGGGCCCACCGTAGAGCGGCTGAGTCGACAAGGCCGTGTGCGTGTTGTAGCACCGATTGCGGTAGATGCGTATGTTGTGGCAGCCATAGTCCGCCTCGATCGTATCATCTTGGGCCCAGGAGAGATCATTGTTGTAGAAATCGATGGCAACGCAGTGTCGCTGGACATCGGCGACCGGCGGTCCAAAGTTGGCGATCGCCAGCGAATCGCTGAAGCGCGAGATGCGGTTAAAGCAAACGACGTGTCCCTGTCCGTAGAGATTCACTCCCGTGTGACCCGGTGACATGTACGCCTCGGGACGCGGGTACCAAGTCTTGTTGATTCCTTCAATGTCGTTGTCAGCGATGTACCAAGCTCGCGAATTTTCCGACCCGGTATTGATGCCGTAGACAACGTCGCGAATCTTACAGCCTTTGACCGTGATGCCCTCCGAGCCCGGCTTTCCAGCGTAGATGGCAGTACGCCCCCTGCGGAACGTCAGATTCTCGAACATCAGGTGGTCCGCTTCGCTGATGCGTACCACGTCGGCTTTTTCGTCCGTGCCATTGGCTTCCAAAACCGCCTCGCCGTCGCCGACCCCGCGGAACACGATCGGCCGCCCCGGTTGACCCGACTTGCGAAGCTCAAGCGGTCCCTGGTACCGACCGGGATGAAGTAGCAGGATGTCTCCCGGCCTGGCCGTCTCGTAGGCAGCCATTAAACCCTTCACGGAATCAACTTTGATTGTTCGCCCGCCCTCGAAAGCGGCTGGCTCCTCCTTCGTGGCCACGCTCACGACTTTTGGCTCCGTCGGGGTGCCCCCATCGGGATCGTGCATGGTGAAGCGGACCTGGTATCGCGTTGCCGGTTTTAGAAACAGCACGCTGCCGGCAAACAGATTCCCCACACGATAGGGACCATAGTCCTGATTCACGATTTCGTGGTGAACGCGAAGCATGGGCAAAGCATCCTTCCACTTGACGTCGCCTGCTCGCCGATAAGCCACATCCACTCGAGCGTTACGATTACTGTCGCCCTCGACGTACCAGCGAAAACCAACGTTCTCTAAGGTAGGCGGATCGACGAGAAATCGACCGGCCCGAATTTCATCCATACGCGTACCCGGCGTGGCTCCTCTGATGGGCTCCTTGGATTTACCGATCAACGGCGGTTGCGCGCCCAGTCTCGCGATTGAGAAGACAACAACGGTCAATGCGATCAACGACTTCAGCATGATCTTGGCAAATAGATGGCAGCGGTGCATGCGGACACGAATGCGGAAGAATGATTGTATGCTCAACACTCGTCGGCGAGGCGATGCATCCAGAAATCTGGGATGTCGCTGCGTGACCCCCTGATTCACTTCATCCTGGGCCTTCAACGCCTCACCCATGGGAGCGAGAGCACTGCGGCCAAGATCACACGCCCTGAATCTTTGGAGACGATAATGGTGCGGAACTGGCCTCTAACAGTCTCGGTGATGCGGTCTCCCATCGCGCGGCGGTTACATCGACCGGCGCGAGTTCGCTCGATTGCGAGAGGAAACAATACCTGCAGTGTTTGGTGATCACTGGAAACGGCGGCGGACGCTGGTACAAACTGTGACACAGCGCGGGACAGAACAACTCATCGCACCCGAGCCACCGATACCTGCTGGTTCACAAGACTCGCGAGCCGCTGAACATCTACACGTATTGCGTCGAAGCGGAGAATATCTGTCTGATCGGGTTCAAGTGCGAAACGGATTTGCGCAAAGAAACAATCGTGACCACGCTGGGCATCAATGATTGCCGGAACGTGCTGATCACTGGTAACACGGGACTCGCTTTGGCACCGATCGGCGGCGGAATTATCGAGGTCCGCCGATCGGATGACATCACGGCGGCCAACTTGGCGCGCTTCAGTTACCAGGGTGATAATTCCTCAAAGTGGTATTGCATCCTCGATCACGACTCGGGAAAAGGAATTGTTGAATCGGAACCGAGGCAGGAATCTGACAAAACCGATAATGTGGTCAGTCTGTACAAGAGGGGGCACTGCAGGCCGGTCGCGATCAGTTCGAAAGAGAGATGATTCGGAAGGACATTCGCATGAGTACTCGCGTGGTATACCGTTTTTCCGCCCTGACGATCTTGATGATAAATTTCGCTTACGGCGATTTGCCAGACGAATTCGATCGAAGCGATTCAAACTACAAACTTGGTCTGCTGGACGTAACAAAGGGTCCCTATTTCGCGGACCCAACAGGCGGGCAGGATTCGACCGACGCAATCCAGCGAGCGGTCAACGACGCACGCGACAATTGGCTTGTGTGTTTTTTTCCCGAAGGCACATACCTGATCTCCGATACGATCTCTTGTGAGCAGCAGGTTGAAAAACTCGATCGGCCACGTGCGACTGATGGACGGGCGCAGCATTATTGGGACCGCTCCCATCGCATTGTGCTATTCGGCTCGGGTAAAGGTGATCGGCCCGTCATCAAGCTAGCCGACGACGCACAGGGTTTTGATGATCCCAGAGATCCGAAGTATGCAATCAAGATCTGGGCACAAACCCGTGATGATGCTCCGGGAAAACAGGAGCCCGAATGGGGCAAAGAACAACCCAACATAGCATTCAACCACTATCTCAAGGGAATCGATATTGATGTTCGCGGTCACGCCGGTGCGATCGGATTGCGGTTTTCGGCTTCACAGGGATCGTCACTATTGGACTGCACAGTTCACGCTGAGGGAGCTTTCGCAGGATTCAGTGATTGCCCCGGCCAGGGCGGTGGGACTTACAACATTGAAACGATCGGCGGCCGTTACGGGATCACGCTGGATTCCATGAGTCGATTTCCGCTGCTGGTTGGCTGCCGCTTCGTCGACCAATCGGTCGCCTGCATCGGCTACCACACCTCGACCCAGGTTCCGACGCTGCTGGTCGGGTGTCAGCTCGAGCCGGCGAGCGACATGGCAATCGATCTGACGCGGCATTCACCCTTCGCCGGCGTCAACCTGGTCGATTGCCGAATCGAGACCCATGAGGGCGGACTCGTGGTCAACACTCGTAAGACCGAAAACGTACATTTGGAGAATTGCTTCGTCCAAGGTGCCGGGGCCATCGCCCCCTATGGCGAGAAGCTTGCTTCAACGGGATGGACACGAGTCAAGCAGTTCTCCTCAACGAATCCGCGAGGAATTCATCTGATCAACGGTGCAACTTCGACGGATACCCTCCAGCAGTTCGAGAGTACAGCCGATGTGCCCACGGTGGCGGCGCTTCGCGGCAAGCACTATCGCCCGATTCCCTGTGTCGATGCCGACGGTGTGATCAACGTCAAGGACTATGGTGCGAAAGGCGACGGAACGAGCAACGATACGGAAGCATTTCGCAAAGCCATCGCCGCGGGAGAAAAGATATTCGTCCCGAGAGGAGACTTTTTGCTCTCAGGCGAATTGCAGCTTCAGCCCGATACCCACTTGTTCGGATTGACCAGCACGCATTCGAACTTGGGCCGTCGGTTCTCCCGCGGTCAGCGCCGCGGCCAGCAAGAAAACTCGTTTACCATCACCACCGTCGATTCGGCCGATGCGGCCCCCGGATTCTCCCACCTGGGAGTGAACGGAAGTGTGCAATGGCGATCCGGACATGGCACCATGATGCTGGCCGGTGGCTTTCCGCAATCCCTGTCCGGACACGGCGGCGGACGGTTCTATGGCGTTCGGTCCATCGGCCGACAAAGCGTCGTCGAAAACACTCAGAATCCGGTGTCGCTGTATGCGTTCAATGTCGAACGGGTCGGCACGAACCCTCAATCGTTGTTCAAGAACTGCGGTCACCTACGGATCTTCTATTTCAAGGTCGAAGCGGGAACACTCAACCGCGGCGGCGATCCGAACACCCCGTCCAGAATCGAGTCTTGTCGGGATGTCCGGATTCAGTGCATGTACGGCAACGTCCGAAAACTCGGAGAACGTCCGATGCTGGACGTCGTCGACTGTCATGACATAGCGGTTTCTCAGCTGAAGGCGTTTCAACCGAGTACGTTTCCGCATTTGATCGAGACCCGGGGCTCGGAACGAAACGTCGTTGCTTCCACCAGGACCATCGCACTCTTTGTGCGTGACGATGGAGAAACCGATGGCGTGGAATAAACACCCAAAGGGTGCGATCCACGTAATGCGCCCACGTTGAGGCTGAATTGGAGTTCATGAAAAGAGGCGTCCTCCTGCAAAATGTTGGCTGCTCACACTAACACCGCAGGAAAGTACGCCTCATGGATGGACAAGATACGATCTCGGCACTGTTTCGTGCCATCTCGGATGACGAAGTTCAGGCCAATCTTTCCGATCAGCTGGTAGAACTGCGCCAAGCTCTGACGGATTGTTTCCAGCGTTTTCGGCAAACCAACATTTCTCCCGAGGCCAGTCATCAGTACGAGCTTCGCATCGAACGCATCGTCCGTGAAGCCGCTCGATCGTTCTTCCAGTGGTGCTTGGCCTCGCTCGAAACCGAGCAAACCGATTCGATGCCAGGGACAATTCGATACCGTGACAATTCCTATCGTCGACTTTCCGGCAAAACCCAGCATGCCAACATTCTCACCCGCTTCGGTAACATCACACTCATGCGAGCGGTCTATCGCCGAGGGAGCCGCGGAAAAGTGATCGCGCCGCTGGAGAAAGCTCTCGGCATCGAGCGTGGAGCCACGCCGGGAGCCGTAGATTTGGTCGGTCGGCAAGTCGCCGCAGCAGGTTCGTCCCAGATTCGCTGCGTTGAAGTGATCGCGGATCGAACGGGGGTCCGAATCGGTCACGAGAAACTCAGAAGGCTTTTCGCGGTGTTGGCCGATTCGATGAAACCACATCGCGAAGCCTGCCAGTGCGAACAATTGCAAAAGTGGATCGATCAAGCCGAAGAGAACGGCAAGAACATCGTTCTTTCGGTCAGTCGCGATGGCGTTAGCCTGGGCATCGCGCCGTTGGGATACTTTGAGATGGCATCGGTCGCCACACTGAGTGTCTTCAGTGAAGGCAAGCGACTGGGAACGGTCTACATGGCATATCCTTTTGCACCTGGCGCGTTCGCCGAAGAGAGAATCAACGCGTTTCGGCAGGCTGTCGCCGAGAATCAGCATTCGGTGATTCGGCGAACAGGCTTCCCAGAGAGATCCAAGCGGAGTCGAACAGGGCGACCAGATCCACGCGTGGGGCGTATCCCTGCGCTCGCATGAACCCGTGATTCGTGTCGTCAACCTGTCAGCACGAGCACATTTCTGAAGCGAGTATCAAAGCACCGATCGTTGCTTGGCTGTTGGTCATCGTTGGGCATCGACATAGCATTCACCAGCGAGCGCAGACGCAATCAAATCCGCCGGTAACGAAAGACGTCCAAGGGTCCAAGATCGGCCTTAAGCTGATTTGATCTCCGTCGGTTTTCGTGCGGTTGCATCGCTCTCTGCAACGGAGCGGAATCGCTTCGGCGCACTCTTCGCGAAAAGTTGGAGTGAGTCTTGGGGAAGTGTGCAGCTAAGTCACAAATCCGTTTTGGTCACGGATCACGTCGCGTCCTTGGATGATTCCTTCTTCGTGAATTGCTGCGTTATACATCCATACTTACGGAACCTGCATCAAACGATGATTAAACTGATTCGGTTAATGCGAGCGAAGCCTCAACCTACAAAAGAAGTCGACATGAAACGGTTTCAAAATCTCATGCGGATCGGCCTCACGATTATTGTCGCCCTAACTCTTCTCACGCAACCGAGCCGTTTGCTGGCTGATGAGCCGGCGAAAAAGTCCCAGAGCGACGAAAAGGCTCGTCGGGACAATCTGGAATTCCGCGCTGCAATTTGTGCTCACCACCTCAGTTCCGGCTTGTGGGTGGTGGGGCGTCATTATCAGCGAACTCCGGAAGAAGTGATCGCTCAGGACATCGCGCCGTTCAAGTACTTTGGATGGGAACCAGATTTCAAATATCAGGTGGACGAGAAACAGCGGCTGGTCACGGTAATGGCTCCCGACGCCCCGCCTCGGAGCGCGCGTTATACCGGTGATCAGGGCAGTACGATTCTTCCGCGCGGCAAGACGAACGTCATCTTCAAGCCTGTTCGCGTTCCACGTCGTCTTCCCGATGCCGCCGGCCAAGCTTGGCCCATGGGCGACGTCGGCGCCACCGATCCGGTTCCCGGTGTTGACTCCAAGACCGTTGCTGCTGTGCTGGACTGGGCCATGGAACAGGACGAGCAGAATACACGTGCGATTGTGGTCGCGTACCGGGGAAAGATCATTGGCGAACGCTATGCGTCAGGCTGGACAAAGAACACTCCACAGATCAGTTGGTCGCAAGGCAAGAGCATCACGGCGACACTGATTGGAATTCTGATTCAGCGAGGCCTCCTCAAGCTAGATCAACCGGCTCCCATCAAAGAGTGGCAGAAAGTGGACGACCCGCGTCGTGAAATCCGCATCCGCGATCTTCTGCAGATGAGCAGTGGTCTTGACTTCACCAATCTCAGCTTCAAGGGACCGGAGACGTTAATCGCGAAGAATGAGCACATGCGGGTCTACTTTGATTCGCTAAACGTGCTGGAACACGCCGTCAACCAACCGCTGAAGGTGGCACCTGGCACGCGCTACAGTTACCTCAACAGTGACCCGCTGAGTCTTGGCCGGATCATTCGTGACACGGTCGAGGCACAGGGCGAGGATTATCTCACCTTTCCACAACGGGCCCTGTTCGACCGGATTGGCGCTCGCAGTCCCGTATTGGAAACCGACGCCTGGGGCAACTTCATCCTGTCAGGATACGACTATGTTTCTGCCCGCGACTGGGTCCGCTTCGGACTGCTATACCTGAACGATGGTGTCTGGCAGGGCAAACGCATCCTGCCCGAAGGCTGGGCTGAATTCGTGTCGACTCCGGCGCCGGCCGATGAGCAGAAGAATTACGGCGGCATGTTCTGGCTCAATTTGCCACCCAGAATGGACCGTGTGCCGAAAGACACATACTGGTCGGCCGGCTTCATGGGGCAGGTCACGATGGTGATCCCGTCGCGCGATATGGTGGTTGTCCGAATGGGCCCGAGCCCTGGCGATGTTTATCCCTATCTGAACGAAATCATCGGCCGCGTCCTCGAAGCATTACCGGAGAACTGATCGTGAACACACTACGATCGCGAAGTAAGACGCTGCTCCAGCGGCTCGCACTGGACCGGCACGGGGCTCTGGCCGTGTTGGTCACAGTCGCAGTCGTCGGCCATGTAGCGGCGGCGGACACGGTCATCGAAAACAAAGACCTGCGTGTCACTTTCCGTCACGACGATGGCTCCCTTTCGATCCAGCGCCCGGGTGCAAAGTTCGTGTTTGTGAGCGGCGCGACTTTCCCACAGGAGGTCGCCAAGGCGACGGTTCTCGAAGTCCGGCACGCCGCCTGGGGGCCTGGGCAGATGATCCAGCTTGCGCACCCAGGTGGTTGGGGCACCGATGTCGTCCTCTTCGCGAACAGCCCGTTCGTTCACATTTCAAGGACGGTCGCCAACCAGACGGACAAGCCGTTTGAGGCGAACGCATTTGAGTATCTCAAGTACCAGGTCAACTTGGGCACGAAGCAGGATCAGCTCAGGGTTCTTGGCAGCGGTGGATTGACCTCCGTTGCCGGAAGCAGAGGAAGCTACGCGTTCAATGCGATCGCCGATCCTGACACCCGCAACGGTGTCGTGTCAGGATGGTTGACCCACGAGCGGGGTGTGGGTGTGTTCTTTCCGACAAGCGATGGCGACAGGACCAGGGTGAAGGCACAGATCGATTTCGGCCATTTTCAGGTCGATCCAGGCAAGGCCCGTCCGACCGAGACGCTCTTGGTGGGCTACTTCGACGACGCCCGGCTTGGACTCGAAGCATATGCGGCCGCGATCGCGAAGCACTACCAGATCAAGCTCGCAGAAAAGCCGGGAGTCTACTGCACCTGGTACCATGCTGGGGCTTCCAGCGAGCAACGGCTCATCGAGAACACGGATTTCGCTGCGAAGCAGCTCAAGCCTTACGGTCTCTCGGTCATGCAGATCGACGACAAGTGGCAGTCGATCCTTCCAAAGGGATTCAAGCACGAGGGGCGTATCCAGACAACCGGCCCGATCAAGGTCTTTGTCGACTCGCAGAGCAATTATCCCAATGGAATGGCTCATGTGGCCAACGAGATTACCAATCGCGGCATGATCGCCGGAATCTGGTTCATGCCGTTCGCCGGCAACTTCCGTAACCCCTACTTTGATCCGGAGATTTACGCGAAGAATCCGGACGGCACGCCGTTCCACGACGCCCGCTGGTCAGGGACGTGCATCGACGCGACGAACCCGAAAGCTGAAAAGTTCATCCGCGAGCGCGTTCGTCGCATCTACGATTGGGGCTATCGCTACTTCAAAATCGACGGCATGCACACCGGCGCGATCACCTACAACACGTACGTCAACACGTCGTACGGGAACAAGGACTTCGGAAAAAGCAGGTTGCACGATCCGGGCATGACGCATATCGAGGCCTACCGGAAGGGCCTGCGGATTCTGCGGGAAGAAGCACCCGGCACGTTTATCCTCGGCTGCAACGTGTCGCAGAACATGCGTTCGATGGGGCCCGCGTTTGGAATGATCGACGGCATGCGGATCGGCCCCGACAACGGTCGCGCCGCGGTCGGTAAGTGGGATCAGGTCACTCGCGGGGCCTGGCACGGCACGAATCTATACTTCCTCAACGGTAAGGTTTGGCACAATGATCCGGATCCGGTCTATCCCCGCGCGAGCAATCCGGAAAGTCGAGCGCGTTGGATGTGCTCCTGGCTTGCCATCTCCGGCAACATGCACACGTCCAGTGAGCAATACGCGACGTTGCCTCCCGATCGGCTGAGCATGCTCCGCCGCTGCCTGCCGAGCCACAACGAGCAGGCGCGGCCGGTCGATCTGCTGGACACCAACGAGCCTCGCATCTGGCACGTGCAGAACGATCGGCTCCATGTGGTCGGTCTGTTCAACTGGAGCGAAAATGAACCGGACGAAGTTGTCTGTGATCTGGACAAGCTCGGGCTCGACAGCACCAAGACCTACGTCGGCTTCGACTATTGGGGCAACGAATTCATCACGCCATTTGCGGCTCGACTGCAGCGCTCGTTGCCGCCCGCCTCCTGCGAGATCCTGGCGATGCGTGAGGCGGCCGATCACCCACAACTGCTGAGTACTTCCCGGCACATCACCCAGGGGCTGATCGACGTCAGGGAAGAAACGTGGGAGCCGGCCACAGGAACACTCTCGGGCAAAAGTGCCGTTGTGGGAGACGATCCGTATGAACTGCGCATCGACGTTCCAACGAGTGGCAACTGGAAGATCGGCGAGTTGAAAACCGACGGAACCGATTGCAGAATTCGCATCATCGCCGCAGCGAAGGGCAACGCTCGCGTTATCATCGAAACGCCGACTAGCCGCGAAGTTGGCTGGACGATCACCTTCAAGTCACGTTGAGAGTAAGACGTGCTCTGGATCGAACCAACGTTCGTGAGACCAGCCCTGCTCCCTGTCCAGGCACGCCAACACACGTTCTCTGAGCAAAATGCAACCAAAAACTTCAAGGGTGGCGAACCATCCTTTAGCAGAGCCGGACTCCGTCACCGTTCGTGCGGGCGGTTGCATCGCCCTGCGCGAGGTTGCACGATCGCTTCGGCGCAGTCATTGCCAAGTTTCGAATCAGATTGCGAGAAACTTGCAGTGAAATAGCGAATCAGCACACCCGCTGGGACCGTCACTCAACCGCAACGGCGTTATGACCATCGCTTAAGTGGATCCGTTTGAACTCGGACCGAAAATATCGAAATGTCGTGACAGAAAGTATCGGAGTCCTTTGACGTCACGGGGGCGTCGGATTCGAGGGCGGCAGCGGGTGTCTCGAAGCGGGAACATAATCCGCGGTGATGCTGGGTGCCGCCGGAGCGTGAGTGCCTCTTCCCGCCGACAGGGTACCCAAGTGCTCTCCGGGCCAACTGCCGATATTCGACCGCTGAGGTCCCGCTTGCCCACCGCGGACTCGAAACGATGACGGTAAGTCCTCCCGCAAATCGAGCGGCAGGTACGCCGGACACCTGGGCAAGCCGTCGTCCGATGGGGACTCGCGTATCGACTGCCAATCACAGTTTACGCCAAGGCTCTTGAGTTCGAACAAGTATGCCTCGCCGGCATATTGGTGGATTCGGACCTCGTAGCATCCGCTCGGAACCAGTACGGCGGCAGTACGATCATGCCTGGATAACTCGACGCACCAACGATCGTCTTCGAGAATTTCCAGGCCCGAGAGTCCGGTAATGCACTCCCCAATCAACAAGACTCCGTCCGGCACACGAATGAGCGGCCAGATCCCACATGCCATCGTCTGTGCGCGTTCGGTCCTGGTGAGGGGTTCGTCCAGGAGAACTCGAAATCCCCCAACGCATTCGCCGGCCCTGATGTCGAAACACCAGCCTCGTTCGACCGCGTCTCGATCTCGATTTCCGTCGGCTGCCTCGAAGACCGCGGAACAAACCGTCCAGACCGTCGCGTCATCGTTTTCCACTTGGTAGTCACGTCGTGGCAGTGGCGGGAGCCAACGGCAAGGCCCAAACCAAACGCTTCGACCGACGCCAGCCCATGATCGTTCACAAACGATCGGACGACTTGCCGGCGCTGCGCCGACTTGAGCACCTTGATGACGTCGTCCGGTAAGTCGGCATCGGACTTTCCCACGACCTCCAGGCAAAGCTGCGGATGTGTGGATAGTGATTCCGCGGCTGCAGAACTCAATTTTTGGAGTCCATTCAGATAGAGCGAGCCCGTTGTGGTACTCAAGCTGTTAGCAACGGACTTTGAGAGTTCTCGGAGTCCCGATAGGACCAGATTTCCGCGAAACTCCGACAAGGCTCTTGCCGAGCTATCCGACAGCTTGGTCAGTCGCCCGAACGTCAATGCCTGGCCGCGAAACGTGGACAAGGCCTCCGCTGCTTCTGCACTCAAGTCGATGAGTCCATCAAGACACAACCAGCGACAATCGGATTCGGCTAAGGCCTGTGCGGCAGCGGATTCAATTGCGACGAATGAGCTGAGTGTGATCGACGCGGAATCTCTTTGGAACTCCCGCGCGGCGGCGGCTGTTAGCACTCGCTTCGCTGCCATGGGTGATCTCACTTGGACGAGAGGAAATCGAGAATCCCTGGTTTCCTGACTCTGGAGAAATATTTGGGCATTGTACCGGCATGAGGTCGGTGAATGTTCGCAAGCTCCAGGTGCCAAGGGCATTCCTCAAGACATTGGCTCAAATGAGTCCGCCACCACGTACTGCCGTAGGATGCATCGCTCTCCGCGTCTTGGCTCAATCGCTTAGACGCAGTTTCCTCCAAATCTCGGACTAGATGAGGAGGAAACTGCACCGACGCAGCACAACTGCATCGGTTGCGCGACCATAAGCGAGTTGTGAAAGTGTGTCCGGAGTTAGCGAAGGGATGCGTCAGTTTTGTGAGCTCAGTCGAATCACTCGTAATGGTCAACGTCTCTTCGATTCGGCCGCAACGAGTTTGCAGATCCGTCGTCGCTTGCGATGCCCGCAGCGGCTTGTAGTATGGGCAATCCGCTGTCAGTGGATATCGCTGTGCCGATCACGATTCCTGCTACCAGTAAGAATGCGGCGCCGGCCAGTCTGAAAATCACTTCCGAAGAGAGACATGACGCTATACCACGATTTTTTTGTACCAATCTTCTTGTTTGGGTGCTTGGTAGCTGCAGTCGCATCTGGTTTCGCTGGCCGCATGTCCGGGTGTGTTTGGCCCGGAGCCCTATTGGTGATAGGTGTTCTTGCGTTCTGGTCTGCTGTGTTCATTGGTTCGGACCTGGGATACCGTGCTTGGCAGTCAATGCCCAATCCACCTGACGAAGCGTTTAGCGATGCATCCGCATTAGGGGCTTTGGTTTTTGGCTGGCTTCCAGGTGGAGTCTTCTGCTTAACCGTCTTTGGCTTGGTTCGTGGGATAACGTGGTTCCTACATTGGGCGAATCCTGACGTCTTCCCAGATGACTCAAAACGAGTCTCACGGCCAACTGAAACCGGCAATCCTTACCAAGGACCAAACTCGCAATAACATCGATATGGCTGCGGCGGTATCGAGGGCGTAACCGTTTTGTCGTCGTGCTCGAATGACTTTTTCGTTGCACCAGCGTGGAAGGCAAGGGTGCGAAACTGACCCTTGAAGGATTCACGGATCTTCCACTCAGCTCGCGGCGGGTGCATCGGCCTCAGCGTCGTAGCGAATTTGCTTCGACACACTTTTCTCGAAATTCGAACTCGAATGAGTGGAAAGCTGCGGCGATGCCGCGAATCTGCGTTGGTAATTACCGGGACGCATGCAGCTTACTCTGCGCTAACACACCAAGTACATGTCGTCGAATGCCGGCTATCCTCGATGAATGGGTCTACCTGATCCACAAGGTTACGGAAGACGAAACGAGTAAATTGGCTCGGATTGATTTAGCAGTATCGGCATCGCGGCCATGGAAAACCGCCTACTTTGCGCTATTCATTAACCTGATTCGCCGCGGGCACTGGCCTTGCTTTGAAACTGCGTTGAAGACGGAATCACCGTGATATCTGACGGTTACTTGTCAACTCGCCGCATTTTGATCAGTTCCAAGGTGCTGGCCGGCGGCAATGGTGGCACTCTGGGGCGGTCATGATTGGCAGGCAAGGTTTCCCACCGCAACACGTACTTCGTCTGCGCGTCGCTGAGCTGGTTTTTGTCGTGGGCCAGCCGCACACTGATTCCATCAAATTGCAATGCCGGTTGAAGCAGTTGGGTCGGGTATTCCGGAATCACCGTGATCGGTTTATCAAGTGGTTTCAGCGTCGAGTCATCAAGAGAAATGTGGCCCGATCCATAGTCCCGATGGCGATAGCTGATTGCAAGAACACCGGGTTGCACCCTCACCAACTCACCAATCCGGATTCCAATGAACGGCATTGCCCCGCGGCCACTGAATGTGATGTTCTTTCGCCAGGTTGTGATCGGCTGAATCCGCCAGCGGCTATCCTCAAACCGAGCGATGTAGATCTGCATGGCTCCGTTCTCGTCCAGTTTGTGATAGGAAATCATCGGCCGCTCCTTCGCATCAAACGCCAATGTTTGGCATCCGTTAATGATGCCGCCTTGGACCGGAATCGGATCTACCCACGTTTTCACATCGCTCAGTGTGATGGGCAACTGAAGAGGATCTCCGGACGCCGTTTCCCATTTTTTTAGATCGCGACTCCGGCAGTACGAGAGGTGATGATTCGTCGCGCAATCGGACGTTTCACGCCAGACCCAGACAACATGGAAAAGACCATCCGCCCCTTGCACGGGCCCCAATGGATAGGCATTGCGTTCTCCCTCACCTTCGAACAGCGGTTCCTCGAATAAGCGAGACCATTGACGCGAGACCGCATCGTAACGGTTGTAGAATCGTCGTCCGTTTCCACTACTTCCTGATCGAAAGGTGAATATCAGTACGTCGTCATCGCCCATAAGAAATTTTGGGTAGGTGCATCGCTGTTCCTGTTTGCCGGTCATCTGCAGCTTTTCAAATGTGCGAATGTCGTGAGGCCTGCGTGTGCGAAAATAGACCAAGGGAACATTGTGCATGTTGCCCGACAGATGCAGGCATCCGGACTTATCGACCGCCAATGCAACGTAGTTGTGACTGTCCCATCCGACCTTGCTGGGAAGTTCGATCCTTTGCCAGGTCGATTCGCTGGTGTCTCGATGAGCCACAACCATTTGGTGCTGCTGGTTGTAGTAGGCCACGTACTGGTGCGGCTCATCGGTCAATAAGCAGAAACCGACTGGAAACCACGACGGAACCTCGTCGATCTTGAGGGTCTCTATGATTTCGTATTCTGCGGCAGGTAACCGCCCAGCGATCTCGCAGGCGGACAAGGCGGCTGTAGTCACGGCTATCAGGCAGATGACACGACACATGTATTCCCTCAGTTCTCTTGGACCCGGCGAGCCAGCATGAGCTTGTCAATCATGCTGAACGCGATCGGCACCTCGCTGATCACGACAAACTACGGGACACCCAATGGTGCCAAGCGTGCGTTGCAGGAGCCGAGCAGTTTTAGTCGCGATTGTACTCCTGTACAACGTAATCATTACGCAAAGCATTCTTGAATGGCACGAGCTTTGCGCTCCGTTCTCGCGTCGGCAACGGGTCCTAGTGTCCGTTGCCGCCGACATCGTGCTCTTGTTCAGATCGATGCACGACTCGTTGGTGGGAATAGGCGGCAAGAGTTGGTGGAGCTTCCGGCCGCCCGAATCAATTGCATCGACAGACGCGACAAAAATGGCCCATCGCATCCGGGCTCGCCAAGGGCGAGAAACCGGCCTTTGGCGGAGCCGAGCCCTACCCCTCTACGTGACGGCGGATGCATCGGCCGAAGGCCAAGTTGACTCAGTTTTTTCGTCGCACTCTTCGCGAAATCCCAGACCGGATTGGGCTAATGGTGCAGCGAAGCGTCGAACCCGTATAGTGTCTACACCCGATGCGTCTCCGTTAGTTGAATGGTCGATCGACGGCGTCGAACGCGCGAAACAGGAACAAATCGAGAGTTATCTAGCTTTGTGCGAGTCGTCTCAGCGAACGCCGGGCCTCCACCGGCTCGGGATACTCGGTTCGCCTCGGTGCCTTCGTCCATTGGACGCCTACTGTCAGTTAGGATACGAAGTCGGCGCAGATTTTGGCCGATCCGCACCAAGTCTGTTGACTGTTGTGACGACACCCTTCACGGCGTAGTGGCGTAAGAATCATGAGTAACTTGCTAGACTCCGTTTCATCGATTCAGGCACCGTTCAACATGATCGTTATGATTGTGCTAATTGCTTGTGCCGCAGGAGTGATCACTGGGATTGCAAAGGAAGTTCGCAAGTACATGTGTCATCGCGAGGAAATCGAGCTTAAACGCGAGTTGCTTGCCAGCGGAATGAGCGCCGCGGAGATCGAACAAGTGGTGCGGGCAAAAGCGTCGCCGGGTGGAGATAATGATGACGCGTGATCAGACATGATGGCTTAGCTGCCCTTCGCAACGACGAAATCTAGCGCCTTCGAAGTCCTCCACTCGAGACCAGAACGTGGATCGGCTAGAAACTCGACTCCGATTGCTTGCCCAAGTCGGTTGCCAACGGGCCCAGAATGCTTTTTGTTTCACACCCTCCGCAGCGTCGCTCAATCCGGCGCGACCCGTGCAGGAGACTCAGCCGTAGGCACGCCAGCCATACGCGCCCAACAGCCATCATCTCGGTTGGAGACGCATGAAAGACAAGGGCGGGGAACTGGCCATAAGCAATTCTGCTATTCGGCCATCCGACCTGCTTCGGTTGCATCGCCCGAAGCGTCGTAGCGAAATCGCTTCGACGCGCTCTTCTCAGATTTTCGGACCAGGCTCCGAGGAAACTGCGCCGAAACCGCTAACCTGCATCGGTGTCGTGACCGAAGCGGCGGAGCGGATCTGCTTCGTGCGTGAAGCTGGTCCAACCGACCGCAGTTAGGTGTGAGCAAGCAAAGTCGTTTTAGGGCATGCTAGAAGCCATTCGCCTCCGAGGCTCTCGAAGCACAAACCGGACACACTTCGGCAAATGGACTGCCTGCGGTCGAACGACCAGCACTAGTTGTTACATCTAGTGAACGCTGGACACATTGCCTTGTCGTAAACACGGACTACAACGTTCATCAGACAGTCTCCAAGGTACGAAGGTTTTCGGAATTATCTTCGTCGCTTTCGCTGGTTGGCTCAGTTGGAAACCAGCTTTGCGTCTTGACACAGAATCTGACCAATCCCAGCATCAACGGGACTTCGATCAGCACGCCAACGACGGTCGCAAGTGCCGCACCGGATGACAATCCATACAACATCGTGGCAGTCGCGATTGCAACTTCAAAATGATTGGAGGCTCCGATCATCGCGGTAGGAGCCGCGTTTTCGTAGGTCAGTCCGAGCAGTTTGGACAAGCAATAGCCGAGCGCGAAGATCAGCACGGTTTGCAGGAACAAGGGAATCGCGATCCAAAGAATCGTCAGCGGATTTTCGAAGATCGTTTCACCCTTGAAGGAAAACAGCAGCAAGAGTGTCACCAGCAGGGCCGTGATCGTGACCGGCGTCAGGAAGTGCAAGAATTTCTCGCGAAACCAAGCCCCGCCCTTTGCGGCGATAATCCACTTGCGTGAGAAGTAACCTGCGACCAATGGCAACGCGACATAGACTCCGATCGACAGCAGCAACGCTTGCCACGGAACCGGAAGCTTGCCGACACCGAGCAAGTAACCGCCCAAAAAGCCATAGAGCACAAGCATGATAAGCGAATTGATTGCCACCATGATGAGTGTGTGACCATCGTTTCCTTTGGCGAGAGAACTCCACACCAGAACCATGGCAGTGCAAGGCGCGATGCCCAGCAAGATGCAACCGGCGAGATAACTTCGCCAAAGGGGCACTTGCAGCATCTTGATGCCGTCGACCGACACAACGGTTCCCGCTCCGTACTGAGCACCTACGTCGAGATCAACGCCAAGCGGCATCTTGATCTGGTCCACCGCATCGGGACCGATGAAACTTAGAAACAGCGTTCCCAAGAAGAATGTGGCGATCGCGTACATCGTGAAAGGCTTGACGGCCCAGTTGATGAACAACGTCAACGCGAGTGGCCGCATCGACTTGCCAGCTTTCAGGACTTCGGCGAAGTCAATCTTCACCATGATCGGATACATCATGAAGAAGAGACAAATCGCGATCGGAACTGAAATCACCGGCGACTTCATTGACGTAGATTGCCATGCCATCAAGTGTCTGAGCGAAGCCGGGAGCAAGCTTGCCCAAGACGATCCCGACGACAATGCAAAGGCCGACCCAGACGGTCAGGTAACGTTCAAAGAATCCAATGCCTTTCTTGTTGGCTGTGCAAGTTTGTGGTTGATTCATGACTGTCAATTCAGCGGTAACTCGCTTCTGCGAATCGTGCTGCTTGCAGACCAAGCAGCTTTCGATGGATTGGTCCTTTGGTCGAGGTGCCGGTGATGATAGGCTCTAGTAAATGTGGCCCTGCGATTTCAGCGGAAGATATTTGGCCAATCTCCGGCGACATCCCCTAGGAGTTCAGGTTCATAAAACGGTAACTGTGCCAGCGTTAGACATTTCCATCCCCTCAAATTTAAAGGAGACGAGTCATGGAACGTCAAGAACACAAAGAGTGCTATGGGACGATGTTTCCCGACGCATTACATTTCCGCAACAACGAGCCTAACGTCGGTAAGGTGTTTACATTTGAACTGGATAGTATAGGAGGGTTGGGTGCTGCTCGCTCGGCCCGCCAGTTCTCTGCGGACATCGAGGAATGGGATGACTGCCTGACATGCCCTGAGTTCGAGCATTGCTATAAACTCTGCATGGCGAAGATGAGCCTGGAATCAGTCATCGTTTCCGAGTAATGGGTGTGATGGTATTGCGTCATAAGGAACAACATCGCACGGAACGAATTGGCTGGCTTCGTGCCGCCGTATTGGGTGCGAATGACGGCATCGTCTCAACTGCAAGCTTGGTTGTTGGCGTAGCGGCGGCGGACACTTCTCGCGGAAGCATAATGGTTGCCGGAGTCGCTGGCCTGGTTGCAGGTGCCATGTCGATGGCCGCCGGAGAATACGTATCGGTCAGCTCTCAATCCGATACTGAAAATGCGGACCTTGAACGCGAAAAAAAGGAACTTGCCACGGATGGTGATGGGGAACTTGCGGAACTTACCGCTATCTACGTCGGACGTGGATTAGAGGAGTCGCTTGCGAGAGAAGTTGCCCAACAGTTGATGGCACACGACGCTCTGGCGACCCATGCACGCGATGAATTAGGCATCTCTGAAACCATGAGTGCTCGCCCAATCCAGGCTGCCCTCGCTTCCGCCGCAACGTTTGGTGTCGGAGCAGCATTGCCGCTCCTGACCGCATTTCTTACGCCGGTGAACCACATTCCAATAATGGTCTCCATCACCTCGCTGGGTTTTCTTGCAGTGCTGGGTGGTGTGTCCGCCCGTGCCGGTGGTGCTCCGATCGGGAAAGCCGTCGCTCGCGTCACTTTTTGGGGAGCACTCGCGATGGCGGCGACTGCGGGAGTCGGGGCATTGTTCGGAGTCACCGCGTAAACGGATTAAACTTTATCACGGAGTTGCGAAACGGCTCGCGGGCAGCGAAGCGAGCTGTCTCGTGCTGACGCTGGTAACGGCCCGTTGGTTAACCCTTCAGCTCGATGTATCTGTCGATGGGAGGCAGCCCATGGCCGAGCAGCGGTAGTGCCAGATGTCTTGCGGAGGCCTCTAAGTGCAACAACGACATCGGCCACGGTGACCAGGCCAAGTACACTTAACTACAGGGGGTCGCCTCCACCACCGCGCGCAACGCAAAGTTCATCGATCGGTGTCGCAAGACGGTCAAGGGTCTGATACCTGCCTTTAACGGCATTGACGATTTGGCGCGTTTGTGCGGGAGGTTGCATCGTCCGACCGCACGAAGCTCCGGGCCGAACTCGCATCGGTGTCTGCGCGTCGGACACACCGACGCGCAGGAGCGGATTGGCTTCGTGAAAGAGGTTTGATCCAACCGACGCGCCGAGGCGAGTGATCGAGACGACGTGCTTTACGGCGACTTGTATACCGTTAGTGTCTGCCGCTGAGCTCGCGTCGTGTTCCACGCAAACAGCTCTACAACTCCCCGCAAGCCCAGACGCTGATGAGCCCTCTTCGGCCTCGGGCTAGAGAACTGCAGGTACGGCATGTAGATCGTTTTCCCGCTCTACTCTCATGCATCGCAATGCCGCAAAACCTCGCTGCGAAATATTCAACCGCTGATCGCGAGCTTCACTGTTGAAACCCTTCCAGGTGTCGTCGCCGTGGTCTGGCTCGCCGCCAAGCCAGTACCGATTTGCCGGCGTCGGCTATTCATGGAATCGCGGTCGCGAAGAGCCGGGTGCGATGTTCAAGCGGATTCGATACCTACCGACATTGTTTCCGAAAATGCAAAGGTGCCATACCGGTGCGCTGTTTGAAAAAACGGGAGAAGTAAAAACTGTTCTCGAAACCGCATTCCCCGGCGATGATTTGGATTGAGAGCGTGGTATTGATCAAGAGTCGCTGCGCTTTGCGCAATCGCATTTCGAGCAGATACTGGTTGGGCGCGAGGCCGGTGTGCGATTTGAACAGCCGCCGGAAGGAGGTGTAGCTGATCCCGTTTTTTGACGCGTAGGCTTTGAAGTCGAAAGCCCGCTCGACGGCGTCGTTGATCTGGCAACAGGCTTTGCGGATCAGCGCGTCGTCGTCGGGCGATCGTCCAACCGCTCCGCCGCTGATCAGGACGTGAACGCGGGCGAGGATTTCCACGGTCTTGGCGGCAATGATCGGTCGGAATCCGAAGCCTTCGTGCCGCGTGAGTTCGCATATTTGGTTGAACAAACGGTGCAGGTCTGGATCAAGACCAACGTGGCAAACGGGGTGGGCGGGATCAAAAAACGTCTGCATCAACCGGTCGGCATGATCACCGGAAAATCCCACCCATTGCTCGTCCCATCCCGTCTGGGAATCGGGACGGTATCGATGGCGAATTCCTGGAAAGAGAAAGAACACGTTTCCAACCTCGATGGTGATCTCGCCGCTGGATTCCGACCAGAAGGTTCCGCCGCCACGAGTAATGGAAATGACCTGATATTCAGGCAGCACGCGGCCCGCTTGCTGCTGCAGCGTGTAACTTTCGGGGTGTTTGAACGGTGGGTAGACCACTCCGCTGGGGACCTTTGTGTAACCAAGGTCCGTCACGTGGAGGCCCCAGCATTTGGCTTCTTCCGGTACCGTGATATAGCGGAAAAAGGCGTCTATCCCGACCGGTGGCGTCGCTTGCTGACTCATGGCTGAAATCATAGCCAAGTCATCGCGCCGACAACACACACGGACAGGCACATTGCTTGGACAAAATGTGCATAAAAAAGGTCAGTGTTTCCATTCCGATCTTGGTCGCATCGCGCTATCGTAAGACCGTCCACCAAAATGCCGCTGAGAAACACGGCGATCGTCTGAGCCGATGGGCCGTGATCCTGAGACATGGTGATCCTGAAGACATGATCCTGGAGACATGATCGATGACAGCCAATCCGGCCTTAGGAGTTCTACTGCACGCGATCGGCGGATTTGCTGCCGGTAGTTTCTATGCGCCGCTGAAGAAGGTCGAGCGCTGGGCGTGGGAGAGCTTTTGGCTGGTGATGGGATTGGCGGCCTGGTTGGCTGACGCCTTGGATCGTAGCGTTGATGACGATTCCGGAACTGTTGAATGTCTTGGCCGACAGTCCCGCTGGTGCGTGGGGTCTGTGCTTGCTGTTCGGCATGTTGTGGGGACTAGGAAACCTGACGTTTGGTCTGTCGGTGCGGTACCTGGGCATGGCTCTGGGCTACGCAGTGGCCTTGGGATTCTGCATGGTCGTCGGCACGTTGATTCCGCCGATCGTGGAAGGCAGGATTGTCTCGATCCTTTCCACAGCCAGCGGGGTAACGATTATCGGTGGCGTCATCGCTTGTCTGGGCGGGATTGGTTTGTGTGGCTGGGCGGGCATCAGCAAAGAATCGGAACTGACCGAGGAAGAAAAACAACGGACGGTCGCCGAGTTCGCGTTGGGAAAGGGGTTCGCCGTGGCGGCAATGGCTGGTGTCCTCAGCGCGTGCTTTGCATTCGGCCTCGCATCGGGAAAGCCGATTGCCGAGGCGGCGATCGCCCGCGGGGCGGATCCCCTGTTTTCAAATAACGCATCGCTCGTCGTGATTCTGATTGGCGGATTCGTGAGCAATGCGGTTTGGTGCCTGTACCTCAACTTCCGTAATCGCAGTTTCAAAGATTACGTCACCGGCCCGCGGTCACGTCAGCTGCGCAACTATCTTCTCTCCGCACTGGCCGGCGTGATCTGGTACGGCCAGTTCTTCTTCTACGGGATGGGTACGACGAAACTCGGCGAAACCTACGACTTCTCGAGTTGGTCGATTCACATGGCGTTCATCATCGTCTTCAGCAACCTGTGGGGGATCGCGTTCCACGAATGGCGTGGCACAAGTGCCAAAACCAGGACAGCTCGTTTGGGGCGGCATCCTCACGTTGATCATCTCGACCATGGTGATCGGCTACGGTAACTACCTTTCTGTTTGAGTACGAAAGAGCCAAAGCATGACACACTTCGCTCCTATCAAGCCGCCCAAACGACCTCGCATCGGGCTTTACTCGGTCGGGCATGCGCACTACTGGAACCAGTTCGAAGGTCTGCTCGAGCGGCTACTCGGCTACAACCGATTCATCGCCCAGCGGATGTCTGCACTGGGCGATGTCTGCAACGTGGGCATGATCGATGGCGAAGGCGGCAGCGCGGCAGGCGGCCGAGCGACCTCAACGCGGCGAATGTCGATCTGATCTTCTGCCACGCGGCGACTTACGCCATGAGCGCGTCGCATATCCAGATTGCTCAGCACTGCCAGCGTCCCGTGGTCGTACTGAACCTCCAACCCACAGCGGCCATGAACTATGAGCGAACGACCACGGGCGAGTGGCTTGCGCATTGCGTCGGGCTGTTGCGTGCCGGAGATCGCAAATGCTTTCAACCGCAGCGGCATCGACTTTCACCTGGTCACCGGCCTGCTGGGTCTGGAAGAGACGCCCGCCATCTCGCTGGCGGACGAGAACACAGCCGGTCACCCGGAAGCCATCGCGGCTTGGAAGGAGATCGAGGGCTGGATCAAGGCGGCGGGTGTGGCGCGTACCTTGCGCGAAGGTCGGATGGGTTTTCTCGGCCACACCTACCCGGGCATGCTGGACATGTACAGTGACTTCACGATGATCACCGCTCAAACGGGGATGCACGTCGAGCTGCTGGAGATGTGCGACCTGGCGAAGTTGGCCGAGTCGGTGACGGACGCAGAGAAACAGGCCAAGCTGGATCAGGTCAAGGAGATGTTCGTTCTCAGCGAAGACTCACCGTCCGACCCGCTTGCACGTAAGCCTCGTGCCGGAGCAGTTGGACGTTGCCTGTCAGGTGGCCGTCGCCCAAGAGAAGATGGTTCGCGAGTTCGATCTGGACGCCCTGACCTATTACTACCGCGGCCGCGAAGGCAACCCGTACGAGCAGCTCCAGGAAGCGTTCATTCTGGGCCACTCGCTGCTGACCGCGCAAGGCATCCCCTGCAGTGGCGAAGGCGACATGAAGACCGCCATCGCCATGAAGATTTGCGACACGCTGGGCGTCGGCGGCAGCTACAGCGAGATCGTGGCGGCGGACTACGATCGTGGCACGATCATCCTCGGCCACGACGGTCCCTTCCATATTGCGATCGCCGACGGCAAGCCGATTTTGCGTGGAATGGGCCTGTACCACGGCAAGTGGGGCACGGGCGTCAGCGTCGAAGCGACGGTCCGCAAAGGTCCGGTCACGCTTTTGAACCTGACCCAAACCGGCGACGGCAAGTTGCGTCTGATTGCCAACCAAGGCGAAGCCATCGAGGCACCGATTCTGAAAATCGGCAACACGATGACGCACGTCAAATTCGCCCAAGGCCCGACGCAAGTCGATGAACCAGTGGTTTGCCCTGGCCCCCACACACCATGCAGCGATGAGCGTTGGCCACAACACGACAGACGTGAGCCGGGTCGCGACGCTGATGGGAATCCCCTTCGACACGGTCGTCATGTGATCGGAAACGAATATCGGTTCAACAATGATAGATCGCTCAACTCGCAAAGCGATGAGGCACCGTCCCTTATCGCCATCCGCTAGGAGGAATCTTGATGACAAGCATCTTGAGAGTCTTGATAGGTATTGTGTTGCTGCAGTCGGCGGTGATGAGTCTTTATGCCGCTGATCCACTGGAAGAGCAATTCAGGGAACTGCCCATGGAGGCGCGACGGCTGACCGGGCCGTTGTTCTGGCTGCATGGCGACGAGAATGAGACGAAGCAGCGACTGGAAGCGTACGTCGAAAAAGTCGCTGAGGGCGGCAACGGTTGTTTCACTGCCGAGTCACGCCCGCATAGCGACTGGCTGGGACCGCGCTGGTACAAGGACCTGGATATCTGCCTGCAGAAGGCCAAGCAGCTCGATCTCCAGATGTGGATCTTTGACGAAAAGTGGTGGCCCAGCCAGTCTATCGGAGGACAGGTCCCGCCGCGTTACGCCGCCAAGACTCTGGTTGCCGATGCCGTGGACGTTACGGGACCGAAGTCCTTCGAGGCCGACGGGTACGCGGGCGAGCGTTACATTGCCGCGGTGGCCGGTCGCCTGAACGCGGATGCAGGAAATCGAGGGCGAGAGCCTGCTCGACCTGGCTCCTTTCATTCAAGACGGCAAGCTCACCTGGAACGTACCGGACGGGCAACTGGCAAGTCATCAAGTTCACGCACAAGCAGGCGCCCGGATTGGGACAACGCGGTGGCAAGGAACTGAGTATTGACGGCGCGAGCCGCGATTGCACCGACTGGTTCATCCAGACAGGTCTACCAGCCGCATTACGATCACTTCAAGGACGACTTCGGTAAGGCCATCCCCGGCTTTTTCTACGACGAGCCGGAGACGAAGGGCGATTGGGGAACCGAACTGAACGTCATCCTCAAGGAATGGGGCGTTGATTGGAAGAAAGCGTACGTAGCCTACAAGTTCAAACTGGCCGGTGACGACGATCTTGCCGCCCGCTACCAGTACATGGAGGCCATCGCCGAAGCGTGGGGCCGTGTGATGTACGGCAGCATGACCAAGTGGTGCCATGAACATGATGTCGTGTCGATCGGCCACTTCATGGAACACGGGTACCTCTATCTTCGCCCGGATTACTGCGCCGGCGATATGATGCGGCTGCAAAAGTACAGCGACATGGGCGGCATCGATCTGGTGGTTCGGCAGATGTATCCCGGCCAACGTCCGCACGACATTTACCAGACCCCCAAACTCGGCAGTTCCATCTCGCACGTCAACGGCAAGCAGGATGATCTTGCCATGTGCGAGATCTTCGGCGGCTACAACCAGGTTCTGACCTATCCGCAGATGAAATGGCTGACCGACCAGCACCAGGTCCGCGGCATCAACTTCATGATCCCGCATTCGTTCAATCCGAAGGCACCGCATGACACAGATTACCCGCCGTATTTCTATAACGACGGACACGAACCACGCTGGCCGCTCTATCGAGTCTATGCCGACTACACCAGTCGCTTGAGCCTGATGCTGACCGGGGGAAGGCACGTCTGCCCCGTTGCCATCCTGTTCAGCGGCAATGCGCGGCGAGTGGGAAACTACGTGACGCCCGAGGACATGACCACGGTGCTGCAAGACGCGCTCTACGATTGTGACTGGCTGCCGTTTGAAGCGTTCGAAGGCGATGCCTCATTGGACGGCCGTGACGTCACGCTCCATCAGGAACGCTACCAGATTCTGATCGTGCCCCCGACGGAAGTCATTCCTTACGCCACCTTGGCCAAGGCGAAAGCATTCTTCGACCAGGGCGGCGTGGTGCTCGGCTATGGTCACCTGCCGTCGAAGTCAGGAAGCGTCGGCCGCACGTCCGCGAGATCGCGGAACTCCGGGATGCCATCTGGGGAAACGATCCCCAAGTGGGCACGCAAGCATGCCAAACAAACGCCGCGGGAGGTCGGTCCTATTTCCTGCCAGAGCAACCGGACGTGAACACAATTTCCGCGGCACTTCACCAAGACGCCGGCGTGCCGCCCGTGATGGAAGTCCTCGAAGGCGAGACCGACAACTGGCTGCATGTGTTGCATCGAGTCAAAGACGAAAAGGATATCTTCCTGATCTGCAACCAGGATCACGAGAACAAGGCCAAGACATTCCGCTTGAAGATCACAGCCAAAGGTGTCCCCGAAATCTGGGACGCCATGCGCAATGAAATCACGTCCGTTGCATTCGAACGCCGTGGCAACAGCGTCCTGTTCAACCTGGTTCTTGAACCGATGGAAAGCGTTCTACTTGTATTCAATCCGGACCGGCGTGACCTGCCTGCGCGGATCGAGGGTGACGTCGTTCGCGGGGGCACTTCCCTTTCGGTCAACAGTGATCCGGCACCAGTGGTGGCGAAAGGGAAAGTAGCCAACGCGTTTTCAGGGACATGCCACCTACCAGCAAGCGTCAACCTGACTGCGACACGCGTCTTACTTGAAATGGACGAGTTGACTCCGGAAGCGGCGGCACGAGTCACCATCAATGGCAAAGACGCGGGCGGGTTCATCGGCAGACCGTTCCGGCTGGATGTGACCAGGCATCTCAAACGCGGGGCGAATACGATCAAGATCGACCCTTTCGCTCCGAAGTCGGTCTGGTTAGTTGTTCTAGCGGATGAAGAGAGATGAAGACGCACAACAAACAATCAATCGCATGCAACATGATCGCCCTGTCGGCCACTATGCTCAGTTGCTGCTTGGCCGGCGCGGCCGACCCGAGGCAGGAATTCGCCGAACCTGCTCTGAAATACGCCACCCGCCCTCTGTGGTTTTGGAACAACACGACCGTCACCGAGGAAGGCATTGTCAAGCAGATGCAGGAGGCCCGCGACAAGTGCGGCTATGGGGGTTTCGGTACCACCATCGACGGCACGTTTTTCGATGAGCCTACGATGTACCGGGCCAAGGGCCGGATGTGGACCGGCGCGTTCAACGAGAAGTTCAAGGCCAAGCACGGCTTCGACCCGGCACATTGCTATCCCGCGCTGTGGTACGACATCGGGCCGGAAACCCAGGCGGCCAGAAACTACCTTTTCGGATTCAGGGCGGAACTCTACGCAACCGCTTTTCCAAAGGTCATTCAAGAGTGGAGCAGCAAGCACGGCATTGCTGCCACCGGGCACCAGGATCAGGAAGAGGTGGTTAATCCCGTCAGCGTCTCCGGTGACCTGATGAAGTGCTTCAAACATCAAGACATTCCCGGTGTCGACAAGATCGGCGGGAATCGACCGGCCGAACGGTTCTACAAAGTGATCAGTTCAGCGGCGTACAACTGGGACAAAGCCCTGGTGATGTCCGAGACCTACGGCGCCATGGGCGACATCAGTTGGGATACCATCTACCACGTGGCCATTGAGCAGTACACCAAGGGCGTCAATCAGCTGATTCCCCATGCCGCCTGGTACGACGACGGAAAAGTCACCTTTAAGCCGGAACTCTCGTGGCGACACGACAAGTATGCGGACGGACTGCGGTCCTACAACACGTACATCAGCCGGCTGAACCTGATGCTGCAGAATGACGCGCGGCACGTGGCAGACATCGCCGTGCTGTACCCCATTGCCACGTTGCAGGCGGGCCACTACCTGGACGGAGATTTGGGGCATTACCTTGGCGGCGTGGCCATTCCCGAAGCAGATTATGTGGACGTTGGCGAATTGCTGGCCACGCAACTGGGACGCGACTACACCTTTCTGCATCCGGAAGTTCTGGATGATAAATGCGACGTGGAAGGAGATGTCTATGACGTGGAATTCGAGTCCGGCAAAGCGCTTCGTTACATCCACAAGATTCATGACGGCAGGCATATCTACTTGATCGCCCATCTCGGCAAGATGCCGATCAGCACGCAGATGGAACTGAGGGGAAGACTGCGTCCGGAACTCTGGAACCCGCACACGGGCGAGATCTCAAAACCGGAGCATACGCATGAGAAGAAGGGCACGGTCGACGTCACAAAAGTGACGATCAAGCTGTTGCCGACGAAGTCCATGTTCATTACCGCCCAAGAAGTGGAACGGAAAACGAAATAAGCCACTCTCCGCTACACCAAGGAGAGTCCGCTCATGTCATCCGGCCTTCTTGGTCCGGTGCGCATCCTGTTGTGCAACGAGCGAGATAGGGGAGGTGTGGTGCGATAAAGACCAGCGTCTTTGGGCGGGAGACCTTGCCTGCAACCCGGGAAACAACAATTTACACGGAGATACGTAGATGGAACGAGGAGCCGTGATCAGACGACACAATCGTGCGGTCGGAAGCGCTGGAGGTTGGCGCCTTTTGTTCGGCACAGTCGTATTCGTGCTCAACCCGGCGATGTTTTGCGTCTGGGCCGACGACCTGGACCGTGCTTTCCGCGATCCGCCGCACAGTGCCGGCATCCGCGCCTTCTGGTGGTGGCTCAATGGTAATGTCACCAAGGAGGCCATCACCCGTGATCTGGAGGAGATGAAGGACAAGGGGTTCAGCGGGGCGATGATCTTTGACGCGGACGGCAGCAGCCAACGCGGCAATCGCCGCGTCCCCGCCGGGCCGATGTTTGGTTCGGCACAGTGGACTGCGTTGTTCGTGCACGCCTGCCAGGAGGCAAAGCGTCTGGATCTTCAGCTGAGCCTGAACATCCAGAGCGGCTGGAACCTGGGCGGTCCCAAGGTGACCGCGGAAGAAGCGGCCCAAACGTTGACTTGGTCAAAGACTGACGTCAAAGGACCTGCGACGATTGAACAGGTGCTGCCCTCCCCGCGGTTTCGGGATTTCTACAGAGACGTCGCCGTGATCGCAGTTCCCATTCCGGCAGCGGGCACGTTTCGCCCTATCAAGGACCTGAACCTGAAGAACGCCACTCGGGAACTCGGAGGCTCGGCGCCGGATTGCCGGTTCCTACTCAACACGGATCCAGCGCTGCCTGGCGAACTCGCGGTGAAAAGCAGTGATATCCTCAATCTTTCCGCGAAGATGGACGACGCGGGGACGCTCCGCGGGGACGTTCCGAAGGGCGACTGGGTGATCTTGCGGATCGGTCACACCGACACCGGCGCGCATGTTTCTACTCAGAGCGTCGGCTGGGGCGGCCGCGTGCTGGACTACATGAACTCGGATTCGCTCGACGCCTATTGGAATCGGAATGTTGAGCCCTTGGTCCAGGCCATCGGCCCTCTGGCCGGAACGACTCTGCGGTACGTCCATACCGACAGCTGGGAAGGCGGCGGCATGAACTGGACGCCGGGCTTTGACCGGACGTTCCGGCAGAACCGTGGCTACGATCCGCTGCCCTGGCTGGCCGTCCTGGCGGGATACGTGGTCAACAGCCGTGAAGATTCGAACGCCTTTCTCGCCGATTTCCGCAAGACCATCGGCGACCGCGTGGCCGACCACTACGGCCATCTGGCAGCGCTGGCACGTACGCACGGCATGGCGACACATCCCGAGTGCTCTGGCCCGCACGCGGGGCCGCTGGACGGGCTCAAGAACTATGGCCGCAGCGAACTGATGATGAGCGAGTTCTGGTCACCATCGCCGCATCGACCGAACCCGGAAAACCGGTTCTTCGTCAAACAAGCCTCGTCCGCCGCCCACACCTATGGCAAGCGACTGGTTGGCGCTGAAGGCTTCACGACGATCGGACCGCATTGGAACGACGTGCCCTGGTCCGCGATGAAACCGAGCTTTGACCACGAGTTCTGTGCGGGCTTGAATCTGTTGTTCACGCACACGTTCACTTGCTCTCCGAAAGAGATGGGCGTGCCCGGCCAAGAGTACTTCGCCGGCACGCATTTCAATCCTCAAGTGACCTGGTGGGATGAAGCCCCGGCGGTGGTCGACTACTTCAAGCGTTGCCAGTATCTCGCGCAGCAGGGCGAGTTCGTCGCTGATGTGGTTTACTACTACGGAGACCACATCCCGAACATTGCCACCCTCAAGGAGTCGGACCCAGCAGGCGCCTTACCAGGATTCGACTACGACGTGCTCAGCGAGGAACTGTTGCTTTCCAGCCTGACGGTGGAGCAAGAGCGGCTCGCGCTGCCTTCGGGCATGGAGTATCGCGTGCTGGTTCTGCCCGACCATCGCGTGCTGTCGTTAGGTGCACTAAGAAAAGTAGACAGACTGGTTCGCGCTGGTGCCACAGTCCTGGGGCCAAAGCCGATGCGAGCGGTCAGTCTGGAAGGCGGTGCGGAAGGCAAGCAGCTTTTCGAGAAGCTGGCCGACGATCTTTGGGGGCCGGGGGAACAGGCCGAGGACGCAAAAGGAACCCGCAAGGTCGGGAAAGGCCGCGTGGCCTGGGGGATGCCCGTCCGCGATCTGCTGCACGCCGATGGCATCGTTTCTGACGTAACCTTTGCGGATGAACAAGTCGCTCCAGCTATCCATTGGATCCATTACCGAATCGACAATGCGGATGTGTATTTTCTATCCGAGCCGAACGGCAAGGCCGTAAGCACGGACGCGATATTCCGTTGTCATGGCCGCGTCCCTGAATTCTGGAACGCGGTGGATGGATCCGTTCGAGAAGCTGCTACCTTCAAGTTTGTCGACGGAGGCACCCAGGTGCCGTTGGAGTTTGATCCGTATGGCAGCATCTTCGTGATGTTCCGAAAGGCGTCGTCGGTCGATCGGAGCGATGGACCGAACTTCCCCATTTGGCAGCAGACACAATCAATCGCTGGATCGTGGCGTGTCACTTTCGATACAAGGTGGGGTGGACCCGAGCAACCGGTCCGTTTCGATTCCCTGACGGACTGGACCAAGCACAAAGACCCGGGGATCAAGTTCTATTCCGGCAAGGCCGTCTACCGAACTACCTTCGAGATCGATGACGAGCCGTCCGACAAACCCCTCGCCATCGAACTCGGTCAGGTTGAGGATCTCGGCATTGCCAGGGTGACGCTAAACGGGACGGATTTGGGCGTTGTCTGGCGGCCGCCGTTCCGGGTGAATGTCAGCAAGGTTGTCAAACGGGGCGAAAACCAGCTGGAGATCATGGTCGTCAACTCGTGGCGCAATCGCCTGATCGGCGATCAAGAATTGCCCGCAGACAAACGTCTCACCGGGAGCAACATCGCCGTCACCAAGAACTGGAAACTGGAGCCATCCGGTGTTCTGGGGCCGATAACGCTGAACATCGATAGCACAAGATGAGGAAAGCTCCATGAGTTCACGTTTCATCAAGATAGATCTTTTGTTCCTCGGCATGATGCTCGCATCCTTTTCACCGCAGGCTAGTGCGGCCGGGGAAAGAGATCCCATTCCCATTACGAAAGCGGAATGGATTACCGCTGGAATGCCGGGTGCTGCAGCGGGCGAAACACCGCCGATCGGGGTGCCGGGTGTGCACGTGCACGGGGACGTCCGCCCGCCTGTCGGACCCAACGTGCCCCTGCCAATCTTTCGCAAGTCCTTCGTCCTCGACGATGCGGCAGTTTCCCGCGCTCAAGTGGCGATCTGTGGTCTTGGACATTTCGAGTTGACGGTCAATGGCGAGAAGGTCGGGGACCATTTTCTCGACCCGCCTTGGTCCGACTATGCCGACACGTGTTACTACGTTCGTTTCGACGTTGCCGGGCTTCTGAAACCCGGTGAAAACGTGCTCGGTGTGATGCTGGGCAACGGCATGTATAACGTCCCGGGGGGCCGCTATACCAAGTTTGTCGGATCCTTCGGTCCGCCGAAGCTCATCCTTTGCCTGGTGGTTTCGCAGGGCGACGAACAGCAGATCATTAACAGCGACGACACCTGGCGGACCGATGACGGCCCCATTGCATTCAGTTGCATTTACGGTGGTGAGGACTACGACGCACGCGCCGAACAGACCGGCTGGGACAAGCCCCGTTTTGATGACAGCCATTGGAAACCTGCGAAGGTGGTCGAGGGGCCTGGCGGCGGGCTCCGGCCGGCAACGTCACCGCCCATCAAGGTTGTTCGCCATCTCGAACCAGTGTCGGTCACGAAGCTGGAAGACAGGCGATACGAGGTCGACTTGGGCGAGAATCTGTCGTCGCGTCCGGTCATCAGCGTGAAAGGCAAGGCCGGCAGCCGAGTGACCATCGAGACCGCAGAACGCAAAGGCCAACCGTGGCGCGGGCACTCCTACACCTACACGCTTAAAGGGGATGCCGAACCGGAGTTGTTTGCGCCTCGCTTCACCTATTTCAGTTTCCAATACCTCTACGTCAGCGGCGCCGCATGGGGAGATGACATCGAGAGTGCCGGCGGGTTGCCGGAGTTGGCCGATGTCGGTGCGGATTTTGTCAGCAGTTGCGGACCGCGGATCGGTGCGTTCGCCTGCAGCAACCCGCTTCTGAACGAAATCGACGAGATGATTGATCGCAGCGTGGCCAGCAACCTGCAACACGTACTGACCGATTGCCCGCACCGGGAAAAGTTGGGCTGGCTCGAAGTGTCACATCTCATGGGACCGTCGATCCTCTTGAATTACGACATGGGCGAGCTGTACCGTAAGATCTGCCGCGACACCACCGACTCGCAGTTAGAAAACGGATCCGTTCCCGACATTGCCCCAGAGTTCGTGCGGTTCAAGAATGGATTCTTCGAATCTCCCGAGTGGGGCAGCGCGTCCGTGCAGCTTCCGTGGCTGATCCATAACTGGTATGGCGACGAGCAAATCCTGCGCGAGCAATATTCGACAATGGCCCGCTACACCGGCTACCTGGCCGGTACGCGCAACGAGGCCGGGCTGGTCAAAGGGGGACTGGGCGATTGGTATGACTGGACGCCCGAGAAGGGACACGTCGGGCCGTCACAACTGACACCGCCCGAGCTGCCCGCCACGTGTATGCTTTACGACAATGTTCGCATCCTTCATCAAGCGGCCACGATGCAAGGCAAGGCGGCCGAGGCGAGGAAATGGAAAGGACTGCGGGAAGAAGTGCGCCGTGATTTCCTGGCGGTCTATTATGACCAAGAGAACAAGACCGTGGCCACTGGCAGTCAATGCGCGCTGGCCCTCAGTTTGTATTTCGGTCTCGTACCGGACCAGGATCGGAGCGCCGTTTTGGCCAATCTGGTTCGAAGTGTTGAAAGGAACCAATACCGTCCGAGCACGGGTGAAGTGAGCTTCCGCTACCTGGTGTTGTCCCTTGCGGAAGCGGGCCGCAGCGACGTGGTCTACCGCATGATCAATCGCACCGATCCACCCGGCTACGGATGCATGCTCAAACAGCATGGTCTGAAGACCTTGTCGGAGCGCTGGGACCGGCCCGGCTCTTCGTTGAACCATTGCATGTTCGGTCACATCCAGGAATGGTTCGGAAAATATCTGCTCGGTATCCGTCAAACGCCCGGCAGCACCGGCTACGAAAAGGTTCTCATCGATCCCTTCTTTCCCGACGATCTTCAGTGGGCCAAAGGATCATTCGACTCGCCAAACGGTCGCATCGAAGTCGCCTGGCTCAGGAAGTGTGGGACGGTGGAAGTGACCATTAAAACCGAAAAGGCGGACGTCATTGTGCCGCCCGAACGAAAGAACATTCATTGGAAACTACATGCCGGCGAGAAGAAAGAGGAGCCCCTGGAGAACGCCGATGGCAAAGTCACGGCGCAGGGAGCCACGGTGAAAAGCTCCAGCACGCCCGGTTTGTTCAAGGCCAATACGCCTTACCTGGTTGCGATGAAGTTCAGCAATACAGGCGGAAAGAGCGGCGCCGTCGCCCGCGTCAAACTGCTCGAAGTCCGCAAGGACAAGGTGCCCCTCCACCCGCGTGGGCTGCCGTGACCGCAGGCGGCCAGACCGGCGTCCTGCAGGACCGAATCATCCTCAATGTATCACAAGGCAACGTGATGATTGACGAGCTTCGTATGGGGTCTAGCTGGGAAAGTGTGACAACTCGAACGGAATAGAACGCAGGAGTGAACTCGGGATGTTCATGAAGCAACGGTTGCTGGTGGGATTAGGCGTCCTGTCACTTTTCGCCGTTTCCGCCCAAGCCGACGATGTCGTGAGTGTGGCGGATTCTGTCTCGCCGCTCATGACAGAGGAGGCACCGGCGGCGGGCACGCTTCTGCAGGTCGCCGATTTCGGCACGGTCGGCGATGGGGTGCACGACGACGGTCCGGCAATCGCCGCCGCCTTCGCCGCGGCGAAGGAGGACGGCGGCCCGAGCACCGTGGTGTTGGAGAAGAAGACCTACCGACTCGGAGGCAACCCGGCGGCCTGGCATTACTTTCAGATGGAGGACCACGAGGACCTCGTCATCGAAGGCAGGGGCGCGATCCTGCATTGCTCGGAGGCAAACCTCGCGTTCTTGTTCGAAGGCGGACGCAACATCACCGTGCGCGGCCTCGTTTTCGACACGATCAGGCCAACTTTCACCCAGGGCGAGGTGGTGGCGGTAGACGAAGACGGCACCCTCGACGTGAGGATCATGGAAGGCTACCCCGAACCGCCGGACGAGGCGTTCCTGGCCGCCAATAAGCATCGCGCCCACGGCGGCGGCGGGCGCCACATGATCGTCTTCGAAAAGAGTGGAGCAGCCCGGAACACCGGGATGGGCAACGACCACCTGTACATCCGCAACATCACCCGAGTCACGCCGGGCGTGTTCCGGTTTCACGTTAAGGAAGATTACCTGCCGGCCTTCCCGGGGGTGGCCATCGGCAACTGGGTCAGCTACGGATTCAACAAGGTTAACCTGCCGGCCGCCGTCGTTGCGACCAAGAACAAGTCAGCAAGCATCTATGCCCAGATTGCCGCGGTCCGAGTAGAGAATATCACCTTCGAGGACATCGACATTTTCGGATCGCTCAATGGCGGAATTCGGGTTTCGGACATGCCCGGTGATGTCACCATTCGGAACGTCAACATTATCCGGAAGCCGGGCACGCCAAATTTGCTCTCCACACCTTCCGACGCCTTGCACCTGATGAACATCCGCGGACGGCTTCTCATGGAGAATTGCGTGATTGAGTCTGCCGGCGATGATTGTCTGAACGTGGGCACGATGCTGGAGCGTATCGTCGGGCTGTCCGAGACCGACAACAAAACCATGACCCTGAGAACTTTGGACAATTACTATTACTACTACACGATCCGGAGTGGGGACGGCGTGTATAACGCACGGGGCATTGAAATTACCGACAACGTGTTTGAAGTGGGCGTCGCCAAGGCCATCCGGATCAGCGGCGTCCAGTCCTTGACGTCGCGCGGCAACACGTTCAAGCAGAACGGCATACCGGTAAAAGATGCGTCAATATTCACCGTCTTCAGTAGGTGTGTCGACGCAATGGTCGAACACTGAAGGTCTGGGAGGCTCAGGTGGCGGCAAGCGGAGACAGATGAAGCGAAGGTAATCCTCGTTGTCGGGGTTTCTCTTTTGGGACTCACATCCATGGGTGTGTCGGCGGATGGCAAGGGTGCGTAACCGACCTTTAGCAACCTTGGTATTTCGGTTGTCCGGCGCGCGGCGGCTGCATCGCTCTCCGCGCCGTAGCGGAATTCATTCGACGCACAGATCGCGAAAACTCGGACCAGATCGAGAGGAAACTGCAGCGAAGCTGCTAACTCGCAGCGGTCGCGCGACCGAAGCGGCGAAGCCGGTTTTCTTCGTGCGGTAGATGGTCCAACGTACGCAGGTTAGGAGCAACTGGACAGTTGAGCACGATGGCGTATCGGACGCCGTTAGCTTCCGCGTGTTGATACCGGTCCGTTACCTTGACTTTTCGGATTTGCGCCCGACTTATGATCTGTTGCGCGCAAACCACAAATTCAGGGAGTTGGCCGGTTAAACTTGTCTAGCTCCAGATGATTCCCACGGCCCACACGACTCCAAGAATGACGATGATCAGCCCACTGACTTGCTAGAATCGGTGGACTGCGTCGCCCTTGCCCCAAAGGATTCTTGAGCGGGCGACCATCAGTCGATAGATGATGAATTCGCTTTTCGCGGTACCGCAGACCAACATGAACAGGCCAGCCGCCGCCATCAGTAGTCCCCAAAATATGTGCATCGTGGTCTCTCCAAAGAAGTGTAGCTGTATTTATTGGACGTAGCGGCGGAGTTGTGGAGTTCCAGTGCGTCCTTCTCGTTGTTGTCGGCCGATTGGACGAATGCGGCCGGAATGCTGATTCTTGGCATCATGAGTTGCCTCATTCACTCCACACTCATTTTCCTGACGTTTTCGTCGTTGAGGACTGCGGCGCTCACGTCAGCTAACAATGCGCGGTCTTGACTGGTATATGTCGTGCTGCCAGCGAACGCCTTCATGTTGGCGTCGATCTCGGCGGGATAGCGCATGCCGATCGTTAGCATCTGGACACGGTCGTCTTGGAGCACGTAGCGAATCGCCGCACCCGGCAGCCTTTCCAACTCCTTCTTGCCGAAGCCTCCGAGCATGCCGGCCCCCAAAACTTTCATCGCGACGATGCCCATCTGGAGTTCATGCGCTTTCGCCAGGCACGCGTTGCGCAGCTCTGTCGTCCGGGGAGAAAAGAGCCGACTGTTCCCGCGCGGCAGGTAGCCTCTATCTTCTCAAGGTCCAAGTGCATGTTCCAAAGTCCCGCCAGCGCCTCGTAGATGCCTTCCAACTCCGGACTCCACTTGCCCGCAACTGCATCAATTGGAGTTTCACCTCTGATGTTCTTCGCATTCACATCAGCGTCTTTGCCTAACAGCAGCTGGACGGTTTCCGTATGGCAGAAGAAGGCAGCGCCATGTAGAGCCGTTGCTCCATCGTTACTCTTCGCGTTGACATTCGCTCCCTTCTCAATCAGCAATTGGGCGGCTTCGACCTGACCAAAAGCAGCCGCTACCAGCAAAGGTGAGCTGCCCCCGGGCGGCTCTTTGGCATCAACGTCTGTACCGGCTTCTAAATGCAGCTTGATAGCTTCGACGTTACCAGTCGCTGCCGCCTTCCAAATGTCGACATCTGGCGGAGCAGCAGCCGATCGCAGTCCTGTCAAACCAGCAGCGACCAGCAGTGTCATTGCCAAAACAAATGTGCCAGTTCGGTTCATTAGAAAGCTCCTTTCTGAAGGGTCATCGTTTAACTCAATCAGTTTCATTTTACTGTTTCTATTTCGCGGTTCCCAATCTCGCCCGCCTTGCTGCCAACATGCTTTCGCAGCATGTCGGCGATCTGAGGACGCATTGCCTTGACGTCATCGAGATCAAAATCGAGATCGAGCGAGTCGTAAACATGTTCGTAGACTGCCTGCAACTCGGCATTCAGTTCGATCGTTACGGAATCCAACGGTGTAAGATATCGGCTGTTGGTTTTGGTTGGATCAGCGCCTGATTTCAACAGCAACTTCACAATTTCGGGTCGACAGAAGAAGCACGCTTGATGTAGTGCTGTGCCGCCCGAGTTGTTACGCAGTTCGAGATCAGCTCCTGCTTCGATGAGAGACCTCGCGATTTCAGTATGCCCGTAGATCGCTGCCAAAATCAATGGCGTGCTGCCTCCAAAATCTTCCGTTTGATTCAAGTCAGTACCAGCAGCGATATGCTCCGCGACGGCTACTGAGTTTCCGACGATCGCCGCCGGAAAGATGCTGATATCTGGAGCGTCTCCTTCCTCCATGCCATCGGCACGAAGGAGTAGCTTGAGAACTTTCGGCCGCTGAGCGCGGATCCGCTGGAGGTCCAAAGTTGTGTGCAATTCCTTCTCGACCTTGTGTAAGTATTCTTCGATTTCGTCGTTCCATGGGGTAGCGACAAGATCGACTGTGTTGAACCCAAGTTTGTTGCGAATACTGGGATCTGCACCTGCAGATAACAACGCTTCCACAACTTCGGTGTTCCCCAGAAACGCCGCCATGTGCAACGCTGTATTGCCTTTTCTGTCCGTCAGTGTGACGTCAGCACCGTCATTCGAAAGAAGCCGTGCGGCGGTTGCCTGATCAAACAACGCCGAAACGTGCAGCGGAGTCAATTCGCCATACAACTTCGCATCGACAGGCACACCATTCCGCAGTTCGCCCCGAAGCATCTCCAAGTCGCCTTGGCCAGCGGCAACCCAGATGCTCCTTTCTGTCCATGAAACGTTGACCGAGAATTCACCAAGCGACGGATAAGCTTGTGCCGTTTTCTGCGGTGGGAAATTCAGAACAATCACCGTCAGTAGGATCGTGGCTGCAAGAGTCGATATTCCCGAAACCCACTTCCATATATTCGACGATGATTGCCGTGGTACGAACTGTGGCTGTTCAACCTCGCTGTCTCCCAACTGGACTTCCTGACGCAGATGAGCATCTATCCGCCCCCAGTCCAAGAACCTGCCACGATTTTGAAATATTTCCCCAGGTTCAACGCTGCATCGAGACAAACCAAATCGGAGAGTCAGCCAAGCAAGTCTGACCTTGCGAGCATGTTACGCCCGATGATTTACAGCCGCGAACACAATTCACAAAGCCCGTGACTCGAAGGGGGTGGAAATCGCCATTGGCTAGCGTCAAAATCAATCGCCTAACTGACAGCGGTTGCATCGTCCGAGGCAGCGAAGCGAAGTCTGTTCGGCGCGTCGGTCATCCCCACCTCCGCGCCGAATCGCAGCCTGCTTGGGCACTCCGGATTCATCGACCGCGAGCATTTCGTGCAGCCAAACGCGACCGATCGTGGTCACCAAATCGACTTCGAAAAAGTGTCGACTCGGACTGCTCCGAGCTTCGCACTCAGTGACCAAGGTCTCACCGACCTGAGCCAGTAAGTCGCGTTGCCTGCGCTCGGGGATCGCGGTTGAGAGTTCGATCCGCGAGCGCTAACCTGCTTGGGCCGCCCTATCTCAAGGCAGGGAATGGCAAGTTGGCAAAGTGCTTCGACTAGATCATCCGCAAACACGGCACCACCAAACAAAGACATGGGGTTGTCGGATCGATATCCGTTAGCCGCGACGAATCTCGGAACCCTGGAACCGAATTGTGATGCGATAGACTTTTTTCATGAGGTATTCGATCTCGCCGGTTTGCGTGTCGAATCGTTTTGGCACCTCCTGCCGCCTCAAGTCAACACTCGCGTGATAGCCACGTTCGGAGAAAACGTCGATCAACATGGCGAGTGTTTCGTGCTCATCCCAAAGTGGGTCTTCAGTGTTGACGCTGGCTTGCCCTGAAATCGCATGCCGCATCACGATCGGCATCATTCTGCTTTCGATGAAGTCAACGACTTGATGAAACAACTCCGTCTGCTCAATCTCGTATCCGTCTAGCCTGCTCACCAACTCTCGACGCGCGTGGCTAACGATCTCACTGGCCAGCGGGATCTTGCGAAGCGAGTGGAATGTGCGCGGGTCAAGCTCCAGCGAACTCTGGTAGGCAAGTTCCTGAAGAATATTCTCTTGCACCACTTCCAACGGCGCTTGCGCGTTAATGAAGTGATAGTGGAAGATCTGCTTGAGAGAGACCAAGGCATCGTAGGTCTGTTCTTTGAAAACGCGATAACGATTCCTGTGCCAGCTGCTCGTTGAAATCGGTGGGACGTTCCTCCCAAAGTTCGCCTATCCCGCTTCGCGAGACTTCCTCGTTGTGAGCGATGGTTTGCCGTCCCCGCTTCAGTTGCCGTGCCACACTCTCGGATTCATCGACAAACAGCACCATGATGTGAAACGTCGGTTGCTTGAAATGAACGATTTCAGGTGAATCCGCGAATTCGCGGCGCAGCGCGTTCATTTCGTCAAACAGCATCTTCAAACATTCGACCTGAACCTTGGTTCGGGGGAACCCGTCCAGAATCGCGCCGTCGCGATACTCAACACTCAACATTTCGCGAAACACAAGTCCCACAACCTCCCGGTCACCGACCATTCCGCCTTGTGACTTGATCGCCTGTGCTTCGGGGCTGTTGAGAAGTTCACTCACAACGATCGGCGGCATGCTGATGTCGCGGACCTTGCGAATGAAGTCTGTATTGGTTCCTTTACCGGCGCCGGGAGCACCACCCAGCAGGATCAATTCTCTTGGAAACCGCAACTGATGCTTGCCGAACTCGCTTTCCAGGCCCTTCCAGACAGAGTTGAAGATCAATTGTGCGTCCTTGACCTCAAGGTCAATGGGTGGCGGCGTTTTCTTGACACGTTCGGGCAAAGCATTACTCACGATAGATCCGATATCTCACAGTCACTTAGCAGCATATTAGCAGCCTCTTTCACCTGGTTGCCAGTACACCAAGCTATCCCCTTTGGAGCACTTCTTTGATGTCCAGCAAATAGACCTGGCGGCCTCCGTCATGCGGGCTGTCGACGGCGACAAATGTTCCATCATCGCTGGATCTTGGATGCGTGTCGCATCGCCATTCGCCGCGGTAGTCCTGCGGCGACGGAAAGTGCCCGAGATCCACACGTCGACCGCTGGGGACGTGATAAAGAAAGACCGTCTGCCGCGATGTCATTTTATCGGGGTAGGTATCGTTCAAAATCCAATCGCCATACGGTGCAGGCAGATACGTGTTGTGCCCGTTGGTCGGCATCTTGTCCTGACCGATCGGATGAACATTGCGAGTCTTGTCTTGGAAGACGTAAAATCCAGATTTCTCACCCGCCGGTCGGGTCCACATCGTCGATTCGTCGTCGTCTTTCCAAATGAAGTGCGACGTATAACCGCTGGGGTCCAGCACGTATCTGTCGGAACCGTCGACATTGGCTGTGAACATCCGCGTGACGAAACCACCCTCGAACTTCAGTGACTGCGGATCGAACCTCGGTCGATACCGATGGAGGACAATGAACCGTGTGCCTGACGGATTGATCAGCAAGTGGTTGAAGTAATGCCAGGCCTCGGCGTGTCGGTCACCATCGGGCCAGGGAATGGCCGCGACATCGGCCAGCGACATGATCAACTTGTCCTCGCCGGTCGTCTAAATCAACGCGCCAAATCCCCGAGTCCTCCGGCGCTCGGACTGCGACGTTGGGATCGGCCAGTCCGTCGTAGCCGTAGCCGGGCCGGAGGTTATCGATGCGACGAAAGTCGACGGAAAGACCAAAGCTGCCATCCCGCGAGATCGTGTAAATGGGTCGCGGCAAGGTGCGGACACTGCCGTTGGTCTTTGAGTAGACACGGCAGACGAACGAATCACCTTCGCGGTCGTTCCACAGAACCTTGTCTCCCTGGTCACCAACCCACTGCAACATGCAGCCTTGTTGCCAGCCCCACGCGCGGCTTGAACCGATCTCGTGCCAGGCATCGTCGGCTTGCGTGTCAACGTAGCCAACTTTGATGACATCGTCGCCGGTAGGACCACGGCCTTCGAAACTGGTTTCGTTGGAAAGCACGAAGCGATTGGTTGGATCAAACTCGCGTTTATCGTAGTAGCCGAACCAATGATTCAACGGGCCGCGTGTGATCGCGCGGGTGGGAACGAACGTTTCCAACGGGCCAGGCTGATCAGCAGAACGCATGCCCCGGAAAAGTGTTTGTGCCGCAAGCGATGGCGGCGGAACCAGCAATGGTATGAAACTGTCGACGTGAGAATCGCATCGTTACTCTTCATCGGGAGAGTCGTAGCCAGCATCGATCATGACTGGCGGGCTGAGACTCGCCGCGGAATCTTGCCTCGAGTCTGACGCGGGGCAGACCATCATAGCCAGTCGCAGAAGGTGCTATCTTACCGCTGTTCGCGGAAAGTGGACCAGCTCATGTAAATCATTGCCGAGCCGAGAATGATGAAAGCGATGTCCATCATTGGGTTGGCGTATCGCAGCGGCGCGATCGTCTCCATCCCGAACATGCCCATCGCGGCATCGGCCAAGAAGAGGACGACGATCAAGAATCGACGCCACAAGGCTGATCAGGCAGAGCCCTTGGGCATCAAATACCTCGCCGAAGAGCTACGGTTGGAAGAGAAATCAAAGGTGAAATTACGACGGGTTCGCAGTATAGTTGCAAATCGCCTTGTTTCCCAAGCCTACGAATGGCAGCTACAGTACCGATACTCAAACTCAAACTCCCTATAACGATTAATCCGATTATTTCGCTCCGCTTCGCAGGGAATCTTCAATGAAAACGGGCGAAAAGTGGCCCTCATCCAGCACCCATCCAGCGGCGATGACCGCGGGAACGGCCGATCTGAATTTGACCGATTTGCCCTCGGATTTGGCTTCAGCCCCCTGGTTGTGGTGGCGGGATCAGAATGCCCATCGCACCCGATTGGGCCTACTTTGACCACGCCGCGGTCGCCCCGCTGAGTGGCCCGGCCGCCCAGGCCATCTGCGAATTTGCTGATCAAGCGTCCAGGCTCGGAGACACCGTTTGGCCTCAATGGGCTGCTCGCGTCGAGCACGTCCGACGCGTCGTCGCCGAATTGTTGGTCTGTAAAGCGTCCGAAGTCTGCCTGGTTCCCAACACCACCACCGGGATCAACGTGGTCGCCGAGGGCTGGCCATGGCAACCGGGTGACAACGTCATCTTGCCCGAAGGCGAATTCCCCAGCAATCTGTTTCCCTGGCAGAACCAGCAATCGCGTGGCGTGGAAGTCCGTATCGTGCCGCGCCGTGGGATGGCGAAGTCCGCGTCGAAGATCTGATCGAGCGAGTTGACGAGTCGACGCGGATAATTTCGGTCAGCTGGGTGGGCTACGCCAGTGGCTACCGAGTCGATATCGATTCGCTTGTTCAGCAGGCACACGATCGCGGCGTGATGGTCTTCTTGGATGCGATCCAAGGCTTGGGGATGTATCCGCTTGATCTGTCGAAGACGCCCGTCGATTTCTCTGGCCGCCGATGGCCACAAATGGTTGCTTGGTCCCGAAGGCGCCGGCGTGGCGATCATTCACTCGCAGCACATCGACTCTCTTCGTTGTGGCAATGTCGGTTGGGGTAGCGTCAAGAATTCGTTTAACTATGCGTCGCCGAAATTGGAGCTGCGGAGCGACGCGGCGCGGTTCGAGTCAGGATCGGCGAACATGATCGGCGCGGCAGCCTTGGCTGCGAGCCTCGATATTTTTCAGAAACGTTCGTCAACATCACGGCGAACTTGCGATTGGCAACCGGGTCGTCGAGTTGACCGGGACGCTCAATTCGATGCTCCGAGATAAAGGCGTGATTACACGGTTGCCCGAGTCACCGGAAAACCAAAGTGGGATCTTGACTTTTGAGGTTCCCGGGGTTGATCCGATCGAATTCCGTAAACGGGCCTTGCAGAAGAACGTGGTCGTCAGCTGCCGTGACGGAGGCGTGCGGGCGAGCGTTCATGCGTACAATGATGCCGAAGATCTTGCCCGACTCGTCGACCTGGTCTGACTTGAACCAGCCGACGATGCGATCTTGATTTGGTGTCACGAACGGCATTGATCCTTGAACGGCAGTTGATAGGCGAGTGCATACGAAAACGTAGACGCCTGGCCGTTAAACTTAGAACGACCGACTCGATTTCCCTTTCAGGCTTTTCTGATGCCCGCATCCACGTACCGCCGTCTACACCGGATCGTTCGACCCGATCACGCTTGGGCATCTGCACATCATCCGACGCAGCGTGTCACTTTTCGATCACTTGGTGATCGGAGATCGGAATCAATGCCGACAAGAAGTCGTTATTCGAGCCCCAGAAAGCGAGTCGAGCTGGTGAAGAGCGTGACGAGGGATCTGTCGAACGTGCAAGTCGAGGTGTTTACCGGGCTTGGCTGTCGATTTTGTTCGCAGCATTGGCGCCCGGGTGATGGTTCGCGGAATCAGACCGCTGACCGATACCGCTGGCGAATTCACAATGATGATGGCGAATCACCAGCTTGATCCAGGCATTGAGACGGTCTTTTTGATGGCAGCGGAACAATACGCTCATGTCAGCAGTTCGTTGCTGAAACAGATCGCGGCCCTGAGTGCCGACGACGAACAGTTGGCAAAGTTTGTGCCGCGAGAAATCATTCAGCCGTTACGACGACAACTCCGGGCTAGACGACTGTGGTCTCAGTCGATCCCCTCAAAGCGAGCGGTGGCGAGTCACGCGGCACGTTTGAATTCGTCGTCTGGTGATTCCAGACTCGCTTCGTCCTGCGGTTGGTTTTCCCAACGACGTGGTCTTGGTTCCTGCTCAGGTTCCATTTTGTCGAAGAGGGTGCCTATCAGACGCGGGTGGTAACAGATGTACGACCAACCCAAGCCGACGGCGGCTGAACCGAACAGGTCGCTGACGAAGTGCGAGCCGCAATAGAGCCTCTGCAGCATCGTGCCCGGCGCAGAGTCCCGCGAACAACCAGCGTCCCCGCGGTAACACCACCCAAAGTCCGACCGTCAAGGCCGTCGCTGTTGCCAAGTAGGCGCTGGGGAACGCTCGTGTGCCGGCATCAAAGTCGGCAACTTTCGACAACGTCCCGTCGAAGGACCAAATCCAAGCGTAATCGTAAGTCGCGGTTTCCAACTTCAAGGTGTTGGGACGCGGACGAAGGATGAACATCTTGGTCAAAGTTGCAACCGCGCCGCTGCCCATGGCAAGCGTCGCCAATCGAGGCACATGCCATCGACGATTGGGTGCCAGCAGAATAATAGCGACCAGAATCAAGAAGATGCCGCTACCATGTGCGTAAACAAGTGACAGATCAAGCACATCGCCAAGCTCGCGAGACGAGCGGATCGTGTGAGAACCAGCGGGCAACGGGAACGTCAACCAATGATGCCATGGGAACCACCAGCAACGAGATTCCGGCCAACCAAAGCAGGCTGGCCGTCGCGGAACTTTGTGACCTCGTCGGACGGCGGGCCTTCTCCCAACCGGTGAACCCTCAACTGTTTCACCTGCTGTTGGCCACTGAGCATCGAGACGGTGGCGGCCTCTTTTTTATCAAACTCGGCTGACATGTTTCGGAAAATCTCACCGTGAAACTGGATATCGTTGAATGTCCGCCACGAAGACGATTTGCCAATCGGCAGGCTAACCAATAATCGCCCTACCCGAAAGAGAAAAACGGCCCCTTTGATATCGATATCGACCTTGTCTCGTCGCAACGGCTCTGGCTACAAGCCACCGTCAAGAAATCCGTTTCATCCTCCAGTCGCAGGGCACGGTATGCCACCGCGTCTTAACCCCCCAATTTTCGTGCTTTCGATGACGCTCACTCTGCCTGCACTGCTGCAGGCTCCAACTTCGCTGCAGGCTCAAGTGCCGACGCGCGCACGAAGTCGAGAGTGCACAAAGCCTGCAATTGCCCGATGATCCGGCTGCCGTCATCGCGGTGGTAGGACGATCGCCGGTCCTGCTAGGCGATGTGATGGGTAAAGTCGAGGCACGAATCAACGACGTGCTCGCCAAGACAGACCAGAAGATCCCTGAAGAACAGCTGCACTTTGTCCGTGTAAATCTTGTTCGCGGTACTGCTCGGTCAGGCGATTCAGAACAAGATGATGCGTGAATCGTTCTTGCTTGATCAAGTCGGCACCCAGGCGGCCGACAAGCGTGAAGAGGCCGATGCAAAGCTCACCTCACGGGCTCGACAAATGTTCTTCGAGAGTGAATTGCCGGAACTAAAGAAACAGTACGAAGTCGAAGACCTCACCGAACTCGACGACTTGCTCCGCAAAAAAGGGAGTTCACTCGCGACCCGGCAACGTGACTTTGTCGATGCGATGCTTGGCCACCTCTACATCCGTAGCAAGGTGGATCGCGAGCCGACCGTCTCGATCGCCGAAATCAGCGAATACTATCGGACCCAATTGGACGACTATCAGCGACCGACGCGAGCCCGTTGGGAACAACTGACGGTGTTGTTTGAGAACTTTGACAGCCGCGAAGCTGCTCACCAGGCGATCTGGGGCATGGGACGTGAAGCCTATTTCGGCGGCAACGTGCAAGCAGTTGCTCGAGAAAAAAGCCAGGAACCGTTCGCCGGAAAGGGCGGAGTCCATGAATGGACTGCCCAAGGATCGCTCGCATCGGAAGAGCTTGACGAACAAATCTTCTCGCTTCCGTTGAACGAGCTTCAGCGACATCATCGAAGATTCCAGCGGCTATCACATCGTCCGCGTACTCGAGCGACAGGATGCGGGGCTGACCCGTTAAGTGAAGTTCAGGACGACATTCGGGCAACCATCCGAAAAAACAAGATCGCCGACTCGCAGAAGAAGGTGATGGAGGACATGCAGGTGCGAATTCCGGTCTGGTCGATTTTCCCGGACGACACGCCGGGAGCCAACCCGCTGCCCGTCAGCGTCGCCGCTCGATCTACCGCGACAAAGAATCGATGAGCGATGAAGCGACGATGCATTTCAGTCCGCCCCGCCGATTGATGCTACGAATCTCCACGACCGTGTTTTGTGCCGCCGCGACTGATCGCTGGCTCGCTTTTCTCTGGCTGCGGACAACTGAGTTACCGGCTGAGAAATCGGCAGCCGGAAACTTTTGTCCCAAACCCGTTGGAACTGCCGCCGGCGGCTGATGAATTCGTCTGGTCTCAGGTCGTCGACGCCGTTGATGATTACTTTCGCATCACACGCGAGCAACCAGTTCAGAATTCAAACGGCATCATCTTGGATGGCCGAGTGGAAACTTCGTACCGAATCGGTGCCTCACTACTGGAGCCTTGGCGAAAAGACAGCACAGCCGGATTCGAGCGTTTGCAAAGCACGTTGCAGTCAATTGCGTAACGCGCGATCGTAACCGTCCGACCGAGCGGAGCCGCGTACTCCATCGAGGTGGTCGTCCAGAAAGACTTGGAAGACACCGATCGCAGCCAGTTCGAGACCGAGTCGGCTTCGACAATGCGCCACGACGGGACGATCATTCGCGTCTCGGATGCGTATGACGACAGCCCCCAAACGTTGGGTTGGATTCCGCTGGGTCGAGACACTTCGTTGGAACAGGTAATCCTGAGAGACATTTTCGGTCGTATCACTCAAGCCGACCGTCACGGCCTGCTCGCACCACTGAGCGACGTTGGGAAAAGCGGTCAGGAACTTGAAAACAGCACAATCAGTACGCCTTGCCTGTCATCCGTCCGGCTCCCCTATAGACTTTTTCGGGAACTAATCTTCCTTCGGTCCGCCGCCGATATCCATGCTGCGGCCGCTCGTGGTAGCACCGCAGGCGACCGACATCGTGACGCTTCATTCGCTAGCCCCCAAGGATGCTGATGATCGGTTTCACGCCTCACAAGATTGACTTCCCGATCGTTATGTGCAAACAGTCGAAAAACGGCTCTGCGATCTGGGCCACTTAGTTCCGATCAGTTCCCGATGACACAGCGGGAAGTCGTCCGAGCTGGCAAGACCGTGGGCGTTTACTTCTGTCTTCACGGACCGAGAAGCGTGAAACTGACGGCCATCTGTGACTTCACAAGAACACCGTCATTTTCTACGGAAGCGACGGCATTCGCCGCGAGAGCCTGCCAGTCGCTGTCCAAGGCCCGGTCGCGCAATCCGCGTAGGAGGACTGTCCCATCCGGTCGCTGTGACGTCGACCTCTCCCGCTCGGCGATAGGCTGGGGAATCCTGACCAGCTGTCAATCCAACGTCCGACTCTCGTCTAAGGCGCTGTCGGCTCACATGGACCGTCAATCGTCGATTGGAAATCCGCTACGGCGCTGGCGCCAGGAGCGTGATTTTCGGTCTTCGAGAATTCTGTCGATACAAATCCCCTGATGCAGAGTTGGCTTGCCGGCGTGCAAAGCAAAGCCGGGCTTGACGGTCGCCAGCAGCGGAATCTACAGGTCACCGTATGGCCTCCAGTATTCCGCGTCGACTGTCGATCTGCGCCGCTTTGGTGATTCTGGGCGGTTGCCGGATGGGCGTGCCGATCCATGTTTGGCAACCGCCGCACTTGGATCAACGGTCGGCAAGCGAGTCGTCTTGTCCACGGTGGCCGGCCCCGATGATGTTGCCGGTCGCGTCAAGCAGAGTTGTTGACGATGGCCCCGCGCGACGCTGGGCGGGACAACGATCGCTGGTCGATGCATCGAGCCTGCGAGACGCGGCCGAGATCCAACTCGTCTCAGCAACCGACGCGCGAACCGAATGATCTCGCGCTCGCGTCGGCCGCCCGACGAGAAGGAATCGACTGCGTGCTGCGGGGCGAGGTGATTGAGAGATCGCCACCCCAGAGAATACGCAACAACACCGATCAGCTCAAGGTCTCTTGGCGATTGACATCACTCGACGACCAGCCGCCAGCCGTTGGCGGCAGCCCCGTCGTTGTCGACGTCGAATCAGCCGATCGACCGCTACCCCGACCTGGCACTTGTCGGCGATGCCGACCAGATCCTGACGACCGCCACCGTCCGCGAGACGCGTTTCGTCTGATCACCCCATCGGTCGATCGTGATCGAGTCCAGCTGGCGATTCCCTACCTGCTGCTGGGTAGCAGAGCAGAGTCCGCCGCGGAAACGCCGCCGCCCTCTGCCGGTCGCTGGGGAGAAGCCGAAACGATCTGGAACGAGGTCGCCGAGAAACATCCGACTGCAGATCGCCGCGATCCACAACTTGGCGCTCGCCGCGGCAGCAGGCCAGGACTTCTCCCGAGCAAAGCACTGGCACGCAAAGCGATCCGCCGGCATCCGTCGACGGCACTACAAGCAACGCTGGTTTGGATCGAGCTTAAGCAGCGAGATTATCACAAAGCGTTCGGTCTTCCCGATCCACCCGAGGGCTGGTTCGTGACAACGCACTAACGCGCGATCAGATTGTTCGCACTTCTGGCTTGTGGTTCGCCGTGACCAGATTCATCGGGTTTTATGCCGAGAAAACCGCATGAATGCGATCACGACGAACATGAACGCGTTGAAACTGAACCTGACGGACAATTCTGCGACACGTCACGCTGTCCAGTTAGACTGGTTGCAAGTTTTGGGAGATCGACGATAGTCGACTACAGCCGGTTTGCGTTTCGCGACCGCCGATTTTGCATCTACACCAGACCACTCGATGACTGAAAAGACTCAAACGTACGCCACCGATGACTTGCGAATCAGGGCGATCAAGAAGTTGATGCCGCCGCAGGAGCTGATGAAAGAAATTCCTGTGGAGCCGAAAGCGGCTGAAACCGGTCTTCAAGTGCGCGTCGGTATCCAGCGGATCCTGTCCAAAGAAGACGACCGTCTGGTTGTCGTTGTCGGTCCCTGCTCGATTCATGATCCAGACGCTGCTCGAGAATACGCGGAGCGACTTGCCGAGGAAAAGCAAAAACATCAAGATCAGCTGTTGATTGTGATGCGAGTTTATTTCGAGAAACCTCGCACCACCGTTGGCTGGAAAGGACTGATCAACGACCCAAGCTTGGATAACAGCTTCGAGATCAATCGTGGCTTGCGAATCCGCGAGGGGGCTGTTACGTGACCTCAATGTGATGGGGTTGCCCACCGGCACGGAGTTCTTGGATTTGATCAGTCCGCAATACATTGCTGACTTGGTCGGCTGGGGTGCGATCGGTGCGCACGACCGAGAGCCAAGGTCATCGTGAACTGTCCTCTGGGTTGTCTTGCCCCGTTGGATTCAAGAACGGCACCAGCGGTAATGTGCAGATCGCCGTCGATGCGATCTGCAGTGCGCGACGTCCGCATCACTTCTTGTCGGTCACCAAGGAAGGCACGTCCGCGATCTTCGCCACATCCGGCAATAGTGACTGCCACATCATCATGCGTGGCGGATTACACACGAACTACGATGCGGCCAGCGTCGACGAAGCATCCGCTTTATTAGAGAAAGCAGGTTTGCCGGCGAGAATCATGATCGATTGCAGTCATGCGAACAGTCGCAAAATCCAAAAGCGGCAACGATACGTCTGCCGCGATGTATGCAGCCAGCTGAGCGATGGTGATTACCGAATCATGGGAGTGATGATCGAAAGCAACTTAGTCGAGGGCAATCAGAAGTTGACGGCCAAAGACGAACTGGTGCGTGGTCAAAGCATCACCGACGCCTGCATCGGCTGGGATGAAACGGTAGCGATTCTGCAAGACCTGAGCGACGCGGTTGTCGGCGCGAAAAGCCACATGAAACCTGGTAAGCACTGTAGCGATTTGATCGTCGTCGCTGATGGAAGCGACGACGCCACTTTCGATCGGTCGTGACCCGATTCAGCGGTTTTTTCCGCGACAACCGCCTGACTGCGGCCACGACGAACAAGAACGCGTCTTTGGAGCGTAACGGTTATGGGTATCGTCATCGATGCAAGTGCTTTGCTTGACTCTGATCGCCTACCGACCATCGATGTTCGCTCACCCGGCGAATTCAGTCGTGGACACATCCCCTACGCAAACAACGTTCCGCTACTGGACGACGCAGAGCGTGCGGAGGTCGGCACGATTTACAATCGTTCCGGATCGCAGCCAGCGATCAAACGCGGTCGCGAACTTGTCAATTTCAAAGCGGAGCAATTGGTCGAGACGCCGTGAAAGCAATCGTATCGGGGCCGGATTTGGTGGTGCATTGTTGGCGCGGCGGCATGAGAAGCCAGGGCTTTGCTGGCTTGCTGCAACAGCACGGGTTCCGACCAAGATTGCTGCAAGGAGGCTACAAGGCTTATCGCCAAGCGGCCCATCGCTGCTTCGCTCAACCGCGTCGCATCATCATCCTCAGCGGTCACAGTGGCGCCGGAAAGACGCGATTGCTCGATGCGATGCAAGTCACAGGCGAACAGGTCATCGACCTTGAACGCCTGGCCTGCCATCGCGGATCCGTCTTTGGCGGCATCGATCAACCACCACAGCCGACCGTAGAACAGTTCGAGAATGATCTCTTTCTGCAGTGGCGAGATCTAGACCCGCACAAACCGGTTTGGATTGAGGGCGAAAGCCAATTGATCGGGAGGGTGTTCATACCGCAAGCGGTGTGGGAACAGATGTCGACGGCGGCGGCGATTTTCGTCGACGTCGAACGTGAGCAGAGAGTCCAGTTCCTGGTCGAGGAGTATGGTGATCTTCCCGCTGATGAACTGGCACAGCGATAGCGAAAAATCAGTAAACGCTTGGGTGGTGACAGACTTCGGGCAGCGCTCGAGGCACTTCAACGGAAGGACGTGCACACGTTTGCCCTGAATTTGCCCTGCAGTATTACGACAAGGCCTACGCCAACTCGCAGCAGAAGAGCCCCCGCGAAGTCGTGGTCAAAATACCGCTATCGAGTCCCGGCGAAGACTGTGGAGAGCCTGTGCCAGTTGGGAAACGATCTGACGACAGCCAGTCGACACTAACTCGAGAGGCGCATTGTAGGTCGATGTGTCCCAAGTTGACCCGTTACCGTTGAATCATGGCGGAATGATCGACCTGAGGACAGGTCGACCTACGGTGTACAAACGACCTACCCGGCCTGCTTCTTTTCTTCCGCGGCGTTCAGCTTGTTGTAAAGCGTCTTCAGACTCACGCCCAACTCCTCGGCCGCAGCTGGCTTGTTGCCCTGGTTGCGATCGATGGCTCTGTCGATCGCGACCATCTCCATCTCGCGAAGCGTCATCGGCCCGCTTCCCGGATCTCCTTCCGCAACTGGCGGCGCCCGAAATGCCGCGGCAGGTCATCGTGATCGATCGGCAAAGCATCACACAAAATCGTCGCGTGTTCGATGACGTTGGCTAACTCGCGAACGTTACCCGGCCAGAGGTGCGACTGCAATTCCTTCATCGCCTGATCGGTGAACAGTTGATCGTCGCTTCCATCGGTTCGGTGACGGCGGAGCAGGTGACGGGCCAACAGCGGAATGTCCTCCACCCGTTCGCGAAGCGGGGGCACAACGATCTCGAACGTATTGATGCGAAACATCAGGTCCTCGCGGAACGTTCCGTCCTCGACCATTTGCTCGAGGTCCCGGTGAGTCGCGCGAAACGATGCGAACGTCCACGTGCACGGTCTGGTTGTCACCGAGGCGACGGATCTCGCCGGTCTCCAGGACTCGCAGCAATTTCGCCTGCATCGACAACGGCAACTCACCGATTTCATCCAGGAAGATGGTGCCGCCGTCGGCGACCTCGAACAGGCCGGTCCGCGATGCGTCCGCGCCCGTGAACGCACCGCGGCAGTGCCCGAACAGCTCGCTTTCGATCAAGTTCTCGGGCAGCGCCGCAGTTAACCGCGATCAGCGGCTGATCGGCGCGGAGACTTGCCTCGTGGACGGCGCGGGCCACCAGTTCCTTTCCGCAGCCCGTCTCGCCCCGAATCATGACCGTGCTTTCCGTCGGCGCGACCTTGGTGATCAACTGCTTCACCGCGTCCATGGCTCGACCGCTGCCGACCAACTGCGAATCTCCCTCCGCCCGACGCAAGCGGTGCTGCAAGGCGGCGAGTTGACGTTTGGTCTGACGTCGTTCGTTGACGCGCCCGAGCAAGCCGGCGATCGATGCGAGTCGACACGGCTTGGTCAAATAATCAAACGCCTGCTGACGCAACGCCTCGATCGCAGTTTCCTGGCTGGGCTTGCCGGTCATCACGACCGCTTCGATCTCGGACGCAACTCACGAGCCTTGGTGATCACATCGATCCCGTTCATGCCGGGCATGTCGATGTCGACCAACAAGCAATCAAAGGATTCCTTTTCCAGTGCGGCCACCGCCGTCAGACCGTCGGGGCAAACGGTCACCGAGTATCCCATCCGCGGCAGTTCGATCCGCATTAATTCCTGCAGATTCTTTTCGTCGTCCGCGAACAGGATGTGCATGGTCGCTTCGCTCGAGTAAGGACGATTAGACTGCTTGACGGTTCATGATTTGGTACGGGTTGACATGATTCAATCCAAGCGTGTTGTGGCTTCCAGTGCTGTCAAGGCTCTCCGCCATCAGCGGCAGCAACATCTCCAGCCGCGACCCGCGGCCTTCGCCATCACTGCTGGCGGTCAGCGATCCGCCGTGTTGCGAAACGATTCGATACGTGATGCTCAATCCGAGCCCCGTGCCCGTTCCGTCGCGGCGACGAGTGAAGAAGGGCTCGAACAGGTGCGTCAGAACCTCTTGGGACATGCCGCATCCGTTGTCTTGGACCTCGACCGAGGCGCAGGTTTCCGTTGCGGACGTGGACGTCGACGGCACCGTCGCAGTCGACGCTCTCCAATGCATTGGTAACCAGATTCAACACGACTTGGCGAATCTCCTGCGGATTGATGTGGGCAACGACGGGTTCTTGCGAATGCGTCCGAATCGTTTTGCAGCGATACTTGCCAACCTTCCCGACCATCGTGACCACATCGTTGACCAACTCGGTTAAGTCGGTCGGAGCGCGTCGAACCTCGCTCAGACGGCTGAAGTCGAGCAGCTTTTCGGTGATACCTTTACAGCGGTAAGCTTCATCCTCGATGCGACGGAGGTTCGTCGCCAGCACGCTGCAAAGTTCGTCATCCACGAGCCGGTCGTCGCGGTGACCATGGCGATCTCGGCAATCCGCGATTGCAGGGACTCGGCGCTCCAGGCGACGGCTGCCAGTGGATTGTTGATCTCGTGAGCCACGCCGGCTGCGAGAAACCCGACGCTGGCCAACTGCTCGTTCTGAATCACCTCACGCGTTCGTTGGCGGACTTGACGATCCAGGTCGGTGCAGTACGAATTGACCTTGCGTAACTGCGCCCGAAAACGATCGGTCATGTCGTTCATGGCTTCGGCCAGCTCGCTTAACTCGTCACCGGTTCCCAGGTCAATTCGATGATCGAACTGTCCTCCCGCCACCAAACGCGAACCGTCCAACAGAGTTCGAAATGGCTTCACCACCAATGATCGAAACGCCCACAACAAAATTCCCACCATGCACAGGGCGAGAATCGTACAGGACCATGCCATCACGATCCACGCGCGGTATTGTCCATGAACCTCGTCGCTGAATTTTTCCATGCCCTCTTGAATCAGAGACACATGGTCAGCCGTTTGATCAACCAACTGATCCAGCTTGTGGACAGATCCGATTCGCTTGAACCATTCATGGTCGGACGTTGGTTACGAATCTGCTGTAGGTCACTGAGCCACGATCGGATAAAGCCCAGGTTGCGATTCCGACTGGCGTTGTCAATCAACAGCGATTTTTCCTGTGTGTTGGCAACCTGGTGTTCATAAAGCTCCAATTTCAAACCGAAGCCATATAATACGGCATCAAACCGCTTCATTTCCCAATCTTTCATGTCGATCAGCGGATCACAGAGAGAAAGTTCGTCGATCATGCCCCCGTGCCTGAAGTACTCGCCGGATCCGCTGATTACTTTCCGCAGCGACAACGCCAATCCATTCAATTCGTTGGCGTACTCGATCTCCATCGCGCTTTGGCTGATGGCATTGGCGAGCTGCCGGTATCGGTAGAGGCCCCAGAATCCGCTGGAGGCCAGCAGCAGCACGATTGCGGACAAAAAAGTCAACGCAACTATCAGTTTTGTACGGATCGACCGCCTTTTTAACACGCTTCGCCCTCCCTAGCTGATCGTGTGAAACATCCCTGTTCTTGAGTCGGAGGGTATCGATAGTCAGCCGCCGCGGCAAGAGCATCAGGAAGGCTAGCAAAGTGCGCGGGGGACCAGACGATTATCTTTGGGTGGCCGGTGGTCGAGCGTCAGCGAGCCCCATACGCATCAACTTAAGGAATCGACCTTGATTTAGAACGCGGAAGCCCTTTTAGAATCGTGAGTTACGACTAAACAACCAACGATTCCAGGGAAGGGACGACCGCATGGATACGGTAGCACAGCTGCGGCAGGCACTACAGAGCATGTTCTCAGGGTGCTGCGATGCAGCAGCCCGCGAGGTGCCAGTCATTCGGCGAAAGAGAGTGTTTTCCGCTTCCTCGCTGGCACGAACTTTCATTCTGGGGCTCTTTGAAAATCCGAACGCTGATTCTGAATCGCTTGCCGCCATGGCGGCGCAGGTGCGATGCTCCGGTCACCAAACAGGCAGTCGAGAAACGCTACACCGCTGTGACCGCTCGCTTTTTTGAATGCCTCTTCCAAAAATGCACGTGTTTGGTCGTTCAGTCTCAGGATTCACTTGCCCCGATTCTGGAACGTTTCACCGAGGTAATCCTCGCGGACAGTTCGTCCATCAATTTGCCTGATAGCCAAGCTCAACGATATAAGGGTCGTGGCGGATCGCATGGCTTCGGAAAGTCTGGATTGAAGCTGCAGACAGAGCTGGATCTGCGAAGTGGTCGGCTCGAGACCGTCGAAGTCACCTCAGGCAGCGATGCGGACGTTGCCTGGGATGGTCAGTTCAAAGTCAGACCAAAGGGGACGCTTCGGATTACCGACTTGGGCTATTTTTCTGCGGCAGCCTTTCTTCATATGACGGCGATGGGTTGCTTTTTCCTTTCGCGACTTCATCGCACGATGCGAATTTCGATTGACGGTGTCGATCAGGGCATTGTGATTGACTATTTGGTTTTGCAGCGAAATACCTTGGTTGATCAATTCATCCATGCGGGGATCAGAAATAAATTGCCATGCCGCTTGATCGCCTGGAAAGTACCACAAAAGATTGCCGAGCGTCGACGCCGAAAAGTACGGGCTGAATACAAGCGGAGGAACCGTGGGACACCGCCCGCCAAAGCACTTGCCGCGTGCGACTGGACGATGCTGGTGACGAACCTTCGTCCTGACGAACTGACAGTCAACGAAGCGGCTGTTCTCTATCGCGCCCGTTGGCAGATCGAGTTGCTGTTCAAGCGGTGGAAATCAATCGGACAGGCGATTGTTCACCCGAATCGTTCTGACGAAGTGGAGCTGGTTCGATTTTGGGCGAGGTTATGCGGGGTCTTGTTGCAGCATTGGTTGTGTGTGGCCTGCTGTTATCGCAAGCAGCCACCACTGAGTTTCGCACGGGTTGCCAAACTCGCCCCCAAGATAGCTGTGCAAATGGCAGCTTCCCTGCGTGACGGCCACATCAAGCTGAGTGAACCCATCGAGACAATTATCCGTCAGTTTCAATCCTCGACCGCAAAGAGCGCTCGCCGTGACACGCGTGCCAAGGACATTGGCACCATAGAACTATTGAAAAACCCAGAAAAACTAGACTGGGGCTTAAGTTGATGCGTATGTGGTCGAGCGTCAGCGAGCCCCCGGAATTCTCTCGGCGTGTTACTGGGGGCTCGCTGACGCTCGACCACCAGCCACCCATTCAATGCGGAACAGGCCACAACTGCCATGAAGAGCGATCGTCAGAGCTCAGTCATCGACATGACTGAGCACACAGTCGGTCACCGGAATGTCCTCTCCTCCGATCCTCCGGATCGATTGGCCCTCGGCCTCGGGCCGATCATCGCGGATCAAACAATCCGACACGCGACTATTGGTGACGTCATCGAGCAACAGCCCGCATTGTCCGTAATCGAGAATCGTGCAACCGGTCACGTTGAAGCGATCGCAACGCCGCAGCACCACCGCCGCCTCTCCGCGAACCAAACCGGAGGAATGATTATTGGCGATCGTGCAATCCTGGGAGTCGGTGAAAATGATCCCCAGACGGGCCTCCTGGCCGTCGCCGTAATGGTACCGCGGGTTGCGGTCAAATACGTTTCCAGTCACCACGACGTTCTTGCATCTCTCGACGATCAGGTTGCTCGCGTATCCCTTCCACATCGTGTTGCCTGTAATGGTGACGGCGGGGCGTCAATCAGCTCGACGTTGACTTGAACATCTGAAAGCACATTATCAGAAATCGTGATGTTGCCGTGACGACGTTCGTCCGTGAATGCGCGAACATCCGAATGTCCGTTGAAACGAATGTTGGCGGACTGAGGCGCGTCGTGAGTATGTTGAATCGTGCAGCCGACGATCGCCACCTCACCGATCGAACTGTTGGTTGAATCGAGCAAGATGTTAGCGGTCGCCGCAGAATCGGGACCGCCCATGTTGCCTTCGATATCGCAAGTGCCGACCTGCAAATTGCGAATCTGGCTATTCGTTGCAACGATCCCGCCGCCGTCGTTGTAGCTGATATGGCAATTCGCGATGTTGATTTGATGCAGATTCAGGTGGTCCATGAAAACACCAATTCCGTGGTTGTCGTAAATGTGGCATTCGGACAACGTCACGTTTCGATTTCGTGTGATCAAGTGGACCCCGTGCAACGCATCGCGAACAACAACCCGCGTCAGAGTCAGCTGCATGGTTCCATTTGCTTCGATTCCGCATGCTTCGGGGTGTTTGCCGACAATTTCAACCCCATCCACCATTGGCGAACTCTGCCGGTCCCAGACATCTCGCTGAAATGTATCGGGTGATGCGGTGCCATGGTGCGTGCCAACGAAACGAAATGCCGGACCAGAGCCTTCCATCACGATTTTTGCGACTCCGTTTCCGCGGATCGACGTCTTAGCCACCTTGTCCAAATCGACGACAATTGGTCTGGTAATGCGATAGGTTCCTTTGGAAAGACGGATGTCGCCAACGCTGCGGCGGTTGAGCTGCAGCCTGGATTGCCGCCGTGTCGTCCACGGCCCCATCGCCAACACCGATGCGCTCGGATTGCGTCGAACTATTCAATTGTTCCTGGGCTTTCACAGGTATGGCGAGCAGCAAAAAGCCGGAAAGAACAAACAATGTTTCTGGTGTGCATCTTGATTCCCTTGGGATCATTACGACGGATTTCGCTCTGGGGTGGCTGGCATCCTACAGTCCCCAGTCGTTGTCAACGAAACTTAAAGATGGGTTGGCTGCGCAACGCAGGCAACTACACGAAAACGGCATTTATGAAAACTTTAACAAATAATTGTGCGTCATCGACGACGTCAATTTTGGGGATCGGCACAAGCGTTCCAAGATTTCGTGTGGATAGTCGGACCAGCGAAGTTTGCCGAACAAACGTCGCGCGTTGATTCCTCACAGTCTCGCATGGTCAACGCACTCTATCGCCGCACCGGAATTGCGCATCGCGGCAGTGTTTTGTTGGAGGAAGATCCTGGCAGCCACCTTGTGAACGACTTCTACCCTCCCGCAGAATCACTTGCCGATCGTGGCCCCACGACCAAGAGCCGCAATGATCGGTACGGGTCCGAAGCACCGATCTTGGCCGAGGATGCTTCTGCGCCAGGCGCTGCATTGCAGTCACGTTGGCGCAGACGAGATCACGCATTTAGTGACTGTCTCGTGCACCGGATTCAATTCACCGGGAATCGACATTGCCCTGATTGATCAACTCGGTTTGCCGGCAACGACCGAGCGAATCCCGGTCGGGTTCATGGGGTGCCATGGTGCGATCAATGGACTTCGAGCCGCACGCGGATTGGTCGCAGACTCTGGATAATAACGAGAAAGTCCTAGTGTGCTGTGTCGAACTCTGCAGTCTGCACTATCAATATGGTCTCGATTCGGATCAGATCGTCAGCAACGCATTGTTCGCTGATGGTGCGGCCGCGGTCGTGATCGGGATCCGGTGGCTCCAATGGAGTGGTCCGTCCGGGGAGCTCTCCAAGCGACAGGTTCCTGCCTGGTGCCGCAGAGCCAGCGATGCCATGACCTGGCGAATCGGCGACAACGGTTACGAGATGACGTTATCGGCGCAGGTCCCCAGTCTGATCGAGCAGCATCTCGAGTCGTTCTTATCGCACTGGCTGGCGAGCCACGGTGAGTCGATCGAATCCATTGGTGGTTGGGCGGTGCGCATCCGGGAGGATCGCGGATTCTGTCCGCCGCCGAGTCTGCATTGCAGCTTCCCCCCGATGCGCTGGCGGTTTCGCGTGCCGTGTTGGCCGACCACGGAAACATGTCATCGGCGACGATGCTGTTCATCCTGGATCGGTTCGCCTCGCTCGATCAGCCCAAGCCGTGGCTGATGCTCGGGTTTGGCCCAGGCCTGGAAATCGAAGTGGCGCTGATCCGATAGACGGGGGATCCGATAGACGGGGGATCCGATAGACGGGGGATCCGATAGACGGGGGATCCGATAGACGGGGGATCCGATAGACGGGGGATCCGATAGGCATTGGCCGCGGCGAGCACTATTCCCTAATTCCTGAAATCCAACTATCGTCAGACGCCGTGGCGCGGTGATCATCGGTGGGATTTCCGGCCGGAACATGCCGGTTTTCTAGGGCTCGGAAGCACGATTCATGAAGATCTTGGTAACCGGCGGATGTGGGTTCATCGGCACGAATTTGGTTCGCTACCTGTTGTCGGAAACGGATCATGATGTCGTCAATTTGGACAAGCTAACGTACGCCGGAAATCCCTTCTCGCTACAAGATGTAGCCGACTCGCCCCGCTACATTTTCGAACGTGCCGACTTGGCCGAAGCAGATAGTGTTCGCACGGTGATCGACCGGCATGACCCCGATGCAGTGATGCATTTGGCGGCCGAATCGCATGTGGATCGTTCGATTGACGGCCCCAGCGATTTTATCCAAACCAACGTTGTCGGCACTTTCAATCTGCTTGACGCATCCCTGAGTCACTACAGCAAGCTTTCGGCCGACCGCCAGCAAACTTTTCGGTTTTTGCACATCTCGACCGACGAAGTCTATGGGTCGCTCGGTGACGACGGAATGTTTACCGAGACAACACGGTACGACCCCCACTCGCCCTACAGCGCAACGAAAGCCGCATCGGACCACTTGGTTCGCGCTTGGAAGTCGACCTACGGATTACCAGTTCTGATCACGAACTGTTCCAACAATTACGGACCCTATCAGTTTCCGGAGAAATTGATTCCGCTGATGATCATCAAGGCGCTGGGCGAACAACCGCTTCCGGTGTACGGACAAGGGCTCAACGTCCGGGATTGGTTGTACGTCGAAGACCATGTCCGCGCCTTGGTCGCAGTGCTGCAGCGGGGAGTTCCCGGCGAGACATACAACATCGGTGGCAATACCGAACGCCGGAATATCGATTTGGTGACGGCGATTTGCGAGATCTTGGATGACATGCATCCACGGCCAGCGGGAACAAAACACATCGAGTTGATTCAGTATGTCACCGATCGTCCCGGTCATGATTTTCGGTACTCCATCGACAGCTCCAAAATCCAGAGCGAATTGAATTGGCGGCCGCAACACAACCTGGAACAGTACCTGCGTTGGACGGTGGAGTGGTATTTAGGCAATCAAGAATGGTGGCAAGGTATTCTTGACGGCAGCTACCAACTACAACGGCTGGGAAATCAAGGGTAATTTTCAGGGTGCAGCTAATAGAACCGTACCGCGGTGGTACAGTGGCAAGCAGCCCTGGACGATCAACACAATCCGAGGATTGGCATCTATCATGACGGAGAATCGATCTCGATGAAGGGAATCATTTTGGCCGGCGGAAGTGGCACCCGGCTTGCGCCGTTGACCTCCGTGATCAGCAAGCAGTTGTTACCGGTTTATGACAAACCGATGATCTACTACCCGCTGAGCACATTGATGTTGGCGGGCATCCGCGACATTCTGGTCATTTCAACGCCGCAGCACACACCGTTGTTTCAAACGCTGATGGGAGACGGCAGCCAATGGGGATTGCAGCTCACCTATCAGGTACAAGCCGACCCCGTGGATTGGCACAAGCGTTTACGTTGGGCGAGGAATTCATCGCCGGACAAACCAGTTGTTTGACGCTTGGTGACAATTTGTTTCATGGCCAGGGTTTGATCAAGCTGTTTCACCGCGTGCAGCGATCGAGAGGGGCACGCGTCTTCGCTTATGAAGTCCGAGATCCACGTGCTTACGGCGTGGTTTCCTTCGATGATCCGGGGCGTGCGATTTCGCTGGAAGAAAAGCCGGAGCATCCGAAATCGAACTTCGCTGTTCCCGGTCTGTATTTTTATGACAATCGGGTTTGCGAATTTGCCAAGCAACTCGTGCCGTCGCCGCGCGGCGAACTCGAGATCACTGATTTGAATCGGATCTACTTAGAGGAGGGATCGCTGAGCGTCGAGATGTTTGGTCGCGGAACCGCCTGGTTGGATACGGGAACCAATGAAAGTCTGCATGACGCAAGCAGTTTCGTTGGCACGCTTGAGAAAAGAACCGGCTTGAAGGTTTCCTGTCCCGAAGAAATCGCCTATCGGCAAAATTGGATCACCAAGGATCATTTGGCCCGTGGCGGCCAAGTTCACAACAACAGTGACTACGGCGACTACTTGGAACGATTGATCCGCCAACCCGTCAAGCACACACCATGACCACGACAGTGACTCCGCGACGCGTCGTCGTGCTGGGGGCTGCGGGTTTCCTGGGCTCGTCGATGACGCGTTACCTTGCCAGTCAAGGGCACGATGTGGTTGCCTATTGGCGCCAGCCCCGCTCGGACATCGCGAACCTGGAAAACGTGACCCCGGTCGTGGGTGATTTGCGAGACACCTGGATTCTGGCGGAAGCATTCGAGGGCGCGGACGTTGTCTTCCACTTTGCGTCGGCGACTTACCCGAGCCTGTTTTACACCGACCCCGCCGCCGAGTACTCCGAAGCCCTTCAGCCGTTGTTGGTGATGATGGATACGGCGTTTCAACGCGGCGTCCATAAGATCGTATTTCCGTCCTCTGGAGGCACTGTTTATGCCGACAGTGATCAACCGCGAACCGAAGCTTCGCTGACGGACCCACGGTCACCCTACGCGGTATTCAAGTTGGCTGCAGAGGAATTGCTTCATCACGCGGCGCGACAACATCACTTTTCGGTCGATGTCTTTCGGATTGGCAACCCGTACGGTCCGGGGCAACGTGCGCGTCCCGGCCAAGGTGTCTTGCCACACTGGATTGACGCGATTCACAATGCCGTACCGATCCGAGTTTTCGGTGATGGGTCAGCCCGGCGAGACTACTTGTTTATCGAAGACGTCTGCCGATTGATGTCCGTCTCGTGCGAGCGTCTGGAATCGTCGGGAACTTTCAACTTGGGCACCGGCAAGGCGACCTCGCTAACGGAGCTATTGGCGATCATCAAGAACACGGTCGCCCACCCGCCGGCGGTTGAATACTTGCCCGGCCGCCCCAGCGACATCGCTTCGGTCAGCCTGTCATCGCAGCGATTGCTGTCGATGGTACCGGGCTTTGAGTTCACGCCGTTGGAAGAAGGCCTGCGGCGAACGCTTGAGCATCATCGATTGGTTTCGCGCTGAGCAGATCGCCGAACTGTGGTTTTCCGGAATAGCCGCAGGCGGCTGCGAAAAGCGGACGAAGTCCCCTGACGCTTGCCGTTAAACAATCTCGGCGGCTCGCCACTGACGACTCAATTGATTCCGTTTTGAACTCGGCTCGAGGTCAAGACGATGGTTGATCTTGGTTGCACCACGTACTTCCTCTTGTCCGCAACCGGCACACCACTACCGATGTCGTTGGGGGACGCCCTGTCCGTGTCGACAATCCGGTGCCACGACTCGAAATCGTCTGGCACCACGGGCAATTCGAATTCAAGCCTTTTCCAATAGGCATTGAAAATCAGGTGGTACCATTGGTTCGAGCGTTTCGATCGTCGAGCGCGACGCTGCGCGAGGCGTTTCCCCAATCGGGTCGATACAATCTCGCGCCATGCCAACGAACTCGCGACCGTGAAATCACTTCGTTCAGGCTCAGCCCAGGATCACTCCGCTCGGGTAGTCCGAGACGGTAGCCAATCAGCTCTTTGACATAACGGTGCAGCCCGGCGTGCTTGTCCAGCAATCCCCAGTCGAACCAACTGATCTCGTTGTCTTGGCAATATGCGTTGTTATTCCCAGCCTGGCTGCGTCGCACTTCATCGCCCATGACCAGCATCGGCACCCCAAAGGCTAGCAGGTTGATCGTGAACAGGTTCTTGATCTGCTTGGTTCGCAGTTCGTCGATTTCAGGGTCATCGGTCGGGCCTTCGATGCCGCAATTCCAACTGAGGTTGTGGTTATGCCCATCTCGATTGTCTTCATTGTTGGCTTCATTATGCTTTTTGTTGTAGGAAACCAAATCGTTCAACGTGAATCCGTCGTGCGAGGTCACGAAGTTGATGCTCTGTTCGGGTTCGCGATTACGATGCCCGTAAATGTCAGGGCTGGCAAGAAATCGTTTCGCGAAAGTTCCCGCCTGCCCCTGGTCACCTTTGACAAATGCCCGGACGTCGTCGCGGAATCGGCCGTTCCACTCCTTCCAATGGTCACCAAAAAAGTTGCCGACCTGGTACAGTCCGGCTGCGTCCCAAGCCTCGGCGATCAACTTCGTGCCGCTGAGAACCGGGTCCGTTTCGATATCCCACAAGATCGGCGGATCCGCTTGAGGCTCTCCGTTGATATCGCGAGAGAGAACGGACGCCAGATCAAAACGGAACCCGTCGACGTGCATCTCCGCGACCCAGTAACGCAAGCTGCTCAAGATCATGCGTCGCACGATCGCGTGGTTCCCGTTCAGCGTGTTCCCACAGCCGCTAAAGTTCGCATACCGACTCAGTTTATTGGGGCCGCCGGTACGACTCGCTTCGGCGATATAGTAAGCGTTATTCTCGAGTCCTTTGAAGCAGAAGGTCGGGCCGCTCTCATTTCCTTCGGCGGTGTGGTTATAGACAACATCCAAAATGACTTCGATGTTGGCGCGATGCAAAGCCTTGACCATGTCACGAAACTCATCCAACACGCCGAGCGGACAATCCGTGGAACCGTATTCCAAATGCGGCGCGAAGAATGACACGGGGTTGTAACCCCAGTAGTTCGACAAGCCCAATGGCGCTTCTTGCGGGTCGAACTGAAACACGGGCAGCAGTTCGACCGCCGTGATGCCGAGATCTTTCAAATACGGTATTTTCTCGATCAAGCCCGCATAGGTGCCGCGTTTCCGTGCGGAGACACCTGAGCTTGGATGTCGCGTGAATCCTCGCACATGCATTTCGTAGATGATCGTCTTGTTGAATGGACGATACAGTGGGGTATCGCCTTCCCAGTCGTAACTTGACAAGTCGGCGACGACGCTTTTCATCGCAAATGGTATGTTGTCGCCAAGCCGGACGCCGGCATCACGATCAAACTGCTTCGGCACGGCAACCGCGCGACCGTAAGGATCCAATAAGACTTTGCTGGCGTCGTACCTCAGTCCCAAATCGGGCAGAAAAGGACCATCAGCCCGGTAAGCGTAGACCTGGCCCGCTTTGAGACCCTCGACCAGCACATGCCAATAATGAAAAGTTCGGTGTTTCGCCGGGTCGAGCTGGATGATGCGAGAGGGCTGCGAATCATCGACATCGTCGAACAGCAGCAACTCCATCGACGAACAGCTCTTCGAGTGAACGCTAAAGTTCACACCCGAGTCAGTGAGCGAAGCACCGAGCGGATAGGTCTTTCCAGGTGAAATTTTGGACATAAATGGTGTTGCCGAGCAAAAGGACGCCAGGTTGGTCAGAACCAATCAGTTCCTAGAATAGCTGCCGGACAGCTCTTCTGCTCGATCATCACAGACTTAGCGAGTCAATCTGAGAAGGTGTTTTAAAAAGCGGTCTGACCCTCTCTTCAAACACGGCCGATTATCGACAAATGCAACCTGTGCCAATTTATCCCTGTTGTCGTATCTCACCCGCACAGGGTCAGCCCCCTTTTCAAAACACCTTCTCAGAGCCTGATGGATGTTACTGATTGCGACTGATGAGGCCGGTTATGGCCCCAAGCTAGGCCCGCTCGTCATCGTTGCCACCGCCTGGAGCGTCCCCGCTGAGTCACCCACCACGGCAGAACTGGCGAGCCTCTTCTCGCCGCTCAAAACACCGCGAGCATGCGGCGAATGCGTGGCTGTGGTGGATGATTCCAAGGCCGTCTATAAATCGTCGGGCGGTCTTGGTGTCCTGCACGCGGTCGTCAGTGCCAGCCACCATTGGTGCGGTCACTGCGAATCGAGATTGCAACAGCATCTCCCTCGGATTGCGGCCGATGATCTCGAGTCCATCCGACGCGCGGCTTGGCTTGGGCTGCTAAGTGAGTCACTGTTTCTGAACCCGTCCGCCACGAGCGAACTGTTACCACACTGGCAAAGCACCGGCATCGAGTTGATCGACGTGAAAGCCAGAGTGATCACGGCTGAACATTTCAACAAGACTTGTCAGGCTGGATCGAACAAGGCCAACCTCCTTTCCGAATCGACACTCGGTTTGGTTGGTAGGTTGATCGACTTGCACGGGAAAGACGAAGCCAAGGTGGCCGTTTTCTGCGACCGACACGGAGGACGGAAGTTTTACGGCGGTGTGTTGCAACACGTGTTTCCCGATGCCCGGTTGCAAGTCACTTGTGAAGAGAAGCATCAGAGCGAATACGGTTTGACGCAGGCGGAACAGCAGATCGATGTTCACTTTACCGTGAAAGGCGACTCGTTCACGCCAGTCGCGATGTCCTCGATGCATGCGAAGTATCTACGAGAGCGGTTCATGGAGTCGCTCAACCAATATTTCGCTCTCCGACACAATGCGGACTCCAAGCTCGCGCCAACGGCGGGCTACCCCATCGACGCGGACCGATTCTTGGCCGACGTCGCTTCGACGCTCGAGCGAGAAGGAATCGCCGAGCAAAGGTTCGTACGGTCTCGATGAAGTGATTCTCTTTACTCCGTAATCTGCAAGCTCAAATTCAACCTCGATCGCAAATATCGCAACTTCAGAAAGCGTTAGCGAGCCCTCGCTAACAACCTGCCAATCGCCGTGGCTACAATAGATGTTGCATGAATGCCTATTTCCGAAGACAAGTTGCGACTCGCAGATGGGCCTCACTTTACCCTTGATCCGGGAGCCGACGATGAAGCAATTCTCACGATGGACATTGTGGCTGGTTGTCGCTGCGGTCACCACCATCTCCGCGACTGCCGGTCAATCAGGACTGCACGCTTCATTCGACACAGATGGGGTGCTGATCTCGGAAGGCGATACTCCTGTTTTGTTTTATCAACGTGTCACGAAGTCGCTTGATGGAAAGTGGCCGCGAGCGGGCTATGTGCATCCGCTCTATGATCTTGGCGGCAACGTGATCACGGAAGACTTTCCCAGTGACCATGGACACCACCGTGGCATCTTCTGGGCCTGGCACCAGGTCTGGCTCGGCGACAAACAACTGGGCGATCCCTGGGTCTGCAAGGACTTTGTTTGGGATGTTCAGTCCATCACGACGACATCGCCTGCAAGCGGATTGTCCATCGTCGCCAAGGTTCATTGGAAATCGCCTGATCACGTCGACGATCGGCAACGAATGATCCCCGTTGTCGAGGAGACGACAAGCATCACTGTTCACCAGGCCCAAGAGACCCATCGAGCGATCGACTTTGCGATCTCGCTTCTGCCGCTTGCCGAGGGCATCCGAATCGGCGGCAGCGATGACGAAAAGGGATACGGTGGATTCTCGCCGCGAATCAAATTGAACGACGGCCAGCGATTCGTTTCATCAAGGGGTGAAGTCGAACCGACCAAAAACGCGATCGACGCCGGCGCATGGATCGACATCGTCGACAAGAAAAGTGGGTTGACGATGATTTCGCACCCACAGAATCCCGGCACTCCGGGGCAGTGGATTTTGAGGCGTCAGCGGAGTATGCAGAATCCGGTTTTCCCAGGTCGAGAGCCCGTTACCTTGGTCAAAGAAACACCGACTTTGCTTCGCTACCGCTTGGTGATCCATGACGGCAGCCTTTCCAGCGAAAAGATTTCTTCGCTGCAACAAGCCTTCTCACAAGTATCGGAATAGTTCTTGACGAATTTCCAAACCGACCCCTGGGCTGGTCATCGCTGCGGTCGCCAGGTGACATGCGTGCGCTCCGGCGTCCAAGTAGTCGCGAACGTCGCTCGCACTGCTGATTCCGCCAACACCGATCAACTGAACGTGGCTGCCACGTCGGCTGATCGCTGACGCGAATTGCCGAACTTGACGGATCGAGGCGTCTCGAATCGCGTTGCCGCAGATACCTCGTGGTTGGCTTTCGAACATCAGGTCGTCTTCGCTCGTTCCTACGGTGGTCGCGATGCTATTGGTCATGGCCAGACCATCAACAAGATCGCCGATGCCATGGAGCAACGTGTCGGCGGCGCTGGCTGACCGGAAGTGCCCGATCTTGATCACCAGCGGGACTTCGCCGATCGCGTTTCGCAATGCTTGGGCGACGATTCGCGATTGGGCTGCATCTTGATAGAGTTGTCCATCGCAGGTAGAAACATTCGGGCAAGAGAAGTTCGCATCGATACAGTCGGCACCACTCTCCACCGCCCACTTCGCGCACAGCGCATAGTCTTCCGCCAAGTCATCCAGCCCCCAACCATCTTGGACTGTACCGACGACGGAAACAGACAGAATTTTGCCGGCTGGTAATGCGCGGCGCGTCGACTCGATGTCGCGCCGCCACACCTCGGGATCACTCGAAGGCATTCCGAAGGAGACCGCCCAAGAACCTCGCATCTCGGCGGTCGGCGAAACACGCGTCTCGCTGCCCGAGAGATTTTCGCAAGCGACTGGTTGCAAATTTGGCAGCGGATAGCACTCGCGTGTGCCGCTGCGAACCGTCTTGTACGTCAGCACATCAAAACCAAGTGCGGCGTAGTACAAACACCATTTTCCGTTCAGCAGCGGACCGGCCGCGATCCCCAACGGCGAGTCGACTGGCAGACCCACAAAGTCCCAATCACCAGGGACCTCCGCGACCCGTACGTTCAAGTCAGCGGGCGATGGTGGGTTTTCGTAGTTCCAGCGATAGGTTCTTGATGGATCGTATCGTGGCAGTTGATCGGCCATGTTCACGGTAGCCTGCAGGTGCAAACGTAGTTCGGACGCCGTCTGTACGTCGCCTCTCCCGCTGGAAGATTATATCGCACTGCCGCCGAGCTCCTGCGAAAAACGGAATGAATTCCGATCTACGACGCAGTGACCTGCGATTTGCATTGCGGTAGCATGAAGGTTTTCCGCCGACCCGTTCGAATTGTTGCCACGGAAGGATCTTCTGATGAGCGATGCTGCTGCCGCCAAGACGATTGAATACTCCTGCCAAGCCTTTTGTCCATCTCCATTGTCATAGTCATTACAGTCTGTTGGATGGTGCGGGCGACATCGGCAAACTGGTCGATCGCGCGGTCGACCACGGGATGAACGCGCTTGCGCTGACCGATCACGGCAACCTGCACGGTGCGCTGGAGTTCTATCGGAAAGCGAAAGCCGCCCAGATCAATCCGATCATCGGTTACGAGGCCTACATCGCGCCGGGCAGCCGCTTCGACAAGGGGGGTGCCAGCAGCAGTAAAGCGGCCAGCTATCACTTGACGCTGCTGGCCCAAAACCGGACCGGCTTCAAGAACCTGATCAAGCTGGCCAGCGCCGCGTCGCTGGAAGGTTTCTACTTCAAGCCGCGGATCGATAAAGAGATCCTGGAAAAATACAACGAGGGAATCGTCTGTCTGTCGGGCTGTGTCAGCAGTGAATTCAGCCGCGCCGTGATCAAGGGGATCGACACCGCGGAGGTCGAAAAGGAGGCTCGCGACATCGCCGGCTGGTTCCACAACGTGTTCGATGATCGCTACTTCATCGAGATCATGAACAACGGCGTGGAAATCCAAAAGTTGCAACTCGCAGGTGCCGTCGAAGTTGCCAAGCGGATGGGCATCCCCTTGGTGGCGACCAGCGATTGCCACTACGTCAATCAGGAGGACTCCGAAGCACAAGACATCATGTTGTGCATCAACACCGGTCGTTTCCGTACCGATACCTCGCGGCTGAAGATGGAGAACGATCAGTTCTTCCTGCGCAGTCCCGACCAGATGTACGAGAGGTTTCCTGGATTGGAAGATGCCGTCGCGCGCAGTCAGCAGATTGCCGACACGGTCGACATCGATCTGGAGTTGGGCAAGTACTTTTTCCCCTCATTTGAATGCCCCGACGAGAAAACGCCGCTCGAATATCTGCGTGAACTTTGCATCAAAGGGCTCAAGGAACGTTACCAGGACGAACCGGATCGACTCGTCGATGGCCAGCTGAGCGAGGAGGTGATGGCGCGTCTGGATCGCGAGCTGGATGTGATCGCAAAAGCTCGGATACCCGACTTACTTCCTGATCGTTTGGGACTTCGTCAATCATGCTCGCAGCGTCGGTATCTCGGCAACCGCTCGTGGTAGCGGTGTCGGGGCGATCGTCTGTTACGCACTTTACATGTCGCATGTTTGCCCGCTGCGGTACGACCTGCTGTTCGAACGGTTCTTGGACGAGAGCCGCACCGAACCGCCGGATATCGACATCGACTTTGAAAAGGAGCGTCGGGCCGAGGTCATCGACTACGTCAAAGAGAAGTACGGCAGCGAGATGGTTTGCCAGATCGGGACGTTCGGAACCTTGGCGGCGAGGGCTGCGATCAAGGATGTCGGCCGCGCGCTCGGCGTACCGCTAGGACGAGTCAATCAGGTCACCGAAATGGTGCCCGACGAACTGAAGATCACGATCAAGAAGGCGCTCGAAAAGAGCGCCGACTTGAAGATGTCCTACGACGGCGATCCGGAGATTCGCGAGTTGCTGGACTTGGCGATGAAGATCGAGGGCTTGGCGCGAAACGTCGGCACGCACGCCGCGGCGGTGGTGATCGCCGACAAACCGCTGAGCGAATACGTGCCGTTGACACGAGTTCCCGGCAAGCAGGACGTCATCACCCAGTGGTCGATGAACGACGTCGAAGCTTCTGGTCTGCTGAAGATGGACTTTCTGGGGCTTCGCAACCTGACGATCTTGAGCCGCACGGTCAAGCTGATCGAGCAGACGACCGGCAAAGCGGTCGACCCGCTCAAGTTTCCGCTCGACGACAAGGAGACGTACGCGTTGCTGCAACGCGGCGAGACGAAGGGAGTATTCCAGCTCGAATCAGGCGGGATCCGCGATTTGCTGTGTCGTATGAAGCCCGACCATTTTACCGACATCATCGCCACCGCCGCGCTGTATCGCCCCGGTCCGCTCGAAGGCGGCATGGTCGACGACTACGTCAACATCAAGCATGGACGCCAGCAACCGGAGTACAAGCATCCGGTGCTGAAAGAAATCCTGGAAGAGACCAACTCGATCATGGTCTATCAGGAACAGGTGATGCGGATCCTGAATCGTCTCGGCAACGTACCACTTGCCAGCGCGTACACCTGCATCAAAGCGATCAGCAAGAAAAAGGAGTCGCTGATCAACCAGAACCACGAAGTCTTTATCAAGGGGGCTGTCGAAAGCGGTCTCTCAGAGAAAGACGCCGACGATATCTGGAACCTGATCGTCAAGTTTGCCGGTTACGGCTTCAATAAATCGCACAGCACCGCGTACGCGTTGGTGGCTTATCAAACCGCTTACTTGAAGGCTCATTATCCGGTCGAGTTCATGGCAGCACTGCTGTCGAGTGATATCTCAGGTCGAAACTTCAAACGCAAAGACGCGTTGGTGGAACATCATGGAAGATTGCGATCGGATGGAAATCGAAGTGATCCCGCCCGATGTGAATTCAGCAGCGATGCCGATTTCTCCGTCGTCCGACGGGAAGATCCCTTTCGCGCTCTCGGCGATCAAAGGCTTGCGGCGGGGCGACAGCCATCACGATTGCCGAGGAACGAAAAAAGAAGGGACCCTACAAAGATATCTTTGATTTCTGTGAACGGGTCGACCCGGCTGCCTGCAACAAAAGCGCAATCGAAACACTGATCAAGGCAGGTGCGATGGACAGCTTTGGCGCCCACCGCAGCCAACTCGCCGCCGTAATCGAACGGGCCGTGCAAGCGGGCGCGGCGGTGCAAGCCGACAAGAAAAGTGGCCAAGCGAGTCTGTTCGGCGCATTTGAAGAGGAAGAGGACGACGCGACCGAGTCGGTCGCCGCGCCGCTGCCCGACATGGAGGAGTGGCCTGAACGTGAAAAGCTGCTCGCTGAAAAAGAAGTCCTGGGATTCTATCTGCACAGCCACCCGTTGGCCGAATTCGAGCACAGACTTTCGACGTTCCGCACTCACACGACCGACAAACTTGCCGACGTCAAAGAGCGTGGTGAAGTCGTGTTGGGCGGCATGATCAGCTCCATCAAGTTCGCCCACACCAAGAACCCCAAGCCGGGAAGTCCGTCGAAGTATGCCAACTTTGACTTGGAAGACATGCAAGGTGCGATCCGTTGCATCATCTGGCCAAAGAGTTTTGTTGATCACGGAGATCGCGTTCAAGCCGACGCGATTGTTCTGGCCAAGGGAAAAATCGATCGGCGCGGCGGCGACGAGTCCAACCTGATCGTCGACGAATTGATTCCGCTGGCCGACCTGGACACACGCTACACACACGGGATGCGAATTCGCCTGGACGAAAACGACCACACTGGCGATACGATGAGCCGGCTCCGCGAAATCATCCGTGGTTACCCCGGGTCTCAAGAGTTGCTGTTCAGCATGCAGCTCAACGAGGGCGAGACGGTCCATTTGAAGAGTGACAAATACCGCGTCGAGATCTCATCAGAGATGAGATCTCGGATCGATGACTTACTGGGATCGGGCCACTACAAACTATTGATGAGCAAGCCAGCGGGAAGATAGGAGGAAAGTTGGCAGTCGTCAGTTGGCAGTCGTCAGTAAGAACATGAGAAGTCACTTCTTGCTGCCAACTGACGACTGCCAACTGACTACCTAATCATTCCCTTCGACTTGAGCAACTCGATCACGGCGTCGGCGCACGCGTCGATCGACTTGTCGCTGGCGTCGATCGCTAAGTCAGGGGTCGTTGGTGCTTCGTACTTTGCTGTCACACCCGGGAAGTTTCGAAGTTCGCCTGCGTCGGCCTTGGCGTACTGGCCTTTCGTGTCACGTTGGCGACAGACTTCGATCGGGGTTGCGACGTGCACGACCAGGAACCGATCTGCCCCAATCAGCTTGCCGACCTTTTGCCGCACGTCTTCCGCGGGAGCGACAAAGGATGCGACGCAAATCAAGCCAGCATCGTTCAGCGTGTGTGCCAAATGGGCGCTGCGGCGGAGGTTCTCGCTGCGGTCCTCAGCGGTGAACCCGAGGTCTCGACTGAGCCCGTGGCGAACCGATTCGCCATCGATCATCGCCACAGCGCGCCCTTGATCGAACAACTTTCGCTCCACGGCATGACCGATCGCCGTCTTGCCGCTGCCGGTCAAACCAGTCAACAGCACGGTCGCTGGTTTTTGGCCGTACCGCGCCGCTCGCTCGTCGGCGGACACTGCCGACACGTCCGTCGAATCGCCGGCGTCGGTCGCGATTTCGTCATCCCAAACCGACTTGTTGGCACGGTCGCCCAATTTATCCAGGATCATTCCCGCGGCGACGGTGGCGTTGGTGATACGGTCGATGACGATGAATGCCCCGGTGTTGCGGTTGCGACGATAGGCATCGAAGTGAATCGGTGCACTCAGCGAAATACTGACGCGTCCAATTTCGTTCAGTTCCAGCTGCGGTGCCGGACTGCGATGCAACGTGTTGACGTCGACGCGATACCTCAGCGTGTCAATCGTCCCGGGCAGCGTTTGCGTCGTCTGCTTGAACAAATACGTTTTGCCCGGCACCATCGAATCGGCATTCATCCAGACCAACATCGCGTCGATCTGATCTCGGCTGCGCGGAAGGTTTCCGGGGCGGACAATCATGTCTCCGCGACTGGCGTCAATCTCGTCCTCCAACGTCAGCGTGACCGACAGCGGCACAAACGCCTCGTCGAGGTTTCCGTCGAAAGTCACGATCTCTTTGACTTTGGATTTCTGGCGACTGGGCAGCACCATGATCTCTTCGCCGGGACGGATGATGCCCGAGGCGATCGTGCCGCAGAAACCACGAAAGTCCAGATTCGGCCGATTCACGTACTGAACCGGCATCCGGAAGTCCTGCAAGTTGCGGTCGCTGCCGATGTACACCGTCTCGAGAAAGTTCATCAGCGTGCTGCCGCTGTACCACGGCGTCTGCTCGCTTCGATCGACGACGTTGTCACCGTTGAGGGCACTGAGCGGAATGAAGTGCAAGTCGGGAAGGTCCAAGCGGGCAGCAAACGACCGATAATCGCTGCAGATCTCCTCGTAACGTTTCTCGCTGAAGTCCACCAGATCCATCTTGTTGACGGCCACAATGACGTGGCGAATCCCCAGCAGTGACACGATAAAGCTGTGTCGTTTGGTCTGCGTCAACACGCCGTGTCGTGCATCGATCAAGATCACGGCCAGATCGGCGGTGCTTCCCCCCGTCGCCATGTTCCGCGTGTATTGCTCGTGGCCGGGAGTGTCGGCGATGATAAACTTTCGCTTCGCCGTGCTGAAGTAACGATACGCAACATCAATCGTAATGCCTTGCTCTCGCTCTTCTTTGAGTCCATCGGTCGCCAGTGCCGGGTCGAACTTTCCGCCGGCCGAACCTTGCGTCACCGAGTCACTTTCGATCTTCGAGAGCTCGTCCTCGTACAGCATCTTGGAATCGAACAGCAGCCGTCCGATCAGCGTGCTTTTTCCGTCGTCAACGCTTCCGCAAGTGAGAAACCGAAGCAACTGCTTGTGCTCATGCTGCTTCAAGTAAGCGTCAATGTCGGTCGCGATCAGGTCAGATTGATGAGACATGGGTGAAAAGTCGTCAGTTATCAGTTGTCAGTTGTCAGGAAAAATGAGCAAGTGATCAGGAGTCAGTCTTTCGCCGTTGCTTTGCTGGCGACTGATAACTGGCTCCTGACAACTTTTTAGAAATACCCTCTTTCCTTTTTCTTCTGCATGCCGGCGCCGCCTTCGTCTTGGTCGATCAACCGGCCTCCGCGTTCGCTGGTCCGGGTCAGCAACATCTCTTGGATGATTTGCGGCAAAGTGGTGGCATCGGAGTCAACGGCGCCGGTCAGCGGATAGCAGCCCAAGGTTCGAAATCGAACGCGGCGCATTTCCGGCTTCTCGCCCGGTTCCAATTGCATGCGGTCATCATCCAGCATGATCATCGTGCCATCGCGATGAACGATGGGACGTTTGGCCGCGAAATACAGAGGCACGATTGGAATCTGTTCCAAGTGGATGTACTGCCAAACGTCCAGTTCGGTCCAGTTGCTCATCGGGAACACGCGAATCGACTCGCCTTTGTTCACCCGAGAGTTGTAAATGTTCCACAGTTCCGGCCGTTGGTTTTTGGGGTCCCAGCGATGGTTCTTGTCGCGAAAACTGAAGACACGCTCTTTCGCCCGGCTTTTCTCTTCGTCGCGGCGGGCGCCCCCGAAGGCCGCATCGAACTCGTACTTGTCCAACGCCTGTTTGAGCGCATCGGTCTTCATCACCTCGGTGTGCCGCTCACTGTCCTCCGAGGGATGGAGGTTGAGCTTGAGGCCCTCTTCGTTGGTGTACACGATCAGGTCGAGCCCGAGTTCCTTGCGGGCGTAACGCTCGCGAAACTCGATCATTTCGCGGAATTTCCACGTCGTGTCGACATGCAGCAGCGGGAAGGGAGGCTTGGCCGGGTAGAAGGCCTTGCGGGCCAGCTGAACCAAGACGGCCGAGTCCTTACCGACGCTATAAAGCATCACCGGTTTTTGGAACTCCGACACGACCTCGCGAATGATATGGATGCTCTCGGCTTCCAGCTGCTTCAGGTGGGTAAGGTTGTAGTCCGACATTTCGGCATTGTTTGAGGATTCGAAGTTCGCCGGCGGCGGGGTGCGCCGATCGACTTTGGCCGCTGGAGTATAGAGTTCTGACGAAAACAGACCAGATGAATCAGTTTTGGTTTTTCTGCGGGTAATCCGTTCGCAGGAAGGGATTGTGGCTCGTTTGTCCCAAACGAAAACGCTCGGTTGGGACAACCGAGCAACAATCGCGGAGCAAAATTCGACTTACGTGAATCGGCCTCCGCTTCGTCCCTCGGGCCAAATCTGGATGATGACTCCCTCGGAATCGGCATCATCGCCGAGCGGGTAGGAGGCGACTCGACGCATCTGCAGATTGGCTAGCACGCCCAAATGCCTGGCTTCTCCACGCTCCTCGACCCATTTTGGGCCTTTGATCAGAAGCAACCGATCGACGTTGGTCCAATGAGGCTCCATCCACCGGCAGAACTTGGCGATGCTACCGACGGCACGCGACACGATCGTGGAAAAGCGGAAATCCTCCAGCAGATCCTCGCCCCGGGCCGCGTACACCGGCACCGGCAACTCGAGCTCGCCGATGATCTCGCCCAGTGCATTGGCACGTTTCGCGACCGACTCGGCCAGAGCCATCTCCAGGTCGGGACGCAAGATCGCTAGCGGGATGCCCGGAATCCCGTTGCCGCTCCCCAGATCCAGCACGTCTTCGCCCTCTTGCAGCAGCGGAGCCACCTGCAGGCAGTCACGCAAGTCGCGGCCTACGAATAGCTCCCAGCTGGTATGCCGGGTCAGATTCAGCTGTTCGTTCCATTTCCACAGCTCGTGGGCGTAATCCTGGAGCCGCTCCGCGATCTGCTCGTCGATTTCCATCGAGTGAGCTTGCAGGGCAGCGGCAAAATCAGGATCTATCGGCATCTGTCGACTTCGGCAGGCTGGGCGGTCTGTTCAGCAACGATAATGATGCAGGAAGCAATGATTGGGAAGGCGGAATGCTACTTCATGAGGCAAAGAGGGATGATTACAGCCGTTTTCGTCTATGGAACGCTCAAGCGAGGACAATGCCGCAGCGGACTGTGGCCAGCCGAGCCGTTGTCGGTTCAACCCGCCTGGACTCGCGGGAAGCTGTTTGGGCGTAGCGACTATCCAGCCATGACTGCCGGCCAGGATCGCGTGCTTGGAGAGCTTTGGAAGTTTCGAGCGGACGACATCGCATCCGTTTTGAAGACGCTCGACCAGATCGAAGGGACCAATCAACCAGGTCAGAAAGATTTGTACGTCCGCGTGTTCGCTGAGACATGGGCCACGGATAATCAACCGCTTGAACAGGCGAATGTCTATCACTACGCCAAGGACCCGACCGGCGACGGATTTGTGAGGATCGAGCCGGGTGATGGTGGTTTCGTGCGGTGGCCGGATTAGGCCAAGGTTCGGCGTAAAGGCTCGAAATATCGGACGAGTGGCAGGAAATTGAAGAAGTTAAAATGAAAAATGAAAAATGAGAATTGAAAAATGCAAAATGGGGGTGGAGTTGAGGTGTCCGGATCCGTAATCGACGTTTAGCGAGCTACTCCTTGCCGCCTTTGCGCACTCGACTTGCCGATACCGGACTTCATTTCCACATCCCTTCATTTTGCATTTTTCAATTCTCATTTTAACTTTTTCAATCTCCCCGCTCCTCTCTGACTTTTTCAACATCCCCGCTCCTCCCTGACTTTCTCAATCTCCCCGCTCCTCCCCGTGCCCGGCGCCCTCAAATCTCAATCCCGCCGGTTCGATCTCCTTTCCCGCTCCACTTTGGCTCCGGATGCGGGATCTCTCCTTTACGGACGACCGACTTGTCGGTCAGCAATCTTAAGTGGCGTGCCGAATACAAGTGAGGGACGATCGACTCGCCTTTCCGCAAGCGATAGAGAATGCAACCTTTGCGGCGGACGAAGTACATCCCCCAAACTTGGGCGACGAACAGGTCACGCTCCATCGCCACACCCGTCGTTTCGACCGCATCGCCGATATCGATTCCGTCTGGCTGAACCTTCAACCACATCGAAGGCCGGAGGCGGAACCGGATCTGGCCGTAGCTGTAGTGGTAATAAGTGCCATCGAAACGGTCGCGACGAAATACTCGCTCGCTGGGGAAACAGCGGGTTGCGACCGGCACATCGTCGGGGTGGATAAACGCCTGCCCGTCCTGGGGCCAGCGGTGAATGCAGCCATAATCAGGAAGTTGTGGCCATTGCATCGTTGGACGCCAAGAATCGAAAGCCAAGAAACATAAACTCAACGAAAACATTGTAACGACTTGTCGAATCTCGCCCGCAGTCGAGTGACCTCCTCAACAGAGGGGATCGAGGCAATCAGATCCGTCGCAAACGAGCGAACTAAAGAAAACTGGCAACCGGCAGCACGAAGATTTTCCCGTCTCCAATTCTCCCGCTGCGGGCAACCGCGACGATTTTTTCCAAGATCTCGTCGCAGCGTGAATCGTCGACCCAAAGCGTAATCTCCACCTTAGGAACGAATGCCTGCGAATACTCGGTCTCTTGGTATTCGTCCAGGTAGCTTTTCTGACGACCGTAGCCCTTCACTTCGGTGACGCTGAGTGCTTCGATCGGCGCTCGGCGCAAGGAAGTCAACACCTCTTCGGCAAGGTGAGGTCGGACGACAGTAACGATCTGTTTCATGCGGGCAGTTTACCAGTCTTTGGCGGATCCAACACGCGGGGAGGACCTAGGATATTGGGCAGTCGTCATCCAAATGGTGTTTCGCAGGGCGACCATGACCCGATAAATCGGGTTACTACAAACAAAAAGTTGTTCGTAGTGACCGCATTCATGCGGTTCAGCGAAGTCAACAACCCGATGAATCGGGTCACTACGAACGATGTTTTGTGCAATCCATGATGTACCGAAAAGACAACAAGTGAAACGGCGGGATCGACGTGAATCGGTCGATCGTCTTCCACAACCACCATGTTTTCTCGTCGAGGAAACTGATGATGGTATTGTCGTAGTTCACACGGACATGGAAATCACTGCGGAGCCGGCGAGGAATATTGAATTGATTCTGAACAAACAGACGCCACTCCGACCGACGGCGGAGATGGTACCAGGCGATCGAGACGTTCAGAATGTTCGGTTCCAGTGCGACGTAGCGACCGCCCGGCTTTAGCACCCGCGAGATTTCTGCAAGCGTTTGCGGCACATCGGCAACGTGGTGCAAAAAGTCCCAGGAGAGGACGACATCCATGGATCCGTCATCAAACGGAAGCTCGAGCGCGGATCCTTCTCGGACTTGACAGTTGCTGAGGCCATGCGTCTTGATCAGTTCTTGGGCTTCCTCGAGCATTGGCACACAAACATCAACTCCGGTGATGGTCTCCGCGTGCTGGCTTAGCAATGGAAAATAGAATCCGGTACCGCAACCGACATCAAGCAGGTTTCCAACTTCCACCGGAAACAGCCTGTCAAACGCTTGGCTGACCAACTCTCGCACGCGTGGCCGCTTTTCCAGCAGATCCTGGTCGAATCGCTCGTAGTAAAGCGGGACCTTCTCTTGGAGCACCCGCCCATAGTGGTCGCGATTCTGCTGCAAGTCGTGAAACAATGTGACGCCTCTTATTCAACATCCGTGTGTTGGAATCGGGTCCGAACTTATCCTGGCATTCTTCGTTTAATGGCAAGCCGCAGGCGACTGCGATTGTGCAAACTCAGTCGCCTGCGGCTTGCCGTTAAACGAAGGCTCTCACCGTGAAAAACGATCGTGCTTACTCGGCCTCAACGGGCGCGAGCGCACAACCCGAAACCCCTGAAACGTATAGTTGAGATCGGGTAAATCAAATCCAATACGTGGTGGCTCCAGGCCGGACCGTGGTTGCCGGAAACTCTGTCCACACAGCCCGCGCCGCTGCGGATCCATTGTGTCTGCGTCCGACACCCATTCTCGAACGCTGGTAATCATATCGAAAATCCCATAATCATTCGGCTTGGATTTCCCGACCGGCCAGCCGCGACGACCGATATCAACAAACGTTGCATATCCATCCACGAGTCCTTCGTCATGGCCAAACGAATAAGTGGTCTTCGATCCGCCGTAATACATAAAGAACCACTCTTCGACCGTTGCCAATCGATAGCCCGTTCGTTGTTGATAGTCTGGATACAGTTCGACGGCGGGACCGTGACCTTCTTCGCGGTCTGGATAACAGAGCTGGTCCTCACCAAGGCCCGACTGCAACGTTAACCAGTTGCAGTAAACGACTGCCTCGTGATAAGTCGGATGGGTGAGAGGACAATCGCGTGTTGGCGAAGTCTCTTCGTCCGGCTCAGTACTCGGTTTCGCTCGCAAGTACTGCTCGACGGTGACCTCAGCCACTGCCGCATCAAGGCGATAGTTGTCCTCCGGCTTGAGTTTAGGAAGTCGCACCATCGTGAACCCCTGGGCATCGACATACCAATCACGGATCGGATCTTCCGGAGTTGGCTGCCAGATTCGATCGTTGATCCAGGACTCCTGCCCCCACTGTCTGAGAAACCACAATGCGTTGGAACGCACGCTGGCCATGCTGGCCGTGCTGAACAAGCCCTTGATCAGTGTGACCGTGCGGTCCCTCAAATCACCCGTCAGGTCGCTCGGTTGATACTCGCCCAACGCTTGGATCAAACCGCAGCGAATCGAATTGTCCTGTTCCGCCTGTAACCGCTCGGCGATGATTTGCGGATCGACTCCAAGGGGAAGAACTCGCTGAGTCAATCGTGTCCGCGCGTCGGGAATCCCCTCCGTCTTGAAGACGGACCAGATCGTTTCGTTCGACGCATTTTGTCGCAACAGCAAGGCAGCCGCCATCGATTTCCGTCGCGCCGCGACCTGCCAGTCAGGATCTTCCATGTTCAAGTCGGTCTCGACCGCCTGATCAAGCAATGGCCGAACCGTTGCGCGACTCGCGTCGATCAATTGAAGCAGCGGTTGGATCTGTTCGGTACTCGCGATCAGGAACCGATCGGTCAGTTGCACGGGATCGCCTCGAAGCAGATCGGTCAGCAGCGTCTGAGCGGCGCTGCGGCGCAGTTCTTTCTCCTTTGGATCGATCATCACGCTGGACAGACGATCGACCAAGATGGGTGTTGCGGGGCGAATCAGTGCCAACAGCGACGGATAATACTGCCGATCAATGTTGGCAAAGTAGATCAGTTGGTCAGTAATGAAGGTCGCGTGTTCGCTCCAGCCGCTTTGTTGCTCACCGGCTAACGTCGAGCCCTCCGGCAGTGGCGGATCATAGCTGGCCAGAACCAGCGCGGCGTTGAAGCGACGATGGAATGGGCGACCGGCTTGGTCCGCCTCGATTTCGATCGATCGATCGGCCAAATGCTCCCAAAGTTGTTGCTTCAATAAATCGCGATTCGGCCGAAGTTCTTCGCACAACAATGCGAGGGTATCGGGGTCTGCGGTGAACAACGACCACCGCACATCGTCCAATCTGCCCTCGCCCGCTCGTAGCAACGCCAGGCTTGAAAATAGATAGTACTGACTGTCAGGACGATTCTTTGATTGGATTTCCCGCAACGGCTTGACGGTCCATCCTTCGTATCCCTGCAGTTGATCGAGCAAGCCGCTGACTTGAGCGACGTTGGCAGTGGTCAATTGACTGGTGAGCGAACTTGCCTTGTTCCAACGCAAAAATTGGTAAAGTCCGCACCCGGCAAGCAGAGCTGCACAGGCGACCACAACCGTACGTGACGAATGCCGCCGCGTCGCAGATTTCATCATTCGTTGTTGGCTGTCGTCCCAGCGGTCCCGGCGGGTGAGCGTCATGATCGATACCCACTCTGGCCAAGTCGGGAGGTGACGCGGTTCCGGACGTGATCGCCAAATTTCAGCCCGTTCGCCCAAGCGAATCTCGGCGCGCCCTTTGCGAGTTTCCCGTTGCATCCGCGATTGCCACTTGCGAATCGACGGCACCAGGTAATCATGCGCGAGTTGGTAGTAAGAATTTTGTGAGAGACTCGCGGACTCAGTGCCCGATTGACTGTTCGACTGGCTGTTGGACATTCCGTCCCCGCGACCTTCGGGGTCGGTGCGCGTGATCAAATGCAGTTCTGAATCAAGCGCCCGCATCAGCGACTGAAATTCCTTTGGACGATCGGCATACCCGGACGCTTCCAGTAATTCATCCTGCGATTTCATATGCCCTTTGAGGTCCATGCCGGGCTGAGGCAACAGCTCGCCAAGCGTCGCGTAGACGGCCTGCTGATGGACTCGATAATCGGCCGGAGCATTATCGGAAACAAATGTTTCGTCCAGGAACATCACGCCGATACCGGAAGTCCCACCGATTTTTCGCAACGTCGACGTTGACCAAGGCTTGCCTTTGATCATCTCCGCCAGCAGGGCAAGACGCACTGGCGTGACCTTTCCGTTCTCAGAAATACCGTCGACTGCTTGGGCGATGAAAGCACGCTGGTCGCGGGTCGAATCGGAGTAATGCTCCGGCAGGCGATGGAACGCACGTCCGAACTCGGCCAAGACTCTTCTCGCGTGCAGCTGGTCAAACATGTCCACCAGTGCCATGTTCTGATTCTGCAGCAGTTCAACTTCAAGATGATCCATGAAACGGCTGAAAGCTAACCAGAAGTCATCTCGGACGAGCAAGAGGCACTGCACATGCTCTCCGTCGCATTGCCGCAGTGCTTTCGCTAATTCCGAGTGATCAGGTTCATCGACCGAATACAGCCACTGCTCGAATTGATCGATCACGATCAGTACCTTCTTACCCTCACCCATCACCTGGCCGTGACGGAGGCTGGCGATCGATTCGCGAAGCCCTAAGTCTGTATCGAGATACGAGCAATTCCGACGTAGACGATGCAACAAGCGAGTTTCCGTGGCGTCCGGCGCTGCCTCGATGAACACGGAGCTTACGTTCCCTGACAAAGTGGGAATCAACCCGGCTTTTACGAATGAACTTTTTCCGCATCCCGAAGGTCCATAGATCAATCCGACGCGAAAACTGTTCTGCGGATCAAGTTCTTCGATCCGTCGTTTCCAAAACAGAATTGATTCGGGAGTCCCGGACCGATCATAAGGTCCCGGGAGTAGAGCCAGGAAAAAGTGTGCGTCCTCCGGGCCAAAGGAACGAAGTCCCTTGGGAACGATGTCGAGAAACTGGCGACTGGACGTCGCTCTTGATTCAGCCGAGCCGCTTTCCACGGGAAGCTCACCACTGACGATGTGAAGGCCCTGGTCTTCGTCAAGAAAATGACGTAGATCTTCCGCGAAATCGAGAGCCGTGGCGTGCCGATCCGACGCCCGTTTCGAGATCGACTTCATGCAAATCCGTTCAAGCTCCGCCGGAATATCCCGATTCATTTCCCGCAGTGGTCGAGCCTCTTGCTCTTGAACGAGACGTAGCGTGGCGTAACCGTTTTCTCCTTTGAACAGACGCGTGCCCGTGATCATCTCGTACAACACAACGCCAAGGCTAAAGATGTCGGAAGTGCCTTCGACCAAATGGTTTTCGCCGCGCACCTGTTCGGGGCTCATGTAGGAAGGCGTTCCGGCAACCGAGTTGGTCTTGGCCGCCTCATCCTCCAGCAGTGCAAGACCAAAATCAGCGAGGTACGCTAAGCCGCGTTTATCGAGCAGGATGTTGCTGGGTTTGATGTCACGGTGGATAACGCCATTGACGTGAACATAGTGCAGCGCTTCGGCAATGGTGGCGACCAGGTCCACCGATTCGCCGATCGATAACGGACTCGATCGCATCCGATGACAAAGGTCGCTGCCATCGACGTACCTGGAAACGACGTAGCAGACGCCTTCGGGAGTATGCCCGACATCGTGAACCGGAACCACGTTGGGATGCTCGAGCTTGGCCAACGTTCGTGCTTCGGTCAGAAAAGCATCGACATCTGCCGATGACCTGATCCGATAGCTGTGAGGCACCTTGATCGTGACGTGTCGCTGCAGTTCGTCGTCGTAAGCCAGATAGACGCAGCCATAACCACCTTTGCCGAGCACCTTCTCGATCCGGTATCGCCCGATCCATTCGGGGATGATCCCATCAGCAGAGTCCTGCCGCCGTTTGCCTAAGACCGTGCCAAGGTCAGTCGTCTCCTCGGTGTTGCCATCATCGCTGGGCCTCACCTGCTTCGCACCCACGCTTGCTTTTTCGTCGTCCGGCTGGCTGCGTTGAGTTTCGTCTTGATGATGGGTCATGGCGGATCTTCATGTGCTCGCTCCCCACTGAGATGATTACACGCATTATCTTACCACAGCCGCTTCCTGATTTTGACGGCTGCTCAAGTGCACCCTGCGGGCTGCAAAGTAGCCATCTCGCTCCGTCGAGATGTAGCCCGACCGAACCTTCTTCCAGTGAAACCGCGGTTGATCGTAGGTGGGGCGTGGCCGAACGATCTCTTCGATGAGAACAAAGCTGATGGTTCGCCACCCGGTCGGGCTTTCGTCACGGCGGAGCGTGACGGCTACTTTTTGATTCCGCCGGCAAACCGCATGGTGCACTCGGCTGCCCCGACAAGTCGATCTACCATTGTAATGCGATTGGTCCTACTCTATGCACGAAACCGCGCCATCTTCTGAGAACGGATGAATCGAACGCCTCTCACAAGTGCAGACACGCCTCCTGCCGGACGGTCCGACCGCGCCAGCAGCTTCGGGCAGCGAATTTTTTTCGTCGGCGGGATGTTGATACTGGGCGTCACAGTCTGCTGGGTGTATTACCCGGCAGCAGCCGGACCGTTCATCTTCGATGACGCACTCACGATCGTCGATAATCCCTCGATCCGACAGCTTTGGCCGTTGCTGGGCAGCGGTGATAGCCCCGGCCCCTTGAAGCCATCGCAAGGGACTCCCGTCTCCGCGCGGCCACTGGTCAGCTTGTCATTTGCGATCAACTATCACTACGGTGGCCTCGATCCGTACGGCTACCGCGTCGTTAACATCATCTTCCATCTCTGCTCAGCGTTGCTGCTGTGGGCGATCGTCGCGACGACGTTGCGACTGGAACATTTCCAAGGAAGATTCGATCACCTCGCTCAGCCTTTGGCGTTTGCCGCTTCGCTGGTCTGGGCGTTGCATCCGGTCAATACCGAAAGCGTCGTCTACGTGACGCAACGCACCGAATTGATGATGGGGATGTTCTATTTGGCAACGATTTTCTTGAGCATCCGTTACTTCATTGCGGTGCGGCCAACAGCAAGAGTGACGTGCCTCGTGCTGGCCGCGTTGGCTTGCAGTGCGGGAATGCTGTGTAAGGAAGTGATGGCCTCCGCTCCGGCCATGGTCTTGCTCTTCGAACTGACTTTCATCACCGGGTCGTTGCGACGCACACTCAGTCGATCCTGGCCGCTGTACGTTGGCTTGGCGCTGGGTTGGCTAACCATGTTGGCCATTTACTACTACGGGGCGCGTACACCGGGCGGCGGCTTCAATATGGGGTTGGCGGCGCACCAGTGGTGGTTGACACAGACCAAGGTCATTTTCTTGTACCTCAAGCTCGCCCTTTGGCCGTGGCCGTTGGTGATTCACTATGAAGTTCCGATCATGAAGAGTCTTGCGGAAGCCTGGCCGTGGGTGTTGGGAACCCTGCTGCTGGCCATCAGCAGTTTGTGGCTTCTCGGTCGACGCAGTGCGGTTGGTTATGTAGGCATTTGTTTCCTTGCCGTGCTGTCGCCTACGTTACTGATTCCGTTGCCGGGTGAGACCGTGGCTGAACGGCGGATGTACGTTCCATTGGCTGCACTTGTTCCGCTCTGCATTGTTGGCGGATACGTCGCACTGGAACGTTTGTGGCGATTCAGCAGACAACGCACGACGCTGGACAAGCAGACTACGCCGGTGATTCGTCGTGGTCCAGTCGTCGCTTTTGCCGCGGCGACGATTGCGTTGGTCGTCGGCTTCGGATTTCTGAGCAGTCGGCGGCTAGTCGTCTTTCAAGACGAACTTGTCCTGTGGCAAGATGCCAAGCGACATCAGCCGCACAATCCTCGCGTGTGGATCAATCTGGGCACGCAGTTTGCCAACAGAGATCAGCTTCCCGAAGCAATCACCCATTTCCAAGAGGCTGTTCGTCTGGACCCCGGATCCCATAAAGCACACTACAACTTGGCACGCGCACTCGAGGATTCCCAGCGTCCGCACGACGCAATGATTCACTATCGCGTGGCGTCGACACTCCGCCCCAAAGACGCAGCGACGCATTACAACTTGGCTCGATTGCTGGAGGCCGCCAGCAGCCCGCAGCAAGCGATCAAGCATTATCGCCTGGCGATCGATGCGCATCCTGACTTCTCTGCCGCCCACACCAACTTGGGACTGTTGTTGCTTGATTTTGGTCGTACACAGGAAGCGATTGAAGCATTCGAAGACGCGGTTCGATTACAGGAAGACTTGCCCAACTACATGAACCTGATTCTCGGCTATTCGCAGGAAGGCCGAATCGCCGATGCTACTTTGACAGTCGAGAAGGCGTTGGCTCTGGCGAGAGCCGAAGGCAACACCCGTTTGGCCAATCGGCTGGAAGTGGCATTGAAACAACTGCGAGCGCAGTCGAACTAGTGACGAGACCGGTTTCCGTGATCAACGCGTGCTCATGATAAGCCTCGTGGTCTGAGTTGACGCCCCACAAATCGTGGCCGCGATTCTCCAGCAAATTCTCGGCAGCCAGAATGCCCATCAGAATGCTGTGATCTTGATTGTTGTATTTGAACGTGCCATAGCGACCGATCGGAGTCAGCCTGCGGAAGTTCCGCAGGTAGTTGGCAATTCGCTCGACATGTTCTCGATAGCCGCGACGATAGACCGGGTAACATCGCCGTAGACGAACGATGTGGCCATCCATTACGGGTTGGTCACGCAGCAGCCTGGTCGACCGCAGCTCATTGGTCGCTTGTTCCATCAGCTTGTCGTCCGTTGCGGTCCAGATCGGATCGTCGTGATCACACCAATGTTCGACGGCAAGAATTGTGGTTCGCGAGTCGCCATGCAACTCGGGCACCCAATTGCGAAAATTTGTCACCCGGCCCATCTTCAATTCGGGCGAGTGAATGTATAGCCATTGATCGTCAAACAGTGAGTCACTGTCGACATGCAAGTAGACCAGAATCGTGTTGCGAAACTGTAGGCTATCCGTCGCAACCCGCACATCCTCCGGAACGTCTGCCAATCCGTCGGTCAACATCGTCAATGGCATCGTGGAAACGACATGATCGAAGTCTTCGACCTGACCGTTGCTCAATTCGATGCCTCGCACGTCGAAGTCATCATGCAGGACACGCTGCACGGGGCACTGCAAATGAATCTGGCCACCTTCTTTCCGCAGCTGCAGGGCCATGTTCTCGTACACCGACCCAGTCCCGCCGAGCGGATAGGCAAAGCGATCGACCAGAGTCTTGTGCGACCGCGCCCGACGGGTCGACAGCGCGCTCATGACGGCTTCCGGCAGCGACAATTGCTTGATCCGCTGCGCTGCAAAATCGGCACTCAATTCGTGACAAGGAATCCCCCACAGCTTTTCGCTATAGGACTTGAAAAACATTTCGAACAGTCGTCGCCCGAATCGTTGCACCGTCCACGATTCGAATGACACTTCATCTGTGGAAGAGTTGTCACCGCGCAAGTGCTCTTTCAAGTAACTCGTCAAACACGACGCGGCATCGGCAAGGCCCATGTTCCAACAGGCGTTCAACGGCTTGAGCGGGTAGTCGAAAAATCTGTCGTTGTAGTGAATCCGCGTCAGCCGATCGACCATCGCATATTCGCTGCCGACGACGTCTAGCCAGAAGCGATTGACGCGGGCATCCGTGCTGAAGAACCGATGCGGACCCAAGTCAACTCGCTGTCCCCACAGTTCGAGCGAGCGAGCCATACCGCCGACGCTTTCGCCAGCCTCGAAAACGCTGACATCAGCGCCACCACGACTCAATTGCAGCGCGGCCGTCATGCCGGCCGGACCCGCGCCAATTACAGCAACCCGCATGGTGGATAGACCGGCCAGTGGAAAGAGAAGGAATCAGATGGAAAGAGACATCCTGTCAAATACCTCGAATTGTAGGGCGCGAACCAGCCCAGCCGTTCCTTGAAACGTGTCAGGCACATGATCCGCGAGCCATTTGCGGCCGAGATCCGCACGGGTACTGACAATTTTGCAGGTTGTGTCAGGAACCGCAGGCTATCGAGATCGTACTATCATGGTGCTCTGAGTACGCTGAAAATCAACACTCCACCTTTTCATGAAACTGAAAGCAGTGCCTTCCTTGAATCCAATCCCCCAGACTCTCGCTTGCTCGGGACTCGTCGGCATTTTTCTCATGGCGACGGCGTGGGCAGAGGACTCGGTGTTCATCAGTGAACCAGAAATGCTGCAGCAGCGCGGCGCTGGCGAGGGGCCTGTTTGGCATCCAGAACTCGGCCTGCTGAGCAGCGGCGATGGCAACATCAACCGCCGCGATCTTTCTGGCGAGACATCCGTATTTCGATCGGGCGCGGGTCCAACGGTTTGCTATTCGATCGACAAGGTCGATTGATCGTTTGTGAAAACCAACGTCGCCGTGTCACACGAATCGAGGTCGACGGATCGGTGACCATACTGGCCGATTCCTACGAGGGAAAGAAGTTCAATCAGCCCAATGACCTGACCATCGATTCGAACAACCGAATCTATTTTTCCGATCCTCAGTACGGCGATCGCGAGGCGATGGAAATGCGAGATGCGGACGGTCGCGAGATCGAAGGCGTTTACCGCATCGATCCAGATGGTCGCGTCACTCGCATCCTCACGCACGAAGTTGATCGTCCGAACGGGTTGATCGTGACACCCGATGACAAATTCTTGTTCGTCGCGGACAACAACAATGGTTTGGGCGGCGCGCGAAAGCTCTGGCGATTTGCAATGCAAGCCGACGGAACGCCCGACCTCGCCAGCCAGGCGTTGATTCACGATTGGAAGACGACGCGAGGCCCGGACGGAATGAAACTCGATCAAAGCGGTCGACTTTATGTGGCCGCGGGATTGAACCAACCGCACTTACCGCAGGAGACCGCTGATCCGCCGACGGCTGGCATCTATGTTTTTTCGCCCGCGGGAAAGCAAATCGACTTCGCCGCGATTCCCCGCGACGAGACCACCAATTGTGCGTTCGGCGGCAAGGATGGAAAGACGTTATTCGTGACCGCCGGAGGGACATTGTGGAGCATTCGCACCTCAGTTGCCGGGTACCAAATCCGTTAGATCGCCATCCGTTAGATCGCCGGCGGCTTTCGTTCGTAGTGACCGCATTCGTGCGGTGGTTCCGCAAAAAACCCGATGAATCGGGTCACTACGAACAAAAAGGGGCGGCGTCCGGCTAAGCTTTTCATTCCATCGCCCTTTCACTCGATCCAGCGACAAACACATGTCAATCCAGTGGTTCCCAGGCCACATGCACAAAGCTCGGCTTGAAATGCAGGCGACGCTTCCCAAAGTGGACGTGGTCATCGAAGTCCTGGACGCACGGATTCCCTATTCAAGTGAGAATCCACTGCTGGCCGAATTGCGCGGCGACAAACCTTGTTTGAAGGTCTTGGCGAAAAGCGATCTTGCCGATGACGCGATGACCGCGACCTGGCGAGCCTACTTCGAGCGAAACCGCCGGTGTCCGCGCCCATGCGGTCACCAGCGAAGACGTGCCGACGATCCGAAGACTAAAACAGATCGCTGCCAGAATGGTGCCGCATCGCGAAGGCAAGACAATCAACGCCATGATCGTTGGCATTCCCAACGTCGGCAAATCGACGATCATCAATTTCTTGGCGGGCAAGAAGATCGCCAAAACCGGTAACACGCCAGCAGTCACCAAGCAACAACAACGGGTCAACATTGGCGACGGCATCACGCTGCTGGACACGCCCGGGATGCTTTGGCCCAACGTTCACAACGTCAACAGCGGATATCGCCTGGCCTTGATCGGCTCCATCAAGGAAACGGCCATGGATTACGCCGACGTCGGTTTCTTTGCCGCACGCTACATGCTGGCTGAATATCCGCAGCGACTGGCCGAGCGTTACGGTTTGGATTCGATTCCCGAGACAGAGTTGGAAGTGATCGAAGCGATCGGACGAAAGCGAGGCTGTCTCGGCAAAAGCAATCTCGTCGACATCGATCGCGCCTCGCGGATTCTGGTCACCGAACTGCGTTCGGGCGGACTCGGCCGCTTGACCCTCGAAACTCCAACGATGATGGAGCGTGAGAAAGCCCGAACGGCTGCCGACGTCGCCGAGAAGGCGGAAAATGCCAAAGCCAAAGATGCGAAACGAAAGAAACGATTTCGCGACCAGCAACGAGCCAAACGCGCGACTTGACGATCACGACGGGTTCACACCTGCAGCAACCAACGGTGTTCACCGCGGAAAAAGTGAAACTTCCTTGAGACCGAACGCACACTAAACCTTGCGCACCAAATCCATTCCCTCTCGCCCCCGATACGTCAACAACAACGCGCCGTCGGCGGCACACGCATCGAACACCGCCTCAAAAAACGTGTGCTCGCCTGGCCAAGGAAAGGCGAAGAACAGATCGAAATCGTTCATTGCTAAACCGATCTCTTCGTAGACGTCGCCTGCCTGGGTTTCGACGTGTTTGACCTCGGCGGCTAAGTCCGAAAGTCCCGCTGCGTCGCGTGGGACAAAACTGCCTGCGAAGAATCTCGCATCGACGTGAAGGTCGTTGGCTAAGTCAGCGGACTGTTCCACCAATATCGGTTCGATTTCGATTCCGACCGATTCCATTCCACGGATCGCAGCCAGCATGGCTGCGACGCCGAACCCGCTCCCCAGTTCGCAGAAACGTCTTCCAGTCAGCAAGTGATTTTGATCGATCCAGGCGAGCGATTGAGCCAGCAAGTGAAAATCGCAAGTCACAAAATTCTCAATCACCGATTGATCCGCCAGCATAAACGCTTCGATTCGATCGTTGGCGTCATCAATCAAGCTGTCGGCTCGCTCGGTGAGCGGGATCTTCTTGATCGAATCCGGAACGTCAATCGATTGTAAAGTCACTTTCGTTTCAGACTCGATGGGGCTGTTGCGCAAGTAAATGGGCATGATCTATGAGCGGCAATAGCATTCGTACTTCAGCATCAATCGACCGAGATTGTTTAACGGCACGCCGCAGGCGACTTTTCAGGGCGGGCACAGCCGCCCGCGGCTTGCCGTTCAACGAAAAATGAATGGTGATGCGTTGAGTGCAGTCATGTTGACACTCCGCCTGGGCTCATGGAAGGTGTGAACGAGAGCTAAGAATGTTGGATAGAGTTGCCCTTGACGAATCTTCGACACGCGAATTCCGCCAAAGCACCCTGTTCGTTTGGCTGCTTCAAGGCCCCCCTATTCGCTTGGCTGCTTTTTCTTTTTTTCAGATCCTTTTTTTGTGGCTTCTTTTTTTGAGTCGCAGGCATCACGCTTATTTTCTCATTGCGGTGAATTCCAACAATAGATGGTGAATGCGGATATTTGTTTTCCCAACGCATTTTGCCTGCGTCATAAAGACGTATGTCCTGAACAAATAAGGACCCGATAACAGCCTGATCGGTCTTTCTCTTAAGCGATTGAGGATGTACAAGCGGACAGTTTTGAAATAGTGTGGAAAAGAATTTTCCAGGGAATCGGCGACACCAGGCGGTGAGTCAACATCCCGTTTTCGAGAAGGATCACATAGCCATGAACGGCGACAGAGTGGGCGGCAGTAACGGATGCTATGACAACGGCATTTACAACGGCCACGATCAAGGCACGGATTCCCAAGACTGACACCCGAAGAGGCCGCCGAGTATCATTGACGACGGCCAGTTGGTTGCGTTCAGTGGATTCACACCGGCTGGAGCCGCCAAGGCCGTTCCTCGGCGCTGGCCAATCGTGCCACAGAAATGCATCGACGCGGGCAGTCGATGCAGATTCGTGTGCTCACCGGAGCGTCGACGGGTCCCAGCCTTGACGATGCCCTGGCCGAAGCGAAGGCCATTAGTTGGCGGGCACCCTATCAGTCTTCACGTCCGCTGCGCAAGCAGATCAACGACAGGGAAAGTGGCCTTTGTTGACATGCACCTCTCGCACGTCCCCCAGTCGGTGCTGTTTGGATTCTTCGGGCAAGTCGATGTTGCCGTGGTTGAGGCGTCGGAAGTGACACCTGACGGTCGAGTCTACTTAACCACATCGATCGGAGCCTCGCCGACTTTCCTGCAGGCGGCGGACAAAGTGATTATCGAATTGAATCGGCAACAGTCCCCCCGCGTTAGCGAGATGGCCGACATCTTGATTCATAAGCCGCCACCGCACCGCCCGGCGATTGACCTGGACCACGCTTTGCAGCGCGTTGGGCAAGACGTTTGTCCGCGTGGATCCCGGACAAGATTCTTGGTACCGTCGAGACGGACGAGGTCGATGAACTGACGAGTATGGCACCAGCCGATGCGACCAGCCGTACGATCGCTGGTCACGTTGTCGAGTTTCTTCAGCAAGAACTCACCGCAGGCCGGATCCCGCCTGACTTCCTACCGCTGCAGAGCGGTGTCGGGAACATCGCCAATGCCGTCCTCAAGGGAATCGGCGAGAATCCCGACATACCTGATTTCTTGATGTACTCGGAAGTACTTCCAACCGGCGGCCTTTGACCTGATGAAAAGTGGTCGGCTTCGCGGTGCCAGCACGTGTGCCCTGACACTTGACCCGCCGCAAATGAGCGAATTGACGTCCAATATCGATTTCTTCGCCCCACGTTTGGTTCTCCGTCCCCAAGAGATTAGCAACAACCCAGCCGTCGTGCGTCAGTTGGGCGTGATCGCGCTCAATACCGCGTTGGAAGTCGATCTGTTCGGCCATGTGAATTCAACGCATGCCTGTGGGCGAAGCCTCATCAATGGAATCGGCGGCAGCGGTGATTTTGCCCGCAACTCGTACATCTCCATCTTTGTCTGCCCGTCAATCGTCAAGGGCGGAAGAATTTCGACGGTGGTTCCAATGTGCTCGCACGTCGACCACAGTGAACACAGCGTTGACGTGATCGTGACCGAACAAGGCCTAGCTGACCTGCGTGGTCTGGCGCCGAATGAACGTGCACAGAAAATGATCGATTCCTGCGCCATCCGAGCTACCGCGAGTATCTGCATCGTTACGCGCGTAACGAGTCGGCGGGGCATATTTCGCACGACTTTCAATCGCTGCTTCGAGTTGCATCAGAACCTGCAACGGCACGGCCACATGCTATCGAAAAACGGATGCGAGGCCTCTGCCGCTTGATTACCATTCGTACCTGCACCCCTTTTCCCGAAGCACATTGAACCCTCCTTCTTAATCGTGACAAAGCACGAGGAGCAAACAGCGACTATCCGAGCTGTTTATCGTTGCGCGACTTTGCCGTGGATTCCGCGCACTCGAGAAGCCCTCGCATCGACTTGATTGTTTCGGCGTCCTGCGGAGATCGGGCGAGGTTCATGTCCTCGTGCGGATCCGTCTTCAGGTTGTAGAGTTCTTCGCTGTCATCCGGCCACAGCGTGTAGTGCCACTCGCTCGTACGAATCGCTTTGCCGAGCTGTGGTCCACGAGACACGACGGTGTAGGCGACTTCCTTGCCGGCTGCGGTCGGATCACCCAGCATTGCGGCGATGCTTCGGCCCTGCAGTTCTTCCGGCGGCGTCACATCGCAAAGCTCAGCGAGCGTCGGGTAGAGATCCACAAGTTCCACCAGTCCTTCACTTGATGATCCGTCCTGCGTCCGCCTGGATTTTGCCGAGGCAGGCACACGGATCACCAGCGGCACGCGATCGCATGTTTCGAACAGCATGACTTTGCCCCACATGAACTTTTCGCCCAACAGGTAACCGTGGTCCGACGTGAGCACGATGATCGTGTCGTCCCAATGACCGGTTCGCTGCAGTGCGTCGAAGACGACGCCGATTTGCGCGTCGATGAACGAGATGCAAGCGTGATAGGCCTGCATGTAATCGCGTCGCAGATCGTCGTCTTCAACACCGAACTCGAATCCGAATCCTTCGTATCGTGTTGGTTTGCGCGATCTTCGGGACCTGTGCTTCCAGAACTCCAGCGACGCCGGAGTGAACTTCAAGTCCGCTTTCGGGTACATCTCGAAGTACTTGTCCGGAGCCAGGAACGGAACGTGTGGTTTTTGGATGCCGCAGGCCATGAAGAATGGTTTGTCGCCATGGGCTTTGTTTTCCAGCCAAGATGCGATCTGATTGGCATTCTTTCCGTCTTTGTGCTGTTCGTCCTTCAGCCGGTCGGGCCATAGCCTGGCTGCTGCCCGCGTGTTTGCGTCGCAATCGTCGGATAGAACTCTCGCCAGTGCGTCTGAGCTTTCCCTGCTGTGATCGATCCATGTTCCGCTTCAAACTTCTCGCGAATCGGCGTCACCATCGGCATTTCGTCGTTCTCGAACCGCAAAACCTCGTTCCACGCCACTTCGCCAGGATCGATCTTTTCGTTGTGAAAGACTTTGCCGACGCGCCGGTCCAGTATCCGGATTCCTTGAATCGCTGCGGCATCGAAACCGTTCCGCGGCCGTACTCCTGACGAATGTCCGTTTTGTTGTCAAGGACGCCGGTCGATTGGGGATACAGACCGTGCAAGAACGAGGCTCGTGACGGTCCACAGACGGGATACTGGCAGTAAGCCCGACGAAACGTCATCCCTGCTGCGGCCAGTTCGATCGAAAGCCGGCGTCTGGATGTGCGGATAACCGGACGTCGAAACGTGTGTATTCAGGTCGTCGCAAACGATGAACAAGACGTTGGGTTGCTTGGCAAACGCAACTGAAAGCATCAGCGAAGCATAGATCAGCGTCATGCTGAGACAGATTCGAGTGGCGAGGATCATCAGGATTCAATTCCGGGGAGCGAGCAATTCATGTTCGTAAACCTATGCGATCAGATCGTGGACGACTACGGCTTCTTCGGGGCCGGTGAGGCGATGAGTGCGGCCACCGTGTTGGAACACCAGTTGGCTGTGGTCCAGGCCCAACAAATGCAGGATCGTGGCGTGCAAGTCTCGGAAGTGGACTTTGCCTTCGACGGCACGCGCACCTGTTTCGTCCGTTCGGCCATGCGCGTACCCTGGTTTGACTCCGCCTCCGGCCAGCCAAAACGTGAATCCCTTTTCATTGTGGCCACTCTCGTCTTTGCCGTCTGCCGGCGTCAAACCGGGACGACCGAATTCGCCACCCCATACCAACAAAGTATCGTCCAGCAGTCCTCGCGCCGCGAGATCCTCCAGCAGTGCGGCGATGGGTGCATCCACGGTTTCGCAATTCGCCTGCAAGTCACGGCGGTGATCCTTGTGCTGGTCCCAACCGCCATGATTGACCTCGATAAAACGCACGCCGGCTTCAGCGAATCGCCGCGCCAACAGACACTGACGACCAAAGTCCGTTGGCCGACAGGTCCCGACCGATAACTTCTTGCCAACTCGATAGCGTTTCAACGTGGCCGCGGTTTCATGGCTCAGATCCAATAGCTCGGGCGCGACACTTTGCATACGGAACGCAAGTTCCATGGACTCGATCACGCCTTCGAGCTTGGGATCGCCGGGGCGAGCAGCGAGATGATCGCGGTTCATCGATTGCACCAAATCAAGCTGATTGCGTTTTACGCTCTGCGGCAGATGGGGCCCCGAGATGTCGCGGATCGTTGCCAGCGACATGTCTTCACCGTTGGTCCCGATCGGAGTGCCCGCGAATTCGGTGGGTAGGAACTCACTCGAATAGACTGAAGGTTTCGCTGCATTCAAACTGACAAAGCCAGGCAAATTCTCGTTTTCCGTCCCCAACCCATACGAAATCCACGATCCCATGCTGGGGCGTTTCCTGAGCCGCTCGCCCGTGTGCAACTGCAGGAACGATTGCGCATGGTTTCCGGTATCCGCGTACATGCCGTTGATGACACAAAGCCGATCGGCATGCTTCGCGGTTTCAGGCAGCAACTCGGAGATCCACAAGCCACTTTCGCCATGTTGGTCGAATTTGAAAACCGATCCGGGATGTGGCTTCTTGCCAACTTGGGGTTTGTAGTCGAACGTATCCATTTGCAGCGGGACCACCGCTCATGCAGAGAAAGATGACACGTTTGGCATGAGCTGGAATCGCAGACGTGGGTGCAGCGAGCGGCGCGTTGACCGGTGCGGCTTGCGTTTGCTGCTGGCAAAGCGACTGGAGCGCCAGATGGCCGAATCCACAGGAGGCCATTTGCAGCATTCTTCGTCGTGACGTCATCTCATCCCTCAATCTACGTATCGAAACTCGTTGGCCGTCAACAATGCCTGGCACAGACTCGCCCAAGCTGCGAGTTGACGACGGCTGGGCTCCCTGATCATCTCCGCAAGTGCTTCTTCAGATTCTCGAACGTGCTCGAGTGATCTCGCGCGTTCCGATTCGTTGGGGCACCGCTGCAGCGTCGTCGAGAACAGGTACTCGGCCCGCTCCGCGTCGCTAAGTCGCTGGTCATCAAGCACCCGTTGCGCCAACGCTTGGGATTGCTTCACGACGAAATCGCTATTCAGCAGAAACAGCGCCTGGGTCGGTAAGGTCGTGCTCTCTCGATGGCCGGCCACTCCCACCGCATCGGGCAGATCAAAAGCAGCAAGTTCTCTTGGTGGTGCGTGACGCAGCAGGCACAGGTAGAGGCTGCGATGATTGCTTTCTCGGTGCAACTCCGTCGCTTCCCCCGGTGGCCAGTTGATCAATGCATCGACCTTCTCGATCGCGGAACCCTGATCCGGCGCGTAGTCGATCAAGCCACTCACTTGCAGCATGCTGTCACGAAGCGATTCAGCGTCAAGTCGCCGACGATTGTGACGAGCCATCCACTGATTGTCGGGATCCGAATCCAATTGCTGCTGATCACATTGGCAGTCCAATTGATACGTTCGCGAAAGCACGATTGCACGAATCAGGCGTTTGACCGACCAGCCTTCGCGCACAAAACGATCGGCAAGGTGGTCCAGCAAATCAGGATGTGTCGGGCGAGCTCCATAAACACCAAAGTCATCGGGCGTCGCGACGATTCCTTGGCCGAACAGGTGAAGCCACACGCGATTGACCATCACCCGAGCGGTTTGCGGATGATCGGCTCGGGTCAGCCATTGTGCGAGCTCCGCTCGTCCGCTGTTCTGCTGATCGATGGAGATTTCTTCACCAGGCGAACTCTTCTTCTGCTGGGCGGTGCGATCATCGTAAGTCAACACGCCACGCGGAACGACAGGACCGAGCTTGCTTGCTTCGCCGTTGATGTGAATCTTGCAGTCCGACGGCTTGGCTTTTTCGCGAACACCCATCGCGTACCCGTCGACCGGCCCCGGACGAACACCGCGAGCTTCCAATCTGGCGTGCAGCGATGGCTTCAAGGCGTCGATGTCCTGAGAGTAATTCTGCGGAAATTTGGGTGGCGACGTGCGATCTGGTCTCACTTCGTCCTTGTTCCAAGCCGAACTCAGCTCATGAAGCGGTGTCGCAGGCGCCGTCAGCTTCTCATTTCCCGCGGCGCCGTACAGAGTTTCCGTGCTGGAAAAGATTCCTGCCAATGCGTAATAGTCCCGGGTCGGAATCGGATCGTGCTTGTGATCGTGGCATCGAGCACAGGCAACGCTCAGACCCATCACGGCGGTGCAGACGACGTTGATTTGGTCATCCACGATATCCATCGCGAAATTCTTGTTCATCGCCGACGCCGGTTTGGATCCGATCGCTAGAAAGCCAGTTGCGATGAGTTGCCGGTTACGTTGCTCAGCGGTATCGGCGGGCAGTAAGTCTCCCGCAATTTGCTCCGTGAGAAACCGATCGTACGGCAGGTCTTGGTTGAAGGCGTCGACCACGTAATCGCGATAGCGCCAAGCATGCGGGAATGTCGCGTTTCGCCCCAGCCCATCGTCTCCGTTGGATTCACCGTAACGGGCAATATCGAGCCAGTGTCGTCCCCAACGCACACCGTATTGAGGACTCGCGAGCAACGCATCAACGAGACTTCCGGTCGCCGCTTGATCGTCACTGCGGTATTGATTGACGAACGAGTCGACTTGTTCGCGAGTCGGCGGCAATCCGATCAAATCATAGTACAAGCGTCGAACGAGGGTCCGCGGATCGGCATCGTGCGTCGGCGCGAGCGCAGCCTGTTCCAATCGCGCCAATACGAAATGATCGATCGAATCGCGAGGCCAAGTAACGTTCTGGACGGCAGGCACGGTTGGCATTTGCCGAGGCAAGAACGACCAAAGAGACTCGGTGTCATCGGTCGACGTGACCTTCTGCCGCGCATCGTCGGGCCGAGGGTCGGCGGCACCAAGTGATATCCATCTCACAAAGTCGTTGATCACGGCTTCCGGCAGCGGTGCCTCCGGAGGCATTTCCAGATCATCGTAACGCAGAGCTTGGATAATCAAACTCGCGTCAGGTTGTCCCGCCAGCAGTACCGGTCCTGATTCGCCACCGACCAACATCCCGTCACGACTGTCGACAAGCAGCTTACCGCCGACCTCGTGCGAGTCGACGGAATGGCATTCGTAACAATGCTCGACCAAGACAGGCCGAATTTTGTTCTCGAAGAATTCCCTCTGCTCATCCGCGCTCACAAAGCCGCCATTGGCAACAGCAGCAAGCACCAACAGCAATGCTGGGAATTGTTCTCGGTTCATCTGGACCGGGCGGGACGGATGGCGGGATGTGAAGCAGACATTTCCATTGTGGTGCATTGGGGGCCGCGGTGCAATCTTTGGATGCCATGCCAATTGCCTTTCGATCCTATTCGGTTTCATCGGGTGTCGCGTGAGACACTGCGGATCCAAACGCCGGCACCCAGAGTCTGACCGAATGTTTGTATCGAACGTAGTTGTCACCAAACCTCGCGAGCAGGTCGGCTTCTTCGACCGGTCGGACGAACCAGTGCCAAACGAACGCGCCGGCGATCGAGTACCCGATGACCGTGTAGCTTCCCATCCACCAACCCACAGCAATGCCTTGCACGATCCCGGCGACCGCCATCGGGTTGCGAACGAATCGGTAAGGGCCGGCGATGACCAGTTTCGGTGCCGTCGCGGTAGGAAGCGGCGTACCGTCGCCGCGACTTGCCATCGTCATGCCGCTCAGCAACCCGAGCACCGAAGCAGCGGCAAACAAGGCGATCGCAGCGACGCTTTGGTGAGCGTGCGAGAACGAAGGCCAACCGAGTCGCTGTTCGATCTCGACGATTCCTTTCGGCAGCACCCACAGAAACATGCACCAGAAGATCGCTGTCTGCGCGAGCGTCCAGAAGACTGCGGCTGTCTTGGTCATCGCTGTGACGCGAATCGTTGCTGGTTGTTGCTTCGCGTCTCCGTGGATCGTTGCCATCGCGAGCGTCAGTCCCGCCATACCGACCATCATCGCAGATGCCAGCCAAGCTTCATCCGTGAGAATGCTAACGCCGACGCAGTACAGCGCCGGATACCACACGGCCGCTGCCAATGCCCAAACTGCGATGCTCGCCCATGATCGCTGGCGCTGGCAAGCCCAAGCAGTCGCCAACGAACCCGCAATCAACAAAACGAAATCGCCCAACCAGAATCCCAACAACGCTTCCGCCGAAAAATCGCTCGGCTTGAACCAATCGACTGACGCCGGCGCAAGCAACAACATCGCCCACCAAGCCGCTGTACCGACGGCTTGGACAATCAGATAGCTCGTTACAATGGTTCGCGGATGCATGACCAGATCATAACCGCAGCACGCCCTTGACCAACACATCAAGAAACGATTGCCACTGGATACCGAAGGTCCCAAATTCGACGGCAGTGGAGTTTGCAAGTATCGCGACACGATCGAGATCGTGGACGACGACTGTTGGTTATACACCAGCGAAATGCAGACGGATTCCGGCGCGTGGATCAAGTTCTTAGACGGCAAGCACAAGCGAACGTTAAGATCGGCGACGGTCAATTCCATTTCGCCGAAACCATCGAGATACCACCCGGAGCGAACGCATGAGAGTGATGGTCATCGTCAAAGCCACCGAGAGTTCGGAAACGGGGCAGATGCCCAGCGAGCAACTGATGGCGGAAATGGGGAAGTTCAATGAAGAACTCGTCAAAGCCGGAATCATGAAGGCGGGCGAAGGGCTCAAACCCAGTTCGGAAGCGGCCCGAGTTCACTTTCACGGCAGCGATCGCACGGTCATCGAGGGGCCGTTTGCGGGCACGAGGGAGCTGGTCGCTGGATTCTGGCTCTGGGAAGTCGCATCCATGCAGGAAGCCATCGACTGGGTGAAGCGTTGCCCGCATCCGATGCTGGAGGAATCCGACATCGATATTCGTCCGTTGTATGAAACGGCGGACTTCGCCGAGAGCGATCCATCGGGAGAGTGGATGAAGCACGAAGACGGACTCCGCGATAAGATCAGATTGCAGGGAAGTACCGTCCGAACGCACCTGTTTTTTGCTGGTCGCTGCCAAGAGGCGCTGGCGTTCTACGAGCAAACGCTCGGTGCGACAGTGACGATGAAGATGCGGTTCGACGAGAGCCCCGATGCCATTCCCGAAGGCATGCTTCAAGCGGGGTTTGAAACCAAAATCATGCATGCCACATTCACCGTCGGCGGCACGACGTTGATGGCATCGGATGGCTGCGACGACAAATCAAGATTCAATGGCTTCAGGCTCGCGTTGTCGGTCACCAGCGAAACCGACTGTGATCGCTTATTCAACTCATTGGCCGACGGCGGCAAGATCGACATGCCACTCACCAAAACGTTCTGGTCACCGCGTTACGGCATCGTGACCGACAAATTCGGTGTCGGCTGGATGGTCATGGTGGCGCAGCCGCACTCGTAAACTTGATCCTCGCCCAGGACAACGAATCGTGGTTCGCGATTCGGTCGGCAAGCCAGCCCCCACGTCGCATCCTCTGCCCTAGTACCTCGACCATCATGAATTGACGGGTGCGATCGGCGTAGGCCAGGACCTGTCCTGGCGACAAACCGCATCCGTCAGGCTGCCACGACAGGTCCTGGCCTGCGAATGCCGCCAATCGAGGACGGGCCAGGCCCTAGTGCTTCCATCACGCTGATTCTACAGTAGCGGCGCTTTCCCGTGATTTTCGGTCGGCAAGTGCCGAAAGCAAAGCTGGCCATACTGCGCAGGATGCCACCGAATCTAAAACACAGAAGTTTCATCGTTGTCCACACAAGTTGCTGGCAAGCAGTCTTCTCAGCCCGCCAAGTTCGGAATGTTCGGCGGCGTCTTCACGCCCTGCACGCTGACGATCCTGGGCGTCATCATGTTCCTGCGATTCGGCCAGGTGGTCGGCCAGTCGGGAATCATCAATGCGCTGCTGATCGTTCTGGCTGCCAAGACGATCACCACGCTGACAACGCTATCGCTCTCGGCGATCGCGACCAACACGCGAGTCAAAGGCGGCGGCGCCTACTATCTGATCAGCCGCAGTCTGGGCGTTGAGTTCGGCGGCGCGATCGGCGTGCTGTTCTTTTCAGCCCAAGCGATCTCGGTCGCGATGTACGTCATCGGTTTCACCGAAGCGTTTTCCGAAACCTTTCCACAATGGGCGTCGCACTTTACGGCCATCGCCACCCTGGTCAATCTGGGGACGTTCATGTGCGTTTACATCGGCGCGGGCTGGACCATCAAGGTTCAGTATTTCATTCTGGCGATTCTGGTCGCGGCTCTCGGTTCGTTCTACGCAGGTGCGATCGCTGACTTCGACCCGGAGTACTTGCAGGCGAACCTTTCGCCGAAGTTCGCCGAGGGCGAAAACCTGTTCACGATGTTCGCGCTGTTCTTTCCCGCGGTGACCGGCATCATGGCCGGTGCCAACATGTCCGGCGATCTGGCAAACCCCTCGAAGTCGATCCCGCGAGGAACGCTGCTGGCAATCGGTGTCACGGCGCTCGATCTATCTGTCGCAGGCATTCTTGCTCGGATGCGCACGCCCCGCCGACGAACTGATCAGCAACAACATGATCATTCGTGACATTTCCGTCTGGCCGCTGGCGATCACCGCAGGTGTGTTCGCCGCGACGCTGTCGTCGGCACTGGGCAGCATGATGGGGGCACCGCGAATCCTGCAGGCGTTTGCGCGCGACGAGATTTTCGCATCGCTGAAGTTCTTCGGTGCGGGCAGTGGTGCGACGAACGAACCGCGACGCGCGACGGTCTTGACCTTCGCGATCGCTCAGGTCTGCATCCTGCTGGGCGACCTGAATGCGATCGCACCGATCATCACGATGTTCTTCATGATCACCTACGGGTTGCTGAACCTGGCCACCTTCTACGAAGCGATCACGAAGAATCCCAGCTATCGTCCCACGTTCCGATACAGCCACTGGATCACTTCGCTGCTGGGAACCGTTGGCTGCCTCGGCGTGATGTTCCTGATCAACTGGGTCTGGGCCATCGTTTCGATCGCTTTCATCGCCGGGCTGCATTGGTTCATTCGCTCCAAGGAAATCGAATCGCGCTGGGGCGACTTGCAAAGCGGCGTGATCTTTGAGCGAGCACGCAAGGCGTTGCTGCGACTCGAAGAAGAAGCCTATCACCCGAAGAACTGGCGTCCGGTCATCATGGCTCTCAGCGGTACCGGCTGGACTCGATCACACATTCCGATCTACGGTCACTGGTTGACGTCCGGACACGGCATTTTGACACTGGCCCATGTTGTTAGCGGCGACATCGAAGATCATGCCGAACGACGCGACCGCTACGAAAAAATTCTGCGCAACTTCATTGCCAAAGAGGAACTCGAAGCGTTTCCCGTCGTGACCTGCAATGAACTACTGTCCGACGGCATCGAGTCGCTGATTCAGTGTCACGGCATCGGCGGCTTGCGTCCCAACACCGTGTTGCTGGGTTGGCCGCGTGAAGACAAAGGCGGAGTCGTTCGGTGCCAATATTCGTTTGATCGCGCGAATGAACCGCAGCATTCTGGCCGCACGGTTCGCTTCCCACCGCCAGAAGACACTGACGAGGAAGAGAACACCGACGTCGACGAACACTGGAAAGTTCCCCCAGGCACGATCGACGTCTGGTGGCGCGGCATGGAAAACGGCGCGTTGATGCTGCTGCTGGCGCATCTGCTGCACAAGAACCCGAATGGCGCAACAACACAATCCGCATGATGCGAGTGGTCGACAAACCAGAAGCACAGGCAGAAGTTGAGAAGCACATCGTGGAACTCGGTACGGCCTCGCGAATCACGATCACACCGACGGTCATTGTGTCCGACAAACCGCCGCAAGAGGTCATCCCCAGAGCGTCGGCCAACGCGGCGATCGTGCTGCTCGGATTCCAGACGCCCGAGGAGGGAAAGGAACTGGAACTCTACCACCGGATGGAATCCATCGCCGGTGATCTACCACGAGTGCTGTTCATCGCCAGTGCCGGAGGCATGGCACTCGAGTCCTAAGTTCAAGTCCCGTGAACGACCAGATCTTTGATCCAACGATGCGCACCATCGTCGTGTCCAAACCGCTCACTTTCGACTGGGCCGCCCGGCAACGACGCGCGATCTATCGCCTGGCCGGCGGAGATTTTTTTCAGTTTCTTAAACGCCGAATCGATGGCGTGACGAGCTTTCTTGAGGAGTAATCTTTGACCGCAGCCATCGTTTGGCACGAAGAATGCTTCCAGCAGAGGAATGGAGGTCGTGATGGATTGGATTGAGCTGGCTGTGCGGACACCAGCAACATGGATCGCTGCCAATATGTTTCCGAGGTGCATTTGTGATGTCATCATTCTCGAACCGCCGGCTCCGAAAAACGTTCTCGCAGCTGGCCAGCAAGCGACGCTGGCTTCGTGACCAGCTGCAGCGGAGGCCAATCCTCTCGCGGCGTCGTCAGACGAGTTTTGAACAACTCGAAGTTCGCGCGTTGCTAGCGACGATCACGGTTACCAGTCTGGCAGACAACTTGGACTCGGACGGAAGCGTCACGCTGCGTGAAGCGATTCAAGCCGCCGAAACCGACATGTCGGTGGACGGTTCGACAGCAGGCAATGGTGCCGACACGATTGTGTTTTCCCCGTCACTCACAGAAAGCGGCGGTGCGACGATCACGCTTGGGGGCACCGAGCTGACCATTGCCACGCCCATAGCGATCAGCGGTCCTGGGGCGGACCGGCTAGCGATCGACGCCGGAGACAACTCGCGGATCTTCCAGATCGACGATGGGGAAGAGACCACGGAAATCGACGTGAACATCTCGGGCCTGACCCTGACCGGCGGCAACGCCACCACCGGCGGCGCAATCTTGTCTCATGAGAATCTGACGTTGACCAGCAGCACGATCTCGGGCAACTCTGCGGACTCCAACGGCGGCGGCATCTGGAATGACGGCACCGCGACGATCACCAACAGCACGATCTCGGGAAATTCGGCGGTATCACTAAGCGGCGGCGGCATCTACAACAGCGGCACCGCGAATGTCACGGGCAGCACGATCGCCGATAACTCTGCGGTCATTGGCGGCGGTGGCATCTACAACCGCAACCTCTCCGCCACCGCGACGATCTCGGGAAGCAGCATCTCGGGTAACTCGGCCAGCGTCGGCGGCGGCATCTGCAACACCGGCACCGGCACCGCAACGATCACGAACAGTACGATCTCGGGTAACTCGGCGGACGACGACGGCGGCGGCATTTACAGCAACGGCACCGCGACTGTCACCGGCAGCACGATCACGGGTAACTCCGCGGGTGACAGCGGCGGCGGCATCTTCAACAACAGCACCGCGACGTCAATCGACAGCACGATCGTGGCGGGTAACCGACTCACCACCGGTGCCGCAGACGACCTCAGCGGTAATGATTTAGAGAGCACGTCGACTCATAACCTGATTGGTGATCCCGCATCTGCTGGTGGACTGGTTCACGACGACGATGGAGACTTGGGCACGGGCACCAACAACATCGTTGGCCAGGACGACGGCAGCGGCGGTCGGGAGTTGATCGACATCGACACCGTGCTCGGCCCGCTGGCATTTAACGGCGGCCCAACTCAGACCCACGCGCTGCTGGCGACCAGCCCGGCGATCAATGCGGGAAGCAGCAGCGAAACCAACGACCAGCGAGGCGCTCCCTTCGCTCGCGACGACGGCGGCGGGGTCGATATCGGCGCCTACGAACGACAGACGGTGGCGACGCTGCCATCACCATTGGTGGTCACCACGCTTGACGACGAATTGGATGCCGATCCGTTGGGTGACCCCGACGACGTGAGTCTCCGCGAAGCCTTGGGACTGGCCAATGGCAGCATCGGCCTCGACACGATCACGTTCGCCTCGTCGCTGACCGCTGGCGGACCGGCAACGATATTTCTGACGCTGGGCGAATTGCTGGCCAAAGATGCGGTCACGATCAGCGGTCCAGGCGCGAACCTGCTAACGATCGATGCCCAGGGCAACTCGCGGATCTTCCACTTCGACGACGGTGTCGCGGCCACGGAGATCGAAGTGAACATCTCGGGCCTGACCCTGACCGGCGGCCACGCCACCGACGGAGTTGTTGTGTTCTCGCAGTCAGACAACGGCGGTGCGATCTTATCCCTTGAAAATCTGACGTTAAGCGACAGCACCATTTTCGGCAACACGGCAGCCAGCAGCGGCGGCGGAATCTACAACAGCGGCACCGCGACCGTTCTCCGAAGTGCGATCGCAGGTAACTCGGCGGAGCGCGACGGCGGCGGCATCTTCAACCAATCCTTGCGCACCGTGACCGTCACGAGCAGCACGATCTCGGGCAATACGTCGGGCGATGCTGGCGGCGGAATTGGCAATGCCGGCACTTTGAGCATCAACGGAAGCACGATCACCGGGAACGTGGCGAGTGGATATGGCGGCGGTATCGTTAACTTCGCCGACAGCTCGACAATGATCACGGTCAGTACGATCTCGCGCAATACCTCACAAGACGGCGGCGGTGGCATTTTTGGCTCCGAACTAACGGTGACCTTGCGAAGCACGATCGTGGCGGGAAATCAACTCACTTCCGGGATCTCGAACGATATCTCCGGGTCTTCGTCGCCGGTTTCGCCCGATTCCTCGCACAACCTGATTGGTGATCCTGCGTCGGATGGTGGACTGATTCACGACGACGATGGAGACCTAGGCACGGGCACCAACAACATTGTTGGCCAGGACGACGGCAGCGGCGGTCGGGAGTTGATCGACATCGACACCGTGCTCGGCCCGCTGGCATTCAACGGCGGCCCAACTCTGACCCACGCGCTGCTGGCGACCAGCCCGGCGATCAATGCTGGAAGCAGTAGCGAAACCAACGACCAGCGAGGGGCTCCCTTCGCTCGCGACGACGGCGGCGGGGTCGATATCGGCGCTTACGAACGACAGACGGTGGCGACGCTGCCATCACCATTGGTGGTCACCACGCTTGACGACGAATTGGATGCCGATCCGTTGGGTGACCCCGACGACGTGAGTCTCCGCGAAGCCATGGGAATGGCCAATGGCAGCATCGGACCGGACGAGATCACGTTCGCTGCGTCGCTAACCGACGGCGGCGGGGCGACGATCCTTCTGACGCTCGGCGAATTGCTGGCCAAAGATGCGGTCACGATCAGCGGCCCAGGCGCGGACCTGCTAATCATCGACGCCCAAAGCAACTCGCGGATCTTTCACGTCGACGACGGGGACAGTGCCACAGAGATCGAGGTGGAAATCTCAGGTCTGACTCTGACCGGTGGCAATGCCACCGATGGCGACAATAGTTCGGCTTCTGAAGCAGACTACGGCGGCGCGATTCTGTCACGCGAGAATCTGACGTTGACCGGCAGCGCCATCTCGGACAACTCGGCGGGCTTCGGCGGCGGACTATTCAACGATGGCGGCGCGCTGACGTTGACCGGCAGCACGATCTCGGGCAACTCGGCCCTCTTCGACGGCGGCGGATTGTGGAGCTACAAGGGCTCGGCGACGATCACCAACAGCACGGTCTCGGGAAACGCGGCCAACCGCGATGGTGGCGGATTGGTCAACTCGCATAGCAGCGGCTCGCTGACGATCTCCAACAGCACAATCGTAGGCAACCGTAGTGATGCCGATGGGGATGACAGCGGCAGCGGCGGCGGGCTGTTCACCAACGACGCGTCCAATTTCACAACCCTGTTCAACACGATTGTGGCCGGAAACCTGACCGGCACGGGTGCCACCGAGACGGCTAGCGACCTTGCAGGGAAGAATGTGCATGCCGACAGCGCCTATAACCTGATCGGTGATCCCGCTTCGGCTGGTGGTTTGATCGAAGGAACGGATGGCAACCTGGTCGGTGACGGCGCAGCAACACCTGCCTTGCTGCCGCTGGACCAGATCGTTGATCCGGCCTTGGCTGACAACGGCGGCTCCACTCTCACCCACCAACTCGTCCCTGGCAGCCGGGCGATCGAGGCCGGGAACGGCGCGCTGTTGCCGTCGGACGACCAGGACCTGGACGGCGATGGCGACACCACGGAACCCCTGCCTTGGGACCAAGTCGGCAACCCACGGATTGTTGATCTGCCCGGAATCGACAATCTCGTTGACGGACTCGATATCGGTGCCATGGAACTAGTCGACGAAACGCCACCGGACATCATTGCTCCGACGGACATCACCGTCGAAGGGGACACGACCGGCGGCGCAGGCGAAACCAATGCCGCGATCACAGCGTTTCTGGCCGCGGCGACAGCCGACGATCTGGTCGATCCCAATCCCGTGATCACGGATGACGCGCCCGCTACCTTCCCGCTGGGCGACACGATCGTCACCTTCACCGCCACCGATGCCTCGGGAAACGACGCCACCGCCACGGCAACGGTCACCGTCGTCGACACAACCGAGCCGACGCTGACTGTCCCCGCTGACATCACCGTCGAAGGGGACACGACGGGCGGCGCAGGCGAAACGAATGCCGCGATCGTAGCGTTTCTGGCCGCGGCGACAGCCGACGATCTGGTCGATCCCAATCCCGTGATCACGGATGACGCGCCCGCTACCTTCCCGCTGGGCGACACGATCGTCACCTTCACCGCCACCGATGCCTCGGGGAACGAAGCCACCGCCACGGCAACAGTCACGGTCGTCGACACAACCGAGCCGACACTGACCGTCCCCGCTGACATCACAGTCAATGCCAACGTGCCGGGCGGCGCGGCAGCGACTTTGCCTGCCATCGCCGCATTCTTGAGTAATGCATCCGCAACCGATGTGGTTGACTCGATGCCGGTGATTACCCACGACGCGCCGGCAGTCTTTCCCGTCGGCAGCACCGCGGTCACGTTTACCGCACGGGATGGTTCGGACAACGAGCAGTCAGACACGGCCCTGGTGACAGTTGTCCAGGCCGCCACTCCGGTCGTTGTCATCTCGCCCACCGGACCGGGTGGCGCGTCCGATCCGGATGACCTGCCGTCGGGTCCCCAGCCGACTTCATGGATGGTGCAACGGAGCGATTTGCGTGAAATCGTGATTACGTTTGATGTGCCGATTACCCCCCCGACCGCGAGCGATTTGGTTTTGACCAACCTTGGCGTCAACGCGCCGGTCGACGCCGACATGGTGATCTCGCTGCGGGATGATCAGCTTTCACTCAGTACCGGCGGGATGGAGTTGCGAATCAGCCTCGATGCCAACCAGCTGAGCGATGGCGTTTACCAGTTGGAGTTGCTGCCCGCCATCACCGGTGGCGAAACATTCACCTTCACCGGGAATGCGACGAACCGATTCTTCGTGTTGACCGGCGACTGGAACGGCAGCGGCGGAGTCAATATTCAAGACTTTGCGACTTTTGCCTATTGGTTCGCCAACGCGTTGCCGACTGCTCCCGATTATGTGGACCTCAACGGCTCTGGCGGGATCAATATTCAGGATTTTGCTGGGTTTGCGGCCAACTTTGGTGATGCAATTGTCTTTCCCGGTGGCGTTGCCGCCAGTACCGGTGGTGGTGGCGAAGGCGAGCTGACATCATCCATGCGGACACTCCTGACCCCCACCGACGTCAATGGCGATGGATCGGTAACGGCACGAGATGCGTTAAACGTGATCAACGAGCTGAATCGTCATGATGCGGAGGCTGGCACTCCCACTGCGGCGACTTGGTCAAAGTTCGACGTCAACCGCGATGGTCAAGTTTCGGCCCTCGACGCGCTCGTGGTGATCAATCGACTCAGCCCGGAACAGGCCGACCCAGAACAGGCCGACCCAGAGCAGGCCGACCCAGAGCAGGCCGACCCGGAACAGGCCGACCCGGAACAGGCGGTGCCAGCGTCACAGCCTTCCGAATCCGAAGGCGAGCAGGTGATGCTCGCTACCACATCGGGGCAAACCATGGCCACCTCCAAACGCAAACTAGGGAAGACCTCGCTGCCATCGATCGAGGCCGTCGACGTGGTATGGAAGCAAGAGAGTGTCACCGCCGAGAATCATGCAAGCGAATCGGAAGATAGCTTGCTCGAGGATACGATCGAACTGTTGTCGCACGCACGCTGAGCGGTGAATGCCGGTAGGCCAGACATCAGGAGTCGGCCAGGAACCTGCACGGTCGCCGGTTAGACAACGCAAAAGTACCTTTCCCGGCTTCAATTGACGGGCGCGATCGGTGTAGGTGTAGGCCAGGACTTGTCCTGGCGGCAAATCGAACACGTTGGGCTGCCAGGACTTGGATCGCGTCCGGCTTAGGACGCAATGCGAGACTGAGTTTTGGTGCGATTCGCGTCAGCGGTAGGCACGAACATTCTGACTCCTTACAACAATCCGACAACTGCGGAGCAGTGATAGCATATAGCCTGGGGCCAGGCTTGCTCGTCTCAGCGAGCAAGCCGCAGCCCCAGGAATTGTCACATCCGACCCGATTCTCCCCGCGGCGATTTGGCGGCGTAGCCGCCAAATCGCCGCGGGGAGGGTTTTTCGGTTTCGGTGACCTGGGGTTACACCAGCCTCGCTGTCGCTCGTTGGTTGACCCCAGGCTATATGCTGTCACCGCTCCGCGGTTCTTATTCTTCGTGTTGAACTAACAATTCCTAAGCCGGACAGTCTCCAAGTCCTGGCCTACGGAATCTTGTCCTGGCGGCAAAACTAGCGTTGGTCGAACGACGTTTCACTTAACAGGCTATTCACGGTGGAATCCTGTTCCGTGTCCTTCGAGTCGTCGGCGCCCGCTGATGAAACACTCGTGCCATGGTTCATCGTTACCTCGGCAGCCGAACTTACTTGCTCGGCTTCCGCACTCGCGAGCAATTGTCGGGCCGACGCGATTGAGTTCGTGACCGGTACCATGAATTCTTCGCTGTCCGGCAGTCGCTGCGGTCCGTCTTCTGCTTCCGCGATGACCGGGAAAGCGACGGGCTGTTCCATCTCCTGCGCAGCGGGTGTAGAGCCGATTTCAGCGTCACTATCGGCAGCGATTTCAGCGTCACTGTCGGCAGCGACAATCTCTGCTTTTTCCGGCGAGCTGAGCGGGTCGAGCCTGATTCGCGGCGGATCGTCGTCCGGGTCGGATGCAGAGGCGGGCACGCGAACAGGTTCTTGACCAACGGTTGCTTGTTGTTCGGGGATGCTGACGGTGAGTGGTGCTGGATCGGACGGTGAGCTCTCATCTGCGGCGCTGACCACCGACGGAATGCCTGACGTGCGGATTAAATCTGCCTCCTGCGGATTGCCGGCCAATTCGATCGCGTCCGCATTCAAATCGCGATACAGGTTCGCGAAGTTGGTCGAAGCAAGGAAGAATCGCATCGAAAAGAGTCCGGGTCCCAATCTTGACTCGCCGAAGTTGTTGTTTCGACCTTCATCGTTGGCCATCAAGTCAATGATTTCGAACAGATCATCGCTGGTGTCGCCGCCCTGCGACCCAATCGTGTCGTTGCCATCGACGAATGCCCCCGGATGATTCTCGGAGATGTCGTAGCTTCCGGCCGTGAGATCCACAAACGCATACGAGCCATCGTCAGCCGTCAATGCGCGAAGCTCGACTGCCTCTCCTCGCGAATCGGTTCCCATCAAGTCGACGATGACGCCGGGAATCGCACGTTCATTCGGCTCACGAAGCCCATTTTGATTGAAATCGAGATAGACGAATCCACTCAACGAAGCGTTTCTGGCAACGGTATCCCGAATCGTCGCGGTATGGACCGTCACACCGCCAAGTGTCGCACCGGCTGAGGGTGTGCCCAATGTGATGATCACGCTTTCATCGGATTCATCCACGCCGTCGTCGATGACGTTGATCGTGATGCTCGCCGATGCCGCACCCGCAGAAAAGGTCACGGGACTCGTTGAGATCGTATAGTCACTGACATCGCTCGCCGTCCCGGAAACGGTAAATGGCACAGTCACGGCGGAGGTGCTAGTCGCCGACAGGGTCAATTCGACGGTGGCCGAGCCACTGTCTTCAAACACAATTTGAGATGGCGTGCTGAAAGAGACGGTCGGCAGGGCAGCTGCCTCGACCCGCACGATCAGGTCGCCAAAGTCGGTGATCGATAGTGAGCTGCCGCTCGCGTCGCTCAGAATCGTATTGGTCAATTCGCTGCCGGTCGTGAAGTCCGACGTGACGAGATAGTCACCTGCATCAGTCGGCGCCGTCACATCAAAAGTGCCAAACACGCGAGGCGGAGGTACCGAAAGTTGTCCAATCAACGCGCTGGCAACAAAAAAGTCGTCGACGGAAGAATCGAGCGTCGAATCGGCCGCTAGCGGAAAGTCCGTGCCCAGAGCGAAGTTGCCAATCGCCAATTGCGAGTTGGAGCCCGAAAGGTTCAACTGCAATCCTTGAACGTCCGACTCGGCCTCGGCGACCTGCGCGGTCACGTTGACCGTCGTTCCCGGTGTGACAGTCACCACTGTCCGGCCACTCTCTTCACTGATCGTGCCGGCTCCGGCGGCCGGGATTAAATCGAGCGTGGCAAGAAGTCTGCGGTCCTCCAGGCGTTCAGCCCGCAGTCTTCGGTGAATTTCCGTTCTTCGATTAACCGTGAATGTAGATTTCTTTAACACCGATGAGTCCTGTTGTTGTCCAGGCAGTTACTGCTTGGGTGCGAGCTGCACATAGCGTGCCAGTTAGAAGTTACCTGAAAAGCTCGAGCCTCCGCGATCAAGAGCGTGCGTATCCGACCATCTTTTTTGCACACGTCGCGGATTCACTGGTCCCGCGGGAGCAGCGGCGGGATCCCACCGTCCGCAGCGAGGGTCTCCACAACCCTTCTGATCGTGTTGCCTTTTTGACCGTTTATCGGCTTGGTCAATCCCAGGCGTCGTCATCGCGTCGTAGCGGCTTGCGACCATCCGCGTCGAGGTGCTCGAAGTTGCGGAAGTCGGTGATTGGGGCAACGATGCTTCCCGACTCGTTGCCCATGGCGCCTTTGAATGCGGCCGTGAACTTCCTTCATGTTCAAGGTCAACGCTTCGTTGTGCAACAGCCGGACGAGTCCCCCGGCTTCCTCCGGCGACTTTACCTCGCTAGAAAAGTCGTAGTAGGTGTGTTTGTGAAGATGATGGTCAAAGTCGGTTCCGAACCTACCGCTTTGTCACAGCTTAATTTTAGGGTAGGCCAGGACTTGGATCGCGTCTGGCTTAGGAGGTTGGGCTCACGGCGCAATTTGCATTGCGCGATGATAGCAGTACGCACCGGTATTATGATTGGTCACTACGTAAGACAACTGCGGAGCAGTGGAAGATGCTAGCCTGGGGTGAGGTTTGCGAGCTTCGAGCGATCAAACCGTAACCCCAGGTCATGCGTGCAAACCCATTTTTCCCCGCTGCTCTTCTGGCGGCGTAGCCGCCAGAAGAGCAGCGGGGAGTGCTTTTTTGTGTTCCTCAACCTGGGGTTGCACCAGCCTCGCTGTCGCTCGTTGGATTCACCCCAGGCTACATGCCGCCGCTGCTCCGCAGCTAAGAAGACTCCTCAAAATCACTTCCCTAAGCCGGACGTTCTCCAAGTCCTGGCCTACGGTGCTGAGATCTGACAACCCTAATTCCTAGCGGTGACGCAGCACTACCGCCCTCGGCGACAAACCCGCGAATCGCTTGACGTCCCCCCATGCCGTTGACTTCCAGCGGATGCGATTGCATCGCCCAATCCATATCAATCGAGTTCGTGGCAACAGCCATCCACAGCAAGGTGCAGGAAGCAGCTAACATTTTGACGGGCATGAAGGCCGATTCAATCGCACGTGCGTGGTAGCGTCCCGGAGGTTTTTGGGGACTTTGACGCACCGAATTGTATTCCGCCGTTGCTGACTCTTAAAATGGTCCATCGACGAGCGAATCCCACCCCCACCTCCCTCCTAACTTGGCAACCGAGATGCTTCTTCGCCTGGCCCGACCGCTAAAAGCCCTGATTTGTGTCGCCGTGATGTGTTCCTTCATGCTGGCACAAGACACCGAGACATCAGCGATACCAGAAAAGGCTGCTGCAAAGCAGAAGGAAGTCGCGAGGCAAAAGGCCGCGGCAAAACGAAAGGAGGACGCAAAGAAGCGAGCGGCGTCACTTCGCAAGTTGGCCGACCGCCTGGAGATCCGCCCCGGCGCGACGATCGCCGACATCGGCGCTGGCAAGGGACTCGATAGCTGGGTGTTCGCCGACATCGTTGGCGATCAAGGCCGCGTGTTCTCGGTCGAGATCTCCGAAGAAGACGTGATGAAGCTCAAGGACGCAGCGGTCTCGCGAGAACTAACGCAGGTCCGCCCGGTGCTGGGCTATTCCGATACGCCCAACCTGCCGGACACCTCTGTCGACATGGCGTTCATGCACTATGTGTATCACCACCTGGCCAAACCTCGCGAGATGCTCCGCAGCATCTGGCAGTCACTCAAGCCGGGCGGATACTACGTCGTTGTCGACCGGCACAAGGGAACGCTGGTCGATTGGGTGCCACGTGCGGATCGTGAAAAGAAACACTATTGGTTGGCTGAAACGACGTTCATGCGGGAGGCACGTGAAGAAGGGTTCGAGTTTGTCGGCTTCGGTGAACAGGAATGGTTCGCCAAGAACGACACTTTCGTCATCATCATGCAGCGACCGAGCACGATCGAGCAAAGCGGTCATGATCCGGACCCCATGCCACCGATCGATGTCGCTGTGCTGAATGAATTGCTGCACGAGAGTCCGCAATCCGACTCGCGGATTGCGTTTGTGGCGCTGGGCGAAGGACGAAAGCTAATCGCACCGATTTTGAAGAAGCACAATGGCGAGGTCATCGACATCGTGCTGGAGGAATGGGCGACGCGGAAAGATGAGCGACCGCAAGTGCCCCAGGGCGTGAAGTTGACAAGCGTGCTGACCGAGAAAGGCGATCCGAAGTTATCGGCTGACCCCTTGGACGCTGTCTTCTTCCTGGATACCTATCACTTGCTCTTTCACGGCAAAGTCTTGCTGCCGGCACTCCGTGAGCGACTCACGGACGAAGGTCGCGTCTATGTGTTGGACCGTCAGGCTGACGAAAAAATCTCGCATCGCGAAGCCAGCCATCGACGCATGATTGCCGCGGAAACCGTCGAGCAAGAAATGTCTGAATATGGATTTGCTCTCGAATCGTCATCCGCCCTCTCATCTGGGTTGCGATTCCTGCAAGTCTATCGAAAGCATCCGTAAGACGGCAAAAACGTGGTCAACGGAGTGCAAACCAAGGGGGGCAGTGCCAAGATCACGATCCGGCGGTGTCGTTTTGATCATGCGGGTGGCAGAGCCGTCAACATCGGCGGCAGCACAGGCTTGGCTTTTTTCCGGCCCCGGGATGCGAGCGACGAGGCCAAGAACATCACCGTCGAGGACTGCACGTTCATCGGTTTGATCGCGCCGATTGCGTTTGTGGGCGTCGACGGAGCAACGGTGCGTTACAACACGATCTATCGGCCGAAAAAATGGTTGATTCGCATTCTCCAAGAGTCGCAACAACCCCGCTTTGCACCTTGCCGCAACGGTTCGTTCCACAACAAGCTGATCGCGTTTCGAGCGGACGAGGCTCGTAGACTGGTGAACATCGGGGAAGGGGAGCAAGTAATTGATTTCAAATTCGGTACAACCCGGTGATGGCGACTTCAGCTATGCGGTGTCGTCTTGCTTCAATTTGCGGTAGATCGTTTTGCGGTCCAAGCCGAGGATGCGAGCAGCTTGGGTTTGGTTGCCGCCGGTGGCTTCCAGAACGTGGGTGATGTAACGGCGTTCGATCTCTTCCATTGAAACGAGTTCGGCGGGGTCAAGACCGCCAATGAAGAGGCTGCCGCCTTTGAAGTTTCGGATTTTTTCGGGCAGATCTTCGACCGTGATTTTGTCGTATCGTGTTAAGGCGACGGCTCGCTCCATGACGTTGCGGAGTTCGCGAACGTTTCCGGGCCAGGAATAGCTGAGCAGCTTTTCGGCGACTCCGTCGGCTAGGCCGGTGACGGGCTTGTTTTCGCCCGTGGCGAATAGTTTTTGGAAGTGTTCGGCCAATCGCAGGATGTCGGTGCCTCGGGATCGCAGCGGCGGGAGTTCGATGCCGATCACGTTGATGCGGTAGTAAAGATCTTCGCGGAATCGGTTTTCGGAGACTGCGGTTTCGAGGTCGCGGTTGGTGGCGGTCAGGACTCGCACGTCGAAGGAGATTTCTTTGTCGCTGCCGACGGGACGGACTTTGCGTTCTTCGAGGGCTCGCAAAAGTTTCACTTGCATCGACATCGGCATTTCGCCCATCTCGTCGAGCAACAGCGTACCGCCACTTGCTTCGACGAACAGCCCTTTGCGTTCGCCTCTCGCGTCCGTGAACGCTCCTTTGACGTGGCCGAACAGTTCGCTCTCGAGCAGTGTTTCGGTGAGCGCGGCGCAGTTGATGGCGACGAAGGGTTTTTCGGCTCGGCGGCTCCCGGCATGAATCGAACGGGCGACGAGTTCTTTGCCGGTGCCGCTTTCGCCGGTGATCAGCACGGCGGCATCGGAGGCGGCGACTTGGGAGAGATGCTCGTAGAGTGTTCGCATCGCCGGGCTATGGCCGAGAATTTCACCGAAGGCGGACGCGGGATCCTGGGTCGATTCGAGTAATCGTACTTGTTCGGTCAATTGTCGATGCTGGATCGCTCGCTGCAGCGTGATCGAGAGCAAATCCATCTCGATTGGCTTGGTGATGAAGTCGTAAGCGCCGGACCGCATGGCGGTGACAGCCGTTTCGAGGGTTCCGAAAGCGGTCATCACAACAACGGGAATGTCCGGACGAGTCTGCGACAGTTGTTGGCAAAGTTGCAAGCCGGAGGTGCCGGGCATTCGCACGTCGGTGAGGATCACGTCGAAGTCGTGCTGGTGGATCGCGTCGAGGGCTTCCGCAGCAGAGGTGTACCACTTGCTTGGGATATTGCGGAGTCGCAGGTCCGTTTCGATAAGTTCACACATGTTGCGTTCATCATCGACGATCATGACGTTCGGAGTGGCGTGTTGGTAATTCATGTCGTTGTTTGGTCATCGTTTTGACTTCGTAGCCGATCTCGCCAGAGATTGGACACACGCGATGCACGGTCCAAAGCCCGGCGACTTCGGCCACGAGGGGATGCACGGCCCAAAGTCTGGCGACTTCGGCTACGAGGGGGTGTGGAGTGGGAATGTGATGATGAAGGTGCTGCCCCTGCCGGGTTGGCTTTCGACCTTGATGTCGCCGCCGTGTTCGCGGATGATGCCGTACGCGATGGAGAGTCCCAGTCCGGTGCCGTGGCCGACATCTTTCGTCGTGTAAAACGGCTCGAACACGCGGTCGACGTCTTCCGGATCGATGCCGACGCCCGAGTCAGAGATCTTGAGTTGGACGTGTTGATCGGAGGCGCGATCGAGACTGATCGTTGCCGTGCCACCGTCGGGCATGGCAGCGATGGCGTTGGTGACAAGGTTGGTGACGACTTGCTGGATCTGAGCCGAGTCGCCGTCGATTCGTACTGGCTCTTTCGAGATGGTCGTTACCAGTTGAACATTGGCTTTCTCGGCGAGTGAATGCAGTAGATCACTGGTTCGCTTGATGACGTCGACCAGGTCGATCGACTGGTGCGGCGACGGTTTCTGGCGGGCGAAGTCGAGAAGTTGGCGAATGATCGTGGTCATCCGGTCGGCTTCGGATTGGATCGTTTCAGCGCTCGCGGCGATTTCTTCCGCGGAAAGTTTTCCGCTCTTGATTAGCCCGGCGCGCCCGGAAACGACGTTGAGTGGCGTCCCCAATTCGTGCGCCATTCCAGCGGCGAGCGTCCCAATCGTGCCCAAACGGTCGGTGTGCCGAATCGTGTCTCGCTGCTGGCTGATGCGATGACTCATGTCGCTGATCGCGATGGCGAGTCGCCCGAGTTCGTCATTGGATTTGATCGCGGGCGGTTGATCGAGTTGCCCCTCACCGATTGCGCGGACTTGGGAGATCAGTCGTCCAAGCGGTTTGCCGACGAGTTGTACCCCACCGAAGTAGATGACAATTCCCGACAAGGTTGCCACACCAAGCAGCGACAACAACGAGGTTGCGACCGCACGCTGCGTGAATGCATCTTGATCGGTGAGCGTTTCGGCAACTTCGACAGCACCGGACTGGTTGTGGTCCAGCGTGATGGGCACGTAAGAGTATGCTTTTCGGTTGCCGTCAGCGTCGGTGATCGAGACGCTGGACGTTTGACGCGACGTCGTTCGAGTTTCTAGCAATGCTTTTTCCTTGCCGTCGATCCATCGCACTTCCGGACCACGGAGTCGACGCGTGGAAACCTCAACGGCTTGCTGGATCGTGATCGTGCCTCCTTCTTTGTAGGCTTTTTCGATCGCGGGTGTGAGCGTTTCGGCAAGATCGCCCGCATGTGAGGCGCGCCGCTGTTGTTCCCATTCGTGTTGCCGCCGAATCGTTTGCCAAGCAAACAACGACACGATGCCAAGGACGCCGACGAGGAAAACAAGGATAAGTTTGGCTGCGAGTTTCATATCGAGCGTTCGTCAGACGTCGTAGTAGCCGATCTCGCCAGAGATTCGATCAGCATTGCGGTAGTAGTTTCAGTCTGGCGACTTTGGCTACGGCGAAGAGTTGGTTTTAACAAAACGGCGGCCAAAGCCCATTATAGAATGAACGTTGGCCGCAGTCAGTGGTGGCCGAACTCGCCAGAGATTGGAGGAGTCCGGTAGGGATGCGCGTGCAAAGTCTGGCAACTTTGACTACGGTTTCTGACGTCATCTGTTGACGACGACGAAGCGTGAGCCCTGGCCGGTTCGAACCAACAGGAGGATGGAACCATCTTCGTCAGCACCCACTATCCTTTGAAAGTCTTCAACGCAAGTGATGTCTTGACGATTGGCTTGCACGATAACCATACCGGGGTCGAGTCCGGCGATTGCGGCGGCTCCATCCGTTTGAACTTGCGTGATCAACACGCCCGTTTGTTTTTCTCCCCCAAGTTGTTCGGCAACTTGCGGTGTCAGCGGGCTGACTTCCAAGCCCAGCGACTGCAATTTCAAGCCGTCGTGATTTGGCGTCTTGGATGTGTCGGCAGCAAAGTCTCCTGGGACGGCTTCACCCATGTAGGTCAACTCGATCCCCTTGCCGTCTCGCACGACGTGAATCATCAGCGACTTTCCAACCGACGATCGTTCAACCGCGAGCTGCAATTGTTGAGGCGTCGTTACGGCAATGCCGCCGAACTGGGTAATCACGTCACCGGCTCTGAGGCCAGTTTTCGCTGCTGGCGTGTCCGGGAAGACGTCTGTTACCGCAACACCGCTCTTGGGAGCCACGCCAAGCTGGGTGCTCAATTCGTAACTGACGGGCTGGATGGCGACGCCCAAATAGGAACGTTGCACTTTGCCGGTCGTGACCAGTTGATGGCTCACCCAATGGGCCAGATTCGATGGGACCGCGAAACCAACGCCATTGTTCCCACCACCTCGCGAAGAGATCGCCGTGTTTACGCCAATCACTTCACCATGAAGGTTCACCAGCGGTCCTCCGCTGTTGCCGGGGTTGATCGCCGCGTCGGTTTGAATGAAGTTCTCGCGATCGGTAATTCCGATGCCACGATTTTTGGCACTGACGATACCGGCCGTGACGGTGCTTTCCAATCCAAACGGCTGACCGAGAGCGACGACCCAGTCACCAACGGCCATCGCATCACTGTCGCCAATCTTTGCAGCGACCAAGCTGGAGTCACCGTTGAACTTGACGACGGCGATGTCTGTTTTTGGATCGGTCAGCACCTCCGTCGCCGCGAATTCGCGTCCATCCTGAGTGCGGATGATGACTTTGCCGCCGCCAGCCACGACATGGTTATTGGTCAGCACGATTCCGGCTGAGTCAATGATGACTCCCGAGCCGATGCCACCTTGCGAAGGCATCTCCTGAGGTGCCATGCCTGGTTGACCGCGAAACATGTCCTCAAAGGGAGTTCCCTTGAACGGATTGTCTTGGCCCGACATTCCGCCGTCAGGCGATGCAGGTTTCTTCGCTTGCCAAGACATATCGGGCCGATTCTCGAGCGCTACGACCGAAGGCAGAACATGTGTGGCTACGTTGCGAAACGCGTCGGATAAAGCGTTTGCGACGCCAAGCGTTTCGGTCGACGTGATCGGTGCGTCTGCCGCCGGAGTTGAAGTTGATGCCGGTGCCAATGCGACGGTTAATCCCGAGCCTGCCAGCACGAGCGGAGCGGTCATCAATAACGCGTAGAGTTTTGAGCGTGAACGTTTCACGGTTGGATTCCTTGTGGTGGATAGCTAATTCGTTTTGCGGCGTGCCAAAGGCGTCAACACAACGTCCAAACACCGACGATCCGTTTCAAAGCAGTTGCCGTACCAATGGCACACGCACGCGCCTACAATTTGAAAATCCAACATTTTGAAACGTAGCCGAACTCGCCAGAGTTTGGACTCGATCCGCAAACCCGACGCGTCAGCAAGGATCGCTGGAACGTAATCGCTGACGCTGCGGGTAGGTGAAAAAATTCATCCAAAGTCTGGCGACTTCGGCTACATGGCAGATTTGCTCGCGACAAATTTTCGCTGCGGGGCAGAATGTCCCATTTGACGTCAGCCGGCAGCAGCAAGGACTGATGAGAATATCAGCAGTTACATCAGCAGTTACATCAGCGTTACATTGGTACTTGCAGTCGCCAAGTTTTTGATCGGAGCGGTTATTTCGTGGCCGGATAGCTGTGTCGACTGCGGAAACGGGCGTGTTTCGACGATGATCGGCCTATTGGCACGGTTAGTGCCTTGTCGGACGTCACGCACTTCCCGTCCATCTCCGCACTGTACCGAGCCCACACCCATGCCAGTCCTTGAAGCCACACATGGCACACCACCGTTCCCTTCGATCAACCGCATCGAGTCGGTTCGTTGCCAGATCGCCAGTGGATGGAACCAAGACGAGCGTGACTCACGTCGCCAAGCAGTCGAACGAAAATTGACCCTGCTTTGCGACATTCTATTCGCGACCGAAACGGCACCGAAATGATCTCGATGGGCACCCCAAGCAAAACTCAAGGCCAAAGCAAAGGTTAAACAATATGCAGTCGAATCCTGCACAACAGTTCTACGATCGGATCAGTCACGCCTATGACCTGATAGCCGATGGCGGTGAACACGTTGCTCGTGAGCGCGGGTTGGAGTTGCTTGATGTGCGACCGGGCGAATCGGTGTTCGAGATTGGTTTTGGAACCGGACACTCCCTCGTAACGCTCGCCGAGGCCGTTGGCAACAATGGCAGCGTCACTGGCATCGACATCTCGTCGGGCATGCGAGATGTTTCGCGGAGAAGGCTGCAAGAAGCCGGCTGCGAAGATCGAGTGCAGCTTGTCGTCTCCGAAGCGCCGCCGCTTCCTTTTGATGACGATTCATTCGATGTGCTCTTCATGAGCTTCACACTTGAACTTTTTTCGCTCGAAACGATTCCCGACGTGCTTGCTGAATGTAAACGAGTCCTGAAACCGGGCGGACGATTGGGCGTAGTCAGCATGGCAACGGTGTCCGACGGAGATTCCGAAAGCGTGCTCGAACGCTCCTACATTTGGATGCACACGCATTTTCCCCACATCGTCGATTGCCAGCCGATCCCGCTGGAACGAATGGTCGAGCAAGCCGGGTTCGCGATCGCCAGCCAAGAACGCATCGACCTGTTCACGATGCCCGTCGCTATCGTGGTCGCGACCAACCGGTAGCCGAACTTGCCACAGTTTGGATGACATTCATTTTCGGTGACGGAGGCTATGACTTGAAGCCAAACCGGCAACTTCAAAACTGACGCTTCGGGTTGGTGGTCGAAACTCTGGCGAGATCCGCTACGATTGACTTATCCAAAACGATTGGTCGCCGAATCCAGATCGGCATTGCCAGCCCCTTCATGCACAGGCTGGGCCAAACAGTCGATTGTGGGTCAAGTCGAGGAATAACGCTGCTTTGCCAAGAATTCGCCCCGCCGATGCGACCAGCTATTGAGCGGTGCGACCAAAGATTGCTGGAAGCACGCGGCGGTCGGGCGTGTTTTGGCTGCGGTCGAATGGAAGGCACGATTCGGCTACGGTGTCCTCTGAGACTATGCTGCCGATTCCGAGTGCACGTCTCGGTACGGCAGGATGTGTCCGGCGAGCAGTCGCTCGATCGGGATTGACCCCAGACCGCTATTCACCACCTTTCGCAGATCACACTTGCGAACGATGGCAACCGCTACACCGTGACTTGAGACAAGAAACTGATCGACCGAATCACTCGACAACCAACCTAGCACGTTGCGCGCATCCCATTGGGCACTGACAACCGGCAACGACCTTGCCGGGATCTCTTTGCCCGCTGATTCCAACAGGGTCGCCTTCGCACGCATCGGTACCTCGTCCGAGGTCCGATTCACCATCGCCAGTTCCGCTCCGCCAGCCAAGAACACAAACCCAGCGATGAAGACCAACATCAGATTGCCCGTCATCAAGCCGATCAAGCCCAGGCCGATCGCCACGAACCGCCCGGCGCCGACAGCAACCCGAGTCGCGTTTTTGTAGGGCAACGCCAGGGCCAACGACGCTCGCAGCACGCGTCCACCGTCCATCGGGAACGCGGGAATCATATTGAAAACCACTAGCGCGACGTTGACCCAAGCCAGCGTCGACAAGAATCCAATCGCTGCGACCGGCAATAACGATGCCGTTGCCACGATGGGTAGACCGATGAACAAAGCCGTTGCGATCACGACATTCACCGCCGGACCCGCGACTGCAATCGCAAGTTCTTGCCAAGGATTGCGCGGCATGCGTTGTAAGCTGGCTACACCACCGATCGGCAACAGCGTGATGTCGCGGGTGCCGATGCCGAAACGACGCGCTGTAAGTGCATGCCCGTATTCGTGGAGCACGACGCAGCCAAAAATGGCGAGCACGAATAACACTGCCACGATGGCAGCGACCGCACCTCTTCCGGCAGCCATGCTTGAAAAGTAAATCCAGACTGGCAACAGCAAAAACGTCCAGTGAATCCGCACGTCGATGCCAGCCAGTCGACCCAAATGCCATGAATTATTCATTGAATAGTGTCCTTTTATGCGTATTGCCAAACACCCGGTGCACGGCTCGTGCCAAACACCTGATGCACGGCTCGTGCCAAACACGCCAAAGACGTAGCCGAAGTCGCCAAACTTGGACTTTCTCTTCAAACTAACCGATCCAATCTCTGGCGAGATTGGCTACCACCTACCTCCTTCCCAAGAAACCACTGCAACGTCATTCAATATCGTCGAACATGCCGAGGGCAAAATCATCGAGATTCAGATCAGCGGCAAACTGTCCAAAGAAGCCTATGGAAAATGCTTGCCCGAGACCGAAGCGAAGATCAAAGAGTTCGGCGAAGTCCGAGTGCTGTTCCTCCTGCCCCGTGCTTGCGATCGATACTCCTGCCTTTCGTGGGCATGCCCAACGTCGAATTGGCTGCCGAAATCGACGACGCTCACGAGGCTCGCGGCGCTCAAGATGCTGCAAGGTGAATCCGGTAACTCGCGGCATATTGGATTGAATTTCGACACCACCGCCAACGAACCTGCTCATGGAATCACCGAATACGCCGAACACCAAGAGTTCGATTTGATTGTGTTGGCGTCCCACGGACACACCGGCGTCAAAGAGCGTCTCTTCGTGTTCGGACGTTGCATCGTTCATTTTGCGGTCGATGATCAGCAAGTAAAAATGTGCACGCACCTGAAAGGCAAGAAGTCTTGGTTCCTACCGTTCAATCAAGGTTGGAACGATGGGGCGGGCAATCCGCCAAATCCGAACGGATTGAAGACAGACTATCTATGGAAGAGAGTTCTGACGCCGGGGAGCACAACGAACATCGTCGAGAACTACGCCCAGATCGTCGTCGAGAAGAACAAGAAGACGGGGCAGAAGACACGCAAGCAGATCTTCCCGCGTTATCACCAATTGGATCTCGTTCGCGGATTGCTCGAGAACGTTCGAGAACGCGGCGTTGAAGTACTACACACCGGTCGCCATGTGCTTGCAGCAATCGTCATCGTGTCGGCAAGCAATCGATTCAAGTTGTCAACGCTCTGCCTGCGGCTGTCTTCGTCAAGCGCAATCGGCATCGAGATCAAATGACCATACGCCTGGATCGGAGGAGCCGATTGTTGAACAACGGGTGTGGCGGGGCTGATGCTATCATGACGGCAACGCATGTGGCTGAGAAAATGGTCGCCTTGCGTGTTTTTGCAATGGAACCGCAATAAATACAGATTTGACATTCGAACTGCCCATGACCAAACCACCGCACGTCGTCATTGTAGGCGGCGGCTTCGGCGGACTCGAAACCGCACGGCGTCTCCGCAAAGCCAGCGTTCGCGTGACCATCGTCGATCGTCACAACTATCACCTCTTTCAACCGCTGCTGTACCAAGTTGCCACCGGCGGTTTGTCGCCTGCCAACATTGCTACGCCGTTGCGGGCGATCGTTCGCAAACAAGCGAACTGCGAAGTGATCATGGCCGAAGTCGAAGAGATCGACGTCTCCGATCAGCGACTTGTGCTCGCGGATGGTGAACTGGCTTACGACATTCTTGTGGTTGCCGCCGGAGCAACGCACAGTTACTTCGGACGCAATGATTGGGAACCGCTCGCGCCGGGGCTGAAGACATTGGCGGATGCGGCAAATATCCGCAAGCGGATTTTTCTGGCATTCGAGGCGGCGGAGCGCGAGCCTGATCCCGCGGCACGAGCCGCGTTGTTGACGTTCGTGATCGTGGGCGGTGGTCCGACCGGCGTCGAACTAGCCGGAGCGCTCTCGGAGATCGCTCGACACACGCTCAAGCATGACTTTCGACATATCAATCCCCAGGATTCTCGCATCCTCGTTGTCGAAGCAGCTCCTCATATTCTAGCGCACTATCCAGAAGACCTCTGCCAATGCGCGGCCGACAAGGTTCGATCGCTTGGCATCGAAGTTCACACGCACACGAAAGTGACTGAAATCACCCGCGATCATGTTCGCTTGGCGACCGCTGATGGCGAGAGCGTGGTGCCAACCAAAACCGTGCTGTGGGGAGCAGGGGTACAAGCGAATCCGCTCGGCAGGCAATTGGCAACGGCCTGCGACATCGAAACCGATCGCGCTGGACACTTGCCTGTGTCAAACCGTTTGAATCTCATCGGTCACGAAAACGTCTTTGCGATCGGTGACATTGCAACGTGCATAGGCGAAGACGGCAAGCCGCTGCCCGGACTGGCCGCCGTCGCGGTTCAGCAAGGAGCTTATGTTGCGAAATGCGTAGCCGAAGTCGCCAGACTTTGGACGAGTGACACTAACCCGAAGCATCAGCGAGGCGGATCGGAAACACCCGAACTTTGGCGAGATCGGCTACGAGAAACCCACTTCGAGCCGTTTCACTACAAAGACAACGGCACGATGGCGACCATCGGCCGAGCCGCCGCAGTTGCGGAGATCGGTAAACGCCAGTTTTGCGGGCTCTTTGCCTGGTTGCTTTGGTTGTTCGTTCACTTGATGTTGATTGTGCAATTTCAGAACCGCGTGCTGATACTATTGCAATGGGCCTGGAGTTACGCGACGTTCAACCGTAGTAATCGAATCATCAGCGGTGAACAGCTCGTCATCGTCGAACATCACCAACCCGACGCCTAAGCATCGTGCGGGAAATAACTGTCCTGTATTTCCGGCGATCATCACGACGGAGCGTGATGGCTACTTTGAAGTCGCGACAGTTATTTCCCGCACGATGCTAAGCGAGGAAGCGTGACCTCGCTCACGCTCTTTGAAGTTGCGCGTTCGGCTGAAACGCAAGGAAATGCTAACCCGACGCGTCAGCGAGGCATCTGCCAGCACCGATTTTCCCTCGCTGACCCGTCGGGTGACTGAGAAAGCGCAAGTTCAAAACTCACGGTGCGGGTTAGAAAGTCCCCAAGACAATCCACACTGCTTGGCCTATCGAGAATCAACCATTTCAACGGTTCATTGTCTCGATTAAATCCGTCCGCAACGTTTCATTCGCGAAATAAGACTGGAGCGCGAGGATGCGTCGCTGCGAGGCAGTTCACGCAAATCGCCGAAAATCTCGCAGTCGGTGACTTGGGCTACGCTTGTGCTTCTTTCACGAACTCAACATCGCGGGCATGGACCCAACCGACATGGCCCTCAAAGGTGCGAACCTGCGTCCAGTCACCTCGCGTTGCCAGCATCTCGACGCGGTGGCCTTGCGAGGATTCAACCGTGACAACCGGGGCGAACTGCTCGCCGTCACCCGAGTGCAAACTGACGCTGTCCGCTACGATCACGGCGTTCCAGTTCTGCCGAGCGTTGGAGTGAGTCAATAAGACTGAAGCGAGTGACATTAACAGCAACGCCAGCGGCACTGCAGCACACTTCCAAGCCGGAAACGGTCGGTGGACGAGTCGCAGGATCAATAGTCCCCAAAACGCCAGCGACGACATTGCGAGCATCCAGAAGATGGGAGATGTCCCTACAACATCGACGAATCGATTGTTGTACGACCGAACTCCCGTAGCCGAACTCGCCAGAGTTTGGACGCCCGCCACCTTCCCATTAGCAAACGCCAGGTTCTTCTTTGCTTGCCTATTCCTCGGATCCAGCTGCAAAGCTTTTTCGTAGTTCGCAATCGCGTGGCCAAGTTTGCCGGTCTGCAAATACGCATTGCCCAGATTCGTGAACAGTTTTGCGTTACGAATGCCGCTGTCGACCAACAGTTGATACTTGTTTGTCGAAGTCGCCAACAGCTCTTTGGCGTCAGCGGAATCGGTCTGCGACTTTGCGATCCCTTGGTTGTAAGCCTCCGTGGCCTCGGCCAGTAACGTCGTCGCGGCACTCGCAGAGAGTTTTACGGAGGGCTTGTCCAAAGTCTGGGCGACTTCGGCTGCGGCGGGGGTGGAGGTTGCCGAAGCAATCACGATCGCCGCGAGTAATAACCCGGCGGGTCGAGCCAGCTTGGTCTTGGAACGTTTCGGCAACATCGTCTTCACCTTGTTCTTGCGGTTCGCGTTGATCGAAGCATCCACCTTTTCGACCAGTTCTGTAGCCGAACTCGCCAGAGTCTGGATATCCCCGGCATGAGACTTCGCCAAAAACGATTCGACTTCACTGGCGACTTGATACAGTCCGGCGATACGCAGTGTTCCAACGGCATGAGTAGCCGAAATCGCCGGAGTTTGGAGTCCCTCAGCCCCCGTGTCCAAACTCTGGCGAGTGCGGCTACGGGTGAGTACAAAGCGCACCACAGCATCGGCGATCCCATCGGCATCCTTTGCACGCTCAATCGCAGCCAAGCAAGTTGTTTTGGGCGAACGGAAACTCGGCAAGCGACTTGCCATTCTGTCGCGATACTTCGCAACGACGGTCGCCAACCAAACGATTGGCGGAAAGATCACAAACACCCACCACCAATTTGACCGGCTCCGCGGTGTTTGCGAAATGAGCACACTCGCGTCGCTGTGATTGGTAAAATCCGGCAAACTTGCATCTGCGATCGGTCCAGCCGAAGCGGCGGTCGTGCTACGGGCATTGCCAACGATCGCATCGAGTGCCAGCGTTTCGGACTTGTTGACCGTGATCGCGATCGGCTGGCTTGTCACCGTTTGAAAGTGCTCCGTTTCGGGATCAAAGAAACTGAATCGGATCGCGGGAATCTCCGTGATCCCTTCACGTCGTGGCCGGATCGTCGTCGAGAAAACCTTGCTGTCGTCTTTTACGAAGCCGGCCAGCGATTCGTCGGCAACCTTGAACTCTGCTGTCAAATCTGACTGTTCGTACAGCGGTGGTGCTTGCACCAATTCCATCGGTCCGGTCCCGGTGATGCCAATGTTCAGCGTGATCGGATCGCCCGCATCGACGGTTGTCGGAGTCGCCTGAGTTACGATGCGATATCGTCCCACTGCACCTCGATAGTCCGCCGGGCGTCCTTCGGTGGGAACCGGCAGGACCTCCGTCGCATCGACGCTGACTTCGCCCACGATCGGACGCGAGTCAGTGACGGCCAAGCGATTGCCGAACGACGAACCGAAAAAGTCGTCGTTCATCATGCGCGACATCAGCGAACTGCCACCGAACATGTCATCACCAAACATGCTGCCAAAAGGCGAACGTGATTTGCCGATCGCGGTCGGATAGTCGACGACGATCTGCACATCGCTGGCGTCGATCTTGCCAGCTCGTTTGGGATAAACGGTGGCGTTGATTTCGTACAGGTAGTATGCCCGCTCGCCGCCGTTGCCGTCATCGTGCAAAACTTCCTGGCCACCGGGTCGCTGACGATTCTCGGCCAATTCTTTCATGCGATCCGCGAAACCGCCCCACGAAGTCGAGTCGGAGATCATGTTCCACATGTCACCTTCGCTGAGAGTTTGACCGGAGTCGGATCGCGAAACGGTTTGATCCAAATTTTCAGTTTCAAATCGAGCGGCTGTCCGACGAAGACCCTTTCTTTGCCGCCTTCGATTTCGACAAACATCAAGTCGCCCGTTTCGCTCTTGGTCGCGACGAAGCGTTGGGCCTGAGTCGTGACGGTTTTGCCCTCGACTTTGAATGTCATCGCGGGGATCGTGAACGTCCCTTCGCGACGCGGCGTGATGAAGTATTGCATCGTGACGCTACGGCTTTCGCTGCGACGACCGTTGATGATCGTGATCTGCGAACTCTGCGACGGCGAGCCAGCGGATCGCACGTCGCAACCGTCGATGACTGGCATTGTCGGTTGCTCGTAGTCGGCTGCGTCGGAGATCGAGAGCTGCAATGTCACCGGCGAGCCGACGTAGGCTTCTCGAGTGGAGATGCGAGCGTCGACGTTGGCGGCGGACGCGACCGTTGCGAAAAGTGAGATTAGAGCGATGGTGGTGATGAAGTTTTTCATGAATAGGTCTCGAGTTCTTCGTAGCCGAGCTCGCCAGAGATTGGACGAGTTCTAGGTATCGTGTTCCAAAGTCTGGCGACTTCGGCTACCAGTCTTTGTCGGTTGGTACGTGCATGTTGCGTTCGAGTTGCTCTTGGCGAAGTCGCCGCAGCATGTCGCGGTCGCGGACGGCTTGCAGCATCTTGAGAGCTTCCTCTTTCGACATCAGCCCGTCTTGTATGGTGTCCAAAGTCTGGCGACTTCGGCTACCTTCGGATTCGTCTTGTTCCGACGCTGCCTTCAGCTCGCCGCTGGGCACGGGCTGGTCGTTGGCTTCGGCTTGCGACTGTTCTTCCGTAGCCGAACTCGCCAGAGTTTGGTCGTCGTTAGCTGCCTGCTGCTGGTCCTGCGAAGGCTTCTGACTTGCATTCTCCTGAGCCGACTGTTCGGGTTTGGCTTGACCCTCTTTGCCGGATTGATCTTCGGACTCCTGCGACTGGCCGCTTTTGTCTTGTGACTGCTGTTGCTCGGACTGTTGATCTTCCGACCCGGATTGCTGATCGTCGGACTTCGATTGATCTTGCTCCCCTTTTTGCTCTTGTGATTGGTTGTCCTTGGATTCGGATCCTTGATCTTGTTTTTCTTGATTCTCTTGACCTTGATCCTGTTGCTGCTGGTCTTGCTGAGACTCACCGTCCTTGGATTCAGAATCCTGGTTTTGCTGATCTTGTTTTTGCTCGTCTTGTTTTTGATCTTGCTGCTGTTCCTGCTGCTCTTGCTCCTGCTGCAACTTCTTCATCAGTTCGGCCGCCAGTTCAATGTTGGCGCGAGCATCTACATGATTTGGGTTCCCGGCGAGCGAGCCGCGATAGTGTTCGATGGCCTGGCCGAGTGATTCGATCGCGGCGGGCTTGTCCTTCTCTGCTGCGGCGACCGCGTCGGCATAGAAACAATTGCCGAGGTTGTAGCGAGCGGCAGAGGCTAGTTTGCTGTCCGACGACGTGGCGGCTTCGGTAAACATCCCTTTCGCCGATTCGATGTCGCCCTTGCGATACTGAGCGACGGCGAGGTTGTAGTCCAACTCGTCTTTGATCGCGTCGCTGGGCGTGACGCTTCGATAGGTATCCAAAGCCTCGTCGAATTTGCCCTTCGCGCAGGAGTGCATTGGCCGAGTTAATGTCGGTCGCCGCCGTATCCGCAAACGCTGGCGACGTGATCGCACAAGCGAGTAAGGCGATGGAAAGTCTTTTTGGAGTGAAATATTGCATGATTGGTTTCTCTTGCCTTACTAATCCGGTGTGTAAGCGAAGTACGGCGGGGCGGTCCTCGCTTACGCTTCGGGCTGGTAGAGTTACGCGGCTTGCTTGAGTTGGCGGACGATGGTTGTCGATTTCACTTGCGTGTTGGTTTTCGTCTTGGCACTTCGCGTCGACACGAACACTTCAAGCAACAACAGTGCCAAAGCGGGTACGGCGAACCATTGATACCTGGCGATGTAGGTATTGATCTTCGCAGTCTCGAATTCGCCTTGTTCCACGTTGGCGACGTAGCCGTGATAGACGTCGGCCATGTTGACCCGGCGTGTCCCAGCGGGGATATATGCCCCGTTTGTCTTCTCGGCGATCTGCTGCAAGACTTGGCCGTTCATCTTTGACCACACTTGTTGGCCGTTGTATTGAACGTAGCCGCCGCGGCCGCCTTCGGATTCAGGTACGCGGGCACCTCGGTCCATGTCGCCAAGTCCGACCGTGAAGATGCGGATACCCTTGATCGGCGTACAACTTTTCCGCCACTTCGACCGGGTTGCTCTCTTGGTCTTCGCCGTCGGTGAAGATCACGATCGCTTTGTGTTCGTTCGTCTTGCTCAGGAAACCGCTGGCCGCCGCCGCGATCGCGTCGCCCAGTCGCGAACCGCCACTTCGGACCGTGTGCGGCCCAACGGAATCGAGCGTCTGCTTGAAGTCTTCATAGTGACTGGTCAGCGGAACCGATTGTCGCGTTTCACCTGCGAAAGTGACCAATCCGACGCGGTCGCCCGCCATCTCGTCGACCATGTCCTTGATCTGCTGTTTGGCCCGAGCCAATCGGTTGGGCGAAGCGTCTTCGGCCAGCATGATCGCGAAACGTCGAGCACGAACATGACTTCGATGCCCTTTTGAGGCACTTCGCGCCACGTCTTGCCCCAGCGAATGTCGGTCAGCGCAAATGCCAGTAGCGCGAGGCTGGTCGTGACCAGGATCGCAGATGTCCAGTGACGTGCGGAGGCTCCGGTTGGGAGCAAGCGACGTCGTTGCTGGTCCGTGGCGAACTGCATCGCGGCGCGGCGTCGAGCGATCGCCGCCCAAGCGGTGACGCCGATGCCGATCGCGACAACCCCGAGCAGGTACAGGCTGGATGAGTTTCCGAATTGAATGTCCATGATTGGGTTCTCTAGGTGCTGAATGCCGATTGATGGCTTCTCAGCCGAACTCGCCAGAGTTTGGATGTTGCGGTCCAAAGTCTGGCGACTCGGTCGGACTGACGTCCAGTCTGGCGATCGGCTACGATGTTAGTTTACGTCAGTTCTCGTAACCAGGTTTGTTGAAGCACAAGCCGTGCCGCGAGCAACACGAACGCAATCAACAGCAGCGGCGGCAACGTCACCATGCCCGCGTACGACTGCACGGCCAGCTCGCGGTAATCGACAAAGTGCTTCGCTTCGACCTTCGTCTTTTCCAGTTGGTCGATCTCGGCGTAAATCTTCGCCAGCGAATCGGTGTCCGTCGCGCGGAAGTACTTGCCGCCGGTCACTTCGGCAACCTTCGTCAGTGTCGCTTCGTCGATGTTGACCGGCATCCACTGGACGGTTCGACGACCGAACGCGTCGGTGACCGGAACAGGTGCTTCGCCCTTGTGCCGACACCGATCGTGTAGACCTTGATGCCCATCGTCGCGGCCAGTTCGGCGGCTTGGACCGGTTCCAGTTGTCCGGCGTTGTTCTCGCCGTCGGTCAGCAGGATGACGACCTTGCTTTGCACCTTTTGTTTTTGCCGAGCATCAAGAGCGTTCAGTTTTTCCACGGCCAGCGAAATCGCATCGCCGATCGCCGTGCCGTCTTCGCTGCGGTTCGTGACGATGCGAGCGTTGTTGAGCTGCGAAACCAGGAACGCATGATCGAGCGTCGGCGGAGTTTCACCATCGGCGTATCCGGCGAACGTGATCAGTCCGACCAGGTCGCTGAATCGTCCGTCGAGTGTTTTCTTCTCGCTGCCCATGACGAACTCGCCAGCGACCTTTTTGATCGCGGTCAGTCGATCGACATGTTCGCCGTCGACTTGAAAATCCATTGCCTGCATGCTGCCGCTGCGGTCGACGACCATTTCAATCGCGATCCCTTCGCTTTCGGCGACCGTTTGCTCACGACCTTCACGAGGTCGAGCGACAGCGAGAATGATCAGCGTGATGGCGGCGAGCGTCAGGGCGGCGGGCAGCCACGTCAAACGCTGACGCAGCGTCGGCGTCATTTGCTGAGCAAGTTTCAGGCTGCTGAACCGGATCGCACTGCGTCGACGCGGAGCGAACAGTCGCCACGCCAACAGCGGAATGAGTAACAGCAGCAAGAAGTACCAGGGTGAGTAGAACATCAGTTTGTCTCCGATTTTTTGTCGTAGCCGATCTCGCCAGAGATTGGATGGGTTGCCATTCGCGTCGTCCAAAGTCTGGCGACTTCGGCTACTTTCATATTCGTCAGCGATTCGCTGGATCAGTTCACGCGAATCGTTGATGGCACTTTTGAGTCCAACGGCTGACAGCGTCAGATCCAGCAAACCGTGCTTTGTCCGCCAGCGTGAACAGAGCGCTGAGGCGATCGGTCGACTCGGAGTTGATCCGCTTGCCCGCAATGATCTCTTGAACGAGTTCCTGCGGCGTGCGTCCGACGTCCGCGATTCCAAATTCCAACAGCAAATAGCTGCGGACGATCTCCGAAATCTTCTGTGACGCCGTTTCGCTGTCGACCGAATTGGCATCGACCGACGATTCCAGTTCGCTCAGTTCTTCAATGGCCCAATCGCGAGGCGTCAGCCAACCACCGCGTCGTGAGAGAACCATTCCAGCGATCGCAAGCAGACGTCACGCCGGCCGCACCGCCCAGCGTCCACCAAACCCATGTGTTGGACCTCACCACGGGCACGTCGACATCGACGACCGATTGAATGTCACGGTACTTCGTTGGGTCGCTGCGGTCTTCCAGCACACTGGCCACGCGGATTGTCACAGGTTGCGATGGAACCAGCGTTGCTTTTCCGCCTTCGTTGACTTGAACGTCGATCGGCGGGATTTGCAAATCACCGGTCGTAATACTTTCGAGCGTCAAGTGCCGCGTCCAAGTTCGTGCATCGTCAGCGGGTACGTCGAACACGTCTTGTGAATCGCGTACGTCAAAATCGCCGATCTTGTCTGCAATGGCTGGAAAGGTGACTTTCGCACCAACGGGCGCGGTGACGGTAACGTCCAACGTGAACGGCTCGGCGACTTGAACCGAGTCGGTGGATGCTTTGCGCGATCGACGTCGGCAGCGTCGGCTTGTGCTGGCGAGCAACATGCAGGCGGCGGTCGCCATCGCAGTAAGCCGAACTCGCCAGAGCGTGGATGCTCGTACCAGCCGTCGAAGTCTGGCGCTTCGCGCTTCGGAGATGAGCATGATTCGACTCATGATCGGCTCTCCCGCTGATGAAAATATTTGTGTAACGGTTCGACGATGTCGCAGCCGGTTTCGAGATGAATGGGTGTCAAACGCAGGCGGCGAAACAGGCTGTCTCGCGTTTCGGCTTGCTTGCCGATAGGCTTCCGCGTAACGCTTGGCGGTTCTTGCGACTGGCCGTATCCAACGTGACGACTTCGCCGGTCTCTTCGTCTTGCAGTCGAACCAGTCCCACGTTGGGCATTTCCTGTTCGCGTGGGTCGGTGATCACGACGGGAATGATGTCGTGTTTGCGACGAGCGACCTTCAACGCTGATTCGTACTGGCTGTCCTGGAAGTCGCTAATCAGAAACACGACCGTGCGACGTTTGGATACGCGATTGAGATGTTCCAGCGCTTGCTTGACGTTCGTGCCGGTGCCGATCGGTTGGCAGTACAGCAGTTCGCGAATCAGTCGCAGCACATGCCGAGACCCTTTGCGAGCTGGAATGCTCTTTTCGATCTCGTCGGTGAACAGCGTCAGTCCGACTTTGTCGTTGTTCTTGATCGCCGACATGGCCAGCAATGCACCCAGTTCGGCAATCAGCTCACGTTTGGTTTGCGTCGTTGTGCCGAGGTTCTGCGAACCGCTGAGGTCGACCAGCAGCTGAACGGCCAGTTCACGTTCTTCGCGAAACAGTTTGACAAACGGCTGATCGCTGCGAGCGGTCACATTCCAGTCGATCGCGCGCACATCGTCGCCGATCTGATAGGGACGGACTTCTTCAAATTCGATGCCGCGACCTTTGAAGGCCGAGTGCCAGTTGCCCGCCAGCAACTCGTCGACTTTGTGCGACGTGCGAATCTGAATGCGGCGGATTTTTCGAAGAGTTTCGCGTGGGATCATGGGAGTCTCCTCGTAGCCGATCTCGCCGAGATTGGATGCGTTGGATTCGGACGTCCAGAGTCTGGCGACGTCGGCCACGGTCTGAACGGCGTTTACGGAGTCGCGATGTGATTCAGAATCTCCGTCACGATCGACTCGCTGGTGCGTTCTTCGGCTTCGGCTTCGTAGGTCACCATCACACGGTGCCGCAGAACGTCCAGCGCGATCTCTTTCACGTCCGCGGGCGTCACGTAGCCGCGACCGGCCAAGAACGCATTCGCCTTTGCGGCCAAGCGTCAGGTTGATCGTCGCTCGCGGCGAACCACCGAACTGAATCAAGTCGCTCAGCTTCAATCCGTAGGCTTCCGGGTTTCGAGTCGCCATGACCAAATCGACGACGTAGTTTTGAACTTTCGAGTCGACATAGATTTCGTCCACCAATTCGCGAGCCGCCATAATCTCCGCGGGCGACGTCACCGGTTGAATGTCAAACTTCGCCGACGTCTTGCTCATTCGTTGCAGGATTCTGCAGTTCTTCATCGCGGTTCGGATAATCGACGATCACCTTCAACATGAAGCGATCCGTTTGAGCTTCGGGCAATTGATAGGTTCCTTCCTGCTCGATCGGGTTCTGCGTCGCCATGACCAGGAACGGATTGTCCAGCGGAAACGTTTCTCCACCGATCGTGACCTGTCGTTCCTGCATCGCTTCCAGCAATGCACTTTGCACTTTGGCCGGAGCACGGTTGATTTCGTCGGCCAAAATCAGGTTCGAGAAGATCGGACCTTTCTGGACGACAAACGTCTGGTCCTGCGGACGATAGACCTGCGTGCCGATCAAGTCGGCGGGCAACAAATCGGGCGTGAACTGCAAGCGCTGAAAGCCGGTATTGATCGCTTTCGCCAGACTGGCCACGGCCGTCGTCTTGGCCAGTCCGGGCACGCCTTCGATCAACAGGTGACCGTTGGCCAGCAGTCCAATCAACATCCGATGAACCAGTTTCTCCTGTCCGACCAGCACGTGATTGACCTGTCCGACGATCCGTCGAAACGGTTCACTGTGCGTCTTGATTTCGTTCGTCAACTCAGTGATTCGCTCACGAGTCGTGGTTTGCGTAAGCATCGTCTTGGCCTTTTGGTTGGGAGCGTCGTTGTGCGTTTTAAACCTCCTCACCAACCCGACGCGTGAACAAGCAACTCGATGGTGGATTCCTCGGAACCTCACTTACGCTTCGGGTTGGTAGAGGTCGATCACCACTGAAGCACGACTCGTGCCAAAACCGTTTCTGACCAGAAAAGTCAATGAATTCCCAGGTGTTTCGCAATGAGAAGGTGTTTCTGCGCCAGTGACTTATTTTCCCGATGGGGAAATTTGCCCCAGTGCCGAGTCCTCGACCTCGTGAGCTTTCGCTTGCGGCGCTGCATCATGAAGCTGATCCCATGCGGCTTGAACAGATTCAGATGCCGCTTTCCTCGTTTTATCCTCCGCATCCGTCACGACCGCACTGCGAAAACGGTCATCGAGCGAGACGACCGAAACAAGCTCGACTTCGGTTTGATTTCCCCAGCCGAACTCAGTGATTTCCGACTTGCTGATTTGCTAGTGAACCCTTGGGTTTGGTGTGGTTGGTTTATTTATTTATTTTTTTTTTTTTTTTTTTTTTTTTTTTTTTTTTTTTTTTTTTTTTTTTTTTTTTTTTTTTTTTTTTTTTTTTTTGTACAAACCTGCACCTGCACCTGCACACCTGCACCTGCACCTCCCACC
>CAVPGW010000009.1:0-165431 GCA_963704055.1 Pirellulaceae bacterium | reverse complement strand
GGGACGGTGGCTGCATACTGCACCTCTTACAATAGGCTTTAGGGATAGACGTGAGAAACCTCGGAATTACTGCGGTTTGATGCGTGTCGACTGGGCAACTCGCTTTGCTAGCTCTTGCTCAATTTCTGGCGTGATTGCTAGCAAGTAGGGCGAGCCGGCGTTGTGGCGACGTCCGCGGATCAGGCCCTTGTCGATCCAGTAGTAGACCACGCCAGGGCTGACTCCCAGTCGCTGCGCAACCTCCTTCACCGTGAGTTCTCCGGCCTTTCTATCATCGACACGAGGGATGTTGTGCTTGTGGCGAATCCACTTGATGCTCTTGATCGTGAAGGGATTTCCTTTGTTCGTCTTGAGTCCTTCATCGTTCAACCGAGCAGCGATCTGCGCATCGTCCAACGTCATGGCCAACTCTCGAACACGCTCGATCAACGCATCATCATGCCGCCAACGATCCGCTATTGGCCGAGGTAACTCGACGCGGATTTCTTCGCACACACCTCCTTGCCAACGCACTTGCAAGAGAGCAACACGCTGCTCCGGTTTCTTCACCGTGATGTCGCTGATCAGCAGTTGCAAGATCCGTTTCTTATCCTTCCACGCAGTGGCCGTGTTGTGCCATAGCTGGGGAAGATTCTGAGCAAGCTCAAGCACTTCATCACGCTGCTGCGAAGTAAGCCGCCGAGACTCCTGTTGCAAGCGGTCGATTTGATCCTTGACGTCTTGCAGTTCAATCAGCGCGTCGTTCCAACGTTGTTCGAGTGTCGCGGCTACCAAGCGATTGTTCGGGTCGACTTGTTCGTAACGGCGCTGAGCCAATTCGGCTTCGTACTCGGCTCGCTCGAGACGCATCTTCCACTGTGCATCGATCTGTTCGTGCCGACGTGAAACAATCTCAAACGCATCGATGGCCAACTGAATCTGCTCGCTGCTGAGCACTTCGAGCACACGCTCCTCGATGGCACGATCCAGCGGCGGACACTGCACCGTCAAACAAGCTTTCGTTGACAAGCCCTCACGCTTTCGCCAGTTGCATTGATACGTCGGATAGATACCGCCGTTGCCTTGGTAGCGCGGGGTCAAGCGGCGACCACAACAGCCGCAGATCAACAGACCTTGCAGCAACGCCAATCCTTCTCGTGCCGGTCCGCTCAAGACCATCTCCTTGTGTGTTGGTTTGGTTGCGTGACAACTGATCCAGGTTCTTCGTGTACTGCTCGAAAGTGATATAGCCTTCATGATGATCTCGCAAGTTCACCAGCCAATTCTCTTCGGGCATACAACTAATACGCGATCGGACTTCGCCATTTTCCAGAATCTCTTTGATCGTTCGATAACGACCGAACGCATAGACTCCGGCGTACGACGGATTCTTCAAGATGGCCGTGACGCGCGCATCGGTGAGCCGTCCCCAAATCAGTTTACCAGCCCACGTGCCACCGTAGCTTCGCTTGGGAAAATCCAGCTTTTCCTGGGCAAAACGCTGCACGACGCCGTACGCCGTGCCGCACTGCTGGAAGTAGTCAAAGACCAACTCGATCGACGAACGGACTTGTGCATCGGGGTCTTTGACGATGCAAGTTCAGTTCATCGAACACATAGCCCACCGGCAACGGAAATCGCAGTTCTCCCTTGCGAGCCTTGTTGAGTTTGTTCCCTTGCAGGCGAGCGCGAATGAAGTGCAACTCTGCCTGAGCCATCGTTCCTTTGAGTCCTAACAACAGTCCGTCGTTGAAGTCACACGGATCGTAGCAACCGTCTTCGTCAATGATCAGAGTTCCCGTGATGCCACAGATTTCGATCAGTCGATGCCAGTCGGCGTTGGAGCGCGCAAGTCGTGACGCTTCGATCGCCAAGACAGCTCCGGCCTTCCCGAGCGAGACATCGGCGACGAGCGTCTTGAAGTCCTCGCGATCGGTGGTTGAGGTGCCTGACTTGCCCAGGTCGCCGTCGAGCACAACGATCCGCGCGACCGGCCAACCGAGATTCCGCGCCAGCTCTTGCAACGCATACTGTCGTTCGGTACTTTCGCGATGGTTACGAACTTGCCCCATGCTCGATTGACGCAAGTAGACATACGCGATCTTCTGCAGGTGCGTGTCGGTGATCTTGGTTGAACGTTGATCGGTGATGTGCATGACAATCTTCCTTGATTGAGATGTTGATAGTGTTCGTTGATGGATCGAGCTGATCGGCCCGCTCTGAATCGCACTCGACATCGAAAGTAGATTGATTGCTCAAGTGCGTTTCGATCAGATTGGCAATCAGCATTGCGAGTTGACGTTTGCACTGGGGTGACAGTGTTGGTAATGGCGAGTGTGATGTGTGCTCACACTCCTGCGGCTGTCTTGCCGACATGGTCGTGGCTCCTGTGCTCACCCGGCTCAGCCAATCGTCGCCAGTCGAGTTGGCTGAGTGTGGTGAGAAGATCTCGGGTGCTGGATACGAACAACGAGGTGCAGCAGTGGACCACAACGCATCTATCTTTGAGAGATTGATTTGACGAGCGTGTTGACGAGTCCGCTTAGCTCGACCAGGCATTCCAGCCGCAAGATCGTTGGCGGCACGCCGGCGTCTTCGTAGTGATCACGTGAGCGGATCGAAGTCCAGTCTTGAGGGACCGAAAAAGTTCCTGAAGATGAGCCCTTTAGGATCACACATTCCACTCCCAAAACCGTCCGGCACTTGAGCAACATGAAATGCTGTCTAAACAGCGGATGGAACGGATGAACAATCTCAACGAAGCCCGAAGGCTGACTGCACAGGTGTGCTTTTACCTGTGACTGTCGGAATCCCCAATCCTCGCTTGCCACCCCCGGATTTTGGAATCCAAACTCGGCGGATGTCTCCGGGAAGGAAGTTTCCTTGCAGCAGAGCACGCTGGACTTTGGGTAGAAGCTGTTGAGCATGCTCGACAACTTCGTCCACGCTGCGTCCATCGACTCCGGGGGCCCCCTTGTTACTGGCGACTCGAAGTAGAGCCGCCGCCAAGTTCGGCAGCGACGCGACTTCTTCCAATAAATTCGCGGCAGAGCAGTCTCCGCCGGAATCAATTCGGGCGTCTGTTTCGTTCGTCGAATTGGCGTCTGCGTGGTGCAGCAGGTAGGCCTTGCCAGCGGATACGTCCGCCTTGGAGGTCTGTCCGCTCTCGCGATCCTTTCGGGGCGAGTTGTCGGCAAACGTAAACGCCAGTTGACGTGATTCAGAGCTTTTCAATTTGTCATCCCCTTCGCTCCACCGACATTACTCGGCTTCGTCACTACGATGAGATGATCCGACTTCTCCGGCGACTTCGAGTCGTTGTCGTTTCCTTCGCGGACTCTACCCCATGCCTGTGTGCGGGGACTTACTGAGGATCGCTGGAGATCTCTTGGGGTAAGAATGAGAAATGTTTCGCCGCTCCCGCCTTCACTACTGGCAGCCCTCGATCGGATATTGGGAATCGTGGTTCCAGGCCCACTCACCCAGGGCGACCAGCCTGCATGAAGGTTCATTTTCATTCGGTGCTGCGATACGCTACAAGCTTCCATCTCACACGGCCTCACGGCGTACCTCCGGCTCAGACCTCGATCTGGCTGTCAGTTCGTGCAATTGCTTTTCACTCATGGTTGCCTCCGATAGGCTCCATATAGGACTTTCACCTACAATCTCTCATCCATGCCCAACGCACCTGGGGGCTCGCTGACGCTCGACCACCAGCCACCCTGGAATCGGAAACTACTTTGTTAGCTCCGCTTCAATCCACTCATTGACTCGTGTCTCCAACAGCGGCAGTGGAATCGAGCCTGCCTCGAGCACTCGATCGTGGAACTGCGCGAACATCAAATTTGTCTCCCAGACGTTGTTCGGCGTTCTTGCGGATGCGGCTGATCGCTAGCTCACCCGTTTTGTACGCCAAAGCCTGGCCCGGCCATCCGATGTAGCGATCAATTTCGGCAACCACGTTGTGCTCGCTCAGCGCGGTGTTGTCTCGCATGTAGTCGATTGCTTGCTCGCGAGACCAACCCATCCAGTGGATTCCGGTATCAACGACCAGCCGACTGGCCCGCCACGCTTCCATGCTCAAGCGTCCGAAATCTTGGTAGGGGTCTTTGTAAAATCCGATTTCTTTGCCCAAACGCTCGCTGTACAGCGCCCAGCCTTCGATGAAAGCGGTGAAGTTGCTCTCACGACTGATCGGGTGAAGCTCCGTCAGTTCGGCCTGTAAAGCGAGCTGCAAATGGTGCCCGGGAACCGCTTCGTGCATCGACAGCGATTCAAGTTGGTACAGCGGCCGTGACGACAGGTTGTAAGTATTGATGTAGTAGAAACCGCCGCGTGATCCGTCGGTCGCCGGCGGCCAATAGTACGCCGAAGTGGTTTGCGGAGCGACGTAAGCCGGAATCTCGCGGAGGCCGTAGGGGATGCGGGGCAATCGGCCGAATAGCTCCGGCAGCCGACCGTCCGCCTTTTTCAGGATCAATGCCACCTCTTTCATCAGCTGCTGAGGCGTTTCAGCGTAGAACTTGGGATCGGTTCGCAGGTGTGCTAGAAACGCCGGCAGATCCCCCTCGAATTTCACGGCTTCACGAATCGCATTCATCTCCGCACGAATCCGCGCGTTCTCATTCAAACCCGTTTCGTGAAGTTCTTCCGGCGAGATCTCAAGGGTTGTGAAGCGTTGGATGCGATCCCGATAGAACTCGCGGCCACGGGGCATTGCCGCAGCACCAATCGGCCCGCGACATGCCGGCAAGTACTCCTGCTTTAAGAAGTTCGCGAACCTGCGATAGGCAGGGACGACGCTGGTTTGGATGGCGTCGCGAATCTGTTCGGCAATCTCGTTCCAAGTATTCTCGTCGAAGGCCTCACGTGCTTCCTCGGATATGTTTTTCAACAACAACGATTCACTCGGATCGTCGACGACGTGGGATTCGGCTTGCCCCACGGAGTCTCGCATGATGATTGCTGGTTGCGTCAGACCAGCTTCGACCCCAACGCGAAGCAGCTCGATCTGCTGGTCGGCGTAGCGTCCAAAATCCTTCAAGCGGGCAACGTAGTTCCGGAAATCGCTTTTCGACTTCGGATTCATGACACGCGGCAGCTCCGGAAAGCTGATGTGGAATCCTTCTCGATTGTTGATCGGCATCAAATGCGTCTTGAAGCGATAGTCGGCCAGTTGCCCCTCAAGACGCAGTCGCAGCAATTCGTGATCGATTCGCGCCATTGCCGACAACGATTCAGCTGGAATGGCATTTAGATCGCCAAGAAACTCTCCACGTATCCGCGCCCGCCGCTCAATCGCCTCGAGGCTGTCATCGGCCAGTCGATCTTGTCCACGTTCGTCCCCAACATTCGTGGCCAACATCGGAGACTCGGTCAGTTCGAAGTCCCAAACTCGATCGAGCAGCTGTTTGAGATTCTGGTCTTGGGCGGTTGCGTCCTGCGCCCCCGAGGGACGACTGATGGCTACTAAAAAACCGACCATCACAGTCAGGATCCATGCGGATTGAGAAAGCGGGGATAGCGGAGGCATGATTGAGGTCTCGGATGCACGTCAGGATGGGTGACCAGTGATCGAAAGCTAAGCGTAACATGAACCGATTGCGACCGGTGAAGCCTGTCCAGCAATGCGGCGCGGTGCTCAATGGACTAAGATGAGGCGGTCAGACGTCGGCTGCCGGTGACAGCTTGCCGTGGCGCACTCTGATCAAGTCCTTCAGCCCGAGTCCCGTTTGGATGGAAAGAGTTGCCGATGCGTTGCTTGTTTTCGCTGATCTTACTGTGCGCTCCACACGCTTTGGGTCAAGAGGCTTCGCCACAAGTCAATCCGACGGATTCTGCCGACTTTCTTGACAGTTATCGCGAGAAGGCAATTGAGAAGTGGGAGCAGGCAATTGTGCAGTTGGAACAGCGCGATGCCAGCGAGCAAGACCCGGCGGACGCCATCCTGTTTATCGGCAGCAGCAGCATCCGCCGTTGGGATAGCATTGCGTTGGACATGGAACCCTATCGCACGATCCAGCGAGGCTACGGGGGTGCTAAGTATAGTGACGTCGCGGTCTACGCCGAGCGACTGATTCGACCCCATCGCTACCGCGCGCTCGTCGCGTTTGTCGGGAACGATGTGTCTGGGAAACCCGAAGATCATACGCCGGACGAAGTGGAAGGCTTCGTTCGATATATCGTTGGCGTGTCACACCAACATCAGCCCGATGCTCCGGTCTTACTGATTGAAATCACGCCCACCGAGAAGCGTCTGGAGGTCTGGCCCAGAATCCGCGAGGTCAACGCTCGACTCCGTGAGATTGCTTTGTCGAGCGCGAACACCTACTTCATCGCCACCGCCGGTCACTATCTCGATCCGACGGGTCATCCGCGCAGCGAGTTGTTTGCTGAGGATCGGCTGCACCTCAACAGCGATGGTTATCGGCTTTGGTCGACTCTGATTCGGCGCCGGCTTGATGAGGTCTTCCGATCAACGGCGGAGTTTCATGCACGGCAGTCGGCGGAGGTCGAAACCGTGCCGAACTGAGGGCTCCGCCAGTTTCACAACCGGTTCTCGCGTTCCACGCGATCTATTTTCTCGGTGAGTCGGAATTCCCTCGATGTTGGCCGTTTTCGCGGTTGTGATCTGTGGAAATCAATTCGTAGACTCCGCCTTTGCTCTGGCCAGAGCTGTTGTCACTTTCGTGGAGGGAAACCACGCTTTTGATAGGCAAGGATGCCACTGCTGAACGGCGTTTACTCAGGATTTGGCGATCGTCGCCCGATCTTGCGGTTACCGCTGCGCGATTGCTTCCCGGCCTGCTTGTTGTGATTTGTCTGTTGGCCAACTCTCTCGCCCAGGAGATCAGTCCTGATCAGATTGAGATCAGTGGCAATTCGATTTATCGCTGGCAGATCGGCAATGCGGATGCATCATTACTTGAAGGCGACTGCGTGCTTCGGCATGGATCGCAACAGATTTGGGCCGATTCGATTCTCTTGGTCGTCGATGGTCCGATCGGGCGGGTGCGGTCCCGGATTGTGATCGCGGGCCTGCAAACCGGCGGTGCGAAGGCAGCCGAGCCAAAATCATTCACTTTCTTGAACTTATCAGACCCCAAGATCAATTTCGCACCGGTCTTCAAGGGTAAACCGAAAGAGCCTCCCGCCCTCCTTCGCTACCTGCCCGAGAATCCGCCGATTGATCCACCCGGATCGCTTGTGCAGCCAACGCCCGTGCCGCAGGCGTCCGCTTATCCGGACGGCGTCCAACAGGTTCAGTTTTCCGAACCTGTCCTCGCTCCTCCCGCCTCAGGTTCGCCAACGATCGCCCCTCCCCCAAAAACGAATTCCAGCAGTTTCACCTTCATGACGGGTGGAGGCACGCAGTCGGTCGAAATCATCGGCCGAGGTACGTCGATGTCAACGCAGATTCAAACGATACCGCGGCCGGAGTTAGGCGAGACCGTGGTCATTGCCCGTGGCGGAGTCACCGTGCTGGTGCGCGATGTGACCGCGCAGTTTGGCACCGGGGACGTCATGGAATTGGGGACGATTTCGCTCTCGGCCGATCGCGTTGTCGGTTGGTTGCCGGGCTCGATGACCGATCTTTTCTACGGTAATACTGACATGTCACAGTCCGAAGGGGAGCTCTACCTCGAAGGTGACATCGTTTTTCGGCAAGGCGAACGAATCATTTACGCCGAGTCGATGTACTACAACGTCAACTCCCAACGCGGCATGATCCTGGATGCTGAAGCCATCACGACGATTCCGGAGTACCAGGGCGTTGTTCGGCTCAAGGCGGAATTGCTGGAACAGGTTTCGCGGGGCAATTTTCGGGCCTTTGACGCCGCCGTCACCAGCAGCCGCATGGGAGTGCCCAGATACTGGCTGCAAAGCCAACGACTGCAACTTACCGATCGCGAGCAAATCGCCCTGGATCCAGTGACAGGTCAGCCACGATTGATCGCGTACCATTCGTTGAAAGCAGTAACAACTTCGTGTACGTCGGCGGTGTGCCAATCTTTTATTGGCCGAGGTTCGCGACCAAATTGGAGCAGCCCGCATATTACCTGACAGGCATCAAACTCAGGAACGACGACAACTTTGGGACACAAGTGCTGCTGGACTTCGACCTATTTCAGTTGTTCGGGATCGACAACGCGCCCGATGGAGTCGATTGGGAACTATCGACGGATTACCTGAGTGATCGTGGTCCCGCGATCGGCACCACGCTGCGGTACGCTCTGCCGGGATTGTGCGGTGTGCCGGGACCGGTCAGTGGCTACTTTGACAGCTGGTTCATCCATGATTCGGGTCTGGACACGCTGGGGCGAGATCGAGTCGATCTGACGCCGGCAACACGCAATCGCGGCCGGTCACTGCTACGCCACCGCCAATACTTGCCCAACGATTACGAGTTGATTGCGGAAATCGGATGGATTAGCGATATCAACTTCCTGGAACAATACTTTGAAAATGAATGGGACCAGGAACTGAATCACCGCACCGGTCTGAAACTGCGGAAATACTTCTACAGCCACATGTTCGATTTGACGGCTGGCGCCCAGGTGAACGATTTCTTCACGACGACGGAGCAGTTGCCGACTCTGGACCATTACATGATTGGTGGATCGATTCTTGGTGACCATCTGACCTGGTCGGCGCACAACCGCGTCGGATACGAACGACTGAACGTTGGTGAGTTGCCGACCGATCCGAAAGAGGCCGTGTTGTACTCGCCGATTCCCGGTGAAATCAACGCCCAAGGCACTGTCGCTTCGACACGACAAGAGCTTGCCATGCCGCTGCAAGTCGGTCCTCTGAAGGTCGTGCCCAATATCTCTGGCGAAGCAGCACGCTACGGCGAGGCAGCCGACGGCACTCCCCTGACCCGGCTGTTGGGTCAGGCAGGAGTCCGCACCAGCCTTTCGGCCTGGCGAGTCGATCCGTCGATCCAAAGCAGCCTGCTGAACGTTCGCGGGCTGGCACACAAAGTCGAATGGACGGCCGAGTATTTCTACGGCGATAGTAACACCAACTTGGACGAGTTGCCGACGTACGATCCGCTCGACGATCACGCTCAACAGCAATTTCGTAATCGATTCATCACGGAGGAATTCGGTGGAGTGCTGCCCGCACGCTTTGATCCGCGGACTTACGCGTTTCGCCATGGATTTCAGAAACTGGTGGCTAGCCCCAGCGATGTGATTGCGGGCGACCTGGAGCAGTTCCAAGTAGGATTGCATCAACGCTGGCAAACCAAACGGGGTTTGCCTGGACGTGAGCGGATCGCTGACCTGTTGCGTTTGGATATGGATTTGACGGTTTTCCCGGATGCTGACCGAGATAACTTTGGCGAAACCGTCGGTCCACTGGAGTATGACATGCAGTACAACATTGGTGATCGCGTGACGCTGTTGAGCGACGGGTACCTCGATTTCTTTGACAATGGCTTGCGGTCGATCAGCGCCGGTTTTCGCACCAGCCGCCCTGGCCTTGGTGATTTGTACGTGGGGCTGTTGTCACTCGAGGGCCCGATCAGCAGCACCGTGCTCAATAGTACGCTCAACTACCGCATGAATGAGAAATGGATCACGACGGCGGGAACCACTTATGACTTCGGTCCGACCGGAAACGTGGGCCAGACACTTGCCTTGACTCGGATCGGCGAGTCGATGCTGATGAGTCTGGGATTCGTCGTCGACGCAGGCCGTGACAACGTCTCCCTGGGCTTCGCGATTGAACCTCGATTTTGGCCCGGTCAGAAACTTGGCCGAATTGCCGGTCAGTTGATTCCTCCGACTGGCCTTGAGGGTCTCGAGTAAATGAACTCGAACGAACACGGTTGGGGGAATAAATTTGCGGTCGCCCTTAGCGGCGTTGCATGGTCGGCGCGGACTCAAAACAGTTTTTGTGTTCACTTGCCGATTGCCCTGGCCGTAATCGGAGTGGCTGCCTGGCTAAGAATTGAAACGTGGCGATGGGTAGCCATCGTCTTTGCGATCACGATCGTGCTTTCGGCGGAACTGTTCAACACGTCGATTGAGCAACTTGTCAAAGTGTTGCATCCGCAGCACGACGAACGTATCAAACATGTGCTGGACTCCGCCGCAGGCGCTGTGCTTGTTGTCGCCATCGGCGCCGTCGTTGTCGGGCTGGTGACATTGGGATTGCCGCTCTGGGACGCAATTGCGTCGCGGCAGTGACGCGGGGCAAAACGCCCATTTTCCACGACCGTGCTGCCGAGCTTTTCGTGGCAGCTTGAAGTTGTGTTGCTGGGGTGGCCGGCGGTCGAGCGTCAGCGAGCCCCCGGAATTCCCTTTGCTTGTTGCTGGGGGCTCGCTGACGCTCGACCACCAGCCACCCATTTTACGATACGGAACAGCCGCTAAAAGTCGCGAAGCGTCTCCGCACTCACGTCGTCTGGTCGATTACCCAGTCTCGGTAGCCGTCGGTCACATCGGCAATTGGCAACATGATAATTTCGGGCTCGTCATAGGGATGCAATTTCGACAGCTTCTCTTTCAGTTTGGTCCAGGCGGTTTGAGAAGTCTTGATCAGCAGACGGAACTCGGTCGCACGTTCGACTTTTCCCGCCCACCGGTAGTGGCTGATGATCGGGCCATCGACTTGAACGCAAGCGGCCAGCGATTGATCGACAAGTGATCGAGCGAGCTCATCGGCATCCTCAACGGACGCGACCGTCGTCATCACCAGGACCAATGTGTTTAGATCGCTCATCGGGATTCCAAAAAGTGAGGTGATTGTCTGGCCGTCCGAGACACATTTGCGGTGGCGGCATTACCGCACGATTAGCCTCGACATGAACCATTTAGATTAGTCTATTGGACCACACGATTCCGTCTTCAAATTCTTGATTGCAAGTAATCATGCGTATTCCAATCGTTCTTTTGCCCCTCCTTTTTGCGGCTCTGTGGCTTACTGTTGTCCCACTCGATGCGAAGGCTCAGGAAGCCGGCAGTGGCCAGATTGAGATTGCCGACGCCCAGGTGTCGTTGATCCAGAACACGTTTGTGGCTGCTCCGATCGCGGGTGTGGTCGCCGAGGTTTTGGTTGCCGAAGGAGACCAAGTCGATGCGGGGCAGGGTCTGGTCCAATTCGACGCAGAGCAGGCACAGACGGAACTGGATGCGGCACGCGCCGGCTACGACGCGGCGCGGCTGGAGAGTGACAACGACGTGAGTGAGCGGTACGCGACACGGACCTTGGAAGTGCGTCAGCGAGAGCTGCAGCAGAGCATGGAGGCGAATACTCAGTTCACCGGTTCCGTCAGCGAGACGGAAATTGCCAAGCAACAATTGGTCGTCGATCAGGCTCGTTTGGCGATCGAACAAGCCCAACATGATTTGAAGATCGCGCGGGCCCGTGCGGTTGAGAAACTTGCCGCGATGAAGATTGTCGAAGCCCGTGTCCGCAAGCATGGTGTTCAGGCAACGGTCGCAGGAACCGTTGCCGAGGTCGCGGTGGAGCCAGGTGAATGGGTGGAAGCGGGCAAGCCGATTGTCCGTGTCCTCTCGCTCAATCCGATTCGCGTCGAGTGTTTCGTGGATGGGCGAGTGTATGGGCCGGAACTTGTGGGCCGGGGGATCGAATTCTTTCTGGCCGACACCGCCAGCGCCGAAGCCGAGACACCACTGCGTGGAAACGTGACTTTTGTCTCGCCCGAGCTGAATCCGGTGACCGGTCAAGCACGATTGTGGGCGACGATCGAGAACCCGAAGCTCGCCGCCCGAGCCGGAATGCGCGGCAGGTTGGTGATCGGGTCGAAGTAACGGCATTGGGCGAGTGCCTCCGGCTCTCGTTACTCGTGAACATCGCCGTTCGTATTCCCGACACGGATGGATTACCATGTTGCGGTTGATCATCCTGCCCCATTCCATCTCGCTCGGAAGTGAGCCCAATGTCAAAGTCAAAGGCGAATTCAGAAACGCAACTTGCTGTCGCAAACTCGAACCTCCATCGTCGTGGATTCATCAAGGCAACCGGCGCCGCGGCTTTGTCGGCCGGCGTATGGAGCGAGGTTGCTGCACAACCATCGACGTCAGCCAACGACAAGTTGAAAATTCTTTGCGTCGGCACTGCCAATCGAGCCGCGGCTGATATCGCGGGTGTGGAGGGTCAAGACATCGTCGGGCTCTGTGACATCGACAAGAACTATTTGGATCGGGCCGCCGCGAAGTTCAAAGGTGCCAAGACCTACGCCGACTATCGCGAAATGATCGCCAACGAAGCCGACACGGCCGATGCCATCGTGATCGCAACCACCGATCACAATCACGCGCCCGCCTCCATTCGAGCGATCAATGCGGGGCTTCACTGCTACTGTGAAAAACCACTTACCCACACCGTGCACGAAGCACGCTTGATTGCCGAAGCCGCGAAGGCGAAAGGCATTGCGACGCAAATGGGGACTCAAATTCACGCCGAAAAGAATTACCGACGCGTCGTCGAAATCGTCCAAGCGGGAAGCATCGGCGACATTCGCGAAGTCCACGTATGGGTCGGCAAGGGTTGGGGCGGAGGCGATCGTCCCGCAGGAGGCCAACAACCACCGGCAAACCTGAGCTGGGATCTTTGGCTCGGCCCGGCACCTGAGCGGCCCTATGTCCCGGGACGATATCATCCGGCCCAATGGCGACGCTGGTGGGACTTTGGACAGGGAACGTTGGGGGACATGGGATGTCACTACATGGACCTGCCGTTTTGGGCACTCGACTTGCGTCACCCCATTTCGTGTGAAGCCGAGGGCCCCGAAGTGCATCCGGAAACGTGCCCACTTGGTCTGGTCGTCAAATACGAATTTCCCCAACGAGGTGATTTGCCTCCGGTTGATCTGACGTGGTACGACGGTGACCAGACGCCGCGCGAAGTCGCCGGCGAGCGTGTGCCGGGCAGCGGAGTGATGTTCGTCGGATCCGAAGGAAATCTGTTCTCGACCTACACCAGTTACAAACTGTTCCCCAAAGAGAAGTACGCGGACTTCACACCGCCGGAGGAATCGATCCCTGATTCGATCGGCCACCACGCCGAGTGGATCAAGGCCTGCAAAGATGGTTCGCCAACGCTCTGCAATTTCGATTACTCTGGAGCTCTCAGCGAAGCCGTCTTGCTGGGCAACGTCGCTTACCGTGCCGGCAAGAGGTTGGAATGGGACGCCAAGGACCTGAAGGCGACCAATTGCCCGGAGGCCGATAAGTACATTCGAAAGCAGTATCGCCAAGGTTGGGAAGTCGAATTGACCGCCTGAATTGCAGCCGAATCACATTAGAAAGAGGATCGATCAGTAACCGATGGAGATTCCCTTGCGACGTTTTTCGTTTTTCATGTCGTGCCTGATGTTGTGGGCAGTTGTCGGTTGCAAACCAAGGTCGATTCCGCGGGCGATGCCGCCGCGCAAGAGACCGTTGCGGCATCGAAGCCTGCTTCAGCCAAGGATAAGCCAATCAAGACCGCGTCGGTCGATGACGCCGATGCTGTCTCGGCCATCGAATCGGTCAGCGGGAAGCTACGTCGCGAAAAGGGATCGATCATCGAAGTCGATTTTCGCGGCACGACGATCGGCGACAGCCACCTTGAGCCATTGACGAAACTGCCGCGATTGCGATCCGTGCTGCTGTCGGGGACGGATGTGACCGATGATGGACTGAAGACACTTGGCACGATTCTGTCGCTGGAAAGTATCAACCTCAGCGATTGTGCCGTCAGCGATGACGGACTGGCGCACTTATCGCCATTACCGAGGCTGAAAGTGTTGAAGTTGTCCGGGAAGAGCGGCGAATGCAGCGTCAGCGACGATGGGATGGTGCATGTTGCCAAACATGCCAACCTAAAAGTACTCGCGATCGACTACCTGTGGGTCAGCGAAGAGGGGCTGGAGCAACTCAAGGGGTTAAGAAGCCTGCAAGAGCTGTACATGTCGGAAACCACGATCGGCAACGAAGCGATCAGCCTCTTAACTGCCTTTCCAAATCTCAAAAAACTACGCATCGCTCGCAATCAGATTGACGCGGAAGGCTTTGCTGACCTGCCCAAATTGACGAGCTTGGAGGAGCTGGATGTCAGCGAATGTGCGCAGCTGTTTGACGAAGGAATGAAGCCGCTGCGTGAGATGACCAAGTTGAAGAAATTGAACCTCTGGCGAGTCAATATTTCGGACGCTGGTATCGAGCCTTTGCAAGGTCTCAAGGCCTTGGAGTGGCTGAACCTTGACAACACACGACTCAGCGACGAGGGAATGTCCTACCTGGGCGGCTTAACGAATCTAACTTACATGCACTTGGGTTCGACTCAAATCACCGACGAGGGCCTGGTTCATCTCGAAGGATTGAAGTCACTCAAGGACTTAATCGTCAGTCGCACGGCGGTGACGCATGCCGGGGTCGACAAGCTGCAAAAGAAGCTGCCTGATGTCAACATTCAACTGCTCTACATCGAAGGCCGCTAGTGCTGCGTCATAGCTAGGAATTAGGGTTGTCAGATCTCAACTCCTAATGCCCGTGCCATTCGTGATGGAGTTCTATTGCACGAAACTGAACGTGAACGATGAGGGCCAGAACCTGGACGAAAAGGAGGGCGATCGAATCACGACGGATCGTTCGCTGCTCATTCAGAACGTAGGTGGCGACGGCCCCTCAGCCCTCTACGTTATCGCGATCAACGGTCGGTATTCATCCACAACGCTGGTGGTGAACCGCGTCGGCGGAGATGATGTCACGCGGATAGCCTGGTCAAACTATCGTCAACTTTGGCCGTGACGCTACCGTTCATAGACCCCATGACCGCCACGACTACACACGGCGTCATTTCATTACCACCCGCCGATAGCCGTTGTGCACCTTCACGTCGATCACCTTTACCCGCAGCAAACAGTTTCCCACTGTAGATGGCGGTCGCATCGATTGACGCGTCGAACAGAATTCTGCTCACTGCCGAGGCGAATCCGAGTCCCGCGCTTGGTACGAGCCGTTGACCAAGATCGGTGTTTCAAATGACAATTGACCAATAACAGTTGAAAAAGCCGTCGTCGTTGCCCTATCCTTGGAATCCTGGATTTCCATGTGCCAGCTACAATGAGTCATTGGCCATCCTCGCCGTAACGCGTAACGTATGTAACGCCAATGGCGGTTGATGATGGCGTACTCACCCGGGGGCGCATGCAGCAGAAGAACATTGCTGGAACGCCCAAGTCATTAGCTGGACGCGATGAACTCATGCTGAGCTGTTTGATTTGTGGGCGACAGGGATGTCCCGCGAAAAACACGAATTGCTCACGCTTGAGATTGGCCACCCTTCAATCACAGGATTCGTCGTGCTCGCACAAGTTCGGCTGTTTGTTGTCGCTTTAGTACTTCTCTGTGGCATTTGGCTGTCAGGATGCCGCGGTAGAACACTCCCAGCGCTCGCCGCCACTCTTGCCACTTTTGCGCAAGCATCTACGCAGCAATCCGAATCCTCAAGCGAGACCCAAGGGGTCCAGCGGGATAAGAAACCGCCTGCGACGATTCAAAACAAATATCGCGCAAGTTGGGCAGTCATTGTTGGCATCGATGAATACGAAGGCGGAGAAACCGACCTCCCACCGCTCAAATTCGCGGTCAACGATGCCCGCGCGATCCGCAACTTACTTCGCGATGAATTTGGCTACACGGACGATCACGTACGCTACCTGACGAACAGCATTGCCACACGGACAGCAATTCGTGATGCATTCGAGCAATGGTTACCAAAACACGAATTGCAGGACGGCGATTCACTATTCGTGTTTTTCGCTGGACACGGGCTGATCGATGACGCGACAAAGCGCGGGTATCTTGCAGCGGTTGATTCGACGGGGGAAGACCTTGAGAGTTGTATTGCCGTGTCTTGGTTGAAAGATCGCTTGGAAAGTCTCCCCTGCCGGCACAAGGTTGTTGTGTTGGACAGTTGTTACTCGGGCAGCCTATTCAAGAGCCGGGGTGCGTCTGGATCGCCAAGTGAGAACCGAGCCGTTATCGAAAACAACCCTGAATCGGTAGACACGAGTGAACAAGGATCAAGGGGAAAAAGAATATCAGGACGAGACCGTGGTGATCAACTGGATAACATTTCCTATTATTTTCAACATCAAGCGTTCTTGGGGATATCGGCTGGCCGTCTTACGCCGGTAGCGGATGGTCGACAAGAGGATCAACACTCCGTCTTCACGAGAGAGTTTTTGAAAGTGTTACGTGAGCGCGCGAACTCTCCGCGCGAAGACCATGCTTTTACTTTTCGTCAACTGGCAGGACGAGTGGAGGCTGAAGTTGCCTATGCATTGGGTAGCCGTCAGATCCCTGACTGGGGACAACTGACCGACGGAGATGGCGATTTCGTTTTTCGTCCACAAGATGATCAAAGGGAAACCCCGCGAGAGCTGGCGATGAAGTCGAATGCGGGACATCTCGTTAACAGACTTCACAGTTCAGTAAATCTGTCACCGGACGGATTTAAGAGACAAATTCGTGAACTTCGTCAACTCGACGACTTTCGCCGCTGGGTCATTCCCGAGCTGACGAGGAAACTCGATCCACCAGACGCAGCCACTCGAGCCACTGAAGACGAGCGCGTAAACCAAGGCAAGCAACGTGCCGACGCCTTGATTGCCTTGTTCAACTTGCAAGATCATCCAGAGACCGTGGTGTCGCCGGAAACGGTGATCAGATCGTTGCAATTCAAAGAGAATCCGGAAGCCCTGACGCAGTTCGTAAATCGCTGCAAAGATCGCGGCGTAAAAGTGGACCAGTTGCTCGACCAGCTTGACCGCATGATGAAGCCCGGCCATTCGGGCGAAGCGGCGGTCGCCTATGGGTTGCTGCTGGCATTGGGCGAATTCCAAGAACAGCTAACTGTTAACGATTCTGAAATCGTCGACCAACTCGCACGCTGGTACGAGCACGATCCGAGTTCGGCGATCCACAGCGCGATTGGATGGTTGCTGCGACACCTGGGCGAAGAGGCTCTCACCACCGAACTCGACAAGAAGATTTCCGTTACAGAAGTGCCGAATCTGACGGATATCGAGAAAGAGTGGTTTGTTCTCAATTTGAATCCGGAGACTCATGAAAAAACGGCTTCAATCTATCTGACCTTCGTCGTCTTTCAGCCGGGCGAATTCGTTATAGGATCACCCCAAAGCGAACAGGGTCGAAACGCAAGAAACGAAGAGCAGACTCTGGTCAGAATCAACGATCCATTTGCGGTCTGTGATCGGGAGGTTACCAATGGGCAATGGAAGAAGCTCGGAGGGACGCCCGTGAGCGGTGATGCAGCGATGCCGGTCATCGGCGTCAAACATCACGAAGCCATCAGCTTTTGCAGCGCGCTTTCAGCTCTGATCTCCGAGCGGTTTCAGTTTCGATTGCCAGATGAGAAAGAGTGGGAGTTCGCATGTCGTGCAGGCACGGTGACGCCTTTTGGTTTTGGCAGTGACATCGGTCTATTGAAACGATTTGCCGAAGCTGGTCCCAACGAACCCTTACAGAAGGCAGGTCGACTGTGGCCCAATGTGCGCGGCCTCTTCGACATGCACGGTAACGCCGGCGAATGGTGCGGCAATCAATTCTACTTATACAAGACAGGCCAGAAGGGCAGCACTTACACCGTCCGCGGTGGTGGCGTCCGTATGGAGCTGGATACGGTTCGGTCGGCCGCTCGCATCTCGAACACAAATGTCGGCGATTACGGTTTTCGACTGCTGCTTTCCACGTCTCGGTCCCCTTGAAAAGTAACGATTGCGTCGGCTGGAAAACGACTAACGTATTTCATTGGACACCTCACCTGTTTTCTTTTCCCTGCTATCCGCCGCGCGGCGGGGGAGAGGCGTCAAGGAACAGTGGTTTTCCGCCCGATGCGGACGCTATCTGGACAGGCCGAGGACCGGCGCCCTCAACTGACCGGGCTGCTGGTCAATCGGACACAACGCGTGAATGAAATCGCAGATTGCCTTGCAGGGACTGCAGCTGTAGGTCGGTGGCAGAGGCGGGGCGTATGTCGGTGGTGGAGGCGGGGCGTATGTCGGTGGTGGAGGCGAGGCGTATGTCGGTGGCAGAGGCGGCGCGTAGGTCGGTGGATTGTAGAACGGAGGCGGTGGGTTGTAGATCGGCCCGTTGTTGGACGGATCGTTATTGGAGGACCCGTTGGTGCTGGGCAGCGGCGGTGGGGCGACAGGTGGATTTTGATTTGCAGACCCCTGCATCCGACAGACGCGCGCCTCGTCATTTTGCCGATTCACCTCCTCATAAACAGCCCTCATTGGAATATCAAACTGTGCGGGGATTTGTTCGCCCGTCTCAAGCGCTGCATACAAGGCCCGGGCGAGCCGAGGACTCTCGACTCTCGGCAAATCCGGAGCCCATTTCGTTAGCCATCCGTCGACGTCTCCCTCGAACTTCATGATGATACGAGATCGCCCACCCGGGGTCCGCGGTTCTTGTACGGCGACAAGGTAGTGTGTCGGGTTCGTGATCACTGCTTCGGCAAGATGCTTCACATCACCCGGCGTCCAGAGTGGGACTGCAAAGCCTTCGGAGAAACGATCCTTTTCGTCCCATGACACGTTTTTCGCTCGCCCGATGTAGGACGCATCGAGCGTCTCGCGATTGTTCGTCGCGTTCATATTCACGCGGATCTGCAGTCCTCCGCGATTGGGGGGAGGATCATCGCCGAACGAAACAGTGGCGATCCCGTCCTTGTCCGAAAAATTGGGCACTTGCGGCAGGATTTGTTCCCCGTTGCCGACGCGAACATCGACGCCCGAAACTGGTGTCCCGTACAGATCGACCGTTAAGACGCGGAACTCCTGGCCGACGATGATAGACGTCGGCGCACATGTAACGATAACCAGGAGAAGTAGGGAGCGGAGGCACGAGTCCACGATGATTTTCCCTCCGCAGCGGATGATGGCAGTCTACAAGGGTTTCTGCTGAGAAAGTTACCATCGTCGCCTTTGCGTTCTCCAATGAAATCTGCTGAAACAACTTTCTATTTGATGTCCGTGTGCCGATCTTGATGAATGTGCGGTCGACAGCAAGCTTCGTTCTGATAATTCTCGATCGTGCGTGCACGATCATCGGTACTATGCTCCACGAAGACCTCCGCTTACAGAATCATGGCGTTATGCTTTCCAACGCTGACGAGATGTTGATAATCGTGGAAGTGGTCAAACCGAACTGGCTTGGCTTGATCATCGATATTGGCTGGTTCACCGGTCCCGACCCCTATCTTGACATCGAACGAACGATGCCGCACGCCGTCAACTGGCAGGTCAAATGTTCCTCAACGGCGACAAGGGGCCGAAGGCCGATCCGAAGAAAATCGCTCAGATGATTCGTGACTCCAGCTACCGTGGCAAAGTCTTTGTCGAGACGCTCCACTCGCCGGGCAAGGCGGATTCTTGTCTCCGCGTTCCCGAGTTCCTGAAACGGTGGCGCGAGGCTATCGCAGATACCGCGTGACCAAGAAGCAGGTCGATGCGGTTGCGGACCGCGTCTCTTGAAGTCCAGTCGATCGATCTGAGCAGTCCAAAATTCAATTCACTGAGGGAGATCTTACCGATGAACGACGCCGCTACTGACTCGAAAGTGTTTGTCATTGGTTTGTTCTGCTCGCTCCTTTTCCAAGCGGTGGCCAGTGCCGGGGATAATACTGCTTCGCAACTGGGACAGTTCACATCCAACGTCGATGTGGGTGATCCGGCGCAGAAGGGTTCGGTTGCCTATGAGCCAGAGACGCAGTCCTACTGCATCTCAGGAGCGGGAACCAACATGTGGTTCGACAAGGATGAGTTTCACTTTGTTTACAAACACATGAAGGGAGATTTCATTCTCCGAACACGTGCGCAGTTCGTCGGACAAGGAAGTGAGCCGCATCGCAAGCTGGGCTGGATGTGGACACGGGTGACCGACGGGTACTGTTTCGCATGAAAGTCGTGATCTTTCCCGTCTTGCTTCTGCTGACACTTGCCGTCGCACAAAGCCACGCCGCGGACGTACTGCCGTACCAGAATCCTGTGTTAGTGATCGAGGAGCGTCTCCAGGACCTGTTGCCACGCATGACCCTGGAAGAGAAATGTGCGCAATTGAATCTGCGGCCGAACTTGGCCGAGTTGCTGCGACGCGATTCGATTGACGATGAATAGACGCACTCGAATCGTCGAAACGGGCGAAACCAATAGCGTCAGTTCAGCGAGCCTGAGCATTCCAAGTGGGAAGGTGCAAGCTATTTCAGCGATAAGAGTTTAGGCTGGAGCCGTCGCCTGCTCCTAACGGAAGCCAAGCCGGGTTGCCTGCGCCCCCGTTAGCCGTGTCCCTCTGCAAGAAGGAGAAGAGGTGAGGCAGACAGCCAAAGCATCACAGTTTTCTGTCTGAGCACGAAGAGCCGAAGCATGACACACTTCGCTGCTATCAAGCCGCCCAAACGACCTCGCATTGGGCTTTACTCTGTCGGGCATGCGCACTACTGGAACCAGTTCGAAGGTCTGCTCGAGCGGCTACTCGGCTACAACCGATTCATCGCCGGGCGCATGTCTGCACTGGGCGATGTCTGCAATGTGGGTATGATCGATGGCGAAGGCGGAGCGCGGCGGGCCGCCGAGGACCTCCATGCGGCGAATGTCGATCTGATCTTCTGCCACGCGGCGACTTACGCCATGAGCGCGTCACATCTCCATATTGCTCAGCACTGCCAGCGTCCCGTGGTTGTACTGAACCTCCAGCCCGCAGCAGCCATGAACTATGAGCGAACGAACACGGGCGAGTGGCTTGCGCATTGCGTGGGCTGTTGCGTGCCGGAGATTGCAAATGCTCTCAACCGCAGTGGCATCGGTTTTCACCTGGTCACCGGTCTGTTGGGTTTGGAAGAGACGCCCGCCATCTCACTGGCGGACGAAAACACAGCCCTTCACCCGGAAGCCATCGCGGCTTGGGAGGGGATCGGTGGTTGGATAAAAGCGGTGGGTGTGGTGCGGACTTGCGCGAAGGTCGGATGGGTTTTCTCGGCCACACCTACCCGGGCATGCTGGTGTACAGTGACTTCACGATGATCACTACTACGGTGACCACATCCCGAACATTGCCACCCTCAAGGAATCGGACCCAGCAGGCGCCTTACCAGGATTCGACTACGACGTGCTCAGCGAGGGACTGTTGCTTTCCAGCCTGGCGGTGGAGCAAGGGCGGCTTGCGCTGCCTTCGGGTATGGAGTATCGCGTGCTGGTTCTACCCGACCATCGCGTGCTGTCGTTAGGTGCACTCAGAGAAGTAGACAGACTGGTTCGCGCTGGTGCCACAGTCCTGGGGCCAAAGCCGATGCGGGCGGTCAGTCTGGAAGGCGGTACGGAAGGCAAGGAGCTTTTCGAGAAGCTCGCTGACGATCTTTGCGGGCCGGGGGAACAGGCCGAGGACGCAAAAGGAACCCGCAAGGTCGGAAAAGGCCGCGTGGCCTGGGGGATGCCCGTCCGCAATCTGCTGCAAGCCGATGGCGTCGCTCCTGACGTGACGTTTCAGGATGAGAAAATAGCTTCGGCTATCAATTGGATCCACTACCGGATCGACAATGCGGATGTCTATTTTCTATCCGAGCCGTCCGACAAACCCCTCGCCATCGAACTCGGTCAGGTTGAAGATCTCGGCATTGCCAGGGTGACGCTAAACGGGAAGGATTTGGGCGTTGTCTGGCGACCGCCGTTCCGGGTGAATGTCAGCAAGGTTGTCAAACGGGGCGAAAATCGCCTGAGTCAAAGTCACGGTCTTTGACACCGTACCACTACAGACCGGTGCGGTAGAAATCACCGATGTCGTTAAGCATCCGGCTTAGTCGCTCGCGCCACTGGTCCAGTGGCTGGCGATCACGCGGTTGAAAGTAGACGACCCGAATGACGTTGCCGGCCTTTTCAGCATCCCGATGGTACGCCTCGATGGGACCGAGGGCCGATCGAACGAATCGCAGTTCCCACTTCATCAGGCGGGAGTTGTCCAAGCACCGAATGACACCAGAGCACCGATGCGAGCAGAGCCATACTTCTTGAGAATGTTCGCCGCGGCATCATTTGTCGAACTCCACGTTTCAACGAATGTCGGTTCCAGCCGATCGCCTATAGAATATACAGCGAGCTCCCGATCGATCGCAATCATCTTAACCACACGCAGCTGTATGGGTGAACAACCGAATTTAGAAAACAGTGCGGCTTGCCAGCCCGAACGGGTAGCGGAGTTTGGACAGTCTACATCGCCACGAAAACTGAGCATTGACGTTTTTCGTGGCATGGTGATGTTTCTGATGCTGGCCGAGATCATGCACCTGTTCGATCTGGCGGAGCATTTTCCCGGAAACCGCTTGTTGGAATGGATTCGTTTTCACACGACGCATGTCGCTTGGGAAGGATGCTCACTCCACGATTTGATACAACCGGGCTTTACGTTCCTGGTTGGCGTTTCGATGCCTTTCTCCATCGCCAGCCGTTTGCGGCGAGGTGGGTCAACGATATCACTGCTCGCTCATGCCGCGTGGCGTGCCGTCGTGTTGATCGTGCTCGGCATTGTGCTTCGATCCCTCGGCTCGGATCACACTGTGTTCACATTCGAGGATACGCTGACACAAATTGGGCTTGGCTATTTCTTCGTGTTCCTGATCGCAGTGGGACCGCGGTGGCTACACTACGCTTCGGCCTTTGGGATTCTGACACTGTTCTGGCTTGCGTTTGCGATCTCGCCCGCGCCACCCCGCGTTTTCGATTATCCCAGCGTCGGTGTACCCGAGACATGGCCTCATCACCATGAGGGCTTTGCGTCGCGTTGGAACAAGAATAGCAATCTCTCATGGGAGGCCGATCTCTGGTTTTTGAATTTGTTTCCTCGCGAAACGCCGTTCCAATACAACGGCGGCGGATACTCGACGCTGTCGTTCGTGCCGACGATGGCCACAATGCTGTTTGGGCTGCTGGCGGGCGTGTGGCTCAAGGAACCGCTTCCGACAGGCCGACGACTCTCACGATTTGCTGTGTCAGTCGTGATCGGCTTGGCGCTCGGCTGGTTGCTGGCCTGGCTTGATCTCTGTCCATTGGTCAAGCGAATCTGGACGCCGAGCTTCGCCCTCTTCAGCGGCGGCTGGTGCATGCTTTGGCTGGCGTCGCTGCACTGGATCTGTGATCTCCGAGAGTGGCATCGCCTGGTATTTCCGTTCCTCGTGATCGGTTCCAATTCGATCTTGGTTTATCTGATGAGTTGGACCATTGCATCGCCGATACGCGAGATGTTATTTCGACACTTTGGTGAGTCTCCGTTTGCTCTGTTCGGTGAAGCATTCATTCCACAGTTCTCAGGTGTCGTCACATTAGCCATTATGTTCTACGTCTTGTTGTGGCTGTTCCGCCGACGTGTATTTGTCAAGATCTGACAGCCGCATCGGCAAGCAGCCATCATGACATACCACCAATCGCCATTCCTACCGACGTTGACCGCCATGCGTTCCATTTTGTTTCGGCGTCTTGTCTGGCGTTTTTTTTCTCCGTCGATAGCGTCGGCCGAGCCACCGCTTCAGTCACTCGGATATGTGCCGCAAGTGGATGGGCTGGCGAAATGCCCTGCCGACGCAGCTCAAAGACTCGCCTGGTTCAGATGCGCCGCATTGCTCGCCGCTTTTCGGGAGAAGTGAGTGACAGACCCGTGGCCGATCAGCGCACGATCAAGAAGCTCAGACTGCTGTCTCAGCCGATCTATCGGTATTCTGCAGATGATGCAGACAGCGCGATCTTTGCATTTGCGGACGGCACGACTCCCGCAGTTCTCCTTTGTGTGGAAGCGGATTCGAGTCCGAACACGATCGGCTGGCGTTATGGAGCGGGTCGAGATAGATGCGGTGGGAGGTGTCGTAGGACCGCGACTGCCAGACTGGACGGACTTTCTCGTCTTGACGCAAATTGCCAGTACGTATCATCAACATCGCGTCCACATCGCGTTCAGTGCTTCGGCGAATAGTCGGGGCGATTCGGGAGTCGTAGGAGAAGTAGAGCGACGGTTCGATGAGCTCCAATTCCGTGACCGCCGGTGATCCATCATCCAGCAGCACGATGTCAACTCGAGCGTACAGCAGGGTCTCGCCTACTGCATTGAGTGCCTGAGTTGCAGTATGCACAATCGGTCCGCTCGGCGTGATCGCTCGAATGATACCGCCGTGTTCTTCCTGCACACGAAAGTCACCTGTCTTTGGCTGTTTCAAAATGGCGTGGCTGTAGCGACCTCCGAAATAGCATAGTGAGTACTCGCCGGTGGTCTGGATCGAGTTCAGAAACGGCTGCACCATGCAAGGCCGCGTTGCATACTGCTTCACCACCCGATCGAATTGATCCTTTTCATCCGCTGGCAAGACAAAGACTCCGTCAGCGTTTGCGCCAATGGTCGGCTTCACCACCAGACGTGACGACGAAACAGCCTGACTGAAAAGATTCGCAAGGCGAGTCTCGTCGAGGCGGTCCATCCATTGGGTGGGGACGATGGGGACGCCTTGCTGCTGCAGATCTCTCAAGTAGGCCTTGTTGAGATTCCATTGGCAGACGCGGAGCGGATTGAACAGCCGCGTGCCAGCCTGTTCAATGGCCGACAGTGTCGCCATGAAACGCGTCGGCATGTTCTGGTAATCCCACGTTGAACGGATCACAACAGCATCGAAGTCGGCCCAATGCCCTGGTCGGTCGCGACCAAGGAACCTCGACGACGTCCCAGCCGAGATTCCGCAGGGGCTCGAATGCGAGATGATCGTAAACGAAGAAGTCTTCCGGATTCTTCATTGTCAGGAATGCACACGCGTGCGGCATAACGTTTTTCATGGGGTCTTGAATGGCTGAGTACGCGGCCTCAAAGGGCTGCGGTGCTGTTTCACTTTCCTGCAGCATGAGGTCGCCCCAGGTGCTCTGCGAGCCCCCATCGCCAGCGATGCCAGACGATGTCAAGGAAGGGAAACAGGTTTTTCGCAGTCTCAACAATCCGGTTACCTGCCACGCGCGGATGCATGGGCCGAGCGCACGACGAGATTCTGGTGAGGCGCGTCGGTGAAGAAGGCATACGCGAGAATCAGACGGCAGTTCGACGCTCCGGTCGTACCCACCGAGGTCTCAACAACAATCGAGGATACAGTGAGAAGATAGGTTTGGCAAAACAAGCCGAAAGCTGGTTTCGGGCCCGCGACTGGCGCCGCGGCTCTGTTTTCATCCGACAGGACTCAGGCCACGCTGCATGCGTCTGCGGTCGGCAGGGAGTTGATCGCGTATCCTGGCTGCCACTCGCGGGCGCAAGACGCACGATCAGGATGCGAACTCGGCCATGCGATGGACTGTTCGCGATCTGGGTCCGCGCGGTCCTGGTCGCGTTGGGGCACATCGCGCAGCCGTTCGATGACATCGGCTCGCACCTTGATGAAGTCCGAAATCGGTCGTGCCTCGGATCGTTGGCGCCCCGAAAGACGAAGCGTGCGTTTGATCCCCGCCAATCGCTCGATTGAATCGGCGGCAAGATTCCGAGCGATCACGCGGTCCTTGGCAGCGGCGAGCTCGGCCAATGCCGCCAACTCGGCCTCGATACGTGCGAGCTGCTCCAGAATCCTGACTTGCGAATCCTGCTGAGCCCCATTCGAATCGACAGCAGGACTGCTGACGCGTTCTCCAGCGATCTCGCTGCGACTCACCGTAATATGACGTGGAGCCTCGATCCCCAGCTGGACCTTGGACTTCTTCAGGCCGATCACCCGAACCACCACGTCCAGCTCCGCAAACTCAACCGATTCGCCCTGTTTCCTTGATAAAACCAACATTTGCATCCTCTCGCAGTTCGGTATGATCTGGACTAGCTGAGAGGATATCACCGGCAAGCAGTAAACGCAAGTTCAGTGCTGTACGAAAATTCACTTATTCTGTTTGCTTTTTCCTGGCGTCACGAATTCCTGGCGGCTGAGCTTTCCATCGCCGTTCTTGTCAAAGCCGGGAAAGCGCCGTCGACCCTCGGCCTGATCGGGAAACCGGTCCAGATACTCTTCTAGCGTCAATTCGTTGTTCCTGTCCGCATCCTTTCGGTCGAAGGCAGCATTTCGGTCCAGACGGGGTTCTTGAGTCGGCGGGGCCTCCGTCGCAGCGGATGTCACCCCAGTCGGCGGCTCGTCGGGTAGCGTCGATTCCCACTCCTTGATTTGCTCTAGCATCGCTCGGACTCGATCGGCGTTCTGACCAGCCACGTCGCGCACCTGCTCTCGGTTCTCCAATGCGTTGTAGAGTTCGATGCGGTTCTTGCCGTCGTCGGTCAGCAATATCCAGGGACCGTCTCGCATCGCACGGACGGGCCAATTCGCCTCCTGCGTATGATTGCCGCGCCATTGCCAGAAGATCGGCTTGTTCCGTGCGAATTCTCTTCCGCACAGCGCGTCCAATACATTCTCGCCATCGGGACGATAGCCATCCGGTAGCGAAAGACCGGCGGCGGCAAGCAGCGTCGGAAAGAAGTCGACACCCGCGAGACTGGTTGTCGTGTCGACGCGACCTGCCGGCACATGTCCCGGCCAGCGGACGATCAGTGGCGTTCCCACACCGCCAAGATAGAGACTACGTTTACGCCCGCGCAATCCGCCTGTCGAACCGACACTGTAATAGAATTTGTCGCCCGGATTGGGATGAGTCACCTCAGGTCCATTGTCGCTCGAAAAAATAACGATCGTGTTGTCTCGCTTGCCGAGTTCATCAATCAGCGACAGAACTCGCCCAACTTGTAAATCGGCGCGAGTGACTGCCGAATAGTAAGTCCGTTGTGGCTCGGATGTATCCGGATAAGCCCGTTTGTCTTGCTCGGTCGCCGCCACCAGATGATGTGTCTCATGCAGCCAAAGATTGATGTAAAAAGGCGTCTCACCACAGTCGCGAACAAACTTCAACGTGTGGTCGACTGCGGCCGTGCTGAGGTACGCAGCCGCAACTTCGTCGTGAGCCGCTGCCTCTTGCACGAGCTTCCCATAGCTTGTTCCGTCAAACACGTGACGACCCGGTCCCACGTACACCGCTGAATCGTCGTACCCGTACTCGGTGGTTGCTGGTGGCTGGTCAACGCCACCGCCGGACAAATGCCATTTGCCATAGTGAGCTGTCTTGTAACCGGCTTGCTTCAACAACTTCGGAAGCAATGGCGCGGAAGGATCAAGCCAATCAGGCATTCCGCGTTCGACGTTCTGTTGGTGACTGGCGAAGTGCTGATGCACGGAGTAGCGGGCCGGAAAGTGTCCGGTCAGAATCGCCACTCGACTGGGTGAGCAAACGGGACTGCAGACGTTGAATTGATGGAAGTCGGTTCCCTCGGAGGCCAAGCGGTCCAGATTTGGCGTCCTGATCTCCGCATGACCATGACAACCGAGATCGCCCCAACCCAGGTCATCGGCGTACACGAACAAAATGTTTGGACGGTCGGCGAGACACGGGATCGCGATGCCAGCCGCCAGGAGAGTGAATACGATGCGAAGAATCATGGATAATCCGAGGAGAAGTTTGATTTTCAACATAAGTATCGTTGCGTTAAGACGTGTTTGAAAAAGGGGTCTGAGCCTCTGGAAGTTTGTTCGCGCCCGCCCATGGGTGATGAATCGAACGCAAATGGTGGCGTCAGGTTTCTTTCGGAAAGGGTCAGCCCCCTTTTTCAGACACAGGCGTTACGCGAGGATCTCGTCGATCACATGGCCGTGGACATCGGTCAATCGGCGATCGAGTCCGTTGTGGTACCACGTCAGTCGTTGGTGATCAAATCCGAGTAGGTGGAGCACGGTTGCATAGAAATCCCAAACCGTCGTCGGATTCACTTCGGCGCGGCGACCGAACTCGTCCGTTGCTCCGTAGCTGCCTCCCTTCACGCCAGCACCCATCATCCAGCAGGTAAACCCGTCCGGATTGTGGTCGCGCCCGACGGTACCCTCTTGATGTGTTGGCATCCGTCCAAACTCGGTTGTCCACAAGACGAGCGTATCGTCAAGCAATCCCGTTTGCTTCAAATCGGTCAGCAGCGCTGCGGTCGGTCCGTCAAAGATCGGACAATGTCGCTCGTAGTCGGCCTTCAGCGTCTTGTGGGCATCCCAATTCAATAGACCGTCCACTCCCGAAGCTCTCGACGCACAATACAGATTCACGTATCGCACACCGCGCTCGAGCAATCGTCGCGCGAGCAAACAATTTCTCGCATAGGCGGCCTTCAACGCGTTCGGATCGTTGGTGCCGTACAGCGAGTGCGTGATCGTCGATTCACGTTCGAGCTCGGAGACTTCCGGCGCAGAAAGTTGCATCCGCGCGGCCAATTGATAGGCGGCAACCCGCGCCTGCAGATCCGATTCGCCAGGATGCTCTGCGGCGAAACGACGGTTCAAGCGATCGAGCAACGCGCGCGAAGACGACTCCTCGGCCTGTTCAATACTGGACGGTCGCAGCAGATTGCGAATCGGCTGCTGGTCGCTGATCTCGATCGCCTGATGCCGGGCCGGCAGAAAACCGTTTGTCCAGTTTGCCTTGCCGTTGGGCGGTTCGCCACGAATGTCCGGAATCGCGACGTAGGCGGGGAGATTTTCGTTCGCGCTGCCTAAGGCGTAGCTTGTCCAAGCCCCCGCGCTGGGAAAGCCCTCCGTGTCATGCCCCGTATTCATGAAGACACAGCCCGGCCCATGCGTGTTTGTCTTGCTGTGCATGGCGTGACAGAAGGCGATGTCATCGACATGCGCCGCCATGCGAGGCAACATGCTGCTGATCCGTTTACCGCTGTCCCCGCTGGGCAAGAGCGGCCACGGACTCTTCATCAGGTTTCCATTCTTGCCTTGGAACGACGAAAACCCCTCTTCGCCCGGTAGTGGCTTGCCACTCCACTTCTCAAGCGACGGTTTGTGCTCCCACAGATCCATGTGCGACGCGGCACCGGGACAGAAGATCTGCAGGACGCGGCGGGCTTTGGGCGGATGATCTGTTTCTCCGATACTCTGGCCGGCAACCTGCCGGCCGGCCATCACAGGACAGCTGAGCAGCTCGATCAAGCCCATTCCGGCCAGTGCCGTGTAGACATTGCCGAGAAACTTGCGTCGTGAGAGATCAGGCAAACTGTTCATAGCAGGTAGATCAACTCGCTGGTATTCAGGAGCACACGACACATCGCGGCAAGTCCATGTGCGTCGATCAAATCGCCGCACGGCGAGATTCGTCGCCGTTGGGTTGTCGTCCGAAACAGATTGCAAACGCCCGCTGCACCTGCGCCGCGGAGTCGTCACCAGCTTCACGCTTGAGTCGCTGGGCCATCGCGCGAGCCATATCGAGTGTGAAGGCATGATTCAGCGTGGTCAGTGCTTGCAGCGGCGTCGTCGTTTCAGCGCGACGGGACGTCGAGAACGCACAATCGGGTTGGTCAAAGTCGGTCATCAGATCAATTCGCGCAGCCCGCGCGTTTTGGTGATAGACCGCGCGTCGATAGGTGTCGGGTCCGTGTTGATCGAGCGGTACATAGGTCGCGACGTTGTCCTGCAAATAGCGGTACAGACGAAACCCAGGCCCGCCCGTGCTGGTATCCAAGCACCCGGACACGAACAACATCGTGTCGCGGATCTCTTCGGCCGAGAGCCGGCGCGGTGGAAAACGCCACAGCAGTCGATCATCAGCGTCGATGTTTGCCGGTTGCTGACGATACTCGCTCGACTGACGGTACGTTTGCGACATCATGATCGCTTTGTGCATCGACTTCAGTCGCCAACCGCTATCAACCAGTTTCGCGGCTAACCAATCGAGCAGCTCTGGGTGAGAGGGTCTGCCGCCCATGTAACCAAAATCACTTGGCGTGCTGACGATGCCCGTGCCGAAGTGGTAGTGCCAAAGCCGGTTGGCAAGCACACGGGGAGCGAGCGGATTGTCGGCGTGAACGATCCAATCGGCCAGAGCCAGACGACGATCCGCCTGCTTCGAGTCGCTGGCGAGCCGGTAAGACGGGGTCACCGAGGACAAAGTCGACATACTGGCCGGGACGACTTCGGCTCCTCTCCGCTGCGGACTGCCGCCAACGAAAACGTGAAATGGTCCCTTTGCATCCGCCTCGACATGATTTCCGACCCAGACACTGGTCAGCGCCGGCAGTGCATTGATCTTTCGGTTCAGCTGGTTGATCTCGCGATCGAGCCGCGCGAGTTCCCGGCGTTCGTCAGCGCTGATCTCCAGTTCGAATAGGCGGTGCTGGCGATGAGCCTCGCTGACTGGCTGGCGGTCGCGCCCGTTTGCTACTGCCGTCCAAGTTTTGCCATCAAGTGACGTTTCGATTCGATAATCGCTGACAAAAGCGAACTTGGGCTGGTCTGGCTTCAGTTCACCTCGCGCCTTGAAAAGACAACTCGATCAACTTTGGTCTGCTGCGGCAACTCGATTCTCAGCTCGACACTCGTCGAGATGAACCGGGCTCCCGTCTTTCCGTCAATGGCTAACTGTGGACCGTAAGCACCTGGAAAATCTTCGATCACGCGACTCGCCCCGCTCGCTTTCGCGCCGCCCGACGCCAAGGCCAGATTGCGCGGACTTGGCTGCGCTGACCAGATCTCGAACTCATCAATTCGGAATCCGTTGGCGGCTTTCGGGTTCGTGTCCAATCCTTCGCTGATCAAACGCACGAATCGAGCTTCGACCGGTGCGAACTGCTCCTCGGTGCCGGTGCGGTCGACCGGGGGGCGTGTCCAAGCCTGCTGATGTCGCTCGGCGCTCTCCTTCACACGACCGTTGACTGCGGCGTCCAAATTGTTGCGTTTTTTCGCGAGCTCCACTTTCTGGGCATGCAGGGGTTCCACCGCCGCTTCTCTCGAGGTTTTCTCTTCATCCGTCGCGACCACACGACTGCCGTGCTGGACTCCGGCGAAGCTGGCATGCAGCTGGTAATAATCACTTTGCAAAATGGCATCGAACTTGTGGTCGTGACAGCGAGCACAACCGACAGTCAAGCCAAGAAAAGCCTCGCCAGTCGCGCGGATCATTTCGTCGATCGTGTTGGCTCGTATTTGTGCCTTTTGCGCCGCATCTTGGTTGCCGACATTGTCGTAGGGGCCAGCCACCAAGAATGCCGAGCCAATTTCGACATCGGGATCGCCAGGCCCAATCACGTCTCCGGCCAGATGCTCTCGAATCACTTGATCGAACGGTTTGTCGTCGTTGAACGAGCGGATCACGTAGTCACGAAACGGCCACAAGTTGTCGATGATCACGTTGCGCTCGAATCCATTGCTCTCGCCGAAACGCACGACGTCCAGCCAATGTCGCCCCCAACGTTCGCCGTAGTGGTGCGAACTCAACAAGCGGTCGATCAACTTTTCGTAGGCGTTCGGATCGGAGTCGCTGGTAAAGGCTGCCATTTCTTCTGGCGTCGGCGGCAAGCCGGTGAGGTCGTAGGTGGCGCGACGAATCAGATCGCGACGGTCCGCTGCTGGATTCATTTCCAGTCCGACATCGGCCAGTTTCGCTTTGATGAATTGATCGATGGAAGCGGAAGGATCGAACTTGGCCAACGGCTGAAGCGACCACCATGACGTGTCGGCTTTGGACGGCTCGTGCAGCGTGAAGTTGACCGGCCAATCGGCGCCCGTGGCGATCCAATTGCGAATGACCGACACTTGCTGACCCGAGAGTGGCGCACCCTGCTTCGGCATTTCCGGATCGTCACCCGAGATCAGATCCATCAAGTGACTCGAATCGGGCTCTCCGGCGACGACGTATTCGTTGTCGATCAAGCCGGCATTCGTTGACAGCGAGACATCACCTTTGTGGATGTTGTCCGAGTGACAGCTCAAACAATGCTGCACGAAGATCGGAGCAACATCCCGTCGAAAATCGATTGGGGCGTCTGCTGCGCAAGCACGCGTCGGCCACCAAACGCAAGTCGACCACAAAACGTTGGTCAGGAATAACGCGATTCTTCGTTGAGTCATGAGCCGGCGCGAAGGTATGTGCGGGTACACAAGCCATCATAATGCAAAGTCGGCGCTCATGTTTCAACGCGTTCTTGTTCGTAGTGACCGCATTCATGCGGCTAATACGGAAATACCCCATGAATCGGGGCACTAAGAACTCAAAGTGGGTTGTTCAGCTAGTCTTGCTGCGCTAGCATCGACTCTACGACACAACGCCGATTCCGAATCAGTCCAATAAGGATGTGCTCCGCGCCGATGGAGTCGTGTCCTAAACGCCATGCGGAATGGTCTGCCAAACGCAATGTGTGCACCGCAAATCCGTTGAAGCGATCGTACGTTTGAGTCAATGCTCGAGTCCGGGCACCCCGTCAGCCTTCAAAGTTGCTTCCTTCCCAGCGATTGGCTTCGGGCCACCAGAATGTGAACGCCATTTTGGCAGCCCTGTTCGGCATTAAATCAACGTCATGAATGCCATTGCCCGGGGACAGCGACTCCGTATTTGTCTGTGTGTTCCAATCATTCGCCGTCCAGCGCAAAACGGAACGGGGCTTCAGCTTGAATGCGAAGCTTGTCTCCTCGCCTCATCACCTCCGGTTGACGATTGAACTTCCAGATCTCGATCGGTGAGCGCTGTTGGTTAACTGAACAATATCGGTCATAAACCAGATCAATCCGATCGAAGATACGACCATCGTGGATACTACGCAGCAGCTTGATGTACTCGGCATGTGCCCACATCAAGGGCATTGCTGAACCGGTCGGGCGGCCCAGGTACATGCGGGCCTCGGGCACATCGTCCGTGTCCCAGATTTGTTCGGGCATCATTCCGGTCGGGCCGGCGAAATATTCCATCGCTTGAACGAGCGAATCCACGTTTACGCGCTTCGCCAATTCATGGTGAGCACGTTCGCCGGTAAGCAGAGGCCATGCGCGACCTTCACCAACTCCAACGAATGGTCCGCCGTCAGCACGTTGTCCATAGCCGTCGTGACTGTACCGTCGCCAGCAAGGGCCGCCGGGTATCTCGACCTTCAATGCATGGTCGATCACTCTCAATGAGTCTTCGATCAGCGGATCCCCGGCAGCTCGGATTCCGTAGCGGACCAATTCCAGGAATCCAGCATCGACAACATCGCGTGCCGGAAAACGATGTTGAGAATCTTCAGGTCGGTTCCGGATCGTGATTTCGGCGTTATCGGGATCTTCTTTGCAAGTTGCATCGGCCATGTCGTTTGGCAGCAAACGGATGAAATGCCGGCGCACGTCTGGCAGGATTGTACTGCGGTTGGTCACCGTCCACCGCTCGATGTGCTGCTCGAGAAAGTCGGCATACTCGACCAAGTAGTTTGCCAGTTCCTGCTCACCATTCTCGGTCGCAAACTCGCCCGCGCAAATCAGAGCGGCGATTTGCGCAGCCAACGTCGACGGCGAGTAGCCGCTGTTTTCTTCCCACCGTTCCTGTGGCGTCGCCGGTCCTTGACGGACAAGGTAGCAAGCCGCTGCTTTGACCATCGGGTAGGGATCGAATTGACGCAGCACATCGGCTTGCTTCAGCCGCCATGCTAAGAGGATCGGGAAAGCCACCTCGTCGAGTTGCACGCCGTGCCAGTAGGGTTGGCCATCGATCCAGAAGTTCTGAAAGAAACCACCGTCGGGTAACTGCGCCGATGCCAGATAGATCAATGCGCGAAATGGCGTTTCGGTTTCACCGGCCGCCATCAAACCGGTCGCGCTATTGACCAGGTCCCGAGTTCGGACTAGATGATAGCCGCCAAGGTCTTCATCCCCTTTCGCTTCACCCCAAGGGATGCTCATCGAAGCGATCATTGCGCCGTGGCACGTCTTGTCCTCGTGCGATAGCAGTAAAGCGTGACTTGTCCGAAACAAGTTTCCGTCGTCGTGCGACGCGGCGGTGATGTCGTCGCGGCGATCGCGGCAAGTCCGGTTCCACTGTTCCCGGAACCGCGCCAAGTGCTCATCAAACCCAATGGCCAAAGACTCGGTCAGCGCCGCCAGGGCGCCGTGTGGATTGGAACCAAACCCGAGAGCCAGCGTGAACTCGTTCTCTTTCGATAAGTCAATTTCGCCGATCAATGCAATGTTACCGTCGAGGGCCGTCGCGTATTCCCAATCCATCCGTTGTTGGCTCGACCACCGACGCCCAGGTGCGGTGCAATCAGGGCGAACAGTTTCAGTTTCCCATCCCAATGCGGTGAGACGAGGAATCGCGTTTGCATGAGCAAACAAGCGGCGTGCGGAGCCGTAATGATCTGCTTTTCGATTCGGTATCGTCCCTCCGCGTCGGAACTGCCGATGCGATACGCCGGCGATCTATCGCAAATTCGCTCTGTCTCTGAAATCGTGCCGCGGCGTTCGTCATGAAAAACGTCTCGCCGTCGTTGACCAAGAACTGCAGGTCACGAATCTGCGGCCGATCGATGGAAGGATAATAGACTTCGTTGACGATTCCCGCCGACAGCGTCGCCCAAATCGGACTCGATGCGCTATAGGCCGTAACGATGGCGTCTTTGTCGCTACGCGTCTAACGTGGGTCGATCCCGGGATGACCAAACGCGTTGGACGGGTTGTTTGCTGAGTCGGGCAACTGCGAAGGTCTCCAAAGAGTGTGGATCGGCAACGCGCATTGTAGTTGCGACAGTATTTGGAAATCGATTTGCCGAAACTTTTGGCATAGCCTAGTGTTTGCAAATGATGGGCTGAGCCCCATGGCGGAAGTCGCCAAACTTTGGGCGTTTCGGATAGGCTGCCAAAACGGTTGGCAAAATGGACTTGTTGCTCACCCATCAATGGCAACGGCTGCTGGAAATCCAACAAGTGCAGACCGACTTGTTGGGAGAGTTCGGCATAAGGGCGAGCGATTTCAGCTAAAACGAATCCACTCGGCCGCTCTCAACTCGCGGCGGTTGGACATCGGCATTGAATTCGATCCCCGAATCCGCTTCGGTCTTCGCCACCTCTGCGATTTTCAGAGATTGCGAGCCTGCACTGGTGAAGCACATCGGAGAGTTTTTCCGCGACGATCCTGCACACTCCGGCGGCCGACACCGTGTCGTTGAGAACACGCCCACAACCTGCTGTCGTCAGGCGCACCGGAGTAACCTCGGCCGCTGAAACGAATGGCACCTTCACTAACGTAACTAAGCGATCACCCAATCGTTGAAACGACAAGCTTCGAGAATCGCCATGACCTCGGGATCCATGCTGTTGCATTACCCGATCGCGTTGCTGTTGGCTCGGCTTGGCAACACAGACCACCTTGGGTTCTGAAGCCTCAGCGGAGGACATGCGCTATCCGTCATGCTGCTTCATGGAGGACGTCGACGCTTTGCTGCTCTGATGTGGGTCCTGTATTGCCCGAAGACCTGACCTGAAATCCACCCTTTGCGTTATGGTGCGACCAAAAAAAGAACAGTCCGCACCAAAGTACGAACTGTTCTTTCAGGATTTTCAACTCGTTGGCCACGATCAGTGGCCCGACGGCGAAGTTTTTCCCGGCTCGTGAAGCGCCGACATGAGGCATCGACTTCCACAAGTCGGCGGGCTACTTGACCTGATTGGCGGTCGGCTTGGTGGCTAACCGCACGTTGATCGACTCAAGCCGATTTTCCAGATCAGCGACTCGTGCGGCCAGGCCAGCGTTAGCAGCTTTGAACGCGGCAAGCGCTTCGGCATGAGCTGAATCGCGTTGAGCAAGCTCGAGCTTCAGATGATCATTGTGCTTACGAACTAGTTCAAGCGATCCCTTGACTCGCTCGAACTCGAACGCGGTTCCCGCAATCTCTTGGCTCGCCTCGTTACGCACATTCGTCAGTTTCAGTTCCGTATGAAGGTGCACATTCTCAACTTCCTTCTTCAGCATCTGTTTGGCAAATTCTACGTGAGCTTTTGCCAACGCTTCACTGTGCTTTAATTGGGCAGCCAACACGGCACTCTTCGTACCTTCTTCCATAAGCTTCCAGTGAAGAGCAACGATCTGGTGGCGGTACTTTTGCTCGGCGTCGGCGCAACAACCACAGCCATCGCCGCATTGGCACTCAGCCGCGGTCGACGTTGCTGCAGCCAGCTCCGCAGGACAGCCAGAGCAGCCGTTGCATGGATCATCGTTGCCGGCCAAATCTTCAACAGCGCAGCAAGTTTTGTTGCCGCTGCAGCAGGTTTCACTGCCGACCAAATCGTCACCAGCGCAGCATTGCTTGTTTCCGCTGCAGACGGCTTCCGACCCGGAGTCAAGCGTCGTGGTGACCTGGATTAACCGAGCTGTTGTTGATTGACAGGTCTTACCCTCGCACGCGCCGCCAGAGCACGTCTTATTCGCACAACCATCGCTAGTTGCTGTGAAACTCGCGCATTTTTCTCCTGTGCATGCACCCGCCGCGAGTTGGCCTTTCTCGCATTGGCCCTTTTCACATTGGGCACTCTTCTCGCACTTTTCGGCGTCCGCTTCAGCCGAAAACGCGATAGGCGTTACGGCGAGAAAGGCGGAAAGGAATGCGATTGACATAACGGTTCGCAACATACTGACTCCATGGCACATATAGGCGTTTAGATGGTCCCGAGACTCGGGACTCTTGAGCAATGCTGGCTGTACCGAAATTTTGAAATCCCCTGCAATCCCGATCACGTCATTTCCGGATCGTGTGAGTTGGCTGCAGTTCGGCGCGGAGGTGTTTTTCACCGAGGCCAGTTGACGGTTCCATCGAACTCTACTGAACTGCGCTGCCAAGTGGTATTAGTCGAATCCGCTTCCTGTCCTCGACGATCGCCAGCCGGCTCCCGTTATTGGAAAGTGCCATGTGGTTCACTCCGCCCGAGCCGATGTGGACGTCCATTAAGTGCTGCCCGGTGGCAACGCTCCATGCCTTGACCGTTCCATCAAAGGAACTGCTTAAGAGTGTTCTGCTATCCGGCGAAAACTGCAAGGCGGTGATCATTCCTTGGTGCCCCTTCAGCACTGAGCACTGCCGCAGCGTCACGAGCTCCCAGATTCTTATTTCGCGGCTTTCATCGCAGGTCGCAAGAAATTTTCCGTCTCTGCCTATCGCAAGTCCGATCTGGCTCTCCAAATGTGCTTCGCGAATCACTCGATGCCGCTGCGTACGGAGATTGACAACATGAATATCGCTCTGAACCCCGAACACGAGAAAGAGACCATCCCGTGTGAATCGGGGCTTCGTCCCTGTCGCAGCTGGGAATTCGTTCAACACGCTGCCCAAGCTGGAATCAATCAGGAGCAGTCGCTTCGGTGCATCGGCGATCATCAGGTCGTTAATGACAACCGCAACCAGGTCGCCGGCGGTAGAACATGAGAGGTCGTCGATGCTGCAGTTGGGCTGCGTCCGAAACAGCTCGCGTGCCTGTCCGGTCTCCATTTCCCAACGCTTTACCACAGCAGGAAGGTCTTTTAATAACGTTGCCTGCTGGGACGTGGACCCGGCGACAGCAATCCAGTTGCGACGTTGTGGTATTGCTACGATGTTCCAGGTCCTGTTAACCGACCCCCTCTCAAACTCTATCGCGTCGTTTCCGTTCACCTCGATGTTCGCGATTCCGACGTGCGCGGCCGTGAACACACGATCATCCGTGGGATGAAAGGCAACGGAATGGAGAAGAAGTTCCTTTTCATCTAATCCAGTGCGTTGACTAAGACTGGTGCTGTCGAGAACGACGTCGCCGGCCAAGTTCGCTATGTATAGCCGCCGGACTTTTCCGTCATGCCCAACTGTCAATACCGACGATCCGCCGTGCTCGAAGGCCCCTGCGTATGCTCGAGCATCGTGCGCCTGCCAGGACTGAACCGGTCCGCTGGCGGCACGACTTGCTGCCGGCCTGTCGGAGACATCCCAGATTCTCGCGGTCCCTGCACTATCGGTTGTTAGAACGCGGTCCCCGTCTGCGCAAAATGCTACCGAGCGAATTCCATCGGGGTGTTGCCGCTTGAGCACCTCAGCCCCCGACCTAACATCAAAGAGCCTCAACCACTTGGTTTCGCCACTTACCTCCGCGATCGCCAGGATTCGCGATTCAGGCCCAAAGGCAACCGATGAAAGTGTCCCTTGCCCGCTGTTCCATCTCAGCTGCAAATCCTCGGTGCTCATGTCCCGCACCACGAGCGTTCTGTCTTTTCCGACGGACGCTAACCAGCGACCGTCTGGCGAAATCGCAATTGCCTCTACTCTGGACGCGTGATCTCGGCGGCTAACCAGCTTTCGGCCGTTTTTCCAGACGTGAACGAACCCATCTGATCCACACGACACGAGTGATCCACCATCGGGAGTGAACTCTAAACCGAACACGAGGCCATCGTGTGCCGTGAAGCGTTCAAGTCGCTTGCCGTTGGAAACTTGCCACACACAAACGGATCCGTCATCTCCAGCCGAAGCCAATGTTTCGCCATCAGGCGAGAAGGCAACTCCGTTCACTTCAACTTGACCACTGTCGATAGATCTCTTTACAACCCCCGTAACACGGTCATGAACGCGGATGATTCCGTCCTGACCAGCGGTGGCGAAGGACGTGTGATCCGGGGACAAGCGGAGGCAATACAAGGGCGCGCCGTGCTGAGCAATCGTATCAGCCTTGGGCTCGATAGCACGCTCAAGACAGTACCATTCGATGCCGCGAATATCTGATTGCCCCGTGCCTGGTGCATAACGCGCAAGGATGTCGCGGACGTTCGCGGAATCTCCTTCACGCCAACACTTTTCGGCCAAACGAATGTCGGATGCGTACGCCAATTGACGCGCGCGAAGCTTGCTTCGCTCAGCACGATCCCGCATCTCCGATGCTTGCTGATTCAACAGTTTCAACTGTTCATTCAAGTTTTGCAGGCGTCGCGTATGCAAGGCAAGTCCACCCACCAGGAGCGCGAACATCACGGAAATCGTCGTCATGACCGCGAGCGGGACCGGATTCCGCAAACTCCAACGCCAGATCCGCGGGCCGAGGCCGAGCGGTCGCGCCAACGTTGGTTCATTCTTGAGAAAGCGGCTCAGGTCGACTGCCAGCTGTGCTGCTGATGTGTATCGTCGCCGCGGGTCCTTTTCCAGGCAACGGGCACAAATTGCCGATAGATCGCGAGGTACGCGTGGAAACCGCCGGTGCAGGGGGACGGGCTCCGCGGAGATGACCTTGCGAAGTGTCTCGACATTGTTCGAGCCGCGAAGCGGAGGATCGCCGTGGCCGTCCCTTCACGCACGAATCGACGTCGGATTGTGGGTGAAAGTCCGCCTAGGTGCGGTATCTTGACCGCCACTTTGCGCTGGAGCTCAGTGTCATCCGCGAGATAGACCGTCCCAAATCCGCCTGCGCCAAGTGTTTCGCGGAGAACGAACTTGCCGAACTCGACAGGCAGTTGGATGTCGTCTCCCAAGATCGATGAACGACCGGTCGTGGTGAACTCTTGCCAACGGTTCGCATCATTGCTCGTCACTTGCCCGTGTGCTGCCTCGCGACGCGTCGCTTCCATGTGACCACGGACGAGTTGGTCGTCGGACAACTCATCCAGTGCCCGACGACACTGGGCGCAAGATTCCACATGACCGGCAATCTGCGCCTCTGTTGCTTGGATCAGGCTTCCCTCTAAGAAGCCATGCAATTCATCACGCGAATAGCAGTTCATCGTATCGACGCATTCAGTAGGCCAACCGCGGCAGGATCAGAAATTGCCGAGGACCGAATCCTCGGCCAAATACAGAATCTCTTGCTTTAGCTGCCGGACGATTCTCGACTTGGCCTGATAAACCCAACCGACGGTTCGCTGCAAAGCTAAGGCGACTTCTTCGGGCGACCGATCTTCCATGAACGTAGCGTCGAATGCGGACCATGTCTGTTCATCGAAATGCAGACGTAGTCGTTCGATTGCGAGTTGGTAAATGTGAGCATTGAATGCCTCAATCCAAACTTCGTCCACTGGCTGTAGGCACTCTCGATTCGATAACGCGGCAAGGTCAAGCGAATTCCCCGCCTCAACCCCCGAGCCGGCGGATCTTTGACTGATGCTTGAGCATGGCTCGGTGGGTGAGAGTGCCCAACCAACTGCGAAACAGCCCGCGATCCGGGTCGTAGCGAAAGACGTCGATACCCTTACTCACCGAAAGCAGCACATCTTGCACAACGTCGGCTGCGTCTTGTTCGCGCAGGCCGCGACGACAGCAATACCGCGTGACAAGTGGTGCATAAGTCCTCACGAAGACATCCCAGGAAGTCGCATCCGCCGAGTCGGCGATTCGTTCTAGCAACGTTACCTTCGTGGTGGGCCAAGCTTGCTGATCAGGTCTTTGCTGTGTCGTCATACCGGGAACATCATCTGTCATACATCTCAGTCCAGCCTCATCATAGCATTTCGGCAATCCCGGCGTCTGAGTGATGGCTGCGAGCGATTGTGATTGTCTAGACATCTTGAATCGTCGTCGTTGGCACCCCCCACAGCCCCGGAAACGAAGCCATTTGCAGGTGCAATGCGCCGATGGCGGGCTCGAATCTTGCACGACTCGATGGACAGCGTGGAAGAATTTTTGGAATTTTGCGAAAGAAACGAATGGGTGTGGGCAAGTAGCTGTAGGGCATGCGTTTTTCACCGCATCTTGAAATCTATAGGAGACAAGCAGTGTCATGTTGCATGCAGCTTTCGCAGGTCTCAATAGAAACCGGTGAACTGACGTTCGAGCGGGTTGATCCTGAGGGTCAATCGGCAAACTGGTACCGATCTGGTACCGATCGCCTGTAGTTCGCCTAACCCCTTTGAGAGGCCATGATGACTTCCGCTTACCTAGATTCCCTGCAGATTCGGCTCAAAGATCGTACCCGCGCACGTCGGCGGAAGGGTGCGAACTCGCGGTGCCGTTTCCGGCCTACTATCGACCACTTGGAAAAGCGAAATCTGCTGGCATCCTTCGCCGTGGTCAATCCCATTGACGGTGCGGACGGCTCGCTACGTCATGCGATTGAACAGGCTAACTTAACCACGGGTCCCGACACCGTCGTCTTTGACTTGGCCGTCGAAGAGATTCAGGTTTCGGGCCAGATCGTTATTACCGACGATCTGACAATCAAAGGGCCTGGCGCCGACAAGCTGAGCGTTAACGGCGACGGAGATCGAGTATTTGCCGTCGTGCCTTCCAAGTATGCGGCGGAAACGGATCTCTTCACGAGACCGACTGCAGGGCAGTTGGCCGATGCACCCGAGGTGGAGATTCAAAGATTGACGATCGCCAATGGAACCGCGTTTAACGCGCCCGGACTCCCGTTGGACAGCGGGTTTTCATTCGGCGGCGGTATTTACAACCTCGGTAGCACGGTACACCTGGACCGAGTTCATATGACTGCCAACACGGCCGTTGGCGCGGTGACGGCCGGCGGTGCTGTCGGCAACGAGTTTGGAGGCACACTGACCGTCTCACGCAGCCATTTTGATCAAAATGCGTCTGCTGGAGCGGTGATTGCCGTCGGAGGAGCGATCACCTCCGACTTGGGCCGCACGGATGACGGCACCGAAGAAGGGGAAATGACTCAACCGCCTGTCGTGAGCGTTGATCGCAGTTCCTTCGTCGGGAACACGGCACAGGCCCAGCTACTCGGCTACCTCGGCGATCCGTTTACCGGTATCGGTGGTGGAGGGGCGATCCTGAACGTGACCGGCGCGATGACAATCACACGCAGTCACTTCGAGAGTAACGCGGCGACCGGGGGCCCCGGCGACGCAGGCTTGCTCAGCGGCGGAGCTGGTTTTGGAGGGGCCATCCTGAGCGGTGACATCTCACCCTTCGGCGCCGCTGAGTCAAGCTTGGTGGTGAGTAACAGCACGTTTGTTGCCAATACGGCGACCGGTGGCAGTAGCGCTGCGAACGATGTTCCCGGCGGCATCGCTGCGGGCGGTGCCATCTCGGTCGGCAACGGTAGCGATGCGAGGCTCAAACGCAACACATTTGATTCCAACGCCGCCATTGGTGGTACCGGCGGATTGGACGCCAACGGGGGTATCGCGACCGGCGGCGGCGTTTCCGGCGCTGGGTTCGCGACGCTGCAACTGAATCGAAACAAGTTCATCGAGAACTCAGCGCGAGGAGGAAGCGGTGGTGGGGGCAACGGCCAGAATGCTACCGGGCGTGGCGGCGGCCTTGGCTTGGACTCCATTTCACTCGCTGGATTCGCGCCGGGAACGGCGACCGCCTCAAGCCAGTCGGATTCCTTTCTCGGCAACGTCGCTTACGGTGGAATCGGAGGGGGCATCTACAACGAAGGTGATTTGACGCTCAAAAAGTCCCAGTTGAAGGATAACCAGGCCATCGGATCGCCGGACGTTGGGATCGACTTCGTTGCCGGATATACCTTCCTTGGTTCCGCGTTGGGTGGCGGCATCTCGAATGTCGGCTCGCTTGACATGTCACAGGTTAACCTGAAATCGAATCAGGCTATCGGTGCCGACGGTGCGATTGGTCTGCTCGCGCTTGTCGGCGGTATTGGGAATTATCCCGGCTTGGCGGTTGGCGGCGATGCCAATGGTAGTATCCCACTTCCGTTTGATGTGCCTGCAGCCCATCTGCCCTCAGGCGGCATCGGAGGCGGTATCCTCGTTTATCAGGGTGAGGCAGACATCACCACAACGGTGATCATCAACAACTTGGCGAAAGGCCGTGAAGGTGGAGTAGGAGCCGGCGGCGGCGTCTCCTTCTTTGGGTTTGTCGGCTTGGTCGATGCCGAACTGTCGCATAGCGTCGTTGTCAACAACACCGCCGTTGGAGGAACGGGCGGTAACGGACTCGGCGGCGGTATCGCCATCGGAGGCTTGGATTCATTGTTCGCCGCGAACTTTCCTGGCGTGCCCAACGTGGTCGTGGATATCCAGCGAACGGCTGTGATCGGCAACACGGCGCAGGGTGGAACCGCAGCGGACGGACTGGGAGGTGGCATCTACAACGGCAACGATGCTGACACCGAGTTAGCTCGTTCGAAAGTTTTCGGAAACAGGGCACTCGGTGGTCTCGGTGGAGATGGCATTGGCGGAGGCATCTACAACCTCGGAGAATTAGAAGAAATCCACTCGGCGATTTTCGGGAATCTCGCCTCGACCAGCGATGACGATTGCTTTGGCTGCTAAGACTGCTGTTGTGGGAGGTGAGTGATTCACTCATGCCACGCCTGCATGGCCCCGGCTAGGTTACAGCCGGGGTCTTTTGCTGCGGCATGGCGGAGCGGTCACTCGACCGTTGGCCTTCAGGAAAGTCATTCCAGCGAAGCTCGCCTTGCGCGAAAGGTAAAACAAGTGGCCGTAAGCGGGTCGGCTCGATCACACACCTCGGCGCGGCGGTTGTGCACCTCCGAAAGAGGCTGAAGTGTCAAGTGGGTTTCTTCCTGGTTTTGGCCGGGCTCAGCGCGTTCCTTTATCGGTCACAGCCGAAGCAGTGGTTCTCAGCTTGATGAAGCGTGTCCTTCCGATGTGGGCATGGAAGCATATGGATGTACTGGACAATTCGAGGGCGTTCGCCGAGATTCGGGCGACACCCGTGGCGGGAGTCGCCGCGATACCACGAATCAGGTGCTTCTGGGGCGGCATTGACATATTCCCAGATCGCTGCCTCTGCGTCCCTCCGTTGGTTTGGCGAAACGGCGCAGCTTCACGACGACATAGCCGTCTTCGTCCCAGAAAGAGATGTCAACGAATGCTTGGGATAAGTTCACGGACATGCTCTACGGCGCGATCACAGGCGTTGAGCAACACGGCATTGCTTACCTCATGCCCTCACTCCAGAATTAGCCTGCGGGAACCGCGGCCAAGTGCTTAATCATCGAGTCGCGGCGCTCGCATGTCCCGTCCGTTCTGATGTAACGTGACCGCGGTGCATTTGCCTTTCTCCGGCAGTTCGAAGGTCAAGCTTGCCTCGACGAGGCGGTACTTCCACTCCGTAGCACTCTCAGGGTAGACACGCAATTCCGGCTGGTTCGTCGCTTGTACATAGAGATCCTCGCCGTCGGCTCGCACGGTCAAGATGAACTGCGGCACGATCTCGTACCGGCCTTGCAGTCGCGCAACCTGTTTCGCATCGACTGCCTTTGCTTTGGGAATCTTGGGCGGGTCGACTTCTGTCCCCGCCAACATGCGGATAATCGATTCAGCGAGCGCGTCGACTCGTCCCGATGCCGTGTTGCAAAGCACAACCACGCCAGCATCCAGGTCGCGGTTGACCAACATCATCGAGTGGTAGCCGCCGGTTTGACCATTGTGCCATCGCGTTTGACCATCACGGGCAACGTGCCACCCAAGCCCCATCGCAAAGGCATCGCCTTTGGCTGGAAGATGCTGTTGCCAAGCCAGTTCGATCGACTTGCCCGGTAGTCCGTCGGGCGGATCAAGATTGGCCTTGATGAAACGTAGCATATCGTTGGTTGTGCTACGGATCGCGCCCGCTCCAGCGAGCGCGTCAAAGTCCCAGTTCTTTTCCGGCATTCGATCGGCGTTGTGTGGCGGCGCCAAACGCCCCCTCTGTTCGGCGGTAAGCGTCAAGCAAGTATCGACCATCTTGAGAGGTATTGAAATGTTTTGCTTGAGCAGTGCTTCGTAACTGGTGCCCGCCTCAGCAGCCAATAAGTCGCCGAGCAAACCGGCCGCCAAGTTTGAATACCCGCTGGGCTCGCCCGGTTTCCCCGTCGGCTGAACAAGGCCCATGAATTCAGTCAGCAGTTTTCGGTCATAGTCTGCATAAGGATTGGCAGCGTCGGCCGGATTCATGTTGTCAGGCAGACGCGGCAACCCTGAGGCATGCGTTGACAGATGTTGAAGCGAAATCGAATCGCCGACCTCCTTGTTTGCCGCTGGCAGGTTCTTCATCAGCGTTCCGATCGGTTGGTCCAGCTTGACTCGCCCGCTTTCGACCGCGTGAGCCAGCAAGATTCCAGTAAAGACTTTGCTCATCGATCCGATTTCGTAGATCGTCGAATCGTCCGGTTTCTGATGCAACTCTTTCGACAGGGATCCGAAATGTCGAGTCCAACTCTTGTTGCCTTCGACAACGCCAATGGATACGGCGTTGAAGATTTCGCCGTCGATATATGGTTGAACAAGCGGGTCGATGGCTTTTGCCATACTGGCGGGCACGTCGCCGTAGGACGCGTGTACTGCGATTCCAGTCAGCACGATTGCCAACGCTACTTGAAGGTTTGCTGCGGAGTTCATGTCTGCTCTCTTTCGTGAAGGTCGGCTGCAAGTCATACTCTTTGCCCTGCAATGATTTTAAACCGGGAGCGGTGTATGTGTGGAATAACGGGGACGGTCTGGCGCGACGACCGACATGCGATTTCCTCGGCTTTGCTGACGAAGATGACTGACGCAGTCCGGCATCGCGGCCCGGACGATTCGCAGACTTGGCTTAACACCGATCATCACGACGCCTACGGTCGGCCGCTCTGCGTGGGACTCGGGTTTCGACGGCTCAGCATCATCGACCTGGAGGGTGCCCGTCAACCGATGGCCAACGAAGACGGCAGCGTACGAATGGTCTTCAACGGCGAAATCTACAACTTTCAAACGCTACGTCGGAGGTTGGAGGGAAAAGGGCATCAATTCGCGACTCATGGTGACGGCGAATCAATCGTTCATCTGTATGAGGATCTTGGGACCGAATGCTTTTCGCAACTGAACGGAATGTTTGCGATTGGTATCTGGGATGCCAATCATCATCGGCTCGTTCTTGCCCGCGACCGAATCGGCCAAAAACCGCTCTACTACGCCGTTAGAGATCACCGCCTTGTATTCGGCAGTGAATTAAAATGTTTGGCGGTGGTCGAGGGGATATGCGACGAAATCGATCCGACGGCGATCGACGAGTTTCTGACGTATCAGTACATCCCGCACCCAGGCACGATCTGGAAGGGGGTGCGTAAACTTGCCCCCGGTCATTTCGCCGTTTTCGAGAATGGAGAGATCTCTGTCCAACGGTATTGGGATTTCGATCCGACCCTGGAAGCACCGATTCGGCGTGAAGAGGCTTGCGAGAAGCTGCGCGAGTTGCTGAATGATTCGGTCAAGCTGCGGATGCAGAGTGATGTACCGCTGGGGTCGTTTCTCTCCGGCGGGATTGATTCTTCGTTGATTACAGCGATCGCACAAAGTCACAGCTCCGAGCCGGTCCGCACCTTCAGCATCGGGTTTCCCGTCTCCGACTTTGACGAAACCGCGTATGCTGCCAAAGTTGCCCAGCACCTGGGAACAACACACCAACGCTTCGAGGTCACGCCCAGCGGCGTCGATGTGATCGACGACTTGGTTTGGCACTATGACGAACCGTTCGGCGACTCGTCCGCAGTGCCAACTTGGTATCTGTCGGAATTGACTCGCAGGGAAGTCACCGTCGCGTTGTCTGGCGACGGCGGCGACGAGCTATTTGCGGGATACGATCGATATCAGGCCCTGTGGTTAACTAATTGCCTGCAGAAGCTGCTTCCAATTCATCGAGTACCTGGGCTCGGTCTCGTCCAACGGATACCCGATTCGAATCGTCGTCGCTCGCTGGTCCGTCGCGGCAAGCGATTCTTCGGAAGCGCTCGGCCAGCCGACCGTACGGCGATACTTGGATTGGCTGCAGATCTTTCCCGAGTCCATGCGGGCTTCGCTGTACTCAGACGATTTTCTGACAACGCTGCCCGGCGACGATCCGTTCGATTTCCTCGATGCGATTTGGGCCCGCAGTGAAGGACGTGACGTGGTTTCGCGAGCTTCCATCAGCGATATCCTGTCGTACCTGCCCTGCGATCTATGCACGAAAGTCGACATCGCGTCGATGGCACACAGTTTGGAAGTGCGACAACCATTGTTGGATTATCGCCTGGTCGAGTTTGCCGCGTCGCTGCCGGTGAATCTGAAGTTCCGAGGTCGTCGTGGAAAGTTGATTTTGCAGGACGCCTTTGGCGAGATGATTCCCCGATCGATTTTCACTCGAAAGAAGATGGGATTCGGGATCCCAGTTGGAGCTTGGTTCCGCAACGAACTCAAGCCGATGGTGCACGACACTCTGCTTGCTGACGACGCTCGGATTGCACCCTACTTTCGCAGCGACGCGATTGCCCAACTGGTGCGGTCTCACGAAGCAAACGAGCAGAACCACGGCTATCGGTTGTGGAATCTGCTGATCCTGGAGAAGTGGTTACGACGCTGGAGCTAGCCAAAGCCCCTAGACTGTCGCTGCCATTTTTTCTCGCCGTTCCACTCGGCGGCTGGCCATGCCGGTGACGGCAGAGCCGCAGACCAACATCACGAGTCCGCTGAACACACAGATGCCAACTGAACCGAGTCGATTGCGAACTTCGGCACTCTTCCAAGCCGCTTGAATCTGTTGTCGTTGATCGTCCGCAAACCACAATTCGACCGCGTCCTCGTACATCTTCATGTCGCCCTGGGTGACCGTACCCGAGTAACGTCGCTTGACGAGGTCCGAATCGATCACTTCGTCGCTGATCGGATAGAAGTCGTATTGCCCACCCGAATCAGTCAGCTGCGAAATGTAAGTCGAAATTGCGGCGCGCTGCATCAAGCGGAGCTCTTCGATGCTCTCCTCTCGCGTTTCACACGGACCGGACACCACGACGATCGAGACTGAACTCTCGTTAATTTCCAGCGGCTGGCCGACCCACGATGGCCGACTCTCGGGATATTCGATCACGTCCAACGGAGCCACCGACAGCGGGACTGCGGATTCGTCCGCCGACCGTGGCTGCGATCCGTCCGCGAAGACGATCTGCGACAACATCAACAATATCAGGCAAGTCGAGCCGTTTCTCAGTGCATCATTCATGCCACACTCCTTGCGCTGGCGGCGCCAGCTTGCGCGGTTTGGTTGGAGTTGACTTGTTGCATGATCGCTCTGGGACTGATCCAAGGAGCAGACATTTGGATCGCGATCGCGATTCCCCCGACGATCATCATGCCGGCTGGTTGCGGAATCGGCAGCACTTGATGCACGGCCCACTCGGCGACCACGGCAACGGCGACTGCCCACAAACTCAATCGGGTACGTCGGAGCGGGTCGACTGGCTTCCACCAACGCAGGGCCGCGAACAACAAAGCAAAGTGAGCCATCATCGCCGACGCGGCGGGAACGCCGTCGTGATAGAACGCCTGCGGCAAAGTCGTCGCGTCGACACCCCGTCCGAGGCCTTGATCGATTGGAATCATCAGGAAATCGTTGAGCCTGTAAGCAGCAAAGCCGACACCAGCACCGAGCCCGGCCAGCACCAGGCGGCGCGGGAACCCTTCACCTTCGTCTCGCTCCCAGAGCTTGCCCAGCCCCAGAATGCCCAGCGACGACAACAATACCACCACCGCCATCCAGCCGTAGGGAGCGATCGAAAGGGCATCGACGGGACCACTGCGAAGACCGATCACAGCCGCCCCAAACGCGAGGCCCAGCGCCGTGAAGGTCGCAGCAACCCACGAGGTATTCAGTTCGGCGACACGATGGATTGAGCGTTTGGCACATAGATCAGTTCGCATGTGGCTGCGCCATTGCGTTCGCGTCAACGGACGGCGCGGGGCACCGGCCGCCGAAGCAATCCGCTGGGCCTCGGCGTAGGTCGGTTGCTGGCTGACGTGCAGAACCATCTGCCGCACGATGTAGTAGGGAACGTAGACGATCGCCACGAACGACAGCAAAGGCAATAGCCAGTGCGTGTTGATCAACAGCACGAATCCGGCAACCAGTACAAGAAACGCTTTCGCGCCGGGTGATCGGTCGAGCGACGCCCACCAGCGATTCAAATCGGCAAAGCTTGCAAGGATCGCTCGGGCAACGGGCTCGTCAGAACATCGGGCCGACGGCTTAGCCGGTGATCCGGCTGCGGCGTGACCCGGCGCAACATGTCCTGGTTGCCTGGATGACTGCGACGAAGGTTGATCTTCGTTAACCAATCTGGCCTCGATCGGTGCACCCACATCGACAACACGATCGGTTTCGCCTGACAAGCCTGTGCTCGCACCGGGTACCGACATCACCGGTATCGACGCGCTGTCTGCCATCCCCAGCGACTGCATCATTTCGGGCACCGAGGCAAACCGTTTCGCGGGATCCTTTTCCAGGCATCGCGCGATGGTCGATCGGTAGGGCTGTTCGATTCCACGCAAATCAGGCGCCGCGGTCAAATGTTTGACAATGATTTCGTGACAACTTTCACCATCGAATGGAACTCGGCCGGTTAGCAACTCGAACAGCAGAATCCCCATCGCATAGATGTCGATCTCACGTCCGTATTGCCCGCGACCGATCTCGGGAGCCATGTAATGAAATGTGCCAACACTTTCGGTGTGACCGCCCCGGTGTGATGCCGAGATAAACTTGCTGAGCCCGTAGTCGCCAACTTTCACGATTCCAAGGTCGTCGAACACGTTGCCCGGCTTTAAGTCGCGGTGCACCAAACCGGCTGAGTGCAGATGGTTGACTCCGGTCGCGATCGCGCTGAACCATCGTCGAACTTCTTGGATAGGCAGCCCATCAGGCGAGGCATCGAGTACTTGGCGTAGATTCGGGCCTGCGACATATTCCATCACCACCCACGATTGGTCGTTGTCATCACGACAGATGTCAAACAGCGCAACCAGGTTGGGGTGCTTCAAATTCAGACAGTGTGAGACACCGCGAAGTTCGACTTCGAGGTTCCGCTGGATTCGTTTGATTGCGACCTCTTTACCGGCGTCGCTCACTGCAAAATAGACTTCACCAAACCCACCCATCCCGATGCCACGACGAATCGTGTATCGGGGCAGCGGTGTCGATCCGGATGGATAGGTGAACGTCATGGGTCGAGTGGGACTCTCGCCGAGCTGGGTCTCGCCGAGCCAGTCGTTCCGGTGTTGGCCGCCGCTGTGCGAGTGGCTTGTGTGACTGAGTAGATCGTGGAGATTCGCCCTCCCGTTGGCATCCTTCTTGGAGGCTGACGCCGCCTGATTTCCGTTCACCTTTAGTTTATCGAGAAGAGCGGTCATGAATCGATGTTTCCGCGGATTGCTGGGTCCCTTCTGTGAGGCACCGTTCGGGGCTGGGCTGGGGCGCGATAGTTTCTCCACCCCGGAAATTGTTTCTCCACCCAGGGAAAATTGTTCGTTGGCCGCCAATTTGCTTGACTTGCTCATGCCTCTTCCAACGTCATTGCAAGGGATCGCAGCGTCATTCGCTGGCCAGGAGAAAGCTCTTCAAAGTCGCCAGCCAGCCCTGCTTTTGCCAGCCATCGACCGCCTCTTCGGGTAATTACCGCACGATCCGAAGATTCACGACAGCGAATGTGGCAGTCGGGACTGGGCCCGACCAACAGCGTTTCATTCACGAGGACCACACCATCCACATGCTGATCGAAGCGGTGGGGTGGGCCTAATCTCAACACAGCGGAATCACAAAGTGGGCTCGGTTGCTCGAGCGTTGCCACGGCGGATCCAGGAACCGGAAGTGGTTGTCCGCTCGTGATCAATTCACGGCTCGCTGAGCTGCGGGCTCCGTTCCAGAAGTAATCGGCACCATCTCGTTCAATGGTTCCCGCAAAGCGAGGCCAGTCTGCTCGTACACAAACATCGGCACTCGTTTCATTTGTCAATCCACCGACGCTCCAGCTGTTACCAGAAAGCAACAGAAAACCACCGCAACCGTCAACCCAAAGCCTCCAGCGTGGCGCTGGAGGCGGGACTTTCGTTGAAGTGACATTTGCCGACACGGAATCAGCCTAAGGTGTCAGGGGAATGGACTTCCAAAACCTATCGACCAGGAGGGTCTCAATTGGGCACGGTCTCAGTCGATTTGGATGGCAACAAGCGATCCGGAGGACTGCCCGTTACTATTGTCGAAGTAGGAGGTGATTTCGTCCAGCAAGTTTCCCTCGCTGGGCTCGTCCAACTCGATTTCACCGAAGAACTCGACATCGACATTCATCGTTTCTTCTTCGACATCGATCCGCGTGGCGATTTCGTCCAACAGTTCACGAGTCCGAGCCAGTTGGCTGTCGTCCAAGTTCAACGAGCTGCTCGTCTGTGCGACTCGAAGAGCACCCACGCGTGCCTGCAGGTTTTCAACTTCGACCTCCAGCTGACTCTTCGCACTCAGCATCGCTTCCATCCGCTCCTGAGCAGCCCGCAACGAGGACTCTCGGGCCGACAGCATCTGCTCCAGCTTGTCAGCTGTCGCGCGACGAGTCTTGAACCGCTTGAATCGATTCCCCAGGTCGTTCTTGACCTGCGTGGATGTGTACGTGCGGTCACCGTACGTGTAGTAACTGTTTTCACTTCGTAAGTCTTCCGTCAATCGCTCGATATCGGACTTCGTTTTGGCGAGTCGGTCCTGCGTTTCACCCAATTGCGATTGCAGGCGAGCGACGTCAACTTTCTCCTCAGCGATTCGCTTCGCATTGACTTTGATCTCTGGCTTCAGGTCGGCAATCATCTGCCGGGCTCGTTTGAGTTCCCACTCCAGCGGCATTGCATCACTGGCAGAACTCTTGAGCCAACTGGCACCGCAACGAGCGTAACTGAATAGCGGTACGCCCAACGTGACGCTCGAGAGGAGGGCCAAGGCACCTCCGGTAAGAATCATTTTCTTGATCATCGTTTTCCCCTCTAAAAGGCGGCTGATTCGAAGCGGTCTGGCGCTCTGGCCACTCGGTCGCATTGCCTTGCCGCTACACAATCACTCATTCGCCATCGGAAAAGCCATCTTGGCACCCGGGCAGTAAAATCTCACCGACCATCAAGATTTCCCGTATGCTTTCCGATTTCTCGAGGATTCGGGGCCGAAAAACTTCCCGAGAACCGCACAAAACTGGCTGCAAGACCGCAAATCATCTTTAACGGGAATTAAAATCACTTTGCTTGCGTGCCGGTGGCATATAATTACACTACGAGGGTCAAAAGACCGAGAACTAATCAATGATGCCTGTCTAGTTGGCAAAACGCGACGAGGATGTGTCGATTTTGCGACGGTCGTCTCCTGGCGATCGCCTACTTTACATGCCGTAACCAACTACAGCACTGGGACTTACGATTCTAACGTGAATTCGCAACCTGCTTCGGCACGTTGCTTGCAGTGAACCTTGAGTACCTCAACCGGCTCTCATTGATCGAGGGCGAAAGCAAGACGAACCGAAACCGCTATTTCTTTGAGGGGCTGGTTCGTTTACGAACAACGCAACGGATTGCTCAATAACGGAGAACACTCCGATGACCACCTCCAGCGATCATCGAAACCCATCATCATCTCCCCAACCCAGTGCCAATTGGGCCGGTGGAGAACATTGGTTTGAGTTAACGGCGACTCTGTCACCCGAGTCGACCGAAGAATTTGGCGAATGGCTGAGCGAATCGCTGGCCATCATGGAAGACGAACTCGATTCGTTTATCACGCCGAATTCGCTCCACAAGAGCTTCCGTCCCGCGCGGGAGTAGTTGCCAGTTGGCACCCAAAATGGAGTGAATTCGCTCCGACGGGTTGTCTCTTCCGATTAAGCTTTTCGCTGAATTACTCGCCGCGTCGTTCACACGCTTTGGGAGTCGTCAGCAATGAGCCGAGTTCGTTCTCTATCTTCACCGTGCTTTTTGAGTGCGATACTGCTTTTCTGCCTGTGCCAGCTCTGGAAAGAGCACTCACTCCTTGCACAGGGCATTGTAGTCGAAACGATTCCCGCCGAACCGGAAACCGATTGGAGCAAGCCGAGCTTCTGGGAAACGCTTGATGGCAGTCCGATCAGCAGCAGCTGGGAGTTTGCAGACGGGGAAATTCGTTTGGTCCGCCCGCGCGGCGGCTCCGGAAGCTTGCTCAGTGGTCCTCTGCCCTCGAATTTCGAACTCTCCTGGCAGTGGAAGATCGAGAAAAAGGCGAACACTGGACTGAAATACCGGGTCCGCAAATTCGGGAACAAATGGCTCGGAATCGAATATCAGATCATTGACGACTCGCCATCTGACAACAGCAAAGGCTCGACAGCATCGATCTATGATCTGGTTGGGCCATCGGCTAGCAAACGACTCAACCCGGTAGGCCAATGGAACGCTTCACGTGTGGTCGCGATTGGCAACCGGATCGAACACTACCTGAATGGCGACCTGGTCACATCCACCGAGACGACCGGACCGGTTTGGGATTCACATTTCGCGTTCAGCAAATTTTGGGGAGCCGATGGATTCGGCAAACCGGCTGTTGATGACAGTGCGGTTGCCGATCGCATCATGTTGACCGATCACGGCGGGAAAGCGGTCTACAAGAACTTTCAATTCGTTGCTCGCAAACCGCCTGGTGACTTGGCCGCTGCGGTGGCAAAGCCGCCGTTTTTGGGCAACGCCATCCGCAACAGCTGGGCCGACCAGAATTCGATTGTGATTTGGACTCGCACCACGGCGCGACCAGACTTTGTCAGCGATGGTCCCGACTTTGTCGCGATCAAGCAGAGCGAACAGGCCAGATACGCGAAGTCAGGCGACGCCAGCAAGCTGCTCTCGGTGCAGCTGCCTCCGCAACTTCAAGGCGAATCACCTCGCGCCGCACTCGAGCAAATGCTCGGCGCCTGCCCCGGCGCGCCGGCGAAGTCCGCTTGACCTACTTTCCAACGCTGCAACGCAAATCGATGAAGTCGACGCCGTGGGTTGCCACGTCAGCCGATAGCGACTTTACCGCCCAATGGAAACTGGAAGATCTGAAGCCGGATCGTCAGTACGCCGCCGTGGTCGAGGCTCGTGCGATCGGAGGCGATCAGCCAACGGCGGTCGTGCGCGGTCGATTTCGCACCGCACCGACAGCCGATACAGCGAAGAAGGTCACCTTTTGCATGACAACGTGTCATGACTTCATCCGCCGCGACGACGGACTCAAGGGACACAAGATCTACCCCAGCATGTCGGCGATCGAGCCCGACTTTGTCGTTCACGCCGGCGATATCGAGTACTACGACAAAGAACGTCCGTGGGCCTGGACGATCGAGCTGATGCGATTCAAATGGGGCAGGATTTTTGCTCTGCCCAGTAATCGCGATTTCTATCGGCAAACCACCTCTTACTTTTTGAAGGATGACCACGACACGCTGAAGAATGACTGCTGGGCCGGGCAAACGTATGGCGCAGTGACTTTCGAGCAAGGCGTCAGGCTGTTCAACGAGGAACAGTTTCCGTCGCACTCCCCCCGCTATATGACCGTTCGTTGGGGACGCGATCTGCAAGTCTGGTTCCTCGAGGGCCGCGACTATCGGAGCCCCAACGATATGCCTGACGGACCCGAGAAAACGATCCTGGGTGCCGAGCAAAAACAGTGGCTTCGGCAAACCTTGGACGAGTCGGACGCGGCATTCAAGTTGATCTTTAGTCCGACGCCGATTGTCGGCCCCGACCGGGACAACAAAAAAGACAACCATGCCAACGAGATCTTCGTTCACGAGGGTAACGAGCTTCGCAGGGAACTCTCCAAGCATGAAGGTGTGATCGTGCTGTGCGGCGACCGCCACTGGCAATACGCTTCGGTGGACGAAGAAACAGGCCTGTGGGAGTTCGGTTGTGGACCAGGAAGCGAGAAACACCAATTCGGTTGGAAAAAGGGTGACAAGCGGCCGGTCCATCAATTCCTGCGAGTCGACGGCGGCTTTCTCAGCGGCGAAATCACTTTTGCAGACGACGACAACAAGAGTCCACAACTAACCCTCCGACATCGCCAAGTCACCGGCGAGCCAGTCAGCGAGTTCGTCTTCCCGCAATAGTCGCCGCGGGCTCCACGTCGGTTTTGAGTGCGATTTGGGTAGTCTCATTCATGGAGTAGAATGGCTGTCGATCTCCAGCAGCGCATGTCACTGCTGGCGCAAAGTTCGACAGGGAATGCCAAAGATGATTTCGCGAGTTGGATTGGTAACGGCCGACGAATTACTGGCGATCAATGATGGCGGCCGGTACGAGTTGGTTGCCGGGGAGCTCAGGAAAATGTCGCCAGCGGGGAGTGAACATGGGCGGATTGCGCTTCGCATCGGAGCGAGATTGGCTTTCTTTGTGGAACAGCACAAGCTGGGTGATGCGTACGCGGCCGAGACAGGGTTTCGGATCGCCTCGGATCCGGACACCGTTCGAGCTCCCGACGCAGGTTTCGTGTCCCGTCAGCGACTGGAACAAGTTGACGAGACAGCGGGTTTCCTTCCGCTCGCGCCGGATCTTGTCGTTGAAGTCGTCTCGCCAAGCGATTCGTTTTCGGATGTGGAACAAAAAGCGGCCAGCTGGCTGGGCGCAGGCACGAAAATCGTGATCGTTGCTGATCCGCGGGCCACGACGTTGCATGTGTATCGTGAGGCAGGTTCCGTTGAAATCCTGCACGTCGACGACACGTTCGACGCTGGCGATGTGGTCCCTGGATGGACGCTGTCGGTTCGAGATGCGTTTGGTGTGTCATGATGCTGCTCTATCTCACAGACTAAGTTTGCGGTAAACGATGATGGATACTTTTCGGACGCGGCTGTTGCGGGGCGACGTGTTGATGGGGGCCATGGTGACGCTGCCGACCGCGGCGACGGCTGAGATCCTTGCCGACGCCGGGTTCGACTGGCTGTTCATCGATGGCGAACATGCTCCGCTGGAAACCGGCGATATCCTGGCGATCCTGCAGGCGGTCGGACACAAAATCTCATGCGTTGTTCGCGTACCTGCGTGCGATGAGGTGCCGATCAAGAGGGTCCTGGATCTGGGCGCCGATGGGATCATCGTTCCTCAGGTCAACACCGCAGAGCAGGCCGCCGATGCCGTGCGATTCGCTCGGTACGCCCCCGCAGGCGGGCGCGGCGTCGGCCTCGCGCGTGCTCACGGGTACGGAGCGCGATTCAAGGAATACCTGGAGACCGCCAATGACAACGTCGCCGTGATCGTCCAGGCGGAGCACGCCGATGCCGTCGAGAACATCGATGCGATCGTAAGAGTTCCAGGCGTCGACGCGATCCAACTTGGTCCGTACGACCTTTCGGCCAGTCTCGGGATGATGGGCATGATCCACGATCCTGTCGTCACCGCCGCGATTGATCGCGTTACCGGTTCGTGCCGATCCGCCGGCATGCCGTTGGGTCAGTTCGGTGTCAGCGCCAGCGCAGTGCAGCCGTACATCGAGCAGGGCTACACCTTGATCACGGCTGGCGTCGACACGCTACTGTTGGGTTCCGCAGCCAAGAAATTGATGGCGGAACTACGATAGCGATCGGCGGCTATCTGGCTTGCCGCTCGATCATTTGCATCAGGTCAGCGCTGGGCTGTTGCAGCGTCATCACTTTCGAGGTCGCGCCCGGGTTGTTCCGATCTCGCACGATCACGATCACTTCTTGGTTGGCCGAAACGCCGGTCGTCGTCAGCGTGGTCGGTTGAATCATGGATTCAGGTAGACTCATTTTCGATTCGGGCAGGCTGGCGATGCGTTCGCTCGGTGCGATTCCGCTTGGTGATGGCGAACTGGCCGGTGCCTGATCCTGATAGAGTTTTTCTAAACCGGCTCGATCGAGCTGCCATTGGATCGATCCCGGTCCGGCATAGATTCCCACGTCGCCCTTGTAGTCAGCCGCGTTGCAAACTCCGATCAGACGTCCCGACGCGTCAAACAAGCCGCCTCCGCTGCGTCCTTCGATCGGTGCGCCGGAAATCTCGAGGTTCGAGACACCGAGGTGTTGATTGTACTTGTTGATTCCCGTGATCCGCGTATCCCGACGCGACGGATCATCGCCTCGGTCGCACCCGAAGCTGAACGCTGTCTGGCCATTCTCGACACGCGAGTCGGCGCCGACGACTTGAACAGGCTGGACGGGGAATCCGGTGCGGATTGCGACCAGGGCGATATCGCGGGTGTCGGCATCGTAATCCACCACCTGCCCGAGCACGGTCCGAGTTTCGCCGCCGACAAACAAATCGACTTCGATCTTGCCTTGCCCCTTTGTTTCGCGGAACAGGTGTCCGCAAGTCAGCACTAACGCTTCGTCACCGTGGGTGTCGATGATCGTGCCGGTGCCTGCACCAAAACCGTGTCCATCATGCACGCGGAGTCGGACCGTAGCCGCCTGGGCACGTTGAACTGCATCGGCGAGCGACAGGCTGGGCATCGGTTCGCTCCGCGGAGGATTTGCAGCGATCGACGTGAAGGTCTTGGGGGAGGCAAGTTGCGATTGCAGTCCATTGACTGGGGCGAGTCTTGTTTGGGGCGCCGGTATGTCCTTCAGCGAGCTCATCGAACCGGTCGGAATCAGCGGACCCGAAGGGTTGATCGCGAGTGCCGCACGAAGCTGGGCGAGCGTTTGCATGCCGGCAAGCCGCGTGACTTCCTTGCCACCCGAGAGAACAACGAAGGTTGGTGTCTTGCGAATGCCGTAACGCGAGGCGAGATGTGGCTCGTTGACGACATCGACGTGACGGACCGGAATGCCTGATCGTTCCAGCTCAGCCAGCGTCGGTTTCATCGCCTGGCAGGGCGCACAATGAGGTGCCGTGAAGTTGATCAAAATTGCATCGGCCACGGCGGCCGAAGCGGTGAAAGCTGTGGTGGCCAGAATCATTCCAGCCGTCATCGTGAACATCAGCCTCGTCACGCTCGTCCCTCCATGGACCAAGTGTTGATTCGATATGGTCGCAGTGGGCATCCTGCCGAGTCGCGATCCGTCGCTGCGGGATGTTGCTTGACAGGCACGGCGAAGGGCAAGGTCAAACCGCGAGGATGGTGGTGAACTTGAGCCTTTTTTTAGTTTCACAGGTTTTTCAATGAAAAAACACAGTTTCACATCAGATCTATTTCACGAACCGACAATCCCCAGCGCTGGCAGCGACCGTTTGTCGGACCTGCATCTCGCATGGTCCGTGATGGCTACTTTGCTGAACCTCGGATGATTACAATCCCCAACCCATGACGCCCCTGGAAACTTTCTTTTCACGATACACCTGATGACACGCCAAATTCTCGTTACCAGTGCCCTACCATACGCCAACGGCCCGATCCACATCGGGCACCTGGTCGAGTACATCCAAACCGACATCTGGGTCCGCTTCCAAAAACTTCGAGGACATCGCTGCATCTACATCTGTGCCGATGACACCCACGGCACCGCGATCATGATTCGCGCTCGCAAAGAGGGCCGCAGTGAGCAAGATCTGATCGCATCGATGAGCGAAGCACACCAGCGCGACTTCGGCGGGTTTGGAATCGAGTTTGACAACTACGGCAGCACCAACAGCGAGGCCAACCGCAAGTTCTGTGGCGAGTTCTGGCAGTCGCTCCGCGATGCGGACTTGGTCACTGAGCGGGCGATCGAGCAGTTGTACGACCCGGAAGCTGAGACATTCTTGGCCGACCGCTTCGTCCGCGGGACCTGTCCAAAGTGTGGTCGCACCGACCAGGCGGGCGACAACTGTACCTGCGGCCACACCTACAATCCGACGGATTTGATCGACCCCAAAAGCACGCTCAGCGGTGCGACTCCGGAACTGCGAGAAGCGACGCACCTGTTTGTCCAGCTCGACAAGCTCCACGATTTTTTGTCGGACTGGGTCGATTCAAGTGATGCACTGCAAAAGGAGGTCGCGAATTACTTGAAGGGTCATTTTCTGTCGGAAAAACTTCGCGATTGGGACATCAGCCGTCCGGCACCCTACTTCGGTTTCGAGATTCCCGATTCCCCCGGCAACTATTGGTACGTCTGGTTCGACGCGCCGATCGGTTACATCGCCAGCACCAGTCAGTGGTGCGATGCCAAGGGAGAGAAGTTGGCCGATTGGTGGCAGAGCGATGCGTGTGAAGTCCACCACTTTATCGGCAAGGACATCACCTACTTTCACACTCTGTTTTGGCCAGGCATGTTGAAGACAGCCGGCTACAGCTTGCCCAAGAAAGTTCACATTCATGGCTTCCTGAATGTGGATGGCAAAAAGATGTCCAAACGAGACGGCACGTTGATCGCCGCGGAAACCTATTTGAAGTACGCCAAGCCGTCGTACCTGCGATACTTCTACGCGACAAAGTTGACTTCTGGGGTCGACGATCTCGATTTGAAGATCGACGAGTTCACCGACAAGGTGAATAGTGATTTGGTAGGCAAAGTGGTGAATCTGGCCAGCCGCGTCGGCAAATTCGCAAACGCGACCGGCCTAGCACCGCAGTATCCTCATGACAACGGACTGTTCGAGGCGGCGGCGGCGGCCGGCGAGGAAATCGCGGCGGCCTACGAAGCCGGCGACTACGCAAGGGCGATGCGACGAATCATGGAACTGGCCGACGCGGCCAATCCTTTTGTCGAACATGCCAAACCGTGGGAGATGAAGAAGGACGCCAGTCGAGCAGATGAACTTCGTGACGTTTGCACCGTCGCGTTGAACTTGTTTCGACAACTGACAATCTATTTGGCGCCCGTGTTGCCTGAGTTGGCGGCCCAATGTGGCGAATTGCTGGGCGACGAGATCACGTCGTGGGAGCAGAGTCGCACGCCGTTGCTGGGAACACCGGTCGCGAAATTCAAACGCATGATGGATCGATTACAAACCGAGGACTTACAAAAGATGATTGACGAAAGCAAAGACCTGGCAGCCGCCGATGCCGCCAGCGACGACGCGCCACAATTCAATGACAGTGACGCGCCGTTGAAAGACGAGCCGTTGGCCGATGAAATCACGATTGATGATTTCGCCAAGGTCGACCTGCGCGTTGCGCGAGTCTTGAAAGCCGAACATGTGCCAGAGGCAAACAAGCTGCTGAAATTGACACTTGGTCTTGGTGGTGATGAGACCCGACAAGTCTTTGCGGGCATCAAAGCGGCCTATGAACCGGAGGCTTTGACCGGCCGTCTGGTCGTGATGGTCGCCAACCTCCAGCCCCGGAAAATGCGATTTGGGCTGAGTGAAGGAATGGTGGCCGCGGCTGGACCGGGCGGCCCGGACGTATTTGTGCTGGGCGTGGACGAAGGTGCCCAGCCAGGTCAACGCGTTCACTGAGAACGTGTCTTGAAATTGGCAGGAGGAGGTTCTTGACGAACCGATGAGCCGAGCAATACGCCGATTTCGGCTCGGCAGGAGCCTCGCCCTCCCGTTTCCCAGCCAAAGTTTGACCCATGCATCGTAGGCCAATTCAATCACTCCGCCAGTATCTGCTTGATCGGATGGTACTACGTCCATCCCGGCATCCGATCGAGCATGCGCCGCTGACACGAGTGATGCTGGAATCGTCCGGCCGTCCACTGGAGTGCTTCAAACAGCAGAACTTTGAGGGGGATCAGCCGCCAGAACTGTTGCTACTGAAATTTCCTGGAACAGCCGGGCGCGCAGAGCGGTCGACGGAATTCCCGCTTTCCATCCTGGACAATGTCCGCGGCACGATGTGGACGTGGAACCCGCCGGGCTACGGACGCAGTGGCGGACGCGCGAGTTTGCCCGGGATCGCGGAGGCCGCCATTGACTTTTGGAACCAAGTGCTACAGCGCGAGGCTGGCCCATCGACCAGCGTGTGGCTGTGCGGGAACAGTCTCGGCTGTGCTACGACGCTGTGTGTCGCGGCCGCCATGCAGCCCGATCCGAGTACATCAGGGATCGTCTTGCGGAACCCTCCGCCGCTGATTCCGGTCGTCAAGCGTGTGGCTCAGCGATACCCGCTGTCGAGCTTGGTGGGTCCGATCGCGGAGAGCGTTTGCGATTCGATGAATGTGCTGCTGACGGCGCCACAGGTGGATCTTCCAGCCATTTTCTTCCAGTCAGAACTCGATACCCTGGTGCCGGTGGCGTTTCAGAACCAAGTCGTCGAGGCTTACGCGGGAGACTCCCGTGTGGTGCTGATGGAAGGGCTCAGTCATGGCGGTGTAGCAACAGAGTTCCACAAGCCTATGATTGAAGAATCAATTCGATGGCTTTGGGGACAGACCGGATGCAAAACAGATGAGCCCTACAGCGCCTCCTGAACCAAACTCGTCTCGCCGAGGCGACGTTCGTGCCAGGCCTGCCTGCGATGCGGACGCATTCGATATCGCACGAATCTACAACCAACACGTGGATGCGGGTGGATCGACCTTCGACACCGTCCACTGGACGACCGAGCAGATCCACCAGCTGTTGCAGGCTGAAAAGCCGGAGGGCTGGTACGTTGCCATCGAGGACGAAGCAGTGATTGGCTGGGCAAATGTACGACGTTACAGTCTTCGCTACGGATACCGTCTGACTTACGAGACAGGGATTTATCTGGATCAATCCGCCATCGGACGCGGAGTTGGCGATGTCCTGCAAAGTCGCATCGAGGAGCATTGCCGGGAGTGCGGAATTCATCACGCAGTGGCCAAGATCGTCGCCGATAACCAGCGGAGCATGGCATTTCATTATCGTCGCGGTTACGAATTGGTCGGGATCCAGAAAGAGGTCGGCCACATGAACGGCAAGTGGGTCGATGTCGCGATCCTGCAGATGATTTATCGAGACGAATAGCAGCCGCAGCTAACAAGAAAAGCGGGACTCTTAGCGGGCTGCGGCGCGAGCCTCTTCCAACATGCTGACGGTCTCCGGAATCACCAGCGAGGAAGGGAGCGCGTAGCTGACCACCCGACCGGCACGAGCGATGTTAAGTCCGACAACGCGTCCCGACGTATCGAGGACCGGTCCGCCGCATTCGTCTGGATCCAACACGGTGTCGTGTTGGATCACTTGGTCAAAACCACTCAAACGTACGTTGCGTGGACCGTTGACCTTCGAGTCACTCTCGGACTCAGCCATGATGCCGTATTCGCGAATCCGGGCGTCCATTTCCAGCGTGTCCAATCCGCGAGAGTCGTTGGTTCGCAAGATCGTCAAGCGAACCCGTTCACCGGGGAACTTCTCACGCAATACTTCGATCACACCCGTGCGACTGTTTTCCTCTCGACCATCGATCGCGACAATTAAATCGCCCGGTACGATGCCCGCGCGTTCAGCGCCGCTATCAGGAACGACATCATCAACCAGTGCCCGGCCGCTGGAATCGTCCGTCAGCATCACACCGAGTCGGCCTTGATGTTGGACTTTGCGGGACTTGACGCCAACAACACCAAATCCAATCGGTCGACCGGTTCTTCCAGGACTGATTAGAAAACTGGCAATCGGCGGTGCAGCGCTGGAGAATTGAATCGGCGGAAGTTCGACAGCGGATTCAATCCGTAACAATGCCAGATCGTTGCGACGACGTACTGCCGCAACGCGCGCGGGAAAGAGTCGCTTATCACCAAGTCGGATCCGTATCGGATCACCGTTCAATTCGCTGCGTTTGGTCAATACATAACCATCGGCCGAAACTACCGTCCCCAAAGCGACGGGCGTGCCACCGCTGAGAATCTGCACCACAGAGCCCTGTACCGACTCGGAAATCGGCCGAATCAGTTGGCTCATTTCCGCGTTGTCGCGTTGATCATCGGCTCTGACCGGCGACGCAAATGCCACCACCAGCAGACAGACAAGGAGCTGTGGTGGCACCCATGGAATTCGATTCATCTTGGCTCCCTTCATCTCAATCGGCCCTTCCAACTTCGATGTCGAAACGTTTCTGGATGCCGTCGCGAATGACGGTTATCCGAAGTCGCTCACCAGGCATCGTATCAGCAACAGCGGCTTGCAACGATTTGAAGTCGGTAATTTTGACCTCTCCAAATTGAACAATAATGTCGTCTGATTGAAGTCCCGCTGTTTCGGCGGGCGATCCAGGGGCTACCACTGTGACCCGCGCGACGTTCGGCGAATCGGGATCGGTATGGCCACTCAAACCGAGCACCGGACGAAAACCAGGCAAGAACCCCCAGGCAACTTTGCTCTGCATTCGATCCCATGACTCGCCGAAGTGATCGATGGGAACGTGCAGGTTTTCGGCCACGTCGTTGCCAATTCGGCTGTGGACCGCGATCAACCGCCCAGCGATATCGAACAACGGTCCGCCGCTGTCGCCGCCAATCAAAGCACAGTCCGTAACGATGGACGTTCGCTGGACATCCAGAATTCTGCCAATTCGCGTCACCGGTCCACGGTTAGCGTCGAAGCCTCCCGGGTGACCTGTCGCGATACACCACATGCCGGGCACAAGATTGTCGCTCTTACCAAGTGTCGCGTGTGGCCACGGTCGACCACCGTTTTGGTTGGGTTCGATTTTAATCAGCCCCGCGTCCACATTGCGATTCATCCCCAATGTGGTTGCTCGAATCATCGATCGACCATCCGATAGCGAGATCATCGCCCTCATGCCGGGTCGCATTGCCACATGAGCCGCCGTCAAAATGTATCCACTCTCCGTAATGATCACACCGCAACCCTGTGCCGGACCGATTTGAACGCTGACTGTGCAAGCGAGCGCTGCGTCGGCAACCTTGCGTTGCTGTGCCTCCAGCAAACGAAGCTCATCGATCGACGTCGGCACTCCGCCTCTGGAAAGCAAGCTTGTTAACTGCGACGCGATCGGTACCTCGGTGCCGCCAACGTCCGGTACTCCATAACGCTCGTTGACCTGCGGTCGCGATTCCTGCGCACCTGCGGATTCGATTGCGAAATCCGGGGCGATGCACAGCCACAGTCCGCTGCACAACAGCAGCGAAACGGTTACAAGATGGCGAAGCCGAGGTCGACGCAGTTGCCGGAATCGGGCTTGCTGGTGCTGGTCTTGATGCAAAACTACCTCGGAGCAATCGCCTGAATGGAATGGGACCGGACACGGACTCATTGTAGCCTCTAATCAACCGATTGGAAAAAGTGTCGCCAACCCCCGCAAACATCGATACAACGCGCCGGGGTGCCCGAAGCACGCTGGTTTTTGGATGCGGATACCTGGGCCAACGTGTCGCAGAAAAAGCGGCTTTTTCTGGACAAATGGTGTGGGCGACCACGCGAAACGCCTCCAAAGCCGCCTGGATGGGCTCGCGAGGCATAAAACCGCTGATCGCCGACTGGACGGATAAACGTACTTTACGCGATTTGCCCGAGGTCGACCAAATCCTGGTCGCGGTCAGCTACGACCGCTTCAGCAGTCAAAATCGACATGATTCGCAAGTCGGCGGGCTGCGGAATTTACTGCATTCTGTCTCGCCCGATGCGAACCTCTGCTACATCAGCACCACCGGTGTCTACCATCAAACCGATGGTAGTTGGGTCGACGAGGCGTCGCCCACGCGTCCCACGCGCGATGGCGGACGAACACATCTGAGAGCCGAAGAAATGCTCCACCAGCTCCGCCCAGACTCGCCTTGGACCATTCTGCGTCTGGCTGGAATCTATGGTCCAGGACGGATTCCCCGGGTCGCGGACGTGATCGCCGGCCGCCCCATTGCGTCGCCTGAAATTGGATTTCTGAACCTGATTCATGTCGACGATGCGGCCGATGCAGTGATCGCCGCGTGGTCGAGGTCGAAGCGGAGGCGGTACGCCGTCAGTGACGACAGTCCGGTCGTGCGAGGCGAGTTCTATCGAGAGATCGCGCGTCAATGCGGTGCCCCGCCTCCCAGTTTCATCGAACCTCCATCCGATGATTCCAAACGCATGCGGTCAGAAAGCAACAAGCGAATTTGGAATCGCCGGATGAAACGAGATCTGATCGCGAAGCTGAGATACCCGACCTATCGCCAAGGATTAGCAAGCGTGTTGTGAGCCGATGACTGCGAGCCCATGACTGCGGCCTGACGAGGTTTTCGCCGGGTGTTCGCATCGCTGGGCCGGTTCGTACAATACTTGCCCGAGCACGATACTTACATCTACTCCGATCAAAACTCATGCTGACTCGTAAACCAATCTTTCCTGGCGTCATCGAGTTGAACTTCCAGGCCGGTGAAGTGCTCGGATGCAACGTCTATCTCGTGCATGACTCCAACGAATGGCTGTTGATCGACATCGGCTACGAAGAGACGGTGGATGATTTCATCGAGCTCATTCGCCAACTGGATTTTCCGCTCTCGCGATGCAAGACACTGGTGGCGACTCATGCAGATGTCGACCACATTCAAGGATTGGCAAAGGCGAAACAGCTGCTGAAGACCACGGTCACTGCACACCCCGCCGCCGTCAAACCGCTGCAGACCGGCGATACGCTGGTGACGCTCGCCGAGATCGAAGCCCAAAACTTGAAAATGGCCATGCCGCCGGTCGACATTGAGTACCAAGTCAACGATGGCGACATCATCGAAGTCGGAACGATCGAGATCGAAGTCTGGCACACACCCGGACACACCAACAGCCAGCTCGCATTCCGAATCGACGACGTGTTGCTCAGTGGTGACAACATCTATCGCGACGGATGCATTGGCGCGATTGACGCCCATCACGGCAGCGACATCAGAGCCTTTGTGGGTTCGCTCGAACGGATCCGTGACAGCGACGTGAAATGGCTGGCGCCCAGCCACGGACCGATCTTCCGAAACGATCGGGATTTCTTAAATAAGACGATCGATCGTGTCAGGGGATACCTGCAAATGGCTGACTTCGGGACGCTCGCTGAAAGTTGGCCCCTGATGGATGAGTGGGACGAGGAAGTCGCCGCCGGACGATTGCCCGAAGGTTTGGAACAGCTCAAGTAGTTTCGGCAAACTTGACATCGATCCGCCATACTTTGTGTCGTTGACGGGCGGACCGATTACCGTATTGGGGACGAAGTCAAGCTTGGCACAACGGGACGATCGGCCACAATCGCCGTCATTTTTACAACCATGGATCTACAGACTCACGGCACTCCCGATCCGGGGAAGCAACTCGAGGGGAAGTTACTTCTCGGAGTTGATGTTGGCGGGACCAACATCAAACTGGGGCTTGTCGATTTCCAGGGAGCGATGCAAGCCAAAGGCAGCACCGCGACGCCACCTTTGAAGACACCCCAAAACGTGTTCGCGTATGCGATGGAGTTTGCCTCCGAGCAGCTTGCCAGTCTTGGTCGCTCGGCGGCAGATCTGGCCGGCGTCGGATTGGCCGTTCCAGGTGTGCTCGATTCCCGCGAGTTTGTTCTCCGTGAGGTCGTGAATCTGCCCGGCTGGCACGGCGAACCGCTACTGAAGATTCTGTCGGAGACTTCGAGCCTGCCTTCAGCCGTGGTCAACGATGCAAACGCGGCAGCCTACGCCGAACACGCGCGACGGGGTCTCGGTGATCAATCGCTCGCGCTGGTCACGCTCGGCACCGGTATCGGCTGTGGAGTGGTCGTCCAGGGCAGTCCCTACGGCGGTGACCATGGCTGCGCGGGCGAACTGGGGCACATTGCCATCGAGTTCGGCGAACACGCGCTGCCCTGCACCTGCGGCAGCCGCGGTCATCTGGAATCGTACGCCGGCGCCGGAGGTGTGATCGTGAGGCTGCGTGCCGCGATCGCACAGCATTCGGGTGAAGATGCTCAGTCGCTGCTGGATGATAAGCTGACGCCGCGCGACATCGCGACCGAAGCAGAACTGGGGAATCTGCTCTGTCAGCAGGTCATTGATCAGACCGCGCAGTATGTCGGCCAAGCGGTCGGGCTGATGGGACAAGTCATCGACCCCGCCGTCGTGCTGTTGGGTGGTGCCATGACGTTTGGCGGCGAAAATACAAAGACCGGTCGCGGCTTTTTGCGGACAGTCCGCGAAACCGTCAAGCAAACGACTTTGGTGCAAGTCGGTGGTAACATCGTCATCGACTTTGCATCGTTGGGAAATGACGCCGGTGTTCTCGGGGCGGCAATGGTTGCGAAACAGGCATTACTGAAGTGATTGAATATCCCAACGAACGGATCCCCTGCCGAGTCTTTAGCCGAGCCTCGGATGCGAGTGTCGCTGCCGCAAATGAGATCGCCGAGCTGATTCGCTGGAAAGCGGACCACCGAGAACTATGCGTGCTTGGCTTGGTTGTCGGCTCGTCGCCGGTCAACGTCTATACCGAACTTGTTCGACTACACCACGCAGGACAGTTGTCGTTCGCGAATGTCGTGACATTCAATCTGGCCGAGTACTTTCCGATGCAACCGTTCGAGTTGCAGAGTGTTTCTCGGTTCATGCACGAGCACCTGTTTGAACATGTCGACATTCAGCCCAGCAACATTCACCTGCTCGACGGTGGACTTCCCAAAGCCGAAGTCGCCAAGTTCTGTCATGACTACGAGCAACGTATTCGAGAATTCGGTGGAATCGATATTCAATTGCTCGGCATCAATGCCTCCGGCCGCATCGGATTGAACGAGCCAGGTTCGGACCGTTCATCGCGAACGCGGATGATCACGCTTGACCGCGCCACCCGGACGGACGCGGCGAGTGACTTTTTCGGAGCGGAAAATGTGCCCCGCTTCGCAATCACCATGGGCGTCGGGACGATTCTTGAAGCGCAGCAGAATCCTGTTGCTCGCTTTCGGCGAAGGGAAAGCCGACGTTGTGGCAAAAACGGTCGAAGGTTATGCGAATGCAACCGTGCCGGCAACCTTCCTGCAAGATCATCCGAACACTCAGTTTTTCCTGGACGGGGCCGCGGCGTCCAATCTGACCCGTGTCCAAGCGCCATGGCTTCTTGGCGAGGTTGTTTGGGACGACGCCACGATTCGACGCGCCGTGATCGATTTGGCCGAAGAAGTTGGCAAGGCGATCTTGAAATTGACCGATGCCGACTACAACGAACAGGGATTGCAGGATCTGTTGGCGGCACACGGCAGTGCCTACGACATCAATTTGCGCGTCTTTCGACATTTGCAGTCGACGATCACCGGTTGGCCGGGCGGAAAACCGGAACACGCGAAACAGATCGGTGATCGCCCTGGGCATCGTGACGATATCTTTCCGAAACGCATCATTGTGTTTTCGCCACACCCCGATGACGACGTGATTTCAATGGGTGGCACCCTGATTCGGTTGGTCGATCAAAACCACGAAGTCCATATCGCCTATCAAACCTCGGGCAACATCGCCGTATTTGACGAAGACGCGATTCGGTTCGCGGAGTTTGTCGAGGACTTTTGCCGCGAATTTTCGATCAGCCCCGACGGTCTTCAGCCGCTGGAATCGCATGTTGACGAATTCTTGCGCAACAAACAGTCGGGACAAGTGGACAGCGATCAAGTGCAACGCATCAAAGGGCTGATTCGCCGGGGCGAGGCCCGCGAAGGAGCCCGCTGCTGCGGCGTCCCGGACGAGCATCTTCACTTCTTGGATTTGCCCTTCTACCAAACCGGGCGGATCAAAAAGAGTCCCATCTCGGAGGCTGATATCAGCATCACGGTCGATCTGTTGCGTGAGATTCAACCACACCAAATCTATGCGGCAGGCGACTTGTCCGACCCCCACGGAACTCACCGCACGTGTCTGGCGGTGATCCTGCAGTCCTGTCTGATCTGCCGAAACGACCCCTGGTACGAAAGCTGTGCCGTTTGGCTTTACCGTGGCGCATGGCAGGAATGGGCGCCGCATCAGATCGACATGGCCGTGCCACTTAGCCCGCTGGAAGTCGATCGAAAACGTGTCGCGATTTTCAAGCACGAATCCCAGAAAGACCGTGCGCTATTTCCCGGTTCAGACGTGCGGGAATTCTGGCAGCGGGCGGAAACGCGAAATGCCGATACGGCGCGACGCTACGATGCATTGGGTTTGGCTGAATACGCTGCGATTGAAGGGTTCGTCCGCTGGGACGGCCAATCAGGACTTGAACTCTAATTTTCATACGGGATTCCAAAATGACCTCCCTGACACGGCGATTGGCGCTAAAATTGATTGCCCTCGGTAGCGGCTGGCTTGGCTTTGAGAAAGCAACACACGCTCAAGAAACATCTGCCGCATCGAGCGGCGACGCGGCCACCGTCTCATGGAAGAGAACGCACGATCGAGTCTGGCTGGGCGGCGAGATCTGGGCCAATCCGATGGAAGACTGGCGAGTTGTTGACGGGGCCGCCGAATGCCAAACCACCGGTGGAGATCGCAATCTACATTTGATCACGCATCAGGTAACCGACGCGACCGGATCAATTGCGATGTCAGTGGTTGTGCGTCAAGTCGAAGTTGGCAAGCAGGGTGATAGTGTCGGATTCCGAATCGGAATTCGTAGCGACTTGAATGAGTACCGCAGCAATTGCTTTGCCTCGGGCGGAATCAACGCCGGCATCATCAGCGAAGAGATGATTCTGGGCCGCCAGCGGGCACCGATCAACGCCGACCTCAGTACTGACGTCAAGCTGTCGCTATTCGGACGCCCCAACGATGGAGGCTATCAACTGACACTGACGGCACAGGATGCGACCGGAAAAGAACTCGGCAAATTGACGCAAATGGTCGCGAGCGAAGCGATCCTGGGCAACGTCGCCTTGGTCAACAACTTCGACCCCAAGCTGAACAAGGGCGGACGATATCGATTCGACCAATGGTCGGTTGGTGGTGACGCGTTTTCAGTCTCGCCGGAAAGAAAATTTGGCCCCATTCTGTGGTCCATGTACTCGCTGAGCGATTCACGATCGGAGGAAGGGTTCGTGATGAAGATCAGTGCGCTGACCGGACCGCTGGGGGAGCACGACAACAAGGATATAGAGCTGCTCGTGCAGCGCGGTGACGAATGGAAATCACTCGGCACCGCAACGTTGGACAGCGACGCCTGGACCGCCACTTTCCGGATCGCGAATTGGGACGAGAAGACCGAGACGCCTTTCAAGTTGGTCTATGCCCAGGAACATGTCGATGGCAGCGAAACGCGGTCGACCTGGTCCGGCACGATCAAGGCGAATCCGTCGGGCCGACCGCTACGGATCGGCGCGCTGACGTGCCAGAATCACTACGGTTTTCCTTACGAGCCGGTCGCCGAAAACGTCACCAAGCTGGATCCCGATCTGCTGTACTTCTCGGGAGACCAGCTCTACGAAAGTCATGGCGGATATGGCCTGATTCGCGAGCCGGCCGAAGCTGCGATCCTGAACTACCTGCGCAAGTACTACATGTTTGGCTGGTCGTTCCGCCAGGCGATGCGAGATCGACCGACCATCTGCATCGCGGATGACCACGACGTTTTCCAGGGAAACATCTGGGGCGAAGGGGGCGCGCCGATGGACATCGATGCCGGAGGTGCGTCGTCCAATGGAGGCTATCGCGAGCCGGCTCGGATGGTGAACGTGGTCCACAAAACCAATACCGCTCACCATCCCGATTACTACGATCCGACACCCTGCTTGCAAGACATCAGCGTCTACTTTGGTGACATGGTTTACGGCGGCGTGGGGTTCGCCATACTCGGCGATCGTCAATTCAAGAGTGGTCCGCAACACGTCGATACCGGCAGCGGTCGCGCCGACCACGTCTTGGACAAAGACTTCGACACCGCTCAGCTTGACAAACCGGGACTTGAGCTGCTGGGCGAGCGTCAGGAGAAGTTCTTGGAACACTGGGTCGACGATTGGCGCGGCCATCACATGAAAGTACTGCTAAGCCAAACCGTGTTCGCGGGAGTCGCGACGCATCACGGTAACTACAATGGTTATTTGAAAGCCGACCTGGACGCGGGAGCCTGGCCGCAAACGGCTCGCGACAACGCGATTCGCATCATCCGCAAGGGGATGCCGCTGCATATCAATGGTGATCAGCATCTGACGACGCTGGCTCAATACGGAGTCGACAAGCAACGTGATGGTTGTTGGTCCTTCTGCACACCCGCGATTGCGGCCGGCTATCCGCGTTGGTGGCGGCCGGACGAGGTTGGTATGCCGCATCAAAATCGGCCGCGGCACGGACTTCCCAATACCGGCGAGTACTTGGATGGTTTTGGCAACAAGGTTTACGTCTACGCAGTCGGCAATCCGGAAGTTGGCAACAGAAAGCATCGCTACGAAAAGGCTCATCAGAAGGGGAGTGGATTCGGTTTGGTGACGATCGATACCGTTGCCAGAACCTACACGTTGGAATCGTTCCGATTCTTGATTGACGCGACCGACGGCAAGCCGTCGAACCAGTTTCCCGGTTGGCCGGTGACACTGCACCAAAAAGAGAACGCCGGGGAGAATCAACTCGGTTGATCGATGCCTTTGCGTGGTGCTTGCCGGCGTTGGCATCTCGCCAGAAATTGCTGCGCAAGTAGAATGAATGGATGACACTGACCAGCCACGGGATCGTTCTGCTGGCAAAGCTGTTTAGCGGATTTACGGTGCGTTGGGTTGACTGCCAACCCGAAACCTGCCAGCGCATCTACTTTGCCAATCACACCAGCCACCTCGACGCGGTCGTGTTGTGGTCGGCTCTGCCGCGCGAACTCCGCCGCATCACTCGTCCCGTTGCCGCCAAGGACTATTGGTCGGGAGGCTGGTTCCGGCCGCATCTTGCCCGAAGTTTTAACGCGCTGCTTGTCGATCGCAAGGAAATCAAGGTTCACAAGAGCCCGATCGACATCATGCTTCATCAAATGGGCGACGTCTATTCGTTGATCATGTTCCCCGAAGGAGGCCGTTCCTCGAGCGATGACGAAATGGGCGAATTCAAGAGCGGCCTTTATTACATGGGCAAGAAGCGCCCCGATTTGGAGCTCGTGCCCGTTTACATCGACAACGTCAATCGAATTCTACCGCGAGGCGAATTCTTGCCGGTCCCGCTTTTGAGTTGCATCACGATCGGTCCCCCCATTTTCTTGGAGGCAGGTGAGCCGAAAAACGAGTTTCTCAAACGAGCTCGTCAGGCCGTGCAACGTTTGAAAGACGTCTGACTACGCCAGTGCCGGCTGGTCGGTGTACAGTTCGAGAACCTGACTCTGGACCTTCACAGCTCGGAGCAACACCCACAGTTGATCCGGCGAGAATTGGACCGGTCCATCCACTGCACATCAAATCGAGTTCTTCGGCGACGGCAGCATGTTGATCCGAAGCAGCTTCCAGGCGAAAAGTTGCGTTCTTCCAAGCCGACATCAGAGCCGCATCATCAGCCAATTCACTTGGATCGGCAGACTGCGTGAAGATCATCAGCGCAAGTCGTGCGATGTCGGCCTGGGAAAGCTCGGGTTGTAGTTCCGAGAGTCGCTTCGCTAGATCGTGACAAGTCATGATAGAATTTGTGCTAACCGAACGGTCCCTGTTTGGTTGGCGTGTTGGGGGTGTGAGTAGTAAGGCATGAATGCCCGGCTCGTGTTGGTCACAATCTAATCTACCCCCGGCTTGATCGCGGCAACAGAACGAGTCGCTGAAGATTAGGTTACAGATTTGTGACGAGCAAAATGGTGGAGCTATTTTTCATTCTCGCCAATCGTTTCTGAAGCGATCACAGTATTGAAATGATGGGCCACGTGCAGCGGGGCCACAATAATCGCTGCAGACCGAACAACACGAGCGTTACTCGATCTCTTCTGCATCGGCTCGTTCTTCTGCATCGGCGCGCTCTTCTGCATCGGCTCGGGGGTCCACTTTGAGGCTGGCCAGATAGGCGACCAAGTCACGCAATTCACGTGGCGTCATGAACTTGACCAAGTCGTCGGGCATCGGCGAATTCCCCTTTTTCCTGGCGACGATTTCATCGATGGCAATCCGCTTTTGACTACCGCTATTCTCAATCAATTCGAGAAACTCGTCGTTCTCGGACATCACGACTCCGGTAAAGACTTGGCCGGATTCGTTGGCAACGACCGCTGTCTCAAACCCCTTGGCAATTTGCGAGTTCGGCAAGCAGATCGATTCGAGCAGATAACGTCGGTCCTTCTCCTTGCCAATCACTGTCAAATTCGGTCCGACTTCGCCGCCAGCTCGATCGACTTTATGGCAGCGGATACATGACAGTTCCGTCTTCTCGGAAAATAGCTTGCTGCCGCGACTCGCGTTTCCACCTTCCAAAGACATCATCCACGGTGCAAGCGGATCTGCAGCGGCGCCCGCTTGTCGGTACTCGACCAAGTCTTTCTGAAGCTTCTCATCAAGTTTTCCCTCGGCGGCTTCCAACACATTCAAGTGCACGTCCGAGGGCAGGGTCCCGTCAAGATAATCCTTGACGCCAGCAGTGATCGTCGCCAATGCTTCAGCCGAATCACTCTTGGCAACAATGTCCCAACCCAGTTGACGCACCTCCATGCTTCGGCTCTGCGTCGCCTCGATGAATTTGGGGAGTGACGCTTTCGCATCGAACTTCGCCAAAACCCGCAGTGCCGCGGGCAGCAACTCGGTTGCAGGCAGCATTTTGACTACTCTGGACAACGCGACGGCTTTGACACGATCAAGACGTGACAGCGCCGTCAGCGACGCCGCGCGGATCGCTGGGCTCTGTTGCGCGTCCTCCACTCGCTGGACCAGCAGTGGAACGATCTTCCGAATGCCAAGAATGGAAGCCACTTGGATAGATTTCTCGCGAACCGCACCTTCCGACGCCATCAATCCATCGAGCTGAGGTGACAACGCCTCCATTGCATGGCTTTTGTCACGCGACGGCAGTGGACGATGGGCGTTGATCACGCGATCACGAGGATCAGGCCGGGCCCAACTTGCGAGCATGTCGAGGGCTTCGATCCGCATGTCGCGTGATGCCGAAACGTGACCTGCGTATTGGGCCAGCTTTACCGCGGACTCGCGCGTCCCCAAGCGGTAGTTTGCGTTCAAGACACGGCGAATCAGTTCGGAGTCTTCGCCCGTCCGATCAATCATGGCAGCCAAGGAGGACATCGCCACAGGCACGGGTGTGTCGTGGATCGCCCGCGCTGCCTCAATTGCCACCAGCGGACTGGGGTCATCTAAGAACTTGCACAGATCGCCGCTTCGCAAGCGTCTTAACGCAACGACTGCGGCACGACGCACCGACTGGTTGCCGTCAGTTCTCAGCTCGGCGATCTTCTTGGGATCACCCAAACCTGCCAAATAGCCGACGCCGGCATGTCGAATTGCGGGATCTGCGTTTTCGTTAGCTTTCAGTAGCGCCACGACTGCTGGAAACGATTTCACGTCCTTCAACTTGCCTAGCGACACGGCCGCGAAGTAGCGGACACGCGCCGAATCGTCATTCAACAGTTTGCGAAGCCCGTCTGCCGCCTCCGCATCCAACCCTTCGCCCGCGACCTTGGCAGCGGCGGCTCGGAGTGCCGCATGGTTCGACCCGAGCAGTCCACGCAGTGAAGCCAGCACTTGGTCCTTTTTGTAGTCGTCAAGGCGAGCAACCTGATCGGCGCCCCAAATCGCGTGTAGCCTGGCGATCCAATTCGACTGCGAATCATTGGCGACGCCCAGCAGCGAATCGGCGTCACCGCGCCGCGCCAATTCCCATTGCGATTCGAAGCGAACACGTCGATCGATGTGGCCGAGCGTTTCCAATAGCTGCTCTGTCGTTCGGGATCGCCAGTCACCTCCCAACAATGCTTCGACTTCGTTCACCACGGCAGTGTCACGATGCTCGGGGTCGCTCAGGCGATAGATTCGGCCTTTCCCCAATCCATTCCAACCATCCACCCAATCGCTGATGTAGATGGCCCCGTCAGGTCCGAACGCGAGATCGGTTGCCAGCACGGTCCAGATCGGGTCAGCATCTTCGGCCAATCGGTAGAAAGCGCCATTGGCTTCAAGCCGGAAGGAGCGAACACCGCTATTGGCCGGACCTCCGCGGAAATCGCAAATTAAGAATGTATCTTTCAGTTGATCGCCAAAACCGGTACCGGGATAATACGCCAGTCCACTCGGGCCATCCGTCAGGTTGGCGATCGGAGGAACGATGAAGGCAGGTTGCTCTTGATGAAAGGGTTCCCAAATTCTTTCACGATTGAAAGGGCCGCGATCGGCAAGGTACTGGTAATACATCCGCCAACCCGAATCGCCCCCTTCGAGAATCTGAACGACGCGAGCCTTGTCGCCGCTGTCGCTGTTGTTGTCGACCGAAAATAGATCGCCCAAATCGTTGAACGCCAGTTCCTGCGGGTTTCTCAAACCACTGGCAATAACCTCGAGGCCGGTGCCGTCAAGTTCGCAGCGAAACACCGCGCCGGAGTTAGGGTTGGCAAGCACGCGACCATCTTCGGTCGTGATGTGGTACCCTCGATCACCAATGCTGAAGTACAGTCGACCGTCGGGACCGATCAACAAGCCGTGCATGTCGTGGCCTCGGAATGCGACACGCACACCGAAACCATCTGATAACACAACTCGTCCATCCGCATTACCGTCGTCATCCTTGTCGATCAATTTCCAGAGTTTGGGAATGCAGGTGTAATAGATGTCGCTTCCACGGGCGAGCACTCCAGCGCCAGTCCCTTCCTCGATCCGGTTGAAGCCTTTGGCGACAACATAGCTACGATCGGCGATTCCATCACCGTCTGAATCCTCGAGTCGACGGATCCGATCATCGTGTTGCGCGTAGGTCACGACCGCCTCGCCCAACAACCTTTTGTGATAGTCGATGCGGTCCTGAACCGTTTCGGCCGCCAAGTCGGCGAGTACCCACTGTTGGTCATGGGCGCGGTTATCAGTCACACCGCGGTTCTGGCGAAACGACTCACAAACAAAAACTCTGCCGCGGTTGTCAACGTCGAAGGCAACGACGTTGGCGACATCCGGCTCGGCGGCGAACAGCTGAATCTGCCAGCCCTCGGGAATGCGAATGCCGGACATTGACTCGACCGCTTCGCTGGATGCTTCGGCGACCAGCGGGTCCAGTGGTTCAGGTTGCTTGAAGTCAACGGCGATCGATTCCTGGACGACCAGGTGAATCAAGGTAAATGCCAGCATGATGCAAGTAAAGCGACCCGTTCCATGTGTTGGCATGCAAATCAATCCTGTGCGAAGAATGCTCTTTGGCGGCAATGAATACGGCTAGGCGTTTGCTCCTCACCATGAGCGACTCCGCACACATAGGGCTGGGAATTCCACAGACGAGGCCGTCCGTGCCAATGCCAGATGCCTTTGCGGCGGCGAAGCGTGATTGGGTGGGTGCGCACGCAGCGCCCGATCGTTTAAGATCATCCTCGAGGCGCTGAAGATTATCCCTGATGGACGCGTCCCCAAGATACTCTGCAAGCCGCCATAATGGCAACAATTAATGTTTGCTCAATGACCTCCATGACATCTAATCGATCGATTGCGGCTATCACTTGCGATCCCTGTTCATGCCAGATGCAACCATGAATCAAACCGCCTCAAACAGGCCGCAAGATGACCGGCACAGATCGTCGGCTGAAGCCAGCACGACCTGGGATGCCAAGTCCGGCGGACTGAACAGCCCGACCGACCGGGGTGAAATTGGTGAATCGCAGCCAATCCAAGCAAGCTTGGTAGAAACGACTGACGACTCGATGCCAATCCGCGTCGGTTCCCCATTCGCGGTTGACCCGATCGACCCGTTGGCAGGAATTCCGGCCAAACGAATCGAGCCTTTCATGGATGTTGGCCCGATTCGCTACACCGCGATGGGGGCGGTCGCAGCCTCGGTCATGCTGCTCGGGTTTGCCGGCACAGCGGCTTGGTGGTTCCCCACCGGGGGAGCCCTGATCGCTGCTCTTGGTTGCGTGCTGTCTATCTTCGGTATGTATTCGACCTATCGTTTCACATCCGTCGGCCTGCTGGCGGCACACCTCTGTCTGTTTGTTGTCAGTTACGGTCGATCGCTGGGCTAACCGACACAAGGTTTGACCGACGTGCGCTAAGGTCTCACGAAAACGGGGCAGACTTCATAAAGAAGTCTGCCCCTAACGGTGCGACGGAGCGCTGCGTCGCATTCCGCATCTAGACGTGTTGGGATTCTGCTAGTTCTCTTCGCTTTGCGGACGCGATCGTCGTCCACCTGCATCCCCACCGGGTCGGCCCCTTCCACCGGGTGCGCCGCCGCCGAAGCCACCGCGACCGCCAGGTCCGCCGCCACCGCCGAAGCCACCTCTTCCCAGTGCACCCTCGGGCATCTCGAACTTCTCACCCTTCATCTTTTCGAATTGCTGTCTGCTGATCGCCGCTGAGGACACCAAGAACCTCTTTCTCCATACCTTCTTGCACTTTCGCGAATGCCTCTCGCATCCCCTCACGATTTCCTGAAGAGAAAAGTTCCTGCATCTTCGCTCGCATTTCCCCTTGGAGTTTCTCGCGAACTTCCGCCAGCTGTTTCTTCTGCGCGTCGGTAATCTTCAATTTGGCGGCGACCTCATCATCGCCCAACGCTTGGACGCCACGAACCTGCAACCCGATCTGTTCAAGCCGCTCGATCTGCTCGGGAAGCAAGACTTCTTCCAACTGTTCCTTCATCGCCTTGTTTCGTTCTTCCTGCTCTTTCCGCATCTTTTCGAAGAAAGCGGTTCGCTCTTCATCACTCATGTCTTGGAAGTTGATCCCTTGGGGGCGTTCCCCGCGGGCTTGTTCGGACAATTTCGTGAGAGCCTCGTCTTGGTCGGGCGAGATCTGAAGTTCCGTTTTGACCTCTTCGATTCGGAGCAGTCCCATGGTCGGATCCCCGCCGCGGCCACCACCACGAGTACCAAAACCTCCGCCTCCCGGTCCGCCGCCAGGGGGGCCACCCCGAGCGCCACCGCGCCGACCTTGGTTCTGACCTGGATCTTGGCCAAGAGTCTCCGAGACCATGAATGCCAAAAGTGCGACTGAGAGTAGACCAGTCACCATGCGCGAGAATTTCATTGATAGGGATTCCAAAGTGAGCCGACAAGCGAAACCAGCCCGGACGGGCACAGACGACCTTTACGTCTTGATACAAATGAAACCTGGAGGATTTGCCTTTGTTTCGCCTTCGGCAAGAAATCATCTCCATTTTCTGGCAGAATCGCGACTGACCGTTCCAATCGCCCCTTTTGCTGCTCCGAAATCGGTCGCAGATTGTCGAGGTCTCCGGGCTCCGGTTTCGCTTCTGGGGCTCAGTCGCATTGACTCCCCGGATTTCGTTCTGATAGGGGGAAGGCCGGAAAGAGAAGGGCGACGATAGCCACAGGATGGATTGGATGCGAATGCGCACGTACTTGCTCTCGTTTCATTTTCTGGCTGCATTGCTTGCCAACTGTGCATTCGCTCAGTTGACCATCACAGAGCCTGAGCCAACGAAAGGTCCGATTCGTCAAGTCTCCTCGACACTCCCGCTCGCTAAATCAACGCCTTGGGAAGGAATCGCGTACGCACGATACCAGGCTTCCAGCGGTACGCAGATTCGAGTTTCGGTGCAGTACTTGATGGTGGATGAAGTCACTCGCACTGCGATCTACGCTGATCTCGAGTCGACTGCGATCAAGACGTCCGTACTGGTTCCGGGGACCGCCGATTCGGAAGACCTGCAAACCAACGCATCACCCCTGCGTAGCTCACAGCAAATCAACGCACCATCACGCGTCACGACATGTGTTTTGAATGATTCAGACACCGCCGCGATCATGAAAAAGGCCATCGAATCTGAATCTTCGGACGTCACCAGATCACCGAGCGTGATGTTGCTGGACGGAAAACAGGCCGAGATGAATGATGTCGTTCAGCGTCCGTTCGTGGTTGATATGCAACAAGACGGCAGTGGGATGAAGCCGATCGTGCATGTCATCGATGAGGGAACTCGATTACGGCTGCTCGCAAATTTGACGAACCCCGCCGCTGACCCGTGTTCCGCGGACACTGACCAACCGATTCATCTGTCCAGCGAATTGGTCATCAGTCGGGTCTTGGATGTGCGATCAGACCAAGTCTTCGGTATCGATGACCAACCGCTGGCGGTGCAGATCCCAGTTCATCAGGTAACTGCCGCCATGGCATCGCAGCGACTTGCCAAGGGACAAACGTTATTGGTGGATCCACACGTGACCAGGACCAAGAGTGTCCAACGAAAATCGAAAGTGCCGGTGCTGGAAAAGCTCCCTTATGTCGGACGCAGCTTCAAGAAGACTGCCATCGACACCGTCGAGCAACACATGTTGATGTTGCTGCAACCATCGATCGAAAACGCGAACCGCAGAACCGGTGACCTTGAAAGCGACTGAGCCGACGTGATTTCGTTATTTCGACTGTTGATTCAGATTCACGATGACTCGGCGGCGGCACTCTCCTGGGACTCAGCATCGTCGCCTCCGCGGATCTGTGCGCGGGGTTTCTCGTTGACGGTCCCTGGAACGAGCCAGGGACCCTTGCTGTTTTCTTCGATCAGCCTCATCAATTCATCACTGTCGATTGCCTCGACCTCCAACAATCGCTGGGTCACGGCCTCGAGTACTTCGCGGCGTTGCTCCAGGATCTCGCGGGTTTGAGCCAGTTCATCGTCGACGATCCGAGCGACCTCTTTGTCGATCAACTTGGCCATCTCTTCGCTATACATCATCTGATAGCCATCGCCGCCGCCACCGGCCAGGAACGGCGAGCGCGAGCTGCGGCGAAAGTTGATGCGTCCCATCCGGCTCATGCCGTAGTCCATCACCATGCTGCGGGCGATCTCGGTGCAACGCTCCAAATCATTTTGAGCGCCGGTGCTGATGTCCTGGAAGATCATCTCCTCCGTCAGCGTGCCGGCAAGCAGCACCTTCATGTTGCTTTCCAGTTCGCTTTTCGTCATCAAATAGCGATCCGAAACAGGGACGCTGCATTGTGTAACCGAGTGCCGCAAGTCCGCGTGGAATGATGCTGACTTTGTGGACCGGATCGGTGTTGGGCAGCGCCGCGGCAACCATCGCATGACCCGCTTCGTGGTAGGCGACACGGATCTTTTCGTCCTCGTTCATCACGAAGTTCTTCTTTTCCAAGCCTGCCGTGACCCGTTCGACCGCTTCGTTGAACTCGCGAATCCCCACGGCGCGCTTTTCGGCTCGGGCGGCCAACAAGGCGGCCTCGTTGACCAAATTGGCCAAATCGGCACCGACAAATCCCGGCGTGATCGAAGCGATTTCTTTCAGGTCAACTTTTTCGTCGAGCTTGACATTCTTGACGTGGACACGCAGGATCGCTTCTCGACCAGCGACATCGGGGCGATCGACCAAGACATGGCGGTCAAAGCGGCCCGGGCGAAGGAGTGCTGGATCGAGTGTCTCGGGGCGGTTGGTCGCGGCAATCACGATCACACCCGAGTTCGAATCGAAACCATCCATTTCGACCAATAACGCATTGAGCGTTTGTTCGCGTTCGTCATGACCGCCGACGGCCGAACCGCTGCGACTCTTGCCAAGCGCGTCGAGTTCATCGATGAAGATGATACAAGGAGCGCGATTGGTAGCCTGCTGGAACATGTCTCGCACACGAGCCGCACCAACACCAACGTACATCTCAACGAAATCGCTCCCCGACAAGCTGAAGAACGGAACACCCGCTTCGCCCGCAATCGCTTTGGCCAGTAGAGTCTTTCCGGTGCCGGGAGGCCCGACCAGCAAGACGCCCTTGGGGATGCGACCGCCGAGGGCCTGGTATTTGTCGCTGTTCTTGAGAAAGTCGACGACTTCGCGAACCTCTTCGACCGCTTCGTCGATACCGGCCGCGTCGTCGAAGCTGATCGCCAAATCTTCTTGTCCATACAGTTTTCCGCGGCTGCGCGAAAAGGACATTGGCGAACCGACACCGCCGATACGGCGGAGCATCACGATTCCAAGGAACACGAGAATCAGGATCATCAACAGTTCCGGCCAATGATCCTGAAGCAATCGGCTCGGCCGGGCGTTGTCCCAGGTGACTCCCGAAGCATCCAAGACCGCGGTCAAGCGGTTGTATTCGCTCTCGTTGTTCGTGTCGCGAATCGTTTGGAACTGGACGAGTTTCGGCTCCTTGTTCAGCGGCTTGCCCTCAGACCCCAACGATCGGTACATGACACTGCCGGTGATCGCCCCTTCGGAAACCTGAATGTCCTGGAGCTTGCTGTATTCGATGAGTAAGTCTGGGTTCTTGGTCGAGACAACCACAATGCTTGGTGGTTTGCCAGCCTTCGATGCAGCCGGGGCTTGGGGACCTTGATCGGATGTGTCGTCAGCATCTGCGTTGGAGTCTGCCTCGGGCGCGATTTGGGACTCGGGCGTGGTCGTAACTTCGGCTGTCGTCGCGATTGCCGTCGGCCCGTCGCCGCCAGCATCGCCCGCTTCCGCTCGCGCGTCGGCCGTCGCCTTCAACAAAGCCATCAAATCCGGGTAGCGAAGTCGGCGATCGGTGTTGCCAAACAGAAACGCACTCAGCAAGACGGCTGCAATGATTAGGATCAAAACCAACCAGACATTCCCCCCGCCGCGGGATTCGTGGTTGTTCTTGTTCGGCTGGTTTTCGTCGCTCATCTTTGTTTTCGTTGGAGGTCGGACTTGGCGAATCGGGGAGTCGGGGAGTCGGATGCGGCGAGCCCCCGAACCGTGGACGGATCATCCAAAGACTGGAGGCCTGAGACACCATGCAGTCTCGTTAAGCATTCTTTGGTCGACCACCGTCATCGACAAGCGGGTCGGGTGAGAATCAAACTGTTGGTCGGGTCGTAACGGTGGTCCCGATCGTCCATGATTAGCTTCGCTGCCTGGGATGCTGTCGAGCGAGAATTGCGGCGATTTGTCGTCAAACGTTCCTTTTTGTCAGGGAAATCCTTCCACGTGTCGGACGCCTCGCCAAATCGCCGGATTCACACCGCAAACCAGTCGGGAACGTGTCAGAACGTAGCTGTGCTGGGCGCTACGGGCAGCATTGGAACGGCAACGATCAACGTCTTGGCTAATCTGAATCGCGTGGATCCGCAGACGAAGTGGCATCTCTGGGCAGCGTCTGGGCACCAAAACGTCGATCTGCTGGTGCAACTGGCTGACCATTGGGATCCCCGCACACGTCTGATCGTGTCGGATGCGGAGACGGGTGCAGCGTTGCAGGCAAACTCGCCGGACACCGCGTCACGCATGGAATTCGGGCCGGACGCCTTGGTCGAAGCGGCCAGCCACGATGCCGTCGACATCGTGGTCGCAGCAATCGTGGGCCGCGCAGGTCTGGAAAGCACGCTGGCGGCGGTCGAGGCCGGCAAACGTGTGGCGCTAGCAAACAAAGAGACTTTGGTGCTCGCCGGACCAGTGGTCAGCCGCGCGATGGTCAGCAGTGGGGCCGAGTTATTGCCGGTCGACAGCGAACATTCCGCCATTTTTCAGTGCATCGGATCCTCAAACTCGCCGCCCAAGAAGTTGATCCTAACCGCCAGCGGCGGGCCGTTTCGAACCTGGACTAGCGCGGAGATGGAGGCAGCGACTCCGAAGTCGGCTCTTGCCCACCCGACTTGGGAGATGGGGCCAAAAATCACCATCGATTCAGCCACGATGATGAATAAATCGCTGGAGATCATCGAGGCTTGCTGGCTTTTTGGGCTGACGGCCGATGCGATTGAGGTGGTGGTTCACCCCCAATCGATCATCCATTCAATGGTCGAATTCGAGGATGGCTCGGTGATCGCCCAGCTGAGCCCGCCCGACATGCGACTGCCCATCCAGTATGCGTTGACTTATCCGCGTCGGCTGCCCTGTGAGACCCCTCCGTTGGACCGTCAGCAGCGTTGGGACTTGACTTTGGAGGTCGCCGACCGAGACCGTTTTCCGGCCCTCGATCTCGGTTTTGAGGTTGCCGCGGTCGGCGGAACAGCCGGAGCAGTGCTGAATGCCGCCAACGAGGAGGCGGTCGGTCTGTTCTTGCAGGGCCAAATTCGGTTTACTGACATTGTGGCGGGATGCCGGGATGTGCTGAATAGCCACTCCCACGAATCCGACCCACCCCTGCAGCGGTTGCTGGAACTTGACCGATGGGCCCGAACGGAGTTGCGACGCCGGTTCAAGGTCTAGCGAGTCGAGGGTCCGCAAGACCGACGGGGGTTTCGTTGTGGACGAACCGTAATCGTTGCCCAATCAGATTGGCTTTGGGCTATTTCTGTCATTGTTCGCTGGCTCCGTCGCCAGAGTCACACCGTTTGAAACTGAATACAAGGCATAGCTTCGATGTTGATTGATTGGATCGCCGCGGTATCACCACTCGCAGACACCGACACGAACGTCCTCACATCGCTCTTCTCGAATATCGTGCTTTGGGGTCGCGTGGCGCTGGGGATCGGTCTGGTCATATTCGTTCACGAACTCGGTCACTTTGTTGCGGCAAAAACATTTGGCGTGAAGTGTGAAAAGTTCTATGTCGGCTTTGATGTGCCGATCCGCATCGGCCCCATCAAGTTTCCAAGAACATTGGGCAAGTTCCGTTACGGTGAAACGGAATATGGGATCGGGATCATTCCGCTGGGCGGGTACGTCAAGATGTTGGGCCAAGACGACGACCCGCGTAAACAAGAGGAAGAGGCAAAGCGAATTCGTGTGGAAGGCGAGACGCACGACGAAGACGCGGCTCCGGAATTCGATCCGCGCAGCTTTCCCGCCAAACCCGTTTGGCAACGGATGATCATCATCAGCGCCGGTGTCGTCATGAATGTGATCACCGGTGTCATCTTCGCGGCAATCGCCTTTGGCTACGGTGTCTCCTACAGTCCCGCAATCGTTGGTGGCGTGATGCCCGGTGGTCCAGCATGGCAGGCGGGCATCGAACCGGGAGGCAAGGTCGTCTCGGTCGGAACCTTTACCGACGAAAACATGCACTTCCGCGAGATGAAGATTGAGATCCTTACCGTCGGACTCGACCAGCCCGATACTCCAATCGACATCGAAATTCAATACGACGATGGCAAGCGAGACTTCAAACTTCGCAGCCAGTCGCGGCCTGATGTCAAAGACGCGAGGATGATCGGATTGGCAATTCCGACTTCCACAACGTTATCAAAAGAGACGTACGCTTTTCCGCAGACCGTCGCCGCTCAGGTGCTCACCGCGGCGGACGCCGGAGCATCGATCGTCGGGTTTGATGGCACCTCCATCAATCCCAAGTCCATCGTGCCGGGGACACCCTTCTTTCACCATCTCTACTCCAATCCTGAAAAGACGATCCAGCTGCGACTCCGCCGCAGCGATGGCAGTGAGCACGACGTCGCTCTGCCGCCGCAGAAGGCGAAGTCAGTTGGACTGCGATTCGCGATTGGCCCCGTTGTGGCGTTGGTCGAGAACGGGCCCAGTGAGAAAGCCGGACTCCAGATTGGCGATGTAATCAAACGCGTCAATGGCAACGAATCACCTGACGCCTACGGGCTGGCACTTGCCCTCGTAGGTGCAACCGAGAAGGTGACTCTCGGCGTGCAACGCGGAGAAGACCCCGGCGCCGAACTGATCGAGCTTGAAATCTCTCCTACCCGCTCGCCGCAAACCATCCCACCGACCCAGAGTATCAACGGCGAAATCGCGATCAACTCAGTCGGCTTCGCCTATCAACCATTACCCACGGTCGCCAAGGTTGTGTCGCAAACAACTCAGTCGGCTTCGCAAAACGGCAGCCAAGAAGTCCTGCAAGCGGGCGACACGATCCAGGAAGTCCGGCTTGTGGTGGACGAAGCGGGCAAGCCCGAGTGGCTGAAGGATGAACGGTACCAGTTGGTGTTTGAGCAGCTTCAACAGGGATGGGATTTCAAACCCATCACGCCGCTGAACACGTTCCGAGAAGCGATTCAACTGTTGCCCGAGGGCACCGAACTGAAGGTGATGGCGACACGTCCGCCGGAAGATCGCGTCATTTCGACGACCGTCGTTGTTGGCGAAGACAATCAATTCATGTTTGAACGCGGATTGGGATTGATGCCCACCGAAGCCGTTCAGAAAGCAGGCTCTTTCTCCGAATCGCTCGCGTTGGGAGCGAGGGAGGGATACCGCCAATTCAATAACGTGATTCGCTTCTTGAGGATGCTGCCGCGCGGACGAATCAAATTGCGGCACGTTGGCGGCCCGCTGGAAATCGTGAACATGGCCAAGAGCGAAGCGGAGAAAGGGATCTCGCCACAATTGATGTTCTTGACGATGCTCAGCATGAACTTGGCGATATTGAACTTCTTGCCGATCCCCGCGCTCGATGGCGGTCATATGATGTTCTTGATCTACGAATTCGTGGCCGGAAAACGGGCCAACGAGCAGTTGGAGTTTCGGCTGACCGTCGCCGGCTTGCTAACGTTGCTGATGTTGATGGCAGTCGTCTTCGCAAATGACATCCTGCGGCATCTGTAACGACCCTTGCGGCCCCCAAAAGTGACGCGGCGGGCGGTTCGTCACGGCATCTCAATATCGCCGAACACTTCAATATCGCCGAACACTTCAATATCGCCGAACGCTTCAATATCGCCGAACGCTTCAATATCGCCGAACGCTGGGATCGATCTGCGCGCTCCATTGGTCAATTCCACCGGCCATGTTCTGGACCTTCTCGAACCCGTGGTTGCGCAGCGCCTGAGTGACCTGCATGCTGCGACCACCGTGGTGGCAATGGACGACGATCAAACGATCGCGGTACTTCTCCAGTTCCGTGACCCGGTCACGTAGCTGACTCATCGGCAACAGGATGCTGCCATCGATCTTGGCGATCGCGTATTCGTCTTCCTCGCGTACATCGAGTAACACGAATTCCTGGCCGCTTTCTCTCAATGCCACGACGCCTGCAACATCGGTTTCAATCGGTAGCTCGGCGGCTTCAGACATGGGGTCTTCCAGATCGGTTCGAAGGTCAAGATTGGGAAATTAGAGTCGACAGTTGGAAATCGGCGTTTGGATGATCGCGGACGCGCCGAGCGATTCCAAGCGTTCCATCGCGTCGATCACATCGCGACGTTTGACCATCACGCGGACGCTGCACCAGTTCTCGTCTTCCAGGGTGTTGACCGTCGGTGAATCGAATCCGGGAGTAATCTCCTCGGCCTGGGTAAGCTTGCTGCGCGGCACGTTGTACTCCAGCAGTGAGTAGTCGCGGGCGATCACGACACCTTCCAACCGTCGGACCACACGATCGGCCGTTTGCGGATCGCGGCATTGATCGTTCTGGATCAAAACGGTTTCGTAAGTTCCGATTTCATCCAGGATCCGCAAGCGGTTCGCGGCCAGCGTGCTGCCGGTTTCAACCAAATCGACGATCGCATCGGCCACACCAAGCTGGATCATCACTTCCACCGATCCGGAAATCGATACCAGATGCGCCGTCGCGCCATGCTCGGCAAGGTAACGTTTGGTCACGTTGGGAAAACTGGTTGCGACCCGTTTTTTGTCCAACTCGGCGGCCGAAGCTATGGGTGCGTCATCGGGAACACAGAATGCCAGACGACAGCGGCCAACGCCAAGTTTCATCCGCACCTGCGTTGGTTCGCATGACTCCTCGACCAAATCGCTGCCGGTGATCCCCATGTCGATCGCGCCCTCGGCGCACAGCGTGGGGATGTCGTCGGTCCGCAGGAAGATCAGTTCGATCGGCAAGCCGCTCACCCTCGCAAACAGACCTCGGCTCTGACGTCGAAAGTTTAAACCTGCCTGCGAGAGCAACTCGGTTGCAACATCGCACAGCCGCCCTTTGCTGGGCAATCCGATGCGGAGGTTCTGTTTTGTTTCCAACGTCGTCACTCGGTTTCGTTGCTTGCTGGATTGCTGGGGCGAGACTCTTGATCGCGGCTCGCCTTTTCCGCCAGACCCGAGGTACCTTCACGACGGGCCAATTCGGCTGCCACCTCGTCAATGTCGACGCCGCGCCAGGCCAACAAAACCAGCGTGTGGTAGATCAGGTCACCCGCTTCGTAAATCAGATGCTGACGACCGGCCTCACCCTGTTCTTGAGCCGCCTCGATCAACTCCTCCGCTTCCTCACGGATCTTGCCGCCCATCTTTGCCACGCCGCCATCAAGCAGTTTCGTCGTGTACGACCCCGCGGGCCGGTTCTCGGCCCGCTCGCGTAGCGTCCGCATCAGGCGAACAATCGGGTCGAGCGGCTGACTCATGGGAAGATGATCCAAAAGGGACAACTCAGGCTAGCAGGCGGGCAGGCGATTGGCACCGATGGTAGACGGACTGATCGAGATTGCCAACGCGATGCCGATCGGACGATGACTCCGAACTTCTAGGACGGGTTCTGTCTCTAGGGCTTTTGGTTACGCTAATCGGACCTGGTTTTGCCATCGCCGATGTAGATGTAAATGGGTGGCTGGTGGTCGAGCGTCAGCGAGCCCCCAACATTAGGCCCCGAGAATTCCGGGGGCTCGCTGACGCTCGGCCGACGGCCACCCCGAGAACGCAACTCTCCATTTGCCACCAAGACTCCCAAAGAACCCAATGATCACGATCGTCGACTACCAAATGGGCAATTTGCGCAGCGTCCAAAAAGGAATCGAGCGAATCGGCGGTGTTGCAACGATCAGCTCGGATCCGCACCAGATCGCGAATGCCGACAAGCTTGTCTTGCCAGGCGTTGGTGCGTTCGGAGACGCCATGGCCGAGATTCGGCGACGTGATCTGGCTGGCCCGATTCGCGACTTCATCGACTCCGGACGACCCTTCTTGGGAATCTGTCTCGGTCTGCAACTTCTATTCGAGCGAGGCTACGAGCATGGCGAACACGAAGGGCTGGGCATTCTTGGCGGTGACGTGGTCCGCTTCGACTTGCCACACTCTTTCAAGGTTCCTCACATGGGATGGAATACTGTCAGCAAACGAAGTGACGCCCCGATTCTGTGCGACACAGCGGATGGAACCCACTTCTATTTCGTCCATTCGTTCTATGTCCGGCCAACTGACCCAAGCGTCGTGGCGCTGGAATGCGACTATGGGGGGCCATTCTGTGCGATGGTTTGGCGTGACAACTTATTTGCCACTCAATTTCATCCTGAAAAGAGCCAAAACGACGGACTCAAGTTGCTCAGCGCTTTCAACAACCTGCCCAATACATCGGAGGCTGTCGCTTGATGGCCGAGGCGAAACCGCAAAGTTTGACGCTGGAAACAAGGGATGGACGATTGCGAATTGCATTCCACTGGCAACGCGATCGATTTGTCCAGCAGCTGTTTGTCGACTCTCTGCAAGCAGGAAACAGCATCGAGGGCGACGCCCAGGATGCTTGGCCGAGCTCGCCGCCACTCCAGCAACTCTCGCTGGAAGAGATCAACGGCTCCCAGGTGATCCTTGGAGTCGGTGCCGCAGGCCAAGGACACTGGAGCATCAGCGTCGAAATCGATCGCCAAGAGGAAGGCGCCGACGCGTTCAAGTTTGAATTGGCCTGTCGGTCGAAACAGCAGCCACCCTTTCTCGGCAGCACCTATCGGCTGGCTGATTCGATCGTGCTGGCGCCGACCGACTGTGCATCCCAGGTCCGCGACGGTCGGACCATCGCCAGCCCCATCGAACTCGACTCTCAGACCCACCGCTGGTCCTACCTGTTGAAGCTGGCAGGAAGATGACCCAGATATCCCAGACCTCCTATCGTTGCATTTGCGAGAATCTTTTTTTGAGTTTGGTTTCTTGCTAGCGTTTTTCGCCTAAGTCTTGTGGCTACAACGATTACGTTTCGTGCCAAGGCATTGCTGATCAGACGTTCGCTCCAGATATCCAGCTTAGCCCCCTTTACCTGACCGTCATCTTTTCGATCCTTGCTGCCCAGGCTCGGGGTGGTAGACGTCGTGGGGGCGTCTTGAGCCTGCTCGAAAACCCCCTTCTTTTCAAGATTCTCGGAGAGATTCCATGCGTACGCTCGTTTTGTTGGCAGTCAGTTTCACGATGGCGGTGGGTACCGTCGCGTCGGCTCAAACGTTGGTTTCGACCAGCCAGACCTACGTCTGTCCGAAGTGCGGCAAGGTGCATGCCAGGCCGGCATCAGCGACTCAAGCCACAGCGGTCAGCGACCCCCAATACCAGGCGGTGTCCCACAGCGCCCCAGTCGCCTCGTCCTCGGCGATGCGCACGACTGGTGGCATATCCAACGTTCTTGCCTCATTGAACGCACAACGGGCTCGACAGGGAATCAGAAGCCTGCGATACGATCCTCAGTTGCAAGCTGTTGCCGAGCGACGGGCTCAGACGATGGCTTCGATGAGAATGAAGAACCACCCGCCAGGGTCTTTTGCACCGGGACGGTACGAAGGTGTGGGATGGTCGAGTTCCTACTCACCATCGGGAGTTTCGGCATGCTATACCAGCGATTCAAGGATGCAGTACGCCGGTGCCGCAATGGCGACCGGAAGCGATGGCGTCTATTTCGCGGTCGTTTATCGCTAGCGGTTCGCGGAGAGCGGCGGAACGTAGCGGCCGGTGGTAGGACTGCCGCCGGCCTGCCCGCTTTACGCTCTCGCCTGATTGCGATCGTTGCAGCGACCATTGTTTCGACGACTCGGGGCGACGAGACATTGACTCTCGCCCCACCCGTTGTGGCGGATTCGTCTGCTGCGACCTCGACGCCCCTGAGCGTATCGGAGGCCAAGGCACGGGCGTCGATTCAATGGTTAGCCGATATGGCTCTTGGCAAAATGCCCCGCAGCTTTGATGGCGACAAGGATTGGGGCGACACGCAGAAACTCTGGGCGGGAGTCAAGGTGCGTCGCGACGGTTGGAAGCTGAAAACACATCGTCGATTTCGAGAGGTCGAGCAAGGTCGTTGGGTCAAGTACGAAGTCACCTTGCCCGATCCAACGGCCCCGAATGCAGTGACCGCCACGGTTCATGACGTCTCGGCGACGACCGATCCGGCATCTGGTGAGCAGCGTTGGCAGATCCATTCTTCCATCGTCGCCCCGATGAAGTTCACCGCAAGAGTTCAGCGTTGGAACCTGGGCGTTAAGCTTTTCAGTATGACGATCACCGGCGAGCTCCGCATACGTCTGATCTCGACGGCATCGGTCGGCTTTGTGGCTGATTACGCGGAGATCCCGCCCGCGCTGGTCATCGATCCCCGAATCGACCAAGCCCAATTGGTCCTCGAGCATTTCGAGGTCAACCGGATCAGTCACATTGGCGGCGATGTAGCCGAACAATGGGGCGAGTTGATCGAGGAGATTCTCGTCGACCGTTTCGTGAAGAAGCAGAACACTCGCTTGGTTGGCAAGCTGAACGATTCGATCGAGAAGGAACGTGACGATTTACGGGTTTCGACGGCCGAGTGGTTCACAAAATGGTAGACGCGCACCGTAGCGATTGGATCAAGCGCGAAGCGAAGCGAGTTTCGCTGCCGCAGCACCACTGTCGACTGCCTCGGCCGCCAATTTGACGCCCTCCCCCAGTGACGAAGCAGCCCCGACCAGCAGCAACGCCGCGGCCGTCCCCGCCAAGACTGTATCGCGACACGGTCCTGGTTCACCGTCGAATATTCGACGAATGATCGCCGCGCTTTCGGCCGGATTTGCGGCTGTCAGGGCCTCGTGTCCGACCGGGAACAAGCCAAAATCGCGAGCGGACCAGGTATGCGTGGTTTGCTGATCTCCGATGACTTCAATCACGCTTGTCGTTCCTTCCAAGGCCACTTCATCTTGACCATCGGATGCATGCACCACAAACGAACGCGTGGTGCCGAGCTCACCGATCGCGGCGGCGACCTTTGTCTGAGCATCGGGCGTTGAAGTGCCCAACAACTGGTGGGTTGCACCGGCGGGGTTGCAAAGCGGTCCAAGCAGGTTGAAAAGTGTCTTGACTCCCAGTTTGCGGCGTACGCCGACAACATGCCGCATCGCCGGATGCAACTTGGCGGCAAAGCAAAAACAAATGCCGATCGAGTCCAGACGCTCGGCAACCGCGTCGGCCTCCGACTCGATCTTCACACCAAGTTCCTCCAACACATCAGCCGAACCGGTCAAGCTGGTCGCCTTTCGGTTGCCGTGCTTGGCGACCGGGACGCCGCACGCGGCGGCAACGATCGCGACCGCCGTGCTGATATTGAATGTGCCACTACCGCTGCCGCCGGTGCCACAAGTATCCAAAAGGGTGTCATGGTGGTGAGGAATTCGCGTCATATGGCGTCGCATCGCCCGGGCTGCCCCCACCAACTCACTGACCGCCTCGCCTTTTTCCTTGAGAGCCAGTAGCAATTGGCCCACCTCGTCTTCGTCAGCCTCGCCTTGGAGCATGGCGTCGATCAATTCGCTTGTCTGGTCAGCCGAAAGATCGGAACCTGCGACAGCCTGCTGAATCGCGGATTGGAAAGCAGAGGGACTCGAAGAATCGCTTTGGCGTGACGACATGGGTAGAAATGTCAATTTGGAGAATTCGGGGCGGGATTTCCGTGAACGTCGCCGCGTCGGAATGGTTCGGGGTCGTACAAGGGGCCAAGTGATTCTAAAATCTTCCCATGACTCGCAAGATTATCATTGATTGTGACCCTGGAATCGACGACGCGGTAGCCATTTGCACTGCACTTTTCGATCCGCGGCTGGAGGTGTTGGCGATTACCCCGACGGCCGGAACGGTCGAGGCGGCTCAGTCCACTACGAACGTAACGGCTATCGTTGGCCAACTTGACCCGCCACGCTACCCGCGCATTGGCAAAGCGACGCCCACCGATAACGCGGCGGTCATCGATGACAGCTATCTTCACGGCAGCGACGGCTTGGGCGGTTGCAACTTCGAGTCGTCCGGTCGCCAGCATCAAACACCGTGCGAGAAAATCATCGCGGAACTGCTGCACCAGTACCCCAACGAGATCACCTTGGTCTGCCTGGGACCGTTGACCAATCTGGCCCGACTGTGCCGGCGAGATCCGAGCGCGGTGCCTTTGATCAACAATCTTGTGATCAGTGGTGGCTCGATCAAGTACCCCGGTAACGCCACCCCGATCGCCGAACGCAACATGTTTTTTGATGCCGAGAGTGCGTCAGAAGTGTTCGCTTCGGCAACGACCAAGAGCCTCGTTCCGTTGGATGTAACCGAGGAGGTGCTGTTCGGGGTTGAGCTTCTCGACCAGCTTCCATCCAAATTCACGCGGGCGGGATCGCTCCTGCACAAAATCTTGCCCTACGCCTTTCGCATGGCGCATCAGAAACTTGGACGTGAATTGATCCCGCTTTACGATCCAACCGCGATTTTGGCGCTGCTGGAACCGGAACTGTTCACTTGGGAAAACATGGCCGGCAAAGTAGAAAAACGGGGTGACTTGACGCGCGGGGCAACGGTGTTTGACCAGCGATTGCGGCGTGAATGGCCGATGAATATGGAAGTTGCGATCGACGTTGATGTCAGCGAAGCGCAAGCGGCAATCATCCGCAGTTTGCGATTTGCCGGCCAGCAAAGCTAAATCCTCGAGCCGCCATACCGATCGCACAAACATCTTCGATGAGTCCTTGCGATCTCTGCCCTCGCCGATTGGCCGGACTTCTCAGCCGACTCAGCGATCCTGGTGAGCAGTTCCCCGTAAGCCGTGATCGGCTCGGCACCGACGTCCCAAGCCGCGGCCATGAAACACCGATGAGCCTGGTGGAAATTCTCCGACGCCTCGAACCTTGATCCCTGCTCGACCCAGTAAGCGGTGGTTTCGCGACTTCGCCGGCTAGTATCCGGGTCGCAAAGCATGCTCAGATAGACCGACTCACCGACCTCATCGGCCGACAAATGCAAGAGTCTTGATGCCGAGAATTTGGCGGATTGCTCGCAGGCCCAGTGAGTTTCCAGGCGGACAGACTGGTCCGTAAAAGCGGAGCACTCTGCCGCTTTCCAATAAGACTTTTTGGCCAAATCAAGGTCGCCCCGTCGTTCGGCGGCATATCCGACGATGTCCCAGGCCCAGGCAAGTTCCGGCGCCAACTTGGTAATCTGCTCAGCGAGCCCCGCCGCGGTATCCCAATCCTGCTTGCCAAGAAATGACGTTTCCGTGGATCTGCTGGAGCAAGCTGCGTTTCTGATCAGGAATCCGATCAGTATCGAAAGACCACTCGGCCAGTTGAGCCCGGCTGACACTCGGGTCCGCACGCAACAGCTGCTCGAATTTTCGCTCCGGCTGCATCAAGGCCGAGAGCACCAGTTCGCAGCGCACCGCGATTTCAGCGACTCCTGCGTCCAACAATATCCGCGCGACCTCCGACTCGCGTGTGGCAGCATCGAATGCAATCGTCACCGATGGTGGCAGATGCTGGAGTGCCCAATCAAGAATCGGATCGGCCACCGGATCGTGGGCGTCACCATTTGGCCGTGGGTCTTCCGCGGGAATCGCATGCCGCCGCGACTTCCCTGGCAAACGATCGATCAGCGCGTCAAATACCAACGCTTCGGCCAAGTTGTGTCCCCAAGGGATCCAATCACCTCCGCCGTGATACCACTGCACGATCTCCGACGCCACGTTATTGTGATCGACGCGGACGCACAGCCAGTCACCAGCCCTGTTGCTGATGATCGGCAGCAGGTCGCAGGTCATCAGCCCCGGCCAAATGGCCTCCGGCGCGGCCACCAGCAGTGACTCCGGATCGATTGGCTCATGATACTCGTTGCGACCTGCCCGTTTCCAAATCTCGCGATCGAACCAATCGGCAAGCACTTGGGAAAGCGTGCACCGATAGCGGTCAGCGATAAGAGCCGTCCAGGATCTGGGCATGTCATGCGGCGATGGAAAGGACTCTGACAACGTAAGATCGTCGCGTTTGATCAAACTGCGTTGCATGGAATGTTTTCGAGGCGTGAAACCGGCTGGATTGCGGCCGCCTCCGATTCGCCGGTCTGTCCAGGCTAGCGGCTAGGAAAGACCAACGGCAAGAGGAGAAGCCTATTCAGCACGACCCGCGTCATCGAAGGCTACCCGCATTTCACGCTGTGAAACGCCGATCAGCAATTCCGATCAACACGGATTCTAGTCCGTGATCACGGTATAAAGCCGTTCCAAATGCGACGGCCGGACAACGTTTTGGTGTTTCATTCGATCACGAAGCAAGCCGAGCGATTCGCCTGTGTGGATCGAAGCGAGGGCGTCTTCGGCGGCCAATTGGTAAGGTCGCAAGCGATCCCGGAAACCCTCGTCGCGGGCCTCTTGAAGTAGCCCCGCCGCTTGATCAAGCATGGGTTGGCTTTTTCCCGCGATGCGGTAGATCAGCAGGCCTTCATACAGATTGGCGAGAACTCGCGCGTAACCGATTTGTTCTTGACGCAATTGGTGCGTTAGAATCCGAATCCGCGATGCCCACTGGTCTGACTCATGGACGTACAAATTGTGCAACGCCGTAAGTGCTCCAAGAGACCGTCCCACCACGCGAATCAACTGCATTCTGGAGTACGGCATGTGTCGCAGCTTTGGTTGCATCCATCGGAATTCCGACCACGCTTCCGCGTAATCGCCGGCGTACAGCAGGCTCTGCATCGACGTGATCCAGTCAAACACGTGAAACATTTGCGTCGACTTCTGTTCGCAAAAGTACTCCGCGTGCTTGGCTCGAATTCTCATCGAGTCTTCCATCTTGTCTCGGACCAGCCATGCCGCGCCGCCAAATCCACCGGTCGTCACGAGTTGCTGGAACAAGTCACTGCGCCGAGTCGCGTCATCGAACATCGAGTCACTTAAAAGTGTCAACACATCCCATCGCCCCAAATGCCAATTTGCCCACAAATCGAGCCATTGCGTGTGCGCTAACTCGAACCGATTCGAATCGGTCACAGCCTCGAAGTGCTGAATGCTTGTCTGGACGGGTTGTGGAACCTGCTCCCAACGGCACGCCAACGCGTGTGAAAAGGCGATGCCAGACCAAAGGTCGCCCGTCGCGCGAGAATGATTCAACTTTGCCACTTGCGGTTGCAGCTTCGCCAGCATTGCCTCACTCCGCTTGCGGCGAATGCCCCGGTCATAACAACCAAACACAGCCTCCCCAACCTGCGAGTGAATTCGCGCCACTTCATCGCCGTGTTTGAGTGCCAACATCGCACCGGCGACGTTGAGCTCGGCGGCATAGAGGTTGTCGAACATTGACAAAGGCCTTGCCAGCGAAATGCAAAGTCTCAGTCGCTGCTGCTGATATCGGTCCTCTTGAACTCGTTTGATCAGGACTCCCCTGGTTTCGTTATTGGCTCCCGACGCGAGCTTCGCTTGCAGCGCCAGACGCATCCCGTTTGCGGTCAGCGCGACCCGGCTCCACAGCGGCGGCTTCGGTCTCGGCAGGTGGAGCGTACGTGCCAATTCATGCAATTGATCACGCACCATCGCGAAACGTCCACTTCGGATGAACAAGGAGGTTGCCAGCAATTGACACTCAATCCGCTCTTCGCTGCCGACCAGCCCGGCAAGCTGCTGATAGCACTCTGCGGCGTCGGCTGGATAGTCGGCCTCGTGAAAGCAGCGTGCGGCATTGCGAACTTGGATTACCTTTTCCTTACCTTCCAAATGCTCAATCACGCGTACATACCACCTCGCGGCCTCGGTTGTCGCAGCACGTCTCTCAGCATCTTCAGCAGCCAGAATTGCGTGTGCGACCGCGCGCCCTGGTTCGCCGGCGGCAAAAAAATGCCCGGCGATTCGGGCCGCCAGACTCTGCGGGTCGTCCTGCCGAACCAGCAGCGATGCCCATGCGTGGTGCGCTTTGCGTCTGACTTCGTTGCTGAGCGTCTTGATCAATTCGTCAGCCACATGATCATGAAAAATCGTGATGCACTGACCACCGGTTGCTTCATCGGTAATCAAACGCTGACGCGCCAACTCGGAAACCGCCGCGTCAACGGAATCGCCGAGCCCTGTTAACTCGCCGAGCTGCTCCGTCGAAACTCGCCCGCCGGCGGTGACGACGAAGGGCAGCACGAGTGTCGCATCGTCGCTCAATCGCTCTGCCCGCCTCTGCCACAGGCGATCAATCTGTCCCAATTCGGTCAGCGAAAAATCCGCAGCGTCGACATTGGCAAGAGAGCGTCCGGCTCGAAGCTCATCGGCCAGTTCGGTCAGTCGAAATGGGCTTCCACCCGATGCTTTCGCCAATGCACGCAAGTCTGACTCCCCAGCGTCGACCGCCCAACGACTTGCTGCACGTTTCAAAATCTCGATCGATTCAGTTTCGCTGAGTGGTTGCAACTGAACGTACTTGCTGGCAGGCACGCGCTGCGGATCATCGACATCGCGTGAAACCGTGACAATCCCCAGACCTTCCTCGCCAAAGGCTGACTGCAATCGATCGATTGCATTCAGGCTGTCGCGATCGGCCCATTGCGAATCATCAATCACCAAAAACAGCGGGCCGACGATCCGCAACTGTGCACTCATTCGAGCGGCCGCCTCCAGAGCATCCAAGCGTTCGGTTGTAGTTCCCGCCGGCGCCAGTTGCATGCAGCACGTCATGACACTCTTCAACACTGGAAAGATACTCTCCAGAATCTCGGCGCTCACCGGATCGAGTTCAAGCGGCTCACGATCGCCCTTCATGTACCGATTCGTGATCGCGTCACATAGTTGGTCAAACGCTTGCAGCGGCTGATCCTCTCGCGAGCGACAGCGGGCAACAAAAACCTGGCCCCAGTTCTTGGATTCGATCTGTTTTACGATCTCTTCGACCAACCGAGTCTTGCCGATCCCCGACGGGCCGGTAATGTGCAATCGTCCGACTGCACCCCCAAATATCTCGTCCACCCAGGAGAAAATCTCATCCTTCTCACGCTGGCGTCCGATGATCAATTCCTCTTGCGGCCAGGAGACTGACGCCGATTCCTTCAGGCCACGCCGTGCCAAGCCCATTGCGGTTGGACGCTCTGCCGGATCGCGATCCAGCATCTCACGACAGGCTTCGCGAATGATGCCCGGTACCGAATCAGAGAGTTCCGCAATCGCCTCCTGAATTCCCTCGGCATCGTCATGCCGACTCGTATCGGAGCGTTGGACCCCCAAGCGTTCTTTCCCCGCTGATCTTTGCAGTGTCCGCAGCGCGTCCAAAATAACAATACCGAGACTAAATATGTCACTGGCCGGAAGGTACCTTTGGCTCCAAATCACCTCGGGAGAAAAGTAATGCGGCGTGCCAAGCAAAAAGCCTCGCGAACTAAATGACTCTCGGTCCAATTCGAATGAATCGACCAATCCGTAGTCGATGACTCGCCCGTTTCCATTGTGGTCAACCATCAGGTTATCAGGCTTGACGTCGCGATGGATGTAACCGTGGGCATGCATCATCGCCAGTCCGGAGGCAAAATCACGCAACAGCTTCAGTAGATTCGAATACGCTAGATCCGGATCGAGTTCCTTAAACTGTTTCACGGCCCGGCTGAGCGTGATGCCGTCCACTTCCTCCATCGACAATGCAATGTAGGAACCCAGTTGATAGATGCGATCGACGCGGAGCAGGTGTGGATGCTCAATTGACATCATCCTTCGAAAACCGAGCTTGTTTCGCAGCAGATCATCGGGCGCGCCGTGCTTGAGAAGCTTGAGTGCGCAGCGCCGTTTGGTCTTCACGTCCAAGACGCGATAAATGAAACCGCTACTGCCGCTTCCAAGCAACTTCTCAAGAATGAAATCGTTGAGTTGATCCCCGTCCTTCCAAGGCGGAGGTTCATGGTTGGAAGACGCGCCCAGCGTCTCCTTTTCGCCTTGCCAGCGAGACCGTGTTTCTTCGTCGGGATTGCGAAAATCTCCGTCGCTCATCTTGTCACTTTTACGCATGGCGGACGACGTGGAGTCAAGCAGACGCACACCTGCTCGACCGAACGAGTTTCAATGATGATGAACAGCCATCACCTGGCCCCGATTTTCCTTCATTCAGTGGATTCCGATTATAAAGCAGAAACGACGAAAACAACGCAAAATCGCCATAAATTAGCAACGCCATGGTCACAGTGCAATCATTTCGCCACCTGCCGCATCGCTGCGGCGACAGGCGTCGAGAATCAACTGCGTCTTGATCGTCAACTCGGGATAGAGCGGATCGAGTCGTTTCTCAATTGCGCACTCAGCCAGTCGTCGCACCATGTTGACTTCCGCTGCATTCGATTCGCCGGAAGCGTATTCCGCGACCGCCTGTTGATCGCTGTGCCGACGAAATTCCAACGACAGTTATCGATTTCCAATACGTGACGGTGATTCGTCCAAATCGCCTCCGCATCGTAGAACGGTAAAACAAAATCGTTGACCGTGATGTATCCGTCATCACCTGAGAGCAGCGCGGTCTGTTGGTTGCCGGTTAAGAACGAACAATAGAATGCCGCGGAAAGACCATCAGCAAACTGCATCTCCGCGGAAAACTCACCCGGCACCTCTCCTGCGGATTGTTTTCCGCTCAGCGGCGTGATCGTGCGGGCTGAGACGTGTGTTGGAGTCCGCAGCCCCGAGGCCCGCAATGTAAATCGAATGCAGTACCAACCAAGATCGCCCAGACAACCATGCGGTTCAAGCACCGAATCGGTGCGAATATTGGATTGCTGGAACGAATCGTCACCGGGAAACGAAAAATGAGTGCTGATGCGACGCAACTTTCCGATCATTTCTTGCGATTCAAGGGAGCGACAAATCTCTGTGATGCGTTTGCTGTGGTCAAACATCACGCCATCCATAAATTGCACACCTGCCTCGGTGCAGGCGTCGATCATCGCTTGGGCATCGGTCGCGTTGATCGCGGCAGGTTTCTCACACAACACATGCTTGCCCGCCTGCGCCGCTGCAATGACCCACTCCCGGCGCAATCCAGTCGGCAAGGGAATGTAGACGGCATCGACGTCATCACGCTCGATCAACTCCTGGTAGGAACCGAGTGCCACCGCTGATTCCGACTGCGGCACCTCTGCAGCGCACTGATCGATAAAGGACTGCGCCTTGGCGACCGATCGGCTGGCCACGGCGGACACACGTCCGTTTCCACTCAGACGTATCGCCTTCCAGTTCTTGCGGGCAATCGCCGCTGTGCTCAAAATACCCCAACGACAAATCGATTCGCTCATCAATCTCGCTCAGACGGAAACTCATTCCGGGACGACCAAGTCGGGACAACACTGCCCAGACAGACCGTTCCACTCGCACTGGAGCAAGAGAATAGCAGAGTTTCCGAGAGACTGGGGACGCCCGTGCCGTCTTTTCAAATGGCCCTAGTTCTGGATGCCGCTGCTGGTGTCGAACATGGTGGCCGTCCAACTCAAGCTGCCCATTCGCAGTTCCACCGCGGGCGGATTGATCGCTACGACTTCGATACCATCGGTGACGTCCCCGACGCCCAGCGATTTGGTCATTTCCTTGGCCCTCAAGAACACACGCGGCTCGTCAACATTTGCGAACCCCACAACCTGCACCTGGGCGACGGTGGTGATCGTTGTCCCCTCTTGGTCGGAAACCGGAGCGCCGGCCGGGAATGAAAAGGGATCGACACGATCCGGGTAGGGAGCCTCGAAAACCGAATTGGACTGTCCAAATGGGCCTTGCTCTTGGCTGGCCAAGGACTGCTGAGCCGAGATCGTGTTCACCGCCTGCGTCAATGATTGGAGGGTCTCGGGCTCAACGCCACACCCTGCCGCGAACATGCTCGCCGCCAGTACAACCGAGAAGGAGCTTATCGACTTCGTTCTCATCCGAGATTCGCCTCATTCGTTTTGGATTGGCAGGTTTGGAACATTCCGATTCTCGCCATACAGAAACGTAGGTTTCGATTGACATGCCAACATCAACGAATCAACGTGCAACCACCAAAACGGTCGGTTCGATTATTGAGGTCGTGCATTTTGGGCGGATCGCGGCGGCACGGCGACGTGCATGTGAGCGGTGGAAGTCGGACCGGCCGATAGCGCAGGTCTCGACCTTCCCATCGAGCGTTATATCCGACCCGTTTTTCGTGCGATGATCTTCTATTTGCTCGACAACTTGAGGGTCGGTGGTGATCGCGAATTATGCTCCGAGTTTGGCAAGCCCTTCCAAATTCGCCGCTCTGGGATTAGGAATTGGGTAATTCTGATCTGAGCGATTCCTAACTACGATTTTCTAGCATGAAGATTTGCTGCATCGGTGCCGGCTACGTGGGAGGTCCCACGATGGCCATGATTGCCAAGCAATGTCCCCACATTCCGGTTCATGTCGTCGATCTGAATCAAGCCCGTATCGACGCCTGGAACTCGGATCGGCTGCCCGTCTATGAACCTGGGTTGGACGAAGTCGTCCGCGAGGCGAGGGGTCGCAACCTGACCTTCTCGACCCAGGTTGACCAGGCGATCATCGAAGCCGACATGATCTTCATCTCGGTCAACACACCAACCAAAACGTTCGGGATCGGTGCGGGTCGCGCGGCGAATCTGGAGTATGTCGAGAAGTGTGCTCGACAGATCGCACGGAACGCAAAGGGTCACAAGATCGTGGTCGAGAAGTCGACGCTTCCGGTACGCACCGCCGAGGCAGTAAAACGGATACTCAGCGCCGAGGGAAACGGTGCGACATTCGATGTGCTCAGCAACCCCGAGTTCCTGGCCGAAGGCACGGCGGTGGACGATTTGCTGGAACCTGACCGCATCCTGATCGGCGGCGAATCCGCTGACGCGATCAACGCGCTTTGTGACGTCTACGCGAATTGGATTTCGAGAGAGCGAATTCTCACGACGAACTTGTGGAGTAGCGAACTTTCCAAACTAACCGCCAACGCGTTCCTTGCTCAGCGAGTTTCATCGATCAACGCGATGTCCGCGCTTTGTGAGGCCACTGGGGCCGACGTCGATGAAGTCGCACGAGCCGTTGGGACCGACTCACGTATCGGTCCCAAGTTCTTAAAAGCATCCATCGGATTCGGCGGCAGCTGTTTCCAGAAAGACATTCTGAATCTGGTCTACTTGTGCGAGCATTTTGGCTTGCGCGAAGTCGCTGCCTATTGGGAACAAGTAGTCAGCATGAACAACTACCAGCGGCGACGGTTCTCGGAGCGAATCGTCAAGACCATGTTCAATACGGTTTCGGACAAGAAGATCGGCATTTGGGGATTCGCCTTTAAGAAGGATACCAACGATACTCGTGAATCAGCAGCCATCTACGTTTGTCGCGATCTCTTGCACGAGCGGGCGCACTTGGCGATCTATGACCCGCGAGTTCCCGAGCAGCAAATCCGTGATGAATTGATCCATTCTTGCACGAACATGAAGGGCCAAGTCAGCGACCATGACCGAGATCTAATCGAAAACAACGTCACCGTCGTCAGCGATTGCTATGCAGCCGCGAAAAATGCTCACGCGATCAGCGTGCTGACCGAATGGGACGAATTCCGGGAACTCGACTTCGAAAGGGTTTTGCACTCCATGCAACAACCTGCATTCGTGTTCGATGGGCGAAACTTGCTTGACCGATCGAAGCTGACCGAATTGGGATTCGAGATTCACGCCATCGGAAAGGTGCCCGAACGACGCACATCATGAATGGCGTGTAACGTTGCTGCGATACGATACGACGATCCATCGACACCTTGTCAAAGACGTGACAACCGATGACGCTTTGATGAATGCCTATTCTGACGATCGAATCGACCTGTGACGAAACAGCCGCCGCGGTGATCGCCGCCGACGGCAGTGTGCTGGGCGATTGCGTGGCAACCCAAGAAGCCTTGCACGAGCAGTTTCGCGGAGTTGTTCCGGAGCTAGCCGCCCGCGCTCACGTCGAGCGGATCTTGCCTGTGATCGACGCTGCGATTGAGAAAGCGGGCGTCACACCGGGCGACCTGACCGCCATCGCTGTAGCCGACCGGCCTGGATTAGCGGGCTCACTACTCGTTGGACTCATCGCCGCGAAAACACTCGCCCTGGCATGGAGCAAGCCGCTGGTTGCGATTAACCATCTGCATGCTCACCTCTACGCTTGCCAACTAGCTAGCGACACCGCGGTCTACCCGTGTGTGGGTTTGGTCGTCAGTGGCGGCCACACCAGCCTCTACCACTGCACCAGCCCTCTCGATCTGGATTACCTCGGCGGCACGATCGACGACGCGGCCGGCGAGGCGTTCGACAAAGTAGCCGCCATGTTGCAGCTCGGATTTCCCGGTGGCCCAGCGGTTGCCAAGCTGGCTGCAGCCGGCGATCGACGATCGCATGCGTTTCCTCGCTCAATGCTAAAGAGCGACAACTTCGACTTCAGCTTTAGCGGACTGAAGACGGCGGTCCGCTACGCGATCGTCGGACCGGGGCATCAAGACTTCTCACAAATCGATTTGTCGCAGCAAGCCAAAGCCGACCTGTGCGCTTCGTTCGAGGCGGCCGTGGTCGATGTCTTGGTTGGAAAAAGCGAGCGAGCGGTCAGTCAATTCAAGTGCCAACAGCTGATTGTCGGAGGAGGAGTAGCCGCGAATCGATACCTCCGCCAGCGACTGCAGCAATCAGCGGCGAGAAACGGATACCGGCTAACCGTCGCTCCGATCAATCTGTGCACTGACAATGCCGTGATGGGAGCAATCGCACTGGAGAAGATCAAGCGGGGCGAGTTCGCCTCGCTCGATCTGGACGTGACCCCCGGCTTGCAACGAGGATTTTGACTGCATTTGGGGCATCTGACTTTGATCCTGCTCGACGCGTTGTCGGTTCATACGCGGAAGCGGTAAAATTTGTCGTCTGCTGTATTCCAAACCAGATTGTTTTTCGTCATCACATCATCGCCGGTGGCAATCCCTTGTCCGATCTGATTCTCGTGCCGACGCCTCGTGAAATGAAGACGCTGCGTCCACTGCTAAGTGGCGACGATGACCGGCTCGCGTTTCAACTTTGCGGGTTTGGTCCGATCGCTGCGGCGGCACGAGCGGGCGCCCTGATCGCTCGTTATAAGCCCGAACGCGTCCTGCTGGTTGGTATTGCGGGCAGCTTTGATACCGAGCGATATCCCCTTGGCACGGCCTGCCGATTCGAGCAAGTGACCTGTCTGGGAATCGGCGTCGGAACAGGAGTCAATCATCGAAGCGCGTACGAACTGGGTTGGCAACAGTTCAGCGGCGGCGATGCGAAACCTGAGATCGGCGACGTCATCGCACTCGATTCATCATTTGTGGAAGGCGTTACTTGCGCAGCGAAACTGCTCACGTGCTGTACGCGCTTCGGCAAATTTTGACGAGGCCAACGAGCGCCGCCGACTCTTTCCCGACGCGGTCGCCGAGGACATGGAGGGATTCGCGGTCGCGATGGCCTGCTCACTTGCCCGAGTCCCGCTGCAAATTGTTCGCGGAATCTCCAATCGCGTGGGTGACCGTGATCAGACGAATTGGCGGATCGATGATGCACTTTCGGCTGCAGCCAAGATGGTCAGCCGACTGATGCGGCGAGCTTGGATGCCGGCGCAATCATGATTGACCCGACTTGCGCACCGGCACGCCAACCCATTCGCCTGGGCATTTCGACTTGTCCCAACGACACCTTTACTTTTCACGCGTTGATGAACCGATGCGTCGCTTGGCAGGGGCTTGAATTCCAGATCGAACTGCTGGACATCCAACGGCTCAACGACCGCTTGTTTGACGGTGACTTTGACGTTGCCAAAACCAGCTTTCACGCGGCGCTGCTGCTTGCTGACGAAACGCTCGTGCTGCCGACTGGGTCTGCGCTTGGATTTGGTGTCGGGCCATTACTGTTGGCTGCCCGAGCCAACACGATTCCATCGGATGCTTCGCAACGAACACTCTGTCCCGGCAAGCATACGACCGCCGCTTTATTGTTCGCGCTGTTCTACGCCGAGACTTCCAGCGTCGAGCATTGCCTGTTCTCCGACATCATGCCAAGGCTGGAGCGGTCTGAAGCCGATTTTGGCGTCTGCATCCACGAAGGTCGCTTTACGTGGCGAGACAGGGGGCTCAGTCTTGTCGAAGACTTGGGGACGCTTTGGGAGGCAACAACGGAATGTCCCCTGCCGTTGGGTGGACTGGTGGCCAGTCGGCGTTTGCCTGCGGAGACGATCGCGCGAGTGAATTCGGTCATACGCGACTCACTCGAGTACGGCCTTGCCAATCCCAACTCGACGTTGCCGACAATGCGGAAGTACGCGCAAGAATTCGATGACGCCGTGTTAATGCAACACGTCGACCTGTATGTGAACGAGTGGACCCAAGATCTGGGATCGACCGGCGTCGACGCATTAGCTCGTCTCTCGCAGATGGCTCGATCGATCGGTTTGGTGTCCGGCGGCCGGCCGGAATTGGAAGTCTGGCGAGAGTCGACCTATGAGAAAGGCTGCTAAGAGTCAAAAGAAAAACCCCGCAGAGCAAACTCTGCGGGGCTGGGTCTTTGTTCGGTAATGTATCGTGACCGTCAATAGAGGTCCGGCAGGACAGGGACTAAGAGGTCCGGCAGGACAGGGACTAAGAGGTCCGGCAGGACAGGGACTATTCGCGGGGGCGGATCGCGCCGGTCAAACCGCTGTAGTCAACTCGATCGGTGTTGTGCCAGAGAGGCTGGCCCAACTCGACACGTCGACGAAGCACTTCGATCTTATCTGTGCTGCCCGCAGGCGCATCAGTAGGGACGAACTTCTCATCTTTGTGGGGAACGAAGTCCTCATCGTGACCATACCGCAGAATCGCTTCGAAGACGTTCTTGCATTGGCTCATAAAATCAATTTTCCAATTCGCACTCTTGAAATGCTGGTCCAACCAGCATTTCACAATTTGGCTGCTTTGGTGGGCCGCTCCATGGACCACTCACCCTGACTCACGGTGAGATTATTGACGTTGAAACGAGCGAGTCAAGGAAAATGTGTGAAGGATTGGGGCCGTTGGGCCAGTCGCGAGATTTCATATCGGCAAGACACGGTCCTTGGGTAACTGTCTTGTTTCTCGTGCCAAAAACGGATCGGAGGGGACGGCCAATAGGACTTTTTGTCAAGGGGGGAATCGCCCACATTGTCAACCGGTCATGGGGCAATCAGACCCATGCCGGGTGGCTCCCGGGGCCAGCTGCTGTGGCGGTTCCCCGCACCCCTCGGCCGGTCCACTCAATAATCGATGCGGCTTGCGTTATGTTCTGGGCATCTTTCGACCCAAAAATTATTTTTTCCTCTATCGACATTTCCGCCCAAGAACGTACCCCAAATGTGGATTCAACGGACCCTTCGCTTACCACCCGCCCGCCGTGGGTTTCATCTGATCACCCCTGAAATCACCAAGGCGGTACCTGAGTTAGCATCCATCCAGATCGGTTGGATGCAGGTCTTTATCCAGCATACCAGTGCTTCATTGACGATCAATGAGAACGCGGATCCGGATGTCCGAGTCGATTTCGAGACGGCCATGAACCACGCCGTCCCCGAATCACTCCCTTACATCCACACAATCGAGGGTCCTGACGACATGCCGGCCCATGTCAAAGCGTCGATGATGGGCGCCAGTGTGATGGTTCCAATCGGAGGTGGACACCTCCAGCTTGGCACGTGGCAAGGTATCTATCTGTGTGAGCACCGCGACCGGGCCAGCGGCCGCAGCGTTGTGATCACCATCAACGGCGAGCCGTTACCGTAGGTCGATGTGGTACCGATGACACTTGATACAAGCTTCCCCGGCCGCATGTGGCGTGTGGCAGACGGCACACGCCTGACGTTGCAGCGGAGCAAAATCTTGAGTCTCCGCGTTGGCCAACCCACTGATGAGTCGCAATCCCAGCTTTGATTCGGAGCCGAGCGAGTGGCAATGGATGCAGTCGGCGAGTTGGGCCACATTCAGGTGCGGCGCGTGCGAGAACTTTGTGAACTCGCTTTTGCGCCCGATGAGAGGTTCGCTTCGCCAGCCACCGCCCGAGCGCAAGACTCCCGGATGGCACGCGACGCAGGCGGCAACCGCGCGGGTCTGCAAAAGTTGCCGCCGCGCCGGATCGCCCGAGGGCAGTTGGCTGATGACCTCAATCGTTGACTTCAAGACTGGGTCTTCATGGCCGCCGCCACGGTAGCGGATCGCCAGCCGTAAATCATCTCGAAACCATCCACCCTCAGGCATCATCTCGTCGGCATTGAAACGTTTGGATGGATCAAGGGCCGTTGTCGAATGACGCACCAACGGGGCCTGTGAAAGCGGATCTTGGGCGAGTGGATCGTTGTTGAGCAAATCGTCATCTTCGCCAGCAAGTAAATCCCCGCCCAGCAAATCCTCTTGAAACGCGACCTGACGAAGATCAGCATCACCGTGCGCCGAAACAGCGTCGAACCAGCGGCGGCTCGCGTCCATCACAAATTGCGGCGATAACGACTGAACGAATGGGGCAAGTGTTGGCGAACCCACGCCCAGCGATGCCGCTCGATCAATAATCACTCGCTGGCCATCCTCGCCAATCTGCTGGAGAAGCTGGCGATGGGCGCGAGCGACTGTCTCGCCAGCAGCAACGCTGTCCAGGTTTTGACTATCGATACGGCTGAAGTCTCGGTCGGGCAAACGACGCAGAGCGGACGCTGTCTCAGGATCGCTGCGTAGCAACAGATCTGCGATCGGTGACAATTTGCCGTCGTAAAACCCGGTTGCCGACTCCGGCCATGGTTGGATTCGGTTGGCCGACTCCGCAGGCAGCGTCGGCAGCGCCAGTAGTTCGACGCCATCTGCTGCTTCGATCCGCAACGCATCATCATGGCATGACTGGCATGCGCGGGCGTAGCTGGTTGAACGTGTCAGTTCGTTGTCGGCTGTCCGCATGTGGCAATCGGCACATTGGAATTGGGCAACACCGACCCCACGGATGGTTGCAGGAAAATGTTTGTTCGCATGGCTGGCATGATTGAACGAGATCTCGCGGCCACGCCCATACGGCCAGCGATCCCACTGTGGATGCGACGTAGCAAAGCTGCCGAAACGATCCGCGTGACAGCTCTGGCATTGCGCGTCCGAAATCGCCAGCAGGTCACCATCCGCACCGCGGTGTTCGCGATGGCAAGCACTGCACTGCACGTTCTCTTGATCGACGGCGGGTCCCGGTATCCGATCGTGCCATGTCTGCTCTGCAGAGGCGACCGACGCGAGTCGCAACTGGGCGCGAACCTGCCGAGGCAGATTGTGGGCAAGCTTTGCGGTCGATCGCTGAATCGTCGTGTGATGACAGTCGAGACAACGGTCCGACTGTCTGACTTCGGCATGACCGGCCGTTTCCGCCGAGAACCAATTCTGGGGAGATGTGGCGGCTTGCGGATGGCAGGCAGCGCAACGCTGTGACGTCAACGTTCCCGCCAGTATCTGCGCGTGCGGAGTTGCCAGTTCGCCAGGTTTGATGATCGTCGCCATGGACTGACTTCGTGTGATCACAAAGGTTGCCGCAATCACTCCGATCAGGGCCACCAAGGCAAATTGCTTCCGCCGCCCATGCCACGACCGCTGCGGGCGGCAGGCGTCGGCAAGAGGGCAGGCACCTTTTGCACTCGGACCGCGCGCGCAAGGCGGCTGATCACTGGCGCGGCCACACACCCACCGATCGCCCGGTCGGTCGGTCGGGGGTGGTTTCGGCAGCGGCAGTTCGTCTCGTCGCATGTGCGATATTGCTCGTTCAGTTCTCTGTTATCAATCAGCCCGCAAATCGCCATGCCATCACCGCGTGCACAATTCCACCCACAAGCAGGGCCACCGAAAAAGCACAGTGGATGACCAACCAGAGTCGCAGGCGAAGTTGCAGCGCGTATTGGTAGTCCAAGTCGTCTCGCCGGCGAACAAGCGCGGCAAAGCGACCTGCAGTACTACGCCCATCCAATTCAAGATATCGATCAAGCTCTTTCAATCCGTTCAACAACCGCCGCCGCCGCACACCCGAGGGGACCAAGACGTAGGCCAGTGACGGACGTGAGCTAAAGAAGGGATTCAAATAGTTGGTGTAGAAACTACCTAGCACGCGCATTCCAGATTGCTCATTCAGTTCATCGAGCAGCACGCGAGCCTTGTCGGCAATCTGTCCTCGATGCCATCCGACGCGATCAAACCGGTGTTGGCCTTCGACCGCCGTTAACCGTTTTGGCAGCGCTCGACTGGCATAGATGCCATAGAAACCGCTCGCGGTCACCAACAGAAACACGATGGATAGCCCGCATTCAAAAACTCCCCCGCCAATCAAAGCTGGCACATGCATCACATAGACACCAGCGGAAAAAATTCCGGTATAGATATGAATCTGTGTCCAAGTGCTGACGCTTCCCAGCGGCAGCACCGGCAGCCGGCGTCGCACACCCAACAGTCCAAGCAACAATATCGAACCGAGCACCGTGGAACCTGTGAAGAAGGATACGTTCGCTAGCCGGCCGGCCTGGATCCAAGCGATGCCGGCGACGATCAATAATGCGATCAAGGTCACGGTCAACGAGACGATGCGGCGACGGCGAAATGTGGGTGCGAACACGCTGGTCAACTCCGCCGCTCGAGCCAATGCTGCAATGGCTTGGATTCTGTCAGATCAATTCGCACCAGCGCATCATGGGGACAGGCTGCAGCGCACGCCGGTCCCGCCGGTTGACGGCTGCACATATCGCACTTGGTCGCCTTCATGATCGGCTTGCCCGATTGGATATCCCGGTAGGCACGTCCCTGAGGGTCGAACACTTCAGCCATCCGGATGTTTTCATAGGGGCACGACGAAGCGCAAGTTCCGCATCCAACACAAATCGATTCATGAATCTCGACGACGCCCGTTTCTTCGTCCCGAGCGATCGCCCCGGTTGGGCAGCCGATCATGCAAACCGGATCACTGCACTGCATGCAGGCCTGCACAAACTGCAACCGTTCGTGGGCAACACCTTGCCGGACGAATCGTGGATTTCCGTCATGTGTGTTGGCGCATGCTTTCACGCAATCGTCGCAACGCGTGCATCGATGCAGATCGATCACCATCGCCTGACGACCATTGTTCAGGCGGTTTTGAACAATGAACTCAAGCAAGCCGGTCGGCTGGAACTGCTGGCCGGTGGGACTGGGCAGATCATTCCAGTCACCTTTGCTAGAACTCGCCGCCCGTTCAACGCTTCGACGATCTTCGTTCTCGCTATGACGTTGGTCCGAGGGCTGGATCAGCAAGCGGGCCGCCGACTCGGGCAGTTCGTTGCGACGCACGTGTGGCAGTATTTCCGCGGCAAAGGTCTCGGCCGGAATGAACAAGGCATCCAGGAAACCAACCGCTCGCAACGCGTTTTGCAGCGTCCGCGGCGGCGAGTCGTTTGGTCGCAACGAGTTGTAAGCGAGTTCCTCCAAGCCAAACACATGTCCCTTGCCAAGGTACGCCGTCGTGCGGTGCGATGCGCCGTAACGCCGCGATAAGCGACCGAAACCGCTACGGACAATGACCAGGTCCGTTGGCACACGCCCCTCGTCGGCGACCAACGGTTCCGATTCTATTTGCTGCTCGACTGGCAACTCGCGAAACTTCTTGTATTCGGCGTTCCACTCCATCCGACCGAATGAACGGAGCTGTGTCGATGCTGAGACTCGAGCCAAGCTTGCTTCGGGCAAATGCCGCAACAATGGAATTTCGCGTAGATGCACCGACAGCCAATGCTTGCGATAGTGCGCGTCAAGCGTGTCAGCGAATCCGTCGTCCCGACGGAGCACCCGCAAACCTTGCCAGCGTATTTCCAGCAATGTCGATTCCGTTTCTGCTATCACCGTGGCGGTCCGCGGTGACCGGTACATGGCGGCGACTTCCCCGAACAATTCACCAGGGCCCAGCGAGACCGTTTCGTTATCGCGAAGGACGGCATTGAAGTCTTGCAGGAAGACCGCCGGTCGGTCGTCGACTTGACGCACCGAACCGGAACTTTCTGTCAGTCCGGCGTTGGTGGTGACTTCGTGCGGTTGCCGTGATTCGGGAACGTTTGATCGAAACAGAAAGCGACGCAGCGCCTCGGACCAAGAGAGTTTTTCGATTGGTGTTCGACCAAGCTGTTGCGGCGACAGCGAGTCGACAACCACTTGAACGCTTCCCGCTAAAACGAGGAACGCGCTGTTACCGTAGTCGCCTTCGCGAACCACAATTTCACCCGGTTCACAGCGTTGGATCCGACAATCGTTCCGTAGGATCCCTTCCAGGGGCGTCGCTCGCGAAAATGACTTCGCATCCATGCTTGCGAAGGGGTCCCGTGTGCGCAGCCAACGAACGTCAGCGTCGTTCATCGACGCATCCATTGGTTCGCTCCATCTCTTAGGACGGCGCACGGCGATTGATTCTCCCGCCTCCATAAGATCGTTGGTTACTCCGACCCTACATGCAGCGTCAAGACAGAACCTTTGCAAGCAATCACGGAAAAATAGCCGCCAGATCTCTGTTTCACCTCGTTTGAAAATTTGCAATGATGAGTCCCCGTGAGCGCTGGGCAGCAGGGGCAACTGCCAACGGCCACGGTATTTCCGCACACGATTGGCCCTCTATCGCGTCACCAAAAATCAACGAAACTAGACATCCAACAGATCTTGGCGTCAGCCCTTGATTCGGAAGGATGTCTGCGGTGACGAGTGAATCGACAGAGAAAATAGTTGGCAGCGACCTCGACGCTGACCGGCCACGAATTGGAATATTGACTTCCGGAGGGGACTGTCCAGGACTGAATGCGGTGATTCGAGCGGTCACGAAGGCCGGCTTTTGGCTCGGCTATCAGGTGGTCGGCTTTCAGCAGGGATTCGAGGGGCTGATCGATCCGATCCGGTATCGCGTGCTAACGCCGCAAAATACGGCGGGAATTCTGACCGCAGGCGGAACGATCCTGGGCTCCACCAACAAAGGCCGCTTCGCCTCCCGCAAGGGCGTGGATGGACGCGCCGAACTCGCATCTGGGATCCTCGAGCAGGTCCGCGACACGTTCGAGACGCTGCAGCTTGAAGGACTGATTGTTGTCGGCGGCGATGGCTCGCTCTCCACCGCGCTTCAATTTCACGAAGCAGGGCTGCCCGTGGTGGGTGTGCCGAAGACGATCGACAATGACCTGTCAAGCACCGCCTACACGTTCGGTTTCAACAGTGCCGTGCTTTGCTGTGCCGATGCACTTGACCGGCTTCACACCACCGCGGAGAGTCACAGTCGTGTGATGGTCTTGGAGGTCATGGGCCGGCACACGGGATGGATTGCGCTGCACGGTGGGATTGCCGGTGGTGCCGACGTGATTCTGATTCCCGAGATTCCCTGGACCTACGAAAATATCGTCGCCAAGATTGATGAGCGAACTCGGCTGGGTCGCAACTTCACCTTGGTGGTCGTGGCTGAGGGCGCCGAGCTACCCGATGGCTCACTGGTCGCGGCGGAAGCAGGCGATCAGGGATCGGGCAATCTGCAGGTCAAACTTGGCGGAATCGGGCTACTCGTCACGAACGAACTGGAGCAACGAATCGACCAAGATGTACGGTGCGTCGTGCTGGGACACCTGCAACGCGGCGGCGGACCGACAACCTTCGACCGTGTCTTGTCGAGTCAGTATGGTGCTCACGCAGTGCGTTTGATCGTTGAAAAGAAGTTCGGGCAGATGGTGTCCTACGACCCTCCACACATTCTGTCTGTCCCAATCGCGGATGCGGTTGTGCTCTGCGGACCGTTGCCCCGCATGGATCGGCCATCATTTCGGCTCGAGCGATGGGCATTTGCTTCGGCGATACGCCAGGATACGTCAACCCGTTTAAGACGGACTGATTGCGTCCCTTACAGTTTGCACCCATGCTTTTGCCATCTCAACAAACGAAGACGCGACTGCCGACGGATCAACGATTTCGTCTCGGTGGAACGATATTTCTGAGCTCGCTGTTCGTCTTCTTTTTGAGCACCATTCTGTTGTACGCGATTTATGCCTGGTCGCGGCGCAGCGACCCGCAAACCTTTGTGCCTCTGCCGCCAATATTCTTGGTCAGCACCGTCTGCTTGTTGCTGATTAGCTTGCTGGTGCACTTGGCGACTCGCACGGTTCGCCGTGAGAAACGAGCAGCGACCGGCACGCTGCTGTTCATCAGTGCCTTCGCCGCGATTCTGTTCATAGGCATTCAGTATGACGGCATGATCCAGTTGCTGGGTGGACCTGCCCTACGCGGAGGCACGGGCAAAGGAGTCGCTGGGATGGTCGTCGTTCTGGCTTTACTTCATGCCTTGCACGTTGCCGGAGGCGTCGTCGCGTTGGGCATCGTCTCGGTCGGATCCGTCATTGGACGATACGACCACGAGCGGCACGGGCCGGTTGATTTTGCGGCACAGTACTGGCACTTTCTCGACGCCGTTTGGCTCTGCATGCTGGCTGCCTTTTGGCTGACCACCGGCGGGTTTATGTTGCATTAGCCGCCACGACGACTCCAAAGGTCACACGACGCTTCATTTCGTCCGTAGCTCTTGGATGATTCGTTTGGCTTGCGTGGCATTGTCGATCACCGCCGACCAGTTTTGGTTTTGAATCAGTTTTCGAGGCGCCAGCCAAGATCCACCGATTGCTGGAACAGCGCTGTCAAAAAGGTAGGCCGCCATATTACTGGCGCTCAGTCCACCCAACGGAATGAACTGCAAGCCAAGATGGGCGTAGGGCGCGTACAGGCTTCGCAAGTACTTGATCCCGCCACTCGGCTCGGCGGGGAAAAACTTCAATTCGCGGCATCCCAATTCAATCGCCGTTTCGACTTCCGTCGGTGTCACGACGCCTGGGGCGAAGGGCAGTCCCAACTCTTGTGCACGTCGCACAACTTTCGAGTTCAATCCCGGTGCAACACCAAACGCGGCGCCGGCCTCGACAACCGCGTCCAGCTGATCCGCGGTCAGAATCGTGCCGATCCCGCACAGCATCTCCGGTACTTGCTGGCGAACCAATTTCAAAGCGTCAATCGCCGCGGAGGTGCGCAGGGTCAACTCCATGACATCGACACCGCAGGCGAGCAACGCTCTGGCAAGCGGTACGACGTGCTCGGCTTCATCGATGACCAACGTCGCGATCACCCCACACTGTTCGATTCGTTCGAGTGTCTCAGGCGGAAATTGCGACTCCATTTTCAACATGTTCATTGTTCCAGCACCAAATTCTGTTCGTGATCAAAGTCAAGTGGTCGCGGATCGGTCAAAATCTCAAGGTCATCTCTTTGACTTGCCGCATCCAAGTAGGCTCGGCTGCATGCCAGTTCACTTACGTCTAATGTATCGCAGATCCACATCCACTTCAGCTTGGCAATCCGATCCTTGCCGGTCTGCGAAACGACGGCGTCGAGCGCCGACCGATCGGACGGGAAGGAGATCGGAATTGCCCCGGCCGATACGTGGGCACTCGTCACACAGTTGATTCGCGTGATCTCGGCATCCATCGCTTCGACGACGCGCTGATGACAGTACTCGGCAATGCCGATTCCCGAAGCGTTGCCCGCGGATTTCTCGGTCAGCGACCGCACGTAGATTTCCCTGATCTTTGGATACTCATCCGGACCGGCACAACTATCGTTCGATTTGCGTCCAATCACATTCGTATCCATTCCGGTCCCGCTGATTTCCTTACCGATTCGATCGACGATCAACAGATCAGCGCTGTCGAACGGCAAGCAGGGCATGCGTGATTTCGCAATCTTCAACAGCTCGGGTTCTTTCGTCAGGATGTCAGCCGGGGCTACCGCCTCGATCAACGACGTTTGCTCGAATGCGTCCTCGACAATTGCCAACGCGAGCGTGATCGGCATCTTATCGACAATCATGGGCACAATGCTTGGTGCCAGCTGGTCGAGATGGTAGCCGTAGTCGGGAAAGACCTGGTGATACAATTTGGCACCGCGATGCTTGCCCAATCCAATCATCAGCATCTTCGTCAGACCGCTTTCCAGCTGGCCAACCAGTCGCGTGTGCGGCTTGATACGGTTGATCACGATCACGTGATCGGCTTCGCTGGCAAGCTTGTCAAAATGAACGTCGACTCCGTCCTCGGTCGTACCCACCACGATCGTTTCCATGGAAGCAGCGATGGGGCACCCGACTGTTTCGGCATCGATCCCAAACGAGGCCAACATGGCGGCTTGGCCCTCTGCCCTCCCACCGCCATGACTTCCCATCGCAGGGACGATCATCGGTTTGCCGCCACAGGCGAGGACGCGTCGCACGACCTCCGAGACGATCTGGCTCAGGTTGGCGATGCCGCGACTTCCCACCGCGATGGCGACACTCTGCCCAGGCGCAATTCGCTCGGAGAGACTGGCCATCGCAAGTGCTTTCTCGACAGCGGCGGAGAGGTCTTCGATTGCGTGCGATTCGAATCGCTGCCGAACGCGAAAAAATTCCGGGTACGACTGATTCACCGGTGTCTTCACAAGATTCATTTCCAGGTTTACGGGTTGACTTGCAAGTTTGGTCGGGCCCCCCGCAGACGTGCGGCGCCCGCGGTTGTGACCTTGGTTCCTTTGAGATCAACCATTTCCAAGGAGCCCATCTTGGCAATTGTATCGATCGATTTGTCGGTCACGTCGGTCCCAGTTAACCACAGCAGCGATAACTTTCCAGCGGCGCCAATCGCATCAACCACCGAATCATCCGCATGCGTCGAACTCAAATCCAGCTCGCGGAGCTGCGTCGCTTTCCGCAGCCAGTCGATGAGGCCAGCATCCACTTGAGTCCCTTCCAGTCTCAATTGTTCGATGGACGAAGGATTCGGCGCTAAGCGAACCACGTCACCGTTTCCGACTGCCAGGTTGGCCAAGTCGAGCCAGAGCAGGCTCGATATCGGCGGGATCCGTTTCAATCCCTCCGCGGTGACCTTACAACCAGCAAGCACAAGTCGCTGCGGCGGCACGTCGACCGGATTGTCGGCAAGGTGAGCATCGTCAATCGACAAAAAGCTGATGAGCGACTCGTCGGCTCCCGCAAATGCGGTGTCGACGTCGACCTTGGGCAAGTCGGCCTGGATCTTGTAACGAGCGGCGAGCTGCTGATAAACAGCCTGCCGCGAACGCACGTTGCCTCCATCGATCAGTTGATGTGTTTGAGCGATGGCATGCGCGTACCAACGTGCGATATTTGTCTGTTGCTGAGCGCTAATACGACCGTCTTTCCTCAGCTCGGCCATGGGCATCCTGTCACCGCCGCTGAACGTTCGAAAGCGGGCGAACTGCAAACGCGAAGAGTCCCAACCGCCGACAGTGGCAAATCGCTCGCCAACATACAGCGACTCGAAATACCCGGCGATCCCTTCGATCAACCAGAACCCAGTGTCATCGCCCGGAATGCTTCTGCCCAGACCGGACCGAGTGGCTTCGCGAAACAGCTGGTGAACCATTTCGTGCCGGCGGGTCGCGGCATCGTCGTTTTCAGCGGCGTACAGAAAGATGGTCTGCTTGCCGTTGTCGTAGTATCCGGTCGATCGCTCGATCCCCGGTACTTCCCTGGATAGCGTTTGCGCGTACTCGGCCGCATCGCGAAACAAGACGACGCGCAGTTTTCGGCGGATCGTAATTCGACCCGGATGCTCTTTCAAAAAATCTTGCACCGAAGCGTCGACCGGCATTTCACCAAGTGCGGCCGAGACTTGCTTTTCGGCTTCCCAGAGCGGAAAGAACATCTGGGTCCATACCCAATAACAGCGTTCCAAGTCTTTGGCGATTCGTTTGCTGGGGACTTCGGCGGCACGACTGTAGATCACAAAGTGCGGCGTGTCGACTTGAGCAAAGGAACCGGGCGCCCAATGCAGGAATCGAGGTGCCGATCGGCCGCGAACCGCCGTCGCATCGAATGATTGCTTGAGCGGCAGCCCCAAGAAACGCCGAATCGCTGGATCAGCAGGGTCTCGGTAGTGGGCTTTCCAGAGCCTCAGATAAGCTTTCCAGCCGTCTGATGCCGCGTCGCCGAAGGCCTCGTCGGCAAACACGCCGGTCGGCAAATCGCCTGGATTCGCGTCCTGCTCAAGGGGAATCAGCAGCCTGGTTCGATCGGCCGCCGACAGGGGTGCCACCAGCCCCGCCACCGCCAAAAAAAACAAAGCTGCCAGCAGCGGCGTTTTTGAATCGGTCTGCATCATGCCGCTATTCTCATTAAACTATCGGTTCAATCCACCAAGCAGTAGCTGCTTCAACCCACTTTACCACTTGAATCGAATTGCGCTGATGCGACGACTTAATTCTGGCCTTGCCACCCCATCGTTTGCGATCCTTCTGGCCCTCGTCGGTCTCATTGCAGACATGGCGGCCGGCGCCGAGCGGAACGTGATTTTCTTCATCACTGACGACGAGAGCCCCACGTTAGGCTGCTACGGCGATCCTGTCGCAGTGACGCCGGCGATCGACGCGATCGCCCGCGATGGGCTGATTTTCCGAAATGCGTTTGCCACCACGGCTTCATGCAGTGCCAGCCGCAGCGTAGTGATGAGCGGGCTGCACAATCATCGTAACGGCCAATTTGGCCACCAACATCATTATCACAAGTTCGCCTCGTTCCATGATGTCGTGCGTTTGTCATTGCCGCGCGTGATGGCTCGGGCTGGCTATCGGACCGGCCAAATCGGCAAGTATCACGTCGCTCCCGAAGTTGTTTACCACTACGATACTTACCTCAAGGGAAACGGCCGCAATGCGGTGGCCATGGCTGACGCGAGTCGCGATTTTCTGACCGACGAAACAGACGATCGACCGTTCTTCCTCTATTTTGCCACCTCCGATCCACATCGGGGCGGGGGCACGGATCAGGATTCGAAACGAGAACTCAAGCCCGACCTGTTCGGCAACAAACCGCACAACGAAGCCTATCCAGGCGTCAAAGAAGTCTTCTACGACCCGGCCAAAGTGCCGATCCCGCCGTTCCTTCCCGACACTCCCGATACGCGGGAAGAACTGTCTCAGTATTACCAATCCTGTTCACGCGTCGATCAGGGAGTCGCACGCTTGGTCCAGATTTTGAAAGAGGCTGATCTCTACGACAAAACGATGATCGTCTTTACCAGCGACCATGGCATGGCTTTCTCAGGTGGCAAGACGACCGTTTACGAAGGTGGTTTGCGAGTTCCCATGGTGGTACGCGACCCCTATCAATCCAAACGGGGCGTCGAGTCGGACGCCATGATCAGCCACATCGACATCACACCGACGCTGCTCGATTTTGCCGGCGGATTGGATGCAGCCGCCAACGCCCCCAAAGACCCCATCGATCCGGACAAATTTTGGAAAGATCGCGGCGAAGCGCAAATGGAGAACCGCGATGGCAACCAAAAGTTCAATGCCTATCACGGCAAGTCATGGCTGCATTGTTTGGCGAACCCGAGCGAACCTCATCACGAAACGATTTTCGCTTCCCACACATTTCATGAGATTCAGATGTACTACCCGATGCGCGTCGTGCGTGACAGCAAGTACAAGCTGATTTGGAACATCGCGTATCCGTTGCCCTATCCATTCGCCTCGGACCTCTGGGCTGCCAGCAGTTGGCAAGCTCAATGGGCCAAGGGGAAGGACGCACCCTACGGCAACATGACAGTGGGCCGGTACATTCAACGACCGCAGTTCGAGTTATTCGACATCGCCGCCGACCCCAATGAGACAACCAACTTAGCCGACAGCGAAGGCCATCAAGACGTCCTCGAAAAGTACAAAGCCAAGCTCAAAGCCATGCAAAAAGAATTCGATGATCCTTGGATCATGAAATGGGATTACGAGTAGCCGTCAACTAAGTCTCTGGGTCGCCACCAAGAAAGTAGCGGTTGAGAAACTCTTTACGATCTCCCGTCTCGGCGGCGAATTGGACCATGGCGTAAAGACGCTGTTGGTCTCGACGTTTCTTTTCGGCTAAGTGGTTGTCGTCTGAGAAATCGGTGGTCAAGGGAGCGATGACGTCGAAGCATTCGGGCGGGCGTGGGCCGGCAATGACTCCGCGGCGGTCGAGCATCGCGATTGCCGTGGCTAGCCGGTGGTCGTGGCGACTGACTCTTTGCAGACGCTCGTTCATCCAGTCGAGCCCGAATGCGCGGCACTTCTCCCGATGCTCGGTTAGCAGCGTGTAGAGGCGCGAATAGAAATCGGCGTCAGGATTCGACCATTCGATAAACTGCATTTGGGTCATCAAGTCATTCTGGTCGTAGAGCCAGAGACACAGACTTGGCTTGTCGTCTCGTCCAGCCCGACCGATCTCTTGATAATAGGATTCGATCGAACCGGGCGTCTCGGCATGGATCACAACTCGGATATCCTCTTTGTCGACGCCCATCCCGAATGCGGGTGTGGCCAATACCAGATCGACGTCTCCCGTCATGAACTCGTCTTGAATCTGTCGACGTCGCAGGCGCGGTAAATCGCCGTGATAAGACACGTGGTCGATGCCGTGAGCTAACAGCGAATCACTGAATCGCTCGAGCGTTTTGATCAGCGAAAAATAGATGATCACACTTCCCCCCTGATACTCCTCGCTGGCCAGCGCCTCCTTGATGGCGTCCACTTTGTCGCCATCGCCCCAAACCTCTCGAACGTCAAGCGACAGGTTGGGGCGGTCGATGCCTTCATGGAACAGCGTGATCTCAGAGGGGCTGATCCCGAGTTGCCGATAGATGTCCGCGCGGCACTCCTCGGTCGCGGTCGCGGTCAGCGCGATCGTGGTGGGGTTGTCAAGCAGTTGCCGGATCTCGCCCAGACGCGAGTAGTCAGGACGAAAGTCGTGGCCCCATTGGCTGACGCAGTGAGCCTCGTCGACCGCTAACAAACGTACCCGCCGGGACCGCAGCGCATCGACGAATTCCGGTTTGCGAAACCTTTCCGGGGTCACATACAACAGCGAGTACTTTCCGGAGGCAATCTCCTCGTGGCGGGTAAGGCGAGTTTCGCGAGCCAGTGACGAATTGATCAATGCAGCGTCAATCCCACGCGAAACCAACGACTCCACCTGATCGTGCATCAGGGCAATGAGCGGCGAAAGGACGAGCGTCAGATCACGATCGGCGGGGTCCGTGGCCAACGCGGGAATCTGGTAACAGAGCGATTTCCCCATCCCGGTCGGCATGACCACCATCGCATGTCGCCCCGCTTGCACATGCTCGATGATGCGTGCTTGGCTACTGCGAAAAGTGCTGTAGCCAAAGTGACGCCGAAGAAGATTTACAAGGGCTGCTGGCTGCGAGGGCTCGTTTCGAACTCGATCCGTCATTCTCAGTTTCAACGCGTTCTTGTTCGTAGTGACCGCATTCCTGCGGGTGTCCCGTAAAGAAGCCAAAGAAGCGGGTCACTACGAACGAACGGCAAATCAGTCTTGGCCGCCGCCCAGCATCGAATCCAACGCTTCGTCGCTTGCTGCCGAATCACTTTCCGCTGAAGAAGCTTCGGAACTCGCTTCGCCAACGTCCGCCTGCGAAGCAGGACCCGAATCCAAAACGGCGCCCGACTGCGAAACCGCGATTGGCTGGGACGCCACATCTGGTTGGGCGACACGTTGGTCCGTCGCGGCCGGAGCGGCCGAATCGTCGGCGTTGAGCAGCGGGAAACTCTCTTCCAACGAACTTACCGGTGCGCTGGCCAACTCCTCGAGGGCTTCGCGGCGGTAGTTGACTTCCGAATCCTGGAAAATTCGGAAACCTGTCCCGGCCGGAATCAAGTGCCCAAGGATCACGTTCTCTTTCAAACCAACCAGCTTGTCGACCTTGCCCGCCAAGGCAGCCTCGGTCAACACCTTGGTTGTTTCCTGGAACGACGCCGCACTGATGAAACTGTTCGACTGCACGGCTGCCTTGGTGATTCCCAGCAACTGAGTACTCGCCGTCGCACTCTTTGGCCGCTTGCCTTTGGCGATGGCGCCGCCGAGAGCTTCGATCTGTGCGTTGGTCTGCTCGAAATCTTCCTTGGGAACAACCATTCCCTGCGTGTAGTCGCTGTCCCCCGGATTGCTGATCTTGATGCAGTTCGACAGTTCCTCGTTGGCTTTGCGGAACTGGAATCGGTCCATCACCAATCCTGGCAACAAGTTGGTATCACCGGAAGATTCGATTTTCACTTTACGAAGCATGCGTGCAATGATGATCTCGCAATGCTTGTCGTTGATCTCAACCTTTTGCGATTGATAGACCTGCTGGATTTCGTGCAGCAAGTATTGCTGAACCGCCTCTTCACCCGAGACACGAAGAATGTCGTGGGGCACGAGCGGCCCATCGACCAAGGCCTGTCCAGCTTTGACAATGTCACCGCTGTGAACCTGGAAGTGCTTCCCGTGCGGCACCAAGTGTTCGCGTTCGATGCCTGATTCACTGCGGACAATGATCGTTCGTTTTCCGCGTTTTCGTTCGGCTAGGATTTCGACTTCTCCGTCGACTTCGGCGATCACGGCCGGGTCTTTCGGCTTGCGAGCCTCGAAAATCTCGGTAACTCGCGGCAGACCACCGGTGATGTCCGACACGCCACCTGCTTCACGCGGCATTTCGGCGAGGATCATACCGGGTTCGATCGCAGCACCTTCCTTGGCCATGATCATTGCCCGTTCGGGCAGGTACTGGACATCCAATGCCTTGCCTTCGGCATCCTCGACCACGATCTGCGGGTGAAGGTCACCCTTGTGGTCGACAATCATCATGCGGATGTTACCGCTTGCTTCGCGTTCGGTACGCATCGTCTCGCCATCAACGATGTCCTCGAAGCGAACCTTACCGGTGACCTCCGAGAGAATCGGGATCGAGTAGGGATTCCATTCGCATAGAACCGCACCCTCTTTGACCTTATCTCCCTCCCTGATTTTCAATGTCGCACCAGTGGGCACGGGATAGGATTCGATTTCCCGACCGCGATCATCCACCAATGAGATTTCACCGTTTCGAGTCAGCACGATCTGTTCGCCAGCCTGGCTCTCCACCGCTCGCATGCGGGTCAAACGGACTTCACCGGACTTCTTGGACTTGATGTCCGATTCGACCGATTGCTTGCTGACACTACCGCCGATGTGGAAGGTGCGCATGGTGAGTTGCGTACCAGGCTCGCCAATACTCTGAGCCGCAATGATACCGACCGCCATGCCCTCTTCGACCATCGAACCGGTCGACATGTCCATGCCGTAACAACGACGACACACACCAAGCGGCGCATCGCAGGTCATCGGCGTGCGGACCTGAATTTTCTCCAGACCCATCGTTTCGATCTTTCGAGCGATCTCGGGCGTGATCATCTGGTTCTCTTCGACGATCAACTCATCGGTCACCGGATTGACGATCGATTGCCGACTCACCCGTCCGTTGATCGAGTCGACCAAGCTGACTTCCACTTTCTCACCACGATAGACAACACCTTTGGTGATGCCCTGGGTGGTGCCGCAGTTGTCCATCGTGATCACAACGTTCTGAGCCACGTCGGCAAGTTTACGTGTCAGGTAACCGCTGTCAGCCGTCTTGAGTGCCGTATCGGCCAATCCCTTTCGGGCACCGTGAGTCGAACTGAAATACTCAAGTACCGACAGACCTTCGCGGAAGTTGGCCTTGATCGGAGTCTCGATGATCTCGCCGGTTGGCTTGGCCATCAAACCACGCATGCCGGCAAGCTGCCGAATTTGTTCGATACCACCACGAGCACCCGAGTGGGACATCAAGAACACCGGATTGATGTACCAACCACCCTCGCGGATGTCGTTCTTCATGGCGTTCATCATGTCTTTGGTGATCAACTCACGCGCGTTGGTCCATTCGTCCAGCACATGGTTGTACCGTTCCTGCCCCGTCATCAATCCGCGGTCATAGGACTTCTTCAGCTTCATGACTTCCTTTTCAGCGCTCTTGATGAACTCCTGTTTGGTGTCGGGCGTGACCAGGTCATCGGTGGCAAAGGAAAGACCGCTGCGAGTCGATTCACGGAAACCCATCTGCATCATGTCGTCGAGCAGATTGATCGTCGCTTTACGGCCGAGTCGCTGGTAGCAATCACTGATCGCACCGGCTAAGTCGCCGCTGCGCATCGCTCGGTTGTAGAAATCCATCCCATCGGGAAGCATATCATTGAAGCGAACACGACCTGGCGTGGTCTCGATGATAGCGCCGTAGACACCATTGTCATCTTCGGTCTTCAACTTCTGGAATCTCGGCAGCCGCATCTTGATCTTGGCGTGCAGCGCGATCTCGCCCTGGGCGAACGCGAGATCAACTTCGTCGTAGCCGGCAAAGATCATCCCTTCGCCCCGCTGATCGGGCATTTCGACCGTGGTGTAATAGCAACCCATCACGATGTCCTGTGACGGGCTCATGATCGGCTTGCCGTTGGAGGGCGCGAACACGTTGTTGGTGCTCATCATCAACGTGTGTGATTCGACTTGGGCCTCGATCGAAAGGGGCAGGTGGACGGCCATCTGGTCACCGTCGAAGTCCGCGTTGAAACCTTTGCAAACCAGCGGATGCAAGTGAATCGCGTTGCCCTCGACAAGAATCGGTTCGAAGGCCTGGATGCCCATGCGGTGCAGTGTCGGGGCGCGATTGAGTAAGACCGGGTGATTGGTGATCACCTGCTCGAGAATATCCCAAACTTCTTCATCTTTTCGCTCGAGCATCTTCTTGGCTGACTTGATCGTGTCAGCATGCCCGAGTTCCTTCAAGCGTCGAATGATGAATGGTTGATAAAGCTCCAACGCGATCTTCTTCGGCAATCCGCATTGGTGCAGCTTCAAACGCGGACCGACGACGATCACGCTACGTGCGGAGTAGTCGACCCGTTTTCCCAGTAGGTTTTCCCGGAAACGGCCCTGCTTGCCCTTGATCATGTCCGTCAGTGACTTCAGCGGCCGATTGGACGAACCGAGCACGGGGCGTTTGCAGCGATTGTTGTCGAACAACGCGTCCACCGACTGCTGCAACATTCGCTTCTCGTTACGAATGATCACCTCCGGCGCATTCAAATCGACCAACTTCCGCAAGCGGTTGTTGCGGTTGATGATGCGGCGATACAAATCGTTCAAGTCGCTGGTCGCAAAGTTACCGCTATCCAGCAGCACCAAGGGACGCAAGTCGGGAGGAATGACTGGAATCACGTCCAGCACCATCCACTCCGGACGGTTGTCACTGTCACGAATCGACTCGACAATCTTCAAACGATTGATCAAGTCCTTCTTCTTTTGCTTCGAACCGGTTTCCTCCAATTCGACGCGGAGTTGTTCGGAAAGCTGAACCAGGTCAAGCAGGTTCAGCAGTTTACGAACGGCTTCTGCGCCCATGTCGGCCTCGAAAGAACCTTCGCCGTACTGTGCTCGGGCTGCCCGATACTCCTCCTCGGTCAGCAACTGACGCGGTTCCAGGTCGGTCGTGCCGGGATCGATGACCACGTAATCTTGGAAGTAAATCACCTTTTCCAGCGAACTCGTCTTCATGTCCAACAGGTTGCCCAGTCGCGACGGCATCGCCTTGAAGAACCAAATGTGGACCACGGGCGCGGCAAGCTCGATGTGCCCCATGCGTTTACGACGAACGCGGCTGTGCGTGACTTTCACACCACAGCGATCACAGATCATCCCCTTGTACTTCATGCCTCGGTACTTGCCGCAGGCACATTCCCAGTCCTTTTCCGGTCCGAAAATGCGTTCGCAGAAGAGACCATCTTTTTCGGGCCGATAGGTGCGGTAGTTGATCGTTTCTGGCTTCTTGACTTCGCCAAACGACCAGCTTTTGATGTCTTGAGGACGGGCCAATGAGATCCGAACCGACGCGTAATCATTGATGCGATCGTAGTTGTTGGATTCGCCAATCGACATATCTGATAGCCTTTAGAGCGTGGAGTTTGGAGCGGTGAGGATGGGGTCGACCGCTGGAAACTCGGGGTTTTGGATACGTTGCGTTTGCTGGTCCGCCCAAATTTGGGCGGACGATTTGTGAACAGGGAACACGGGCGTTGTCAGCACGCCCAGGGAGCCTAGATCGGGCGTTTTTCCAGCTGCATGTTCAGCGCCAGACCACGAATCTCGTTGGTCAACACGTCGAAGCTGGCTGGTGTGCCCGCCTCCAGCGTGTTCTCTCCCTTGACCATCGATTCGTAGATCTTGGTTCGACCTTCCACGTCGTCGCTCTTGACCGTCAACAGTTCCTGCAGAATGTAAGCGGCACCATAAGCCTCCAACGCCCAGACTTCCATTTCGCCGAAACGCTGTCCGCCAAAGCGAGCCTTACCGCCCAGCGGTTGCTGCGTGATCAACGAGTACGGTCCGGTGCTTCTGGCGTGGACCTTGTCATCGACCAAGTGATGCAGCTTGAGCATGTAGATGTAGCCCACCGTGGTTTCCTGCTCCATCGGTTCGCCGGTTCGCCCGTCGCGAAGCCGAATCTTGCCGTGCGCCGGCAAACCGGCTTCGGCAAGACACTTGTTGATGTCACCTTCGGATGCACCATCAAAAACAGGTGTGATCGCTTGAAAGCCGAGCTTGGCACCCGCCCAACCAAGGTGGGTTTCCAGAATCTGTCCCACGTTCATACGACTGGGCACGCCCAGTGGATTGAGCATGATTTGAATCGGCGTACCATCGGGCAAGAACGGCATGTCCTCGATCGGTAGGATCTTGGCGATCACACCCTTGTTACCGTGACGTCCGGCCATCTTGTCACCCACGCTGATCACTCGCTTGGTGGCAATGTAAACCTTGACCATCTGCAGCACGCCGCTGCGCAGCTCGTCGCCACGCTTCATGCTGTTGAGTTTGCGGTCGCGAACGTCGATCGCGGACTCGACGTTCACCCACTGCTGCGTAAAGACCTTTTCGACTTCCTTTTTCTTCTCGCCATCTTTGACTTGGTCCAGGATGTGATCGAGCCGGAACGAAGTCGCTCGCTCGGCCACGAACTTGGGGTCCTGCCCGTCGGCAAGGGGAGTACCGGTTGCGTCCTTGAGCTTGACGCCGGCTGCTTCTTCGAGATCACGAACGAGCGCCTCGAAGGTGCTGGCGATCTCAGCATTGCCCGCGTTCTCGACTTCCTTGAGCTCTTTTTCGAAGACCTTTCGCTCGTCCTCGGAAAGGCTCATCCGACGCGAGAATTTCTGCGTATCGATCACGATGCCTTCGATACCCGAGGGCACTTCAAGCGAATCATTCTTGACGTCTTCGCCGGCACGGCCAAAGATCGCGTGCAACAGTTTCTCTTCAGGGGTCAGTTCCGTTTTGCTTTTCGGACTAACCTTGCCGACCAAAATGTCACCCGGTTTGACGTACGTGCCAACCTGAACGATTCCGGTGTCATCAAGGTTGCGAAGCGCCTTTTCAGAAACGTTCGGAATGTCACGGGTGAACTCTTCACGCCCGAGTTTCGTTTCGCGGATCTCGACGTCGAAGTCCTCGATGTGAATGGAAGTATAGGTGTCGTTCCGCACCAGTTCCTCACTGATGATGATCGCATCTTCGTAATTGAAACCGTCAAATGACATGAAGCCGACCAACACGTTGCGGCCCAAAGCCAACTCACCGTTCTGGGTGGCCGCACCGTCCGCGATGATCTGGTTCTTTTCGACCTTATCCCCTAGCTGGATGATCGGACGCTGATTCAAACACGTTCGCTCATTCAAGCCCTGATACTTCTTCAGATCGTAGTGATCACTGCCGATCTCGATCCGAGTCGAGTCGCAATAGGTGACTTTGCCGGCGCACCGCGCCCGCACCACCATCGCGCTATTCCGGGCCACTTCGCGTTCCATGCCGGTTCCCACAATGGGCGGCTCGGCGACAAGTAGTGGAACCGCCTGTCGCTGCATGTTCGATCCCATCAAAGCACGGTTCGCATCATCGTGCTCGAGGAAAGGAATCAAGCCGGCTGAAACACCCACCATTTGGGCGGGCGCCACATCCATGTAGTCAACCTCTTCGGGCTGCACGATTTCAAAGTCGCTTCGGAATCGGGCGATCATGTTTGGGCCAGCCACGAGGGCACCCTTGTTGACCTCCGTATCGGCCGGCGCGACATAGGATTCGCTCTCTTCGTCGGCACGCAACCAAACCGTTTCCTCGGTGACTTTCCCGTTCTTGATGCGGCGATAGGGAGTGATCAAGAAACCGTAGTCATCGACACCCGCGAAAATTGCCAGCGAGCTGATCAAACCGATGTTCGTACCTTCGGGTGTCTCAATCGGACAAATCCGCCCGTAATGAGAAATGTGCACGTCGCGAACCTCGAATCCAGCCCGTTTCCGGTTCAGGCCACCCGGCCCGAGTGCGGAGAGACGCCGCTCGTGCGTCAACTGGCTCAATGGATTCGTCTGGTCAACGACCTGCGAAAGTTCACCGCGACCAAAGAAATAGTCGATCGCCGCCGACACACTTTTCGGATTGATCAACGAACGCGGCGACATATCGGTCGCATCCTTGATGCTCATCCGTTCCTGGACGGTTCGTCGCAGTTTCAAAAAGCCTTTGCGGAGCTCTTCGCTGGCCAGTTCGTCAATCGTTCGCAAACGACGATTACCCAAATGGTCGATGTCGTCGATCTCAGCCTTGCTGTCCGGGTCGAACAGGTCGATCAGATAGCGAATTGCCGAGATCATGTCGTCCGGACGGAGCGTCATCTCCGCTTCGCTGACTTCCAGCCCGAGCTTACGATTGAGGCGGAAACGCCCGACTTTTCCCAGCCGATAACGATTCTCGTCGTAAAACTTTTCGGTAAACAACGTGCGAGCTTTTTCCAGCTGCGGCGGGTTTCCCGGTCGCAAACGCTGATAGATTCGCAGCAATGCCTCTTCGTGGCTGGCCGTGTTGTCGTCGCCCAAGGTATTGAAGATCAGAGGGATCTTGGGCGATTCCATGGCTTCAATGCTCTTCACATCGGCCGTGCAAATTGTCTCGGCAACCTCCTTGGTGATTTTGTGTCCCGCTTCGACGATGATCTCGCCGGCACGCTCGGAACCACTTGGGTACACCACGTCGTCTACCGCGATCTTGCCTTCGATCTTCGTCGCGCTCCGTCCACCGCTGATCTTGTACGTCTTGGTTTCGTAAAACGCGTTCAATAGATCTGCGTCGGTCGACAGCTTCGGATCCATGGCGCGAAGCAATGTCGTTGCAGCGAACTTGCCGCTCTGGTCAATCCGAACCGTCAGGGCATCTTTCTTGGTGACGTTGACCTCGATCCACGAACCACGCTCGGGGATCACACGACAACTAGGCAGCTTGCGGTCGGTCGTGGTGTCCTGCTCCAGTACAAAGTCAACACCGGGACTACGATGCAACTGGCTGACCACCACGCGTTCAGCACCATTGATGATGAACTCGCCCCCACCCATCATGATCGGCAGGTCGCCCAGGTAGACTTCTTCTTCATGGGGCTCTTCGCGATTGAGCCGCAGCCAAATCCGCAGCGGCCGTCCATAGGTCAGACGCAACTGGCGACACTCTTGACTGGTATAGCGAGGCTTGCCCAACTCGTAGTACAGATACTCCAGCGATGTGTTGCCGTCGTAACTGCTGATCGGAAAGATCTCGCGAAGAACAGATTCGAGTCCCTGGTTCTTCCGCTTTCTCGAATCCGTATCCTCCTGCAAGAAGGCTGCATAAGAAATGGTTTGAAGAGCCGTCAAATCGGGAAGCTCGAACGTGCCGAGACCAGTTCCGAAATGACGAATGCTCGTCGGCTCAAGTCGACGCCTGCTCGTAGTTGCCATCGTGTGGGAAAGCTCCTTGAAAAGCCAATTAATTTCGCGGCCCTGAGGTGGCAGCAATGTGAAGACGTTCAGCGCACACCGTCAGCCCGAGTTAGATTCGAACCTGAAGGGAGAAACTGCTAATGTCCGTCGCGGCATGCGGAGGCCGAGCGGTGGTAGCGGGGAAGACGCAGAACGCAACATTGGGCCGATGATCACCCTCGAAAAATAGCAGATCACCAAGCTGGAGAAAAGGGCAACTTCGGTCTCTGGCCCGAATAATGCTGTAACCACGCGAAATGCGGAATTCCCGAGCGCGGCTAGCATTTCTGCCAGTCAAACGGCTCAACCATCAGCAATCTGAAGGAGCCACATCGCTGTGAAAAACTTTTTTTTCAGCAACGCGACTCAGCCAACCCTCCAGTTTTGCGCAGCGGGCGATCCCCCACCCTTGAGGAAGAAAATTTTTATTTTTTTCAGCCTCGGTCATCAAGGCTGATCCTCTTTCGGTTGATCAGCGGTCTGGGCGTCGTCCTTCAACTGCTGATGAAACTCCCGCAGCAAGTTGTGGTAGTCGCGGTATCCGGGAAATATCGCGGGCTTGTTGCCGGCGTTCCAACGCTGGAACAACTCTGAAATTTCGGCCACAGCCTGCGGTTTCGATCCCGCCACGTCGATCGATTCTTCCAGATCAGCAGCCAGATCAAACAGCGAAGACTCCCCACCCAAGACGACTAACTTGTCAGCTCCGCGTCGCACTGCCTGCTTGCCGTCTTTCGCCGTCCGCCAAAAGATCGCCTCGTGTGGCGGCGTCTTTCGCTGGCCCAGGACAAAGGGAAACAGATTGACACCATCGGGATCTTGGACCATTTTTGCCCCTGCCAAAGCCAGCGCTGTCTGAGAGACGTCAATCGAGAGCACAGGCTCGGAATAGACGGTCCCGCTGGGCAGAGTCCCCGGCATCCGCATCACAAAAGGTACGTGAATGCCACCTTCGTACACGTCACCTTTTTGTCCTCGCAGAGGCCCGTTGTCCGACGCATTGGCGTTCTCGGGGCCTCCGTTGTCACTCAGAAAAACCACCAACGTACGGTCTCGCTCTCCACGTTCGTCAAGCGTTCGCAGTAACCTGCCAATCTGATCGTCCATCGCCGAAACCATTGCTGCGTAGGTGCGACGCTTCGTATTTTCAATCGAAGAGAATTCGGCGATCTTCGCTTCGGGCGCCTGCAGCGGGCCATGCGGCGCGTTGTACGCCACGTACAGGAAATAGGGCAGATCGTCTGAATCCTTGATAAACTGAATCGCTTGATCGGTGAGCACATCAGTCAGATAGCCGTCAAACGCCGTTGGCTTGCCGTTATCGTCCAACGCCGCTTTGTAGTTTTCTGCGAGCTGAACCGAGGTGTCGACGATGAAATAGTCGTGCCCGCCGCCGAGGAAGCCATAGAAAAAGTCGAATCCTCGGTTCAATGGGTGAAACGGGGATGCAGCACCAAGGTGCCACTTCCCGACCATTCCCGTTCGATACCCGGCGTCTTGAAGCCGACTCGCGATCGTCCGCTCGGATGTCGGCAGCCCCATCAATTGATTGTGAGGATCAAAGGCAACGTTGTTTACATAGCCGAATCGATGCTGATACCGGCCAGCCATCAAACCGGCCCGCATCGGACTGCAAAAGGGATGCGACGAGTAGCCGTTGGCAAAGCGAACGCCGTCGGCAGCCAGCGAGTCGATGTTGGGCGTCGGAATGTCGCGGCAACCATTGAACCCCACATCGCCGTATCCCAAATCGTCAGCCAGAATCACTACGATGTTCGGGCGATCACTGCCCGAGGCGACGCCGAGAGAAAGTGCGAAGCAGGCAGCAACAAGCAGTCGAGCAGATTTCATCGGAGTACCTTCGAGAGCGTTGGGTGGATGGAGTCGCCGGCTTAGCCCCAATACCGTTCATGTTTCGTTTAACGGCAAGCCGCAGGCGACTGCGTCCGCCTAGAGCAGTCGCCTGCGGCTTGCCGTTAAACAATCTCGCTGGGTCGATGCTGAAATTCGGACGGTATTGCGTATAGCGTAATCCATTGTGGCCTGGCCTACCAAGCAAGTCCTCCGGCAAACTGCCGGACGCCGGAAATTCCGATTGCCGAACACTCGTTGAATCGTTTCCATGTTTTCAATTCTCGCTTGAGCAGTCCGGCGAGCAGGAATCCTAAACCTAATGAACGTCTCAGATTTTCTTGACCACCACTTTCGACACTTCAATGCTCGCGAAATGTTGGCAGCCGCGCGAGCGTTTCGCGATTTCGTTTCGCCCGAGCAGGGCGGCAAGATGATGGTCACACTGGCCGGCGCCATGAGCACCGCTGAACTCGGTATTTCGCTCGCCGAAATGATCCGCGCGGGAAAAGTGCATGCTATCACCTGCACTGCCGCAAATCTGGAAGAGGATATTTTTAATCTGGTCGCCCACAATGACTATCGCATCGTCGAGAACTGGCGTGCGCTCTCGGCGGCGGACGAAGTTCAACTCCGCGACGAGGGATTCAACCGCGTAACCGACACATGCATTCCGGAAACGGTGATGCGACATATCGAGCACCGTTTGATGACGCGCTGGCAGGCGGCCGCCAATGCAATGCAACCGCGGCTACCCGTCGATTACATGTTCGACCTGCTTGATGACGAAGACCTCGTCCAGCATTATCAGGTGCCTCGAAAACACAGTTGGTTGGCGGCGGCCAAGGATATGCAGATCCCCGTGTTCGTGCCGGGCTTCGAGGATTCAACACTCGGCAACATTTACGCCGCCCGCGTGATCGACGGCTCGGTCGCCAATCACTCGGCAATCGCCTCGGGCACGGTGCACATGGAAAAGCTGGCTCGCTGGTATCAGGAACAAACCGCTGGCTCTGCGGTCGGCTTCTTTCAAATCGGCGGAGGTATTGCGGGGGACTTCCCGATCTGTGTGGTACCGATGCTGATCCAAGACCTGAAACTCGATGTCCCGTTCTGGAGCTACTTTTGCCAGATCAGCGATGCGGTGACCAGCTACGGGGGTTACAGCGGCGCCGTTCCAAACGAAAAAATCACCTGGTACAAACTCGCCGAATCAGCACCCAAGTTCATGATTCAAAGCGATGCGTCCATCGTCGCACCGTTGGTATTCGCTTACGTGCTAGGTTGGTAAGGCCTGCTGGTCCGAGCCGTCAGCCAGGCGCATCCCCTACTAATGATGTGCCGATTCGGGCATAATCCGGGGTTTTACCCAAACCTCTTTGCCCACCAAAACTCGCGCGGACCGTCTCGTATGTCGGAAGAGAAAATTGGCAGCCTAGGTGTCACCTTTGATGACGTCTTGCTGGAACCTCGGTACAGCGAAGTTGTTCCCAGTGAAGTCGATGTCAGCTCTCGTTTGACCGATCGCATCCGCCTGCAAATTCCGCTCGTCTCGTCACCCATGGATACGGTGACCGAGTCCGAAATGGCGATCGCACTGGCCAAAGAAGGTGGGCTGGGGATCATTCACAAAAACCAGTCGGCGGTCAGCCACATCGAACAGGTGATGAAGGTCAAGCGATCCGCCAACGGGATCATCGTCGATCCGGTGACATTGTCGCCTGAGGAAAAGGTAGGCCGGGCGGCCGAGCTGATGGACGAAGCCAACGTCTCCGGAATCCCCATCGTCAACCACGATAAAACGCTCGTGGGCATCCTGACGCGCCGCGACCTTCGCTTCCTAGAAGACCCAGACCTCCCAGTCTCCGAGGTCATGACTTGTGAGAATCTAGTGACGGGTGTGGGGAATGTAACGCTTGAGGAAGCTGAGCGAATTTTAACGGCAAAAAGGGTCGAGAAACTTTTGCTGGTTGACGAAGATAGAAAACTGACGGGACTAATTACGATCCGTGACATCGACATGATGAAGCGGTTTCCCCGTGCCTGCAAAGATTCGCATGGAAGATTGCGAGTCGGAGCGGCAATCGGCGTACACGACTTTGACCGGGCAGAGGCTCTGATCCGGCAAGGCGTGGACCTGCTGGTTGTCGATTCGGCTCACGGGCACAGCAAGAACGTAATTGAAACCGTTGCAGAGATTAAACACCAAAGAGATTGGGACATTGACGTGGTGGCGGGAAACGTCGCCACCGCCGACGGGGCTCGAGCCCTGATCGATGCGGGTGCAGATGCTATCAAAGTTGGCATCGGCCCCGGTTCGATCTGTACGACTCGAGTCATCAGCGGTGTGGGTGTCCCACAAATCTCGGCAATTCTTCACACGGTGAAGGTTGCCAACGAACGAAACATACCTGTGATTGCTGACGGCGGAATTCGCTTCAGCGGTGACATTACCAAAGCGATCGCGGCCGGTGCCAGCACCGTGATGATCGGAAGCCTGTTTGCAGGGCTGACCGAGAGTCCCGGCAAGGTGATCCTTTACCAAGGCAGGACATTCAAGTCTTACCGCGGGATGGGGTCGATGGGCGCGATGGTGAAAGGGAGTAGTGATCGGTACCGACAAAAAGGGACTGAGGCGGGCAAACTTGTCCCCGAAGGTGTCGAAGGTCGTGTGCCGTTCAAAGGTCCACTCAGCGATTTCGTCTACCAGTTGGTCGGCGGCTTGCGAGCGGGCATGGGTTACATCGGAACACGGACGATTGAAGAGCTGAGACTGGATTCACGATTCATCCGTGTTTCAGCAGCGACGGTGAGGGAGAACCATCCGCATGATATCGCGATCACGCAAGAAGCGCCCAACTATAGCCCGGACGTACAACCCGGCGACTCGCCTTAGCTTGTCGTTGTTGCTGGCCGCTTCCACAGTTTCGGCGTTGGGGCAAACACCTAACGTGTACCCCCATCAGCCGTATCACGGCCGGCAGTATCAAGCAATCACCGCTGGTCCCGTTGCGCTTCGCCCCGTTCCCCGTGAGGGTTCCCGGATCGCCAACCGACCGGCGCAAACGAATCCACAGCGTGAAGGTTGGAATCTAAAATGGCGCCGCAGTTCCAACGCACCGCAGCAGCATCACAACACGACGGACTCATCGTCGCAATTCGCGGCATCATCGGTGCCCGAATCTCGTTCGATGCCCGCGGCGAATCGGGCAGTTGCACCGCAGCAGGAAAATCGGCTGCACGTCGCAGGGGATGAACCGAAACTTCAACCTGTTTCTCAAGCCACTTGGCTAACGCCGCCACAGCCAAACCATGCGCCCACGCCGCCGCCGGAGATACGGCTGAGCCAGGCGCAGTCAACAATTCCTAACTACTTCTCCGATCCCTTCGGCGATGAACAACCGCAAGCTGGGAAGCCATCCATTCGGGTGACAAATCCTCAAGACGAAATGCTGTTTCCGCCGCCGAGCGAGCGAACTGCTGATCCGGCATTACCCAGTGAGTCGGCACCGATGAACGACTTGCGCGGCGCATTCGATCAGCTGAACGGACCTGAGCCAACTCAGCAAGGCAACTCGCGGCCCGAGAGTTTGATGCCCTCCCCGACGGTACCGCGACCTCAAGCCACTCCGTCACCCAATACTCAGCCACGAATTACTCCGCCACCAGCGCAAAGGCCCAACCAAGGGCCATCCATTGGCGACATGCTCCGCGACAACAAACCGGACGATGGTTTGAAGCGTCCTATGCGGGATTCAACCGAACTGTTGCCGGCACCGAGTCGCAGTCAAGCCGATCGTGATTCCAAAGACTCCAATGCCGACATCGATCAACCCGATGTTGATCAACTCGATAACCCATTCGATCGTCTCCGCAATCAAGATGCTGATAAGGCCGATCGTGACCGCCTGAACTTGGGAAAGTCGGAAGACGGTGATCGCGACGGCAGTGTGGGACGATACGGTGAAGATCGCGACGACCTAAAGACGGACATCGGCATGTCCTGCACGGACTTTCGCCAGCGAATCGCTGAACAGAGGATCGATCAAGTTTCGCTGGACATCAGCCCCCCCTATCGCCCCGACGAGTTCGACACGAAGCGATACGAAAAGCTGAAGAATGAATTCGATGAAAAGCAACCCATTCGTCAATGGCGAAGCGTCGACGGGCGTGAGATCGCTTCGGGCCGACTGCGTGACCTGGCCTATGAAAAAGCAGTTATCGAAACGGAATCTGGTTCAACCGAGGAATTGGCAATCAGTCGTCTCAGTGAAGCAGACATTGCGTATATCGCCGAAAACTGGGGGCTCCCGAAGGAGTGTTTGCTTGAACAAGTCGCCTTCACACCGCGAAATTGGACACCGATCACGATGACCTGGAGGGCCTCGAACCTTTGTCACACGCCACTCTACTTCGAGGACGTGAATCTGGAACGTTACGGACACACGCATGGTCCGGTGTTGGAACCGATTGTCCAATCGGCACATTTCTTCGCCAACGTCGCGGTGCTACCCTACAAGATGGGCGTGCATTCACCGAAGGAATGCCAATACGCTCTGGGCTACTATCGCCCTGGCAACTGTGCCCCCTGGATCGTCCCACCGGTGCCAATCAGTGCCCGCGGTGCGCTCGCGCAAGGCGCAGTCGTGACCGGCTTGTTTTGGCTGATCCCGTAAGTAATTGCTGAACAACGACCATGAAGTTTTTTCTGGCAGGCCAATGGCAAGACCGTGATGATCGCATTCACCTTGCGAGTTCCCTGTGGAGTCGTCGTGGCAATCACGCCGTTCAATTTCCCACTGAACCTTGTGTGCCACAAAGTGGGTCCCGCGATCGCTGCGGGAAACTCCGTTATCTTGAAGCCGGCCAGTGACACGCCGTTGGTTGCGTTGCAGTTGGTCGAGGTGCTGCTGGAAGCGGGACTACCAACATTGGGAATTTCCTGCATCACGGGATCCGGTCGAGTCATCGGCAACGCGATCTGCAGCGACCGGCGTGTTCGCAAAATCAGTTTCACCGGAAGCCACGAAGTAGGCGAACAAATTTGCAGCATTGCCGGCATCAAAAAAGTCACCATGGAACTCGGCTCGAACAGCCCTCTGATTGTGTTGCCCGATGCCGACATCGATAAAGTGGTCACCGCAACGGTCTTCAGTGGATTCGCAAACGCCGGTCAGGTTTGCATCTCGGCTCAGCGTTTGATCGTAGCCGACGAAATTCACGACGAGTTGATGAGTCGGCTGATCCCAAAAATCGAGTCGATTGTGTTGGGCGACCCGTTGTCCGAGGAGACTCAAATGGGGCCGATGGCTCGCCAGGCCGAGGCAAAACGCGTGGAATCGTGGATCAACGAAGCGGTCAGCGAAGGAGCACACGTCGCATGCGGCGGCCAGTGCGATGGAGCATTCATGCAGCCGACACTGCTGTTGAACGCCAAGCCGGAAATGAAAATAGTACGTGACGAATTGTTTGGACCTGGCGTTGCCGCGATGCGTGCTCACAACATTGACGATGCCATCCGGATGGCAAACGACACGACTTTTGGCCTGAGTGCCGGCGTGTTTACACAAGACGTCGATGCAGCGATCCGGTTCGCAAGGGAAGTTCACAGTGGGAACATCCATATCAATTGGGGACCGATGTGGCGAACCGACTTGATGCCCTACGGCGGATTGAAAGATAGCGGACTCGGCAGGGAAGGCCCGAAGTACGCGATCGAAGAAATGACCGAGATGAAATCAATCGTCTTTCACTCGTAGAGATTCACTCTCCGCAGGGAGAGTCGAGCCCAACAACGACCCACTGCATCGGGTGACTACGAACGGAAGCGGCGGATTCGGATCGCCGCAGCCTGCCCTTGAGGCGTGATGTTCACGTTGATGAACTCATCGCCCGCCGCTGTGCCGCTGTCGGTGCAGGCATTGATGGGACAGCCAGGATCTAGCTGCCGCAGGTTCCGAATCGGGAACAAATCGCCGCCCAAAGCCCGCAGGCTGACCACCATTTCGACCATGCCGCCACCGGCGCCAAGATTGCCGATGTTACCTTTGGCGGTCGTCACCGGCGGCTGCTTCTCCGGCTGGCCGAAGACTGCCGCAATTGCCTCTGCTTCCTGCTGATCGCACTGCTGCGTCCCCAGTCCATGTGCGTGGATGTGACCGATCGCCTCTGGATCGGCATCGCCGAGCGCGGTGCGCAGCACGTTCTCGAAGGCAAGCTTTAAGTAGTCGTCCCCGGCTCTCGGTCCAACCGCGCTGCTGCCATAGCCTACAACTTCACCCAGAATGTTCGCACCGCGGGCCTCGGCGTGCTCAAGTGACTCGCAGATCAGCGCCGCGGCACCTTCACCCAGCACGCTGCCGTCGCGAGAAACATCGAACGGGCGCGACATCGTGGCCGGGTCATCACAGTTCGCCGCAAGCTCTTCCTGCATCGACGCATGCAACGTCCGCAGCGTATGAATCCGCGATCCCGTCGAACCGACGACGAGCACATCAGCATGTCCGCGATTGATCGTCGAGTAGGCTTCGGATAGCGCCGCGCCGGCCGATGCTTCTCGAACCGTAATCGAGTTATTGGGGCCGCGAAGATCGTTGTAGATCGCGATGTGACTGGCCGGCATGTTGGGCAAGTACTTCAATAGCCAAAGCGGATTGACCTCCGGCTTGCCCTGCTGACCCCATTTGTCAAAATCGAACACACCCTTTTCATCGAGGCACTTGCGAATACCACTCTCAAATTCCTCAGGCAACGACATGATGTAATCGCAACCGTACACCACACCCGCGCGATCGCGGTCACGAGCCTCCTCGGTCAGCCCGGCATCGGTCAACGCAAGTTGGGCGACCGCGACCCCCATTTCGATCTCGCGGCACATCACCTTGCTGCCTTTGCGGATCGTTCGTTGCAGCTTCTTGTCGAGCGGGCCGTAGTTGGAGATGTCGCCGGTGAACTCGACCGCCTCCGCACCGCTATCAATGCACATCACACCCCGCGGTACCTCCGTCAGCAATCGAATACCACTTTGCCCGGTACGGAGCGCCTGCAACAAGACATCGGGGTCATTGCCGAGCGGGCTAACCACCCCGACACCTGTGATGACAACACGACGAGACGAACTTGTATCCATAGAGTGCGGAACTTGCGGACCGAGTGGAGGGAGTAACCGCGGGGACCTTAATCAATTTCCGCCGGTTTTCGTTAGCCGAGCATTCTAGACCGCATTTCGCTGGGCTTTGAGGGGGGTGATTCTGCGATTGGAGGACAGGACGCCAGACATGATCGGCTCACAAAAACGACCAATTACCTGGCCCCCGCAGTGGTTTCGTCAGATCTGCCGGGGGAACAGTGCTCGCTGGCCTGCCGTCACCCCGTGAATGCCACTCCGATTCTGCCAATCAACCCCAAATTAATATCGACCGCGATTGGGGCCACCTGGGGGTTGCGTGGCGATCTGAGGAGTCGCCGGGGCGGTGGTTAGATTGTCCGATGCTCGGCCGCGGAATTGGATAAACATCAGCGCATCGGCTCGTCCTGCCGTCGTCCCCGTGAACATGTTCATGTTCAGCAGCGGAACGGTCGATTGCGGACGTTCGGGGCTAGCCACCACTCCGCAAGAGAGCAGCAGCACCATATCCGAAGGCCATCGGAAACGCTCGTGCAATCGCCAACTGACGACTTGAGGCACATCGATTTTGGCGCGATGAACCTGGTTGTTCGGCAGCGGCAACTCCAACTCGACCGGATTCAAGCGGTCGACCTGATCGATTTCGGCTTTGATCACACAGTCAATCACTTGACCATCGGTCGTCAGCAGCGGACTGATCGAAAGTCGATAGCCCTCTTGTACTTCACCGGTCTCAGGCTCATAGGGGGGCCAACCTGCCGGCGCCGGGCGAACATTGCGAACGTAGTTGCGACCACGTGTGCTTGCCAGTTTTTCGGTTTGGCCGTTGTAGGTAATCAGGTTCAAGTCTTGGACTTGCCGAGTGTCACTACGTTGACGCAGCATGTTCAAGACCAGAGCGGCGTTCTCTTTGCTCAGCAACCAAGCCTGCACCCCAGGTGAGTCAACAGTTACATGTTGCATCATCGTGTGAGCCCGACTGCGCCAATTCGGGTTGCCCACCGTCATCACTCGCAGATGCAAAACTTGCGGCTCTTTTTCCCCGGCCACAAATCGATCGACCACACCGGCAACGACCTGGTGCATTTCGTTAGTGTGATAGACCGATAGCGTATCGCGATCCGCGTTCATGAATCCAAATGGTTCGGTGAACCAGACGTCGGATCCAGTTTCTCGCAACACCCAATCAATGATCGCCTGTTCCGGCCGATCATGTTTGGTCAAGTATCCGGTGTAGGGTCGAAGATCATAGACACGATGCTCTTGACCGGCGGTTCGCGGCAACTTCCCACCGGCGGAAACTTGGCCCGTCGCCGATCCGGCGTTGGCACTCCGTTGCACGTTGGGGTTTTGCATGCTGGGCGGAGTGTCCGCCATGCGAGGCACAGGTGCATTCGTGCCCGTCGGCAACGGCATGCCCTGAGCCGACGCGCGACAGCCCATCCATAGTAAGTCCTGCGACCGCAGCGAGCGAGAGAAGAGTAAGCAAACGCATCGATTCCGTTCCTAACCGATTTTTTTGGGTGCCAGTCAGTTCGATCCCCTCGAACTATCTCTGGCTATACCGGCTTTGCTCCGACCACAGCAAGACGAATGAGACGAGATGGCACGCGCGCGATGCTAGCATTATCGTCTCAGCTGATCGTTCATCTCCCGCGTTGCCGCAGCGACGGCATCCTGCCAGCGGGTGTCGCCGAAGGTATCGCGGAATTCCTCACGAGCATGGGCGAAGATAATGTGCCGGGAATTGTTTACAATCGCGCCGAGCCCTTTCTCGTCAAAAGCCGCCATCACATCGGCCGCGCCGCCCCCCTGAGCACCGAAACCGGGCACCAGAATCCAGCTCCTCGGCATCGCTGCTCGCATCTCGGCAAGCTGTTCGGGATAAGTCGCGCCGACCACCGCTCCAACCGGACCGTAACCCGACTCTCCGATTCTGCTGGCGTTCAACTCCGTCACCACCTCGGCGACTCGTGCGTAAACAGTCTGCCCATCCGTTTCACGGTCCTGCAGCAATCCGCCTCCCGGATTGGAAGTCTTGACGAGCACGAAGATGCCAGCGGCTCGCTCGTTACAGACTTCCACGAACGGTTCCAAGCTGTCACGACCGAGGTAAGGGCTGACGGTCAACGAATCACTTCCCCACGGGCTGGTCTGACCAAGGTAGGCATCTGCGTACGCCGTCGCCGTGCTGCCAATATCATTGCGTTTGCCGTCAGTAATCACCAATAATCCTGCGCGGCGAGCGTAGGCGATGACTTCGCCCAGCGAGATCATTCCGGCCGGCCCAAGCTGCTCGAAGAATGCCGCTTGCGGCTTGACGCACGGCACCAGGTCAGCGACGACATCGATGATCTCGGTGCAAAACTGGGTGTAGGCGGCAGCCCATGCATCGGGCGAATCGCCGCTGACCGCAGCCCGGATGGGAGACGGCAGTAGTGATTTTCGCGGATCGAGCCCCACGCAAGTCACCGAGCCGGTCTTGTCCACTGCCGCCGCCAAACGATCCGCAAAACTCATTTTCAAAGCTTTTTGTAAGGTGGAGCAATTGGCTATCTGCCGAGCAGCCCCAGCGATTTCGAGTTGATCTGTCAGTCGAAGCCATTGAATTGAACTGAAACCGGCTTCCAGCCACAGCATGACTTCTAGTGCTGTGACGGAGAAGTCCGGCTAGCGAACCTTCGCGGCGTCCATTAGCATCTATGCTTCTGTTGAGATCAGCAGACGGGCCGTGGCGTAGTCTGGTAACGCGCTACACTGGGGGTGTAGAGATCGCTGGTTCAAATCCAGTCGGCCCGACTTGGCTTTTACGCGAAATTTGACTTCTTCGCTTCTTGCCGCATGCTGTTTCCGGGGCAGATCCGGGGCAACGTTGATCTTGCACTGTAGTTGCATCGCTGGTTTTTCCGGCAGTGCGATTCGATACTTGATCGCAGGCAACTACAGGAGCTTTTGATGTCGTGGCTAGAACAAGATAAGTCCAAAAACTTCCACGTTCGATTTCGATTTGGCGGAACCAAGTTTCGCCGATCACTCAGGACGAAGAGTCGGTCGACAGGCCGGAAACCAGACTGCATCGCCTCGAGGAGAATATCCGATTGGTCGAAAGCGGCCGTCTGCAGGTCCCGGGTGGGGCTGACGTGGCCACTTTCCTCCTCTCCGATGGCAAACTCAACGGGTCGATCCGTACCCATAAAGGCATGGACGTCGGCACGATGTTTGATGAGTTTCTTGGGTCACTGCCCGAAGACGCTGGAACAAACCACCCTCAACTGCATTCAGACGCATCGTCGGCACTTTGAACGAATCCTAGGTGCTTCGTGCAAGGTCGAACAACTCAGCGTTGAGAGACTTCAACACTACGTCACCAAGCGATCGAAAGAACCGGGGCAGCGAGGCCACCCGGTTGGCAAGAGCACGATTCGGAAGGAGATCGGAACGCTCAGCATGATCTGGCAGTGGGCAGTCGACAACAAGCACATCAAGGGTGCATTTCCGAAGAAGGGGATTCGATACCCGAAGGAACACGAGAAACCACCCTTCCAAACGTGGAAGGAAATCGTACACCAAATTGAGGCAGCGACCTCAGAGCACCAGCAGGCGGAGCTTTGGGACTGCTTGTTCCTGACGCTGGAGGAAGTTGGACCCGGTCTTGAATTTCGTGAAAGAAACGGCAGGCAACCGTTCATCTATCCCGATGATGGCAACAGCAGCATACACCGGTGCCAGACGGTCTGAGTTGCTTCGCTCGCTTATTGCCGATATTAGCGATTCGTCAATGTTGCTTCGCGAACGAAAGCGAGTGCGTGGCAAGCGATCGTTTCGTCGAGTGCCAATCGCCCCCAAACTACGAGAATTCTTGACTCGACTGGCTGGCCGTCCATCCTGGTGGAGCCTTTGCGTTCTGCAAAACGCCCGGTATCGAGCTAAGTTTTGAACCCGACGACGCGAGGGGATATTTCAAAAGAACACTCCGACGCAGTGATTGGCAAAACATACCTGGCTGGCACTGCTTTCGCCATTCATTCATCAGCAACTGTGCGATGCGGGGTGTGGATCAGCGGATGATCGATGCCTGGGTCGGTCACCAAACCGATGAAATGAGACAACGTTATCGGCATCTGTTTCCAGACACGGAGATCGCCGCGATCGAGTCCGTGTTCAGCTGAGTTCGGTCCCGTTTTGCCCGCCTTAACTCGCGTCGGTGAAAAAGACCGATGCGAGTTAGGCTGCAGCGCAATCCGCCTCGGTCGATGCAACCGAAGCGAGTTCTGAGGTCCAATTACCGCGTGGCTAATGGCCGGATCAGCACCTTTGGCGATTCTCGCTATGCTGGCGGGCTGATCGCCATTGCATGAATCTGCACAGGCAATGTCACTGCAGTCCTGTCGAGCTCCGTGTCATCAAAAGAGATGGTGCTCGCAAGTGTCGCGCATGCGATAGCCGCCAATTCGATGTCAAGGTTCCGGTATCCCGAGATCGCGACAGATCTTACGCGCGAACACGTCTGAGATTTCTCTGTGACGCGGCACCGCCGACCGCTGGCCGTTGGACGGGTTTCCCCACCAAGAGTGATTGGCACCTTCACGAACCAACTCACAGCCATGGTCCACGAGATGTCGAATCAGATCTCGGCGTTTCACGGTTGAATGAGAACCTCCTCGAAGTCTTGGCCCGCGGCCCGACGGGCATCCTCGCGATTCATCTCTAGCGCTTCGGCAAGCGCTTCACGAAGATTTTCAAGTAGCTCATCACGAGTGGCCCCCTGACAGTTCACGCCGGGAACCTCCTCGATCCAACCAATCCACCAGGGACCATCCTGGCGAATCACCGCGTTGTAGTTTGAGGTGCTCATTTCCAAAGTCTACCACGAGAACGAGAAAACCGAAAACCGTCACTTTAGTCGATGTTCCGGCGTCAGTTGCGTCGACCACATTGAACGACCGCAAGCGGCGAGAAGGTGGGACCTTCCCAATGGTGCTGGAGAATTGCCTTCGAATGCGGTGATTACCTGCACCTGCACACTTGCTCAAAAAATGCTCGAATTCGACGGAATATCGCAGGTTGCGCGACCGGCCGAACTCGCTTCGGGCGATGCAACCGACGCGTCGAAGATAGTGAATTGACAAAATTCTTAGTGGCCGAATTCGCAACCTCGGGTCTTGCTACATCGCTGATCGATCCGATCGTGTTTGGTGGGGTTCGACAAAAACTGATTTGCAAGTCTCGGCTTGCTACAATCGAGCCCCGCCTTGTAGCGCAAATAGAACAGAATGAATCAGTTGATGAACTTCTTCAGCATTGGAGGATTCGTTAAGTAGCGCGGAAAGTTGTGCCCAATTTCCACTCTTGACATAGAGGGGAGTCAGTGCCTCTCGCCGCTTCTTTGCGTTTCGGATTGAAGACGCCTTCTCGATCGCGGCGGCGATTCCAGGGTTCTCGATAAGTTCATTGGCGGCTTTGAGTGAACCTTGACGAAATCCACTGTGAGTTTCCCGCGTCCCCGCTTCGACCGCGTGTCCAAGCAGCTCGAGGGCTGCTTCGGGACTGTCGATCTCAGCGAGTACTTCGGCAAACATGGTCAGAGCACCCGAAGTGGAGAACCCGCCGCATAAACCTGGCCATTTCGGAAGCTCGCGGAGTGCCCGCTTCAGAAATTTCGCTGCCGTCGCCGATTGACCAGTCTGGATGAAAAACCAAAGCTGCGAGCATATTTCATTGACCGGAAAATGAACATTTGGATCGTCATCGTTCTTGAGTTCGTTCAGTCTCCGGACGATGAGTTTTTCCGCTCGCTTGTTCGCAATCGGAAGCAGTCCCATAGCTGCGATCCCGCCGGTGTCCAGATTGTTGGTGTAGTGGTTGCGATCAATCCAACTCACATACTTGACTATTTCTTCGTCCTTATCGAGTCGATGGAAAGCCTTGATGGCACTCAGAATCAATCCGCGTTCAAGTATGAAATCATCGACTTCCGGGATCAGTTTGGTCACACGTCGAACGGACGCCAACGCGCTACTGGGATCCCCATCGAGAACTGACTGACGGTATTGACGACGACATTTTCCGAGTCGACTTAACGCGTCTGTGCCGCTCACATCGTCGGCAAGTCCATTGACTACACGAAATGATTCGAGGAAACGCGTTAGGAGCTTTCGCTTGCTGGGGCGAGCCTCTGGCAAGCGAGTTTCGATCGCTGCCAAATACTTATCAGCACGCTTCAGGTTGGGGATCTCCAAGCAGATCTCGGATCCGACCAAGGAAAGCCTGACGAAAGAATCGACATCCGTGGGTTCCAGCAACGCGAGAAGTCGATCCAACCGTTTGAGTGCCTGAGTCTCGAATCCGCATTCTGATAGTTGTCGCAGACGCACGCACGCACTGACCGCCTTTGCAAGCTGCTCGCAGGAATCGAGATAGCAATCGAGCCAGGGCTTTAGCGATCCAGTACGAGGCCACTTTTTGTGTACTGGCTGAGAGCGATGACGTGACACGTTCTTCGATTTCGCCATGACAAGTAGTCTCGTTGGTGCATCACTGAACTGTATTCGTTAGCGCGGGTTCGGGGCATGGCTAGACAGTTGAACGCCCGCTACACCAGTTCGTGAGAAATGTAGGTAAGCTATCGGCCATGCGTTTGTCCGGCGTCTCATCAGGATACCAAGCGAATACTTCTGCGTCTTCGCGAGCTTTGGAAGCTGCAGTTGATCCGAACTGTATGCCATCAGCGCCAGCAGTCGAAAAAAAGAGGTATCGATCTACGTTTCGATCCGAGCACGCGCTCGAAGGGATACGTTCGTATCAATCATCTGGTCGACGGAATAGATGACGATGTTTGCCTCGATCCAGTTGTTGGGTGCAACCTCGACGTCCTCGGTTACACCGTCAGACTGCAATAGCAGCGACCTCAACCTCATCGGCAACCGGCACCCGACTGACTTTTCCAGATGATTAATCGCATCCTCCGATGCTCCGTCACGGAAGGCTGGTCGCGCCTTAGGTACGAGCGAATCGCGAGGCCGGTATATGTCGACGATCTTGGCTTTCCAGTCCAACAATAATCTCCAAACGAACTTGCTGCACAACTTACTGTTACCGATCTGGTCGGCGATAAGTGACCTCGTGGTGTGCTGGGAGCCTGACACTCTTATCCACCCAGCACCACAATCTGGCCAGATTGTCTTCATATTGGCGTGAGATTCAAATCCTGCATCTCCGGCGGCACCGCTGCAGTTTCACCGCTACGGCGCAGGATTCCTAGAGATCCGCTCAGATTGTTCACGATCTGTGCGTCTAAGAATTTGAGCTAACTGCACGAGGGCGATGCAACCGCCGAAAGTTACGGAGGGGAGAAGCGAAGGTGTTAAGGACGGGTTTCAAGCCCTTGTGGATTTGGGTGGCTGACAGAACGCTTGACCTCTGATTCGTTCAGAACCGCGCCTTCGGCTCGTCGCTTGAATCACCCTTTTCCAGGACACGTTTGAGCTTCTCCAGTCCACCCGCCACAACGTTTCCGCTCGGATCAATTAGCACTGCCGTTCCAAGGCCGGGGATTCCAAACCGCTCCCAAGTCTTGAACGTGTTATCGAGCACAAGTGGGAAAGGCACTTCTTTGCCGCCCCAGACTTTTTCAACAATCGTCTCTATTCCGAATCAACATCCCGGAGGTTACTCATCTTTCCGGTGATGTCGATGCATATCCCAACAACCTCAAAACGGTCCCGGTGATTCGCATTGTCACTATAGAATTCAATCACCTCAGGCATATGCGTTGAAAGGCAAGGGACACACGAAAGTCCCCGAGAACTCAGCAGCACCCATTTGCCTTGCAGCTCTTCGATATTTGAATTCAGGGGAATTCCCCGCGCATCAATGGCGTGCCACTTTGGTGATGGGTCGCCGATGTGATCTGTGTAATCCCACCATCGTCCCGATTCCCGAGCTGCCAGTTCCAGATCCTCGCGGTCGGGTAGATCGCCTTGCAAGGCCAATATCCCAAGGTCGAGCATTTCCCCGCTGCCATCAACAACGAACTTCGGATCTGGGAATACCCTCAAGTCAATGTTGCCGGGTTTGTTCCCTGAAATGGCGTAGACATCGTTCGAATTCTCTCCATCTGGACGACGTGGGCTCCCATTTGCTCGCCAAGCCGGTGATACGTCCGCATTTGCGACACGATCGCCCCGGTCGTCAACGACGAACCCCTTGATGGCAGTGTCTTGGCCATACAACCGAGCCCCACTGACCCACGACACGAACAAGACGGTCAACAACGTGATGGCATCTTGTTTCAATGCAAGTACCCCAATTGCCGAGCAAGAAAGTTGACGGTGATTTGATTGGCGTGCATCCGACCGACGCCGGTTTCGCACCACGCGCGATCGAGAAAAGGAACATGAAAGCTTGGACAGGATTGAGCTGCGTGTCGGCCAACCAATATAGTCCAAGTTGTGATCCGTAGAGCGAAGTCAACTCATAGTTTACGCGGATGACGCAACCGCTTGGCTGCAAGTTTTCCTCAATCTGGCCGGGAATTTTTCGAAAACTGCAGCGATGTAGTCGAGCAAACTCCGAGCGGTCGATGCACCCGCCCGCACGTCGGCGGATTGAGTACGGAGATCCTAAGGGGCCGTTGGGCACCCTTGGCGTTTCGACACTTTCGAGGGTCGGCTGATTTGCCTGGGCGAACTCAGTAATTCGAACGCTTCTCGTACTCCGCCTTCCTCTCACTGCTGACCTCGTCGTGGCGGATGGCTTGCCCCTTTTTCGGATACGCATCTAGCGCACGCTGTAACTTCTCGCGGGCAGCTTGCTCCTGGCATCAGCGTTTCTCGTCGGGAGGGGCGTCTTCTCCATCACGTCCTTGATTGTGTCGTACAGGTCGCCGTTGCCGTACAGCTTGTACCTCTTGTCGCGGGCGTAGCGCACCTCGTAATGGCTGTACTTGTTGTCGAGCTTGGCGGCGTAAGGACGCGGGAAGTAGTATCCGTAGATCCACTGGCGTGTTTGCCCCGGCTGCCCGAGACATTGGGGCCAGAAGCTCCATCCGTCGCCGTCGGTTCACCTCTTTGGCCGGCAGCCCCACCGCCTCGACAATCGTCGGAAAGAAATCAGAGAAGGCGATCAGGTCGTCGTTGACTTGCCCCGGCGGGACGCGGCCCGGCAGGTTGACCACCAGCGGGACGTGCGTGCCGTAGTCATGGGTGTAGCCCTTGCCACCCTTGACTGTCTTGCCCTTGAGTTCAGATGCCAGCACCGCGTTGGTGCCATTGTCGCCGGTGAAGATGACAAGAGTGTTGTCTCTCTGGCCGCTGGCCTGCAGGGCATCGACGAGGCGACCGACGCACTTGTCCATGTAAGCGACCATGTCGACGTAGTTTTGCTTCAGCTGTTTGGGCATCCGCTTCGCCTTATCCGCCCGCGTGCCGCCCTTGCTATCCGGCGTGGGCACGAAAGGATCATGCACCAGGATCATCGGGTAATATGCGACAAACGGCTTGTCGTTCTCCTCCGTCATGAAGTCGATCAGGAAATCGGTCATCACGTCTGGGCCAAACGTGTCTGGCGGCAAGTCCAGCAGTTTGCCGTTCTGCACAAATGAGGGCTTCCAGTAACGCTCGCGTGCACCGCCAGGGATATTCCACAAGCAGTAGGTATCAAAGCCCGCCTCGCCTGGCGATGCCCTTGCCCGGCTGCATGCTCTGAAGCTGCCACTTGCCCGCCACCGCCGTGCGGTAGCCGTGCTCTTTGAAGTGGTTCGCAAACGTCGGCTCCCCATGCGGGTAGATGCCAAAGTCCTGGTAGTTGAACACGTTGCTCTTGCCCGACATCAGGTTCACCCGAGTCGGCGTGCACAGCGGTGTCGAGTGGGCGTTGGTAAAGCGGACGCCCTGCTTACCCAACGCATCGATCCGAGGCGTGCTGTACTCCTGGCTGCCATAGCTGCTAAAACACTCGAAGCCGATGTCGTCCGCCATGATCAGCAACACATTCAGTGGGACGTCCTTCGCCACCGCCGCGGGCTGTAAGGCCCCCAAGACACAGAATCACACCCACACACACCATGATCATTCGGTTCATCTGATTGCTCCCACTACTTCTACTTCGCTGTCAGTACCGCCTGTGAGCGTCGCGGTGTGAGGCAATGTGTCGCCAGTGGATGAAATTGCACGCGTCACGGGAAACTGCGATCCGCAGACAGGGCAAGCTGCTTCTTTGCCAATTATCGAATCACAGATCGACAGGCTCGCTTCGCAACAAGGGCACTCGGTTCGCAAGGTGGCTTTCACAGGGAATTTCGCTGGACGCCAGTAACTTTGATGTCGTCCGTCCCAACGGTTGCGTCAGAAGGTTCGAGCCTACCCGGTTGCAGGCTGATATTCAAGCTTCGGCGGGTAGACATCCAGGACATGCGGTAATGCCGACCAACATGTGAAGCCGTTGCCGGACCGACAACACGAACGGAAACAGAATCGTCTCACCACGGCGATCGCTTAGCTGACTGCTCGGGAGACATGTAGGGGGGCGCCTGGTTGCGTGCCGGCCTTCGTGAGATCCTCGCCTCAGCCTCTGTTCGCTTTTCATCGCCATCATCGCGTACCAATCAACGAGCGGTCAAATTTCGATGATTGTGATACGTGCCGCGAAACGTCTGGAACGAGTAATTCACAGATATCCCAAATACCGTCTGATGGCCCACTGCGATCGGCCAAGATCTGACAGGAGCATGTGCGACAATGATGAGCGCGCTGACGGTGATCTGCTGCTCCAGAACTGCTAGACTTAAGAAAATCTTGGTAAATTATGTAGATCCTCGGAGCGTCTGGATCCACAGCGTGCGGTCACACGATGTCGCTTGCGTTTTTCCGATTTTCCACAGCCGCGGATCATCCAGTCTGCTTGAAGACCCCGACTGAACCGTCCGGAATATGAACGAAGAAACCCTTCACCTAGAACCTGATCATACGGCCGGCGGGCCATTGGTTCAGTTGCGTGTTGTGTCGGGGCCGCATACCGGCGCTTGCTGGACTTTTAATAGAGAGGCCAACGTCACCATCGGACGCGAGGCTCCGTCACAGCTAAAGCTCCCCGACGAAAAAGCACTCTCACGAGAACACCTAGAACTAGAAATCGGCCGCCTCTTGCCCAACTGGTTGACCGCGATTCGAGCAACGGAACTTGGGTCAACGGCGTTCGCCTGGTTGCCGCAACGCTCTCCAACGGAGATCGCTTTGGCGTTGGTGATACCGAGATCGCGTTTGAAGTGATTGACCAGACACCTGGGGACAATGGCCCGCAACACCCCGAGCGACCTGGCAAGCTGTTGCCTAAGACGTTGGAGCTGAAGTCGGCAGCATTAAACGAACAAGTGATTTCACCGATGGCTTCGGTTGTTGAGCCGGTCGAATCGGTTGACCCGGCCGACGCGAAATCGCGACAGACAAAGCTGAGCGAACAGGTAAAGACGCCGTCGGTAGATGCGGAGGAAGCAACGTCGCTACCGTCATCGATTCCGCACTCAGTCGGGCCCTATGAACTGGTTCGCTTGATTGGCCGCGGCGGTATGGCGACAGTCCACTACGCCAAGCACCGCCAATCTGGGGAAGAATACGCGATCAAGCTGATTCGGGCGGACCAGCCGGTCGACGAGAAGCAGATGCAGTTGTTCGTTCGGGAAGCCAGTGTGCTGACTCGTCTGGATCACCCTCGGATCGTTAAGGCACATGAATTTGATTCGAAGGGCGAATACCATTTCTGGTCCTGGAGTATGTAGACACTCTCGATCTGCTCAATTTATTGGACAGAGAATCTGACAGCAGTCGAATTCGGATTGCAACATGGGCGGTCTCGGCAGCTTACTCCAAGCCATTCACGATGCGCACGAACAAGGGATAGTGCATCGGGACATCAAGCCCGGCAACATCCTTGCCTACCGCGAAGGACGTCACCTCCAAGTCAAACTTAGCGACTTTGGACTGGCCAAGTGCTACGAAGACGCAGGCCTGAGTGCGTTAACCAGCGAACACTCGTTACGCGGGACCGTCGCCTACATGCCACCTGAGCAGTTTAAAAACTCGCGGGACGCTGGTCCTGCAGTCGATTTGTTTGCATGCGGTGCCTGCTTGTTTCGCATGTTGACCGGAATCGTGCCGAATGTGGCTAATAGGCCGAGAGATACGTTTCAAGCGTTGGACGAGGCGGACTATCTTTCCGAAGCACTTCGCGCAGTCGCGAAAAAGTCGATCCGACCCGATCCCAATAAGCGATTCCAATCGGCCGATAAATTCGCGAGAGCATTGTTCCCATTTCATGGTCGCGCCTGATCCTCCCTGGGCGGGTCAAACAACATGCGAGTTCGATCGCCAGTCACACGAATCTCAAAGGGCCATTAGGTCCGCGATTCAAACTTCACAGCATCGATCAATACCTGCTTGAGGAATACGCTCCCCGTGGAACCAATTGAATTATTCCCACTAGCCAAAAACAGTTTCAAGCACCTGTGATTCACCATCCCTACGGAGTACTTTTCCAACCGGCGGTCGAAAAATAGGGTACGGCAACAGAGCTGCTCCGAACTTCGCCTATGGCAACTTCGTCGTCATCGTCTCTATCGGGTTTGTCCGTTTCGAGTCGCATTGGTCGTGGTCGGAACGGAGCTCTGTTCGTCTTTCGCGGAAAAAGAAAAGGGACGGGGGTTGAATCGGCCTACCTAAGGCAGTAATTTTGGCAACCGAGGTAACGACCGATGCCGAGACAAAAGTCGCGATGACCGGGCAGGCCAAATCTACCACGCATTGAACCGGGGAAACCTGCGCAAAAAAATCTTCCGAAAGGATGCCGACTACGATGCCTTTTCTGAGAGTCCTAGCCGAAGGACTGGAAAAGTACTCGCCGTCGAGATTTTCTCGTTCACCCTCATACCGAATCACTGGCACTTCATTCTTCGTCCCAACCAGGATGGACAGATGGGTCGACTTCTCCGTTGGGTCACCGTCGACTCATACGCTGCGCTATCACGGACACTACGACACTCGCGGCGATGGACATCTGTACCAGTCCGCGCTTCAAGAGCTTTCCGATTCAGGATGACGGACACTTTTACGTTGCCTGTCGATACGTAGAGCGAAACCCGCTAAGGGCAGGTCTGGTCAAGTCGGCAAAGGATTGGCGATTTGGTTCGCTCTGGCGTTGGAACCAGACCGTTAACCCCGAGCCGCGGATCCTGTCTCCCTGGCCGCTAGCGCGTCTGCCAAACTGGAATCAGCGAGTCGACGAGCCACTCACCGCGTCGGAGCTCAAAGCGGTACGTTCCTGCGTGAATCGCTCTCGGCCACTGGGGGATACCGATTGGACCGAGCGAATTGCTGACCAGCATGGTCTGTGGCACACGCTTGGTCCGGCAGGACAACCGCGGAAGCGGCCCAAGACGAAAGCTTGAAACGCAATCAGAGCTTAAATCAACCCCCGTGCCCCTTTTGATGTGCCCTTTTGATGTGATTGAGACGACATGTCGCTTGAAGATTGGTACTGGCGACTTTGCGAATGCAGCGAGGAGGCGGAGCGCGATCGATTGCTCGCAGAATTGCGCAATGATGACGCAACCCTGGCGAACGAAATACATCGCATGCTTCAAGCTTCGAAGCGGCTCGGATCCTTCATGCAGATCGCAGATCCCGTAGATCGAAGAGCGAGCATGTCGTCTGACTCTGGCAAGACGTCCGTCAGTCAACTGACCGCGAGTGAGATTCGTCAAGTCTGGACTGCTGATGAATTTGAAACGGAAAACGGTCGACGAGTTCCCGAACAGATCGGGCCCTACAAACTGCTCGAGCCGATCGGTGAGGGCGGAATGGGCATCGTTTATCTGGCTCGACAAGAACAGCCGGTACGCCGCAAGTTGGCGATCAAGATCATCAAGCCGGGCATGGACAGTCGACAGGTGATCGCCCGTTTCGAGGCGGAGCGGCAAGCCCTGGCGATGATGGAACATCCGAACATCGCCAAGGTGCTGGACGCAGGCACGACCGACAACGGCTTGCCCTACTTCGTGATGGAGTTGGTTCGCGGGATTCCGATTACCGAGTACTGCGACCGAGCCAAGATGTCCATCCATGAGCGATTGGACACTATTTCAATCCGCATGCGGTGCACTGCAGCATGCACACAACAAAGGCATCATTCACCGAGATATCAAACCCTCGAACGTGTTGGTAACGGAACATGACGGAACGCCCGTAGTGAAGGTCATCGATTTCGGTGTTGCCAAGGCGCTGCATCAGAACCTCACCGAAAGAACGCTTTATACCGGCGTGTTCCAGATGATCGGGACGCCTCTGTATATGAGTCCCGAACAAGCGTCGCTGTCGAATCTCGATGTGGACACTCGAAGTGACGTTTATTCCCTGGGCGTGCTGCTCTACGAGTTGGTTGCCGGAACGTTGCCCATCGATCGTAATAGTTTGGAGTCGATGAGTCTGGAACAAACTCGGCAATACCTATGCGAAACCGAGCCACCTCGACCAAGCAAACGACTGAGCACCATAAGATCTGATCGTGAGACGATTGCGACCAGTCGCGGCATCCCGCCCAGCCACTGCATAGTGCTCATCACCTCGGAACTGGACTGGATCGTGATGCGAGCGATCGAGAAAGACCGTCACCGACGTTATCAGTCCCCGCGAGAACTAGCCGAAGATATCGAGCGTTACCAAGCTGGCGACGCCGTCGAAGCGTGTCCACCCAGTTGGCTGTATCGGACCAGTAAGTTCGTCAAGAAATACCGAGTAGGTCTGGCCATCGCCGGCGTCATTCTCCTGAGCTTGAGCCTGGCGACTATCATCTCGATCAGCCAGGCGAGCATAGCCATGAAGGCGACAGCCGTAGCGGTTCAAAACCAGACTCTGGCAGAGACGCAAACCAGGCGGCTTTCCGAATTCCTTTATGCCGAAGATTTGGTGACTGCCTCACAAGAATACCTTGACGGCAATTACAATTCATTGCAACAAATCCTTGATCGTCATCGGGCCCCAGAGGAAGCTTACTTGAAGGGCTTTGAATGGAACTTCATTTGCAGCTTGCAGCCCGTGAATACTGAAGTCCTGTATCAAGGCAGCGAACGCATCAACTGTTTCGCACTATCCAGTGACGAGCAAACCGTTATCGCTGGTGATGCCTCCGGGCAACTCATCTGTGTAGATCGTTTGACAGACTCTCCCCCAACGAAAGTCGACAGCGGACTAAGTTGGATTTATGACGTCGAGCTGTGTCAGGATGGTCGCGTTCTCTGCTCGGGCGACGACGGCCGCATCAATTTTTTGCAATTCAATGCAACTAAGACGAAAGCCGAATTAGTAAAACGATTCACATTGGATCATGGCTCGGTTCGGTCATTGGCCATCGACCGAGATGGGAAAATTGCTTGGGAAGGTGGCGATGGCGGATGGATCTACCAGCTCGACCTGAACAATGGCACAGCTCGTCCGGTACTGCATCTGCCAATGGGCTCACAGGTACGCGGCCTGGAGCTTGCCGCACAGGGAAACCTGCTTGCGGTCGCACACAGGGACAAGTTACATTTCCTGTCGACCGAGCATCGCAGCACTGAGCCGTTGACAGCTGCCGACTCGATTCTAGCACTTAACCCCAGAATGGACTCGGTCTATGACCTAGACACCAGCTCTGACGGAAACTGGGTCGCTGCCGCTCAGATTCGGGGACTTGTAACCTTGGTGTCAGATCCCTCAAATCCGGAGGTCAAGTATTCGCAATTGATGCCTCACGACGTGCACAGCGTGGCAGTTTCTGCGACGGGAACTTGGATCGCTGCCGGAGACTCCGCAGGGTACATTCATCTGATGCCGACGCAAATTGATGATTTGAGTGGCTTCATGAATGGGGATGCATCTCGCGATCGTCGCCGGCGGAGCTGGAAAGCCCATGAAGGGAAAATTGAGCATTTACAATTTATAGAATCAAGTCGCAAGGAAACACACACATCATTAGTTCAGGACGTGATCAGCGTTTGGTAGTTTCACGTCCATTTGAGAATACGCCAGTTATATTTTACCCGTTGGAGGATCTTTTTCAGTCTTCAAGCGCTTCGGTCGGTAGCTCCATCTTGTGGTGTATGCTTACCTACAATGCGCCAACGCTGGGTGATGGGATAACCGGATTGGATCGCAAATTCAACGCTCCCTCCAATATGATTAGGATCGACTACGCTGCGGAAGCCAATGAGATCTTTGTACTCCGGAATGAGAGGCAACTTTTCAGGATTGGACAGCGCCCTTCAGCCTCGCAGTTAGTCTGGGCAGGCAAATAAAACGCTAACAGCAGTGCGATTGGCGGTTTCGGCCAAAGCGGAATTCTTCGCACTATGCGTGCAAGAGGAGAGTCCGAAGCGTCATCTTATCGAGGTCTACGAGACTGGGAGCCCAGAGCCCTTGTGGTCGATAGCCAGCAACTTGGCCAACGACCTCGTTTTTTCGCCCTGTGAAGACCTGTTAGCTTACGTCTGGAATAACGATATTGTTGTTTTGGACATCCTAAGCGGCAAAAAGCTACATCTGCTGAAAGGCCACAACGATTCTATTCAAGACTTGGCATTTAGCCCCGATGGCCGCCAGCTTGCCAGCGTCTCCAGCGACTGCCAACTGATCGTGTGGGATGTATCCTCTGGCAAACAACTTTGGTCGCGGCAGGCACATCGCAATCGCGCGAATGCGGTCACGTTTCACCCTACGTTACCCACCATCGCAACGGTAGGTTCCGACGCAACGGTCCGGTTTTGGACTTGTCGTGACAAAGTCGCGGACGACTCTGTGCGTCTCGTTGGTGAGTTTCCACTGGTTGTGGGTGGATGCCGCGCGATCGCCTTCTCTGCAGACGGGCAGTCGATATTCATCAGGCATTTAGAGCGAGGTGTCACTGAACTCCGGGCGGGCGTTGAATAATCCTATTTGAGCTGGTCACATGGGGCGGACCGTGAATGCAAGGGCACAGGGCTTTGTAAGGAAAACTGACTTTCGCAAAGTAAATTTGAGCTAACGTCGATCGGTCACCATAGCATGATTGAATCCGGATGCGCGACAGCAAATCGGCTGTCAATCTACAGCGGCGTGGGACACCGCTGGCGCAAACTGCAGCGAAGCAGGTGGCCGCTAGCCGCTACTCATGATCTTACCAATGTCGCATTCCACTCCATAAAGCTTCGTTAGTTCAATGAACGAGTTCCGACCTTTGCGGGAGTCGCAATCGCATAACCCCAGAGAGATTCTTTCACATGTTAAGCATGGATTTGCGATGATGCCGTCACGACCAGCTAAGGGCCGCAAGTCCAGCTGAGCCACCATCTCGATGCTTGCAGCGGTCTGAGCAACTCACAAATGAGGGCGTGTCCTTGGTCAGATTGTGAATGCCAGTCTACGCCTCAGTACGACGCACGGGGTGCACGACACGCGTATTCGATCGGCGCCGTGACCGAACGGACTCTGGCGGTGTCGTCCGCCAGTTGTTGGGACTCACCGACAGCAGTTCGGGCCGACCGATGGCAGCGTGTTTCCCGCGTCATCGCTCTGGTCGGTGAGTGACAATTGGATTCGCTCAGCCGACAGGCTAGAATAGATCAGTCTCGCCGCAACCGGGACACGACCGAAGCCGGAGCTGACGGAGGTATTCCTGACGATACTGTTCTTGCTTGATTGGATCATCAAGAGCTTGTTGCTCGCTTGCCTCGAGTTGGTCTATCGCTTCTTTTTGATCCTTCGGGTCTTCGCTTGGAGTAGGTGAAGTAGTCATGGGTTTGGTCTCCATCTGAAACGCTTGGCAAGGCCACGCCGAAACGCCTTTGCGTACGGGTAGCCAGAAACACAAAAAGGCGATCAGCAAAGAAGCCTTTGAAAGCGTCTTTGCGCGATCGTGCCAGCGAAGGAGCCGCTAATCAAACTTCGTTTAGCAAGACCTTTGAGAAAGCTGTTTGGTGAACCGCTTTCCGCCTTGCTTTGGAAGGCGAGAAGCGAATCACTTCAGCTGTTTACGGTTTTGTCCGATCAGGGCTTTTAGCCCGGCAAAAGCCACGGGATCGGATGTTTGCAGGTCAGAAAGAGCGGAGCAAAAAAGTTCTAACCGAGTCTTGTCGCCCCGACTTTCAATGGTATACTTCATATCTCGTGTTTTCCCGGTCGAAACGCTCCTCTGGCGTTACCGGTCACTTTGACCGTGCGACTCACCGTAAATCATTCTTGGGTAAGCCCTACCCAGGAATTCCCTTCGGAGAGCTTGCATGGCACGCCAACGTATCGACGCACCCGCTTACCGCTACCACATCTCCGGCCAAGCCCGGGTGACCCTGGCTGGTAAAGACTTCTTCCTCGGTGAGTTTGATTCACCCGAGTCCAAGGCCAAGTACTACGCCCTATTGGCTGAGTATAACGCGAATGGCAAACAACCACCCGAATCCACGCCAGCTCAGCTGGCCGATGCCCCGATCACGGTCCGCTGCGTCACGGCCGAGTTTCGAGAACACATTGAAGTCAAGTATGCCAACAATGAACCTCATCGACGAAACTTCAAGAACCTGTGCACGCTGTTAGAAGACGAGTACGGGGACATTCCTGCCGACGAATTTGGTCCGCGGCGGTTAGCAGAACTTCGTGCTCTGTTCGTTGCTTCCGGCAATAACCGTCGCTACGCCAATGCGCAGACACGCGCCGTTTGCAGAATCATCAAGTATGCCGTAAGCCGCGAACTTGTGGGTGTTGACGTATTGATTCGCTTACAAACGCTTGAGCCACTTCGCTTTGGCCAGACGTCGGCTCCGGAACCCATCCCGAGAATTCCCGTTGATCTCGAAGCGGTCAAGGCCACCGTCAAAGAGCTTTCACCGACTCTCAGGGGGATGGTCCGCGTTCAAGTCGCCACAGGGATGCGCCCCTCCGAGGTTTGCAAAATGCGTCCATGTGATATTGATCGCAATCGGAATGACGCTTGGATCTATCGTCCCAAGAATCACAAAACCGCCCATCATGGCATGAACAAGGCGGTACCGATCGTCGGAGACGCGCGATCGGCGCTGGAGCCGTTCCTGCTGCGTGACCCCGAGGCTTATTGCTTTTCGCCGAAGGAATCCGCCCAGTGGTACTTGGATAAGGAAGCAGTTGGAGTGGAATTGGCTCAGGCATTGTTAGGGCATTCACACGTATCGATGACAGAACACTATGCCAAACAATCGGAAGAGAAGGCGATCCAAGCGGCGAAGTCACTCAAAGGCATTGGTGCGTAGCCGATCACAAGCCAAGGTGCCATCTCTTTCTCTTGCCTTTGATTGATCCCGGATTATTCACCGAGTATTCCTGAAAGAAGAAGACCCATCACGTGATTCACCGCGTTTAAGGAGTTAGTAAACGACTTCCATAAGCACGGAGAGGATCACGCAATGGGTGAAGTTCAAGATAACCTATTCGAGCCCGAGTTCAATCGCGCTATCAAAGTTCAAGGCACCGATCATCGACTCACGTCCAACGCCGGCGTCGTGCTGTTACGCGAAGCCGATCATCGGTTGGGATTGCTCGCTTCGATTGCCCAGAACATCACCGACCCGCGCCGCGAAGATCGAATCCGCTACACGATCACCGAATTACTCCGCGAGCGCGTCTACGCGATGGCGATTGGTTACGAGGCACAGGATGATCTCGATCGACTTGCCCATGATCCCGCCTTCCGCGCCGCGGTCTGGGACCGCCGCGGTCAAGAAGTCATCAACGAGCGATTGGCAAGCCAGCCCACGCAATCGCGATTGATTCGTATTCTGACCAGCAGTTCCCAGAACTTGAATGCCCTTCGTGATGGACTGGCCGAGTCAGTCGAGCGACACCTCAAGGCATCCAGCGGCGCCAGCCGAGTCCGACACGGTACCATCGACATCGACAGCTTCCCGATCGAAATTCACGGATCGCAAAAAGGCGGAGCGTACAACGGTTACTACAAAAAGATGGTCTACCATCCGTTGGTCGCTTCGTTCTCGGTCGCCGGTGATTACGACAGCACACGACAAGGCAAGCGACTGGGCAACGGCTTCATTCACGCCACGCTTCGCCAAGGTCAAGTTCATACTGCCAATGGGGCTCGGAGATTCATCGCCAACGTTGCTGATAAGGCTCACAGGATTGCCCAGCACATCGACTTCCGCATCGATGCCGGCTACACGATCGGCAGCGTGATGGACTACATGACCAACAACAGCCTACGTTTTGTCGGACGTTTGAAAAGCAATCCGCGGCTCGAAGCCTTGGCCGCTGATCATGTTTATCGGCCAGCGGGACGACCGCCGGCCGGAGGCTACGAGTACACCGTTGAGCTGGGAAGTTACCAAGCGGATTCTTGGCAGCACAGCCAGCGGTTGATTCTCGTGGTGGTTGACAAGCCCGATCCGCAAACCGGTCAGCTCAACCTGATGCCGCGATACTTTTTCTTGGTGACCAATTGGCGAGAGGACCAGCGAACGGCAGAAGAGTTGCTTGCTCACTACCGGCCACGGGGGACGTTCGAGGATCGCTTGGGCGAGTTCAATGCTGCGATCGGGCCACAGCTTTCGTCGCAGCCATTCAAGGACAACGAAGCGACGATGCTGCTGAGTATGCTGTCGTTCAATCTCAGCTCCATTTGCCGAATCGAGCTAGAAGACGAAGTGGGTGGCTGTTGGGACCTGACGCGGTTTCAGCTGTTTGTGTTCAAGGTCGGTGGTGAGTTCATCAAGCACAGCGGTCGTGCGATTCTACGGATTGCCGAGTCGGCCGAACCGTTGTGGTCACGTCTGATCGGTCGGATTGCTGCTTGGTGTCTGCCCGCAAACTTCTCGAAGCCGACAGCGAAGCGACGCAGTTGGATGCCCCCGCCATCGCATGCCCACCTCAGTGAAGTCCTGCGGCTCTAATCGCCTCCATCGTCGAGACATCTTGTTTGGGGGAGGGGGGCATTTCGCACCGACCAAGCCTCAGCGGTCAACAACACCGAACCGCCAGCCTCATTCAACCCAACATGCACTAAAATGCATCTTCAAATGCTCTTGGTGAATAACTCGGGTTGATGAATGTCGATGACGCATCGACACTGTTTTCTCGGTTTTGCATCTTTGTGCGAAAACACACTTTGACATTCGATCCGATTTAGGATCGGTTGAGACTCGTCCAAGTCATTTTCGTCCAAAGTGAGAAACAGAAATGGTTGCAAAGGCCAACAACGATTGCGACAAACCTAACCCGCTAGACCTGCTAACAGAGGACATGATCCGTCTCAGCCAGGTCCCGGCTGAACTCCCAGAACGTGTAAACATCACAACGGTTTGGCGGTGGGCAATGCGAGGCGTCGGGGGAGTCAAGCTCGAGACAGTGAAGATCGGTGGCAAAAAACATACTAGCCGTCAGGCACTCAGCCGGTTCATCCAAGCGACTTCTCGCAATTAGCGGACAAACTAGAACCAAGGCTATCGACCTAGGTTCAAACCTAGGTCGATAGCCGTCAGCTGCACCTTCGTCCCAAACAACAATCGCCTCACACTGATTGCTGATCGGCCAGGATACTGATCCCGCCGGATCAGATCGCCCGGTCAGGGAACTGCCAGCAATGACAGAACTGGGGAGAACCGTCGTTTCTGGGCGTGCCGCGAACGGGTCAGCGAACGATGGTACTGATCATGGAGCAGATAACCTACTTCCCCAGACGTAGAACGTCGCCCCATCAATTGTTTACCGCTCATCGGGATCTGGATTGAACTACGGTTTCTGTGGACCCTGCACGAATCCGTACGCGACCGATGGTTGTCGCGACGCTGATTCACTACCACTTCGCGCACGTCTATGACGAGAAGCAAGTAAAACTCAGGTTGCTACCGACGCTACGGGAGGAAATGTCGAACGTGATCTTAGGTCGCCTTCTGACGCTACTTGTCGACACTTGCATCCCCGGCGCTGCCGACGCCAGCCCGTCGCTCGATGCGACGCGTCGATGCTTCGGTGGCATTGAGCGATTGCTTGCGTAAACGCGGGAGCAGGAAGCCAGGGGCCATTGCTCGGGACATCTTGCTGATCGGTTAACCCCAGGCTCGTTGGATGAACTGTGTGACGTGCCTATGCGAGCGGAGGTTCTCCCATGCAGGACACAAGTTCCGTTTCCCGCTCTTCAACACCTTTACGGCGCAGCATGGCGATTCAAGCGGGCCCAATCACTGGTTGCTCGGCAGCGTCTCGCTGCCCTGGACGAAGAGGATCCGGTTGTTCAGAGTTCAGTAGCGTGACGGAGAATGAAATGTCGGACAAATCGAGACGGTGCGCATTTCAATGGCTGTTTGGTCCATCATGGCGATGGCAACTTGGAAGGTGCATCGCACGAAAGCTGACGACTGTGGCTCAATGTCTGGAATCCTTTCCCTTGGAGAGCTACGACCCTACCGTCCAGGCAATCGTCGCACTGAGACTGCACAAGACGTGTGGGACAGGTATTGGTCATCTCAATCCTGACTGGATCTTGGCGCTGCGCCACGCTTACTCTGCTTACCGAGACCCAACCAGACGCTTGACGATCGAGGCGTTTGTTCTCGCAGGCGAAGGGGCTGCAGAGATTGGCAAGCGGGTTGGACTCCCATCGCGAAGCCTTGCTGAGTTCAAACGGACGTTCTTCGATGTCCGGGGGAAGCTTGCGGCAAGGGATTTCATACTTGACCGGGTTATTGAAGGGCGGGCCGATCTCGACTTGCTCAAACAACAACTGCTTCGTCACGCCTATCTTGGCGGAGTCGCCGCGGCCGAGCATTGGATGAAAAATATCCCATTCCTTGGCAAGGGAAGTGAACACGACCTGACAACAGAAGAAGGCAGGGATCGAGAGCGGCTTGAGTTGCTGTTGCTGCAGCGAACGGCAGACTTTCGTGACGTTCCGTCACGTGTACTTGATGAACTTGCAGATCAGTGCAAAGCGAAGTCACCTCCGACCACTCTCGCAGAGGTTGTGGCGACGCAGGTTGCACATGCGGTCAACCAGTTCCATGGCCGTTCCATCGCAAAAGACAATGTCGCACCATTTTTGCTCCCCAATAGAAAGATCGATACCCTGATGAAAACGGCCTAAAACTGCCCGGGTGTGGTACATGCCGTAAATAGTTGGCATGGACGCGTTATTGGGATATCGAAATGGGCAAGCACTACTATCGGAACCGCCGGCGGAACGGGCGTGTCGTCAGGACTTACGTTGGAGCCCTATCGGACCCGGTCGTGGCGTTGCTCTACCGAAATAACCGCGTTTATCAGGCAGAGGTGAAGGCAAGAGTTCAGCGGCGTCGAAAGGAAAAGGCGCGGTCATCCGAGCTGGAACAAACCATGAAGCGGCTAGCGGACCTGACCGTCTACATGCCGGTCATCGATATCTGCCTGTCGAGAGCAAAGTCGTTGCCAAATCCAACTGTCCCTGAAGAAGAAGGCACCTCGTAGTGTTTCCCACGCCCACTGAGTTCAGAGAGATCTGCCCCGCCGCCGCCGCCGACGGTGATCTCATTGCCCAGACCAGACTGTTGGAAATCATTGCGGAGGCGCCAAGGGTCCTAAACCAAATGACGGACTTCGTCGCCATTGCCAGGCGAGGTGTCGTGGACTGTTTCTCCGAATCGCAGGTGAGTCGCATCGCAGTGTCCGCAGCCATCGATAACATGGTGGCATCACTTATCGACGGAATGGCGGATGACCCGGCGGGGAATATGTACGCTCAGCTCGCAGCGCTGGCGTGGATCGATGGGATGCGATGTAGTCTTTGCAGTGCCCGTGAGCCTATAGACCGAACCGAGTCCAAGTTTTGGGCTGGACAGGCAGACAGGGCGACGCGGCGATACTCTCGAATAATGCAGTCCTTCGATCACTGGCGTCGTCGTCGTGGCAAGACGCGATAACAGCTGGAGGAGCCTCGTTGGAGGCAAACTCACAACTCATGCCTTGGCGATGCAGAAAAGCTGCTCCCTGAGCTGCACGGCTATCGTCCGTTGGGATGATCCTGGTGATCGGTGACGGTTATCGTTTCTCAAGTGACGTATTCACTTTGAAGATCCCAGGCAAACCAGCCGCACCTAAACAACCTCGAACCTCTTCAGCCTTGACTGCTTGGTCTCATCTTTTTGGTCTCATCGCACTGTCGTGCAAAACTCATGTTGAACTTCGAACGAAGACTCGTTCCTTTGTACTGCAGACAATTCACCTTCAAGAAGAGAGAGACACACATGAGCTTCAGGAAAAGTAATCCCAGGAAAACCAATCTTCAATCTTCCAGAGTGAGCAGCCCACTCGATCTTCTCGATGAGGACACGATACAGCTTCGGCAGATACCAGATGAGCTGCCTGGAAGAGTCAACATCAGCTCGGTCTGGAAGCGACACGCTGTTGATCCCTCATGCGACTCCTTGGTGATTGCAGACGCGAGCGGAGTTTGATCAGTTCATCGGTCGTTTTTTGAATCGCTTTGATGCGCCCGGCATCATCCGACTGTGCCTTGGCCAAGGAATGGATCCACAGCAAACGGTAGCCGTCGGCAGTGAGTTGTTCTTCGCGCAACGTCTTGAATCGATGCCGCAGCACCTCGTGCTGGTCAAAGACCTCGTACAGCACCGTCCAACGAAGACTCTCAGGCTCTTCGCACAGCCTCCGCATCATCTCTCTGGGTTCTTTGCGATTCTTGGGCAGCACCGAGATAAAGCGTCCCCCTTCCCGGTCGATGTGCGCGAGGTTCGTGCGATCAACCGATTCACAATTGGCAACACGCCGACGGTGCGTGAATGCAAGGTGAGATCGCCGCCGGACGCCTTGGGTGCGAACTTGGCAGGGTCGGGAGCTGGCTGCGAGCGTGATCGATTTCGCGGTTTCATGCGACCAGCTTACGCGTCGCGATTGGTGAACAACAAACTGTCTACTCCAAATCAAACGCGTGTGTCAAACGACTTACGTCGGGGACCAAAGACGTAAGTCTTGCGGCGCAGGAGTTACGTCAATGGCGGTTTTCGTAAGTCAAAATCAACAGCGCCGCGAGCGGAAAAGCGATTGGACTGGACACTTTTCCTGATGCCTGTCGCCTGATTCCTGACGCCTATCAAGTGGGACCGGTGAGAATCGAACTCACATCGTTCGGTTTAAGAGACCGATGCATTACCTTGTCTGCCACAATCCCAAATTGTTCGTTGTTCGATCGGCGCGGAAGGAATCGAACCTTCAACCCTCGTCTTATAAGGACGCCGCTCTTACCACTGAGCCACGCGCCGCAAGTAGGGCCGGAGGGAATCGAACCCACACCGAACGGATTAAAAGTCCGTCATGCTGCCTGTTACACCACAACCCCGAATGTTGGTTGTCAGCCACTGCGTGGCCATATTCATGCCGCAGTAGATCACGAAGCGTGTGGCGCGGGCCGCCGAAGATGACTTCGCTCATCCGGTTCATCTTCTTTTCCGCACTTCTTGCTTCTGGTTTCTTTGAATTTCTCGCCGCGCTCAAGTGTCGGGCTCGTCGCAATGTTCGCGTTGGCAAACCCCTCTTCCTGTTAACTGCATCCTGGCTACTGACTACTGATTTAGCACTGATGGTCTAACGGCAAGACTCCTCCGTCGTAACGAGGTGATGCGGGTTCGATTCCGGCTCGGTGCTCTTGATTTTTGATCTTTGACAATTTGGTAGTGATGCATTCTGCGCCCATGATGTAGCGGTAGCCTGCTGCCTTGCCATGGCGTAAGTGTGGGTTCGACTCCCACTGGGCGCTCTGCAAATCAGGGTGTGGGAAAGTTTGGCAATCCGCGTGCCTCGGGCGCACGAGACCGCTGGTTCAAATCCAGCCATCCTGACTTGATGAGAAATAATCCGGTGTGGCCCAATGGTAAGGCGGCTCCCTGTTAAGGAGACGAGTGAAGGTTCGAGTCCTTCCGCCGGAGCTTTGTAAAAAACGGAAGGACAAGCCGATTGGCGACGGCAGCTGCGATCGAACACAGTCGAGCGTTCAAACGCCTTGAGGGTCCGACTCCCTCTCCTTCCGCTTCATGTGTCCTTGGCCGATCGGCAGAGGCGTCGGACTTCCAATCCGATCAGGTGGGTTCGATTCCCACAGGACACTCTCTCCTGTGCGTAGTCGCGTCGCGAGCCTTTGAAGCTAGCAGATCGGAAGCGATTCCCGGACGGAGTGCTGCTGAAAGTCTATGTAAGAAATGCCGGAGTAGCAGTTGTTGGTCGCTGCACCTCGCTCTGAACGAGGAGTCCATTGGTTCGATTCCAGTCTCCGGTGCTGTGGCCGTCCTGTAGTGGTTCAGGAACTTCGCTGTGAACCAAATCCATGTCGGTTCAATTCCGATCGGTCACCTGCAATGAAGTTGAAATGCACATGCCCTTGAGTCCACCTGGTGGTGGAACCTGATTGTCGATCAGGTGGCGGCGAGTTCGATCCTCGTCAGGGGCGCTTTACGGAAGTCATCCGGCGGGATGAGGACACTGTTTTGAAAACAGCTGGCGGAGTGATCCGCTTGTGGGTTCGAGTCCCACGGCTTCCGCTCGACAAGTTCAATCACACGTCTCTGGTGTAACGGTAGCACTGCTGATTCCAAACCAGTTAGTCAGGGTTCAAATCCTTGGGGACGTGCTCTCCGGATCGACAGAAGACAGTCCTGTGGTCCAACGGCTACGACACCTGTCTTACAAACAGGAAACGATGGTTCGATTCCATCCGGGACTACTGATGCCTAGATACGCCAATCGGCAGAGCGGTCCGGCTTAAACCCGGATGTTTGCAGGTTCGATTCCTGCTCTGGGCACTGACAACGAAAGACAACGAGGGACGCTCGTCCAACGGGAGGACATCTGCTTTGCAAGCAGAAAATCGGGGTTCGATTCCCCGGCGCTCCACTTGATGGCTCGGTAGGCAATTGGCAGACCACCTTGGCTTAGAACCAGGGATGCTGTGGGTTCGAGTCGCACCTGAGCTACTGACGACAACGGCGTGGTACGCAAACCGGTAAAGCGGCGAAGCTCAAACCTTCGTGATTGTTTGTGGGTTCGACTCCCTCCCGCGCTACTGCAACAAACAATGGGTCGGCATGCATAGGTGAGCTACGCTGGCTGTAACCCGGTGGTCTAACGACCTTGGCGGTTCGACTCCGTCCCGACCCACTTTCAAGCATCAGCAAACGGCCCGTTCTTCTAACGGCAGGATAAAAGGTTCTCAGCCTTTCGATGCGGGTTCGATCCCCGCACGGGTCACTTTCAATTCATAGCCAAGTGGTGGAACCGGTAGACACGCGACGCTCAGAATGTCGTGCCCACAGCGGCGTGCGAGTTCAACTCTCGCCTTGGCTACTTATCAAACACGAAACAATGATGCGGGTGAGCCAGGCTCATCTGGGCTTCATAAGCCTGGACCGTCGGGTGCGACCCCCGAACCCGCTACTCCAATAACCGGTCGAGTACGCAAACCGGAAAAGCGACTTGGTCGAGAGCCAAGTGATTTTGCAGGTTCGATCCCTGTCTCGACTACTTACACCAAAACACGATCGCGTGGTCCAGCGGCGAAGACATCTGGGTGACAACCAGAAGAACGATGAATCGATTCCATCCGCGATCACTTAGAAGAAGTTGTCAGTAGTCAGTTATCAGTCGACAGTAAAAGAAACACGAACCTCTTCCTGTCAACTGGCTCCTGTTAACTGACGACTGATTTCGGGCTGGCATGTTCCAAGGAGGCGACTGATCCTTGCAAGATCGGTGGAAGGGTTCGATTCCCTTCCGGTCCACTGACTATCTCGGGCTCATCATCCAACGGGAAGACACCAGTTCGGCAGACTGGCAATCCGGGTTCGATTCCCGGTGGGTCCACTTGGTGAGAAATGTGGGAGTGAAGCCATGACTATGTATGACCAGCCGCTGACGCTGCGGTTACCGTTTGCGATGGCCGACCAACACCTGCGACTGGAGCAGATTCTGGCGGCAGATACATCGCGATCGTGGGCACGGTGTTTGCCGTTGCTGACCGCTTTCGCGCTGTCGCGACCAGAAAGGCAGTTTGCCAAGCGGTTACTGGAGGAAAAACGCAATGTTTGGCTGTTTCGCAGCAACCAGCGTCAGTTCTGTGGTGACTTCATCGCCGTGGATATGTCGGCCGGGATTGCTGGGCGACGCCCGGTTTCGGTGATCGAGTTGAAGTTGGGTGCTGAGCTGAAACTTGGAGGTGGTGGAACGGGCAACCAATTACAGGCAGCCGGTGCTGCCGTGACAGAAATCGCAGTGACTGAGAAGGTTATCACGAGCGATGCAGCGGTGACGCTGATCTGTGGTGATGGCGACGCGATTCTGGATTGGATTACCTCGCGCGGAATCAGCACCTGACAACAACAAATGACGGAAGGTAGCCGGATACGGTTTGCCGGGCCGCACTGCTAATGCGTGCCACCAAAGAGGTGATGAGGGTTCAAATCCCTTGCCTTCCGCTGATTTCAAAACGGCTCGATGGTGAAACGGACATCATCTCTGGCTTCTAACGAGAAGTTCCGGGTTCGATTCCTGGTCGGGCTACTTTGATTCGATCGATCTGCCGACGTGGCTCGATGTAGAAAGGCGCTGCTCTTGTAAAGCAGACCATGCTGGTGCGAACCCAGTCGTCGGCTCTTGAACAACCGTGAACCCACACCGAGATGACTTGATGACCGATGGACACCTACATTCGATTTCAGACCCAGTTGCGATGTCGCAACACCGGTCGACCCGCCGGCATCTTTGTCGCGGCAGGCCGTATTGAGGACCGCACAACAACGCCAGAGCTAACACGCGATCGACTTCGCGAAGTGCTGAAATGGTTCAACCGTAACTTAACGGTGCCAGCGTTGGACGATTCCGATTGGCGAAGCTTGTTTTGGTTCCGCTCGGGTTCTCAAGCCGTTATCAGCCGGCTTATGGGAATTAGCTCCATCTGCTCGAAGACGAAGGTGTTTTCGTGACAAAGGTGCGAACCAGTCATCCAGGGATGATTGTCTATCGAGACGAACATCAAGTGGCCGCGGTGCCACGAAGAAAGAAACATGCCTTGCGAGTGTGACGGATAGCACAACGGTCTTCGAAGCCGTTGGACGGGGTTCGACTCCCTGGCGAGGTACTTGATCAGTTAACAGTTGTCAGTGGCCAGTGGACAGGAAGAGCGTTGAGTTTTACCTGGTTCCTGTCGCCTGATTCCTGACGCCTAATCATGTTCTCGGAGTGTGCCGGACCCCGCGCGTCGTCGTGAATGAGAGTGACGAAGGTGTCTCGCTCGCACCGCACGTCGTCAAGGAAGTTGCGGAAGCCACAATCAAGATCGTTGATCTTAATAACGGCGAAGACGAAAAGTAAAACCGCCGCTACTAAAAAGGCGGCGGCACAAAACGCTGAAGCCAGATGGCCAGGCAACCGGCTGCAACCCGGTCGAAGTGGGTTCGACTCCCACCAGCGTTTCTGACTGACCAACTGCCCGTTCGGACGTGAGCGGTCAGCAG
>CAVPGW010000008.1:0-268718 GCA_963704055.1 Pirellulaceae bacterium | reverse complement strand
GGGGCGAGTCATGTTGGCAACCGTCGATCGAGTATTGGGGGACGCACCGCGACCCGATCCGCGTCAGTGGAGCGAGGTGGTTACTCGAGACCGACAGAGCGATGAGACGATCCGTCAGCAGCTCCACCAGTGGTTTGATGACGAGGCGTTCGATGAAATCGCCGAGCAGCTGGATCGCTGGTCACGTAGCGATGCGGTGGATTCGGCCTGGATCTGTGTTGCCAGAGATCGCGTCTATGCGGAATTGCTTGTCCGGCCAGATGCTCGTTTTGTCAGTCGCTGTTCGGCGCGGTTGCCTTCGCCCTCATGGGATCCGGAGTTCGCGTTACCGTTTGCCATCGCGAAAATGCTTTCGAGTCATCCTGCCAAACAAAATGTGACTGCTGGCATCGAGAAGTATTTGGATGCGGTGGATCGCAATCAAAGCCTCACGGACTCGGATCGTCGAGCAATTCGAGCAGCGGTTCAATTTCATCTGGCCCATCTGCTTCGTGAGCTGCTGTGTGAGATTAGCGGAAAAGTGGCCCGCGACGCACAGTCGGAGGCAGAAAGAAAGAGAATTGGCACGGAAATCGGCCAACGCTTTGCGGAATTGATCCGCGAGTGTATTGATCTGTGGCCGCATTGGGACAGCCCCTACGAACTGCTAACTGGCGACGTCGACGCAGAGTTCATTCCATTTGCGGTCGTCGGCCAGATCCAACAAATTCGCTTGCGTGATCGTGGTGATGAAGTTGGCGTCGTCGCAGATGCGGCGGGCTACTTCCTGGTCATCGAGAATCTGCCGCAGGCCGAGCCCCTGGTTCGCAGACTAATTCAGTTGGCGCCGCGGGACGAGCACACGTGTGAGGTGGTCTGGGGTTACGGCACGAAAGTGTTTCGTCGCGAGGCAATGGCCAAGCACTTCGATCAGGCCCTTGCGGCCGCGGGCCTGCTGGAGAGCCATTTGCCGGCGCAGCTACCCTCTGGATTGATTCCCCTCATGCACGCGGCTATTCAATTGAAGCAAGACCCGGGTGCCGACGTTGATGACCTGCTCGCGGAGGCGAATGAGCGAGGTGTTTCGCGGCTGTCCGCCACATTCGTGATGGATATTCACGCGGCCAGATTGAAGCTCGACACCTGCGTCAAGAAACGATTTCGTGAGGAGCGCAAACGCCTCGCCAAGTCACCGTCAATCGCCGATGTCCAAGAGGCTTGCGGAACGATCGGACCCGTTGTCGCCAGCGACCGTGACGACTATTCGGGGCGAGTGACGCATTTGAAGGAACTGATTGCGGTAACGAAACGCGCGCTGAGCAAATCGCCGCGTTCACAATGGACCATTCAAGCCGCCAATGATGTCGGTACCTTTGCCGTTTGCGCCGATGACGGAGTGTTGCGACGCCAGTTCATCCGCGCCATCCGTTATCACCCAGATTGGCACATTTACCGCTTGCTGCAGGCCATCGAACGAGGACCAGAGAATGCAATGTATCTTTTGCGCGACGTCGTCGCCGCCGACAAAGATGATCCATGCGGTCTGCCTGAATTGCTGCGTCCGATCGCTCGCCACTTGTACGAGCGGAGCGTCGAATCCGATCACTACGACCGATTTGGCTATGACGAGGACGATGAGCTGGATTGGGATGATGATGACAACGATGGTGAATTCGGACCGCCAGGACCGGAAGATGTGGCGGAAGTCATTCCGCCAGAGATGATCGACGCCTACCGATCGGACCCCAAGCGATTTGAACGCGAGATGAGAAACAACATGCCTCAGCCGGTTATCGATGTGATCCTGCCGGTTCTTCGCGAAATCGCAAAACGGTATCAACAGCAGCTTTGAAAAATCCGCGATTCCCGCCCAGCATCGAGAGCACTGAAACGTTAAGGAAATCCCTATGGCATCCCACCAGTCGCGAGCCATTGTCGATCCGTTCGCGGTTTTAGCCCTCGATCATTCGGCGACGAGCGAACAGATCCGCACGCGGTATCTGGAATTGGTTCGCGCTCATCCACCCGACCGTGACCCCGATCGGTTTGCGGAAATTCGCGCTGCGTACGATGCCGCATCCGATCCGCTGCAACGGTGGGTCAAACGTTTTTGCGTCCACGAACTCGATAGCGTCGATGCCTTGATCGAAGCCTTTGAACAACGCCCCCAACGTTTTTCCACCGATCAACTGCTCCGATGCGGCGATCGAGTCCTTGCCAGCGTGAACCGAAAGGCATGATCGACGACTCAACGAACGATCTGGGGATCGCCGAGCACGCATCCGAAGATGACCAATGGCAGACGCTGCGGCAGGCGTTGCTCGCGCGGGTGTCCACTTGGATCGACACCGTGGCCGAAACGGATCAAGGCCGCAACCAATTGGCGGAGTTGCTCCGCGGACTTGAGCGATCCATCGACACCAAGCAACAGGACGCCCCCAGCGCGATCGGCCCTGACGCGGTACGGCAGACGCTGTCGGGCCTCTGCCAGATGACCGGTGAACTGACGGCGCTGCGTCACGACTTGAAGTCAAGCATCAAACAAAGTCGCGCCTTTGCCGAGAAGCTTGCCGGGGATGCCGCACGAATCGTTTCCGCCAGCAGCACCGTGCTCGACGATCTCGCCGCCCGCGGCAGGCAGCCGATCAACGATCATGATACCAATCGTGATCTGGTCGTCTCGGTGGTGGAGTTGGACGAGGCGATGACGCGGCTATGCGATGCCTTTGAATCCACCATCCACGCTGCCGCTCGACCGCCAAGCCAACCATCGCTTCCCTGGCACGCTCGGGGCGCGCGGGATGTGGTGCAACGCCATCACGACGCTTGGACCAACGCATGGCAAGCACAACGGACCGCTTTCACCGGCTTGGCCGACGGACTTCGATTGACGAGCGAACGATTGTCGGCTCAACTTCGCAAACTTCACATTGAACGAATTGGCAGCCCATATGAAATGTTTGACCCGCACACCATGCAAGTAATGGAAGTCACGCCATCAACGGATCATCCGCCCGGCACAGTGCTGAGCGTGCTGCGTCCCGGTTACAGACAAAACGCCTGGATCATCCGCCCGGCACAGGTTGTGACAGCATCATCCCTTAGCTAGCTGCTCCTAACTGCGATCCAACAAATGAATGATTCAGCGGAAACCGTCATCGGAATCGATTTGGGCACGACCAACAGCGTTGTCTCGATCGTTGAAAATGGAATTCCCCGCGTGATCACCGATCCCGACTCGGGCGAGTCAGTTTTGCCAAGCGTGGTGGGGATGGATCCGTCGGGTAACCTGTTGGTGGGCCGACCGGCGCTCAATCAAGCCGCGCTGTTTCCCAAGGCCACGATCCGCAGCGTGAAGCGAAAGATGGGCGAGGATGTTCGCTTAGAATTGGGCGATCGACAACTATCCCCGCCGGAAGTGTCGGCAATGATCCTGGGGCGACTTCGCCAGTGGGCCGAACAAGACCTGGGCCGATCGGTCACTCAGGCGGTGATCGCGGTGCCGGCCTACTTCGACGACCGACAGCGTGAAGCGACGCGGTTGGCGGGCGAGTTGGCCGGATTGGAGGTCCGCCGGATCGTCAATGAACCGACCGCGGCAGCACTCGTCTACGAACCGCAGAGCCACGAGCCACACCGGATCTTGGTCTATGACTTGGGCGGGGGAACGTTTGACGTATCGATCGTCGCGATCGAATCGGGTGTTGTGGAAGTGCTCGCAACGTTCGGCGACACCCTGTTGGGCGGCGACGATTTCGACGCCTTGTTGGCCGAAGAATTGCTGGATGCCACTGGTGGACTCAAGGCGTCGATCCGCAAGAACGTCGGCGCCATGGCGCGGCTGTCAATTGCGGCCGAAGCGGCCAAGTGTCGATTGAGCTTCGACACCTTCACCCAAGTCGCAGAAGAATTCTTGATTTCCGGCGATCCAGCCAGCCACTTGGAAGTTCAACTTGATCGGTCCGATTATGAAGCGTCGATCGAGGCATTGCTGGAACGCACGATCCGTTGCGTCGACTCGGCTTTGAATGAAGCCGGGATGCATGCCGCACAACTCGACAAAGTCATTCTCGTCGGCGGCAGCACTCGTACGCCACTGGTCGAACAATTGCTGCGTGCGCGACTTGGCCACCAACCGGCCAGCGAAGTTGATCCCGACCTATGCGTTGCTCTGGGGGCGGCCGTGCAAGGCGCGCTGCTGGCCGGACACGACGTGCAACGCGTGCTCGTCGATATCACGCCTCACACCCTGGGGATCCGCTGTGCCGATGGCGACCAACCTTTCGGCCCGGCCAATGTGTTCGCGCCGATTATCCGCCGCGGAAGCGTGTTGCCCTGCCGTAAATCGGATACGTTCTACACGGTTGTCGATGGGCAGCCGGCCGTCGACATAGAAGTCTACCAGGGTGAATCGGAGATCGCGACGGATAACCAATTGGTGGGGATGGTCCAGCTGCACGGGCTGCACGCGAACACACCCGCCAACAGTCCCATCTCGGTCACGTTCACGCTGAACCTCAACGGCATGCTGGAAGTTTGCGCTGTTGACCGTCGGACTGGAAAGCAAGCGGCGGCCACGATCAATCGCAATCGAGAAGAAATGTCCGCTGGATCCTCCGGGCCCGCGTCAAATCCGATCACGAGCGAAGAGATTTACGGGATGCTCGGGCGGCAAGACGATGCGGGAATTCATTCGCTCTCGGCTAAGTTCCACGATCGCTCAGCATCCGGCGAGGCCGAGGCCACTGCCAATTCAGCATTGGTCCAGCGGCTCAATGCATTGCAGGAATCGATTCGCCGTGCCCAAGACTCCGCCAGTGAACAGGACATTGTTGAAATCGAAGCCTACTTGACTGAGTTGCAGGAGGCGATCGATCGAGACGACGTTGACGAGTTCGACGTCGCCGCCGATTCGCTGGAAGATTTATTGTTCTACCTCAATGACGCATGAGTCCGGCAGTGGATCTGGAAACTGAGTCCTGCCAATCGCTCGTCTGTCCGGTTTGCCGGGCCGAGCAAACTCCATCGAACCGCTGTCGTCGGTGCCAAGCCGATCTATCGGTCGTGGTCTCTGCGAGACGCGGAACGGCGTTAGCATCGCTGGCGAGCATCGTGTACGCCGCCACGGGACGGCGTGCCGCCGCAAGTAGCGCGCTGGCCGACTTGCGCCTGCTCGCCCCCGAACAAGCTCGCATGATGGAACCGATCACTTCGATTTCCCGCACAGCAATCGAACGTCCTGCCGATCATTGAACGCAAACGGTGTTTCGAAAACTTTAACGCAATATCTGCTGGATCTCGAACATCACGGCTGCGATGTCGATCTTGTCGGCGGCAAAGATGTACGTGTTCACAACTTGGCTATCCTTGGCAACAACGATCGTAACCACCGCGTCATCAGACAGTCTGTAATTCAAAGGTCCCGTCTTCATCTCTTTCGCAATGACCACAGGCACGTTCTTGACTGCTGCTTTCTTGGCGATCTTGCTCGCATCTTCCTTCAGACTCGCGGCATCTTCACCGATCAAAGTCAACAGACCCTTCAAGCGGGCGTCTTCATTCTTCTCGACTTCAGCGTCAAGTTGCTTGACCAAGTCGGTCAGCCTGCCACCGGTATCTCGGGCGAAAATCATGACCATCGGACTGGACCCGTAACGACACCGATAGCAAAGATCCTCGCCCGGTTCGACACCGTCATCCTCGGCACCGGCTATCTTCGTGACATAGAAGACGCCAATCGAATCTCCCTGCTTGAGAGAATCCTCGATTGAGGTTTCGGCGCGAGTTGTGCCATCAGTAGCGGCAATGCTGCAAACCAGAGCTGCGATCATCGCGTGACCCATGAACATTCGTGACATTGACTGCTTCTCCAAGAGTGATACGCGAGATGAACGGAACTTTTTCCAAATGCCCGATTGGATGCGAACACGGCCACCCTAATCGCAGGCGAGCATTATCCCAACTTCGTTCTGCACAACAAGCCAGGAATTCCCTCGGAAAAACGACGCAAAACTCAGTTTTTCGCCAAAAAACCTGTCATGACGTGTTAGCTCGAAGTGTTGTCAGCATCGAGCTAGTTTACTGAGGTCTCGTCGGAGCTGATGAATCCGTCTTCGTCGACGTCCAGATCCGTGAACTGGGCTGCCGTTCCCGGGAATTCCTGACGCGAAATGTCACCGTCGCGATTCGTGTCCATCGCCTGAGCCCAACGCGGGCGATCGCTCGTTCGCTGGGGCTGTCAGAGACATTAGCCCAAAAAGTTGATTGTCTTGATCGGGTTCTCCGCGTCCAAATTGAAGCTGGTAGGAGTCTGGGATATCAGCGGGTTTCAGATTGCCGTCGGATGACGTGATGGCATGTAACCGATCCTTGGACGCCATGATTTCGCGGGTCGACAGAAATTGATCGTGGTTTTGGTCGAGCCAAGCGAACACTCCATCGGGCGACTCGGCGCCGCGTGCACGGACCTGCACACTCCAGATCGGTGACTTCCCTCTCAGGCCCTCGTTGATTTCGCGTCAGGGTCAGCTTGCCGTCTGCATTCTGATCAAGATCCTCGAACGAGTATTCGCGCAGGGCGGGAGCCGGAATCTCTGATTCGTCCAACCCGCCATCGTTATTGGCGTCCAACATCGCAAAAGCTTCCAGTGGAATTTGGTTGCGACCTGCTCGAGCGTCAAGAACACTCGCCGTTAACCTCAACGTACTGTCAACGATCGCGATCCTGTTTGCTGACTCGGATCGCTGCACCAGCGGTTCGAGGGCCTTGGAAATCGAAGTGATTTCGATCTCAGCAGAACCGTCGGCGACAAGCGGATAACGGACTAGAAGCCTCGCGTCCGATTCGACCGAAAGCAGAGCTCTTGCTTCATCGCGCTCAATCGATTCGCTGTGGTCTTGATCAAGCTTTGCGACTGCGTTTTGTTGCGTTCCGAACGGACCGGCAAAGTCAATCTCATCCAACGCGTAAGACAGCATCGACCAATCGGTGTAGCCGGATAGATCCGTCGCGACCTGGCCCCAACGATTTGAGCGACGGTTTTTCCAAGCGGGGTTTTCATCTGCCGGAAAGGAAACAACTTCACCAAAGTCGATTCGCTGATCGGCGTTCTGATCGAGCCGACGAAGCGACTCGTCGGCACGATCGATTTCCTCGGACTCGAGGCGGCCATTGTCGTTGCCGTCGATCGCGGCGAAAACGGCGGACAGTGATCGATTCGTTTCGCGATAATAGTCGCTTCCCGCCAGCTCAAACGGACCGGCGTAACCAGCATCGCGGAAGAGGAACCTCACCACCTCGTCTTGATCAGGCTTGTTGTTGCGATTTTTGTCGTATCGCCGGATCACGTCTTTGTACTGTTGTGAATTGATGGGTGAAGATCGACCAAACTGTTGCGGATCAGACGCGACATGCTCGAACAAACGAGTCCAAGTCAATTCGGAGGCTCCGTCACTCGCCTGCCCGATCACGAGTTGAATGCGTTCGTCGAACGCGGTTTGCAGCGGCTGGTCACCGATCCGAATCTCGACATCGACGACAAGCGGTCCTGACGTTGTCGGCAGGAACATGCGAAACGACGGTGCGATCGTTGCCGTGTCATCATCGACGGACTCCGGGGACTGCTCGGATTCGGTTGCTTTTGAAGATGCGTCTGGGTCCAAATCGACTTCATCGGTGGGCGGATCTTGCGGAGGCGTTTCAGGCTCGGAATGCTCGATCTGATCATCGACCGAGATTGTGAGGTCAAGTGCTTCCATGATCGTCGTTTCGTCAGCTGCTGTTGGCAACGTCGGCGGCGCTAGTTCGGGTCTCGCCGGTTCCGTTTCGGCCTGGGAGGGCTGGGGAGCAGATTTGTCAATCGTATCCAGTGCCGTGTTGGGCTTTGTCGAACGACTCGCCAAATCCGTGGATCCACTACAGCCGATCAGTAGCAACGTTGCCACGGTCGCGGCGAGTCTCTGCAAATGAATGCACTGCGTCTCTACGCGCCGGCCCCTCATCAGCTAAGCACCTCGGAGATGACTTTGCCTTCAGCGATTGCGATGGGACGGCCGCCCACGGCGATGTTCTCGGTCGACGGATCGACGGCGACGGCTTGGCAAAGCGTGGCTAGCAGGTCTTGCTGGTTCAATCGACCGTCAACGACCTCCATTCCGTCCTCGCTGGTCTTTCCATACACCTGTCCGCCCGCGACCCCGCCCCCGGCCAGGACGCAGGTGAAGGCCTGGGGAAAATGATCGCGTCCGCCACTCTGATTGATCACCGGAGTCCTACCGAACTCGCCCGCCCAGAGGATGGTCGTCCTATCCAACAGTCCGCGATCCCGCAGTTCGTTCATCAATGTCGCCCATCCGGCGTCCAGCTGCTGGCTCAGTCGCCGAACCTGGGCGAAGTTGTCAGCGTGTGTGTCCCAGCCCAAGGCATCGCCCAGGGTGACTTCCACCAACGGCACACCACGTTCGATGAGTCGCCGCGCCATCAGGCAACCTTGGCCGAAGGTTCCCCGTCCGTACTCCTCGCGGACTTTGCTCGGTTCCTCGGTTAGGTCGAAGGCGTTCTTGGCATCACTGTCCAGCATTCGAATAGCGGATTGGTAAACCGTATCCTGAGCAACCACATTGGACGTGTCACGCGTTTTCAAAAACTCTGCTTGCATCGATCGCCATAATTCCAACCTCGCATGGTGGCGATCGTCGTCGACATTCCCGGCACGGTTGAGGAAGTCGACTCGCAACTGTGCAAAGTCGTCATCAGCCGGCGGACCGACCGCGGCGACCGAGGTCGCGGCGAACTTCGGCCCCAGGAAACCGGGACTGATCGAATTGCGCGCGAAGGGACCTGGCGAAATGCTGACGTAGCTGGGTAGCTCGGCGTCGTGGCTGCCAAGTGACTTCGAGAGAGAACAGCCGATCGACGGATAGCGAACGGGTCCACCGGGAATGTGTCCGGTACGCATCAATACCGTGCCACGTTCGTGGTCTCCTTCTTTCGTGCTCAGACCACGAAGGATCGCCAGCGAATCGGCTTGCTTGGCGAGTTTTGGAAGATGTTCGCTGAAGCGAACGCCGGCAACACTGGTCGCGGCCTCTTTCAGCGATCCACCGTTCTTATGTCCCGGCTTCATGTCAAACGTGTCAAGCTGGCTCGGGCCACCCGACATCCAAAGCAACACACAGTGACGGCCTTGCTCTTTTGCCGCCGCGGTCGCTGCCGCGATCGATGGCAGCCAACCGCTGGCCGACGCACCGACCGCACCAATCGCTACTTGCCGCATCCATCGTCGTCGATCTGTCAGAGGTGGTTGGGTCATCTCGTTCACCAATGCATCAACACAGGCAGTTTCAGGGACAAACGGCACACTCGGCCGTGTTCAATAGAATCCACAGCAAATCGCTCAATGCCACCTGCTTGTCTTCTGACGTTTTCGCCCGAGCCAGGTAATCGGCCATCCGCTGGGCCTCGTCAGCTCGCGGTGGCCTGGAAAGCGTGGCCAGGAACAGCGTTTCGATACGGTCGGTGTCTGTGAAGAAAGGTGCTTCCAGCGACGCGAGCAGTCCGATTTGATTGGGGTTGGTCGCATTGATGATCTCTGGTCCGTTCATCAAGCCGAGCACTTGAACGACACCGTGGGGATAGTCACGCGGGGAGGATCCCGGGGTCAACATTCGCGTCAGAAACTGTGCCCGGGTCACGCGATCGGCCGACATCCGATCACCCGGCGAGGACGCGCTCTTACGATACACGTTTTGTTGCAGGCTGTCGTAGAACTGCTCGGCCGAAAGCGTTTTCACGGTCATCGCCGCAAAGGAGTCTTCCGGCGGCCGGGCTTCCGCACTGACGCTGCTGGTTCGTCCGTACGCATTGCTGCGCGCCAACGTGGCATACAACGTGCGAAGGTTGAAGCGTTTTTCGATGAAGTAGCTGGCAAGGAAGTCGAGAAGTTCCGGGTGACTCGGTCGGTTGTCCGCGTCCATCGCGTCGACGGGATCAACCAAACCACGGCCGAACAGATGTGCCCAGGCCCGATTGACGGCCGCGCGAGCAAAATAGGGGTTGTCTCGCGATGCCATCCAGATTGTCAGTTGTCGCCGACGCTTGTCAGCCGGATCCCTTTCCGGCGGCTCGGCGACGCCGGGATAGCGCGGCGGCATGACGGTGTCAGTATCCGGGAGCGTGACTTCGCCCCCGGGACGATCCTCGATGATTGTGTCGCGGCCCATCCGCGAATCACTCTGCTCCAACTGGCTGAAGAAAGCCGCGTACCGCCAGAAATCCTGTTGCGTCCAGCGATCAAACGGATGGTCGTGACACTGGGCGCACTGAAGTTGAATGCCCATGAAGATCCGCGATGTCGCCGCAGCGAGTTTTTCCGGTTGGAGTGAATGCGAAGTATAAAAAATCGCCGGCCCGGTGTCGCCCGCTCCGCCGGCAGTCAAGAATCCGCCGACCAGATAGTCGTAGGGAGTGTTGTCACGGAACTGCTCGCGAAGCCAATCGTGTAACGCAGCCACGTTGTCTTGCTGTTGGCGTTGTGTTTGCGCGTCGGGCGGCAGCAAGATCTCGTTCCATCGACTCGCCATATGATTTGCGTATTGTGGCGATTGCAGTAAACGATCGATCAGTTGTTCGCGTTTGCTGTCGCTGGTGTCGCTTAGAAATTCGCGGACCTGGGCGACCGGTGGAGCAACGCCCGCCAAGTCAAGCCACACGCGCCGACAGAACTCTGCGTCGTCGCAGATTGGTGTGGGCGTGACCCCAAGGCGATCCCAGCCTTCCTGCAACAAGCGGTCAATGTTCTCGACGGCCGCCTCCTCCAAGTTGCTCGACTCTTCTGCCGGCACCGTCATTTGGACGGCGACCAAGAAGATCACGGCGGGTAACAGACGGAACATGTCGACAGTGCCAAATCGATGCTTACAGAGCCAGCCTCTGTTATAGCAGCCACGGACATCAAATCACGCATTCCTCTGCCAGATTCGGGCTGATCCCAGGTGACATCATTCGATTGCGATTGAATCGAGTTCGACCATCGTTCCCGGAGGACCGTCCAGCTCGATCTGAATCGATTCGATCGTACCGCTCCAAGCGTCATTTTGCGGGGATTGGCGTACTTAACCGGGTGAAATTCTCGCTGCCCGGAAACTTGATTGAAAGAAGATTTTTCAATTCGTTGTGGTCTTTCGTTTTCGCGGAGACTTTGATGTTCGTATCCTCGGTAACCCGACCGGTAATCAGCAAATTGCCTTGGTTCCTTTTTGCATTGAGCTTCAATCCCTCACGAACGATCACACCGTTGCCGTCGTCGAGTCGGAAATCCAAGTAGCCCTGTCGGCCGGCGATATTCCCGAGCTTCTCGCTTCCTTTCCAGCCCTCGGTTTGCCATCCGCCGCAATCGAAGGTGAACAGCAGTTTGCCATCCTGCGGATCACGATCGTTGATCTTCTCCCAAGCGTCCGACAAGCCGTCGCCATCGCTGTCGCTGCGGACAACTTCGTACTCGGGGTTCACAGCCCTACCCCATTTCTGATCGTCGGCTTGAAATGCGAGCTCTTCATGTGACTCTTCGCCCGCACCGTCGTCTCCTTTTGCCAACCATTGATCGAGCAGTTCGCGATGCCGATCGAGTTCTTTTGCATACTGTGGATTGCCGACAAGATTGTTGATCTGGCTGGGATCGCTTTTGACGTCGTAGAATTCCTCGGTCGGCCTTTCGCCAAAGTAAATCTCGGTCAGCTTCGGTGACAGCTCACCTTTCGCATACAGCTCGCGCAAATTCTGCACGTAGTTCTTTGGATCTCGATATTGCGGTTGCAAAAAGATCCGATCGGTCTTGTAGTTGCGGGTGTATCGAAAACGATCGGTGCGGATTGTGCGAACGCGGTCAATGGTGTGATCGAGCCGGTCCTTGGCCGCGGCGACAAAGCTACGGGGAACGACTTTGATGCCGAACAAGTCCTGGCCTTCGTACCAATCCGGAATGTCGACGCCGGCCCAGGCCAACGTCGTGGCGGACAAGTCCAACATGTCCACCAAATCATCTCGCACCGACGGCGCGGGCACGAAACGGATCGGGCCCCGAGATGATGAACGGCACATGCAGACCACCCTCGGTCGGCATCTGTTTGTGACGAACAAGATGGTTTGCACCGTGATCGCCGAAGTAAACGATGATCGTGTTGTCGACCAGTCCGGCATCCTTCAAGCCGCTTAAGACTTCGCCAATGAAGTCGTCGTCTTTGCGGATGGCGTCGTAATGCTGTGCGACGACTTCGCGGTAGATTTGGTTCTGCGGGTAGTCGGGCGGCACCGTGACGCTGGCTGGATCGACTTTCCGGTTGGCGGGAAAGTTCGTCGTATTGTTCTTGCCGCCCGCCGTCTGGATTTGGCCGAAGAAAGGTTGATTCTGCTTCAGCGTATCCCAGGGGATGGGAGTGCGGGACTTTTGCATCAGCGAATAGGTCGCCTCTTCATCCCAGACAAAGTTGTAGTCGGTCTTGCCAAGATTGAAGGTAAAGTAGCCGCTCTCCTTGACCAATTGTGGCAGCAACTTCAGTCCCTCCGGCAAGTACAGCTTCGCCGGTCCGCGCGACGACCGATGCTCGTGAGCATTGAAACGGATCTGATTCTTGCCGCCCATCAGTGCCGAACGACAAGCCGAGCAGACCGGTGCCGGCACATAGGCGCGAGAAAACCGAACTCCCTTATCGGCCAACGAGTCCATGTTCGGTGTCGCACCCTCGTTGATTGGGTGTCCGTAGCAGCCCATCCATGGAGAGGTGTCCTCGGCGAACAGCCACAGGATGTTGGGTTTCTCCGCGGCGCCGGCCTCGGCTGCAAACGCAAGTCCAAGAATGAATACGAATACGGAAGCAGCAATCAGTTTCATCGTTTGGCCTAAGTGTGTCGCGTGACAACAAGACCGTTCATTCTTCGGCATCGATCCATCGAGATTGTTTAACGGCAAGCCGCAGGCGACTGCTAAGGGCATACGCAGTCGCCTGCGGCTTGCCGTTAAACGAAGAATGAACGGTATTGCGATTAAGAATGCCTGTCGCATCATGACCCAGCATCTTAATACGGCCCCAGGTCACGGTGCTTGCCCGCTCGGAGAAAAGACAGCCGGATCAGGCTTGCCTTTGGGCCGGGGACTGATCGGAGCAGCGACATCAAGAACGCACAAACCCTACAAATTACGCCCTTTGGTGGTTTGTGTCGCTTGTTACGGCTGGGCAATCCCATGTTCATCAGCCCACACGACCGCTCTCAAGTTGGCGATGCAAGACAACCGATTCGTTCAAAGGTGTACAGATTTGCGTTGAATCAAGGATGGGAAAATGCAACGTCGTGTCGTCGGAGTCAGTCTCGCCCAGCGATGGTTGCCTGCCGCTCTTGCGGTTGGTCGCAGCCTGCGGTCTGCGGGCTCAGGCGGAAGATCCATGGCGTCCGATCAGTGTCCGGACGCTTCCCGTTGCCGTCGTGATGGATCACAGCGAAGACACCGGCATGATCGTCGACGTCAATCCGGACGCCTTAACGTTGGAGACGCTTGAGTCCCGTGCGTTGGCGTCGAACCCCTCGATCGATCGAGCAGCCGCGTTGGTCAGTGCGGCTCGTGGTCGTGCTCTGCAGGTTGGGCTGCGTCCGAATCCAGAGGTCGGCTTCGACTTTCAGCAACTCGGCAGCGATGGAGTTGCCGAGCAATACGGAGTTCTGATCGGTCAGGAATTTGTACGTCGCGAAAAGCTGCAGCTCAATCGTTCGGCCGCACTTCACGATGTCCATCGTTTGGAGCAAGAACTGGCGGCACAGCGTCAGCGAGTACTCACCGATGTGCGAATTGCCTACGTCCGCGCGCTTCGCGCCGAGCGACAGCTGGAATTGACGCAACAGTTGGTCGATATCGGCGAGCAGGGCGTGAACGTCGCAAAAGAACTCTTCAACGCACAGGAAGTCGGTCGCGCGGACGTCTTGCAAGCCGAATTGGAAGTCGAGTCGGCATCGATCTTGCGTCGCAATGCCGAGAACCGTCGCGTTGCGGTTTGGCAAGAGCTGTCAGCGGTCGTTGGTCAGCAACTGCTACAACCACAGTTTCTTGCCGGCGACATCACCGACGCCGGCCATGAGGTTCAGTTTGTCGAGGCGCTCCTGCAACTGCAAAACGCAAGTCCTGAGATCGCCGCGGTCTTGGCCGACATCCAGCGGGCTCGATGCGAACTGCAAAGGCAACAAGTCGAGCCGCGGCCGAACGTGACTGTGGTTGGTTTGATCAATTGGCGAGACAACGGAATCGGCGGCGATGCCGATGGTGGTCTCAGCGTGACATTGCCACTACCGCTGTGGAATAAGAATCAAGGTGCTATCCGCGAGGCACGTTATCAGCTGCATGCTGCCGAGCGGAAACTGGGACAGGTCGAGTTGGAGCTCAAGAACCGGCTGGCACCGGTGTTCGAGCGTTATCAGAACGCTCGCGAGCAGGTCGATCGGTACCGTGACCGGATTCTGCCGAAATCTGCCGAGACACTCGAGTTGACACGCGAGACTTATGAACTTGGTGAAATCAACTTCGTCAATCTGCTGACGGTCCAGCGAACCTATGCAAACAACCAGCTTGCCTACCTGGATGCCTTGGAAATGCTGCGAGTTGCTGAGGCGGAAATAGCCGGAATGCTGCTCTCGGGAAGCCTGACCAGCCGCTGATCAGGCCTGCTGTGGACCCCTGATTCGTTGACGGCCGGATCTCTGCGAGTAGAATTTCGGCTTACCCTCGGAAGTCGACCTATGTGTTCCCACCTCACTCGCCGTTTGTTCGGTCGATCAAAGGCACGTCAACGGCGTGTTTCTTTGTGGGTGTTGGTTTGGATCTGTCTGAGTCAGTTTCCGATCCCAGTGGCCCACTCGCATGACGACATCGCCCACGACGATTCTCGATTGGCGTCGCACATCGAAAGCAAGCATTCGACTGGGACGGACGAGACGAATTGCCTTCATTGGCACTTGGTGATGCCCTGGGAAACGGGTGACCACGAAGACGAAAAGGCGCCGACGCATCATCCTTCGCCGCTCGGTTTGTGGGGCGCCGAAGGCAATGTTCTCATCCAATGCCCGACGCTCATCGATCGTCCGCTACTGGCGCTGGATTCGTTCGTACCTGACTGCTGCGATACCTCGGCGCAGGCAACCGGCGTTCGCTGGAGAACAAGTGCGCTGCCCGCGTCTGTGAACTTCACGCAAACCTATCGTGGCGTGCCTCTTCGCACGCTCATTTGCGTCTCATTGCGTTGATCTCTTCACGCAAGCAGCTTCTGCGCTGATCGGTCTGCTATCAAACGGTCGATTCGATTCAGTCTGCTGTTGGTTCCGATTTCATCGTTGATCTGTGCTCGCATCGCGTATTCTCTCGCGACGCGCAATTCTTGCGAATCTCTTTCACCGTCATTCATCTTGCATAGTTGGCAGACAGCCATGTTCAATCGAATCTTTCACATATCGCTTGCCTCATGCATCGTCGCATTGGGGCTGTACGTCTCTTGGAAACTCTGGCCGGTCAACCCGTCCGAGAATACCGCTGCCATCGAGGGCATCGAGGAGCGGACGACGCTGGTCACCCTGCCAATCGGGAAGCTTGAGTCCGCGGGGATCGAAGTCGCGGCCGCGCGCGAAACAACTCTGCAGCCGACACGAACCATCGCCGGGCGGTTGGACTATGACCAAGACCGTCATGTCGCCGTCAAATCGGCATGTGAGGGAATCCTGACGAAGATTCTTGTTCGCCCCGGCAATCGAGTGCAGCCGGGCCAAGAAGTTGCGGTTGTTAGCAGCCCACAGCTTGGCAATGCGAGGTCGGTCGCAGCAAAGAGATTGGCCGAATTGAATCTCGTGCGAACGGAGTATCAATGGCAGAAAAGTCTCTGTGATGGCGTCGAAGAACTGGTCGGTTTGATTCGTGATGGCAAGTCGCCCCGCGACATCGAACAGCGGCTGAAGAACGAAGCATTGGGCGAGTACCGCGAAAAGTTGGTGACCGCATACACGCGTAGTCGCCTCGCCACCCAGCTTGCAGTCAGTTCACGCGATGCAGCCGCACGTGGTGCCGTCTCCGGGCGTCTGCAACAGCAGCGTGAGTCTGAACAACAGGCTTCCGAAGCGGCTGTCGCAGCGGTTTTGGAGCAGTCACTGTTCGAGGCCAAACAGTCGTGCAAAGTATCGGAGGCGAAACTGGCGGATGCCGAGCTCCAGTTGGATATCAGCCTCCAAGAACTGAACGCGTTGCTTGGACCAGCAGCAAAGAGAGTGACCGTCGCAGGATATCGGTAGAAAGAACTCGAACTTGCTTTCCGAGGTCAGCCTCGTTTCACCGATCGAAGGAACTGTCGAAGAACGCCTGCTATCGGCAAGCGAACGCGTTTCGGCGGGCGATACCATCTTCACGATCGCCGATACGACGCATCTGTGGGCCGTCGCCGATATCCGCGAGCAAGATTGGTCGGCGATCAACGTCGAAATCGGGCAATTAGTCCGAGTCACGACGCCCGCTATCCCGGATGAATCCTACCAGGGTCACATTTTGATCGTGGGACGTCGCATCGATCCGGCGACCGGCGCGGCACCTTTGGTCGCGGCACTGCAGGGCAGCGATTCTCGGTTGCGCCCCGGCCTGTTCATTCGCATGACGGTTCCCGCTGGCCCGCCCCGCAGCGGAGTGGCTGTTCCCGAACGGGCGGTTGTGGTCCACGAAGGAAAAGCTTTCGTCTTCGTCCCGGAAGGCGAACGTAACTATCGGCGCGTCGATGTCGAAGTTGGTTCGACGGAGAACGGCCTGACCGAAATCACGTCGGGCTTGAAGTCTGGCGATGAAGTCGCCGTGGCCGGCGTCTTCAAACTCAAGAGCGAACTCTTGCTCGCCGGCGAGGAGGAATAGGATGCTGAAAAGCCTGATTGAGTTCTGCCTCGCCAACCGGTTCCTGGTCATCGCTTGTACGATGCTGATGGCGGTCGCGGGTGCGCGTCAGCGCGATGGTGCTGCCGATTGACGCCGTCCCCGATATGACCAACGTTCAGGTCACTGTGATCACGGAGGCCGGTTCGCTCTCACCGGTCGAAGTCGAGCAATACATTACTTATCCAGTCGAATCGACCATGGGTGGGTTGCCGAATGTCGAAGAAGTTCGAAGCGTATCGAAGTTCGGCATTTCGGTCGTCACGATCGTGTTCGGCGAGGGAACCAATATCTACTTTGCTCGCCAAATGGTTGCCGAACGGCTACCCGCTACCGCCGCCAGCATTCCGCCCGGTTACGGCACTCCCGAACTCGGACCGTTGACCACCGCACTCGGCGAGATTCTGCAGTTCGAGGTCCGCGGCGACGACTACACGCCGATGCAACTGCGGACGATGCTCGAGTGGGAGATCGCGCCGAAAATGCGTGAGGTGGCTGGAGTCACGGAGATCAATACACACGGAGGGTTCTACAAGACGTATGAAATCCGCCCCGATCCGGACCGCTTGGCCAGCAACAACGTTGGTCTTGATGAGTTGTTCGACCGGATCGAGGAAAACAACGGTTCCAGCGGTGGCGGCTACATCATCCACAACGACGAACAACGATTCATTCGCGGTGAAGCATTGCTGCGAGACATCGAAGATATCAAGAACGTCATGATTCGACGCACGTCCCAGGGCACGCCGATTCTGCTGTCCGATTTGGCCGACGTTGAGACTGCCCCGATGACTCGTCAGGGTGCGGTCACGCGTGATGCCCGCGGGGAGGCGGTGACCGGGTTGGTGATGATGCTGATTGGTGAAAACTCACGAGAGGTAGTCGCACGCGTCAAACAGCGGATCGAAGAAATCACCCCGACGCTGGCACCTGGAGTCCGGTTGGAGATCACCTACGATCGTTCCGCTTTGATTGGTCGGACGCTTCGCACGGTCGTCAAGAATCTGATCGAAGGCGGCGTGTTGGTCATCATTGTGTTGCTGCTGATGTTGGGAAGTTTTCGCGCCGGCATGATTGTCGCGCTGGCGATCCCGCTTTCCATGTTGTTTGCTGCCAACCTGATGGAGGCGACTGCGATCTCCGCCAGTTTGATGAGTTTGGGCGCAATCGATTTCGGATTGATCGTTGATTCGTCCGTGATCATGGTCGAGAACTGCATCCATCGAATGTCGGAAAACATCTCAGGCGTTCGATCACGGATCGAAGTCATTCGCGATGCCTGTATCGAAGTCCGCAAACCAACACTGTTCGGTGAATTGATCATCGCAGTGGTCTATATCCCTGTGTTGATGCTGCAAGGAACCGAGGGCAAGCTGTTCCGACCGATGGCACTGACGGTTCTGTTTGCGCTGTTCGGATCGCTGATTCTGTCGATGACTTTGATGCCTGCACTCGCGTCGTTGGCACTGCCAAAGAAGATGAAGAAAGAAGATGTCTGGTTGATTCGGCTGATCAAAGCCATCTATCGACCGATCGTGCATCGAGCGGTGGAGGTGCCGATCTTGACCACGGCGACGGCGATCGTCGTGTTCGGCCTGAGTATTCCGGTCGCGATGAATCTGGGCGCCGAGTTCATGCCCAGACTCGAAGAGGGCGACTTGTTGGTCGAAGCCGTTCGGTTACCCAGTGCCACGATCGAAGGGGCAACCGAGATGAGCACGGAGATCGAGCGGACGCTGCTCGAGTTTCCCGAAGTCAAGACGGTGTTTTGCAAGACCGGTCGGCCCGAGATCGCCAACGATGTCATGGGTGTCCACCAGACCGACGTGTGGGTGATCTTGAAGGATCATGAGGATTGGCGGCAGGACGTGACTCGCGAAGACTTGATTTCGGAGATGGATGAAGCACTCAACAGCCGTGTTGCTGGAGTTGCTTTCGGCTTCACGCAGCCGATCGAAATGCGTGTTGACGAGTTGGTTGCGGGCGTGAAATCGGATGTCGCGGTGCTGTTGTACGGCGACGATTTAGCTGTGCTGGCCAAGAAGTCGAAGGAAATCGAAGGTTTGCTCCAATCGATCGACGGAGCCGCCGACGTGCGGGCAGACTACCAGGCGAACCTGCAGACGTTGTCGATCCGTCCGCGACGCGATGCGCTGGCAAGGTACGGCATCGACGCGTCGAAAGTGCTTGATGTTGTCGAATCGCTGGGTGGCAGGAAGGTGGGCGTCGTGGTCGATGGGCGTGCCCGCTATCCGATGCTGGTCCGCATTCCAAAGCAGTGGCGTGAGAATATGGAGCTGCTTCAGCAACTGCCCGTTTCCGAGCTCGGCGGCCGCGTTGTGCCCTTGGGCGAAGTGGCCGATTTGTGTCTCGAGGAAACGCCGCCGGCAGTCGAACACGATAACGTGCGGCGACGGACCTTCATCGCAGCGAATGTTCGAGGACGCGATGTGGCCAGTTTCGTCCGCGACGCTCAGCGACTGGTCGCCGAGAAAGTCATGCTTCCCCCCGGCTATGAAATTCGCTGGGGCGGCGACTTCGAGAATCTGCAATCGGCAAGTCGGCGGTTGATGCTGATCACGCCGATCGTGTTGTTGCTGATCTTTCTGTTGCTGCACACCACGTTTCGCAGTGTTTCTCTGGCGTTGCTGATTTTTCTGGCGGTTCCCATGGCTGCTAGCGGCGGGATTTTTGCGCTCGCCTTGCGCGGTATGCCGTTCAGTATTTCCGCAGGAGTGGGTTTCATCGCCTTGTTTGGTGTCGCAGTGCTCAATGGTCTGGTTTGGGTCAGTGCCGCTGAACGATCGCGTCGCGGTGGCTCGGCGATCAAGGAGGTGACCAAACGGACTGCACTCAACCGGCTGCGACCGATCTTGATGACGGCCTTGGTTGCCAGCCTCGGATTCGTGCCGATGGCGCTTTCGACGAGCGACGGTGCGGAGCTGCAACGTCCGTTGGCAACGGTCGTGATCGGTGGTCTGATCACAAGCACGCTGCTGACAAGCCTGGTTGTGCCCGCCATCTACCCTTGGTTTGCGCCAAGTCATGTTTTGGATTCAGCGAGCGGGAGGCAAGCATGAAACGTCCGACGGTGCTACCGCGATCTGGCCGTGAACCGGATCAGTGTTTTTGTAGAGTTGTTGGCATTCGGATCGACAAGATCGCTTTGAGAGTCTCGCGCAGTTGGCAGGTTTTTGCGCACCCTCCGGCACAAAGATGGCCAGTTTTGCTGTTGAGCCCAGGAGCCACGCCAGGGATAATGCAACGGTTACAGTGTGCGGCCTAGACGCGGGATTTCGCACACTATTCGCTCACGCACTCGCAATGCTCAGTGTCATTACCTGGGTAGATGGAACTACAAGAACCCACGGAAAGGAATCGCAATGACTTCTTTGCTCAAGCCACTGAGCCTCTTCGTTTTGATAGCAATTGTCTTTGCGGAGATTGCAGCTTCGCAGGACAGTGCCTCGCAAAAGCCCACGTTTGAGCCGGGTGACGTTCAGACACAGGTCAGCCGCGTTTACGTGTTCGTGGACAAGACAGGGTTTGGTCATCAACACGGCGTGGAAGCCAATCTGCTTGCCAGTCGATTGATTCTCGGAGCTGAGGAAAACGCCGGTACCTTGGTCTTCGACATGACGTCGTTCAAAGCCGATACAGCCAGGGCTCGACAATATGTCGGACTGAGCGGAACGACGGATGAGTCGACGAAAAAGCAAGTCACCGACAACATGCTCGGTTCGAGCGTTCTGAACGCGAAGCGGTTTCCCACAGCATCGTTCGAAGTCACTTCGGCGAGGCCGACGGGCCAAACAGGTTCCCAAGGATTGCCGACCTACGAATTGACTGGGCAGTTCACGTTGCATGGTGTGACAAGACCGCTTCGCATCCTGGCCAATGTCGAGCAGGCGCGTGGTTGGCTGCATCTCCGCGGAGCTTTCGCAATCAAGCAGTCGGACTATGGCATCACACCTTTTTCCAAAGCATTTGGCGCCATCGGTGTTGCCAATGAACTGAAGATTTACGGCGATCTTTTCATCGCGCCGACCGACCAGATCGCAATGTCTGACATTCCCGAACGTAAATGATCTCCGTCGAAGGCATCAAGAATGGAATCGACCGATGCAAACATACGAACAAACCAAGTCGCCGCTGCGTCACCTTTTCGTCTCAACGATTCAAACACGCCGCAAAGCGGACGACAGGCATTGGTTTCGGCTTCGCCGTTCAAGCCTTGTTCGTCTATACCGTGTGGCATCTGTTCTGGTTCATGCGTGACGGCGCGTTGCCGACTGCGGGTCATTGGGTGATTCGGGACTGCGCGCTAGCCGTTATTTTTGCCGTGTCGCACAGCGTCATGCTCGTCCCGGTTTCGCGTCGCAAACTGACGAAGATTATTCCTGGCCCATTCTACGACAGTGTTTTCTGTTTGGTGACCTGCGTCAGTTTGTTGGTGTTGTTCTTTGGCTGGCGAAGCAGCGAAACAGTGATTTGGGAATTGACCGCGCCGCTACGAGTTGGCGTGGTTGCCGCCTTCTACGCTTCCTGGGCCGCGTTGTTCTATTCATTGTCGCTGACCGGACTCGGTTGGCAGAACGGTTGGACACCGTTTTGGCACTGGCTCAAGGGCACGCCGCCGCCGCGCCGCGAGTTCAAGCCGCGCGGTGCTTACAAACTGATCCGCCATCCGGTTTACCTCAGTTTTCTTGGCTTGGTATGGTTCACACCGCGGATGACGCTCGATCATGCGGCACTGACGACAATCTGGACGGCGTACATATTTTATGGAAGCTTCTTGAAGGATCGACGTCTACTTCATTTCATTGGCGAGCCCTATAAGAAATACTCACAGCGGGTAGCTGGATATCCGTTGATGTTTTGGGGGCCGTTGGCCAAAGAACGTCGGCACGATCCCACCTGCCAGCCACCGCATGCTGAGGACTCGTCGCAGCGTTTGCCCGGCGAAAAGTTTGCCGCATGAGCAAAGATGCTGTTTTGCCTCGCGGGCCTCATCGCAGGCGTTTCGTCTTGCTGTGCGTCTACATCGGCTTGTTGATTCCCTGGATTCTTTGGGGTGCGTTGCAAGCACTGCAAACCCAAGCCAACTCGCCCATCGATTGGGTCTCGAGTGACTTCCCGGCTCGCCAGGAATACGATCACTTTCAGGACTTGTTTGGCGCCGGAGACGTGGTCGTCATCAGTTGGGACGACTGCAAGCTCAACAACGAGTCGATTGACCAATTCGTTCTCGCTTTGCGCAACGCCGCTGGATTTTTCGACAGCGACGGACAATGGTACTTTCAAAACGTATTGTCGGGCGCGAGATCATTCGCCAGATGACGCAGTCGATTGGCTTGGATCCGGTCGAAGCCCGTCGGCGGGTCTCGGGTTGGGTGCTGGGGCCTGACAACGAGACCACGTGCGTTGTCGTTTCCTTCAAGTCATCCGGGTTGCTGCACCGCGGCGAACTGGTGCCGCTGATACGCGCGGCCGCCCATCGTTACTGTGGTGCCGACCACGAAGCGTTGCATTTGGCCGGCCCGGTCATGGACGGTTATTCCGTTGACCAGGCAAGCCGTCTGGCAATGGAGCGTTATGCTCCACTGTCAGCGTTGATCACGCTCTGCATGTGCATCATTTGTTTGGATTCGCTGCCAGCGGCACTTCTTGTGTTCGCAGTCGCTTCCCTCTGTCAGGCAGTCTCACTGGCCACGATTCATTACTGTGGTGACACAATGACGGCGCTGATGATCATCATGCCGCCGTTGATTCAAGTGCTTGCGGTCGCTGGCGGGATTCACATCGTCAACTACTATTTCGATGCATTCAAACGGTGTAGAGACGCTGGTCAAGCGAGCGAGCCCGCCGTTGCGGCAGTTCGAATCGGCTGGCTTCCCTGCAGTTTGTCGGCCGCGACGACGGCGATTGGTCTAGGATCGCTGGCCGTCAGTGGGCTCGTCGCGGTCCGAGCGTTCGGCGTTTACGCCGCCATCGGCGTTCTCGTCACGCTTGCGATCTCCCTTGGATTGATGGCGGGACTGTTGCGTTTTTGTCCCATTTCGGTGCCGCGATCGTTCGGCCGATTTGGCGGGATTCGGATTTGGGAACGGCTGGTCGCCACAGTCTCTTGCCATGCAACGGTGATCAGTGGCGCGGCAATCGTGCTGATGATCCTGCTTGGCGTCGGTGTTTCTCGACTGCAGGTATCGGTGCGGATCGAAACACTCTTTGGCCCCCAGAGTCGTTTGATGCAAGACTATGCTTGGCTTGAACAGCACGTTGCACCGCTGGTGCCGATCGAGGTCGCCGTGACCTTCGCCAGCGATTGTCAACTCGACGCGTTACAGCGGATTCAGCTGATACGAACGATGGACTCGCGATTGCGCCAAATCGCGGACGTGGAATCCGTGACCTCTGGATTGCTCTTCCTGCCTGACGTCCCCTCCAACTGGGCTCCTGTTCTGGCAAATGACGCGGTGCTCGAGCAAAGCATCATCGACCAGGGCAAGCAAGTCGTCTCGGCGTTCAACTACATGCGGGCCGACGGCGATCGCGAGACATGGAGGTTGACGGCCACGGTAAGCGCCGTTCGCCTGATTGACTATTCCGTGCTGTTGTCCGAAGTTCGAGATCAAATCACACCTGTGTTGACTGATCCGACCGCAGCAGCGAGTCAGCTTGTGGCTCAGCGGCACGGTACAGAACTGCGGGTTTCCGGGTTGATGCCATTAGTGCATGAAATCCAAAAGCAGTTGTTGAGCGACCTTTTTGCGAGCTTTCTCGCCGCATTCGCCATCATCGCCGTCGTCATGACACTCGTTCAGGCAGGCCTCGTTTCAGGACTGTTAGCGATGATCCCGAACACGTTTCCTGCGATCACGTTGTTCGGGATGTTGGGCTGGTTCAATCATCCGCTTGACATCGGAACCGTGATGACGGCCAGCGTGGCCATGGGAATCGCCGTTGATGACACCCTGCATTATCTGACATTTGTTCGTCGGGAGCTTGAACTTGGCCGGTCGCGTTTCGACGCAGTGCTGGCGGCTTACCAGCAGTGTGGCCGAGCGATGATTCAAACCACACTCATCTGTGGGATTGGCTTGTCAGTATTTGTGCTCAGCGAGTTCGTCCCGACCGCCCGCTTCGCTTGGATGATGTTGGCCCTGCTGACGACTGCCTTATTGGGCGATTTGATTGTGTTGCCGGCACTGCTGCTGAGTCCGCTGGGCCGCGTTTTCGCAGTCGATCCGACGCCTGCTTCATCAAGTGTCAGCGTTGTGCCCCCGCCCAAAATGATCATCAAGGATCGTGCCGGATCGCGGAGTCAGCCGATTTTCGGGCGATCTCGCCCCTGAGCAAATTCGCGTCTTGCGATTGCTCTTCCAGTGGGATTGCTGGGCACGAAAAACAGCGTTGGTGGACGCATTGTGACACTTTTCAGCCGATCCCCCTGCACTGGTCCAGCAACCCCGTGCACTGGTCCAACAACTTCTTACACTGGTTCCAGTGTCCACCCAATTCAAACTCGAAGCGAGGCTTGCCAGGCTCGAAGATGCACAAACGCCAACGCCAAATCATCGATCTTAGCTTGTCCGTTGATGCCGACTTACCTAACGCAAGCGTCGAGCCATTGAAGTCCATCGAGGCCGATGGTTGGAGAGCAACGATGTTGCGTCTGTATTCCCACTGTGGAACGCACATGGATGCTCCCTGCCATTTCCTGCCGTCGGGACAAACACTCGACCAGCTGAACCTGGATGCTTGCTGCGGAGAGGCGCGAATCGTGAACCTCGCACCGGTGCAGCCGAGTGAGTTGATCACGCTCGAGCGATTCCAAGCCGCCGCGGGCGATTCGCTGCCACCGGGCCAACGGCTGCTGCTTCGAACGGATTGGTGCAAACGGTTTCCCAATCCCGAGTACCGTGATGAGCTGCCACGCATTTCGCTCGAGCTCGCCCAGTGGTTCGTCGCCCAGCAGGTTCGCCTGGTCGGTGTTGAACCGCCATCGGTGGCCGACGTGAACAACCGCGTCGAACTCACCGATGTCCATCAGACCCTGTTTCGCGGCGGCATCGTGATCGTGGAAGGACTCGCAAATCTGGATCAGATCGACAGCGACACGTGCGAGTTCGTGGCCTTGCCACTTCGTATCAGCGGTGGTGATGGATGCCCGGTCCGCGCGATCGCGATCCTGCCGGGTGACGAACCCGAACCTGTAGACACTTTCGGGTTCGCGACGGGAGTCGTGGCATGAGCGGTCCGCTGATTGGATGCGTCGCCGACGACTTCACCGGTGCCACCGACCTGGCCGGCTTGTTAGCTCGTAGCGGCATGCGAGTCGTGCAATGTTTCGCAGTCCCGGACGATCCGAAGTTGCTCGCCGGATACGACGCGATTGTGGTGGCGTTAAAGACACGATCGATTGCCGCGGCCGAAGCTTGCCGGGAAGCTTGCGCGGCGGCCGAGTGGTTGCGGTCGATCGGCGCGACACGTTTCTTTTTTAAGTACTGCAGCACGTTCGATTCGACGCCCCAAGGCAATATCGGCGTCGTCGCGGAGGCCTTGATGGAGTTGTTGCAGGTCAAGCAGACCATCTTTTGTCCTGCGTTTCCCGAGAATGGCCGCACTGTGTATTGCGGACACCTGTTCGTCGGCGACCGGTTGCTCAACGAAAGCGGAATGCAGGATCATCCGCTGAATCCGATGACCGACGCAAATTTGGTTCGATTCTTGGCCGCGCAGTCGAGTCGCGAGGTGGGGTTGCTAGGCATCCGCCAGTTGACGAATTCCTCGCAGGCGATTCAACAGTCGCTCGATCAACTGCCACCGCTTGTGATTGTCGACGCGATCGACGATTCGCATTTGACCGCAATCGCGGATGTGGTGGCTGATCACAAACTGGTGACCGGAGGATCGGCGATTGCCGGACAGATTGCGAAGTTGCTGGTTGCCCGCGGTGACGTTTCCAGTGAGCCTTCGGAAGATGATCAACCCTTTGTTTCAGGACCCGCTGCGGTGCTTGCGGGCAGTTGTTCCTTGGCAACTCGGAATCAAGTCAAAGCGTTTTCGGAGCATCACCCGACGCTACAACTGGACGTGGCGAAAGCCGCCACTGAAAATTCGGTATTGAGCGCCGCGAAGGACTGGGTGTCTAAGAACATCGATGGCGGGCCTGTTTTGATATCGACGACCACCGACGCGAAGTCACTTGAGCGGATTCGTGCTCAGATTGGACGAGCGCAAGCGGCTGAAGTCGCCGAAAACCTGCTCAGCGAGTTAGGTGCTTTTCTGGTCCAACAGGGCGTCAAACGGCTCGTGGTTGCCGGTGGCGAGACGTCGGGGGCGGTGACGCAGAAACTCGGCGTGCAAGCGATCCGAATCGGTCCGGAAATCGCCCCCGGGGTACCTTGGACCGAGTCGCTTGGCGAACCACGGATCGCACTGGCGTTAAAATCGGGTAACTTCGGCTCCGAGCATTTCTTCCAAGAGGCGATCGATCTGTTCGAAGTAAGTGCCACAAGCTGAATTAAACAAATCACAAATGACGGAGCAAAACATGCGATTTTACGTTTCGATATTGTCGATAGTTTTGGCCACCATGCATGCCGTGGGCGAAACACCTCAAAAACTAATTTCACCAGCGACGAAAAAGCAGCCGGTCACCGACAACTATCACGGGACCACCGTGAAGGAGGACTATCGATGGCTCGAGGACTTTCAAGATCCAGCCGTTCGACAGTGGAGTGCAGCCCAAAACGATTATGCGCGCAGCTTACTCGACACGCTGCCTGGCGTTGATGCGATTCGCAGCCAAGTCACGGAGATCCTGAGTGCTCGGACCGTCAGCTACGGCACGGTGACTCATCGTGGTGGAAAATTCTTTGCGATCAAGAGTCAGCCGCCCAAGCAGCAATCGTTCATTATCGCCATGGATTCGCTCGACGATGTCGATATGGCCCGGGTCATCGTCGATCCCAACGTGATTGATTCCGAGGGCATGACGCACATCGATTGGTACAAGGTTTCTCCTGATGGAAAACTGCTCGCCGTTTCGATGTCCCGCGCAGGAAGTGAGACTGGCAATCTCTCCATTTACGATGTGGCAACCGCGAAAATCGTTCATGAAGAAATTCCCAATGTGAACAGCGGGACGGCGGGCGGATCGTTGGCGTGGTTGGCCGATAGCTCTGGTTTCTTGTACACCAAGCACTTCAAAGTCGCTCCCAATGATCCAGATGATCAGAATGTTTACCAGCATGTCTACCTTCATAAACTCGGCGAGGCGACTTCGTCCGATTCTTACGAGCTCGGCGAAGGTTTTCCACAAATCGCTGAAATCCAGCTGGTAATGGATCAAGACAGCGGGCGTTTGCTAGCGACAGTCCAGGAGGGCGACGGTGGTGAGTTTGCGCATCACTTGCGCAGCGTCGACGGCAAGTGGCGACAATTCAGCTCGTTCGGCGATGGAATCAAGCAGGCTGTCTTTGCAGGCAAAGATCATCTGTATGTGGTCACGCTCGCGGGCGCACCGCGCGGGCGGATCGTGCGGGTACCGATCGAGACGCTCGACGTCGCTTCGTCTCCGACGCTGATCGCTGAAGGGAAAGACACGATCGTCACCAGTGGAGTTGCATTCTGGGGCGAGACGACGGTTCTGCCAACGAAAGATCGGCTCTATGTGGTCTATCAGCTGGGCGGACCAAGTGAGTTGCGTGCTTTCGACGATCACGGCAAACCCGCGACAGCTCCTCAACAGCTCGACGTTTCCGCAATCCATGGATTGATGCCGCTCGATGACGACACGATCCTGTTTGGAAATACGTCCTACACCGAGCCCGACGCCTACTACCGATTTGACGCCTCGACCGGGCAAACCGTGAAAACCAAACTTGCCACTTCATCGCCAACGAAGATGAGCGATGCGCGAGTGATTCGCCGCTTTGCCACGTCCACCGACGGCACGAAGGTGCCGCTGAATATGATCTTGCCCGCGGGAGTCGAGCCGGACGGCAATCATCCGTGTATTGTGTATGGCTATGGCGGCTATGGCGTCAATCTCGTGCCCCGTTTCAGGCCGCTCAACCGGATTCTGATGGATCGCAAGGTGATCTACGTGGTCGCCAACATTCGTGGCGGCAGTGAGTATGGCGAAAGTTGGCATCTGCAGGGTAATCTGACCAACAAGCAGAACGTCTTCGACGACTTCGCTGCCTGCGTCTCATTCATGACGGAGGCCGGCTACACGACGCCGCAGCGAACGGCGATCGTTGGCGGCAGCAATGGTGGATTGTTGATGGGAGCCACGCTGACCCAGCATCCGGGCAAAGTCAAAGCGGTGGTCGCGATGGTCGGGATCTACGACATGTTGCGAGTCGAGTTGTCACCCAATGGTGCTTTCAATGTGACTGAGTTTGGTACTGTCAATGATGCCGACCAATTCAGGGCATTGCATGCGTATTCGCCGTATCACAATGTCACCGACGGCGTGAAGTATCCCGCCGTGTTGTTCATGACTGGTGAGAACGATCCACGCGTCGATCCCATGCAATCGCGCAAGATGACGGCGCGATTGCAAGCTGCGACTTCGTCTGGCCAGCCGATATTGCTGCGGACCAGTGCCAATGCCGGCCACGGCAGCGGGAACTCGTTGAGCGAACAAATCGAACAGAGCGTTGACATGTACGCGTTTCTGTTTGACCAATTGCAGGTCAAAGACTAGTGCTTCTGGTACGAAGCCGATGGGAATCGCCAAGAGCTGCTGGACTCGATCAACAACGCTAATGTGCAACGTTTCGCACAAATCGACTACGGTCTCTGGGGTCGTCGACGTGGTGTTTCGCCAGGGAACGGATGTGCTCGGGCTGTAGGGTTTCTCGGGGGTGATTCCTGGGGTGGCTGGTGGTCGAGCGTCAGCGAGCCCCCAGCATAAGGTCAAGAATGTTACTGGGGGCTCGCTGAAGCTCGACCGCCAGCCACCCATTCATCGCGAAGTGGCTCCCACAAAACATCTTGCCGGTTTGAGTTGCGTCGGTCCGTCAGTCATACTCACGTGCTTCAAAACAGCACCCCAATCCCAACATGGAGATTCCTGATGCTTCGCTACTTGACTCTGATTGCGTTTGTTTCTTTGACCACGGCCTGCCTGGCCGATGACGTCGCCAAGTCGGCTCCCGCCGAGCCCGCCAATATGAAGAAGATCTTTAACGGCAAAGATCTGACGGGTTGGGACGGTGATCCCAGATTGTGGTCCGTACGCGATGGCGTGATCCACGGTGAGACGACCGAAGCAGTACCCGCCATGGGAAACACTTTCATCATTTGGAAAGATGGCGTGTTGAAGGATTTCGAGCTTCGTCTTTCATTTCGATGCAATGCCACGAACAACTCGGGGATTCAGTATCGATCGAAGCACATTACCGACGACAATCCGCGGAACAAATGGGTCGTGCGCGGTTATCAGCACGAGGTCCGGAACGAGGACGCGTTTCCCAATGTGTCCGGATTCATCTATGACGAAGGGGGCATGACCGGTAAGCGAGGCCGAATCTGCATGGTCGGCGAAAAGGCGGTTTGGGAAGACGACGGCAAGAAAATCATTGGCGAACCATTGATCGATGAAGCGGGATTCAAAGAGTTAATGAAAGTTGACGATTGGAATGATGTTGTGATCATTGCCAAAGGGAATCACATCCAGCACTACTTGAACGGCAAGCTGATTCTGGACTTCACCGACCATCCTGATCACGTGCTCACCGAAGGCATCCTGGCCCTGCAACTGCACGCTGGAAAACCGATGTGGACCGAGTTCAAAGACATTCGTGTTCGCGAGATCGAGTAAGTCACAACTTGACTCACGCATCGGGGGTCCATCTTGAATTTGCCCAGCACCGAATCGAAGCCGCTGCGGGAACGATTGATTCCGCAGACCTCGATTCGGTTCTATCTGTTGCTGATCGGGGCCAGCGCGGTAGTGATGTATATCTATCGCGCGGCCTTCGTGAATGGTGCGTTTTGGGCCAAGATTGCCTCGCTGCTGATCACGATCACCGGCGGTTGCTTCCTGGCTTATGCGGGTTGCTTTCTCGTGGCAAACCTGTTCTCCGCAACGACAAGTCCGCTGCTGAATAGTCTGTCCTCGGCAAGCGAGTCCGATAGTACCGGCGGTTCGACCAGAAGCGATCACGACTCCGATGGAGGATCCTAAGTGCGGTGCATGTCGGACATGGTTCTCTGCGGTTTCTTCGCCTGCTGCCTGATCGGCGTTGTGCTGTGTTCGGTCACATCTGCCGAGACGATTCAGATCGGCAGACTGCCGTTGAAGCCGCGTGCCGCCGGATTCGTGATGACGGTGGAAATGGAAGCGGTGGCTGGAAACGGTTACCAACCTCTTGAGCTGAAGTTCTCGCCATTGGGGAAGGCCTTTACTCGAGATCATCGTCTTCAAGTCGTCATCGAGCCGCGGCACGGGTTCCGAACCGAACTTGATTACGAATATCGTCGATCGATGACGTTGCCCGAGGGGGCGGCTGTCGCACACGGTATCTGTTTATGTGCCGCACTATTACCCTTGCGATTCGATTGTGGTCAGTTTGTTCGAGGATGGTCGGGAAATCGAACCAGGCTCGAAAGCACAGTTTTCCACGATCAGCGGCGGGTTGCGGACACGATTTGCCGATCAAACGACATCGTTCGGAATCATCACCCCCAGCGATGCGGCTAGCCAAGATGCAGCCTGGAAAGTCTATCCAGACGTCCGCACATTGTTAACAGTCTTTGGCGACGGACCACTCCCCGAAGACGTTAAAGTCGCCCGGTTGACTCACAAGGCAGCCAGCGAGCTTGCCAAGCAAGTGCAACCGGCTTCGATTCAGTTTCGTCAAATCGACGAGTCGAATCTGCAACAGCATTTGGCTCGGCTACTCACAGCTCGATGTGATCATTGCCGCGGCGCCGGTGTTGGAGAGGATCGAGCTGCAACAACCAGCAAAGTTTGAGCACTTGAAAAACTGGCTCGCCGCAGGTGGAAATCTTTGGGTCTACGCTAGCAAGAATTTGGAGGGTTCGTTCGTTGGTAAGCTGGAGATGGACCCCACCGCCAAGAACAGGTTTGTTACGCAGAAAAACGCAGCGGCAGTTCTTGATTTGAAGGGAGAAAATGATACATCCGATCTCATCTACGAACAGTGGAGCGGCGTTCAGCGGGAGTCCCAGCACTATTCGTATCGGGGCAACACGAAGCTGTCAGACCGCCAAGACATTTACGAACAGCTGCTTCAAGAGAAACACGCGTTCGCTCGAACGGTCCCCGTCAACGAGATTGCGGCCGGCATCGATGTTGGTTCGTTCGGCTTGGGAACTGTGCTTGCCATTGCCTCGGAAGATCCATTTCCTGGTTCCTACCAATTTTGGAAGTCGATCTCGCGGATTTACGACAACGGCGAACTCGTTTGGACACAGCGAATGGGGATTGATGTTCCCAGAGGCAACGACAACTATTGGATGTGGTTGATCTCGTCGGTCGGCCAACCTCCCGTCAAATCGTTTCTGTTGCTCAATACTTTGTTCGTGATTCTCGTTGGTCCCGTTTGTTACTACTTCTTTCGCCGACGTGGTCGTTTGTACCTGCTCTACTTCTTTGCGCCCTGCATGGCATTTCTGGTCACGCTCAGCCTGTTTGCGTACGCATTGGCGGCTGATGGAACGAAAACCAAAGTGCGTTCGCGTCAATTGACCTGGATGGATTGCGAAAATGGTTACGCGGTCGGCCAGTCACGGCAGACGTACTATGCGGTGCTTGGCAGCGGTGACGGAATCACGCTGTCAAAGGATGCTGCGGTCTATCCCGTACGCAACACGCCCGCTTACAACCGCTACTATCGACAACGGGGTCGTTCGTCGCGCGGCGGTGACTACTTGGTCAGCGAATCTTCGCAGAAACTTAGCGGGTCGTTCCTGCCCGCCCGCAGTCAGGTCCAGTATCTGATCACACACCCAGCCCCAATGCAGAAGACATTCGAATTCTCATTCACAGCGGAAGGGGGCACGATGACAAACCGATCCCCCTACGTGCTCAAACGGTTGATCGCGCGTGATGCCAATGGCAACTATTGGCAAACGGAGAATCCGGTTGGCGGAGAACCGACGTCGCTGAAACCCTGCAAGTCACAGGCTGTGAAGGATCTGATTGGATCCGATGTGATACCGCCACTTGGTTCGGTGCCGATGCTTCAGAACAACTTGCGACGTTGGGGAGGCCCAGGAACGGGGATTCAAGTCAGTCTGTTGGAGGCGAGACTGGAGAAGTGGGCGGCACAGATGCCGCCGAACACATTCGTGGCGACAGCCGAATTGGTCCAGGATCGTTTGGGCATCAAGGGAGCCACCGTTCTGGACAGCGTTCACGTGGTGATGGGAGAGATTCCATGATCACAACTTCACCGTGGACAGGACCGGTGATCGAATTGAAGGGACTTTGCCGAACCTTCGGCACGACCCACGCGGTCGATCATGTTTCCTTTGAGGTGCCGCGGGGAAGTGTGTTTGGATACATCGGTCCCAATGGCGCGGGCAAAACCACCAGCATGCGGATCTTGGCGACGTTGGAGTTGCCAACCGCCGGGGAAGCTTTCGTGGAGGGACTTTCGTCGGTGAACGATCCTGATCGGGTCCGCGCGCGTCTGGGGTTCATGCCCGACAGTTTCGGAACCTATGCCGATACGAATTGTGCCGAGTACCTCGACTTTTTTGCCAGGTCACATGGCTTGATCGGTCGCGAGCGGACTCGACGTCTGCGTTGGGTGATGGACTTCACTGGCTTGAAGTCGCTGGCATACAAGCCGATTCGCGGGCTGAGCAAAGGGATGCGTCAGCGTTTGTGCTTGGGACGCGCGTTGATCCATGATCCGGCGGTTTTGATCTTGGATGAGCCGGCAGCCGGACTTGATCCACGGCGCGAATCGAATTGCGGCGGATTATCCGCTCCTTAGCCGCGGAGAACAAAACCATTCTGGTCAGCAGTCATATTCTGACCGAGCTGGCCGAGATGTGTGACCGGATCGGCATTTTGGAGCAAGGCCGCCTGCTGGCGACGGGAACCGTCGATCAGATACGTCAGACGTTGAAGCAGTCATGCGATATCGTCGTGCGAATCGCAGGTGAAATCGACGGGGCGATGAATCTGCTATCGACTCTCGATGCGGTCCAGGACTTGAGAAGCGAGGAAGGCGAAATTCACTTCTCGATCCACGGAGGTGACCCGGAGCAGATCATGGTGCTTCGCGCGCTATGCGATGCTCGGATCGACGTGTTGGATTACTCGTCGCGCCATGAATCCCTCGAGGATGTCTTCTTAAAGGTCACTCAGGGGCGAGTGCAATGAGCGAAGTTGGCTCAACAGACTTGCCAGCACCTGAGTCGCTGACCCTGGGCGGTCAATCCGACGAGGTCGACTATCACCCGCTGGCTTTGGACGCCGATGGTGTGGGGCTGTGGGGTTGGATCGACCGCTGTGGCCAGCGGCTTGCCGACCGGCTGAATCCCATTCTGGTCAAGGAAGCCCGTCAATCGCTGAAGAGCCGCCAGTTCATCATCACGTTCTTTCTGTTGTTGGCGGCTTCCTGCTTCTGGACGATTTTCGGAGTCGTGATCAACGCGCCGGACGTCTATTACGTGCCCACCGGCCAGAGTCTGATGTCGGGGTACTATTTCGTGCTGGCGATTCCGCTGATTGGCATGGTCCCGCTGGCCGCCCATCGTTCGCTGGCCGCGGAGATCGATGATGACACCTTCGAGATGCTGGTGATCACGCGGCTGTCAGCGATGCGGATCGTGATGGGCAAGCTGAACAGCGCGATGTTGCAGATGATGGTTTACTTCGCCGCCATCGTACCCTGTTTGGCCTTTTCGTATTTGTTGCGCGGCGTCAGCTTGCCAACGATCGTGATGTTGATCGGGATTGTCTTTTTCGCGGCCTTGCTGGTCACATCGTTTTCGCTGACGCTGGCAACGTTGGCGCCCAACCGAGCGGGGCAGACGCTGGCCTTGCTCGGGCTGATTGCCGTGATCATCTTTGCCGAGTTTCTGTGTGCGGCGTTTTGCTTGGACGGAATTCTCTATGAACGAGTCGGTAATGGTATCGAGACGATGATGTTCACCGCCATGTTCATGAGCGTCGGTGGGTCTTGCATCGTGATGTTCGTCAAAGCTGCGGCAGCCAGAATAGCGCCGGTGACCGAGAATCGCTCGACCGGTTTACGGTGGTGCATGTTCGCACAACAGTTGCTATGGATCGCCGTGATTGCCTGTTTGGCCCTTTGGTACGAAGACTCCGAAGTGCTGAACTTCGGGACCATGGTTGTTGGCGGCTACTGGTTGGTGATGGGAACGTTGACGCTGAGCGAATCGCCCGAGTTGAGTCCACGTGTGCAACGCCAGCTGCCGCAGACTTTTGCCGGACGTTCATTGCTGACGTGGTTCAACCCTGGTCCCGGCACCGGTTATGTCTTCGCAATCTGCAGCGGGACGGTGGGCGCACTGGCGATGGGGGCATTCGGAGCAGGTGTGGTTAACGTGAATCGCGCTCCGCGAACCGACACCGTGACTTTCTCGCTGATCATCGTCGGTTACTTGTTGGCGTACCTCGGCATCATTCGATTGATTGTGATGCCGTTGAGTCACCGCTTCGGTAATTCGCTTGCCGTTCCATCTGCAACCCTGGTGATTCTGATGGTGCTGGCAGGAATCACGCCGACAATTCTAAGTGTTGTTTTCACCGGTTCGCCGCCGTTCAGCTACACACCGCTGGAGGCGATCGACTGGGCGTGGACGTTGGTCGAGGCGTTTGACACTCGGTATAGCCCGATCCTTGCGATCCTGATTTTGATCACCGGTATCGTGATCACGATCATGAATCTGATGCTCTTGTTCGGCGTATTTCGATACCGCCGAATCTCGGTGCCCGAGCGCGTACTGGAGGACGCGGCGACGTCGTCGTAGCCGGCGGTTACGGTCGGCTTCGCCCCGCTTCAATCAACTGAGCCAGCTGGGTCTTCATTTTCGTGGCGACATCGCCGTGATCATCAATCACGTTGTTTCGTTCGCCGGGATCGGTGGTCAAGTCGAAGAGTTCGTATTGTCTGATCTTCTGACCCTGCAGACGCAGTTCGGTGTTGCGAGTCTGTTTGGAGTCATGTCGCAATAGTTTCCAGTTTCCGACGCGAAAGCCATAGTTACCGCCACGCCCGTTGTCCTGCTGTACGAGATGATCTCTGCCCGCGGCGTCCTTTTCACCCAGCAAAGCGCCGAGCACGTTGAAGCTATCGAGACAGGCGTCGGGGGGAAGTTCCACGCCGGCCAGTGCCGCGCAGCTGGCCGCCAAGTCGACGGTACAGACGACCTGGTCCGACTCGCCCGCTGGAATTCGCCCCGTCCAGCGGGTGATGAACGGTGTTCGCGTTCCACCCTCGAAGACGTTGTACTTACCGCCGCGATAGGGGCCGGCGGCTTTGTGAGTGCCGATCTTCTCAATGGCATCGTCCTTGTAGCCGTCGTCAAGGACTGGTCCATTGTCGCTGCAGAAGACAACGAGTGTGTTGTCGGCGAGCTTCAGCCGATCGAGAGTCTCCAGCAGTTGGCCGACGCACCAGTCGAGTTCGACAATTGCATCACCGCGCGGTCCAAGCGATGTCTTGCCCTGAAACCGCTCGTGGACCATCCGCGGCACATGCAAGTCGTGTGACGCAAAGAACAGAAAAAACGGATGGTCTTTGTTCGCTTCGATCCACTCAACCGACTTCTCAACCCATTTATCCGAAAGGTCTTCGTCGCGGAAACGCGCGGCATGCCCACCGGTGTAGAAGCCGATGCGGCTGATGCCGTTGTGAATCGTCGAATTGTGTCCGTGCGACCAGTCCATCTTCAGCGTATCGCGATGGGTGATCCCGGTGGGATGGTCTTCGCTCGGTTTCTTGTCTCCGACCCAGAGCGGATCGGCGGGATCGAGATTGAAGACGCGGTGGTCCTGAACATAGACCTGTGGCACGCGGTCGTTGGTGGTCGGTAACAAGAAACAATGATCGAAGCCAATCTCCAGCGGTCCTGGTTTCAAGTCGTCGTTCCAATCGGGCTTTTCTTCACCGAGACCGAGATGCCACTTGCCGATCACCGCGGTCTTGTAGCCGGCGCCGTGCAGCAAGGAAGCGATGGTCGTTGTTCCGGCCGGAATCAGGGCCGGGCTGTTCGGTGGCGCGATGCCAGTGCCGGGTCGGCGAAACGCGTACGTCCCCGTCAGGAAGGAATAACGAGTCGGCGTGCAAGTCGAAGCCGAGCAGTATCCGCTGGTGAAGCGTTGACCTTCGGCGGCCAGACGATCAATGTTCGGCGTTTGCAGCGCCGTGGCACCGTAACAAGAGATGTCACCGTAACCGAGATCGTCGGCCATGATCACGATCACGTTTGGTTGAGTTGATTGCGTTGCCGATGTCTGTGCCGAGGCCGTGTGCGCCGCCGTGAGACAGAGTGTGAAGGCCAAGGCCAAAGAAAAAGAGCTTGTGTGATGGTTGTTCTCGGCATGTTCGTCGTTCTCATTCGGGCTGCTTCCTGGGTCGTGATCGGAATACAGTGTCTTGCCTTTCGAAACCGCAGTCAATTCCCGCTCCCGTGACCGGCGCCTGGTCACTTCAGCGTGTCCACTGGATCAACATCGCGCACCACACGGTCACCTTCACCACGATGCCCGCTCATCCGTGAGTCTTTCCGTCTTCCTGCCGATGGTCTCCCTCCCGACGCAGGCGACCGACCCTACGTATCACCTCTGACCAACGATTGCCGCATTGGAGCTGAGGCTGTGATCGTCGTGGTCGCGTTGATGCGGCGGATCCCGCCAACAACCCGATGAATCGGGTTGCTGCGAACCAGTGGCGATGTTCAGGAGGGTGCCGCGGGAGCTTCCGTTTCGGCGATCGATGGTGAAACCAGATCGATGGGGCACTGGTCACCGAGTCGCCAAGGGAGAATCACCCAGAACGAACTTCCCCGTCCTAATTCACTCTCGAAGTCAACCTCGCCGCCGAGCAACTTGGCCAGTTCTTTGACGATCGAGAGTCCCAGACCGGTGCCCGCAAACTCTCGGGTCAGTCCCTCGCCGTCGAGCACTTTGCGACTTTGACGGAATTTCTGAAAGATGATCGACTGGTCTTCATCCGCGATGCCCACACCGGTATCACGGACCAGCAATTGAAATCGTCCGTCGTCGAGATCGGAAATCTGGACCGTGATCATGCCGCCTTCGGGAGTAAACTTGATCGCGTTACTGAGCAGATTGTTCAAGATCTGGCCCAGCTTGTTCGGGTCCTGATAGGCTCTGGGAAGGTCATCGGGCATCTCCACCGACAACGAAATGTTCTTGTCCTCCGAGAGCGATTGAATCATGTCGCATTGTGCAGAGGCGAGCCGAGCCAGATCGAACTCATTTCCTTTGACCTCCAGTTTGCCGGCCTCCACTTTCGCCAAATCGAGGATATCGTTGATCATTTCCAGCAGCAGCCGACCGCTCTTTCGAATGTTGGCCGCATAGCGGCGTTGCTTGTCGGTGAGCGAATCGATTCCCTGCAGCACTTCCGAAAACCCGATGATGCTGTTCAGCGGCGTGCGCAACTCGTGACTCATGTTGGCCAAGAAGTCGCTCTTGAGTCGGTTGGCTTCGTAGAGTTGCAGGTTTAGCTGCGCGAGTTGGTCGACGCGGGCATCCAGCTCTTTGTTCACTTCCTGGATTTGATCCTGCGTTTCGGTCAGGTGACGAAGCATCCGATTGAATGCGTCCGCGAGTTCTCGAAACTCGTCTTCCGTTTCAATCGTCGCTCGCTGGTTCGTGTCGCCATGTGTGATCGCATCGCTGACGTCACGAAGATGGTACATCGGGTAGAGCACCAAGTGCCGCACGATCGCATGCAAGACATACAACGTGACCGCGACGATCAGCATGCCGAGGGCAACAATGATCGCGCGAATGTGCGTCGTTAGATCGTCCGTTTGCTTGTACGGCATCGTCACTTTGACCACGCGAAACGGATACTGCCGAGCAAGTTTTTCGGGAGCCTCGTCGCCGGAATCGACCGTCAGTATTTTTCCTGGCGGCGAATGGCACTGCATGCATTCAAGCGTAAAGAAGACCGGTTTGTAGTAGCTGTACCGCCCGTCAATAGGTCCCACTTCCGAATCGACTGGGGGTGCGAAGGTAGGGCCGATCTGACTCATCGGTTCGTTTTCGGCCAAGTCCAGCGGTCGCGAAACGTCGGGGCGATCTTCCTCAATCCTGGACGTCAGACGGTCATAATACTCCGTTCTCAATTTTTCCAGTCGAGCGACCTCACCCGGGGCATCGGGAGGCTCGATCGCAGGAAGATCGGTGTAGCGAATCTCGTCCTCAAGCGCCAGAATCTCGTACTTGAAATGGGAATCACGATTCTCACCCAATAGCTCATCACGCAGCCCACGCAGCGTTTCCCGTTTCGATGCAATTTGTTCGGTGGACTGGTCGCGGGACCAAATGGCGTCGTCATGCAGCCGAAGGACCTCTGCATAGCTATAATCTCTGGCCCGGCTCTTGGTCGTATTCTTGACCAGCATGCGGCCCACTCTTTCCACCACCAAGAACGCACCAAACATCAATACCATCAGCGCCGAACCAAAGAACAGAAGGCACTTCCGTTCCAGGCTCATCGATGCGAACAGGCCTCGGAAAAGCCTAATCATTGAGTTTTCGCCAAAAAATCGTGTTTGCCGGCAGCCGAGCTCCATGGCGGAGTTTAAGCGATGTGCGGGCCAAAGAACGCGAGTTTGACCGATTCGGGCAGCTGCGGGGACCCGAGTTTTTGCCTCGCCAACCGGCAAAATCATTGCATAAACCGCAGAACTCGCATTTTAGCTAGTTTCTTCTGCTTGCCGACTGATTTTCCCACAACTAGCATGGGGGTCGAAATCTGGGCACGCGGAATGTGAGCATCCCGGCACGCGGGATCCCGCTATCGTACTACCACAGCACTCGCAAGCGATCCACAGGACCACTGTGGAGGAGTCGAACAACTATGAATCGTAAGGTCCGACGCGTCTTTCAATGGTCGCTCGTTGTTGCACTGACAACCTTCATGAGCACCGGCCCCGCATTTGCCGGTTGGGCACATCGGATGCATTGCCACTATCCGTCAACTTGTTGTGTACCAGCACCCGTTTGCTGCGTTCCAGTTTGCTGCGTTCCAGTTTGCCCGCCGCCTCCAGTTTGCTGCCCGCCGCCTCCAGTTTGCTGCCCGCCACCTCCAGTTTGCTGCCCGCCACCAGTTGTGGTTGCTGCATCGTCCTGCTGCGGTGAGATCGTTGGGGCACCTATCGAGATGGGTATGGATATGGGCGTCATCAGTGAAGCTCCTATGATCGAACAGCCGTACATGGCCGAGCCGATGATCGAGAGCTGGGATCAGGGAACAATCATCGAAAGTGCACCGATGGAATCTGCGCCGATGGAACAGCCCTTTGAATCGAACATCGAATCTTCGGCGCCTGTTGAGTCGTCTTCGGATGCTCCATCAGCCCCACCTGCCGAGGCTGCTCCTTCCGAGGATGTGCCGGCCGAACCGGAACCCGACAACCTGTTTGGCGAAGCACCTGCTGCAGAGGCTCCTGCTGAAGAGGCTCCTGCGACAGCCGACCCATTTGGTCCGCCGCCCGCCGAGGCCGCGCCTGCTGACGATCTCTTTGGCGATCCACCTGCAGCTGCTCCCGCCGAGGACGCACCGATGGATGATTTGTTCGGTGATCCACCTGCAGAGGATGCTGCACCCGCAGGCGACCAACCATCTGTCGATGACTTGTTCGGCGGTGCAGACGCTCCCGCTGCCGATCCTCCCGCAGCCGATGATATTTTCGGCGCACCGCCTGCTGACGCGCCTGCGGCAGACGATATCTTCGGTACCGAGCCGGCTGATGAACCTGCGGCTGATGCGCCAATCGACGATATCTTTGGAGCGGCTGCTCCGGCGGACGACAGCTTTGATGCTGCACCGGCTGATGACGGCCTCGAGGATCTATTCGCTGCCCCGCCGGCGGATGAACCGGCTGCCCAGGATGGCTTGGATGACCTGTTCGGTGCTCCGGCTTCCGAGCCGGCTGAGGCTTCACCCGAGAGCGAGTCAATCGATGATCTGTTCGGATTGCCCGCGGATAAAGCGGAGCCAACGATTTCGGTGGAGGACATGTTCAGTCAGGTTCCTGCTGTGCCCGCCGCGGTCGACGAGGAATCGTTCGAGGAACTGCCCGCTCCAGTCAGTGAACCGTCCCAGGCCGTTCAGGTCGTTTCCTCCCGGGTACCGCAAGTCAGCTCTCTTGCCGATACCAAAGTTCGTACGTGGATCGACAACTCTGGTCAGTTCCATACCGACGGGCGATTGATCGAGATCAACCAGGACAACGTTCGGCTGTTCAAGGCCAATGGCCGCGTCTGCACCGTACCGAATGATCGTTTGAGCGAAGCGGACGCTGCCTATGTCGATTCGATTCGTGAGCAAATCGAGAGCGCGCGGATCGCAATGTTGACTAGCAAATAAACTGGATCTGGACTGCGATTCGCGATCGCAACGATTGGGCGATCACGTCACAATGAACCGAGCTTGGCACCCGCCAGGCTCGGTTTTCTCATGCGCGATTCTTTTTACCGGCCTTGCATCCAGAAATCAGTCTTTATGAATGAAGATCGTGTTCGACTGATGCACTATGACCCTCGCTGGCGTCAAGAATTCGAACAGACGCGTAGCAGCATTCTGCACAGCTGCGAGGGTTGGGTAACCGCGGTCGAACATATTGGAAGCACCGCGATCTCCGGTTTGATCGCCCGCCCGACGATCGATGTGGTCGCCACGGTCCAAGACGCCGACAGTCTTGAACCGGCCGCGTGTCTGATTGAGGGATTGAATTATGGCCGCGCACCGTCGCCTGCTTGGACGTCTGAGGCGGTTTCCCTTGTCAAACCACGGCATGCGCTGATCGCGCAATCGGAGCCCACCCACCACGTGCTATTGGTTGTTCAGGGATCATCAGTCTGGACTCGCGTCATTCGTATCCGCGACTGGCTGCGCTCACATGGGGAAACTGCGATTCGCTTTGAGGAGGCAAAGGTCGCTCGGTGGCGGAGCGGCGAAGGTGACTTGGTAAGTTACCAAGCCGCGAAGGCCCTCTTCTTCGCGCATTTGGAGGACCAGATCGAGGCGGACGAGCGGCCGCGTTGACGCGTGATCAGCCGGATTTCCGCGTCACGCAGACTGCTGTTGGTAAACACCGACAGCTATAATAGTTGCGATGCCTTGATTGTCTCGCACCGGGATCCTCATCGTTGCGGCATCTCCATCCTTTTCTTCCATTGCGACCTCTGCGATGCCTCGGAGCCGTCTCGGACCATTGGCGATTGAATCGAAGCTGGGCGATCACCCGTCCCAGAGTTCGGTGTGGCGTGCGATTCACGTTCAGCTCAAGCGAGCTATCGCGGTCAAAATTTTCTCATCCCCATTCGGCGGCACACCCGAAGCACGCGCGGCCTTTGCCCAAGAGTGGGAAACGCTCAAGCAAATCGACCACCCCGCGATCGTCAGATGTTATGGCGGCGGTTTTGAACAGGCGGATGCCTACCTGGCACATGAACTGATCGAGGGCGACACACTCGCCGCGCAGCTTGAGCGACGCTCGCGGCTGCCCTGGGAATCCGTCCTTGATCTGGCCGAACCGATCGCCGATGCGCTCAAGTACTTACATGAGCGAGGTTGCGTGCACGGCAGTATTCAGCCGGACAAGATTATCTTCGCGGGTCTCAGCCCGGTACTGATTGACGTTCGAGTCGATCGCGTTTCGACACCCTTCCGAACCAATCGTCCCCCGACGCCGCTTGAAATCTCGCTGATGCCGCCCGAACTGATCCAAGATCCAACCGCGTTGTCAAAGCATACAGATCTGTACTCGCTCGGTGCGACGCTCTATTTCGCGCTGACGGGCCGACCGCCGATCAGCGGTGACACGATCGAACAAGTATCGATCAATGTGGTGTCCGAGAAACCTGAGTCGCCCGCATCGATTGTGATGGAGTGTCCGATTTGGTTCGACAAACTCGTCATGCAGCTGCTGGAAAAGGATCCGGCGGCAAGACCACACGCGGCGCCGGCGGTTCAACTTGCCCTCGCCGAAGTCCGCAGGCGATCGATGTCGCGGGCTGGCGTGGCCGAACATGCCTCGGCTGGATTCAGCCCGCTGAACGTAACCGACCAAAAGGAGAGGAAAGAAGCGAGGATCTTATTGGGACATGGAGGTTTTGATGATGAAAGGAAGTCCATCGACGATACCGCCTGGCACGATAAGCCGTTGGTGTTGATGGCCGGGCTGCTGCTGCTGACCGGTCTGTTCGTCTACTTCATTTGGCCACTCAATGAAGACCAGATGCGCGACCGTGCCGAAGCGTTGTTGGTCCAGGATTCTCGCACTGCGCTCAACCAAGCGAAGGTCAGCTATCTGGAGCCGATGCTCGACCGATATCCTAACGGCGAGCATGCCACCTGGCGCAGGAGCAACTGGACCGTGTGGAAATGGTCCAGGCCGAGCATGCGCTGTCGGTCAAGCTGAAACGCAATCTGCCGCTAAAGAATGAGGCCGAACGCTTGTACGCCGAAGCGCACAAGTTCGAGCGTTTTGGCGATACCGCGACGGCGCTCGACCAATACCGGAGCATGGAGACTTTGTTGGCCGACGACACAAAGTACCGGCCTTACGTCAACCTTGCCCGGCGACAGATTGCGCGAATCGAATTCGCGGGCGTGGAAGCGGATGAGGCAGCTGCGCATCATTGAGTCCAAACTGGACCAGGCTGACGAGTTGATGAAATCTGGTAAAGTGATCGCGGCCAGGCAGATTTGGTACAGTTTGGTAGAACTGTATGGAAACAATGACAATGTTGCCCCACTGGTCGCCAAGGCCCAAGAACGACTCGCGGGCAACGATTCCAACGGAAACGATCACGCTCCATGAGCGAACAAGACCACGGCGAATCACCAATCGATGGACAACTGTCGGCGCCCCCGATTTCGTACGACAGCACTCCAAGTGCCGGTCTGCCTGAGCCGTCTGCAGGCTCGGCCTCCGAGATGGTTCAGAGTCGCGCTGCGGTGCTGGCGATTCTCTTTCTGGTGACCGGTGCGCTGGGGATTCCGCTGCTCTGGATGAATCAGAAATTCAGCAATCTGGAGCGAATTGTCTGGACGATCATTGTCACGATTTACACGGTTGCTTTGATCGTCATCGCGTGGATGATCGTAATGTGGAGCTATCACCAGATCTTCGGCTACTAGATCATTTCCTCAAACAATTTTCGTTGCTCGATCAGGGCAGCGATTTTGTCACTCGGATTCGTGCGGGCTTCCAGCAAAATCCAACCCTCGTAATGCATCTTCGAGAACAGCCGCATCAGTTTCGCGTACGGATACTCGCCTTCATTCAGTTCCCGAACGTGTACTGTGGCGCCGAAGCGATCTTTGACCAAATCGAAATTGTGCTCCAGTCCTTCACCCTCGAGATCCACATCGTTCGAATTCCAGCAAACCGTGGCATTGGGATGATCCGCAACCTGAAAGATGTCGTGGATCACCGGCAATTCGCTTGTACCTTGCCCATGCACTTCCACGCGGATTTGTTGTCCGTGGTCTTGGCCATACTTCGCCACTTCATTCAACGCTTCGCCAATTTGCCGGATGGTTTTCTCGCGAGCGACATCCTTGGGGAATCCGTTGGGCTTGACCTTCACGCCAGTACCGCCGCAATCGTGCATTAACTGAATGTAGCTTTTGGTCAGTTCAATATTCTGCTTTAGTTTGGCAGGGTCACTTTCGTGGAACTGCGCGTTGGAGCCATAGCCGACCAATTGGACCGGGCTGTCAGCAAATCGTTTGCGAACTTCGGATCGCTCCGTCTTTGACAAACTCGGCTCGACACCGTGGGCATGCTCGGTGCGAAGTTCGACGCCGCCTACCTGGGATCTTTCACAGGCGTCGATCAACTGGGCAAGGCCCATGTCCTTGCCCCACAGATACGTGCATAACCCAAACTTCATGGCGTTGGGGTGCAGGACTTTTTGGTCGGCTAAAGTCAATGAAGCCGCCGTGGCGGTGGCCATGCCCAGCGCCGCCTTCAAGAAATCTCGTCGGTCTTGGTTTCGCATTGTGGGTCTCTGTGATGGAGTGGATCAGGCTGGACAGTCGTTCGATTTCAAGAGTCGTCCGTTCGCTCGTAACCAACCGTTGGGGCGGGCCCAATTACCCGAGTATATGGCAACGCCCAATGGCGGGCACGATGCTTATCGAGCCTTCCCAGCGATGCGAAATCGGTGTTTGGCGGTCCTCGATTTGGGGGACGCCATGCAAAACGATACATTGACTTTCTCGCGAATTTGACTAAGGTAAAGAGCCCAGGCCAAGTGAGAACCTGCATGCTCATTCAGGTTGTCGATTCCCCCCAACCGGCCGAATTTCCCACCTCGCCGTTGAAGCGAACAGAACTCATTTTCGAGGCGTACGGGTTGCCATCCAACCCGCTTGGCAACGCCCTCGAGGTGGATTCCGTTTGCTTCGACCTGTCCAACGTAACCGCATGTCAAACTCTCGGTTCCTTTGCTGCCGCCGGATTCCGACTCCCGTTGCATTGATTTGCGCCGTGCTCTCGGCCGGTTTCTGTTTGTCCGCAGTGGATGGGCAAGAACAAACTCTCGTCGAAACGACCTCGGGCTCTGTTGACGATCGGTCAGTGTCCGATGAGCCGGCCACTGTGAGGTTCTCCTTCGAAGGTGCGTCGTGGCGTGACGTGATCAAGTGGCTTGCTGATGAGGCTGATCTGGCATTGCATGTTGGCGATCTGCCGACCGGCAGCTTTACTTACTCCGATGCCAACGCGTTCACATATCAGGAAGCGATTGATCGTATCAATCTGTTCATGCTACCGCAGGGGTTTGCGTTGGTTCGCAGCGGCAGGTTGTTGTCGGTCATTAACCTTGGCGACCCGCGAAGCATGCGACAGTTGGATGCGATCGCGGAAATGGTCACCGTGGAACAGCTCGATCAGTACAACAGCCACGACGTGGTCAAATGCATCTTCCCGATGGGCGACATTGATGCTGAAGATGCGGTTCCGGAACTCACATCGCTCGACCTGATGACGACTCCCACGGTATTGGCGAGAACGAATCAGCTGATGATCACCGATACCGCCGCAAAGCTGAGGAACGTGAAAGCGATTTTGGATGCTTTTCAGTCGTCGCAGATGGATAACGGCACGATTGTGAAAAGCTTCGCGTTAAAGCATGTTGACGCAGAGGATATCCTGCTGGTGGCGCGACCGCACCTCGGCTTGGCGACGGGTGAGATGATCGGCATCGACGTGAGTTTGTCAGCCGATCTGCAGGGAAAGAATATCTTTGTGACCGGCGTCGAGGATAAAGTCAGGCTGCTGGAAGGTCTGGTGGAAGCCATTGACATCCCGGAAATGAGCTCATCACAGGTGGACGGTGAATCGGTGTTGCGTTCGCACCTTGTCGAAGGTGGCAATGTGGAAACGGTTTACAACGTTTTGCAAACTCTGTTGGCGGGCAAGTCCGTGCGTTTATCGATGGACGAAACGGCGGGAAGTGTTGTTGCCTTGGCGACTCCGGACGTTCAGGCGGAGATCGAGCAAACCGTGGCGCAGTTGCAAGCCAGCGAGGCGGACTTTGAGGTGATCACGCTGAAAACGGTTGACCCCTATTTCGCGATCAGTCTGCTGGAGGAGATGCTGGACCTGCCCGATCCGCTGGATGATCCTGACGACATCGACCCCGACGCACCCAGAATTGATGCCGACCCTGGAAACATGCGACTGTTCGTGCGGGCGAAGCAATCTCAAATAGAGCAAATCAAAAAGATTGTCGCCGGGTTGGATAGCACCAGCACGGGCAGCAGCGACGAGATTCGAGTGCTGCCGCTACGAGGGAAAGAGGCGGAGCAGATTTTGGATACGGCTGTCAAGTTTTGGAGGGCCCCCAATCCCGTCGTGTTGTATCGATCGCTCAGCAAGATCGAGTCCGAGCCGACCGAGCGAGTTGTCAGCGAGGAAGAATCAAAGACGGCGGCCAAACGCATCAGGGTGTCTGCGGCCGATTCGCGCCACGAACGTGTGTTGACGACCGATGCGGATGATAGTGCACCTTTGATTCGGTGCCAGCTGACGCCGCGCGGGTTGTATCTGCAATCGGACGATACCGAGGCGCTCAATCAGTTCGAGGAACATCTGCGAACGGTCGCCGGTCCGATCGATTCAATGCCATCGCCACCCATCGCGTTCTATCTGAAGTACGCCAAGCCGGATGACGCAATTCGCATGCTGGCCGAGTTGTTGGACGGTGGTGAGTCGGCATCAGAGTTTGAGGGTGGGTCGCTGATCAACGGATACGTTTCGTCATCCTCCAGTTCGTTCTTTGGCAGTTTCGTGACCTCGCGTGATGGGACGACGACGATGACCGCGGGCACGATGACCGTTGTGACTGATTCGCGGTTGAACCGGCTGATCGCACAAGGCACGGCAGCCGACATCGAGCTGATTGAGGAATATCTGAAAATTATCGACAAAGATCACAGCATCACATCCATCGAGACCTACGGGACGTCACATGTGATTGAATTGTTCAACACCAAGGCCAGCGAAGTTGCGGCTGTCCTTCGCGACGCTTTCGCCGGTCGCGTTGCTGCTGCGACCGGAGCAGGCCAGCCAAACGCGCAGGGCGGGCAACAGCCTGTTCAACGCGAGGGGGCTGGGAAGGCCGAGGTCCCGAAACAGTCCGGACAAGAAGAGAGCAAGAAACAGGCCGCCAACAAAGCAGCGAGCCAACCACCACGAAATCTGGAACCAACGATGACGATTGCTGTTCACGAACCGAGCAACTCGTTGGTCGTCACCGCGCCCGAACCGATGTTTCTTGAAGTTGAAAAGCTGGCAAGATCGATTGACATGCGGGGTGCGCAGACCGTGAAGGTCGTTTCACCCGCAAACGGTTTGCTTTACGAGTCCATGCTGCAGCAAGTCCTGCTCGGGCAAGAAGGCTCGAGCAGTAACAATCGATCTTCGCGAGCTCCAATGAGAGCTCCGCCCCAACCGAAAAGCGAACGGTGAGCCTGCAGGCGAGAATTTGTGTTGACGGTTCCTGATCCCTACAATGATCGGGCCCATTACCTCCAAAGTCGCCCTGGTTCTATGGCCCATCGCCTCGCCATTCTGATTCTCTTCCTCGGCGGGCCGCTGTTCGCCGAGCGGAGTCAGTCGCAGGAGAACACGCCGGTCTTTGCAGCGGACATCCAGCCTTTCCTGACCGCGAAGTGTGGAAAGTGCCACAGCGAAAAAGTCCGCAAGGGTGGGCTCGATCTCTCCTCACTCAGCGGATTGCTTCGCGGCGGCGAGTCGGATGAGGCTTTGGTTGCGGATTCGCTCGACGACAGTCTGCTGTGGGTGCTGGTCGAAGCTGGCGAGATGCCTCCCGAAGGCGAGCCGCAGTTGAACGGGGATGAACTCGCGTTGCTTCACCGCTGGGTTGATTTCGCTGCGCGGTCCAATCTACCACGGCAGCAGACGAAAGATCACATCAACCAGCACGACGTGCTGCCGATCTTTCTGTTGCGGTGCACGACTTGCCATGGTCCCCGCCTGCAAGAAGGCGGTCTCGATCTTCGCAATCGCGCGGCGATGTTAAGCGGCGGTAAGAGTGGCCCGGCGCTGATTCCCGGTGATCCCGCGGCCAGTCTGATTCTGCAGCGTATCGAGAGCGAAGCTTGTCCGCCTCGCGAATTGTTGCTGAAGTTCTTTGTCCGACGGCCGCCGTCCTCGGAGGTGGATGTGATTCGCAAATGGATCGCAGCCGACGCACCGGAAGTGATTGACGCGGCTGACGTTGCGACCACTGAACCCGATCCGCTCGTCACCGACGAAGACCGAAAGCACTGGGCGTTTCAGCCGCCAACCGTGAAGTCGGGAACCCACACGATCGATGGTTTCATTCTCGATCAGCTGCAGCAGGCCGGCTTGACGTTTTCCCCAGAAGCCGACCGCGACACGCTCATTCGCCGCGTTTATGTTGATCTGACTGGGATCCCGCCGAGCCTCGACCAGTGGCAAAGTTGGCGCGGCAGCAGCGATCCGCATTGGTACGCCGCGATGGTCGACGAGCTGCTGGCGTCGCCGCAGTATGGCGAGCGTTGGGGTCGCTATTGGCTCGATTTGGCCGGCTACGCCGATTCCGAAGGTGGCATATCGGCGGATCCCCTGCGAACGGTGGCTTGGAAGTATCGCGACTACGTCATTGCCGCGTTCAACAGCGACAAACCATATGACCGTTTTCTGCTCGAGCAAATCGCCGGCGATGAGTTGATTGACGTCGACAAGGCTGCGGTCGTTACCGACGAGATGGTCGACAATCTGATTGCCACCGGGTTCTTACGGATGGGAATCGACGAGACAGGTTCTCGCACGATGAACTTTGTCCCGGAACGGCTGAAGGTGATCAGCGACGCGATTACCGTCGTCAGCGAGGGACTGATGGGCTTGACCATGGAGTGTGCTCGATGTCATTCGCACAAGTACGATCCGATTCCGCATCGCGACTACTACCGGTTCAAGGCCATCTTTCAGGGTGCGTTGGACGAGCACGACTGGAGCAGTTTCAAGACACGATCGCTTCGGATTGCTACATCGGAGCACCGCCAACGCGTCGCCAAGGTGAATCCGCCGCTGGAGGCCGAAATCAAGAAGCTGCAGTCACTTCAGAAACAGACGACTTCCGAAATTCAGAACGAACTGCTGCGGCATCATTACCCCGAGCAATCCGAGGCTGACAACAAAGAGACACTCGTTGCCTTGAAAAAAGCCGACAACAATCGAACGCTTACCGCAAAAGATTCTGGTCGAGCGTTTGCAGCGTGCTGAGTTGCTGGCCGATTCACAGCAACCAGAATCGGTGCTTGCAGCCCGTCGCCGCGTTCGACGAGATCGAGCACCAGATCGAGCGGGTTCGCCGACAAATGGTGCCGCCGCTTACGATCCGAGCGTTGTGGGACTTGGGACGCCCCTCGCCCACGTATATTCTGCGGCGCGGAGAGCACGACAAGCCCGGACAGTCTGGTTGGTCCTGGCGTTCCCTCGGTCCTGACTGATGGACAGACGCCATTCAATGTCGAGCCTCCTTTTCCAAACGGTACGCCCAAGACCGGTCGACGTCTGGCCTTTGCTCGGTGGCTGACTCAGCCGATCATCCGCTGACGGCGCGAGTGATGGTCAATCGGATCTGGTATCACCATTTCGGCACCGGTCTGGTGAAAGATCTTGGAGAACTTCGGTGTGAAGGGTGAACGCCCTTCGCATCCCGAACTGCTGGATTGGCTCGCAGTGGAATTCGTCGATCGAGGCTGGAGCATCAAGCAGATGCATCGCCTGATCATGAACTCGCGCACGTATCGGCAATCGAGTCGGATCACGGACCAGCGACGGCAGCTCGATCCGCAAAATCGGCTGCTTTCCCAGATGCCGCTGCGACGTTTGGATGCCGAAGCGCTGCGAGATTCGCTGCTGTTTGTCTCCGGGAAACTTGACGACAGTCCAGGAGGTTTACCCGATGCGGTTTCGGTCAACCGCGATGGGCTGGTCAGCGTCAATCCGACCGATGGCGGTGGCTGGCGACGGAGCGTCTACCTGCAGTACCGTCGCACCGAAATTCCGACGATGATGGACACGTTTGACTATCCGCAAATGGGACCGAACTGCGTCGCCCGAAACGTGTCGACCGTCTCACCGCAATCGCTTGATGCTGATGAACAACGGACACGTTCGCGAGCTGGCGGAAGCGTTCGCGGCGCGCGTCGCAGATGCTTGCGAGGCAACGCAAAGTAACGAGTCATCCCGGCCGGCATGTTGATGCTGGTTTATCGCCTCGCGTTGAGTCGCCCGCCGAGCGATGCAGAGCGAGAACTTGGGATCGAATCCTTGCGGGAGCTGAAGTCGCCTGGCAAGGGCAAACCGACAGAGCCCTGGAGACCTACTGTCACACCATCCTGAACTCCGCCGCATTCCTTTACGTCGATTGATCCGATGAGCCAGTTTTCCGAACTTCGCAGCTAACGACCCGTCGCGATTTCTTCGCCCGTACGCAGCGACGGCCTGCTCGGCGCTGCGCTGGCCCAGTTGTTGTGTCACGATTTCTTTGGCGGCGACGTCGGCACTCGCAGCTGAATCGCAGACTTCGGACACGACCGCATCGTTCGATCTTCGGCCCAAGCAGGTTCATCACGCGGCGAAAGCGAAATCGGTGATTCAGTTGTTCATGAATGGCGGACCGAGCCAGATGGACCTGTTTGATCCGAAGCCGGTGCTCAATCGAATGGATGGCAAACCGTATCCGGGCAATGTCGAAGAAATCGGCAACCAGGACGCCGCCGATATCGGCGTGATGATGGGCGGTCAATACGGCTTCGCTCGCCACGGCGAATCCGGCATGTGGATGGCCGACGTGTTGCCGCACACCGCTGCAGATGGCCGACGACATCTGCTTGATCAACTCGATGTGGACCGACCATCCGAATCACGACAACGCGCTCTACAAGATCCACAGCGGTCGACTGTTCATGGGATACCCGACGCTGGGTGCCTGGACGGTCTACGGACTGGGATCGGAAAATCAGAACTTGCCCGCCTACGTGGTGCTGAACGATCCGTTGGGGCTGCCGAAGAACGGCACGCGCGAACTGGACCGCCGGATTTCTTCCGCCGGTTTTTCAGGGCACTCCGTTTCGTCCGACCGGTTCGCCGATTCTGAATCTCAAGCAGCAATACGAACAACCATCGGCGGTCACCGAGATCGGCTCGCAGCTTGTTGAAACAACTTGACGAGATCCATCGCGGACCGAGCGCCCGTACTATCCCGAACTCGACGCCCGCATCGAGTCGTATGCTTTGGCGGCGAGGATGCAGTTGTCGGCCGGCGAAGCGCTTGATCTGTCGAGAGAAAGTCGGCGACACGCTATCGATGTACGGTGATTGGAGATGCGGCGACTGACTCGTTCGGTCGTCGTTGTTTGCTGGCTCGACGCCTGGTGGAACGCGGAGTGCGTTTCGTGCAGATTTTTCTCGAAGAACAACCTTGGGACAGCCACGTCGATCTGGCGGCGAATCATCGCGCCGCGTGTCAGCGGACGGACAAGCCGGTCGCCGGCTTGCTCCGCGATCTGAAACAGACGCGGCCTGCTCGATTCGACTCTGGTGATTTGGGGCGGCGAATTCGGACGTACACCGACGTCGCAGCGATCGGGTGATATCTACACCGGTCGCGATCACAACATGCAGGCATTCACATCATGGATGGCCGGAGGTGGCGGCGTGAAGGGCGGAACGACCTACGGCAAGACAGATGAATTCGGTCACAAGGTCGTCGAAGACCCGGTCAGCGTGCACGATTTCCACGCCACGATTCTGCATCTGTTGGGGCTGCATCATCAGAAGTTGTTCTTTCGAGCGCAGCGGACTGGAAGAGCGACTGACGGGCGTCGAACCGCCAAGAGTGGTGAAGGAAATCTTGAGTTGAGCGGCTGAGGTTCTTGGCAAGCACTGTTTTCCTTTCACCCGCAACGCGATCAAGAACGTCCAGCTGACAGCGGATTTTGACCGCGATTTGCCGATCAATCATGTCGCTGGTAGGTACAAATGTTTTGATTTGTCACCACCATGGGATAACTGCGGAGCAGTGAAAGCAGATAGCCTGGGGCAAGGTTTGCTCGTCTCAGCGAGCAATCCGCAGCCCCAGGACGCCAGGCCCATACCCGTTTTTTCCCGCTGCGTCTTGGCGGCTACGCCGCCAAGACGCAGCGGGGAAGGTTTTTCTCGCGTTTTTTCCTGGGGTTACACCAGCCTCGCTATCGCTCGTTGGTTAACCCCAGGCTAGATGCTGCCACCGCTCCGCGGTTCCCTTTCGTTGTGATAAACGAGCTTCCTAGGCTGGACGCACTGTATCGCCAGGCGGCTGATAAATAATCCGAGTTGAACAATCTCCCCACTCCGCAATCGCTGGGTCACGACTTCAAAATCACTTTCCAGCGATCGATTTGGGATCGGATCTGAGCGGGCGCCGTGGATCCGTAACTGACAAAGGCGTGGATCGCGTTCTTGCTGCCCAGGCACTCATAAACAGTTTCGTCGATTTCTTCTGCGTGGCTTTGCAACACCTCCAGCGGTAGTTCGCTGAGCGGCACTTCACGTTTCATTGCTTCGCCGACGATGGCTCCGACCTGGTGGTGCGCCCGCCGCTGCGGCATGCCCTGCTTGATCATCCATTCCATCAACGTGGTCGCGTCCAAGTATCCTCGTTCCAGCCGACTGGCGATCGACTCGCGTTGTAACTCGCTGCCTTCGACAATCGGTGCGGCCAGTTCGAGCATCGCCATGATGGTGTCAAAGGAATCGAATAGTGGTGGCTTGTCTTCTTGCAGATCTCGGTTGTACGCCATCGGCAGATTCTTGACCAACAACATCAACGTTTGCAGGTTGCCCATCACGCGAGCTGATTTCCCGCGTGTCAGCTCCAGAGTATCTGGATTCACTTTTTGCGGCATGATGCTGCTGCCGGTGCAGAACGCTTGTGGGATTTTGATGAAATTGTATTCAACGGTGCTCCACAGAATCCATTCTTCGGCCCAACCACTCAGGTGCGAAGCGATCACCGAAAGTACAAACGCGGTTTCCAACATGAAATCACGGTCACTGCTGGTGTCCAGACTGTTTGCCGTAACGCCCTCGAAGCCCAGCAGTTTGGCGGTTTGTTCTCGATCGATGGGAAGTGTCGTACCGGCGACGGCCGCCACGCCGAGACTGCATTGGTTGACGCGGCGCCGGCAATCAGCGATCCGCTCTCGATCACGCGCGAACTTCTCGATGTAGGCGAGCCAGTAGTGTGGCGCGAGCACTGGTTGAGCCCGCTGAAGATGTGTGTAGGCAGGCAAAACAATATCGATGTCGGCATCACAGCGTCCCAGGAATGCACGCTGCAGTGCCTCCAGCTGCGCATCGACCTGGTCCAAGGCGTCGCGGACCCACATGCGGATGTCGGTGCTGACCTGGTCGTTTCGGCTTCGCGCCGTATGCAGTTTGCGGCCGACATCGCCGATTCGATCGATCAACGCCTGCTCGACATGCATGTGGATGTCCTCCAGCTCAAACCGAATCGGAAGCTGGTCGGAATCGATCTCCGCCTCGATTTCTCGCAAAGTGTCCCGGATCTGAGCGAATTCCTGGGAGGTAATCAGGCCGACGCTCGCGAGCATTTCAGCATGAGCGATGGAACCGCGAATATCGTGGCGAAACAGCCTGCGGTCGAAGCTGATGCTCTCTGCAAATGCTTCCAAACGCTGGTCCGTACTGGCCTGAAAGACGCCGCTGCGCGAGGGGCTTTTCACGATGACTGTCCCGAAGGGTGCTGGAACTTAATAATGCACCTCTCCAGTGCACGGATGCTGGCTATTATCCTCGAGGGTTCGGCAATGACGACCCCGCACCCCAAAGAAACCCTTCGGAAAGAAAACATGCGTTTTCAGTTCTTATCCGCCTTGATCGCCGGTTTGCTCGTCAGCTTGATCACGCACGCGTCTTTCAGCAGCTCCGTCACGGCAGTCGATGCATTCGTGACCGCCACGACCGGGCAACCCTACGGTGTCGCCACGATCGAGATCCCGGTCGAAGTGCCCGTGGTTGGAAAAATCCTGCCGCCTGTGCAGGTGACTGATCCAGCGGGGCGGATTCTGTATCCGATTTCGGACGATGTTCGTGTGATGATCGCTGCGGCATCGGAGCGACCGGTGCCTCAACCCGGCCGGGGGCGATTGCTCAATCGAGTTGGAAGCCTGATTCGCGAACTGACCAACAGTGAGCAGAACCTTGAACAAACTGTATCCCGCCGAGTCTCGTTCTTGTTTTTTGGCAGGGAGCCCTTGCGCGTTCGCCTGGGAGACGCAGGCGGGGAGATCGGCACCTATGACATCATCCCGCAGAACGATCCGGGCACGCACCGAGAGCATCTGCGGCAATGGTGGAGCAGCTATACCGATGCGGCCAAACGCCAAATCGATGCGGCGGACTATCCGGCTTGGGTCGAGACCTACCTGGTCGCGGTGTTGTCCGGTCGCGTTGGATTGCCGCTGCCGGACTGGTACTCCCAAACCCAGAAAGGTGACGACGAACTGCTCAGCACGTTGAAACTGATCGCCGGGGCCGAGGGTGCCGGCGAAGCGATCTTCCGACGAGCGGCCTCCAACAACAGCGGCGAAGCACCGATCGCGTCGTTGCCCCTTCCGCCGCCACCCAATTGGGCGCCGATGTTTGCTCAGGACAACTTGGTTGGCGTTCCGGTCGAACCACTTGCTACCCGCGTGCCACCGGAGTGCGGTTACATTCGCTACGGCTCGTTCGCGAACTACATGTGGTTTCGAGATCTTTCGGATGAGTACGGCGGTGACATCTCACGGATGCTGACACTCCGCGGCGTCGAGAATGATGCCGCGGCGCGAGTCGAACATCAGCTGAACCTGCACACGACCGAACTCTCTCGCATGCTCGGTCCTACCGTGATCGAGGACCAGGCGATCGTTGCCAGGGACATGTTTCTGACAGACGGAGCGACCATCGGCGTACTCTTCAAAGCAAAGAACGCGTTCTTGCTGCGGACTTCTCTGACAAGCGATCGGTCAAAACTGGCCCGCGAAGATGAGGCGGTGACATTGAAGGACGTCAAAATCGCGGGCCGCGCCGTCAGTCTCTTGAGCAGTACCGACAATCAAGTGCGATCGTTCTTGGCCGAAGACGGCGACTTCTTCTTGGCAACCAACAGCCGCACTTTGGTCGAGCGTTTTTTTGAAGTCGGCGAAAGCGGCGAATCGCTGGCGACCTCGCCGGCGTTTCTGTTATCACGCCAGCTGATGCCCTTGGAACGTAACGATACGATTTTTGCCTATTTTTCTCCAGCCATGCTGCGGGGCTTGGTCGCGCCCGAGTACTTGATCGAGCTGCGCCGTCGCTTGGTTGCGAAGTCGGACGTCGCCATGGTCCATCTCGCACGATTGACGTCGGCACAGGAACCGATCGAATCCGACGGCTCGCAACTGGGCATCGACCAACTGGTGGCCTCTGGGTTTTTGCCAAAAGGTTTTGGCAAACGGCCTGATGGCAGCGGAGCGATCGCGGTTGGCCAGGAGGTGCTGGACACACTTCGCGGCGCCCGCGGCTCTTTCCTTCCCATTGCCGACGTCAAGATCGACGCCGTGACGGCGGAGGAGTCCGCGTGGTACAGCCAGATTGCCAGCCAATACAGTCAGCGATTCCCCACGATCGATCCAATCATGATTGGCATCCAGAGACAGACGCTGGCAGAGACGCCTGGAATGGAACGAATCACAATCCATGCAGAAGTCGCGCCGTGGAGCCCCAAGCAGTATGGCAAGCTCGCACAACAACTTGGCCCTCCGACACAAGTTGCGATGGCGTTCGCACCCGACGACATCGTCGCCGTTCAGGCGCATGTCGAATCGCAACAGCTCGGACCGCCAACGCATTTGTTCGCGGCAATCAAAGACACCATTCCGCCACAGCCTGAGGAATTCGAGGGGATCATCAACATCTATCGTTCGCTGCGCGTGATCCCCGGCTACCTGGGCGCTTGGCCGCAACCCGGCGCCCTCGACCGACTACCGCTGGGCCTGGGACGCGGTCAGCCGGTTGGACCGGGCATGAGTCGCTTGATTGGCGGACTGTATCGATACACCGACGGTCAGTTCAGTGTGTTGTCGTTCCAGCCGGAGGTGTTGCAATCGAGTGTGCCGTTCCTGGCCGCAACCGATGCCGGCGACACCGCACAGATTCGATTACGAATTGGCAACCTGAAGGGCAGCCGAATCGAAGGTTGGGTCAACGGGCAACTTTACGATCGGGCTCGAGAAGGGAGCGTTGCCGGCGCGAATTTCCTGAGTCTGCTGACGCGGCAATTGAAAGTCGATCCCGCATTGGGGCTCGCTTCAGCTCAGCAGATTCTGGGCCTGAACCTGCAATGCACGCTCGGCGGCGAGTACCAGTTTTCCGCCGCGAGTGGGCGCTGGATCAGCACGGCATGGCGAGGTGAAACCGCTCCGCCGGTCGCGCCCGCCGACTACGTCGCGCCGGCGATGAACTGGTTCCGCGGTGTCAATGCAGAGCTGACGCAGTACGACGACCGAGTGGTCGCGGACGCCGTGATCGATATTGCCAGAGAGTAGTGGAGCGATCAGCGGGAATACGCTTGGGGTGGCTGGTGGTCGAGCGTCAGCGAGCCCCCAGGTTGAAGCCAAACGGATGGCGCCGAATACGAACGGGACGATTGAAAAAGTTAAAATGAGAATTGAAAAATGCAAATTGAGGCCGCGAGGAACGTCTGGGGCACGACGCCATTAGTCATTCATTTTTCACTTTTCAATTCTCATTTTAACCTTTTCAATTCTTACCACACTTTCTATTACAGACGCTTGGAGGCCTGCAACGCTCTGACGTTCGACCACCAGCAACCCTTCGGCTCTTGAATCTTTGGCGAAGTTCAACCTACGAACATTGCGCGATTCTCGCTGCGATGGCTTCGGCCACCAGCGGATCGGGGCCCAGATAGGGTGACGTCAACAACCGTACTTGCGGGTGCTTCTGCGCCGCTTGCTCGGTTTGCCGCACGATTGATTGGTACAGTCGCCCTTCAAATAACAGGTGCGGAAAAACAACGATCGCGTCGCACTGTCCGCTGCCGGCGACACGCTCCAGCACGTCGGGAAGTCGGGGCTGAGCCATCGCGTAAAACGCCGTAGTCGTCCAAGCCGCAGCGACTCGTCGACTCACCACCTCACTGAGCACTCGCATATCGGCTTGGGCACAGGGATCGTGGCTGCCTCGACCGACCATCACAACGGCCGTGCGACTTGGCGGCGTTTCCAATTTCTCAAACGTTCCTTCGAGACGCCTGACGACCAGTTCGATAATCGAGCGATGACGTGAAATGGGACGTGACTGGTCGAATGAAACCTTGGGCGTCTTCGATTGACAATCAGCGACGATGTCGGGAATGTCCTGCTTGGCATGTCCAGCAGCAAACAGTAACAACGGTGCGACGTGAATATGCTCGGCACCGCCGCTGACCAGCGACTCCCACGCCTGCGGGATGGTCGGCCGTTGAAACTCCAACAATGCCGGCTCGACCGGAATCGGATGCAATGATTCGGACAGGCATGCTGCAAGTTCAACGAACTGGGCCGTGCCAACCTCGTCGCGCGTACCATGCCCGACGAGCAAGACGCCGCGTTTGGTCTTCCATCGCGGCGGAGCGGCACCATCGCCAGCCTGCTCAATCATCGGGCTGTGCTGTTGACGTTGATCACTGCACCACGTCCGCGTCGGCAAAGCCTTCTTTCGATAGCAAAGCGAGTGCGGAGTTGACATCAAAGCCGGCATCGTACTTGACCACTACCTGGCGGTTGTCGATCGTGCCTTCTTCTTTTTGCTCCGCGAGCTGAACTTCTTGCACTCCATCAGCACTTTCGAGGGCTTCCTTGACACGCGGAAAACAAGCAAATTCGCAGTGCATGCTCGGCACGCTCAGAGTCAATGTGCCAGCTTCGCTCATCACTTCCGGCGTCGCAGAAACGGCGATCGCCGGCGCGGCCATGTCGTCCGAAGATTGCTGGGGCAACGTTGCGATACCGATCATGATTCCTACCGCAGCGATCACGGCGATAGCGTAAGCGAGTCCACGCATGGTTCTGTTTCTCTTGTTTCAGGTGGGTATGCAAAACGGATAATCCAGTCCCCAGCATCGCCAAGAAAGGCGAGTTGAACAAGCGGCATTCTGACGCGGATTCATGCGTTCTTGCTCGTAGTGACCGCATTCATGCGGTCGCGCGCAAAAACCCGATGAATCGGGTCACTGCGAACTAGAAGCGGTGCTGCGGGGCAAGTTTCACGGCGTTGAACGCCAGGCCAGATGGGGATTCATCTTGACGGCCAGAACCGGAATTGCGGACGTTCGACTTCAATGACGGGAATCTTGAGGAAAATCCGTCAAAAAAAGCAATTGCAACTCGGAGTCTGACTTGAGTCACCGTTGGTTATTCGCCGTGTTTGTGTTGGCAACGAGCTTTGTCTCAATCGCCTCAGCGCAACCGCCCATGATCCCCGCTCAAGGGTACGCCCCGGCGATCGTGAACAACTATGTCTCGGACCCCTATGCGACCGTAGGGGGTCCGCCCGTCGGTTGGTTCGGTACTTGGCCCGTCATCCCCAGCATGGCCACGATTCGCGATCGACTTTGGTTCCGCACTGAGTTGCTGTATTGGCAGCCGGAAGGGATGGACCTGCCCGCACTCGTGACAACCAGCCCGCCGACGACGCCGAGTAGCCAAGCGGGGGTTCTGGGCGAACCTGAGACGACGATCTTGTTCGGTGCCGGTGCGATCAACGGGAGTTCGGCTGCAGGCCTTCGGCTGAAATCAGGATTCTGGCTTTCCAACGAGGGAGCCTATGGGCTCGAGGGCGAATACTTTGGGCTGCGCGATCAAACCGACGGGTTCAACGCCGCCAGCGATGGGACCACGATCCTGGCTCGTCCCTTCTTTGACATTACCAACGGCCAAGAGACGGCGCTGCTGATTTCGTATCCGAGCCAGTTGTCAGGCACTATATCCATTGGCTCGCAGACAAGGTTAAGGTCCTTCCTGCTCAATGGGCGCGCATCGCTGAGCCCCGTTATCGCTGTCACGAGCGAGACCCCGCCAGACCGAGTTGACATGATTCTTGGTTACCGATATCTCGAGTTGAGTGACGAACTGACGATCGCACAGAACATAAATTCTGGCGCTGATACCGCAGCGACCTCCGAAGCCTTCCAGACCAAAAACAAATTCAACGGTCTGCAATTTGGTGTCGCTTATCAAGCCAACTTTCGCAGGGCTTGGCTGGAGTCGTTGATTCGTGTTGCAGTTGGTAACAATCGACAGACCGTCAACATTCTTGGCAGTACTGTAGTCACCGAAGGTGGCGTTCCCAGCAACCTCACTGGTGGATTGCTCGCCCAGTCGACAAACATTGGGAATTATCAACGCAAGCAGTTCACCATGATTCCTGAACTCGGATTGACATTAGGTTTTCGTGCCACGAATTGCTTGTACGGAACGATCGGCTACTCGGTGCTCTATTATCCAAGCGTCGTTCGTGCGGGAGATCAGATCGATACAGACGTGAACCCAACACTTCTGGATCCGGACGTTCCGGTCACAGGCGCACCGCGTCCTCAATTCCGCTTCGTCGAAAGCGACTACTGGGCCCAAGGCATCAATCTGGGTGCGGAATTCAGGTTCTAGAAATTGTCGCTCGTTTGTCCCAAACGAGATTCTGCCGATCACTCGGTTGGGACAACCGAGCAACAATCAACCAGATCACTCGGTTGGGACAACCGAGTGACAATGAACTCAATCATCGCGCCAAGAAGGAACGAAGTGACAAACGTGGCCGGGGCGCGGGTTCAACCTCGGCCGGCGGATCGTCTTCGCTGGGAGTATCTTCGTTCGTTACATCTTCCAGCGGCGGTATTGGATCCGGGACCGGGGCGTCGATGACCGGCTCCGCAGGCGCAACGATCGTCTCAGGCTGTTCCTCAACATCGATTCGCAGCTCCATCCGAGCCTGTAAGCCTTCCGGGTCTGTGGCCGTGACCTCAATGCTTGCCCTGCCAGATGTGCCGGCGGCGAACAACAGATCGAGCGCCGCGTCCACGAGATGAGGCGAAACGAGCGAAGCGTTCGTGTTGCTGATCTGGTACTGCAAATCGTCGCCATCCGGGTCGCTAAAGAGCGTGCTCAGATCGAGCTGCTCGGTTGCAGCGTCCTCTTGAACACGAATCGCGCGAATCGTGGTGCTGGCAACGGGCGCCCGATTCGAGCTGGTGACATGCACAACGATCGAATGAGTCGCCGTGCCTCCCGCACTATCCGACGCGCGAACTGCGACGATGGAAGTTCCTGCATTGCCCTCAGAAACATGCAACGTCAACCGGCTCCCGGAAACCACTCCGCTGACGAGACTGGGATTCGAAATCGAAACAACCTGGTAGCCGAGCACGGAATCGTCGGAGTCAACGAATTTGCTCTGCAAGTCGACTTGAATCGGGTCGCTATCGTCCAGAGCATTGATGATCGTCGTATCCAGAGCAATCGGCGGCTCGTTCAATTCAACCGCGGGGACTACCGGTTCAACCACGGGGACCACTGGTTCAACCACAGGGACTACTGGTTCAACCACGGGGACCACTGGTTCAACCACGGGGACCACTGGTTCAACCACGGGGACCACTGGTTCATCCACGGGGACCACTGGTTGAACTACAGCGACCACGTGTAGCTCGAGGGTGTCTTGCACACTGTTGCCGGCCGAATCTCGGGCTTCGATTGTCAGTTTCGCCATCCCGCTGGCGCCGTCCAACGCCTGCAATCGAAGTCGTCCTGCCACGATCGATCCGATCAGCAGATCAGAATTCGTGTTCCCGACCACGGAAAACAGCAAGTCGCCATCATCGTCGAAAACTCGGTTCAGATCGAATTCTGGGAGCGCGGCACCTTGTTGCGTCGTCAAGGTGCCAAAACCAGCGGAGACGACCGGAGCGGCGTTGGTTGTGATCGGTGGTTCGGTTGCGGTCGGCTGACTGGTTGTCTCTGATTCTGTCGTATCGTCCGGTGTAGCAGTATTCGTTATCGTCGATGTCGTCGTGGAAGAATTCGTGGCCGAAGAACTGCCCGGCGCGGGAGGATCGAAATTCCCCAACAGTGGAATTCCAAACTCGTCACCGAACTGTGCGAACCGGTCGTTGCCGAAAGGAACGGGATTAAAGTTGATGACCTGCGGCGCAGCGGTAATGCGATTGGTCAGCGGCGCTCCGCCGCTGACCAGGATGTACCATTCAGCAGCCTCGCTGGGGAAGACTCCGCTACGATCGGGCACCCACAAACCGATGTCATCGATACCGTCACCGTCGATGTCGCCGGCGACCGGTCGTGAGCGAACACCGATGAACGGCAGTTCGGTGCTCAATGTGAAGGTGGTTGTCGTATTCGGAGCAGCGGGGCCGTTACCGCTACCGGTCAGACTCAGGTTGAACGTATTGTTCACGGAGTTATAGGTACCAAGATCGTCGGCACCGTCGCCGTCAAAGTCTCCGACGAACGGAATTCCACTCATGTTGGACGCCACAACCGCTTCGTCGCCCAGGTTAAAGTCGGGAGTCACCGCGTCAAAGATCCAGGCGCTGCCGGTGAACAAACCGACCTCGTCGCCCGCGGCAGCATTGAAGTTGCCGGCAACGGGCATGCCAATGATATTGGTCGTCGGCGCAACGATATCGGGAATTCCGTCATTGGTGGTGTCAATCAGCCAGCGGAAAGCAGCAGTCGCGCCATTGCCAACACGACCATATGCCGCCAATTTGTCGTAACCATCGGCAAATCCAGCGTTGGCAAAGTCACCGACGAAGATATGGTCGGTCGTAAATCCGAACGTGTGAACGATGTCAGGATTGGACGGGTGGTTGGGATCGAAGGTGAAGTTGCCGTTGGCATCGATATACACGCTGCCGCCGGACCAAACTGCCAGTTCCGCAGCACTATCAACGGTAAATCCACTGGTTACAAAATCCCCGCCCGATACACCGTCGCCCGATGGGAACGTGCCGTTGTTCTCGCCGTCCAACGCGTTGCCTGCGTAATCGCGAATCGAGTCATGGACCGTCAGCGTATAGCGATCATCTGGTAGGGCGCCGGCGAAACTGATTGTTACCGCCGCCTGGTTGACAGGCGTGATAATGAATGTCGCGCCAATGGGTGCCGCACTGAATGGATTTTCAACGGTCAGCACGCCCGCTCCGTTGTAACCATTGATCAGTTGAGTCTCTCCCGTTTGTGCACCCGAGGTGATGATCAGCAATTGGCCGACGTAATCTCCCGGTGTGGTCGAAAGTCCTCCTACGGATGCTCCCGCCGCAGGCACCACCGCTGGTGTTCCGATAATGGTCGTCGTCGTGGTCGCAGCTCCAGCCGCTCCACCCTGAACAGGCGGTGTGGTGGAAGGTCCGATCAGAAAGTGGTCTCCCGCGCGAGGCACGGTAGTGAAGGGTTGGCTGAAAGTGAAAGTCGCCCCACCAGCGTTGTACCCGGTGATCAGTCGCGACTGGCCAGCCGACGGACCGTTGGTGAACGTTAATGCCTGGCCCACGTAGAAACCGTTGGCTGCACTCAATGCCGCACCTGCCACCGACCCATTGCCAAAGTTGCCGGCGGGCGTCGCGATGGCACCGAAGGTTGTCGCCGTTGGCGCGGCAGCGACCACGCCCTGGGCACTCGCTGCCGTCCCCACAATGTTGAAAGTCGTGCCCGCCGGCACGTTTCCACTAAACGGCTGGTTGAACACGAACGCCCCCGCCGCGTTCACGCCTACGATCGTGCGCTGCTCGGGGACGGTGGCTGTAAATCCAGCGTTGCTCGAGTTGTCCGTGAGCTGAACCGATTGACCGATGTAGGCTGCGGGTGGGTTCACGGCGATGTTGACGTCGCCCGAGAAGGCTCCCATACCGTCGGCGGCTGGTGCCGCATAGCCGGGGGCAACTGTCACACCCTGCAACAGTGTCAACGGGGAAACAACGTCAGGGATGGGCAAGATGATAAATCCATCGCCCGTTGCCGCCGCCGCTGGGAATGGAGTTGCCACGCTTGCGACGCCGGTGCCGTTGTTGTACCCGACGATTCGCGCGGTCAGGCCAGTGTTCGCACCAGACGTCCATTGGATCGTTTGTCCGACGATTGCCGATGAGTTCGCATTGGCAGCCGCCGGAGGTGGATTCAGTGCAGCACCAATGTTGAAACTCGACGTCGAATTCGGGCCCGCCGCAAGGACTGCCCCGAGCACCGATGGTGTTGTCGCAGGATGAGCGAACGAGACGCCGGTAATGGCAACCGGTCCGGTGGCGTCACCCACCACTGAGTAGTTGGCCGGATTGAGCGCCGTCGCGGCGTCGAGTGCTCCAAGCGTTGCGCCGGGTGAAATGCCGGTCTGGGTACGGGTAATCGGATCGCGGAAGTTGATCGTCAGGCCGTGAATCGGCGGCGTGGGACCAGCCGGTCCAGACGCCGGTTTGTTCGTGAACAAGTTGAAGAACGGGTTGTCGACAATTTGAATCGCTTGCGCCGGGAATGCGGGCCCGTCGGGATCAATGATCTGTGGTCCAAGGTCGTCCAGGTTGGCGGTCAGATTCAGGTCGTACGTGTTGATCGCCGCGCTCGCCGACGCTGCCGGCGGTGCAGTCAACGGAGCACCGGTGACACGGATGAAGTAGCTGGTGTTGGCGAGCGTTGCGAACTGGACCGTCTGTCCGATCGGAGTACCGCCGGCATTATTCAGTCCACTGCCGGCGGCAATCAGCACCCCGGCCGCGTTATAGACGCCGACGACGAGGGCTCCGCCGCCGGGCAGACCAGCCCTGCCGTTGGCGAGCGGTCCGATCGCTGCAAATAGTAAATCGAGTTTTGCGGCACCCGCCTGCGTCGCATTGAAGACGTACCAATCTTCGTCCGCATTAGGGCCAAACAGCCCAGCGAAGTTACCCGGATCAATCGTCGGATCGCGATGAATCGTCGTCACGTCTCCGATGTCGGTCGCGATCGGTAGAGCGTCGTTCGCCTCAAAAGGATCGGCCTGAAACACGACGACTCGTCCAAGGCCGTCGGTGCCAGTGCCACCGTTGAATGGATTGAGCGGATTGACGTCGACATTCTCGATTCCCGAATAGACAATGTCGCCGTTGAATCCGAGAAGGTCCGTTGTGTTGACCGCCGGAGCGACGGTCACTCGTCCGGTCCGCTCGTTGGCTGACTGGCGAATCAGAACCACATCACCAAGACCAAGATCCTGAATCACTAATCGATCGCTGGCGTCGGGCGCGTTACCACGAACGTCAAAGCGAACCATTTGCTGCGGAGTGCCCGCACCGCCGCTGTAGACGTCCGCATGAGCAACCGCGATCTGATCGTTACCCGCACCGGCCTCAATGCGAACATCCTCGATCGAGGATCGCGAAGCTGCGACGTTAGGCACGGCACCGGCGACAACGGTTGCCAAAATATCGGCGGTCGCTGGTGGAACTGCGCCGCCTGCCGAGTTAACCACAGCCAGCGGATAACCCGAGCCGGCCACTCCGGTCGGTGCATTTTGGATCACGTTCAAGACATCGCCCAGGCCGCTGCCACGGACGACGACTGCATCGACGCCGCCAGTCGCGGAAATCGGATCGGTAACCGCCGGCGGCAAAACCAGAGTTCCGGGGACGGCGGGAAAACCGATGCCCGCCGGAATTGTAGTCGGAATCTGGCCATTGTTGCCGCCGTCGAAGTAATCGTTGCCGCCGCTGTCAACCAACGTGTCGTTGCCGACTCCACCGAGCAGAATGTCGCCTCCCAAACCGCCAACAAGCGTGTCGTCGTCCGCTCCACCAAACAACATCAACGGGATCCCCGTCGTATCACCCGAAGCATCGATCGCATCACGCCCAAGCCCACCACTGCCAACGATAAAGGTCAGGCCGGCGGGCGCGGCCGTGTTCTCTAGGTTGATAGTATCGTCGCCATCCAAGCCATTGAGTGTCAGTACGGTCTTGTTGGCAAACAGAAGTGTTTCGTTGTTATCAACAGCCACCAAACCGGTCTGAGGTGCCGCCGCGGGGCCCGCGCGATACGTGATCGTGTTGTCTTGGTTGTTGGCGTTGACCGTCAAGTTGGTGGCGGGAACGACATCGAGCACCGGCTGTAGATTTCGAAACTCAATTTGCATCACTCCCGTGAGCGTCGCTCCGGTTAGATCCGCAGCGGTTGCCGCTGTCCCGTAGTCGATTCGACCAGAGGTCGGGTCTGGACCCGGCGTATAAACCGTGTCCACGACGGCGGTGGCAGGAGCACCCAGGACATTGAGGAGGTCGCCGCCAGTTCCACCGTCGTACACGATTCGCGTGTCGATTAGGTCAACGCCTCCAAAACCGCCACCGCCAGTGTCAACGATGACGACATCGTCGCCTGCGAGGGTATTCAGCCGAACCTCACCGGGAGCGAAGGGACCGGTCGTTAGGTTCGTCACAGCTACAGCGCCGAAAGAGGCAGTTGTGTCAGTCACGACCACATTTCCACCAGCTGGTCCGGCAATGGGGTTCGCGACAGTAAACAGGTCGGGGAACGTATCTGCACCTTCGATGACCAGCACATCTTCGCTATTGCCGATAAACTGGTAGGCTGTCGCCGGATCGAGGTTCAGCGTCGCGAACGTGGCAGTCACTGCACCGCCATCGCTAGCCACTGCCGGCGGTGCAAGCGGAGCCTCTAGCTGGAACGTCAGCACATTGGTGAAGTCGATGTTCGGCATCTGCTCGGACGTTACCCGGGCGGTCACGCCAGCGGCTTGATCATCGACACGGATGTTGTCGGCCCCCGCGGTCGTCTCGACGACCAACGTGTCATCGCGAGCATTGCCGGTGTACGTAATCAATTCCACGCCGGAAGCGCTGATCGCACCGCCGAGACCGTTGATGACCTGATTCGTTGGATTCGTCGTACTCTGAGTGATAACAACGTTTTCGACCGTCGCCGCAGCCCCCAGCAGATTTAGCACATCGCTACCACCATCCGGATTGCCACCTTCGATGGCGATTCCCGGTCCGAGCACGCCTGTAAAGGGATGGTTCCCGGCGACGTTGAACACGTCGTCGCCATCAAGACCCTGTAAGGTCAGCCCCGCAACACCTGGCGTGCTAAATACCGGTAGCGTCAACGAGCTCTGAGGCGTCGCGACGGTGACTTGTCCGGCCGCAGTGACGCCGAACAATTCCTCGCTTTGGGTGCCGGAGGCAAATAACACGTCCGTGCGAGCCCCCGAAGCGTCTGCAAAAGCAAGCTGAGGAGCGGGGCCAAATATGTCCGTGTAAGACAATGGCATCAGCACCAGATTTGGCGCAGCTCCTTGGACAGCTGAAATCGAAGCGCCTGCACCAATGGACTTGGACTCGAGACTGATGACGTCGACACCGGCAGGCGACGTATAAGTCAGCGCATCTCCACCTCCCTGACCATCTATCACGGCGCCCTCGACGGTCGCCAACGTAATCGGGACCGGGCCAGCACCGGTGACAACGGCATCGTCATCAGTCGTCGGCGCGAAGTTGATCGTATCGGCACCCGTCGTGCCGCTAATGATCGCCGTATCACTACCGGCTGTCGGATCTCCGCCGTTGACTGTAATGCCGGTCAAGCCAGTAGGGGTCATCGCGTTGTTCAGGCTGATCTCGTCGCTGCCCGAGCCGGCGTTGATCGTTAGATTAGCCTTGTTAATGAACTCAATTGGTTCATAGTTATCGACGGTGACGCGTCCCCACGTCGGACCGTTGGTCTGGCCGGCCGAATAGTTGATCTGGTTGTCATCCTGCAGCAGGCTGGCCAGCCCAGGTTGTGAGCCAATGATGTAATTCGCTGCCAATGCATTCGAATTGATCGGCTCGAGATCGAAAAACTCGATCGTTTGTCCGTCCAGTGTGTGAGTCCCATCACCCGGCAACGAACCAAGATTGATCGCTTCGTCGGTAAAGTTCGTTGGCGCTCCGCCAGTGTCGCTGACGTTCAACACGTCGAATCCGTCTTTCCCCTCGAAGCGGATGTTATTCGCCAGCGGAATCAATCCGCCACTGACGTCGACGGTCAGTGTGTCGTTGTCGCTGGAACCACGAATGGTCAGGCTGGTAACATCAGCGAGCGGTTCGTCGAACACCAGGCCGCCGCCGACGCGAACCTCCACGTTGTCGCCGTTACGAATGATGTTGAACTCATCGGGCGCGCCATCGCCGGCGGCCGCGCCGGCGGAAACAATAACCGCTCCGCCGAGTTGAATGTCGAGACTCCAGCTGCCGATTGAGCCGTCGTCGAAGGCTGAGTCGTCATCGACGAACAGATTCCAAGTACCCTCGAAGTCGGCCCCATCAAACACGCTCAGCATACTGCCGGCAGTAGGTGGTGCAGTCGCGGGGAGATCTTCAGTGCCGTCGAAGTTCGAGGGCTGGAACGTGCCGCTGGCAATTTGAGCATTGTCGGGCAGCATACTGGCTGCCTCGTCATCGAAAGTCAACGTGACGTTGACGATGTCGTCACCGTTCCCCGCGTCAGACATGATCAGCGCGTTCTGTGCGCCGCCAGCGGGGCCCACCAGCAGGATGTCGATATCGTCTGGGTTGGTGTGTGAAACATCGGTCAGCGTGATATTGACGTCGAGGGCGTCGGCGGTAACACCGTTCGGAAGCGCCACCACGTTGGTGGAGGGATAGGGTGTGGCTGTGGCGTCGTCATTGATGGTGATCGCCCCGCCGCCCAAGAACACGGCCAATACGCGCCGTGCTTCGAGACTCTCCACGCCAAGTCGGCGACGCGATGAGTTTCGCTGACGCAATCCTCGCGATCGTTTTCCCCGTTTTGGGAACCCACGCAGGCCTTGAGATGCTTTCGAAAACATCAAAGAATTTCCCCCGACAGCAGGCGTCTGCTGTCACCAATTTTGTGAATACGGACCAGTCCATTGAGATGCGTGCCGCCGGCACGCAGAACCTCGACAGAGTCCGTTCCTCAGAGGGTGACCGATGCATGGCAAAATCGTCCCTTCAGCCAACACATCGACCGAAGTTGATACTAGATGGGGGCCGTGCAGCATGCAAGAAATAGCGCGGGATTCGGCAAAAGGAGTGGCTTTGTGCCTCACGCTCCGTACCGCCGCAAATCGGCGGTTGAGCCTGCTACAGAGCGTCCCGCTTCCCTCCGGGAGAGTTGGCCGTGGGAGCGGCCGGAGAGGTCAACGTGGCTGAATTGCTGGATAGCCCAAGGCGTACAAGCTAGGAAAGGCCGCGGTGATTCAATTCCGAGAATTCAACTACTAACTTCAGGGACTTAATCATGACCGCGACCGATTTCGATTTTAGCCAAATCGACTCGACTTTGTTCGTTGCTAAGCTCGATCGAGAGCTCGGTATCAGCAAGGCGGGCCGTGGTGAACGGAGGAGTCTGCTGGTGGGACTTTCCTGGCTCTGGCTCGCAAGTTAGTCGTTGCGTTGTGGAAGTACGCGATGAGAGGTGAGATACCAGGTGGAGCGAAATTCAAGGCCGACAAACAGGAACGACGCTTCATGTTGACGGCGTCACTTGGCACGCTAGCGACCGCAGCATCAGAACGACCAAAGACTGGCCAACCGCATGAATTACGAGGTGACTTTACGGCTGAACGCCTGAGACATGAACGATCAAACTGGTCGCTGGAACGGTCCGGGCCCACGAATGCCGCCAATCGAAGATGGCCCAGGCACTCGTTGCGGGCTTCACTTAGCCGCACACTCACCTGGCCGCGGTGTGTGACAATTTTCAAATATCGGGCTATATTGAACGCACATGCGCGGATTGGCTCATGTTGGCCCCGATTCCCACCCCATTCGGAGTAAAAACCGTGCGAGGCAAGATGGACTGTTTTGGTCGAACCGACATTGGCTGCAAAAGAGAGTCGAACCAAGACCAGTTTTTAATTGCTGATCTGCTGAAGTCGATCGTGATTCACAGTTCAAGCTTGGGCTATGACGACGAAACGCAATTCTCGGGAGCCTCACGCGCGAAGTTGCTGCTGGTTGCCGATGGCATGGGCGGCCACGAAGGGGGGGAGCGTGCCAGTTGGCTGGCGGTCGAAGGAGTTGTCCAATACTTGCTCACGAGTCTGCATTGGCCGATCACCTGTCCGACCTCCCATGAGGCTCATTTCTTTCAAGGTCTACAATCGGCTTTGGAGTATTCTCAATCGCAGATCCGCACGGCTGCCGCGGTCCATCCTGAACAGGATTGCATGGGGACGACGTTGACGATGGCCTGGGTAGTTTGGCCGGTTGTGTACTTGATTCACGTCGGTGACAGCCGCGCTTACCTGTTTCGTGACGGGAAGTTGGAGTTGTGGTCTCACGACCAAACCCTGGCCCAAGCGCTGGCGGACAACGGAGCGATCAGCCCGAGCGAGGTCGAAACCAGCCGTTTCCGTCATGTGCTGGTCAGTGCCCTTGGCTGCAAATCCAATATGGAACCGCAATACGGGCGCAATGAATTGATGCCCGATGACAAGTTATTGATCTGCACCGATGGCTTGACGGGGCATCTGACGGACGAGCAGATCACCGAAATCCTTTCCCAAGGGGGGTCCGCCGAAACTGCCTGCAATCGCTTGGTTGATGCGGCCAAGGACGCTGGAGGACTCGACAATATCACTGCCGTGCTGGCGCACTTCATCACCAACCCGGTTGAGCCCGAACTGTCCGCGGCCGAGCTGGCTGAGACAGATTGCGAAAGCTTGATCTAGACAGATCGATCTGGGCTGGGACTCTTCGTTCGTAGTAACCCGATTCATCGAGTTCTAGTTGCGTTCCGACGCATGCATGCGGTCACCACGGACATGTAGCCGTTGACTCCGGTTGCTGCGTCCTTCAACGAGCAAAATCATGAGCGATCCAGACAAGTACCAATCGTATCGGGGACTTCCATCACTGGGCGGTGTTTGCTCGATGGAGCGTGCCGTGGAAAGTGACTGGAGCCTGGACGTAAGTGTTGAGCGGCTAAAACGCCTGCACTACGTTTTGAAACGGTTGCACGAAACTTTGACCGCGCGGATCACGGCCGAGCCGATCTATGAGTTGAAGACGGCATTCAGCCATCACGCTTACCTATGTGCCGAACAGGTTTCGTTGATCCGCCGTCGGGTCGGCGAAATGCGCGAGCCGCCGCTCGGCTTGGACAAAATCCCGCATCCGGCGCTCGAGCGTCTGATGGACGAAATCGTTCGCGCACCGACCACCGCAGAGTTGCTGGTCGGAGCCTACCAGGTCGTGCTGCCGGCAGTCATCGCTGCCTGTGAGAGACTGAAGAACGACGCTCATCCGCTGGCCGATGCGCCGACCGTTCGAGTCGCGAAACTGATCGAATTCGAGTTGGCCGATGTCGCTGGATTTGGTGAACGAGCAGTCGCCTGTTTGCGGGAAGATCAAATGCGTCAACAGATCGAAGCTTGGGTCGATCACCTGCGCGCATGTCTGGTCGCCGCCGGAATGCTCGACGCGGTGGAAGCCGCAACCGACGAGATCCCCGCAGCGTGGCACAGCAAGCAGCCCTACGTGTACAAAAAAGAACCGTGCCGGGATGAACGTTTTCAAGATCCGTTTAACGCCGGCGTGAACCCCGAAGCATTTCTGTATGACGAGCAGTTTTCGCCACGCGACAAGACGTTGATGATGTACTACAAGCGGATTCGCGAGCTCGATGTGCCCGAAATGATGGCCAGCATCTTGGTCGAACTGAGGGACGAAGAGCCGTGGGAGTTTCATATGGAAATGTCTCGACAGCTCTGGGACGAAGCGCGTCATGCAATGATGGGCGAGGTCGGCTTCGTGGCTCAAGGGATCGACTGGCGCGAGATCCCAATCAACTTCACCTGGTCGCGGAACCTGAATCTGCAACTTGACGCACGAGAGCGGCACGGCGTGTTGTTCTTCATCGAACAGGGGCTGATGCCGCGAACTGGCAAACGTTACGAATGGGAAGTAGCGACCGAGAGTGGCGATCGACTCGCGGGTTTGTTCCAAGATTTCGATTGGGCCGACGAAGTCTTGCACGCACAAATTGGCCGCCGTTGGTACGTTCCCCGATACGAATCCCTCAGTCAGGCGCTCAGCTATGGTGACCAATGCTGGTCCAAGGTGCTCAGCCACTGGCGAGACGATCGTGATCAAGGACTCACCGAACATCGAAATTGGTGGCCCGAGATCTACACGAAGGCATGTCAGAAATGGGGCAAGAACCCCGATCCAAAAGCGCTGGCGTTTTGCGAAACCTACGAAGATCGACGCGCCGATTTAGAACGTTTGAGCTAGCCTCCTGTTGATTCTCTATATTGTCGTTGCAAAAAGGTGACGCTTTGAACGCGGATGCGAAGACACAAAATGACTTTGAGCAGCTGGCTTGGGTCACATCGTTGCGATCGGGACTGGCTGAAAGCGATTCGAAGATTCGCACGGCTGCGCTGAAAGACGGATGGGACGTCGTGCATCACCGCGGCGGATTCATTCGCGAAGCAATGAAAAGCTTCTATCAGCAAGTCGTACAGGAAGCGACGCCGCGGGGGGCCTTCGCCATCTATGCGTTGGGAGGTACCGGTAGGCAGGAAATCTGCCCAGGTTCCGACGTCGACATCGGAATTCTTGTCGAAAACATCGAAGAGAACGAGCATTTCTTTCGGCATGTTTCGCGGCAACTCCGGCTGCTTGCGCCGCTGGTGCCTGGGCTCCGAAACGTCGTCAAAGCCAATGCGATTCCTGACCTCAGGGAGGACGAGCATTTTGATCTGAAGTCGCTCGCCTCATTACTGGATGGAGACCGCTTGGTCGGAGATGTTGCATTCGACAATCGTATTCGCCGGGTCTGTCGGCAGCGGGCTGCTGAGCTAGGACTTGAATTTATCTTTGCAGTCAATCAAGACTTGCGGCAGATTCGATCTGTTGTACCCGCAGCCACCTGGGGACATCGGCGGCTTTCATGTGAAGGATGGAATCGGCGGACTGCGCAATTTTCAAATGACGATGTGGCTCTATTCGTTCGAGCGCTGGATCCCGTCCGCTGAAGTCTACGAGCAGGTTCGCAGCACTCGACGGTTCGACAGCGAAGGTGCCCCGACACCCGAAGTGCTTGACGCAGTCAGCATCATCTTTTCGGCACGCTGCTGGATTGAGCAACGACGCGCCGATCAGCGGCAAACCGATCAGCGGCAAACCGATCAGCGGCAAACCGATCAGCGGCAAACCGATCAGCGGCAAACCGATCAGCGGCAAACCGATCAGCGGCAAGCCGATCAGCCGAGCGATCACAAGAAGAAACACCAGTCGAGTCTTTTTATCGATGTCGCCGATATGGATGCATTTCTGGCACGTTTCGGTGCGGAAGGTTTGACCGAGCTGAATCGGGCTCGCGAGATCATTCGTTCCTACCGTCACGAGACCTGGGATCGCTTGCTCGATCATGGCGTGGTCGTGCCCGACACCGATGGTCTGATCGTCTGGGGACCGAGCGGCCTGCGGGTCGAAGCCGATGCCTTATTCAAGGACGCGACGGAGCTGTTCTATTCCCTGTACGGTGCGCAGCAACGGTTTCATTTACCGATCGACAGCTCCATCAAACGTGCGGCACGCAAGAACGTTGCTGAATCGTTGCGTGCGGAGGATGGGGGATTTGTCAAGCTGATGGTTGAGCCGGGATCGATCTTTCCGGCACTCAAGGATTGGTTCGACTTCGGAGTGCTGGACAAGCTCCTGCCGGGGTTTCATGAGCTAGCCAATCAGCTTTATCAACCCGGCCATCGTACCGCGAAGCTCACTCGGGCAGCCCGCGCGATGCAGCGCGTACAAAATCTCGAATTCCTTTCTACGGTAACCCTTGCGGATGTAAGTTCGCGAGAAGCGTATTTTGCGCGGCAATACCAAGACATTGCTGAATCCGCACGCGGCGCACTGCGGCTTGCTCTGCTGACCGAGGAGATTCCCGAGACGCTCTTTGCCAGCGCGGAGACTTACGCCGATTCCGTCAAACGGTATATCAACGAGCGTCTAGCCGGAGTGCCGGGTTTATCAGGTCCGACGCTGCGAACGATCGAATTCTTGCTGCTGACCAAACGCCAACTACTTCAGTCCGCCGAAATGGGTGATCAAGAACAGGTCGTGGAAAGCTGGCGTCAGAAGATCGGCGAGCTGAAATCGCGTGATGCCGCCGACACGATTCGTGCCCTGGCACTGTTTGCCTATGCGGCGTTCGACTTTCACAATCCCGGAGGTGCACGGCAAGTTCGCTTGCATGCTGAACAGTGGCAAAATGTTCAGAATCTGACTCAGAATCTTCTCTACGACGAGTTGGGTGTTGGCGGGCAACCTTTCGAGGACCGCTACTTCGATGAGACTGGGCGACGCATTGGCAAACTGCTGCCAGGCAGGCTTCTGGCGAGTCCTCATGTCGACAATACGCTCAAGCGAACGTACGAAGGCGGCGAGCTGCTCGATCCACAACGCGCGCATCGCATCATCCATGCGCTCAAGGACGTTGTGCAGAAAGGGCGCCCGAGGGTGGAGTTAGCACGCGACGATGAGTACTACCGCCTGACTCTCTTCGCCTGGGAGTTCCCGGGTCTCTTTTGGCGCGTGGCCGGAGCCGTTTACGAAATGGGCTGTTCCATCCGCTCCACCGATCTGTATGGCATTCCCGACCCGGGCGGCCGAGCGACCGACGGCGAGACGTTGATGCCGAATGAGCGGCGGCTGATTTTTGATGTGCTGACCTTTGATGCGCCGAGAGATGCGACTGAATCGTGGGAAGTCGACATGAAGAATCGCATTCTTCAGCGGCTTGAGAATCGCAGCGAGCAGATCCCTGACAATACCGGCGAGATTCTCAGGCCGGTGATGGAAGTGCTTCGCCCGCAGCTTACCGATCTCGGCAGCGGCCAGGTCAAGTTCTCCTGCCATTCGCCTGCCGCATACAAAGGAACGCGTTACGCGATCAGCCGGTTACTTTCCGAGCGAGCAGGCGCTAGCATCGAGTCGATTACCCGGGATGGCACACGTGATTGGCCGATCCCCCGCACGAATTTCTACATTCGCATCCAGTCCGACATGAGAAGTGTGGCAGAGGCCCTGCGCGATGACCTCGGCGAAGTATCGATCGATGGCGACGCGGTAGGTTAGCGGAAATATTGAGTTCTTTGGTTGCATGAGTTTATCTTTGCCCTCCCACCTGGCATTGGTCTTAGCACAAATGTACGACACCGATTTTCCTACTCTCTGGCTCCCCTCTCCCCATTCGCGAAGGCAAGCACGACTTGCCTTCGCGAATGGGGAGAGGGGAGCCAGCATAAACAGAATGCAAAACTTGTGTAGAAAAAACTCTGCGAGCGTTCGTTTCACCCCAGGTAAGAAACCAGCGCGAGAGTTTGCCCCGCCCGTAATCTACTCACTGAGGAGCATCGGCGTGTTGTCTCGCTGATCGATCAACTGCTTCACTCGATCCACCTGCACTCCGCTGGACTTCTTGATCAGCAACTCTGGGCGGTCAACTTGCGTTGTCGACGCGGCAGAGAGCCAGTCTTGAACCACCGCCAACGCTGCTTTCTGACGTTCTTCGCTTGAACTCGAGGTGACAACATCCAACTGGAAATCATTCATCCCTGGAAGTGTTCGCAAGGAGCGACGGGCGATCAACCGAATCGCGTCGTAGTCGTCATCCAAGAGGCTTGCCAAAAAGGGTGGCTGCCAATCCTTGCCCGATGCTTGCTGGGCATCGTCCCACCCCATGCTCCACGCACTCAATGCCCGTTCCGCGGCATTGCCTCGCAGCAGCCAGAGTAACGAAGCCGCCACTTCGCGCTGCGGGGCATCGAGCTGCGGCGGATCGATACCATACCAATCCTGCAGGTGTTGTGCCGACCAATCCAACGTCTTGTCCAGGTGACAGAGGTTGCACGCATTCGGGCGTTGTGCCTGATCGTCCTGCCCCACGTCGGGACTACTGATCTGGTGATTGCGGATCGCCTTGAGCAATCCGTAAGCGGTGTGGGGCATGTGGCAGTTGTAGCACTTCGCGCCCGATGAGCCGACCGCGTGATGCGTGTGTGCCGTGGAATACTGATCGGCTTGGTGGCATTGGAGACAAGCCGCGTCGCCCAGCGCTTCAGGCTGAAGTTGGTCATTGGCCCACTCTTTGAGCGATCGTCCATCCGATGCGGACTTGTGCAATTTGTGACACGACAAGCAGGTCATTTCACCGTTGATGTAGCAACTCGAATCGATCAATCCGTTGTACTCTCGGCCCGATACCCTGATCATTCCATCCGGATAGTAGGTTTCGTTAAGCAACGTATCCAGGTCAGGGTAACCGAGTGTTTTCATTGTCGAGGCAAATCCGGGCTCGTCGCGTTTCCAGACCCCGTGCGTTTCCGTCAGATCTTTCCCAGGTCGATATTTGTGCCCGTTTTCCTGGTAGTCGAGGTCCATGTTCAAGGGGTCCATCACCGCATGACACTGACCACAGACCTGAGCGGATCGCACCTTGGACAAGCTCGCGGGATTGACGATCGGGTCCACGTCGGCAGCCGATGCCGTTGTGATCGATGTTGAATTTGCACCGGCTTCACGGTGCAGACGAATATGATCCTGTCCCGGACCATGGCAAGCCTCACACGAGATGCCGAACTCACCAACATGCGTATCCCACTGGCCCGATGCCAATCGCCGGCCTTTCCGATGAGTCGTATGACAGGAACTGCATGTTTCGTTCCATCGTCCCGTCTCGAACGATGGAGTCGGGTGAGCTAACACCAGGAACGCCGAATCTCGAGGGATCCATTCCTCGGTTTCATTCAGATGCACAAGAGGAAGCATCCCCGTCATGCGTCCCTGACCACTGGCAAACCAATAGACCTGCATGTGATGTGAACCGGTGGTCATCACGATTGGCACCGAAACCCGCTTCGAGGCGTCGTGTTCATCCGGCATGTTGACCATGCAGGTATGGTCGTTCTTGGTGAGAATATACTGGCGACCCTTGTGAGTGACTTGTACGTCATCAAAGTTGCCCAGAACGATTTCGGGATCTGCGACTTGCGTCATCGTGCGATGGTAGGACGCTTGCCAGGTCGCATGATTCTCTTCGTGGCATTCTTGGCAGGCTGCCGATCCGACGTAACCGTGCGTCGGAACCTCGAGTGGGCGGTATTCCTCAAGCTCCTTCATCGATAAGGCGGCTCTCCGCACCGGAACATCTTGCTCGGAACTTCGATGACCGAGAGTTGATCGTGGCACTGAAGATTGCTGACTTGGGGATTGCTGACTTGGGGCCTGCTGACGCGTGTCTCGCGCGATCGGATCAAGCTCCCGCTTCATCACAATTGCAGTCAACCCAACCGTTAACCCAACCGTTAACACAAACGCCGACACGGACGCCAATAGGTTTCGGCTGCTCCACCAAAACACGCCGCTGATCACGAGTGCCAAGACGATAGAAAGCGTGAGAAAGAGAAGATTCATGTTCTCCATTCGCGAATGAGCAATCAATAAGATCTGCAAAACCAACAACTTGCCGAAACGGGGTCGATCGAGACTTGCCCGACGTTTCCTCCAACTATACCCTTCCTGCGCAATGATGTCCGCGCTGACCGACGAGAGCACTCGTCGCGCGATGCCAGGGCTGACACTCGGGTTGCGAGGTCACAACCCAAATCCAAAGTCCTTCAAGGTTTGTCAGCGGTAGCACGCAACGTATGTAGGCCAGGACCTGGAGGTCGTCCGGCTTAGGAGGTTGGTTGTGATGAGATTTGGGTAACCGCGGAGCGGTGAAAGAGGGTAGCCTGGGGGTTACACCAGCCTCGCTGTCGCTCGTTGGATTCACCCCAGGCTACATGCCGCCGCTGCTCCGCAGCTAAGAAGACTCCTCAAAATCACTTCCCTAAGCCGGACGGTCTCCAAGTCCTGGCCTACGCAGAAAGACCCACGGGAAACCGCAATCGACAAAAAAACCCCGCCCGAAAGATCGGGCGGGGTTGATTGAGATCCCGAGGCTGAACGCCAGAGGTTACTGATTCAGCTGCTCTTCAACTGTTTCGCCGGAAGCACGTGTTCCCAAAGCACCCCAGAGACCATACGGACTCTGGGAGCCGCATCGCGTAGCGGGAACGCGAGTGTTTTCAGCACCGTTGTTTTGAACCACAGGAGCACGTGCATCACCTGCGTCGATCGAATCGGTGATGAAGATCACCGCACCGTCAGCCATCAAAACGTGGGCTCCGCCTTGGTGTCGACTACTGGGGGGAAGATGACCGGTATCAAAGTCACCACCACCACCGATACAAACTTCGCGGTTGGGTGGAAGCGTGGTCGTCATACTCGTGTAAGTCGGCACCGAATCGGCCCAACGAAAACCTCGTTTCCAATTATTGTTCCGCAGTCCCGGATTCGTGTTCCCAACGTTGGGATGCCAAAACTGTGGTCGTTCTGGGTCAATGAAACCGCCGTCCACACAGGTACTTGGTCCAGGGGTACCGCCTCGACCGTGAACGTTGTTCCAGCCAGCTCCGAAGTAGGGATCCGCCTTGATCTCGCGATTGCCCAGGCCCGTCACAATCTCGCCACACGCGATGGTGTTGGAAAGTCCGTCGAGCGTATCTCGAAACTTCATCTCTTTGCGATTATAGAAGAAACCGCGGTTCGAGCAGTTCGCGCTGGCGATGTGTCCCTGATTCCAGGTGTTATTCTGCCATCGCCAGAAACCCCAGTTAACCCAGTCAGTTGAGTCGCCAATGTTCGCCGCGTAGTTCGTTCGCGCCATCGCCGGCAAACCTGAACCGGGATCGCTGGGGCAGCGAAGCGTTGGTACTTCGGTCACCCAGGGCTCGTAGCGACCGTCCCAAGGTCGCGGGCCCATCGGCGCGGCATCACTGAAGGGCGTAGCACCTGAATTATTAATTTGCCCATCACCATCCCCATCGACGGGGTTGCTGATCTTTTCCCAAAGAGCTTGTTGCTCAATGAATGGGGTGATCCCAATTAACCAACTCAGTCGGAATCGATTGTTGTCGAGCGGTCCAACTTGACCATTACTTGTCGCGGCATAGGTCCCACCCGACTGCATGGGCAGGTTTTTGAAGGACGAGTGATAGTTGTGCAACCCAAGTCCGATCTGCTTGAAATTGTTGCTGCAACTCATTCGACGAGCGGCCTCACGAGCCGCCTGGACAGCTGGAAGCAGCAGTCCAACGAGGACTCCAATGATCGCAATCACGACCAACAGTTCCACGAGCGTAAAGCCGTGGAAAGAACGACGATCTTTCATATGCATTGCTCCTAAAGGCAACCACGAAAAAAGGAAACGGGGGAGATACGCTCCCCATAAAGAGTCTATTGAGAAGATTTTATTGAGAGGTTCAAAGCCAAAACACCCCTCAAATCAATCAAAATGCATTTTTGGCGGAAGTTCGAAACAGTCCAATGGACAGCTACTCAGCCATCGGAGGGGAACATCGCCAAGGAAGTCTGGAGACCGACTAATTCTGAGAATCGTCGTCCACTGAGCCCATCGTTTCTTGTTCGTAGGTTAGTTCTTCCTCTTCCGTCATCGGTGCGGCTTCGATGACAGTTGGTTCCGTATTTCCTCCGCCGCAACCAGTGGTCAAGCCGACTGAGAGGAACGCGACGGGGAGGAGGAGAATCAGCGACTTCAACTTGATCATGGGGGATCCAGACAGAAAGATATGTGGTGCGAGAATGAGTACGAGTCGGTACTGCAAACAGATGTTCAATGGGATACTGGGATGCCAGGATAACGACTCCAACCCCGATTTGAACCATGGCTCACGAGATTTTTCGCTGTTTGTCGGCGTTGCCCACATGGATCACATGGAAGCCAGCGACGAGGCATCGCTGATATTCTGGGCTTTTCGCTGCTTTTGCTCATCGAAGTCAGCTCAGGTTGAATCATTCCAATGCGACGGTTTGTCGCAAATGCCGGGCGATGGCGTTGAGCTTGCGGGCCTCGGCCGGGTCGTCGCGACCGATCACGATCGCCAGCGTCTCGTACAAGTCGGGATCGCCACCGTTGATTCGAATCGACTCACGCAACGCAGTCTCCGCCCCTTTCTTGTCACCGATTTGCGCAAGGCTGATGCCGAGGGTCGCCCAGTCAAACTTGCGGCGCCGCATGCTGGTCAGCTCGCGAAAAACGGCGACCGACTGCTGATGTTGGCCTGCTCGATAAAAGTATCGCCCGGCAATCTCCAAGGCGGTTGCACGGCTCTCGAGTGGTTTTGACTCCAATCGCAGCGTTTCTTGAGCAAAGCCCATCGCCCACTCCCACATGTCGGCGACGACCGATTCATTTTCGGCTTGGTTGGGAATGGACTGAATTTGCATGAACGTGAGCATCGCGAGAGCGGCGTACACATCGGCATCGGCGTCGCCGGACTGAACGACCTTCTGCATCTCACGCCCCGACTTAGGGCCAAGCCCGCGCATCGATGCCTCGTCCACGTGCTTTCGATAAAGCCAATAGGTTCCGAGTGCTCGCATCCGGGCGACTTGGCCTTGAGCCATTTCCGCTGGTGCGTTCTGCAATGCGAGAACCTGAGGCGATTTGAGTAGATTGCGGTCATCTTTGCCTCCGTCGGCACCTTCCCGGTCCAAGGGGTAGACCGCGATCCGGTGATTGGTCGTCGAAGTATGCGGGACTTCACTTTGCGTCTTGGGCATGTGACAAGTCACGCAGCGGTTCTGTGCGCGCTCGATCCGATCATCCAGGGGTACGCCGCAAGCCTGGTCCTGATGACAGCTCAAACACTGCTGGCGATGAAGTTCATGCCGCTGTTCGCCGGCCGGGTGATGATGTGGATCGTGGCATGTGACGCAGGTCATCGTCGTCGATCCCTGATAGCACATGCTTTGGTGAAGCTGCGGGAAATGACCCACAAATCGAGCGGTCGATTGGTCGCCAACGCCGGCGTCGTAGTTCATTTTGATGGACGCGTAGTCATCGCCTGGGCGGAAATCCCAATCTTGTTTCCCCGCCACACTGACGGCGGCCTCTCCCTGGCAATGACACTGACCGCAAAGCGACTCGGACTGCAGTCTGGTCAGCTTGTCAGGATGAATGATCGAGTCTTCGAACAGGCCGCTGCCGTCGCTGGCGATCCCTTGGTCAATCGCCTCGAAATGCTTGACATGCTGCTCGCCTGGTCCGTGGCACCGCTCGCATCCGATTGCCAACTCATGGATCTCAAAGACATTCGGGTTTTCGCCGACGCGTGAAACCAGCCCGGCATGGCAGAACAGGCACTGGTCGGTCACGACACGTCCAAAGCCCGCATGACTCGGCGTATCGTAGCCCGGCGACATCCCGTAGATCTGACCGTTTGCGTACCAGGTAACGGGGGACTGCAGGAGGTATTTTCCCTGGGAAACGAGATAGCCTTTGGCGAACTTGCCGCTTCCAATCACCAGTTCAATCGGGAATTCCGCCAGCACGAGTTGATCGCTGGAGGAATCGGGTTCGGCTTCGGATTCATCGGATGCAACGCGCTGCTTCGACTCCAGCAGCGTCTCGCGGTGCCAAAGCTTGCCATCGCGAGCAAGAATTTCGTACGCGCGATGACTCAACGGATGATTCCATGTCTCGCCCACCACTTCGTCGTCGACGCTGGCCTTGGCGAGCGAGCGGCTATGGTGTGATTGCAGATAGCTTCGATACTGTTTGTCGTGACACTTCACGCACGCCTGTGTGCCAACATACCTGGCTGAGTTCTCGCCAGCATCGGCAGTCGACGTGATCGCGTCGTTTGAGGTGGTCGCGTCTCCGGACGTCGCAGGGGCCGATGGTTCCTTCGCCTGCGACACATCGACGGGTTTGCTCGAGCATGCGGCGATCGGCAAGGCAACCAAGGCGACCAAGGCGACCAAGACTAAGAATACGATTCGATCGTTGTTGGGTCTCACCGGTTGTTGCCAAAGGAGCGAGATCGAGTTGGAGAGAGCAATTTTTGGTTGCCGGGAATTTCGCACAGCATCCGCAGACCGGACGATCCCACTATTCTATCGAGTCTGCCGTGCGAAGGGATTCTGCTCGCCCTGAACAATCAGCCAGCGCCGATCGGCTGCGACGTCGGTGAGCGTTTGTTGCTCGCCATCGGGCCAGCGAATCACGATCTGATCGATAGTATCGTTGTTAGCAAGTCCGAATGCCAAGATGAACTGATTCTTGGACATGTAGCCGTCGCCAGAGGAGACGGTTTTCGTGATGGTTGTATCGCCAAATGTCACGTCCGCCGTGGCCCCGATTGCGTCGCGTTCGGCACTCCTGCCAACGAGTTCCAACTGCAACCAGTGGAAAGGTGTCGCGGTGCGGTTCTCTAGCAGGGCAAACGGTTGTTTCAGATCCGTGACCACGAAGTCGATTCGACCATCGTTATTCCAATCGCACTGGGCAAGCGCTCGCGACAGATGGCCGCTGTTCCAATAGTCGTCATCACCCAACACACGCATCAGTTCGAACCGCCCGAGATGCCAAGCGAAGACTTGTGTGAGCATCTCGAACTGGCTTCCTTTCGCCGTATGGTCTTCGACGTGGCCGTTTCCCACCACCAAATCGACGGTCGAATTGTTGTCGTAGTCAATCGCTTGAGCGCCGAAGCCCAGCATTTTCAGTGAATCACGATCCAGCCCCAGTGGCAGCGCCAGATCAACGAAGATCCCGCTCTCGTTTTGCATGTACTGGTTCGACCACTGATCCTCGAAGTTCGTGATGTGCAGATCGGGCCGCCCATTTTGGTCAAAGTCCGCGACCGCGATGCCCATGCATGCCAGCGGCATTCCGCCGGCGCCATAGGCAACGCCGCGAACGACCGCCACGTCGTTCCATGCGTGATCGTCGCGCTGACCGCTGCGCATCCAAAGTTGGTTTGCCATCAGATCGTTCGCCACGAAGACTTCGTTGCCGATCTGGTTGTCCAGATTCGTGACCACTACTCCTAAGCCGGTTGCCGGCAACGCATCGCTCGACCCACCCAACCGTTGCCCGCGAAGCGACCCGTCGCCTTGCGACAAAAACTGGCGATCCGCCGCTGGCCGAAAGTGAAGCGGACCGGGAAGCCGAACCGGCGTGCCGTCCGCTTGGTACTCAATCGGGTCATAGATCCGTGGATCATCCAAGTAGTTGACTTCGACGATATCGGGTAGATGGTCACCATTCAGATCTCCCATCGCCAGGCTTGTGGTGTACATCGCATCGTCCCACAAAGCGTCACCGGCCTGCGGGCGAAACGTACCGTCGCCTTGGTTGATCAGCAGGCTATTCCTCTGCATGTTGCCGATCACCAGATCGGGAAAGCCATCCTGGTTCCAGTCGCCCGAGGTGACTCCGCACGTGTAACCTCGATCATCGCAGTGGGCTGCCTCGGTTACATCGTCAAATTGACTTCCGAGATTCCGCGACAGTTGGTTTGGTCGGGTGCCTTGACCCTCGGGCGGTTCGCCTGAAGCTTGACCCAGATAAAAATCGACACGGCCGTCAAGGTCAAAGTCCAAGCAGGCAACGCCGCCGCCATACGCCTGGAAGATTCGGAAACTGTCGCTCGACGGGCACCGGTGCATTGCGATAGCGGAAGTCCAGGCCGACCTCGGGCGCGACGTTCACGAATGTCGGCGGTAGCGGATTGGGAGCGTCCAGCCGAATTGGATGCGAATCCGCAGGTGTCGACCGCGAACGACCGGCGGTAATCCATGACATCTCGCGCGGAAAGTCGTCCAGTTCCAGCCCGCAGAGTAAGTTGCGTTGCAGGTATGCGGGATTCTCTTGTTCGGCTTGCGCCACTCTGCGCTGTTCCGCCGCGAGCTGTTCCATGGACTTCGGCGGCGACCCCATCTGGGCGAGCGCTAAGCGGTGCCAAGCCAGTGCCTCAAAGGGACGGCCGACTCTTGCCAACAAATCAGTCAATTGACTGACCGCTTGCGGTCCAGCCTCGGGATCCAACAGGACGCTCGTGGTCACTTGCGCCAACTGGTTGAGCTGTTCGTTCCGTTGCAGGAACTTTTTGGCCATCTCCACTCGACCGGCGGCGTTGAGCGCTTGAGTGAGACGATTGTTGGCCGCAACGTCGCCGGGTTCTCGCAGCACGGCTTCGGCATACATCCGCACCGCGGTCTCATACTTCTGCTGGTGTAACGCCCAGCCGCCCAACGCCATCCAGAACGCCGGGTAACGTTCGCAAGCGGGATCGGTCTGGTCGACCCATTCTTGGAACTTATCAAACTGCTGTGACTCCAGCAGCACTTGGCCATAGAACGCAAAAGCACACGGGTTCTTGTCCTTGATCAAGTCGCTGCGTTCCAAAACCGTCAACGCATCACGCACATCGCCTTGACCAAACAGCGCCCGGGCAACACTGAGCGCCCCAACTTTTTCCACCTCCTCCGGCACGTCAAACTTGGGTTTTTCGGCGAACGTGACGAACGTGCGGCTGGGCCAAACCAGACCGCGAAGTTCTTCTGGTGTAGCACCACTGCTGCGGCACAACTGTCGAACGTGCTGATTGGCGTCGAAGCGAAAACCACGAGCGTTTAACAATCCCGCCAATTTGTGACGCGCGCCGTCGAAATCCGGATACTGTGAAACCAGTTCCTCGAAACGGGTGATCGAATCGCGCCAACGGCCAGATTGGGCAAGCAAATCGGCTGCACGAGCCTTCAGGTTCCGACGGTTCTCAGGCCATGCCTCAGCGGCCGCATCGAGCAAGCCAACCGCCCGCTCAGTCTGCCCCAGGGCAAAACTCGTCTGCGCGGCGAGGACGAGCGCTTGTGGATCGTCAGGATGCCGGATCAGATGCTGCTGGATCGCTTGGTGTGCGTCGTCCATCTTCCCACTGGAGATCAGCTGGCGGATTGGAGACAACGAATTCTGGGAAGAAGACCCATTGTGCGACGACGAATTGGTGGCGGTTGGATCTTTCTGAGTCGATGTTTTTTCCTCTGCGGGGTCACTGCCGGAGCCGCATCCGATGATAGCCAGGAAGATCAACATAACGATCATCATCCCCGGAAGCACGTCCGGCCGATGCCGGGCAATGGTCATGTCGGATTGCCCTGAGAGTGGATGCATGAGGAGCTGTGGAAATACTGGCGACCAGAAGCGTTCGATCATTCCGGTGGCCGCATTGTTGCTCGGTGGAGGTCGGCGGGCAAGCGAGACGGGATTGTCGTTCAACGTTGAATGACTTATCTCGCCTGCAGGACTGTCCACAACAGGTATCGCCAGGGGCAATCAATCACGTTGAATCCTGCGTCGCGAAGCCAATCGATCTGGTCAGTCAATGTGTCGTGGTGATCATGGTCTCGCTGGTGTTTCATCCACATTTCCCACTCCTGTTGCGTTGAGCCTGCGCCGATCGCCGCAACCTTCCAATTGTCGATGTGTCGGCGATACAAGTCGTCCGTCGCGCCGGCATGTTGGTCGACGTAAGCGAACATGCCCTGTGGATTCAACCATTGCCGAATGTTCGCAAAGAGTGCTCGCTTCTCGGGTGAAGTCAGGTGGTGAACGGCGATGCTTGACACGACCAGGTCAAATTGCCCTTGATCGAATCGCAGTTCGCGAAAGTCTTGAGTGTGATATTGAAACCTGGCATCGTTGCCGAGTCGGCTGCGGCAAACCGCGAGCGACTCGGCCGATACATCGTCCAGATGGATGGTTGCGGTCGGGTACTTCTCGGCAAGCAAGACCGACAGATTTCCGGTCCCCGAACCGAGTTCCAGAATTTGTTGCGCGTTTAGATCTGCCGGCAGATAGTCGAGCAACGCCCACAGCATTTCGCGATATCGGGGAAAGCATCGCTCGATCGCCCCGGCGTAGTCATCGGTCAGACAGTCAAAGAACTGGTCAACTGTGTTGGATGTGGAATCATCGATCGAGTCGTTTTTCTTTCCCATATCATTCAGACTCGGATGCCAGCCCGGTTTGGTGTGATGCCGATGCCGACACAATGTGGCACGACGGGTTCGTTCATGTTGCGAACAACTGCGAAAGATCTTCAAATGCTTTGAATTCGAGCGCGTTGCCTGATGGGTCCAAGAAGAACATTGTCGCTTGTTCACCTACTTCGCCCTCAAAACGAATGTAGGGTTCGATCTTGAACTGAATATTCGCAGCGAGCAGACGATCACGGAGTTGTCTCCAATCGTCCATTTCGAGAATCACCCCAAAATGGGGCACCGGCACATCGTGCCCGTCGACCGGATTGTGATGCGTTTCCGTATTGTTTTCGGGAGCGAAATGGGCGACGACTTGGTGGCCGAACAAATCAAAATCGACCCATGTATCGCTGCTTCTGCCCTCGGGTAGACCCAGAATCCCGCCATAGAACTGGCGGGCCTCGGCGATGTCGCGTACGGGAAAGGCGAGGTGAAAAGGACGAAGTGACATGGTCGACCTGCGGGTTTCGCGAAGCACGTATGATGAGCGACTAAATAGACGTTACCATTTCTGCTCATCCTCGCCGATACTGCTGTCCGCAAACAAGCTTGCCACAAACGACTCTTCGTGACTTCAGTGGCTGATCCGAAATGCGAGGGTGGCTGGTGGTCGAGCGTCAGCGAGCCCCCAGGTGCGAGCCAATGGAATTCCGGGGGCTCGCTGACGCTCGACCGCCGGCCACGCTCGTGAATGCAACTCTCGATCTGCCACTCAAATCGCGGAAGCCCCTACAAACGAATGACCCTAACCGTGAAAACACAGACAAAGATACTCTCCTATGTCGCCTGCGGCCTCATGGTCGTTGCCCTCGCATCATCTGCCCAGGCCCAAACGACGGCCACGAAGCTTGCCATTTCGGAGACCGATTGGCCGTGGTGGCGTGGTCTCGACCGTGACGGTATCGCGGCCAGCAACCAGACGCCCCCGACGACGTGGAGCCAGGAGGAGAACATCCGTTGGCGGGCAGCGGTCCCCGGTCGAGGTCACGGATCGCCGACTGTCTTGGGCGACCATGTCTTTTTGGCAACCGCGGATCACGAACGTGAAGTCCAGTTGATCCTCTGCTTTGATCGCGAATCGGGGAAACAGAATTGGGAAGCAGTCGTTCACGAGGGCGGTTTTGAAAACAACAGCAAGCGAAAACCGAACGAGAAAGCTTCGCTTGCTTCATCGACCGTTGCCACCGATGGTCATCGATTGTTCATCAACTTCCTGAATGACAATGCCGTTCTTACAACCGCGCTCGACCTCAGCGGCAACATTCTCTGGCAGCGGAAGATCACGGACTACATCCTTCACCAAGGTTACGGTTCATCGCCAGCGGTTTATGAGCATCTGGTGATCGTTTCAGCCGACAACAAAAGTGGCGGCGCGATCGTTGGATTGAATCGCGAAACCGGTGCGGTCGTATGGCGACGCGAGCGGCCTGAGAAACCGAACTACGCTTCGCCAGTCATCATGAACGTCGCCGGTCGGGAGCAGTTGATTTTCACCGGCTGTGATCTTGTTACCAGCCTTGATCCCTTGACCGGCGAGCAACTTTGGGAGATTGAGGGAGCGACTACCGAGTGCGTCACCACGTCCGTGACCGATGGCGAGCATGTCTTCACCAGCGGTGGCTTTCCCAAGAATCATATCTCGGCAGTCGCCGCGGACGGTTCAGGAAAAGTCGTCTGGGAAATGAGCACGCGTGCCTACGTTCCATCATTTTTGCAGCGAGACGGCTTTCTGTTTGCATCGCTCGATGCGGGCATTGCCACGTGTTTCAGTTGCGCGACCGGCGAAGAGATGTGGAAGGGTCGCCTTGGCGGCACCTTCAGCAGTTCGCCCGTGATGGTCGGCGATCTGATCTACGCGACCAACGAGGAAGGAATCACGCACATCTTCAAAGCGAACCCGCAAGAGTTTGAGAAGGTCGGCGAGAACAAGCTTGGCCAAAGCGTCTTCGCGACACCCGCGATTTGCGGAGGCCGTATCTACGCCCGCGTCGCCCATGAAGAAGATGGAAAGCGGCAGGAATATCTTTACTGCATCGGTAGTTAGGCTTTGTTCGTAGTGACCCGATTCATCGGGTCGTTTGCTTCGCAAACCGCACGAATGCGGTCACTACATACGTCGATCAACGAACAAGGAGTCATTTTGGACAACACGGATCGGCTAAAGCAGGTTGCGTCACTCCTGATCGATCAGACCCGTGCGCGAGTCATCGTTCCTCCGCAGCGTCATTCCACGGGCCACTGGTTTGGCGGCGGCAACATGGTCGAAGATGGCGATGGATCGCTTTGGCTGGTTGGCCGGTACCGGAACCAGGGTGACTCGCGGACCGGATTGGGTGCCGGAGAGCGCGGCTTGGAGTTGGCCATCTTTCGGTCGACCGATCGTGGTCAGACTTTTGAAAAAGCGATATGTTTTGCCAAACCCGATCTCAACGTTGGATCACGCGAGGTGCTTTCGATCGAGGGAAGTGCGCTACGATGGACCGAGGACGGAGTCGAATTGTTTGTGTCGACCGAAAAGACAGGCATCCGCTACGCCGAGGGACTCGAGTCGTTCTTAAAACCTGGGACCGGCGTTTGGACGATCGATCGCATGCGTGCCGCTTCGATCGATGAACTTGCCGACGCACCTATTGAGACCGTCCTCGAAACGAACGATCCGCGGTACGTGCACATCAAGGATCCCTTTTTGGGGACTCACGCGGGCAAGGAATGCTTGATGTTCTGCACTCACCCGTTCTGCTGGACCAGTTCCAACACCGGCTACGTTTCCTTGGAAGGCGAAACCATCAGTTCGGGCAAGGCGAATTTCAATTTCTTTGCTCGCGGGTTCACCTGGGATGTCGCGATGACACGCGGGACTTCGGTGTTGGCATTGCCGAAGGTCGGCGTACTGGCAGGTCAGGACATCAAGTTACTGTTTTACGATGGCGGTGAATGCGTCCGGAATCTGGACGAGCATGCGTCAGCCGTCCGGCGGCCACGCGGTTACTCCTGCGAGGAGCTTGGCGGTGTCGCCTTTTACACCAACGACGACCTGCACAGCGTAGAGCGACTATCGATCAATCAGCCGATGTTCGTCAGCCCGCACGGGACCGGCTGCAGTCGGTATGTCGATGTCCTGACAACGCAGCAGCACTATTACGCGACATGGCAACAAGCCCAAGCCGACCGATCACAACCGCTGGTGATGAATGTCGTCGATCGTGAAGAGGTGGAAAGGTTGCTGCTCTAGGCATGGAGTCAGACTTCGCTCCATGTGCCGGGAATGGGAGCCGGGTATCGGCCCTCCGCGTCCATCTGAACCGGAGCTGTGCTGCCGACGTCAAGATCATCGACGTAGTCGCAGAAACGGAAGTCGGACTGCATCACCTGGTCCCAAGTGACCGTCTTTCCTGAGTGAACTGCCGCGCGGCCCATGATGGTGGCCAGGTTCGCGTAAACAGAACGCTGCGTTTCGTTATGAGGTCGATCATTGCGAATGGCGTCAATCAGCACGTTCCACTCGGCTTGATGGGCAGAACACGGTTCCTCAGGTGCTTCCCAGGTGATGTTTTCGTCAGCAATCCGTTGGTCTTTGTAGGTTCGGACCGTACCTTTATGGACCTTTCCGGAGAACTGGGCGGCGCAGCGGGTGCCATGAACATACGTCACAAAGTCGTTTTCGCAGCCCGAGGTATAGCGCCCGTCGACCATGGCAATTGCGCCATCGGCAAACCTGTATTCCACACCATAAGATTCAAAGTTTTGTCCAAAGTCATCCCTGTAAGGTGATCGCCCGCCGACGCCGTGTGCGGCCACAGGCCATCCATCTTTCAGCCAACAGCACTCATCGATCTGATGGATCATGTACTCACTGAGCAGCCCGGCGGAGGCCCACAGGAACGACATCCGATGACGAATTTGATACTCCAGTTCGCTTTGCTCAGCCGGCCGCGGATACAGCTTTCCAACGCTGCCCAAACGATAGGCACGGACCAGCGTGATCTGTCCCATCTCGCCATCCCGAATCTTCTGAATCAATGCCTGGCGATTGAGGCTATGGCGACACATGAGGCCTGAGGCGATCTTGAGGTTCTTGTCTTTCGCCGTCTCGCCGATGCGAAGCATGCGGTGGCAGCCGCCGGGATCCGGGGCGAACGATTTCTCCATAAAGACGTTGATGCCTTTCCCCACGGCGTAATCCAGATGCGTCCCGCGACAGTACGCGTACCCAGTCAGCAACGCTACGTCGCCTGGTTTCAAGCAGTCAATCGCTTGCTTGTATGCGTCGAAGCCGGCAAATTGCCTCTCGGTGGGCACATCAATTTTGTCGCCGAATTTACGCTGCAACGCTTCCCGTGCCGACGGCAGTTTCTCTGCAAACAAATCTGCCATCGCTACCAGCTTGACTGGTCCTGAGTTCGGCACAGAGAGAGCATTCACGACCGCGCCGCAGCCGCGACCGCCGCAGCCAATCAGGGCCAGCCCAATCGTGTTGTTTTCAGCAGCGTGAACCCGAGGGATATCGACCGCCAACAAAGTCGATGCGGAAATCACGGCGGCGCCAGTCTTCATCGCTTCGCGGCGGGAACGCTTTTGTCCGGAAGATGATTGGGTCTTGCGATGCTGGTTCACGGCAAACACTCCCTTCAAGGTGCGGCCAACGGAGCAGGCAAAGTCGCGTGGTCCCGATTGGCGAGGGTGAGGGACTTTGAGGCGGGACGAACGCCGCATTATACCACCACAATGCTGGTTTTCTAAGAGCATGGTGATCTGGATCATCTGGACCAACCTCATGATTTCTCGCCTGAGATTGCCGATGTATGTCCCAAATTCGCGGACTCCAGACAACTCTCGACGGCAGATCTAATGGGTGGCCCTTCATTGTCGCCTGTTGTCCTTCGATGTGCTGAGCCCTCGGACCTGATCATCGTTTTCCTGAGACCGGGAAATTTCCTGAGACCGGGGAAGAAGAATCACCCGGAAATGAACACGGCGTTCCGAGGCCCAGATATACTGGGGCCGGTGCAGGGAATGAAGCAGTGCATGATTTTACGGAGAAGTGCATCGCGGTTTCCGTTTTTTTGCACCAATTTGGAAACCATCTGAGGTCCTCGGTGTTTCTTTGTTTGTCGGCTGCATGAACCATCCAGCGTTAAATCTGAACTCCGAGTCGTCCCCCCCTCTTCTCCTTCAAAGGAGCCCCTTTCAATGAGCACGTTTTCTATGCGAATTTGCACCGCCACCCTGTTCCCATGTTTTCTCCTCGTTGCGTCTTTGGCGACGGCCGATGAGCCGGCAGCGGATACCAGCACGACTGAGCGACCAATGTTTTACCATGACCGACCGGAGTCGGTGCGTGGTTGGGTGACCGTGGCCAAGGCGGCTTATTGGTCGTTGGCCTACGAATCCCTCGATCGTATGCAAGAGGCTCGCGAACTCATCGGCAAGGGGAAGGACAGCGAACTCGCAGACGCCTTCGACAAGTGCGGTTGCTGGCTCGATATGGCCGCATCGGCCGCGATGACCGACGGTCGCAGCGGGATTCTTGGTGCCTCCGCACGCTTTGAAGCAGCAGCTTTGGCGATCCGTGATGGATCAGCCTCAATGTCCGATGCTCAGCTCAATGATTTGGTAACCCTCGGCTTGGTTTGCATGGCCAAGTCCCACGTGCTGCGGGCTGATTCGGCCGACGAGAGTTTTCGGGAGGAGCGAACTTCGGCCATCGTGAGCAAGGAAAAGACACCCTTTGTTCAGGAGAGCACAAAGGAAATCCTTGCTGCAAAAATGGAGGCTGACATTGACCAGTACGAATACGATGCGATCCAGTCACGCCGTCACCTGCAAGTGGCGCAAGTCTATCTTGAAGCGGCAGCCAAGGATGGGGGATTTCAGCTGGATGAAGAGTTTACCGCAAAGATACCGGAACTAGCGAAAGACCTGAAACCCTTCGAACTCGTGGACTATGTCGACTCCGAATTGCGGCCAAAAATCAAATCATTTCTCAATTTGATTGCGGCTCATCGCACGGAGTTGATCAAGAGACTGCCCGAGTAACCGCGCCACTGCTTTGAGAAAAGCAAAAAGGGGACGCAGCTGGAAAAGCAAAAGCAAAAAGGGGACGCAGCTGATAAAGCAACAAGGGCGAGTCGTGTGGCATCTGTGGGCCTGCTTGGCGCATTCACTGCGCCGGGTGAGGCGCCACCGCTGCTCGCAACGCGGTCGTATTGTGCGCGGACTTGGTTACTCTTTCGACTCTGAGATTCGCGTGGCGTTCCCTTCCACCCGCCAGATGACTTCCCCTGACGCGTCCTTTCCTTCGGCATTCCACTCGAACGTGTCGTCATCTACGAAGCGATGGGTCGCGACGGTGACAAATTCCTGACCCTCATTGACGGCATACGCCCACGTGAATGTCTGCGTCTCCGCATCCCACTGTCCGGTGGCCTCCGATGGCGGCATCGACGAACGGAAACTCCAAAGTCGGTAGCACTGTTGTTGGGGATCGTAAGTGTAAATCAACTTGGCGGTCGACCCATCCACACCCACTCCCTCCTCTTCCACGAACTTGCCGCCGAGGATGCGGCGATAGGTGAGGCCTACCGTAGCAGTTGTTTCGGCAGACTCACGCGGTGCCGATACGGATCTCCAATTCCCGATAAATCGATCGAGCACTTTCTGCTTGACGATCGCAGTCTGCTTCGTGTAAGCAAAGACCATCCCTTCGTTGTTCATCGTGAAGGTTTCGCCCTTGATGATTCCCGTTGTCTTACCGGCACCCACCCACTGCATGTTCAATTGCGACCCGTCGCGGGTGTACGTTGCGTCGACGTCTCGCGTGATGGAAGCACCCGAAGGCGGCCCGAATAGGATTTTGCTGCTGCACGTTCCATCGGCGTTGATCGTAAAGATGCCTGAACGCACGATTAGCTCCACATCGCCATGCAGGACAGTCGCGGGGAGTTCATGCCGATTGACCGAGACCAAGTTGTAGACTCCTGCGAGACCGTTGCCCTTGGTGACTTCCGACGTCGCCGAGCTTGCGAAGCCCTGCTTGACCAGCAACAGGCCTTCATCTTGAACGAGACCGATGCCAGGCGCGAAAGTCTTCGTCTCGGAATCGCCATCGAGCGGGTTTTCCTCCCAGACCTTGAGGCAATTTGAAAACTCACCGGCGGGAGTCTTGATGGTGGCGCCGACTTCCTGGATGCGTGCGCGGTCCATCGCCTTTTTCGGTGCATATTCCTGATAGTAGGCGGCGCCGATGAGGCATTCACCGGGCATCATGATCCCGGCTTGAGCATTGTCCTGGCCATGGAGCCACGCGCCTTCGTGATCGATGACCTTGCCATCACGATAGATGTCGACCTCTTCTCCAAAATAAAACACGCTCCCGGTGTTCTTGCAAATCGCAAAGAAGTTGCGCGAGACCTCGACGAGTTTCCCGTCGACCGTCTCTCGCTCCTCGACAACTCGAGTTTGAATTCCGCCGATCTCTCTTGTGTCATTCAGTACTGTGACTTGCAGACGGGCGTCGCGATCGTCGTCTTTGCCCTCCAGGACCTGCTGGAAACCGGGTTCGAGGATGAAGTACTTGTTACGGCCGGTCGTGGAGAATTCGCGGTCTTCGATACCAAACGTATGCTGAAACTTGTCGCCTGTTTCGTCTTCTCCTTCCTTTTCGTCGACTGCGCCCTCGTCGCTGCGGCTGAGCTCGTGGCCAGTCGCGTCGAAGACGACATCGATTTCTTTGCCCTCGACGTGCATTTCGATTTCGTACGTCTTTTGGGCATCGGTCGTGACCTCGCCGATGTCGACCAGCCTGCCGCCGCCAACGGCCTTTTCAATCGCTGTCTTGACAACCGGCGGAACGTCATCGATCTGTACCTTTTTCTCCTCTGCCGATGCGGCAGTACTTGCCAGCGTGCTGGTGATTGCCAACGTTAAGATCGCGAACTTGAGTAAGACTGACATGCTTCACCTGTTGCGACTGAGCAAAGAAACGAAACCGCGAAAGTCGAGATGCCTGGGCCGGCTCTTTTCTTGCCGCATTATACCGCCCGCGACCAGGTATTTTCCGAGGCGTATCGCCGCAGCCGGGCACGCCTTCGAACCGTGTGCTCAGATCCATCGTCTTCGCCGCAGCGATTACTCTTTCGGGTCTCATCAATCCGTCATCCGAGTGGAGTTTCGGCATCGCGACAAAACGACGCTTTGATGTTCGCGGTCTGAAACGAGAGCCAGACGCCAAGATCAGAGTCAAGAGACGACGTAGGAGCTTTTTCAAAGTGCCTTCAACTGGTGAACAGACGTTAAACGGTATAGACTCTTGCTCGCGACATGAGTGCTCGACCGATAGGGCGTGTGGGAGGACGAACGGTGGAAATGCAGCCTAGGAAGACAGTTGCCGGGATGTTGTTGATATCAGCTTGTTGCACTCTGTGCGCCATCTCCGTGCCGGCCGCCGAAAACGATGTACTGATGGACGGAGCGTCGGCGCGGATCGAAAAGCACCGAAAATCTGATGCACGCATCAGGGTGGTTTCCTCCTCCGGCGAAGTCGTGTCGGGAGCCGATGTGCGGATCGAGCAGACGTCGCATGCTTTCCTGTTTGGAAGCAACATCTTTCTATGGGGACGCAGTGGCAACGATCAAGACGACGCGATCTATCGAGCACGCTTTGCCGAGGTCTTCAACTTTGCCACGCTTGGATTCTATTGGCCTTCTTATGAGCCCCGGCAAGGCCAACCCGATCACGATCGCACCGAGCAGATTGCACGCTGGTGCAAGGAACATCAGATCGCAACCAAAGGACATCCGCTGGCCTGGAATTTTGCCGATCCCCGCTGGTTACCCGATGACCTCCGTGAGATCCGCAAGCTGCAGATGGCTCGCATCGATGACTGCGTTGGGCGATTCAAGGGGCTCATTGACTATTGGGATTGTGTCAACGAGGCCACCGACTTTGAACGCGTCGAATTCAAGCGGCGAGCGCCAAAAATGACCTCCATGTGGGAGGACGCCGGTCGCATCGCATTCGTCCAGGAGTGTTTCCGGCACGCGCGTGACGCCAACCGCTGAGGCCACGTTGCTGATCAACGATTACCGAACCGATGCGGACTACGAAGCGCTCATCGAGCAGTTGGTTGATGGGCAGGGCCAATCGATCTACGACGTGATTGGGATTCAAAGCCACCAACACCGCGAGACCTGGACCAACCAGAAAATTTGGGACGTCTGCGAACGATTTTCCAGGTTCGGCGTGCCTGTGCACTTCACCGAAGTGACGATTCTATCTGGCGAACCCGGTTGGCAGGGCATGGGACGAGCCGAGCAGTGGCCATCGACCGAGCAGCGCGAGAAGTGGCAGGCGGACGAAGTGGAGCGATTTTACACGATGCTGTTTTCGCATCCCGCCGTCGAAGCGATCACGTGGTGGGACTTCTCCGACCGCCATGCCTGGCAGGGAGCTCCAGCTGGTTTTCTTCGGCAGGACATGTCGGCAAAGCCTGCCTACGACCGTCTGCTGGAATTGGTCAAGAAACGCTGGTGGACACGCGAGGCGGGGAAAACCGATACCGCGGGCGTCTTCTCTTTCCGCGGTTTTCGAGGCAAACACCGCGTCACTGTGAGCAGTCCTGAAGGCGCAAAGGTTGAGCGTGAACTAACGCTTACCAGAGAATCTCCGAACCAACTGGTGATCCAGCTTCCTCCCAAGGACTCGTGATGATGAAAGTCCAGTTGGGCGTCATCATACTGCTAAACGCTATACTGCTAAACGCTGCTTCGCTGTTGGCCGCCGAGAAGCCGAACATTCTGTTCATCCTGGTCGATGATCTCGCGTGGTCCGATCTCGGATGCTACGGACACCCTTGGCATCAGACTCCTCACATCGACGCACTCGCCCAGCAGGGCCTTCGTTTTACCAACGCGTATGCTCCAGCACCGATCTGCTCCGCTTCGCGTGCCAGCATTCTGACGGGCAAAACGACGGCGCGTTTGAACTTTGAGTTCGTGACCAAGAACGAACCTGGTTATCAACAACTCGATACAAAGACGCCGCTGCGAGCCCCACCCTTCACGTTGAATCTTCCACTAAAAGAAGTAACGATCGCCGAGCATCTGGGCAGCCTCGGTTACACAACGGCGTACTTCGGCAAATGGCATTTGAACGCTCACCACGAGAAATACCTTGGCTGGAGCCCCACGCACGGTCCTCGCAATCAAGGTTTTGAAGTTGCGGTGGAAGACTTTGGTAGTCATCCGTATGCATGGGGCAAGCAAACGCCGCCAGCGATAGACTCCGAGAATCAATTCGCGGCCGATTCGATGATCGATCGAGCCTGCGACTTCATTCGCACCAAGAAAGAGCGTCCGTTCTTTCTGATGGTTTCGCAGTTTTATGTTCACACTCCTGTGAAGACGCCGTACCGTTGGCTGTTGGATAAGTATGAAAGACTCATTCCTGGTGATTCGCCGAGCCGTGAGCGACGCGTTCGCTACGCAGCCTTTGTCGAGACGTTGGATCACTATGTAGGTCAGATTCTCGGTGCATTAGATCAATCTTTACAGCGAGATCAAACGCTTGTCGTATTCACGTCGGACAATGGTGGGCACCCCGAGTACACCGCCAACGGTCCGCTGCGAGGATCAAAGTGGAATCTTTACGAAGGCGGCATCCGTGTCCCGATGATCGCTCGTTGGCCGGGCAGAATATTGCGGACGGCTACCTGCGACGCACCTGTTGTTGGCTACGATTTGTTGCCGACGTTCGCAGAGGTTGCGGGATCGGGGGCAAACGCTCTGGCCGCCGATATCGATGGCGTGAGTTTCGTATCGTCGCTGGACGATCCGAATTGGCATACGGATCGCGAGTTGATTTGGCATTTCCCGTACTACCATCCCGAGACGGGATTCGCGACGTCACGAGATTCGATCGGCGTCGACGATTTTGCGGTTAGTCGAACGCGTCCGCATTCGGCCATTCGCCGAGGCGATTACAAGCTGATCACGTTTTATGAAAGCGAAAACGCGGAACTCTACGATCTTTCCGTCGATCGTTCGGAACAGAATGACGTGAGTCGACAGCTGCCGCAGGTCACGGCTGAGCTCACAGAAATCTTAGCCACCCAACTCACCGAGATGAAAGCCCGCTTCGCGGCACCGTCGCCGTAGTTGCGGTTTGCTGTATCGGCACCTGCGATCACGTCGTCTTCGGATCGGTTTTCAAAGTTAACAAACGGGTAGATGACTGGCAGAATCGTCGACTTCTTTTGGATTTCCACTCCGAACATCTTGGATTGCAGCATAAGCGGCTGAGCGATCGTGCATAACGGTACCGTGACCGGACACTCTGCGGCGGCCAGCGCGGTTGCTGTCCAAACATTGCAGGTTTTCGGAATGTAGTAGCACCCTTTTGCCCGGTAGATCCCACCGCTTCCATAGAGTGCCGGTGCCAAGTAACGCGGTGAACCGCTTTCATCGCAAGCATAGCTGTCATGGATGAAACGGCATAGTTTACGCATTTGCTCCGGGGTGATCGTGATCTCGATAATCTGGCTATGTTCGAAGAAGACCTCGGGCGGCTGCCGGATGCCGGCGACATGAATCGCACTGCGACTCGGTAAGAACGCAGCATTCGCCATAACGAAAGGGTTCATGTAGCGGGCGCGGTAATAGGCTTCGTCCCCCCATCCCACCTCAATGAAGTTTGCATCCCGTAACACCTCGCTCTCTGGCCAATCAGCCGTAGAAATCTCGGTCCGTTTGATTGCCAAGCCGGTGTGCCAGCCGTGCCGAATGAGATAGATCGAGTTCGACGGACCGTCATTCGCCGGCCATTGCGCGTGGTTCAGCACTCGCTCTTTGCGCGAAGGTGCAACGCACCCGGTCGACCAGGCCGCTACGAATAACAAGAGCAGATAGCGACTGGATGCCAAATGCATCGTATGCAATGACAGAAACTTCGGGAACGGAATGATGCGATTCGGTTGGACCGGACCTGTCATCGTTATCGGACGATGACACTCGCCAGCACAAGCAAAACTTGAGCGGATCGCTGGTAGGTTTCTGACGTGGCAATGACGGTTGGTCACGCCACCCATCGAATGTCGAAGAATCCCGATCAACGATTCGGTTCAGGCACACCATGTTTCACGGTACGCTGCACTATCATTGTCATTCGTCTTGGACGTTCAACTCCAGCAGCTTGACGTTCTTGTACCACACTTTGTGGCCGTGATCTTGAAATCCCAGATAGCCTGCGCGAGCGAAATCTTTGACCGCTCGAGGCTTGCCATCGAGCTTGTACTTGTGACTCTTGCCGTCGGGGCAGAGGCCTGGCTGGTCGAACTCATCACAGTTCATGCTGGCCACCGCTTCACCGTTGACCTTGACGTCGATGTATGGCCCGTAGCATCTGATTTCGACCGCGTTCCACTGGCCCGTTTCCTTGCCGGCGTTTTTCGTGGTGGCGGTTAGATCGTAGATCGCGCCGAATTCGTGCTTGCCAATCTTGTCGCCACTCATGACCTGAATCTCGAAGCCGGTGTGCACAGGGTTGTTGGGATCCTCGACACGGAAAAAGATCCCGGAATTGCAGCGTGGGTCTTCCCAGCGGACATCACATTTCAGTACGAAATCAGCGAACGGTTTTTCGTAAATGATGATGTACCCGCCCGACTTGTACGGAACCAGCGCCCCGTTTTCAACCGGCGCCGCGATTGGCTTTGCCGTTGTTGCACTTCCAACCCGTCAGGTCCTTGCCATTGAACAGCAGCTGCCAACCTTCCTTTTTCTCGTTGTCGGAAAGTTCGTTGTCGGCCGCGATCGCGGACGAGGCCAAGAGCATCGCGGCAACCGCCACGGTGGCGAACTGGAGGGGACGTGTCATTCGAATCTCTGTCATTGGAATCTCCCGGTGGTTGTCGAAATCAACGAGAGCCCACCTACCATGTCGCCCGCCGCAAAGCAACGATTTTCGACACATTCTATTGGGCCTGCGTTGAAGGCTTGAAGTGGCAGCTTTGCCGAATGACATGCGCATCCGGCGGCTGTATTCTAATGGTGATTCCAATCACTGAGTTGATTGCTTTGGATCGAATTTGAAACGGAGCCGAAATTGATGTTAAGAACCCTTCTCGCCGTTTGCTGCCTGACCTGGACGCTTGCCGGAATCGCCTCCGCTGCGACCAAGCCCAACGTGTTGTTCATCGCCATTGATGATTTGAACGACTGGATTGGGTGCATGGGTGGTCATCCCCAGACTCAGACTCCTCATTTGGACCGTTTGTCTCGACAGGCGGTACTGTTCGCGAATGCTTACTGCGCGGCACCGGCCTGCAACCCCTCACGATGTGCGTTGTTAAACGGAATTCGTCCCTACCAGTCGGGAGTCTATTTGAATTCGCAGCCTTGGCGACCGGTGTTGCCAGACTCGGTCACCTTGCCGCAGCATTTCATGGCTCACGGATACGATGTGCGCGGGGGCGGAAAGATCTTTCATGGCAGTTACGAAGACAGAGCGTCGTGGCACGAATGGTTTGACAGTGGGCCGACACCAAAGCTTTCACGAAAAGAGCAGAACAATCCTCACAGTCGCGCGGGCGGAATCGTGTGGGGCAACCTCCATGAGACACCCGACAGTGAAATGCTTGACTATCGGTTAGCCTCCTGGGCCGTCGATTATCTAGAGCAGGAACACGACAAGCCTTTTTTTCTGGCCGTCGGCTTCAAGCGACCCCATATGCCTTGGCAGGCCCCTGGGAAGTACTACGACAAGTTTCCGGTGCACGACATTGTGCTGCCAGAAGTGCCGGAAGATGATCTGAGCGATATTCCGCAAGCCGGTCAGAAGATGGCAAAACCTCAAGGCGACCATGCCAAAGTGCTGGCAACGGACAATTGGAAATATGCCATTCAAGGTTACCTGGCGACGATCAACTTCATGGACGGGCAATTGGGACGAGTCCTGGATGCGTTGGAAAAGAGTTCGCAACGTGACAACACGATCATCTGTCTTTGGAGTGACCACGGTTGGCATTTGGGAGAGAAGCAACACTGGCGCAAGTTTGCGCTGTGGGAAGAGGCCACGAAGGCTCCGTTAATGTTCGTTGTTCCGGAGTTGACTAAAGCCGGAACGACCTGCAAGACGCCCGTCGATTTCATGGACATCTATCCCACGCTTGCGGACTTGTGTGGACTGCCCGTCGGAGATCACCTTGCCGGAGTCTCGCTGCGTCCCTTGCTCGCGGACGTCAACGCCCAGTGGAATCACCCAGCGATCACGACACACGGACGCGGCAACCATGCAGTGCGTTGGATGAATTGGCGGTACATTCGTTACCAGGACGGCAGTGAAGAGTTGTACGATCGACGCTTGGATCCGAACGAATGGAAGAATGTTGCGTCCAATTCGGAATTCCGGCAGGTCAAGCAACAACTCGCTGCCCACTTGCCCGCTTTGGAGGACGAAGCTCCCGACGCGCCGCACGGGCGATAACGAGATGCTTTTCCCGGCCAACCCCAAAATCAAGCTTTGACAAAGCACTAGGCAAACTTCTTCTCAAAGGGACGACATGTTGACAATGTATTACCTGCATCGCGTTGCATTGCTCTTGGCAGTTGTTGCCGCTACCGATTTTGCCCACGCGCAGCAAGTCGTGGATACGTTCAAGCCGGAGGTCGGGCAGGATGGCAAGGATGTTGTCTGGGTTCCAACAGCCGACACAGTTGTGGAGACGATGCTGGACATGGCGAAAGTCACGTCGGAAGACTACGTCATCGACCTCGGTTCCGGTGACGGCAAGACCGTCATTGCAGCTGCCAGGCGCGGTGCCCGTGCTTTGGGGATCGAGTACAATCCCAAGATGGTTGAGCTGTCAGAGCGGAATGCCGCCAAAGCGGGTGTCAGCGATCAAGTGCGTTTCGTGCAGGGCGACCTGTTTGAATGCGATTTGTCCCAGGCGACTGTGATCACGATGTTCCTGCTTCCCGAAATCAATCTCAAACTCCGACCAAAGCTTCTCGAGCTTAAGCCCGGTACGCGTATCGTTTCGAACACATTCAACATGGGTGACTGGAAACCGGACAAGCGAGTCAAGATCACCGAAGATTGCGCTGACTATTGCAAAGCGCTGCTTTGGATCGTGCCGGCCAAGGTGACCGGGATCTGGCAGATACCCGAAGGTCAGTTGGCGCTGCAGCAATCCTTCCAAAACGTCTCCGGGACGCTGACCCGCGGCACGACGAGCAACTCAATCCTCGATGGAAGGCTGAGCGGGAATCGTTTGAAGTTTCGAGTCGGCGACTCGCAGTTCAACGGCGCGATCGACGGCGACTCGATTCAGGGTACGACCAGGGCGAAGTGGACCGCGCGAAAGCAGGCAAGGATCCGAAGTACCTCCGCGATTACGCCATAAAGCGGTCCTCCGGAACCGATCGACGCGATGCTCGAAAGAGCATCTCGTCCGAGATAAGAGATGACGAGCGCTGACGGACGATTTTCAAATGCGTTTCAGAGCGTGCCCAAGAATCGTTGGGCCCTATTTGATGATGTGCCTCAGATTGATGATGTGTCTCAGATCACTGAACAGATCATCAACCAGGAAACCAAACAGTGACGCGTTATCATCAGTCCTGCTGATGAGGGAACAGCAATGGTCGAATCGATTTCTTTGAGGATCACTTCTTTGAGGATCACTTCTTTGAGGATCACTTCTTTGAGGATCACATCGCGGCTGTGCATCAACGCAAAGAGGCCCTCGCCACAAAGAGAGGGCGAGAGCCTCATGGATCATCGAGAGCACCGAACTGCACACCACCACAAGTCACTCTGACTCGTTCAAGCCATGCCCTTTTGGGGCGAACCTCGCATCACTGCCGAAACGTGCAATCGAGCGGGATGCAGAGTTGCTAAAACGCAGGACGAAGCCGGAGTCGAAATGCTCGTGTGAACCGAACACGCCTCCTCACAAGTCGGAGGCAGGCACCCTCACAAATATGTACGGCGGTTCTTGCATTGGCTACCTCACAAAAAGAGGAAGATTCACAAGGAAACGACAACGTCGATTACAAGATTACATCGGACTCACATGCCCGTCAATTCAGATTTTCCGCGAAAATCGAGCGACCGTAGCCATGCATTCATCTCCTCGAGTTGCTGCACCGCTTTGGCCCAAATCCGGAGCGAAACATGCCGGCGGCTTGATATTGCCGCAGTGTACCTATGTATCCTTCGGCACCAAAGTCGATGACTACATCGCCAGGCGTCACGATTAGAATGGAGACTTTTGAGCTCGATCGGAACCCTGAAGCCAGCATCCCGAGTTCGCGGAGTTGCCCCGAAACGCTTCGATGGGAGAGAAATGCGGTCTTCATTGAGACTAAAAATGAACGAATTGAAACCCGTTGCTCATGCGTCGAGTGCCGATCGCGCACAAAGCACAGAAACGCTGAAAGATGTGAACAAAACAACCACGGATGCTACTGAATCGACAGACAACCCTGGCGGCTTTGTGCCAACGTTTCATTGGCGCATCCTGGGAACACCAGCACCGGTATTCCCTGGATTTGAATTGGATATCTGCGACCGGATTCCGCAAGGCAAAGAGCCGGATGCTGTATGGCACCGAAATCGGGCGCGGAGCATTCTTCGTGATCATCCGGAGGTGCGGTCCCTGTTTGGCCGAACTTCCATCACGGCGGTTTTTTGCGTGGCAGTCGTTGCAGTGCAGATCAGCATCGCCATTGCAATGCACTCACAGCCGTGGTGGGTCGTTGTGTTGACGGCCTACCTTGTGGGTGGGCTGACCAACTTGGCTCTATTCAACCTCGCCCACGAGTGCAATCATGCGCTCGTCTTCAAGAACAGGTTAGCGAACATTCTGCTTTATACACTGACGACGATGCCGATGTTATTTCCCGGTCACCACACTTGGTGGATAGAACATCATGTGCATCACAATCACATGGGTTCGACCAAAGACTTCATCAAGCGTCGGCGCTCAACACTTTTGGCGCTCAAGGATCGAGTGTTTGGTTACGTGCCCAAGCCTCCGGTGAGGCAAATGACGACCTGGATTACGACGCCGCTGTTCTGGCCAATTTCGGCCTTCATGATCATCACTCAAATTTTGCGTTCGGCATTCGGGCTGATAGTCTACGCGGTGTCGGCGATTGCGAGAGGCAAGCTTGCGCCAAGTGATTTCGCCTTGTCTGTCTTGGCGGACCAGCATCTTGTCTCCGGATATCATCGCTACAAGTTGGAATGGTGGGCCGTGGTGTACCCGCTGACCAGCGTGGGGATGATTCTAGGGCTCTATTTCGCGTACGGTTGGGGACCGTTGTCCTACTTGTTTTTCAGTGCATTGTTCTGCACGGGTTTCCTGCATCCATTGATCTTTGGATTGGTGCTCAGCAACTCGCACTTCCACGGGCACAAATGCTACCAACCCAGTTCGTCGTACTACGGTCCGGTCAACTGGCTGACGTTTAACATTGGCTTGCACACAGAGCACCACGACTTCCATTACATCCCCTGGTTCCGCTTGCCCCAAGTTCGCAAGATGGCGCCGGAGTACTACGAAGATCTACTCCAAACCAAATCGTTTGCCTGGCTGGCTCTTAAGTTCGCATTCGGATCTCGAGAGGCATTCAATAGCGAAGAACATCGGAACGTTGAATTACTCCAGGAACAAGGTCGTAAGAGTAGCGTGCGGGCTTCATAGCTTTCTTGAAAATACGTGATGCGAAATCTGATCATCAAGACTCACGCCGACACTTATTTCCCGCATGATGCTAGGCGATGAAACACGCGAGTTCGACTCCGGATCGACCGTTGAGCCCGGTGGAGAAGATATTCTGGCGGCTGACGCAAGGGAAATCACTGAATGTCACGTCGGTCGCCGCGGTGCGGGGAGAAATATCGAGGGAAGCGGTGATGATGGGGCTACAGCACATCGCGAAACTTCATCCGCTGGCGCGAGTCAGAATCGATGAAAGCGGTGACGTCCCAAGATTTGTAACCGCTGGCGTGGCGGACGTGCCTTTGCGTGTGGTGAAGGGATCACCTACGGGAACGGAGTCAATCCTGGAACATGAAATCAATCTCCCGATTGACACTTCGCGGGGCCCGCTTGTTCGCGCCACGTGGGTTTCCCTCGATCGGTCGAACCACTTGTTCTTGATGACATTTCATCATGCGGTCGGCGACGGGATGTCCGGCGTTTATCTGCTTCGTGATTTCCTAGAGGCTGCGGCGGCCCATCTTTCTGCGAAATCGTTGCCCTCGTCGCAGTTCGTGGAGGAGTGTGACTCCATCGATGTTAGGCTGCCATCGCAGACCAGGGGCCTGCGTGGCGCGGCGGGGTTGACTCGACTTTTGGCACAAGTTGCATGGGAAGATGCTAGGCTGCGACCTGCCGCGCGGCCATCCTCTGAAACGCCCGGCGATTCGTCTGATCCGATCTTTCGAGTCCTCTGCCGCGTGCTTGATCGCGAGCAAGTCCTCCGCGTCACTGAACAGTCTAGAAAGAATGGGACAACGGTGCATGGCGTGCTCTCGGCGGCCATCTGTCTGGCCATCGTTGGCGACAATTCGCTCAGCAAAGCGATGAGCATCAAGCATCGATCACCAGTCAACATGCGCTGGCGTCTCGAGCCACCAGTCGGGGAAGGCCTGGGGATGTTTGCATCGATGTCGTTCTACCGAGCGAGACTTGCTGCGGATTGCGACTTCTGGACGCTGGCCAGGAACGTGCGAAAAAGCATCGAGACTCAGATCACACGCGACCAACCTGCCCTGTTACTGCAATTGATGCCACATATCTATCGCAGCATTGGTGGAGATCGATTGCCGACCGAGCAACTTTGTGAAGCGTGGCAGCGACGAACGGCCAGCACGTCAGGGCTTACCAACCTGGGACGATTGGGACTTTTCCCAGAGTTGGGACCGCTGACGGTGAACTCGGTTCAGTTTGCCGTTGCGCCGGCGCGCTTGGCGATTTTGCATGCACGGCCGCAACGTATCTAGATACACTTTGTTGGAATTTTGTGTTCGCGACACCGCACTTTTCAATGGAACGAGCGACGCGGATTGCGGATAACGCCATGGAACGGCTGATCGTGGCTATCGGGCAATAGTGTTCTCTTTAGACGCAGGCGTTTCTCTTGGTGCCATGCGGTCAATTATCCAGTCGGGCATCAACTGACCAATGCGTGTCATGAGCGTCAGTTGCCAGGGAAAGCAGTCGACCTTTCGACGTCGACTGATCGCGTGCAGGATGCGCTGCGCGGCTGCATCCGGCTGCATCATCCAGGGCTTAGGAAAGTTCTTATTCTCCGTCATGGCCGTTTGCACGAAACCGGGAAACACGGACGTCACATTAACTCCACGAGGTCGCAGCTCGACTCGCAAGCCTTCCATGAGCACCTTAACGGCAGCTTTGCTCGAGCTATAGCCAGCGAATCCTGGTAGCCCTCGGAATGCCCGCAGGCTGGAGACTGCAACCAGATGGCCTTGCTTTCGCTCGAGCATTGCCGGAAGAACTGCCTCGATCGCATAGACGAGCCCGAACCAGTTCACGCGCATGATCCGTTCGAAGGTGGCAGCGTCAAAGGGATCAATGGCATCCGCATCACCGACGCCAGCCGAGGCGATCATCGTATCAATGCATCCCAACTGATCTTGGATGGAGCTGAAGGCGGCCGACACGCTGTCACGATCTTCGACATCGGCAACTGCATACACGGCAGTCCCTCCTGCGCGTGCTACCTCTTCGCACAATTCAACCATCCGCTCTTCGCGTCGCGAGATCAGTCCTACGCGGCTCCCTTTCGCCCCTAGTTGTTTCACCAGTTCCGCTCCGATTCCTCCGGCCGCGCCGGTAACGACTACGTTTTTTTGGTCAAAGCCGCGATTCATGAACTCTCTCTAGCGAACGTATGCGAGTCGAATTTCATGGCCGCAACGTAACTCGCCGCATCTTGGAACGTCATTGATTGAATGAACTGGTGTTGGCTAACCAGCGGTTGAATGGTCCTGTGGGACGGTGTGCAGCAACACGCAGCCTTGCGAGACTTCGGCCTTGCCGGGCGACCCGACCGCCGCGACTGGGCAAAGTACGTAGCCGTGAAGCTGATGCCAAATCCTCTTCAGCGTTGAAGGCACCGAGCAAGAACTGACGTTGCCGATGTCCTTGGTCATACCGTTGATGACTTCAGCTTGAAAGCCATTGCCCTCGAGTTTCATGCTGGCCAGGCGGACAATCCCGGCCCCGGCTTGATGCGGAACAATTGTCTCGATGTCCTGAACGCGCAGGCCAGCGAAGCGGAGCATTTGATCGGCGGCATCGGCCATGGCGCAGCGCCGCGGCGTCAGCGACGGCCATCCCGTCCAATGAAAACACGACGCGTTCCGGAACAACTTGGCGACCTCCATCGGCCGTCGGCACGAGGACGTTGGATCCATTTGAAAAATCGAAATAGGGTCGGCTGACGGCTTTCTTCGTGTATTGAGCACCAACTACGTCGAAATGCACCGGATACTTCCGGCTATCCGAACGCGACAGCAGCGTGGCGGTCGCAAAGTCGCCAAATAACGCACCCGATTGTGAGCAAGAAAAATCCGTGATCCGGCTAATCCGACTTGACGTCACCAGCAACACGAACTCGTCGTCTGCAAGACGAAGCGAAGGAATGACTTTGTCTTGAAGTAACGCAAGTCCTTTCGCATAGCCACTGCAAAACGCGTTGATTCCAAGAATTCGCCTGGGCCGTCCGTGACTGAAGTTTCTACCAGAAGCGCCGATGCCCGAGGTTGCCGCATCCAGCGCGTCCACGAATCGATGCGCTACGCGGGTCGGTTGTTCCTGCCTGGCAAGGTCTTTGGAGAAATACCGATGTGCGATCGGCATTGGTATCAGGGAAGGCGAGGCAAAGACGACCGCCGCGCAGTCCTTCCATTCACAACCGGTCTCAAGTACGAGAGATTCTGTAGCCCGAAGTGCCATCTGTACTTCGTCTTCGAACGAGATGAACCGCGATCGAATCCCAGTGTGCTTTACGAATTTCTTCGTCAGAGTCGATTCATACCATTCGTTGGGAAGCTGCAGCGAGGGTTGAAACGTGCTGATGGAAGATATTCCGAATTGGGTCACGGGCTATCGTCGTCTTGAGGGTTGGGCTTTCATGCAGCGGGATGAAAAATACATCATGCTGCGACAATGGGAACGTCCGGTGTTCGCAATCCGGTGACTAAGCTTGATTACCCGGATTGGCCGCGTTGTTTCCTTGCGGAGTTCTGTGTTGAAGGTGTGAGCCGCGCTGGCTTTCGAGGCTTCCTGACCCACAAGCAACAGGACATGAGCGTCGGAGCCGAATCGAATTCACTGACCGAGGGTGGTCAAAGTTCTGAAACGCACATTCTAGCCGAAATCCCGCGGGCGTGGCGACAGCCACCTCATGCGCGAGGTTGCATTCTACGCCGCGCCGAGGGAATTGGTGTAAGTCGCATCGGTCGATTTCACCGCAGCGAGCAACCGCCCGGCAACCCACCTTCCACTGACAAGGCCGGATTGACGCGGATTCCGCTGGCTGTGCCGATCGGCGGGTCAGAAACTCGGCTATTTTCCGGAATCAGGCTTGCCCGAAGATTGCTGTAGCACAAGCACCGGCGATGCAGATCACCCATCGTGGAGCGTCGAAGAAAGCCAGCACCACTGCCGCCGTGAGCGATCCCGCCAAAATCAACCTCGGTAGATTGACCCGGCGTTTCTCGTACGGTGTTTCCGACGGCGATGTGTATGGGTTGTTATCCATTGAGTTGATTCGAACCCGATCGCAAACTGTCCAATGAGGGCTCGGGATATTTGGGGGCGGCCCATGAACATTTCCGCTGTTGGGCAGGATGCGCTGTTGAGCAGGATGCGTTCTGCTGCTAGTGCACGTCTGCGGGGCCGCAGTTTTTGCCAATTCCCGGAGCGGCCCTCCTCGTTCTACGCGCTCACGACCTGGTGGGTCTTGATGTAGTCCGGGTCGATACGCACGCCGAGGCCGGAGCCCATGGGAACCTTGATGATGCCGTCGATGCTCTCGAACGGCTCGGCTTTGCTTTCGACGGGGATGACGGTGCCGTTGGCATCACGGGTATGGAACATCTTGAACTCGTGGTATTCCGCCGCGGCGGGACAAACGGAGACCATTTGCAGCATGTAGACGTAGCCGAGTCCACCGCCTGAGATGTGCGGTGTGATCCGAAGGCCGGCAGCTTCGGCCATGCGAGCAACCTGCATCGTGCGAATCATACCGCCGTAGTAGAACAAGTCCGGCTGTACGATCTGGAATACCTCGTTGCCGATCAGGTAACGGAAGGCATGCACACCAAATTCCTCCTCGCCGCCAGCCATGGGGATACTGAGGGCGGCTTCGACTTGCTTCTGTTCCTCATACCAGTCCCAGGGAATGGGTTCTTCGTAGAAGTAGTAGTTGTATTCCTGCAAAATCTTACCGATGCGGATGGCTTCTTCGACATCGTAGGTGCCGTTGCCATCGATCATCAGAACCATTTCGTCGCCAAACAGCTCGCGAGCCATACGAACGAGCTTCTCGGTTCGGCCAGGCGCGTTTTCGTTGTTCTGTCCAAGATTGTCGCCGCGTCCGGCGCAGCTTAATGGCTTTGGCCCTGGTCTCTTCCTGGTCTTGCTTGACCAACTCGAGGGAGACCTGTGGCTCCTTGTGACGGAGGTCGCCTAAGCGCGTGCCGAGATAGATGGCGACTTCCGGGTGGATCAGATCGCCGATCAGTTGTCCTGCTGGCTTGTTGGCAATGATGCCCAGCATGTCGAGGATGGCAAACTCGATGGAGGCGATTTGTACGCAAAGAGGAATGCCCTGCCGCTTCACGTTCAATTCGTGGGCATTGAAAATGAGCTGATCCAGATCTCGCGCGTCCTTGCCGTGGAAGTGGTGATGCAGATTGTGCTGAAACATTGGCCAGCTGGACTTGGCAATGAAGGGGTGTCCGATCGAAACACCCTCTGCGCCGTCTTTGGATGTTACTTGGCAAATGCAGTTGCTCCGGTCGCGCAGCAACTCGATCCTCTCGATGATCACGGGCTCCGGAAAGAGTTCTCGCTTCAAGACCGGCTGTTTGAGAACCGCATCCAGCTGCGCGTAGCGATCACCAGCGGAGCTGGTTCCGTCCTTCGAGCAAGCGATTAGAGGAAAGCTAAGGGAGGTGCCACCGGCAAGAGTGGCCGACTTCATGAAGGAGCGTCTGTTTGTTTTCATGGGAGTGTGAAATTACGACGAAAAGGCAACTATGAGCTGATCGTCTGGTACGGATCGCCGGTGTCGGCCGAGGCGCATCACAGCCGACCCTTGAGCCCTGGATAGTCTTTCGGGTATTCGAAGACCCCGTGCATACGTTTGTGACGTGGCAGGCGGTCGTCTTCTACTGGCCCGCTGTCGTGGCTGACTTTCATGATCCTTTTGTCGAAGGAGCTCAGGAATTCGGCCTGCGAAAGCTGCTGGTCGGAATTCGTGTCGAGTGCGAGCACAACCGTCCGTGCCCTGCCTGCGGCCTGCATCACCTCGGGATTGGGCTGCGCCGATGCGATGGCCGGAAGCGCCAGCCAGAGGGTCATCAGGAGTCGATTGATCATGCTTTCGTTCTCCGTCAGTTCGTCCGCGATCGGCGCCTATGAAGTATGGGGCCGCTTGAACGCGATTCTAACACTTCTTGTCCAACAGAGTTGCTGATTGTTTCCGGTATGAATGGTTTCCGGTATTACTCGTGCCAGCCTCTATTCGACTCTAAGAATTCCGGCAACGCCGAACCAAAATATCTGGCATCAGCATCCGGCATCTGCCGTAACGGCCAAATTTCACCACGCAACTCTGCATCGACAATTTGATAATACTTGAAGGTTTCCGTGGAAATACTCGCTTGTCCGGCTTTGGCTCGGTGTCAGAATAAAGGGGATGGTGGTGGACAAGCTGTCATACTCAATCAGGCGGTCATACTTTGTTGATGGAGGTCAGACTCGTGAAACGAAACATTGCTCTTTTAGCTGGCGTCATGGTGCTTGGATTGGTCATCGCAGACTTGGCAACGGTGCTTTACCCAATACAGGCGAATGCTATGACGGCGGATGGAAGTGAGGGCAAGTCAATTGCTACGGTGCCTCTTGATGCAGGTCTGGAAGCCGTGGTGACACTTGATCATCGTACCGGTGACCTTGTAGGTTACGTACTCAATCGAGTGAATGGCCAGTTCTTCATTCAGTATCGATATAACGTGACAAACGATTTTCCGAAGACTGAGCGAAAGTATCTGATGGGCGTCGGCCTCGCGGACTTTCGCGGTTTCCGCGACAACGAGCGGCTCGCCAGTGGAGTTGTCTACGTGGCGGAAGAAACCTCGACGCAGGTTGCCGCCTACGCGATGCCGTGGAATACGCAACTTGCTGCAAGCGGTGCACAGCCTCAGCAACGACAATTTATTCCGCTTGACCGAGCACAAACGCGATTCACTAATTTGCGTTGACGATTATCGCGGAAAAAAGATGAATCGCAGCTACTTGGCGTTTTCGCGGATAGCGATGACCGCGGGATGTTTGAGCTTTCGTTCGGCGGAGATGGCGTAGAATCGCTCTTTCACGCCGTCGACTCTTCCGACCTCGCGCAATCCATAGATTGCGGTCACGTCGTCTTGAATGCTGACGGGAATGGCGAACAGTCCCAACCCTTGTCGACCGGCAATCTTCAGCATCGCGCTGTCAGCAAACTCTCCCTTGACGATCGGTGTCAGGTGCAGGTCGCTGAACCACTGGTCCATCGCCCTGCGCAGCACACTGGTGTCCATTGGCAGCAGGAAGGGTGCTCCGTCAAGCGATCCCGGAAAGCCACGTCGGTACTTCTTTGCGAGTTCCTTCGTGCCCATGATGACGACTTCCGATTCAGCCAGCCGATGTGAATATGCCTGAACTTTGTAAAGTGGATCGAGTGCCGTGTCGGTGAGGATGACATCCAGCCTGTGAATGGCGAGGTCGGCAACCAACTGCGGCATCTCGGCTTCCTGACACACCAGTCGTACTGGCTCGTTCATTTCGAGCGCCGGTTGCAACAACCGAAACGCGACCAATTTTGGCATCGCATCCCGAATGCCGACTCTCAGTTCTTGCGGCCGGCCTTCCGGACGACCCTTGACCATTTCCATCAATTCGCGACCGGTTGAGAAAATCTGTGACGCATATTCGGCGACCTGTTCACCAATCTCGGTCGTCACCAGCCCCCGGCCCTGCTTTTGAAGCAGTTTGACACCCAGCGAACGCTCCAATTGTTTCACCTGCACGCTGACGCTGGCTGGCGTGACGTGCAAAACCTCGCTGGCTTGCTGCACGCTTCCCTCGCGAGCGACCAGCCAGAAGTTAAGCAAATGATGGTAATTCAGCCAATCCAAAGCTGCCTCCCACAGTTAAGTGCTTCTAAAGTGTTTGGGCAATGCTTTTAGCTTATCTTAAACGCTCTGCAAGCGTATGTTCAATCGCTTGCAGCGCAGATTCGCCCGCACATTCCAACACTCGTTCCATTGGGGGTTTTCAAATGCAGTTGAACAGTCGATTACACTTCGTCAAGGTGACACGCTGGTCATGATGCATGCGACGGTACCCGGCAGGCCGGACAAATTGGATTTGAGCGGGCAATGGTTGACGCCGGCTCAAATTGGTTGCACGCTGCCATCTGTTTTCGGCGACGTCAAGGCGGGGGAACGGATTCGGATCGGCGATGGCAAAGTCGGGGGCGTCATTCGAGCAGTCAATCCGACCAGTGTTCACGTTCCGGTCATTTGGGCCACGCAAGTTCTTGAGAATCTGGCGAAAAAAGGCATACCGTCTCGCGCCGAAGTCACCGACGCCGCCCTGGGGCAACGAGCGGAATACGTCATGCTCAACAAGGGCCCACACATCGTGACTGCCGTTCGAGTGCTTGATGACATTCTTCGCAGAATAGCGGGCCACCAGAGCAAGAAACGACAGCTGCTCAGGCCATTGCAGTTGGCGCGGATGTTTGGGATGGAGGCTAATGCACCAGATCAGATCAAAACGGCCGGCGACAGCGAAATCAGGGTAGGAAAATGGGTCGGACTGAGATGAGTCGGCGTGTTTGGCTTTCGCCGATGCCAGGTAGCTCACTTGGCGCAGAAGTGTCTGCATTGAACCATTGAAAATAGATCATCGCTCGCCGACTGGAATTAGAACATGACCGCAGAGAAAAACCGTCTAGCCAACGATCGAGAATCTTGGATCGCATGGGGGCCCTACTTGAGCGAACGCCAGTGGGGCACGGTACGGGAAGACTACAGCCACGACGGAAATGCGTGGTCGCATTTCACGCACGACGATGCTCGTCGCCGGGCGTATCGGTGGGGTGAGGACGGGATCGGGGGTTTTAGTGATTGCGAACAACGCCTCTGTTTGGCCGTCGCGATGTGGAACGGAGCCGATCCGATCCTCAAAGAACGACTGTTCGGGCTGACGAACGGTCAAGGAAACCACGGCGAAGATGTCAAGGAGCTGTACTACTACTTGGACGCGACCCCCAGCCACTCGTACCTGAAGATGCTCTACAAGTATCCGCAGGCAGCTTTTCCGTACGACCAACTCGTGCGAGAAAACGGACGTCGCAACAAACTGGAACCCGAGTTCGAACTGATTGATACGGGCCTTTTCGACGAAGACCGGTATTTTGATGTCTTCATCGAATACGCTCGGGCCGCACCGAACGACATTCTCATGCGAGTCACTGCGATTAACCGCGGCCCCGAATTGGCTCGTTTGGTCCTGCTGCCTCAAATTTGGTTCCGCAATACATGGTCGTGGGTCGCAGAATCACCACGGCCTACGCTGGCCGGATTGGAGTCATCTTCGGAAGGAGTGAAATCGTTGCGGATCGAACATCCAGACTTCGACGGTTTCAAGTCCCATTTCGATCATCCAAAGGAATTGCTTTTCTGCAACAACGACACGCGGCATCGTAATCAATCGAGCTTTCACGGAGCTTTCAAGGATGCCTTTCACGAGTACGTAGTACAACAAAAGCTGGATGCGGTGAACTCCAACCAAGTCGGCACCAAGGCAGCGGGATTGTGGGATTTCGAATTGTCGCCCGGAGAAGAACGATCGGTTCGTGTGCGGCTCAGCGGACCGGCGTCGGATCAACCTGCCGATCAAGCGCGCCATTCGCTGACTTCGACAAAGTCTTCGAGCGACGAATTGCGGAGGCCGATGAGTTCTACGCAGACGTCGCGAGCGGACTCAGTACCGACGACGAGCGACGAGTCCAGCGACAAGCACTCGCCGGAATGATCTGGACAAAGCAGTACTACGAATATGACGTGTCGCGTTGGCTGCACGGGCGATTCGGCTTATCCACCGCCGCCGGACTCACGCAAGCACGGTCGCAATTCCGATTGGGACCACCTCCACAATCACGACATCATCTCGATGCCCGACAAGTGGGAGTACCCTTGGTACGCCGCGTGGGATTCGGCCTTTCATTGTCTTCCATTCACGATGATCGATACGGAGTTCGCCAAGGAGCAATTGCTGCTGTTCACGAAAGAACGCTACATGCACCCCAATGGGCAACTGCCTGCGTACGAGTGGAAGTTTGAAGACGTCAATCCGCCGGTCCACGCGTGGGCGACGTGGCGAGTTTTCGAAATCGATCGCGAGCAGCGTGGCGACTGCGGAGACTTGGCGTTCCTCGAACGTGTCTTCCACAAGATGATGCTGTACTTCACTTGGTGGGTGAATCGCAAAGACGCCGAAGGACACAACATCTTCCAAGGTGGCTTTCTTGGGCTGGACAACATTGGTGTTTTCGACCGCAGCAGTCCGCTGCCCAACGGCGGCTACATCAACCAAGCCGACGGCACCAGCTGGATGGCGATGTTCAGCCTGAACATGATGCGGATGGCACTGGAACTGGCTTTGCACAATCCCGTCTATCAAGACATTGCGATCAAGTTCTTCGAGCACTTCCTGCACATCGCCAAAGCCATGACCAACATCGCGTCGGAAGGCATTGGTCTTTGGGACGAGGAGACCGAGTTTTACTACGACGTGCTCTGTCTGCCGGATGGTCAACACATTCCGCTACGAGCTCGTTCGCTCGTCGGCCTCGCACCACTGTTCGCCGTCGAGACGCTGGAACCAGAGATGCTGCAGAAGCTGCCAAAGTTTCGTAAGCGACTCGATTGGCTGCTGACCAACCGTCCGGACTTGGCCAAGTTGGTTTCTCGATGGCAAGAGGAAGGACGTGGTCATCGGCATCTGCTCTCGCTTGCTTCGAGGGCATCGAATGAAGTGTCTGTTGCGACGCATGCTCGATCCGAACGAGTTTCTTTCCGAGTTTGGAATTCGCGGGCTATCGAAGTACCACGAAGCGAACCCGTTTGAGTTCCATTGTTCGGGACAGCGATTGACTGTTGGCTACCAACCAGCCGAATCGGACACCCACATGTTCGGCGGTAACTCGAATTGGCGAGGTCCAATCTGGTTTCCGGTGAATTTCCTGCTGATCGAGTCGATGCACAAATTCCATCACTACTACGGGGATGATTTCAAAATCGAGTGCCCAACCGGCTCCGGAAATTACGTGACGATCGAGCAGGCAGCGCAGGATTTGGCGGCTCGGTTGACACGCATCTTCGTTCGTGACGGCGATGGAAGACGCGCTGTTCTTGGGGCGAATGAGAAGTTGCAGCAGGACGCCAACTTTCGGGATCACATTCCGTTCTACGAGTATTTTCACGGAGACAATGGTAGAGGAGTTGGTGCTGCTCATCAGACGGGATGGACCGGTCTGATTGCCAACTTGCTCAGACCAAGAGCGGTGGCACAAGAGGTTTCCCCGTCGTGCCCACAGTATGTTGCTGAGTTTGCACATTCGTAGGCAAGTCTCGCTGACCCCGCAACTTCGCGGGGAGTGAAGTCCCCTGCCAAGATTCGATGACAAATATTTGGGTCTGGCGTGATTGGTGGAGTGTATTGAGACTTGACTTGCCACCGGAGGATTTTCCTTCGTCGAAGCCAACGGCTTTCCATGCCCCGGGACCAGAAACCAATGGAACAGTGGCCGGGCTCGAATTTGCCCTCGCGACTACCGTGCGTTTCTTTCTTGGTTTCGCCGTACCAGCCGTTGTCGACCACGAAGAACTGATAGCCGCGCGGTTTGAGTTGCTCGGCCATCGCGTCGACGTTTGCTAGTGCTGCCTTTTGATGGAGATACACGCCATCGAAATCGAAGCTGTTCCAGCCCATCGGCGGTGTCGGCGCCTCGGCCGCCCGGACTTCCGCGGCAAACACAAAGGCGTCGCCCGTCGCGAGCCAAACCAAATTCAACAGAATGCAAATCGACAGTAAGCGTTTCATGATGGATTTCTCTCGTGAAACGTTTTGAGGCGCGGATTCGAGACGCCTGGATGCAAACGCTGGTCTTACTTCTCCATCCGATACCAGGGCAGTCGTGCGAGCGGGGTGTCGATCGTTTGCGTGCAAGGTCCCTCGACGAGCGATCCGTCGTCGCCTCGCCAATTCCCTGGAGGGAAGACGACCGTGCGGCTTCGCGTTCCACTTTCGAGCACGGGCGCGACGAGAATATTCGCGCCGAGCAGGAATTGGTCCTTGATTTCCGCGTAGCCTTGCTGCGGATACATGTACTCGATGGGCCGCACGATCGGCTCGCCTGACTTGGCGGACGCCTTGGCCATGGCGAGAATTTCCGGCCCCATCTTTTCGTGCAGCAAGGCCATGTCGCGGCAGATCGCCATGTTCTCTTCGCTCAAAACACGCCACGGCGCAACGGAAAACTGCATCATTGGCATCAGCGCCGAGCACTGCGCCGAGCGAACGATCAATTCCTGATCAAGCGGCTTGTCCGGGTTGTTGTAGAAGTAGCTGTACTCGCCGCCGCCGATCATGTCGGGGCACATGAAGGCGTATCCCATCAGACTCTGGGCCAAAGCGTCTGGAATGAGCTGGTTCAGGTCTGCCCAATTGTGTCCTTTGTCGCGAAGACGTTGCGCGAGCGGCTGGCCGCCAAGTTTCCAGCACGCACGGTACTCATTGAGCTTGAACGGCAGTCCCAACGCGGCCCAACGCTCGGAGAATTCGTTCGGACTGATTGCCTCCTGCGCTTTGATATTCGGATCCTTGTAGGCTCTCGCGTCGCCGGCGTCGAGTTTAAAGCCGTCCACGCCATATTCTTCGACGAGATAGGCGAGCCGGTTCTGGAAGTACTTCACGGCCTCCGAATTCGTCAAGTCGAGTGACGCGCTGTAGCCGTTCCACCACTTGCAGATGTAGGTCCCGCCGCGTTTGTCCTTGAGGAAGTAGCCCTTCTTGTCCAGCAATCGAAACGTCTCGCAGTCGGGACTGAAGTAGGGACAAATCCACAGCATGACCTTGAATCCTTGTTCGTGCAGACGATGCATCATCCCCTTCGGATCCTGAAAACGACCCGGATGGAACTCCCACACGCCGTAGTCTTCTTGCCAGTTATCGTCGATCATCAGCACGCCGGCCGGAAAGCCGCTGGCGAGAATGTCGTCGGCATATTGGCGGATGCGGTCCTCACGCTGATCGTAGATCAACTCGATCCAGGTGTTGTACTGCGGCTTGACGAAGAGCATTTCGTCCGGCAGTTCACCGGTGCTCGGGAAGTAGGTCCGACTCACATGCAGATACCCATCTCGCAGCGAATCGCCGGCCTTGCCGAACTCGATTGCGCCGTTGACCGACTGGACGATGAGGCTTTCGCCGTCAAACTTGAACTCGAACGGCTCTTCACACCAAACGAAACGGCCCTTGCTGGAGATCAGCAGCGGCTGCGACTGATTTCCGCGCGTATCGCCGAAGAGATCGCGTTCGAAGGTCGCTTCGCCGAACGGCATCGCCCGACCGTCGGTGACGCAGCCGCCCCAAAATTTCTCGCCTTCGAGCAAAGGAATCGTCCGCTCATCGGCGCCCGCCTGCGTGATTAGCGCCGCCAGGAAAACGACACTCATCGTGCGAGGAATGACTTTCGACATCGAGTTTTCCTTCTTTCGTTCACAGATCCGCTGAGATAGTCCGACACTCCCAATCTATGCGAGGCGCAGGGAGAAAGTATGTGCTTCTGAATTTTGCCACCGGCCGCTTCGACTCGGGATGCCTCGGCGGCACCGTCTTCACAAGAAAATAGACCAGCGTCCCATTTCCGCCTGACATTCTTGACGAACCTTCGACTGAGCCGAATCTCGAATCATTTGAGATACTTCCGCATCTTAAGCCTCAATGTCAGGCAAGGCTAACGCATTCTCAACAGCCTCCTCTTCGGCAGCATCCTCTGGGGGTGGTGGTTTGACTGGCAGATCGGTCTTCATCGTGTCCATCACGGGTGCGTCCGAGAGGGCATAAAGTTCGTGCATCATGGTGAAGGCGCGTTGATAAGCCGTTTCGTCACCGTCGAGCGGCTTTGCAAACGTCATTCCTCGAGCATTCATCCAGGCAATCAGTGTTCCAGCGTCCTTGCCGTGGATGTCCGGGACGAAAGTCCGCGAAACACCAATGGTCGACTCGGGATTGCTAATCAGGAATTGAATCTCTCGATTCTTCTGAGCCAAGAACTCCTCAGCTCGCAACAGCTGGCGATAGTCGCGGCTGTCAAGGCTTGCTCGCTGAGGTCCTTGGGGATAGGCCTGAAAGAACGCCCGGCTCAAGAACGCAAACGCGTTGTCCAATTGCGCGATGATCGATTGCTGCTCTTCAAGACCAGTCGCGAGAGCGAGTTGGTCGTTCAGTGATTCCACCGTATCTCGGTAATACTTGAGGTTGGGCTGTCGGAAGAAGGCCGGCCAATCCATCGCAATCGGAGTTGGCTGATCGAGTCGGAACTCTAACCAACCTCCGCCGTTACCCTTCGTGCGGACTCGCAACTGATGAAGCATATCGGGCGTCAATCGCCAACGATCGTGGACAGGATTTCCATCAAACATCTCTTCGATCGAGATGCCGTAACCAATGGGAGTTCCCACAAACAGGTCGAGTAGGAAATTCAGATTCTTATCCGTGCCCGCAGTGTTTCCGGCATGTCGCGTGACGTACTCGTATCGTCGCCTGGCGGCAGTATCTTTCAACCGCAGTGTCTGGTCGGCCTTCATGTCGTACAAGTCGCGGATCCGCATCCGGCCGCGAAGATTCTCTTCTTGTCGCTCGAAGTAGATGACAACCTTTTTCTTCCAGTTGTCGAGTTCCAGGTCGACGGCTTCGGCAATTTTCTGCCTGGCCTCCGCCATTTGATTCGCATACTCTCCTTGAGCCAGCAGATATTCACCCTGCGCTTTGAGGTGTGCGGCGGCGGCTGCGATACGCTGGGCAAGCGGATCATTCATTTGGCCACCGCCGCCGCCACGGCCCCGGCCACCGCCACGAAACCCGCCTTGGTCTTGAGGATCTTGGGCTTCGTCGGTTTCCGTTTCTGTTTCGGGGTCGGCAGGCTCAGGCGTACTTGTATTGGTCCGCTTGATCGTTCCCCCGCCCTGGCCCACAACTCTCTGATCCGCGGACATGCAGATCAGCAAGCAGCAACCAACGCAAACTTGCAAGGTCGATCGGGTGATCTCGGCAGTATTCATTGACTCGTCCTGGGGGGCAGACTGTTGAGCGTTTCGTTGATCACATCGGGGGCGATCATGTCGATTTTTTCGGTCGCCTCTTGATCGGCGACAAGTTGCCTTTCGGCCCCGCGATACATCCCGACCAGCCGTCCGCGGAGGTCGACAATGGGGCATCCGTCGAATACATAGTAACTGAATTCGTCCGACTCGAATCGGGATTTCCACCGTTGCGGAGTACTGGTGTCTTCATGAAGCACGGGTTCGGCGGCCCGCAAACGGACAAAACCGACCACGCGTTTGTCTTCGGGATCAAACACGGCCGAGTCTTTCTCGATCAACGTGTTCACCAGGCGTAGTTCCTTGTTTTTCTGCATGGCGATCGATTTGGGGACAAGTTGGCTCATAGGTGACAGCGATTGCGGCGCTAACTGGATCCATCCGACATCGCAGGCATCCACCGCGCGTTCTTTCCAGGGGATCTGTTGCTTGATCTCGCTGATGCTCTTGATTCGGCTCTTTACCTCTTGCTCGGACAAAGACGACTCTCTTGCGTGCTCGACTTCCTGCAACTGCTGCTCGACTTTCGACGTTAAGTCCAACAGTTCCTTGCGCATGCCAAGATATTTCGGATGGTAGCCAACACTGGCAATCGAGACCTCCGCTCCACTGCTGATATGGATGGCGGAAACCGAGAACCCATTCCTTTGAATCGATTCAATGACGTGCGCGTTTGTAACCAAGACGTCGGGTTTGACCGCCCAGGCAGTCGCAAAGTCGAAACTCTGTCCGTCCAGTTTCGCAATGATCAGGAACATTGCCTGTCGCACCGCTTGAAGTCCGGTCGCGGGTAACTTGTCTTGGGATGATGCCTCCGCCGCGGCGACCGTCTCAGCCGTTTGCCCGTTGCTTTGACTGGAATTGCCGCTCTCGCCCTGGCTCAGCGGCGAGGTGATCTTGATGTCGTCGCTTTCACCTGGGTTTCCCCTGTTCGCTTCGTCCAGCTTTTCGGGTTGCTTCTTGCCCGGTCGCGTCTCGACGACGGAAGCCACGGCGACGGGCACATCGCCTTGGGTCGTCTTGGGCGAGTGATTCAGGACGCTGCGAAAGACCAGCAGCATGCACATGATGCCGATCACGACGGGGATTCCGATCAACACCAGCATCGTCCCAATCGACGCTCCTTGATGGTGCGTTTCTGACAAACCCGAGTTGACGCCAGGTTGAGCAAGCTCTTTCGGCAAGCCCGCTTGTTTCAAAACCATCTCGGGCGTGAGGTCGACTAACCCGGCTCGAAAGGTATCGGTTGGCTTCAAGACGACGGCGGTAATGGAGCGTTGACCAATCCAAGTCCCATTGGTGCTGCCCAAATCACGAAGCACGAGCTGCCCATTTGGATCGACGATCATTTCGGCGTGACGTCCGGAAACGGAATCGTCGGTTAACCGGCAATGGTTCTCGGGGGCGTACCCAATCCCGATGACCCGCTGGGCAAGGCCGCGGATGGGCCATGGCATGGGGACGCGAGACGCCAGCTGAATATCGTCCGTGACACTGACGACTGCGGACTGGACCCGATGACCATTGCAGAAAGTCCCATTGGTGCTGTTCAAATCCTCAAGCATGAAGCCTGAGCTTGTCTGCGTAATGCGGCAATGAAACCCGGAAATATCGGGGTGCTCAAGCCAGACGTCTGCGGTTGGATCTGCCCCAATGACCCACTCTGTTTCGTTCATGCTTTCGCTTGTCGTGGAGATTGTTGAAGCACAGATCATCAGTCTAGGCAATTTTCGGTATGGTCACATCCAGTCCATAGGGCCCACCGATGCAAACGCCATCAGCCATCCGTGGGCACACGAAATTCCGAGAATAATCACGAAATGCCGCCGCGTTTAGGACCCAATGCCGCTAAACAATCTCGCTCGCTCGATGCTTCAATGCGAACGTTATTGCGTTTAGGACCGAAACCCGAATCGCTGCTCACCGATCTGAAAGAAGCAGGATCGGAAGAGTTTCAGTTCGCTGACACGGTACCAAATGCCGTTCAAGGATTTGGTGTTGGTAATCTGCCAGTTGCGGTCACGGTCCATTTGTATCAATGCATGTTTGGCGTCAAGGAATTCGTCCCAAAACGCGCTCATTTGGTCACTCTTATCGCGCCCCACCAATGTTCCCTCGGCCGAAAGCTCCATACTATCGGTGACCTCATTTGCCAAAACATGTTCCAGCCGCGCTTCGTTCGCGATCGCGCAAAAGCGATATCGCTGGCTTCCCATCAATAGCTCGTCGCCATCTTTTAGCCTGGCTCTGTCCACGCTGATGAACGTGCCGTTGGTGCTGGCCAGATCCTTGAGGTGCCATTCCCATCGATTCGCGTTGGCGACTCGGCGGATTTCGGCGTGCGCGGAAGAAATCAGCGGATCATGCTCGATCACAACATCTCCGGAGACGCGGCCGATCACGGTTCGGTCCGCGCGTAAGAAGTGATTGGTGTACGACCGCTGATCGTCGTGGTAGATCCGCAGCATTGCCATCGCGGGTCGCGAGAGCGGTCGAAAGGGTCTCGTTTTCTCGATTGCCTTTCTTGATTCGGTTGTCGCGGCGCCGACTGGGACCGCGAATCCAGTCTCGAAGTCAGGCGGGTCGTCCGCCTCGTCTTCATCGTCGGTGGCCATCCTCGTGAATCTGATATCCACAGGGCGGGGCTCGGCTTTTTCCAGCTGGGACCGCGCCTTGCCTAGCAATTTCAACTTTTCCAGCTCTTTTTCCAAGTACGGAGCCAACTCCGGGTGCTGACCAACGACGTCTTCATCAGCAACGTTGTCGCCCCGTGCACGCCGCATCGAGACGTCCATCGCCACTGCAATCGCTTTGTCAAGCTTGTCGGACATTGATCCTCTCTTCTGCGCCCGTGCTAAACGAACCGAGACAACCGCAGGAGCGTCTCTCTTAATTGACGTCTCGCTCGCATGCGAATCCCTCGAACAGCGTCGACCGATTTACCCAGCTGCTGGGCAACGGCTTCAATGCTGAGTTGTTCGATGTACAGTAACTCGATGACCCGACGATAGTCGTCGGTCAGCGAGCCAAGTGCCACCCGAAATGCCTGATGCAGTTCTTGCCTGCGCAGATCTTGCGAGACGCGGGGATTCTGATCGATCGCCAGATTGACGATCAGGTTCTGGATTTCTTCCGAATCTCTCTCGCCAGGCGTGATGTCGGCCTCCACCAAAACGTCCTCGCGACGATGCTTGCGAAGCGCATCAAACAGGGTGTTTCGGGCAACGGTTTGCAGCCACGAATAGAGCTGGGCGCGGCCTTCGGGTCGGTACGACTGGGCATTGCGAAAGATCTTCAGGTAAACCTCCTGAATGATGTCTTCCGAACGTACCAGGCCACGTTTTCCCGGAGGAATTCGGCGTTGGATGTATGCCTCCAGAAAGCCATAGTTGCGGAGCAGAAACTCCTCCAAGGCGACGGCGTCACCCTCCAGCACTCGCCGTATCAGTTCGCTTTCTCGGGATTCAGAATCGGTTTCTGCCATGTGCACCACGAATGTTGGCGAGTTCTCAACAAGAATTGAGTCGATCAACGACAGCATTTTAGTGCAATCGATTGACGAATTTCCGACTCTTGGGCAGCCGCGTGAAAAAAAATGAAAGAATGCGTGCGCGTGATCCAATCCGCTCGTTGGTAACATTAGACTGAGGGGCTTCGAAGCCTCTTGCAACAAAACACCGGCTCCATTTAAAGGCTTGAACGATGAAAACGCTCATAGAGGCTAAAGCTGTCATTAAGAACTTCCACGACGACGAAGACGGCCTGGAAGCACTGCAAATCGTGATGATCTTGGCAATCGCTGCCGTGGTCTTGATCTTTGTGAAAACCCAATGGGGGACGATCAAGACTTGGGCCGAAAACCTGCTCAATCAGATCACGTCGTTTACGGAATAATCCGTTCCGAATGGACTTTGGGCTTCGGCTTGCCTGCCCAACGGCACTTTCAGATTCAGGTTGACCCGATCATGACTTCCGTCGCCGCCACCGCCGATAACCGTCGAGCCGAGCTTGGATCCAGTAGCCGCTGGATTCTATTTTCCCTGGCTCCCCTGTTTCTCGGTGGCTCCTGGGTTGCGTTCGGGAGTTCGACTGGGAATCTCATCAGCAGCCTGTCAGGATACGTGGTTGCCCAGCTGTTGCTGGTCGCCACCACCACGGATCTACTGAATCGAAAGATACCGAACTGGGCCACCTATCCTGCTTTTGTGTGGGGTTTGGCCATCAACGTTGTGGGTCACTTCGCGCCGAACCAGAGCGACTGGCTCGGCGCCGTGGGTCTGACTCAGTCGATCGCTGGTGGATTTGGGATTCTGATGATCATGTTCGTGATCTTCAGCATCTCAGGTGGGGGTGCTGGTGATGTCAAACTCTCGGCTTGCCTGGGGGCACTGTTGGGCTGGGACATAGCACTCGACGCGATGCTGTACTCGTTTGTGGTCGCCGGCGCCGGAATGCTTTGCTATTCGATTTGGGTCGACGGTCCGTTATTCATTATCAATTCGCTCGGACGTGCGGTGCTGCACTGGTTGCTGCCAACGATCGTGGCACCGCCTCAGCCGCAGCAGTCCGCGCTGTTGAAGAAGAAGTTCCCGCTCGCTCCGTTTTTCGCTTGCGGCACCTGTTTGGGCCTTTACTTGACCTAGGTGACTCGACATGAAACGTCGCACTCGCAGACCTGACCGCAAAGGCATGTCGTCACTCGAAGTTGTCATGGTGACGGCGTTGATGTTGCCCGCGATTATCTCGTTGACCTTCATCGGAATACGAACGCTGCGTGCGTTGTTTACAGTCATCGGTTCGATGGTCGGATGCCCGCTGCTATGAACATTTTTGCCAACTTTACTGACAATCCTTACTTCGAGTCGGTGGGCGACATCTGGCTGATTTGGGCTTTGTGCCTGATCGCATTGTCACTGCTGCTGTGGCGTGGACTATCTCGTTTCAAGTGGCCGAGTTTGCGTGAGTTTGCGCGGGACGAGGAAGGAGCGTCGTATGCATTGCCATACGTGCTGACATTTCCCTTCGTCATGCTGTTGGTCTGCTTGATGATTCAGAGTTCGCTGATATTGCTCGTCAAGTTTGGGACGGTTTACGCTGGCTATGCGGCCTCGCGATCCGCCATCGTGTGGCGTTCATCCGATCCAGAATCGGATAAAAAGGGACTCGCGAATGCCGAGTACTACGCCCACCGCGCGGCAATGTTGGCAATGACCCCGTTCTCGTCAGGTTATCGGGACCATGCCGAGCGCATTTTTGCAGCTCAACTGGCGCGTGCCATCAGCACGGGAGAGTTTCCTTTCTCGAATTCCGAGGTGCACACGATTGCGCTGGACCAGTTATTTGATCTCTATTCCGACATGTACTTTCGCCTAGCCAAGCAACACTCCGAATCAAGCGGTCACTCGCCAATTATCAAATCGCCGAATGCTCTCGCCCGCGAAGAATACGTCAAGAACAAATTGATATACGCGGGACTGGCGACGGAAGTGGAGTTTGACGAGAAATTCAAGAATGGAGGGGTCGAGTGGAATGACGACGTGAAGGTGACCGTCAAGCACAGAATGCACCTGCATATCCCAGGTGCCGCTCGCGCGCTCAGCAACGCACGCGGGGGCTCGTTCTGGAACCCACTATTTTTTGTCAGAGATATCGAAAGCACGGTCACGTTGCCGTCGGAAGCACCGCGTGAGCTGGGGAAGTTGAATGTCCCTTACGATCCCGCATTCTTAAGCCGTTACTTCAACTTTGAGGCCTAGGGAGCACGTTGTGAGCATTGATTCAACGTTACGAAGCGATATCCGCGGCCGCATGTGGCGACGCCTCGATCGTGATGACAGTGGCACCGTGGCCATGGCCCTCCCAATCGGCATGCTGTTCTTCGTTGTCGTCGCAGGATTCGTCTTCAATTCTGGTCGCACTGTCGGCGGTAAAATCGAGACACAGAACGCTGCTGATTCGGCGACCTACTCGACCAGCGTCGTCGTCGCCCGCGGCATGAACGCGATTACAGCCAGCAATCATCTGATTGGCGAGTTGAACGCGTTGTACATCATCCACCATTCCTTTGGTGGAAAGTGGCTGGATGAAAAAGGTTCCAGCGAAAAAAACAACACATCGGAGCTGGAGTCGGCTAACACGGCGCTCGAGATCGCTTACAACCTGGCGAAAAATTCGCGGCCGATTAAAGCCGCCCAGCAACCCTACGACAAAGTCAAGGAAAACCCATCCGCCGATGTCAACTCGACGATCTACGACGCAAAGCTGCGTTTGAAGGTCGTGTTGACAATTGCGTACGGCGTACACACGGCTGGTTGGGTTTTATACGAAGCTGGTGAAAAACTGCTGGGAACACCCGCTGCTGTCGCAGGAGCCGCAATGATGGCCGCCGGTGTCATCATGCAAGTTGCGGCGATTGCCACCGAGTATGCGACGATGAAGGAATACCTCGTACTCACGGGGATCGAAAAACTCGCTCACGGATTGAAGGCATTCAAGAAGCAGATTCCGGGACTGATTGGGCTGATTCATAACACCTATCAGAAGGCTGTCTATCACGGGACTCCCTTGCTTGCGGGCCTTAGTGGAAACGAGATGGCGAAACGCCACGATGCGATTCCAGTTCCTGGCGACTATTTAGGTTCGGCGCTGGCGCTGCTTTCCGAACTTCCTCTCGAAAATGAAGAAGTAACCACAAATGAGCAGCGCTCTCAGATGATGCGAGCGTCGTACCCATGGGTTACCTATTGGCGGCACAATATCACCAAGGTGTTGAGGAATCCTTTTCACATTTTTGGCGCCGCTCTCGGGCGCTGCCGGTTTTTATGAAGGCTGGACGGACAAGTACAGCCTGCAGACCTGCGAATGGTTGCGAACCGACGAAACGAAGAAGAATGAGCTGACGGTTGTCAACCATGGTCTCGAAAGCGGCAGCGGTATGCCAGGTAAGAATATTCAGTTGTATGTCCTGAAAGGCCTCAAGGAGACAGACGGAGGTTTCAACAAGAGTCAAGAAGATTGGAACAACTGGGACAATCGCCGTCAGGCTTCCAGCAAGATCGACCAACTGTTCTGTCACATCGGGTTCGTTCGCAGTAAGAAGCCGAAGATCAGCCTCAAGAGCATTTTTCGCCAAGAGAACCCACATGGGTTTGTCTGTTACGCTCAATCGATGATTTACAACGCCAACCCACAGCAGCGTCCGGCCGCATCTGGGGGCGGCGGGGCGGCCCAGCCAAAAGCGGGGTGGGACACGCTCGGTTGGACCGGCAATGCGATTGAATACCCCGGTAAACAGAGTGGACGCCCAAAAATCAAACTTAATTGGCAAGCCAAGCTGACGCCGGTAACAGCGGAGAAACTCTTGACGAAGTTAGAAGTTCTGGTGGACGAGCACGTCCGCCAGACCATTTGGGGCAGTCGTGAAAGTCTCGTGATTCTGAACAACCACTAAACGGCTGCTGTTCCTGATTCCCCGATGAGATCTCCAGATGTTTACAGAATTTCCACGCTCAACAAGTCGGTTTCGTCGTGGAATGGCGCCGCTGGAGTTCGTGATGGGGCTCCCCTTCTTGATGTTGCTGTTTTCATTCATTCTTTCGCTGGGTTTCGCGTTCCTCAACAAAACAACGGTCGCCATCGAAGCGAGAAACGAGATTTGGAAGTTGCGAGACGACGAGTCCCATTGGAAGGACGACGCGTTGAGCGTCTGGTCCGCCGCTGATACCGACAGCGGAGTCGTGGAAGACGAATTATCCAAGAACTCGAAAGTTGCTACGTGGTTGGGTGGAACGCTCGCTGTTCGCTCCAAAGCGGCGGTATTGACCGGTACTTGGGATTCGCGACAGGTCCGTGTGTTCGATAAAGAAGAGCCCCATCTCACGGTCATCGAGAAAATGCTCGGCGGTAGCGGCGAAGTCACCGAAGAGGTCGTCAGTGCCATTCATCAATTGCTGAAACTGGGCTCGTTGCCGGGCCAAGAGGAGATTGAAGCTGCGAACGATGAAAAGAATAAAGCTGAAGAGGAACGCGACGAAAAGATTGAGGAAATGGAAGATGACATCGAGGAGATGAAGGAAGAACTTAAGAAGCTGGAGGAAGAGCGGCAGAAGTTGCAGGATGAATACGATGAATTAGAACGGCAACGTGATGACCTGAAGAAGAAACAGGACGACCTGCGAGAACAGGCGGAGAAATTCCCGCCAGGATCCAAAGAACGCCAAGACTTGCTCGATCAGGCAGATGCTCTGGACGATGACATAAAAGACGTTGAAGATAAGATGGGCGTTAAGAACGGTGAAATCAGGGCGAAAGACCAGGAGATTGCCGCCAAAAAGAAAGAGATTGATATCTACGAGACGGAACTTGAGAAAGCAAAGGAGGCGATCGGCGCTATGTAGGACTAGCTGGTGAAGTCGAGCAACGGTTGCGCTGGAGAGTCTTGATTGGAGCCGATTGACAATGAATAGCTCTGCTCTTGATACCGTACGGTGGTTTACTCCGCGGGCCCTAGCAACCATCGGCGTCGCAGTGGTGGTGTATTGGTCGGTCTTTTCCTCCCGACCGACTTCAGACGATCCGCAGGTCGCGCAGCCGGAATCTTCAGCTCCCATACCCATTGTTCCACCAATAACACAGTTGACCGATGGGCTGTGGAGTTTTGGCGATTCACCCTGGCGGATCGGAGCGAACGAGATCGACGATTACGATCATGCCCGAAAGCGTTTAATGGATGCATCCGATTTGCCGCTACCGGTGGTCGGTGATCGATCGCACAGCGATACAATTTTGGAGTTGGTGGAACAGTTTAATCCCGTCACCGAAGTAATGGGACCGATCAAGCGACGGACGGTTGCGACTGCGGGTCTCCAAATGGCCATGTTCACTGGAACCGCTGACGACTTTCGCGTGCTCCGCGTGTTGGCCGGTTCCGAGAGTCCCTACTTATTGTTCACGGTCTCTGTGCCCCACTTGCCGCCCCCAATCCCCGTTCATGAGTCGCCGGACCAAGACTGGGCCCTATCGATTCCCGGCGATGCCACTGTGGTTGCCACGCGACACGATTCAGTGGGCGGTACCCTGGCAAAATTCTTGCTAACTCCCGAGCAACCATTGTCCATGATCGAGCTGTGGAAACGGCAAGGATGGTCTGTCGATGCAAAGAAAGAAACTTCAAACATTTGGCAGCTACGGCGGGGACAACACACGTACTCGATCACTCGAGGCGACTCACCGGATGGCCGATCCGCCCTCATCGTGATGAAGATTCTGTAGCCATCGATTGCGGTCACCGGCCGGGGGTTAGGTCGGCGGCAACACTCCGCGGCACAAATTGACCATCTCACCGAGGCCCAGCGAGTACGGTTCGGCGGCAAACGTGGCGACTTCGCCGGTCGGTACCATCTGGCCGACTAACATTCCCTCTTCATCGCGTCCAGTGCTGCGGAACTCGTACAGTGTTTTGGCGACGTACATGCCGTCTTCATCAAGACCCAGCATCTCCTCGATCGAATGGACTCTGCGCGATCCATCGTCGTAGCGACGCAGCTGAATCACCAAGTGGACTGCCGAGGCGACCTGACGACGCGCCACATGCACCGGCATATCGACGCCGGACATCAAGCACATTGTCTCGAGCCGGACCATGGCATCGACCGGCGTGTTGGCGTGTGCCGTGGTCATCGCCCCGGCGTGGCCCGATAACATCGATTGAATCATGTCCAACGCCTCACCACGTCGGACTTCGCCCACAACAATTCGGTCGGGCCGCATTCGCAACGAGTCCACGAACAAGTCTTGGATGCTGACTCGCCCACGACCATCGGGCGCCGCCGGCTGAGCTTCCAAATAGACCGTGTGCGGCTGGTGCAGTTGCAACTCCGAGCTGTCTTCGATGACCACGATCCGCTCGTGTTCAGGAATCGAAGCCGAGAGCGCGTTGAGCATCGATGTCTTCCCCGTTCCGGTGCCTCCCGAAATGATCGTGTTCTTGTGAATCACGACGACGATTTTGAGAAACTCCGCCGCTTCAGCACTCAGGCTGCCCCATTTGACCAACGAATCGAGATCAAACGTCGATCGCTTGAATTTACGGATCGAGATGTGGACTCCGCCCCGAGAACTAGGCGGAATGATCACATGCACGCGTGACCCGTCGGGTAGCCGAGCATCCATGCTGTGATGCTCACGGTCAATCACGCGATTGACGTATTCCGCGATGTTTCGCACCGCGGCCATCAAGGAGGACTCGTCGGGAAACCGGCAATCCGATAGATGCAACCGCCCCGCTTTTTCGTAGTAGATGGTCTTGAATCCGTTGATCAAGACCTCCGAAACATCCGCGTCCTGCAGGAGTGGCTGAATGGGGCCGAGAAAATGACGGGTCGTTTCTTCGTAAATCTTGACGGTGTCCATGGGCGCCCGACGAGGGTTAGATAAGTTTGAAGTTTGACTGAATACCACCAAGGGGCACTTCGACTTGTTATACTCGCTGGCGGCGGTCGAAGCTGCCCAATGGATCTTTCGATCTTACCCGGAGGCGTGCGAAATTGATTCACTTCGATGAACGAGTCACGTGTTCACTTGCGAACTTTCAGACTGATTAATTAGCGATGACCAAGTTGATTCGGATCCACAGTCAGGGAAAACAGGCGACGCTCTATGAGGGCGCGACCCAACTTGGCAAACGGGTCGCGGTGAAGCAGCTCAGCAACCAGGTTCGTGAGAATCCACGTCTTCGCGACCGGTTTTTCAAGGCGGCTCAGGATTGGGCAAATGTCCCTCACCGGCATCTGCTCGACTATATCGATGTTGATCTGGACAAGGGTTGGATCATCACCGACTGGTTGCCCCGCTCGGCGGCCGACCTTCGCTCGTGCTCGCCGAACGAAGGGCTGCGCATGATGCATCAATCGCTGCAGGCATTGCATCACCTCAACAACAAAGGCTTCTTCCACGGAAATATCAAACCTAGCAATTTGCTTTTGGACGATCAGGACAACATTTGCCTGTGCGATGGTTTGATGCTATCGATCGACAACCCTGGCGTGATCCCAAGTCTTGGCACAGCGAAGTATCTGGCACCGGAAATGACCGGCGCCACGTCAGCAGTGCCAGGTCCGGGAATCGACCTGTACGCCCTCGGTTTTACGATTCTTGAGTTAATGGCTGGCGATTCCTTCATCAGCCTGTTCCCCGGAATCAGCCGCGAGGCGAGTGACCACGACACGGCCTGGATTGCCTGGCATGCGAATCTGGAGGCGACGCTGCCTCCTGCGGCGGAGATCGTCGCAGATTGCCCGCCGGAATTTGGAGCCGTCATCGACAAGATGTTGTTAAAGGACCCGTTTCAACGTTTTCGCTTCGCCAAACAAGCTCTCGAGTATTTGCCAGACGTGCTTGAACCGGTGCGAACAGCTGCACGCGGTCCGTCAGTGGGGGCCAGCCGTTCAGCGCCCGTTGATAACCGAACACGACACGATCATGATGCCGCTGCGACGACAAAGTTTTCCGCCAAGCATGTGATGACTCGCCCGGCCAGCGGCGTTGTTGTGGTGGTGGCATCCGGATCCGACGCCGGCAAGACGCACGGGATCGACTCTCCAAATTTTTCAGTCGGGTTCGATTCAGAATGCGACGTCGTACTGCAGGACGATGTCGATCTCGATGACCCGGACGCGATGTTTCAGATCCGGCGCGGCGCTGGGGGGTGGTCCATTCAGAACCGCAACGGAGGCGGCTTCATTTTGAATCAGAAGCACGTTGGATCGTCGTGCGGATTGCGATCCGGGGATATTGTGCGAATGTCATGGAAGGGTCCCGACTTCCAATTTTATCTGCAGAGCGGTTCTCCGAGCGTCAATGAACTGGCAGCAAAGTACCTGTCCACTCCAAAACAAAACCCCGTAGCACCGCGAGATCGTGGGACTCCGGCGGCGCGGCGACCAGAACCATCGTCGCGCGCCCCCCATGCACCGGCCGCAGCCGCACCTCGAGCCCCCGCACCTCGAGCCCCGCACCTCGAGCCCCCGCACCTCGAGCCCCCGCACCTCGAGCCCCCGCACCTCAAACCCCCGCACCTCAAACCCCTGGATCTCAAACGCCAGTTCCCCGCACGCCTGCGGCAAAACAGAATCTGGGCGGCGACGCGAGGCAGACTCGCATCGTCACGAAGCCTCACGCCTCGGGCGGTGTGCGAACGACGACACAATTCAACGCGCCCACATCCCCTACGGCGGCGCAACCATTGCGTGCGGCGCCGTTGGCTCCCAGTGCCCCGCACGCGGCGTCTTCACACGCGGCAAATGCTCCCTTGGCGCCGGTAGCTCAGCAGCCGAATCCGCCGGCAAATGCCGCGAGCCGACCGAGAGGCGGGGCAGAATTGAGCGGCGGCCATCCGACTGGAGTTGTTTGGACGAACCCGAAGTCTTGGGACAAAGCGACGAAGGACAAGGTTTTGATTGGCGTTTCCGCCATCATCGCGATTCTTGCAGTCATCTTTTTCCCCACTGGAGGCTCGGAGCCCGCTGAGCAGCCGATCGACCCGAACAAGGTGGTTCAGCAAGAAGATCAAGCAGATGCTGAACCCGGGCAACCGGCGATGCAAGCGAAGCCCGATGCGGGAGAGCAGTGATGCAGAAAGCTGCTGTCGGTTTTGACTTGGGCACGACGATCTCGGTCGCAAGCTACGTTGATTCTTCTGGCACGCTACATGTTGCCAAGGATCAACACGGCAATTCGCTGATCCCGAGTGCGATATTTTTCAGCGACCATGCGATCGTTGGGCAAGCCGCGATCGAACTGAGCGAACAGGCACTTGATAACTTTGCGGAAGGCTTCAAGCGTGACGTGGGAAGACCGCACTATCGCAAGCGTGTACGGCTTTGCGAGGTTCCTCCAGAGATACTGACAGCCTTCTTGGTTGAGCATCTGGCCGAAAACGTGCGTCAAGAAATCGGTGAAGTTACCGAGGTCGTTGTGACCGTTCCGGCGTACTTTGACGAACGGCAAAGGACCGCCACGCAGCGCGCCGTCGCGTTAGCGGGATTGAAGGTGCTGGACATTATCAACGAGCCGACCGCGGCCGCCATCGCCGCCGGTTACGAATTGATTCGGTCCCAGGCAGCCCATGCGGATCAAAAGCTGCTCGTCTACGACTTCGGCGGCGGAACGTTCGACGCCACCCTGCTGGAGGTTGACGGAAAGGTATTCCGAACGCTGGGAACCGACGGTGACATCTATCTTGGCGGACGCGACCTCAATGAGCGGATCGCCACAATCTTGGCGGAGAGTTTCATTTCCAAGCATGGCGTCGACCCAAGATCCGATCCCTGCGATTCAATGAAGCTGCTGCATCTGGCACGTGACATCAAGCATGCCTTGAGCAATCGTCAGTCGATCGATATCTCCTTTCAACACGCGGGACTGCTGGACGGCTTCACTTTCACTCGGGCGATGTTCGAGGAGGCGGCCGCCTCATTGATCGAGCGGACGTTCATGACTGCAAATTCCGTGGTGACGGAAGCGGGGCTGACCTGGAACGACGTTGACCGAATCTTGCTCGTCGGCGGTTCCAGCAGGATCCCCATGGTGCGTGAGCGACTTGAGAAAGAGACCCACAAGCCAGTTGACCTTTCCGATCGACCCGATGAAATTGTGGCGCGAGGTGCCGCTCTCTACGCTGCGCTGCGCAGTGAGCATGACTATCTTGATGCGGATTCTCGGTTTGAGGTCGTCAACGTCAATGCGCACAGCCTGGGGATCCAGGGGGTTGATTTGGCAACCAAGCAAAAGGTCAACAAGATCATCATTCCGAGAAACACGGCGCTGCCGACGGCATCGACGGCAGGTCTTTCCGACGGTGGAGGACGGACAGCAGAACGTGCGTGTGCGACTGCTCGAGGGTGAAAGCGAGAATCCAGTCTTCTGCTCCGCTTTGGGTCAATGCGTTGTTCACTTGGATCGAGCGTTACCGAAGGGAACGCCGATTCGTGTCTGCTGCAGCTATGACTCCAATGGAACCATTTCCGTCAGCGCCCAAGTTCCTGCGACCAAAGCGTCTGCGACCGTCGAACTGCGACGAGAGGGATTTGCGGAGATGGAGCCTCTATCTGTGTGGCGGAAGCGTTTGTCGACCGCCGACTCTCCGCTCGAACGCGAGCCGGGGCTTCAGCTGGCTCCGCCGAGTGCCGAGTTCGGACCTGATTCCGACATCAATGAGTTGCTCGCGCGGTTGGACCAGCTGTACGCACATGCGGGCCAGCAAGTGATCGAATCTGCCGTACCGCCTTCCGCAGTGCAGCTCCAGCGACTTGCCAAGCAAACACAACTGGAAACGGCAGCGCTGAAGCATCTGATCGAACTGTTGAACAAACGACAGGAGCGACAAAAGCTGCCGTACGAGAGAATGGAACTGCAAAGCCACATCGCCCGCGTACGGATGGCTTGGAGCCAGGCAAACAAGCTTCACGTGCACAGCTTCGTGGGGCTCGGTCGCGTTTACCTGCACGAGCAGAAAGACAATGGACTTGACGATGGACTTGTGGCCGAGGTGGCGCAGTTGGAAAGTTGGCTAGCAGCGAGAGCTGGTTCCTAGCAAAGGTGGGGTACGTTTGGCGGATAGCGTCGACGCGAGCTACTACCACGACGTGATTGGTGACGAACAAGTCGAACACACGAGAGAGCCGATGAGTCATACGCTGAAACTGTTGGTTGCCGTCGTCCTTGGGGGCCTGGCCGGAATTCTAAATTGGATGGTGATTTCGCAACGCACCAACTCCGTCAAATTCGCTACGCTCAACGAGCAGATTGCGGCCGGAGACACGATTACCACGGATATGATCGAACATGTCGACGTGGAGGCTCAGTATGCCGACGGCGCTCAAACAAAGTGTCGTACCGTGGAGCGAAAGAGCGGTTCTCAGCGGCAGGCAGGCGGCAAGAGACATTGCAACCAGGAGTGCTGTTGCTGTGGGACGACGTGCCGATCCGCGGACCGACCTACGATCTTCGCGAAGGTGAAACCGCTGTTTTCCTTGATGTGTCGAACAGTCCGGTTTCTTCGATCGCCGTCGGGGAAAGAATCAGTTTTCGACTGTCCCCCGATCAAAGCGAGGGGGATGCCGAATGGGTCGGTCCATTCCGCGTGGTGACCGTTGGCGAAAAACGGGTCCCCGGCGATCGCCTGGATCAGGTTCGTGAAATCAGTGTTGCGATGCCCGAAATCACCAACGAAATTAGTTACGCGAAGCTGCAGGCGTATATCGACCGACAGGCGAAAGGAGATACGACACCCTTGCAGATTCGTGCTCATGTCAATCAATAAGCATCCGTGGGGAGCTACAGTCGAGCCTGCCAAGTTACCGTTACGCTGCGGCGTGCCGGAGGCCGGAGAAACTCGACCGTTTCGTTCACTCCCACGCCGGATCAACTATCGAGACTGAATTGGTTTAGGCCTGTGAGAATTGCATTTAGTCGAGTCGGCGAGCCGAATCCAACTTACTTCAACGCTGTGGATCCGATTATCCGCATCGGTTCGGATCCGTCGGCAAACGACATCGTGCTCAGCAATCCCTTCATCTCGCCAACCCATGCCGTCCTGAATCGTAACGGCAGCCACTGGGAACTGACACCGCTGGGCGACAACGAAATCCTGGTCGGTGACCAATCCGTTCGAATGGGTGAACGAACGATTTTGGGACGCACCGAGTCAATTCAGATATTCCCCTTCACGCTGAAGCTTGAAGACACCGAGTCAGCCGACAGCGAAGCACTCCTGGTTGATCGAATCTCGGACTTGGTGCTGCGAATCCACCGTGATCTGCTGGCCAGATTGGACGTATCGGATACGGACGATTCGCGACGCGAATCGGACGAGTTTCTTCTTCAGTTAGAGAATGACATCTGTGAATTTGCACGCATGCGTGGCTTGGCCAACCCCGAGAACGGCGACCTGCTGGTCTACGCAGCCGCTCTCCGTACGCAAAGCCATCTGCTGCGGCAAATCATCGAAGGCGCCGGTTCGGAGCAGGGTGATGGCGAATTATGGACTCGATTGCTGACATCGATTCCCGATTTTGATCGCAAACTCGCCGATTTAGCTTCAACGATCGAACGAAAAATTTCACCCGACCCGAAATTGGATCTGAGTATTCGCATCGCCAATATCGAAAAAGGATTCTTTGATGCCTGGGACGCAGAAATCATTGACCGCAATTTGAACAACAACAGTGCTCTGCTGCGTTACCTTGCGGAATGCTACATCAAGAAGCAAGTCAAGGATATTCTGTTCGGCTATGGTCCTTTGGAAGATCTGATCCGAATGCCGAACATCTCCGAGATCATGGTCGTCAGCCGGGACAAGATTTTTGTGGAAAAGAATGGCGTATTGGAAAAGTCCGGTCGCCGGTTCGTGTCGGATGAAGTCACCGTCGCGATCATCGAGCGGATTGTGAATCGCGTCGGACGGCGGATCAACACTGCCGAGCCGCTCGTCGATGCTCGGCTGTTGGACGGAAGTCGTGTCAACGCCGTGATCGCACCGCTGGCGCTGAGTGGCCCCTGCTTGACGATTCGCAAGTTCCCCTCGAAGAAGATGATGATTGACGATCTCGTCAAAAAGGGTGCGATGACGCCAGTGGTCAAGGAGTTCTTAAAGGCATGCGTTCACTTTGGATGCAACATTTTGATCTCCGGTGGAACGGGAACTGGAAAAACGACGATGCTGAACTGCCTCAGTGACTTCATCCCCGACAAAGAACGGATCGTGACGATCGAAGACACCGCCGAACTTCAGCTGCAGAAAGAACATGTCGTTCGCATGGAGACGAAGTCGGCGAACCTGGAAGGCACAGGTGAGTACACCATCCGCGATCTGGTGCGAAACTCGCTCCGCATGAGACCCGACAGGATCGTGGTTGGAGAATGCCGCGGTCCCGAGGCGCTCGATATGCTGCAGGCCATGAACACCGGACACGATGGCTCCATGACCACGATCCACGCGAACACTGCCGAGGATGTGGTGCAGCGTCTGGAGGTGCTCGTGCAAACTGCCGCTGATTTGCCCGTTTCGTCAATCCTGAGTCAAATCGGTTCCGCGATCGATATCGTGATTCAGCTGGCTCGGAAGCGAAACGGACAGCGTTGCGTCTCGCAAGTGACCGAATTTGTCGGATACGACAAGAGGGATGGAGTGCTTCGAACGAGAGATATCTTCTTGCTCGATTCCGAGACCGATGACGGCAAGTTGATGCCAACCGGCGCGCTGCCGACTTTCATGGGCGAATTGATCGAGAACGATCTGATCGACCTGACCGCGTTTTACAAGTAGTTCGATGATCGCGTTTCTCAGTAGCTTGTGTGTGTTTGCTGCCGTCGTGCTCGTGGCGGAGTCATTGGGGGCAGTCTGGGATCAGATCACCGATCGGTATCTCGCGGACATCCGTCCAAAAATGAAGCGACTTGATATTGACGATGATCAGCTGCATCAGTGGATGAGGTGGTGGGGCATCGCGTTGTTCGGGACCTTCGTGGTGTTTGGCTTTGTATTTCGCATGCCCCCGGTCGCCGTATTTGCGGTCTTCATCGTGTTCATTGCACCCCGTTATGCTCTGGACTGGATGTTGAATCACCGACGAGTAACGTTGCGTGACCAACTGGTTCGGGCCACCATCGGTGTGTCCAACGGATGCCGCGCGGGACTGGGACTTCCTCAGGCGATCGAGAAAGTCGCATTTGATACGAGGCTTCCGCTGTCGACGGAATTAAAGAGAATCACTCGCGACTATCGCGCAGGGAGGCCTCTGCAAGATGCGATTCGTGAAGTTCAAGAGCGGCTTGATGTCGAAGCTTTCACGACGTTTGCGTCCGCCGTCACCGTGACACTTCAAAAGGGTGGCAATATTTCCGCTTCCCTTGAACGTATCAGCCATGGCTTGCAAGAAACGCAACGCCTGGAACGCAAGCTCGAAGCGGATTCCGCGGCGGGAAAGCGAATGGCTTTGATCTTGAGTCTCTTTCCAATCTTCTTTCTGGGAATGTTTTATCTACTTGACCCGGTGTCGATGGGGATCCTGTTCGGAACCCTGCTCGGACAGTTCGTGATTCTAGCCGTGCTGGTGATCGTTTACGTCTCTTGGCTATGGTGTCTGCGCATTCTCGATCTCAATTTTTAGGACCACGGCTCGAATGATCGAACTCACTTCTTTCGTGGCATGCTTATCCCTCGGATTGCTCGCGTGGGAAATAGCCAGGTATCGCAAGCGATGCAAGACAAACGTCACATGCTGATGGTCGATTCGAGCAGGAACGGCGGGTCGCGTTGAGAAGCATGAACGCAACCTACCGTTACGCGGAGCCCCTGATCGACGAGTGGATCCGCCTGTTCGGATTCAACGACGCCAAACTTGCGGAAACGGAGGAATATCTCAAAGCGTCCGGCGCACGTGAGCCGTGGTTGCCCGCGGAGTTCTTGAATGCGAAACGCGTTGAAGGAGTTGTGATCGCCGCGGTCACGTTCCTGCTATGTCTGACAGTCTTGAATTTCACCTGGTTGGGAACGTTTTTCTTCACCTTGATCGTGTACAAGATGTATCAAATGCTGGCGCTGCGGACGCTCAAGAGCCAAGCGATCGTCAGGCAAATGAAGATGAAGCGCCGATTCGCTGCCTCGATTGACTTGATGGCGTTGATGATGGAAGTAGGGGCTGGCTTTCAAGAATGCCTGGATGTCGCCGTACGCGAGGCAAAGAACAACCCGCTTGGCGAAGAATTGGCGTTGGTTCAAAAAGAAATCGGCATGGGTGCACTGCGAAGAAATGCCCTGGTGGGGCTCGCTGAACGAACTCGTGATCCGGACATGAGCGAAGTGATCATGTCCATCAACGAAGGCGAAGAGTTAGGCACGCCGTTAACCTCGATTCTGCGAAACCAAGCCGACCAAATGCGTCAGAAACGAAGTCAGTGGGCGGAAAAAGCCGCCGAGGAATCACAGGTCGCGATTGTCTTCCCGGCCATGCTGATCATGGTTGCCTGCCTGTTGATTGTGGTGGCACCCTTCGTCTTGTCAGTCATCTCAGGAGATACGCCATGAACCTGGAAATACGCGTGGAAGAAGCGGGGACCGTGATCGCTTCCTACGCCGTCACCGAAGGTAAACAGCAGATCGGCAGCGACCCCAGCTGTGCATTGCGTGTCACGCACCCGGAGGTCTCCTCCGTTGCGGCAGTGCTGGAGGTCTCAGCAGGGGCGGTGTTCATCCGCAACCAAAATGATTTCCCAATTTTTGTCGGCTCCCATCAACTCGCCTCAGGAAGTGTCGCGGAATGGCGACCTGGAAGCGTGGTCCAGTTGACTCGCAGCATCGCGCTCGCCCTCGAACCCTTAGGCTCCGCTTCGGCATTGGACGCCGGCTTAGGAACAGAGAAAAAGAACTCGATCAACTCGTTTGTGCAAATTGCGGTCATCATCTTCAGTGTCGGATTCAGCGCCATCATGCTCTCTTCCGATGGGGAGTCGACGACCGAAGAAGACAGCTCCGTGATCAGCTTTGATGACTTGATTCAGCAGTACGAGCAGAGTGGGGGCCGGAAACTCGCCAATCTGAACCATGAACAGAAGGTGCTATTGAGATACCTGACGGAGGCGCTGCGCCATGGAAACTCGTTGGGGAACTGCCCAGCAGGATGCCGCGCGAACCGCTTACGAACTTGTGTTGACCACCCGCCTGAGCCCAAGAGGTACTCAGGACAACAGTTTAGAGAAGCTAACCAAAGAGTACGCTGCCAGCCGTATTGACAAGTTGAAGTGACCTTCGCAAAAGATAGCATGTCCGATTACGACGTTTACCATCAATGGCTTGGCATTCCGCCGGAGCATCAACCGCCAAGCCTCTATCGGCTGTTGGGCCTGGCCGATTTCGAGCAGGACGTGGAAGTCATACGCAACGCGGCGGAACGCCAAGCAATGCACGTTCGCCGGCTGGCTCGGGGCGAATTTACCGATGCCGGACAGCATCTACTCAACGAGATAGCCGAGGCAAAACTGAAGCTGTTGAACGTGCAGGTCCGCGAGGCTTACGACAGCGATCTCCGCGAGATCGAGCAAAAGCAGACCCAACGTGAAAACACGACTACGCAGTCCGTCGAGAATCAAGTCAAGCCATCAACGAGCGGTCTTCAGCTTCAAGAACCACAGGCAACCCTGATTGACATTGATCTTGCGGGCAAGTCGTCCGCGAAAACCCGTTGGATCATTGGCTATCACCCAGACTGCGATTGTCGCATCGACGGTGACACCATTTCGGGCATTCATTGTCAAGTCAAATTAACACAAGGAAGGCTGATCCTCTCGGACCTCAAATCGACCAATGGAACGTATGTCAATCAGCAACGCATCCAAGACGCAACGGAAATCACGTCGCTCGACTTACTGACTCTTGGTCGCGGCCATCGAATTGTGATGCCGTTCGATCAATTGCCCGAAGTCGTGGAACACCCGGCGACTGCGATCTTCGTAGGCAGGGGAGACGGAAACGAGCTGCAACTCGATTCTCCAACCGTTTCACGTTTTCATGCACGACTCATCGTGACTCGCCGGCGGGCCATCGTGGAGGACCTGAATTCAAAACAGGGGGTCTTTATCATACGCGACGGCGGAGAACGAAGCCGAATTCAGCGGTGCCAGCTGCGCGACACCGACACGATTTGTCTCGGTGATGTGAACCTCGATGCACAAGACGTCTTTGAGTTGATTCGCAACCGATGAACTTTCCATGGGAAGCGGCGTACAGAAACAGGTCAAGCACAGGAAACAGGGCGAAAAGCAGTGCCCCCGCAAGGGCTCGAACCTTGGACCCACGGATTAAGAGTCCGTTGCTCTACCAACTGAGCTACAGGGGCGGCGACGATCGCTGATGGCAATCGACACGCGAAATTCTAGCAGGTTCGCTTCGGGCTCGCAACGTGACATCCAAGCTCACAAGCTAGCGTCAATCCGTGCTCATCGCGCGGAGCATTCCTTCGGCTTTTGCCCACGTTTCGGCTTCCTCCTCCGCCGGATCGCTGCGGGCCGTGATGCCTCCGCCAACCGGAATTTGCCAGTAACCGTGCGCCGCCGTGATCGTGCGAATCAAGATGTTAAAGTCCGCGTTGCCTCCGCAGCTGATGTAACCGATCGACCCGCAATAGGGACCACGCGGATTCGGTTCCAAAGAGGCAATCGTCCGCATGGCCTCGATCTTCGGCGCACCCGTGACGCTGCCTCCTGGAAAGCAAGCTCGCAACAAATCGGCCACCGTCTTGCCCTGGCACAGCTGACCCTGCACGACCGATACCAAATGCTGCAACGTACTGGTAACGTTCGATCTTGCATAACTGGCGGACCGTGACGCTGTCGTCTGTGCAGACGCGTGACAGATCGTTGCGCATCAAGTCGACAATCATCACGTTCTCGGCGCGGTCTTTTTCGCTGTCGGAAAGTTGCCCGGCGAGACGCTCGTCCTCGCGCTCGGTCGCCTGTGCGACGCACTGTCCCCTTGATGGGCCGCGTTTCCACCTCCAAGCCGCGGACTTTCAAAAAACCTTCCGGCGAACTGCTGAGCACATCAAAGTCGGTTCCGCTGTAGTAGGCCGCGAAGGGAGCTGGATTGGCGGCACGTAAACGAAGGTACAAATCGGGCGATGTCAGATGAGCCTTTTTTAGCAACCGCTGGGCCAGGTTGACTTGGAAGGAGTCACCGTCACGAATCAGTCGCACGATTTTCGAGACGCTGTCGCGATATTGCTGGCCTGAGAAATTGCTGCGCAGATCGTCATGGGGGGTCGGGTACTGGTCGGCAGCGGCTATTGTCCCCGCGGCTAGCGCCGTCGGCTCACTTTTCAGCTGCCCCGTGTTGCCCTGCGGTCGAACGTCACCGCGGAGCATCGCTTCCGCCAGATCAGCTCGTCGGCAGGCGACTTGGTATCGATCCCTTGGGTTTGCGTCGGTCCCTTGCTTAAGAAGTCCTTGGCTAATGATCCATGACTTGTTGGTCGCGTGATCAGTCGCGATCGTCCAGTCATACAGTCCCAGCGAGAGGGCGGGGGTGGGCAGATCGTTTTGGCGAGCCAGCCCGATCGGCTCCAGCCAGGTCGCCGCCTCGTAGCCGATCAGGCCCGCGATTCCGCCTTGGAAGGGAGGCAGCGACGGGTCAGCGTCGCCGGGCAGGTGGCGGCACCAGGCGTCGAGTGTCGGCCAAGGGTCATCATCCTGGACCGAGGCGACCAATTCGTCGATCGGATCGGCGGTCAGAAACGAGTACCGGCCGATTTCCTTGGCGTCGGAATCGGGTGGACCCTGCGAGGCTGAATCGAGCCACAAACAGCCGGGAAACGCCGACAGACGCGAAAATGCTTCGTGGATCGAAAAACCTGGCGGAAGCGAGCGAACGACCGGCAGAGGCGGCTGTGAACTTGTCATGAAGCATGAAACTAACATGCATCGGCCCCAACTCCCATCGGACCAGCCCCGCCGCACCTGGGTCGGGTCGCAACGGCGTCTGCAAAGCCCATATTCCAAGAATTTTCGTTGGTGCCTCGAAAATCACCGGCCCGTGAGTCAAAATCTTAGGAATCCGCCCACTGACTCCCCGTTGGTTCTCGATGCCGTTCACTGTCACCCATGTCGCTGCCGCCGTACCAGTCGCCTGGCTGTGCCGCTGGCGCGTGCCGTTTTCGGCGCTGGCGATCGGGGCGATGGTGCCAGACATCTCGGGGTTCTACCCGCGATTGCTCGACTACCATGCGACCCATTCACTGAGCGGCGTGTTGACGCATTGCATGCCAGTTGGGTTGATCTGTTACTACGTCTATCACGCGATCCTGAAACGTCCGATGGTCGACCTGTTGCCCGCCGCGGCTGGTGACCGATTAAGACCATGGACCGAGAACCCGATCAACTTTGCCGCCGCTAGCGATCGTGATGGTGATCGTATGCATCACCTTTGGCGCGCAACCCATGTTGTCTGGGACGCATTCACGCACAAAGGTCGCTGGGGCGTCGAGATGTTTCCGATGCTGAGCAATGTCGTCGTCGACAGTCAGCAGCGTCCGATTCGCTTGTACGCATTGATCCAGCATGGCAGTTCGATCGTCTTTTTGCCGGCGCTATTGTTGGGATTCATTTTGTGGATCCGAAAACAACCACGTTCGCCCGAGCCAATCGATCGGGCACAGATGCCGCTCGGTATCTCTTGGGCGGTGATCGCAATGATGGCGTTTGTCACGGCGCGGTACATGTGGACGTTGTTGACAAACGATCCGTATCTACATTGGATCGACGCGATCACTCATGCCGTGAAGCATTGCGGCGCTTTTGCGTTAGGCGGAACCTTGCTGTACTGCCTGGGGATGCACTTTATTTGGTGGCGCGAAAAACGACACGAGCCATACCTGACTGATTCAATCATTCAGAGCATGGCGAACAGTCAGTGAGCGTTACGATTTGTCCACAGCCCGCTTCGTCTCATCCATCACGCGATTGACCGCGCGGGCAACGTCATCGACGGTGGTAGCGAACGTCACGGATCTTAGGCTGGCATCTTCACCGATGATGATTTCGATCCAGAGCGTGTCGGTGGGCATCACGTCCTTGACGCGATCTGCCCATTCGATCAGTGTCCATGCTTGTCCATCGTCGAAAAGCTCCTCGACGCCCAACTCCAGAAACTCGTCCTCGTCCGCGACCCGGTAAGCATCCAAATGATGCAAGGTCAGCGAGCCATGATGGGTCTGCAGCAGCGTGAACGTGGGGCTGGTCACGTCGGCGGAATCGATGCCGGCGGCTCGAGCGACCGCCTGCACCAACGATGTCTTCCCTGCGCCCAGCGTCCCGACCAGTCCGATCACGAGTGGCCTTGGCAGGTGGCGAAGCATCGATGCGGCCAACTGCTGGATGCCAGAGAGATCGAGCGAGTCGACAGTCGCGCAACGTTGCTCGCTCATGAAGAAATTGCACCGAAGTCACTGATCCGAGACTGCTCCGAAAGTTGGCGAACGATTTCGCTTGGCTCGCCGGTCGTCTGCAAGATACTGCGTTGCCGTTGGGCCCAACCCTCTGCCCGGGCGATCTCTTTGACAAACAGCAATTCGGTTTCGCAGCCCAGTTCGACCGCGACGCCGTGCAAGCGATCGACCAAACGATCGGCGATCTGCGCGACCGGCTGAACACTATAATCGCGAGCGTGGACCAATCGCGAATCGATCCCGAACCTTGCGGCGCGCCACTTGTTCTGCCGAACCATCATCGGATGGCAATCGTGTTGGTAGGTTCCCTCGTCGATTTCGTCACAGAGCTTCTTGACCAAGCACTGAACCAGGGCCGTGAGGCCGCAAGCGTGGTCAAGTTAGCCGGCATGTCGCAGACGCGGACTTCGACGGTGCCGAAGTTGTGGTGCGGCCGGACGTCCCACCAGATTTCGCGAATGGTGTTGATGAATCCGGTTTCGACCATGTGGTTGACGAGCCAGACATACTCGCTCCAATTGCGCATCAACGTCGGCAGCCCTGCGGTCGGCAGACCTTCCATGACTTTGAGCGGTGAGAGTGCAGTCCGGTGTTGCGGTCCTCCCAGAAGGGGCTGCTGCGCTGATTGCGCCAGCAGGGTCGGCAAGTGCTGCATGATACGGTCACAGATCATGACGGCCTTGTCGCCGGTGTCGACGCCAACGTGAACGTGCAGTCCGAACGTGACCAGCCGCCGGGCCATTTCCTGCAGCAGCTGTACCAAATCCTGGTACCGCTGGTTATCGGTGACTTGCTGGTCTTGCCAAAGCCCAAACGGATGGGTTGATCCCCACCACAATCGCATGCCCCAGCTGATCGGCGGCCTGTTCCACCTGACGCAGTTTTCCCGTCAAGTCGGCGCGTGCATCGGCGACGGTGTGGCAAACCCCACTGATCACTTCCACACAGCACTGCATCAGTTCGTGCTTGACGACGTCATCGAGTTCGGGCGGTAGCTGTGCTAACAGGTCGCTGCAGCCGCTGACCAACTGCATTGAGTTGGCGTCAACGATACCGAGTTCCAGTTCGACACCAATGGTGTGCGACGCGTTGGAGTGGAATTGCAGTTTGGTCATCAGAGCGTCTCCGAGCAAACGGTCGTAGTGCCTGTGTTCGTTTTATTCTATGGAAGCGGCGGCGGTGTCGGATCTGTGCGGGTCAAAGTAATTGATCGCGGCGGTGGCAAATAGCTTGCGCCGATGGCGAGTGCCCGCTCATCGATATCAAAGGTTGAGGTGTGCAATGGAGCATGACCGACCTGGTCGCCGGCAACGCCAAGCCGAAACATGCGCCCGGAATGTGTTCCAGATAGTAAGAAAAGTCCTCGCTCCCCATGCTCGGCTGATCGATCCATTCGATTGCTCCCGCGTTCAGGGACTGCGTTACCGAGTCGGACAACAGTCGGACGATTCGCTTGTCATTGACGACAGCGGGCAGAGTACCCCAGACGCATTTCGACTTTGCATCCTGTTTCCCTCTGGATCGCTTCGCAGACGTCTTCGAGCGTTTCCAGCGACACGACGGCTTTCCTGGTCGAGCGACCGCAGCGATCCCGCCAGGCTGGCCGTGTCGGGAATCACATTGGCGCTGTGACCGGCTTCGATCTGGCCGATCGAAAAGACAACCGTTTCATGTGGGTCGGCGGTCCGCGCGATGCGACGAAACGCCGATTGAACCCAATGAGTACAGGCGTCAATCGGGTCGTTGGTGATGTGCGGGCGAGCACCGTGACCGCCCTTGCCGGAAAAGTCGACATGCACGCAATCGCAGGCCGCGGTCAGCATGTCGTTTCGCAAACCGATGCAGCCTACCCTGCGAGTCGGGTCGACATGCAGGGCCAGGATCGCGTCGATGTCGCGAATCGCATGATGGTGGATCATGTGACGAGCCCGGTGGCAAATTCCTCGGATGGCTGCAACAGTGCCCGGACGGCGATCGGCCAAGGCAGTTTTCGATCTTTTTGCATCGCGGTCAGAATTTGCATTGCGCCCAGGACCACGGTGGCGTGAACATCGTGACCGCAGGCATGCATGACTCCGTCACATTGGCTGCGATAATCCACGATTTTCGCATCGTTGATGGGCAGCGCATCGATGTCGCCGCGGATCGCGATTCGTGGCCCGTCGGCAATCGTGGGCGAAGAAATCAGATCCGCGGTCACGCCCCGCCCTTCGCCCGGCACATGGGTGGGAAGTCCGAGTTCACCTAACGCTGCGGAGAGAAACTCAGTCGTTTGGTACTCGGCATCGGAGAGTTCCGGGTGCTGATGCAGGTGGCGACGGGTCGACACCCACTGGGCATTGAACTTTTCGCAGTAGGTATCGATAGCGGAAAGCCACCCGGGTGTGTCGTCCATCACTGTTGCATCTGCCTTTCTGTGAGCTTGCTGGTGCCGCCGGCATACCGCAACAACAGTGCCGGCAGGAAGACCAGGTCCGCGAATAGCTGCGCTGCCGATCGTCAGGATTCCCATCATTGCAAAGATACGGTGGTCACGCGCATCGCTCAACAGCGCCGTGCTGAATCCGATGATTAATACGATCGTCGTCATGATCAACGCGGTCCCCACGCCAATGAATGCTTTGCGAATCGCCACCCGGCGATCGCCGGTTTGTTCGTTCTCTTCCTGATATCGCGTCAAAAAATGGATTGTGTCGTCCACCGCGATGCCCAGGCAAACCGTGAAGGCACAAACGCTGACAATCTCGAGATTCTGGCCAGCCACCAGCAGCAGAAATCCGGTTGCCGCCAGCGGAAAAATATTTGGAACGATCGAGATCAGGCCGAGCCGGATCGATCGATACACGAGCGTGAGCACACCGAAGATGATCACGCTGGCGGTCCCCAGACTGAAAGCCAGGTCCATCACAATCTGGTACAGATTCTTCCAACGCCAAACCGCGCTACCGGTCAGTTCGATTCGGAAATTCGGATGGCTGTGCTGGATCCTTGTCAGACCGTGCTCGATTCGCTCGAACACCGGACCGTAGGACGCGATCCCAATGTCCTGCAGGCGAAAGGCCACGCGCGCGTAGCGACGCTCGGGTTGATAGTAGGCGCGTTTCAACGGCGGCGGCAACAATTCAAGCAGCGACATTCGCGTCGCCGGATCGCCCTCGCCCGGAAGAGCGTCGATCAGGCTGCGAAGGGAAAGTGGGTTTCCAATCAGCGGTTCCTGACCAAGCAGATCATCGACCTCGCCAACCACCTTGGCGATTTCACCATCAGAGGACTCCATGTCCGGGTGCCAGCGAACCGAGACTTCCGCGGTCTCCATGCCCCCGAAGGCTTTGTCAATGTGTGCCAGCGCGGCCGCGGGTTCACTGCCGGCTGACAGGTTGCTGGTCAGACGTTCGTCGGGTCGTAGCTGCAATGTCATGATCGCCAAGATCATCGTGATCGCGATGGCCACGATGCTCATGCTGCGAGAATGGGAGAGCACGAAGTCGATGATCAGCGAGATTTTGCTCAGGTTTTTGTCGATCAGATTCCGACCGTACCCAGAGTGGACTCGGTTCCCCAATGGGCTCGCGCACGCCAGCGGGATGATCGTGATGACCGAAATGAATGTCATCAGCACACCGATCACGCAGCAATAGCCGAATTCACGAACCGTTTCGTGATGAGCCATGGCGAGCGAGCCAAAGCCGATCGCAGTTGTCAGGGAGGTCAGCCAACACGCCAGGCCGACTTCGCGAATCGAGCGGCGGGCCGCGTCGGTTGCGCTCATCCCGGAGGCCCGGTGCCGGCGAATCTGAACCATCATGTGTACTCCGTCGGTGAAGCCGACCATGCACAACAAAACAGGAACAATGACCGAATTGAACGGGTTGTCGTCAAATCCAACGAAGTGCAACAGCCCTAACGTCCAAAACACACCGAACGTCGGGGCGAGCGCGACGATCACCACCGACGACAATCCGCGAAATAGAACGAAGGCGATGATCAATGCGATCGAATATCCAATCGCCTGATACTTGAGTTCGTTGTCGCGGTTGCTGGCCGCTCGGCTGATTCGGATCGGAACTTCTCCGGTCACCTGGAAGGTCATCGAGACTCCAGGGAACTCATTCGCCGTCGCCGTGGCGGTGTCTCGCAACAGATCTGTACAGTCGCTGTCCTGGGTGACATACAGCCAGTCGATTTGGACCATCAACAACATCGTCCTGGCGTCGGGCGAAAGCAGTTGTCCGCTGACCAGCGGGTGATCGAGCGCGCGTTGCCTTGCCGACTCGAAGCGCGCCGGCGACGCATTCTTTCCCGGCAGAATCGGCTCCGGCAAACCGAAGATGTTCAGCATCGGTGCCCGATCCATCCAGAGAATGCGATCGACCTGATCCAAAGACTCAAGTGCATCGACCACTTTGCGGATCGCTTCGGCACCATTGGGAGTAAAAAAATCGTCCGAGCGGGCGACGACGATCACATCACCGGCGGCAACCTGGACCGGCGAGACATTCGGAATCGGCTTGGACGGACCTTGGTCGAACGCTGCATCGTCAGGGTTATCATCCTCCGCTACCTGCGGCGGAATTGGTTCGGGTAGCAGCAGGTAGGGATCGTAGTGACCGACCGCCATCACAACGGTCCAGACCACCAACAGGCAGAAGGTGAACCAACGATGATCGATGATCCAATCAGCGAGCGACCCAAAGCGATTAAACACGGTGATTCAGTTCTTTCGCCGTTATCGCGATCGCTCGAGACGCCAGTAAGCTTCGGCTTTGATCTCGTCGTGGCTGAGCCGTCCGTCGGCATCATGATCGAAGCTACGGAAGCTGAACATCCGCACCGAATCCGGAAGCTCGTGGGATGTCAAATGTTGATCGTTGTTGGAGTCGAAGCGAGCGATGTAGCGATCTGCAAACTGCTCCGCTTCAATCTGCCGGTTCGCCTCTTGTTCGGCCCGCAGACGCCTGTTCTCTTGCCGCTGCTGCTCGGGGACCGGTACAGGTCTGGAACGCAGCGGCTTGGCGACGCTAATGAAAGTGACCGCCATCTCTTGCCACGTTTGATCGCCCCAGGTGACGTATTCATTCGGGTCCGGGTTGGTGGGATTGCTTGCCGAATTGTCGAAAGTGGCGGTGAAGGTGAGCTTGTCGATCTGGCGAAGCGGCAACGGCGACGTCAGCTCGTAGTTGTGTTGCCAATTGAAGTCGTACGCCGGAACCTCCAACAACTTCGTCACCTGATCGCCCGATTCCAGATGGAACTCGAACGACTTTCCGCGCAAGTGCATGTGTGGCGTGATCGAAAGTAGGAAGCCATCTTTGGGAAAACCGCCAATGTGACCGTCGACGGCGTAATTGCCTGCGCGCGGCGGGATCTCGAAATCCTGCTCGATGCCGCCCAGGACAGAAACTTGGTGCGTCACCTCCTGCGGCTGGGCGAAGACCAGACCGAGACGCGTCTTGTCCTCCGCCGGTCTTCCGTTGGGCGTGTAGTGCATTTGAAACACCAGTCGCGAACCAGCGGGAACGCGCTGTGCGTACCCCGGCGGCAACTCGCCTTGTTTTTGCCCCGGCACGTAGGCCGTCAAGAAACCGATGTCGCGAAAATCGGACCCGTCGGGCGGCCGCATGAAAACGATGCAGTGATGAACGACGCTGCGGTCGCCGGGGATGACTTGAGCTGCGTGAATCCACTTGTCCTCGGTGAACCCTGGGTCGACGACAAAGTATTGGTATTCAACGGTTCCTTCGGCGGGCACGGGAAACGGTTTGTTGCCCATCTCGATGACGGCATCAGGCATCCGGGGTAACCGCCATCCGCGCACGTACTTTGGCTTGGGAGGTAGCGACTTTGCATCGCCGAAGGGCATGCCTGCCTCCGTCCATCGCCGCAGCGTATCTTTGTCCTCGTCGTTCATGTGTCGCGAGTTGGCGAACGAACCATGCTCGGGGCTGGCGTGCCACGGCGGCATCCGACCTTCGTCGATGACTTCCAGCGACATGTCGGCCCAACCAACCACTTCGTCATAGTCGTCCAGAGCGAAGGGACCAATCTCTCCATCGCGATGGCACTCGGTACAGTGCTTTTGCAAGACGCGGATGACTTGATCGCAAAAAGTAACGTCAGAATTGGTTGTCGCCGTCCGCGGCAGCGCAATCAAGCATCCGACCGCCTTGGTTCGCGACTTGGCGACGGTTTCCCCAGCAAGCAACTGGTCGATCGCGTCGCGTAGCTCGTGCCGCGTTGCGGCGCTACGCGTGATCCCAGGTTCGTATTGGTCGTCGATTCGTCCCTGGTATCGGATGGCGCCGCGCGATCGATCACGAAAACCTCGGGCGTGCGAGTGGCGCCGGCTTGCAACGCGACTTGGCGATCGTAGTCCTTGACGATCGGAAACGAGATGCCGTGCTGCGTGGCGTACTCTTTCAATTCCCCCATCGAATCCTGGATATTGCTGTTGATGCCGATGAACTCCACGCCGCGGCTGGCGTACTGAGACGACATCCTTTCTAAACGAGGTCCGTAGATTCGTGCCAACGGGCACTCGGTGCCCAAGAAACAAATCACATGCAACTGGACCGATGGTTCGGTCGACAGCGATACCACTTGATCGTCGATCGCAGGGAGTGAAAAATTATCGAATCGGCCGGACAACCCCGGCACTCCGGAAACGGGCACTCCGGAAACGGGCACTCCGGAAACGGGTTTGGCACCGCTGCAGACATGGAGCGCAAGAAGCGCGATGCCGGCAAAGGTCACCCTGCGAGCGAAAGTCGTTGCCATTGGAATCGATGTGGTGGGAAAGTCAGGTATCATGCAAAAAGCTGTGCTTCAAATTCTAACTTGATCAGGGATCTGCGCCGTGACCGAAAATAGAGACAACAAAACATCCGCTGCCCCCTCTCCAGCATCATCCGCTTCTCGCCGCACGTTCCTCAAGGGGGCGGGGATTGCGACCGGTATCTTGGCGACGGGCGCACCGAAGGTACATGCCGCGTCCGATTCGCCCATCCGCGTCGGGCTAATTGGTTGTGGTGGACGCGGGACAGGGGCCGCGGTCAACGCGATGAGTGCCGATCCGGCCGTTCGGATTGTGGGGCTTGCCGACCTGTTCAATGAGTCGATGCAGAGTTGTCGTAAGTCGCTCGGTGAGCGTTATCCGGACCAATTTGTCGTGACCGACGAAAGCTGCTACCAAGGGTTTGATGGCTACAAAGACTTGCTTCGTTCGGAAGTCGATGTGGTGTTGCTCGCTGCACCTCCGCATTACCGACCCGATCACATCGAGGCAGCGGTCAAGACGGGCAAACAGATTTTCTGTGAGAAACCGGTCGCGACTGACCCCACGGGTGTGCGGCGTGTCGCAGCCGCTTGCCGGACAGCCGACGAGAAAGGCTTGAACGTTGTCAGCGGTTTGTGTTGGCGTTACGACGAAGGCCTGAAGCAGACGGTGGATCAGATTCGCAACGGAAAGATCGGCACGATCGTTTCCACGCAGGCCAACTACTTGACCAATCCGGTTTGGATTCGCCCCCGACGGCCCGATGAGAGCGAGATGGAGTACCAATGTCGCAACTGGTATTACTTCAACTGGCTCTCGGGTGATCACATTGTGGAGCAGTTCATCCACAGCCTGGACAAAGCACTCTGGTTACACTCGGACAACCCACCGGTCAGGGCGTATGGTCTGGGAGGTCGCCAACGCCGAAGTGACGAGACGCAGGGCGACATCTACGATCATTTTTCGGTTGTCTACGAATGGGCCGACCAAACACGCACCTACGCTCACACGCGACAGATCTCGGGCTGTTTCAATCAGACCGAAGACTTTGTGTACGGCACCGATGGCCGCGCGAGCTGATCGCGCACCAGATTGATGGATTGAAACCGTGGAAGTTCAGCGGCAAGACGGTGCAGATGCACCAAGCCGAACAAGACGAGTTCTTCAAAGCGATTCGCGGTGATCGGCCCAGAATCAATAACGGTACCTACATGTGCCGAAGCACGTTGATGGCGATCCTCGGTCGCGAAGTCTGTTACAGCGGACGCGAGATCACGTACGACGACATCGCCAACAGCTCGCAAGACTTGCGTCCGAAAGACTATCGCTGGGGCGATGCCCCAGCGGTCGAAGTACCGCAGCCAGGTATCTATCGGCATCCAACCAGGCAGAGCTAGCAGCCTGTTGATCTTGATAGTCGCCGATCGCAGCGCTGATCGTAGCGTGCGAAAACGCAACGTTTGCGGAGAGCTTGTAAGTTTATTCGCCAGTGGCGAAGGAATGTCGTCGTTTGCTCCGCAAACGAACGCTCGTTCGCGGAGCGAACGACGACTTTCATGAATTTACAGCCTAGGAGCAAACGGCGACTATCGCTACACCGGATGATGTCGTTTCGTGATCTCGATCATGGCGTTGTGTAGCTTGGCGTTGCTTGCCACGAGACTTGTTGTCTCGATCGGCAAGCGGTTGCCTCTGGCATCGGTGACCCTGCCCCCGGCTTCTTCGACGAACAGGCGCCGGCTGCGAAGTCCCAGGGTGACAACTGGTACTCGAAGAAGCCGCCGAAGTGGCCGCAACCGACTTGGCAGAGATCCAACGCAGCAGTACCAAATCGTCGGATGCCATGAATGTCGTTGCCAAAGAACTCTTCGACGGCCGCCAGCGTGCACCGCATCATCGCGCCGCGGTCGTAGTAGAATCCACAGCCGATCAGCGTCCGCGACAGTGACTCCGAATCGTCAACGCTCACCCTTTCGCCGTTGAAAAACGCACCTCCGCCGCGAACCGCGGTGAACAACTCGTCGCGAGCCGGATTCAAAATCACACCGACCGTCGCGAGACCTTGATGGTAATAGGCAATCGAGACAGCGAAGTGTGGAATTTGATGTGCAAAGTTGTTCGTTCCATCCAAAGGATCAATGATCCACAAATGTTCGGCGTCAACATTTCCTACAAGGTCCTCTTCGCCCAGCAGTTCGTGACCTCGGTAGTGGGCTCGTAAGTAGTCGCCAATTGCCCGTTCGCTATCGATGTCGGCGTCGCTGACCAAGTCATAGGTTTTGCCGCCGATGGCCGACTTGTCGCGAATTTGCACTCCGTCGCGAAAATATCGCATCAGGATTTCGCCGCCGATTCGCGCAGCTTGTGTGGCGGAGGATAGGAGAGAGTTCACAGTTGGCAGTTAGCAGTTGACAGTTGACAGTTGACAGTTGGCAGAAAGAGAGAGCAGGAAGAGTTAGCAGTTTAGAGTTCCAACTTCATAGTTGCACGGGCCCGTCCGTTCCTGCTGTTAACTGCAACTGTCCCCACTGCCAACTGCCAACTACCAACTGCCAACTACTTCCCCCCATACCAGACGCCGCGGAGCCAGTTGTGGCGGTGCAATTGCTGAAGCAGGCCGTCGGGGAGGTCTCGAAGTTGGCTGGTTCGCGTATTCATCTCGACTTGTTCGACGTTTCGCATTCCCGCGATCACGCTGCTGATCTCGGGTCTGGCGAGCACGAACTTCAACGCCACATCGGCTGGCGTGTACTGATCGGTCAAACCAAACTGCTCGATGTCGGCACGGATTTGATCGACTCGCTCTGCCGTCCGCCGCATTCGATCACCGGCAAAAAAACGATGACGAAAATCGGATTCGGGGAAGACGTGATCGGCGGCGTACTTGCCCGTTAGAGATCCTTCGTCCAACGCGACGCGAACGATCACACCGGTGCCTGTCTCCGCCGCAACCGGCAACAGCTGTGCGGCCGCTTCCTGATCGAAAAGGTTGAAGATGATCTGCACGACGTCGACCAATCCGTCGCGCATCAGTTGGATCACGCACGATTGATCCTGTTCCGGTGTGCTGACGCCGATCAAATGGATCTTTCCTTCATCGCGCAGCTGCCGCAATACCAACAAAGGCTGTGGGTCATCGTTCCAGGCACGAGTCCAGGTGTGAAGCTGAAGCAGATCAATCCGCTCCGCTGCCAGGTTCCGCAACCGCTGATTCACATTGTCGCGAAGGTAGGCGGCCGAGTAGCGATCCTGCCAACGGCAATAGGGACTGGGAGGCCAGGGACCGGCGTCGGGGGGTGATTTGGTCGCGACAAAAACCTCTTCCTGCCGATCACGGAGTACCTTCGCGATGACCCGCTCGCTGTGCCCGTCGCCGTAACCCTGCGCTGTATCGATGAAGTTGACGCCTCGGTCGATCGCGGCATGCAGGGCGGCAGTCGACTGGGCATCGTCCTGATCTCCCCACCCGCCACCGATCGCCCAGGCACCGAATCCCAGCTCGGACACCTCAAATCCACCGGCAGAAAGTCGTCGTTTTTGCATGTCACGGATGGTCAGGAAGGGCGGTGTTTGAGGGCAACAGCAGGCTGAGTTGTCAAATTGTGCGGATTAGCGAATGCATTCGTAGGGGGCTTATCCAAACTTCCTGTGTTTCCCGGTCTGTCGCGGCGAACGACTCAACTCGCAGTATTGGCTCTTCCGAAATAGTCTCTCAGGAGCGTTTTGCCCTAAGAACGTGTTTGAAAATGTGAGATTGTCGTCTTTCGCTCCTCAGACTGTGAATTGATGAAAGACGACTTTCAAACACGTTCGAATATTCGGACAAGTCTCGATCTTTCGAAACCAACTTGGCCTTACCTCTGGATGGAACCGGTGCCAATGCTTCATCCGATCCCGCGTCTGTCGATCATCGTCCCCATTGGTCGTGACCTTGCCGCATTCGAGCGGACGTTGATCAGCGTGCTGGAGAACCAGCCCGCTGGCAGCGAAATCTTGGTCTCGCACGACGGCAGCTACGATGATCCATTTCAGCTTTGTGACGAAGTCCGGTTCGTTGTCGCGAATTCAAAAACGCTGGTCGATCTGGTGGTTGCCGCTGCCGCCGAGGCTCGCGGTCGATATGTCCATGTGCTTGCCGAGGGTATCTGCGCCACTTGTGGCTGGACGGAAGAAGCGCTGGAGAAATTCGAGCACTTTGACACGGGTGTCGTTGCACCGGTGATTCGCGATGCCAAGTCAGGCAAGATTGTGGCGGCAGGATGGCATGATGGTCGCGACCGTCTTTGCAAGGCTGCTTGCCAGGGATGGGACGAAATCGAATCCGGCTCGCCAAAGCTGATTGGCGCCTATTTACAGGCATCCTTTTGGCGCCGAGAAGTGATCCGAACAGTGGCCGATGCATACATCGGTTGCGACAGCATCGAGGCTGCCTACGCCTACGAGCATCTGATTCGAGCTGCCGGATGGCGATGTGTTTTGGCGACCGAGTGTGACGTGCTGTGCGATCACGGGGATTTAGCATGGGACGCTTCTTCGCTGGGACGCGGGAAACGACTGCGATCAATTCGCAACCATTTCTCCAGCGGCGGATGGTCCAAGTCCTTGTCGTCGTCGGTCGGCGCAGCGATTGCCAACATGTTTCAACCTGGCTGGGTCGCCGAGGCGATCGGACAAGCGTTGGCGCCGTTGGCGGCGAGAAAAGTCGCGAAACAGATCCGAACGGATGCCGTGGTCGTTCGTGACGATGCCAAGGGGGGCGTCTCGATGCCGCAACACGAAGGCGACCGGACACCACGCCGCGCTGCCTAATCTAGCCGTAGTGAGACATCGTCCGCGGGCATCACCATCGCACTCGGATTGGCCGTGCCGGTGCGCCAGTAATCTGGCTGCCATCGACGCAGTTCAATCCACATCGCGATCACCGCGATCAGCATGAACAGCATGCTTAGCAATAGCATCACGGTGTAGATGCTTGGTGGCTGCTTACGATTTTCAGTCGAGTGTAGTATCGACACGGTCGCCCTCCTGCAAAATTCCTTCGCTGTAGTCTTTCATGATTTCGGCGACCGCGCGATCCGGCTCGGTGTTGCGGACTCTCAACTTGCCGACGTAGCGGCCGCGACGAGTCACCTCGAGCATGTGTCCCTCACGCAAGCCTTCGTCGAAACCGATCGAGATCAGCACCAATTCACTTGGGCGGTCGATCTGTACGATCTTGCCGTTCCGCTCCGGCGGAGCCCCATCGAGTGGTTCGTTGACGTCGATGCCTTTGGCGGTAACAACTTCTTCGAAGCGAGTTACCTGAGCCATCAACTGCTGGTTGCGTTCTTCTAACTGTTGTTTGAAACCACGCAGCTTGTTCATTTGGTCGGTCAACTCGAGCGTTTGCGTGAAGAGCTCGTCGCGACTCTTTTGTTCGTTTCGGACTGCCAGGCGAAGGTTCGTGTTGTCGGTTGTCAGCCGTTCGAGTTCTTGGGTCACACTCAGGTCGTTTGCGATCAGCACCTGGTTGGCCGCTCTGAGTTGTTGAACCGCTGCTTCGCTCGATTGAAGGTCGGTCTTGAGTTGATCAAGCTGAGTCTGCAACGCGGCCAGGGCGGTGCGGCGGGCAGCCTGTTCGCGGTCAAGCGCTGCACGCGTTCGTTGTTCCGAATCGCGCAGTTGATCGTTGGTGCGCGTGGTCGTCTCAATCTGTTGCTTCAGTCCAGGTTGACCGTTGACACCCGTCAAGACCACATCACGCCAATTGCGGTGAGACGCATTGACGGCAAGTGCGAGCACCATAAAGACCGCGCTGAGGATCAATATGAGTGCTGTGAAAGACTTCCCAAGTAAGGTCATTGGTATTTCCGTGTTCGATGAGACCGACAAGCGACGATGTGGGTCACCCCCCGGCAACCGATTCTACCCGAGGGACGGCCGTGGCATGCGAAAAGGGCCGCGACAAGAACCTTGCCAAAGTCACCTCGTCCCCAGAAGTATAATTACGCGGAAAAAAGAGTGTCAACGATTTCAGCCCTGAAAACCGGCAATCCCCTGGCCAGCACCAAAGCGGGTACGGTTGTGAGGGCTCCGACAGTCGCAATGCAGATCGAACCGATTTCAACGCGTCAGCACCCCCGATTGAGGGTGCCAGGGCGGTCGCCAAACGTTCGTCGTGACCCATTCATCGTGTTGTCGCATCGGGAGGGCGGGTCAGCGGGGGAGTGGCGGGCATCGGGTGTGTGGCGGGTTCGGCGTTGTCGAGTCAGGAGACAAAAGCGGATTCGACGCCACGAATCGCACCGATGAACTGGTCCATATCGGACGTCCGCTCTTCGACATTCGGGTTCAACGCATGCATGATTGCCCTCGACAAGCGAGGGTCAATATTCGGGCACCGCTCGATCAAATCGTGTGGCGGTGAGGTGTCGTGCTGGAGGGCCGCTCGGCCATTAAGAATCGAGCCCTGCCAAGGATGCTCGAATGAGCACAGGCAATAGCAGGTCACGCCAAACGAAAAGATGTCGACACGTTTGTCGGTGTGTCGCCGCCGAACGATCTCCGGCGACATGTACAAAGGCGTACCGGTACGGTTTCCCGGGGCCATGAACGCTGGCTGTGCCGGCACGGTCAGGCCAAAGTCGATCAATTTGACGCTGGTCGAATCGGGCATACAGATGAAGTTTCGTGGACAGATGTCCCGATGAATGAACCCCTGGGAATGAACGTATTTCAGCGATTCGGCCATGTCGCGGATCAGCTTGATTCGTTTTCCGGCGACGTGTTCTTCCTGCTTCTGAACCACGATATTCTGCATGCTGGGGCCGGCAACGTACTCCATCACAATCACGGGCTGGCCCTTCATGGAAACGCCGATTTCGTAGGTCTCCACGATGTTGGGATGATGCATGCGGAGCGCAATCTGGCCCTCGGACGGCTTGCCCATCCCTTTGAATCGATTCTCGAACAACTCCATCTTTTCGATATCAAGAATCTTGACGCCGACCATTCGATCATGATGAGCGTGATCTTTGGCTACGAAAAAGTGTGCCATGGTCCCCGTCACCGCGGTTCGCTGTCGAGCAAACCTGGCTTCCACATCAATTCGGCCGCCGCCTGATTTGAAAGCGGCTTTGAAGGAATCGATCAGATTCATACGTTACTGGTTCAAAATCACGGCGGGCGGAGAAGGGGAATCGGCACGACCGACACCGATCACTTTCCACAATAGTCAATCGAGCGAGCAATCTCGGTCTTCAGATGTTTTCTCGCTACAATTCGGTCAATGAAGCCATGCTCGAGCAGAAATTCGCTGGTCTGAAACCCTTCAGGCAGCTCAATTCCAATCGTCGCCTTAATTGTTCGCGGCCCGGCGAATCCGATCAATGCCTTGGGCTCGGCAAATACTAAGTCGCCCAGCGAGGCAAAACTGGCTGCTACGCCCCCCATCGTTGGATTGGTCAGCACACTGATAAACAGCCCGCCCGCTTCGTCGTAACGGGCCAAGGCGGCCGACACCTTGGCCATCTGCATCAGTGACAGGATCCCTTCGTGCATCCGAGCCCCGCCGCCGCTGGCACTGATGATGATCAACGGCAGGTCCTGCGCGGTCGCTCGTTCGATCAATCGCGTCAACCGCTCGCCAACGACCGACCCCATGCTGCCCATGATGAACGCGCTGTCGGTGACCGCGAAGGCGACACGGCGGGCACGGATCATCCCGGTCCCCGTCATCACCGCATCGGAAAGCCCGGTCCGCTTCTGCTCGCTAACCAGACGATCGGCATATTTGCGGCGGTCGGCGAACTCCAGCGGGTCGGACGGCCGCAGATGTTCGTTCATCGGCTCGAACGTTCCCTCGTCCAATACCTGAATGATCCGCTCGGTGGCCGAAACGTAGAAATGGTAATCACATTTCGGGCAGACATTCAGCCGCTGTTCGACCTCTTTCTTGTAAACAGAGGCCCCGCAACCTGGACATTTCAGCCACAGCCCTTCCGGGACGCCTCGCTTTTTCGCGGGCACGGCTTGGTTGTTATCCGGCTTGGATTCAGATGCTTTTGAATCGACGGTGGACATTCGCAGCGGTCGTCGGGGGATGGGGAGGCGTGTCGATCCCAGCGGAACCACGCACCAAATATCGGATCCTCTAACTTAGCCACTCAAGCCAATATCCGCTGCCTCAAATCGCTCTCAGCTGGGATTTACCGCTTCGGATAGCCCGATCGACCGCGACAAAGCACGGGTAAGAGAGCCCATGCGTGAGCAAAACGTGGGCAAGAACGCCCAAACAGTGATCTACTTCTTGCGATGGCGGATTTTTGCACGCATACGTCGCTTTTTTCTTCCTACCTTGCGTCGACCTTTTCCAGTTCTCTTGGTACCCACCTAGTTCAATCTCCAGTTCGTTTTCGCCGAGATCGGATAAGCCGCTCGACATCGAGGAATGATGTGAAACCGAGACGGGGGGAGCCGCTCTCGGTGCGCAATTGCATGTCACAGACCCGAGTATCCTACCAAAACCCCTGTCGGCAACAAGGCGAATGGGGGACTGCTGGGCCGGACGAGAGTGCACCTCGCGGTCTTCAAAGTAGCCATCTCGCTCCGTCGAGATGTAGCCCGACCTCACCATTTTCCAATCAAATCACGATTGATCGTAGCTGGGGCATGGCCGCACGATCTCTTCGGCAAGAATAAATCTGATCGTTCGCCACTCGGTCGGGCTTTCGTCACGGCGGAGCGTGACGGCTACTTTTTGTTTCCGCCGGCAAACCGCAACGTGGACTGGGCCGGACGGGATGCTCAGTTCAGGTTCGATTCGGAGTCACGGCTGTAAACCGCCAAGGCTGACTCGAAGGTTTCGCCGTTGATCTTGAACTCGGGCTGGGCGTCGGTGTGGCGATTGCAATGGTCGACCAGCACGCGATACAGCAACCGGAACAGATGCCGGGGCACCCGCAGCGATTGGAAGGCCGAGAGCAACCGCTCGTAGCTAATATCCTCGGCAAACAAGTCTTTTGGCTCCGGCGTCTTGCCCTCAGCGGCACAGGCCAGCATGCGGGCCCGCGCCAGGTCATACAGCGACTCGCCGGTCCATTGAAACGCCGGGATCACATTCTGCTTGTCCAGTCTGGCACGTTCATGGAATTCTCGCGTCTCGCGTTCGACGTCGCGGTGCAATTCCTGAGGCAGCATGACTTTGAAGCCAATCCCTGGGTGTTTTAGCAATTTGTTGTCAAGCAAAGGCCAAACAAAACGCCGCATCAACTCGGGTTTGCCGCCGGTCATGTGCGGTTCGTCAACGCGGTCCATCAATACCACGACACCCGCGAAGCCGAGCCGTTTGAGGATCGACTGAAACTTGTTCAGCAGTTCATAGCGGTCGTCCGTGCGGTCGTATTGTGGCAGCGGTTGGCTGGCGAGTTCCTTGCTGGGGATCTTCGTCAGTACCTTCCGCAGCGAGCTTGTCTCGCGTTTGCCAACTCGCATGTGTTTGCGGATCCGCAACGCCGCCAACTGGCACTTCACGGTTCTGATGATCCATGGCAAAGAACCGATGAAAGTAATGATCGGAATCAATAGCAACACAAGCGGGCTCATCGGATCGGACGCAATCTTGGATTCCGAAAGGGAATCACGCCAGAACAGCCACGCGACCAGGGCCACCGACCCGATCAACGCAGAGTAGGCCAGGACCATGTTTCCTTTTGATGGAAGGTTTCCATATCGAAGACTCTTGCGAAGTTCATTCCAACGCGATGTGAACGAATTCGCCGTCGATTGGTCATAGCAAGCTGGCGAGCAACATGATGTCGCGGGCCGAGGTGCGATCAAGCGATTTGAGCGACTGCTTGCTGACCGCTTCGCTTGCATGTCCCTCTTCCGGCCGCAGTATCCGATCGACAAGATCGGTGACGCCGATGCACAGGATGGCGTCCATGTGGTCCCACAGTCGCCACGCATCAAGCACCTTCTCAGGATGCTTTGACACTCGTCGACTCATCCGTTCGCAGAAGTGATCCAAGAACGGATTGAAGTCGTCGTAGCGAATCACGAACACCCTTTTGCTCGGGTGTGCTTGGCTGTACCGCATCAGATGCCGATCGATCTGCAACCGCATCGCCGTTTTGCCGGATCCTTTCGGGCCGAAAATGATCGACGTCGAAGGTTCCTTGGGGTCGCCGTAGACCTTGTCCCAGATCGGGTGATACGCACTGCTAATGCAATGTTCTTTGAAGACCTGGTCGGTTTGGGCGTCTTCTTCGGCGAACGGGTTACGAACGATGCCGTGATATTCCAGAAAGCTCTGAATGTTCATGATTGTGCGCGTCTTGCGAGAGCGATCGAAGGAGTACCGATGCGAGAGCTATTGCTGGATGCTCTTGATCATTTTGACAAAGGCCTCGCGGTTCGCTTTCACAACCTTGCTGGGGCCAATCATTTTGACGAAGTACTTTTTTCCTTCCGGGTTCACCAGAATCGCTCCGGCCATGGCGTAGTCTTCATGGTTCACGACCTTTCCGCCCGCAAAAGGACCTCCACCCATTCGCTCGGCGAAGCTACCGCTGACATCGACGATATGAACATCCCAGTTGCCCAACTTCATCTCCTCGGTCTTCTGAGCTGCTTCGTCGCCACCGGTGAATTGATCTTTCCAACGTTTGATGTTGGCCGGGACGTCACCGCCGGCTGGCATCATGGTCACTCTCGCGGTTTCCGCATCGTCGCCATCACCCGCTTTGGCTTGAAACTCATGTTGGATGATTCCAGACTTCGGTGCGACACGCTTGAAATCAGCCGGAACTTGCAGATTCGCCTCGCCGAACACGCTGACCGATTCTGTCTTTGCGGTTCGGTTGCATCAGCCTTGGCGACGCCAGTGTTGAAGCACGCCAATGCAGTGGTCAACAGAGCAGCAATCAGAACTCTCGAACGCATCACATCGACTCCTTAGGAGAGGAAGCCCTCGGCAGCGAGGAACATGTTGTTTGTGGATAAATCAGTTTTCGACGACGATCACAGCCGGAGCAGGCCGCAATCAGCTCCCACACTGTAGTGGATCGGCACGCCGGCGCGTAAGGGACGCAGCTCAGCCCCGCCTCTAGCGGTTCAAAATGATCACCAAGACGCCAATCAACACCAGTGCGACCACCGAAAGCAGCCCGATCAGAAATATCCTCCGCATCGATCGCTCCCGCCGCTGAGCTCCCACGATTGGCTTTCCCGAAAGCTCAGGCGGTTGGGCAGCGGGGGGCGTGTTGAGCGGCGAGTCAGCCCCCGACGTGGTTGCGTTCGCTGGGGCGGTGTTTCCCTGTGGCAGATGGCGGGCCAGTTCGGGCAAAGCTTCGCTGGCGTCCCGCCATTGGGGCCAGCCGTCCCGCCACAGCAGCGCCGTCGAAGCGACTCGTCCTTCTTTGATCCATTCCCTCAAAACGGTCCCCGTGGCGGGTCCGTACTGGCCGCCGCTGGGAGGTCGAACGTACCACGTCGCGTCATCGTCGTCGTCCAGCAAGTTGTTCGACGGAACGTCCGGCGACTCGGGCGGACTCGGGTTTCCAGAATGCTCAGCGACGCGACTTGCGATCTGCAGCTCGGCCCGATCTTTCAACCCAGCCGCCCCGTGCGCCGCTGTTCCAGCAGCAGCCGCGCTGACACGAACCTCCGATTCGATCGGCGTCGATCGCGGAGCGTCCTTCAGAGGTATGCGAAATTTGGACGAGCAGGCAGGGCAGACGCCACGGCGACCGGCAAGCTCCCGCTTGATGTTGAGCTGCTTGTCGCAGACATGGCATGCGAAGCGAATGCCCATCGAACGCCTGAATAAAAAGAAGAATAGTATGGACCAAGGCCGCAAAGGTGGGTGTCATCGGCTGATTCATCATACTCCATTGGACAGAATGACAAAAACCACCTTCCCTCATCGCTCTCCTTGGCTGATTTCGTTTGGTCTCGCCCTTGTCGTGGGAGTCACGTTGTTGCTCCTCAGGGCGGGGCAGGATCGGCAGACCATTGAACTCAATGCCTTGGACGCAGAAGTGGTCGGTAGCGATTTTCGGTTCTACTTTCGATACCCAGGGGATGACGGGATTCTTCATTCGCAAGACGATCGGTATGGAACGCGGGACTTCTATGTTCCCGCAGGTGCCCTCGTGCGGCTACGTTTGGGCAGCCGGGACTACATCTACTTGCTGGAGGTTCCGGAGGTGGGAGTTTACGAGGTCGCAGCTCCTGATCTGGTGTTTGACGTCTGCTTCGTGGCACCCCGCGACGGTCAGCACGATTTTTTGGGGAGTCAGATGTGCGGTTATGATCACTCGGAGTTATTGGGCAAGTTGATAGTACAATCTCCGATAGAATTCAGACGGACGATGAAACGTCTTTCCCAAGTTCCCTTACAAACGGCGCATTGATGAAACGCTATGACGCGAGTCGCGGGCAGATGTTCCTTCCGACGATCGCAATCGTCTTGGCCTGTCTTGGCGGTTGCGGCAAGGAAACCGCGTCCGTCGATCGTGACAGCGCGGCAGCCTCAAGTAAGGCGACAACCGCTTCCCAACAGGGAGTTTCGGAGCGGTCCGAAGAATTACGGAATCTCGGCGAAGTTCCCCCCTTTTCGTTGACCGACCAAAACGGCGAACCTTTCGACCGCGGCAAACTGGAGGGAAAGATCTGGGTAGCGACGTTTATCTTTACCCGTTGTGGTTCGACATGCCCGCTGCAAACGGCTGCGTTTGCGGAGTTGCAGAAAGATCTCGGCAGAGCGAATGACCTGGGCCGCGTTCAGCTCGTTTCGTTCACCGTAGATCCCGAATTCGACACCCCCGCCGTACTGATGAATTACGGCAAGAAAGCGGGCGCCGATTTTCAGAACTGGCATTTCCTGACCGGTGAGCGTGGCGGGTTGTGGGATCTCAGCAATGAAGGCTTCAAGCTTCGAGCGGAATCGGCGCGGGACGAGGCGATGCTGATCAGCCATAGCCAGTTTCTCATCTTGGTCGATCAAGATGCACAGATTCGCGGGTACTACCCCGCGCTGTCGCCCCCGGCGATGGCGAAGCTGCGCAAGGACCTTGACTCCTTGTTGGACAAACAGAGTCCCAATCGCGCTGACGAGGTGATCGAAATCGCCGTGCCCGAAGACGTTCGTGATCCGGCTTGGCTGGCAACCCGCGGCGAGGCTCAAAAAGCAAAGGCCGCCCAGTTCGACGTCATCTGCGACTTCCAGTTCAGTGATCAGTTAAACAACAGCGGGATCAAGTTCAAGGACGAAGTGGTCGAAGACGTGAAACGACACTTCAAGGCGGCGCATTACGATCACGGAAGTGGCGTCGCGGTGGCCGATGTCGATGGCGACGGGCTGTTGGACGTCTATTTCGTTTGCCAATTGGGTAGCAACGAAATGTGGAAGAATTTGGGCGACGGTAAGTTTCAGAACATCACCGAAAGTGCGGGTGTTGCCGTGGCCGATGAGGTGTCCGTGGGGGCGTCGTTTGCGGACATCGACAACGACGGGGACGCCGACTTGTACGTGACGCGCGTTTGCGCGGCAAACAGGCTGTTTTTAAACGACGGCACGGGGCGATTCGAGGATGTCTCCGCGGCATCCGGATTGGACCACGTCGGGCACAGTTCGGGGAGTGTGTTCTTCGACTACGATCGTGACGGATTACTCGATCTGTTGCTAACCAACGTCGGCAAATACACAACCGAAGAACGTGGGCCGGGTGGCTACTACGTGGCGTACAAGGCGGCTTTTACCGGGCATCTGCACAAAGATCGCGCGGAAGAGAATATCTTGTTTCGAAACTTAGGTGGTGGCCGATTCGAGAATGTCAACGATCAAGTCGGTTTTCACGACAATAGTTGGTCGGGGGATGCGACCCCGATCGATGCCAATGACGATGGTTGGCCTGACATTTACTTGCTCAGCATGCAAGGGCACGATCAATACTACGAGAACCAGCAGGGCAAGAGTTTCGTGGACAAGAGTCGCGAGCTATTTCCAAAAACTGCCTGGGGCACGATGGGCGTCAAGGTGTTCGACTACAACCGGGATGGTCGCCTCGATCTTTATGTGACCGACATGCATACCGACATGGTCCATGACCTCGCGCCGGACGAAGAAAAGTCGAAGATGCGCCGCAACTTACCGATCAATATGCTTGCCACCGATGGCAATCACATTTTGGGAAATGCGTTCTATCGAAAAGACGCGCCGAACAAATTCACGGAGGTCTCAGACGAAATCAATGCGGAGAACTATTGGCCCTGGGGCATCAGTGTCGCCGATTTGAACGCGGACGGATTCGAAGATGTTTTTATCGCGGCCAGCATGAGCTACGATTACCGTTACGGGATCAATTCCGTCTTGTTGAATGATCACGGCAAGACATTTCTTGATAGTGAGTTCATCCTGGGGGTCGAACCACGCAGCAAGGGCACCGCGCAACAGTGGATGCAGCTCGATTGCAGTGGCGAGGATGCGAATCACAAGCTGTGCCAAAACCGTAGCGGCAAGTTCATCGTGTGGACGGCCATCGGGACGCGCAGTTCGGTGGTGTTTGATCTGGACGAAGACGGCGACTTAGACATCGTGACGAATGATTTCGGCGGCACCCCGATGGTCTTGGTCAGCAACTTGCACGAGCAACATGACATTCGCTTTCTAAAAGTACACCTGGTTGGAAAAACATCGAATTGTGACGGGCTCGGAGCCCTCGTTGAGCTGGAGGTGGCGGGCAAGAAGTTGCTTTCTGTGCACGACGGCAAGTCCGGGTATTTGTCACAAAGTCGGATGCCGCTTTATTTTGGGTTGGGCGATGCACCGCAAGTGGACGGCATTGAAATCACCTGGCCGTCGGGGATCAAACAGCTTGTCGAGGGACCGATTGAGCCGAACCAGACGCTGACCATCATCGAAGAGGAACTGGCGAGATGCTCAGCACACGTGAATTTGACATGAGACGAAGAGGTGCCGACGATGGATGATTGCTGCGTCTCGCAGCAAGCCACGAATGACCCACATGCACAAGATCATGGACTGCGGAGTTTCATGGTGATGCGAATGTGGGTGGCGGTTTGTGTGCTGTTGACGGCCATCGTCGCAGGATGCGGCCAGCAGCAAGAGCTTTCCATTGTTGTGAAACCAAACGTGCCGTTGTCGCCAGCTTCCGCCGATCGAGTACCCAACGCAATGGCTGGGTTCAAGAACACTGACGGTGGCTCCTGGTGTTCACGTCCTGGGCGATTTATTCCCCAGCGCGGCATTTGCGGTTGAAACCAAACAAGGAGTCATTTTGATTGACACCGGTGTCCACGAGGGCGGTTTCTTGTTGCGTGAATGCTTGTTGCAAGTTGGTCTAAAGGTCGAACAAGTCCGTTACATTTTGCTCACGCACGCTCACTACGACCATGTTTACGGTGCGAACAAACTCCGCGAGATGTCAGGTGCCGTCGTTTGCGCGGGACGAGATGATTGTGAGGTCTTACGCACTGCTGACGTCGATGCGCTGCTCTCGCTGTTTCCGTCTCACCCCTACAGCGGTGCACCCGATTGAAGTTGATCGCGAGCTCGGAGATGGCGATGTGATCGAACTGGGCGAGGTCAAGATTCGTACGATCGCAGCACCGGGCCATACACCGGGAAGTGTTTGCTACCTCCTGGAAAAGGATCGCAGCAAATTCTGTTTAGCGGCGATGTGATTGCATCGTTGAATTTTGGACCCGCCACCTACCCGGTCCATATTTCGCCGCGGTATCGAGGTGATGCCAAAGCCTACCTCCAGACGATCAATCTTTTGCTTGCGATGAAACCTCCCGACCTGTTGCTGACAGGCCATCCACGTCAGCAGACGAGATTGCAGACGATTCGCATGGATGAACCACAATGGAACGCGTTGCTGAGACCGGCCAAGACAGAATTGCAGCAAGTCGTCGACAGGCATCAACAGGACGGTGCAGATTTCTTGGATGGGACGGCCAAGGAGATCGAGACCGGGCTCTACTATCTTGGTGATTTGGATGGCATCGCCACGTACTGCATCGTGGATGGCCAGCAACTTGTCGTCATCAACGCCCCCGGCGGAGAACGGTTTGCTGAGTATCTAACAACGCAGTTGCAGTCGCTGGGCTTGTCGGCGAAAACGCCGAACCTCGTTCTATTGACTTCCGCATGAGGAATCCTGTCACAGCGGCTTGGAGTCTTTGACAATCGAAACCGCCAGTCGTGGCCCCGCAGTCCATCCTGGGATCGCTGCGAGCGAGTGGGTTCGACGCGATTTCGCACGAAGAATTGGACGCAATCTTGACGTTTTCGATCGAAGCGATTCCGCTCGGCGAGAGCCTGGGTTACGCTTTTTTGCGGGGTGCCAAGCAGGTTCTCCTCACGCCCAAGGCACCGCGCAATATCATTCTCGTATGGACGAATCGTCAAAACGGTCGAAAGACACTCAGTGGTCTGCAGCCGCAACAGAATGATTTGTTAGACGAACTCGCAGCTTCGCCGGCAGCCGCACAGTCCTACAAGGAATCGTTACATCAGTTGTCCAAATTCTCGCCCGATATTTGGTTGCCCGCCATGGCGTTGACCGGGCAAAACGCAAATCTGTATGACGAGGATTGGCAGACCATCATCGAGAGCAATCAACGCCAAGCGGAAAAAGTAACCGAGTCAGCGAGTCTGCCGCGTTAACGCATCAGGAATTCGGCTTGCCCTTCGACCAATTGGTAACTTCGGTTCGAATCAAGTTGGCTGTGCTGCTCTGTCCTTCCGGATGGCCAAGTGATCGTCACGGTGTCGATCGATTCCTGCTCGCCGATTCCGAAATGCAACTTCGCTTCATTGGCACACAAAAAACTGCCGCCACTGGTCACCCATCCCGTCCAGCGGTCCGCGCCAGATTGGATGATCACCTTGGCGCCGACCGCGTCTCGTTCGCTGATTGTTCCGATCAGCTGCAGTTGCAACCAGTTGCCGGCGGTCGTGCGGTTCTCCAGCAACGCGGCGGGTGCGTCCAGATCGTACGCCACCAGGTCGATTCTGCCGTCACGATTCCAATCGAACGCCGCCAAGGCTCGGCCCAAACTGGGCGTCCTCCAGAACGGATCTTCGTCCGGTTCAGGAGTGACCTCGCTAAAACCGGCACGACTGCCCTGAAACAATTGCGGCAGCATTTGATAGGGATGGCCGTCCGTTAAATGACTGTAAAGGTGACCATTGACGATTGCCAAATCGAGCCAGCCATCTGCGTTGAAATCGGCCGCTTGAGTTCCCCATCCGACCATGGGCCGTGTCGCGTCTTCGAGCCCATAGCGGATGTACTCGTCTTCAAAGATTCCGGATAATCGTTGAAGGTAAAGGTCCGATGATTCTTCCGTATAGTTGGTGACATGCAGGTCGATTCTCCCATTGCGGTCAAAATCCCCAGTGGCAATCCCCATGCAACTCTGAGGATTTCCCAACAATCCCGTCGCACATCCCAACAGCTGCGCACGCTGTACCAGCGAAAAATCTTCTCCCGAATTCACTTCGGCTTGACTCAGCCACAAGTGGTTGGGGTCGGAGTCATTGGAAACGAACAAATCGTTGCCGTATTGATCATCAAAGTTAGTGATGGTCGCGGAAAATCCGTATCCAGGTATTTGCGTCAATTGTTCCACACCCCAAGCCGCGAAGTTTCCGTTGCCAAAATTTCGCAGCACGCGGTCAGCCGCGGGGCGAAAGCGTTGAGGATTGCAGCGGCCGTTCCCGCCTGGTTCGGAGCACGGCGCCTGCAACACCGACAGGTCATCGATGTAATTGATTTCAACAATGTCCGGCAAATGATCGCCAGTCAGGTCTCCACAGGCGATCGATGTTGTCCAGAGACTTGCAGCGACGGCCTCAGGAAACTGATCGCGCCGAAACGTGCCGTCGCCGTTGTTGATGTAGTAAACGTTCGCCCGATATTGGCCACGATCAAGTCCGCAAAGCCATCTTGATTCAAGTCGGCCGCCGCGACTCCCTGCCCATAACCGAGATCACCGACTCCGGCTAAAGACGCCACCCTTTCAAATGCTTCGCCTCCCAGATTGCGAAACAGTTGATTCGATTCTGATTCCGCATGTCCGAATGCTGGGCCGGCCGACTGCGCGAAGTAAAGATCTTGCCAACCATCCAAGTCGTAGTCCACCACGCCAATTCCACCGCCGACGGTCTGGTGCATCGTGCATCGGCCCAATGACGTGTGGCGATGGATAGCCGCGCCATTCGCGTTTTGCATGTTCCTGCTATGCGGTTGCAACAGTGGCCGCGAGGGCAGTGACCATGGCCCCGCCAGTGAACCAGCGTTGCCCGCCCAATCGAAACTGCAATCGGCGTTCGAATCGCATCAACGAGGGGAATCGGCACAGCGCGCTGCAAATCGTCCAGGAGGTGTTGATCGAATGCACCGAAGATGTTGAGCGCATTGCGACTTGCGATCGAACTCTTTAGTCAGCGCGGTAAGTTTTGCGAGGCGGGGGATCTGGCCACCCAACTTGCGGAGCTCGATCCGCAGAACGCCGCGATGATCTTGATTCGCGGTTTTGACTGGCACTTGCGGTGCGGCGACTTCACCGCGGCGGAAAGTAATTTGAATCGTGCTGTCGAGCTGGCACCCGATAACGCGCAGGTGCGTCGATTACTGGCGCAATTGCTAAACGCCCAAGGTCGCCGCTACGAGGCAAGCGAGCATGTCCGCCAGTTGCTCCGCCTGAGGGCCGCTGAGTCCGAAGAGGTTCTCAGCCTGATTGATTTATCGGGGCCGTTCTTGCTCGTCTCGTTTGCCGACTTCACTGACGACACGGATGTGAGTCTGTTCTCGCTCGGCAAAGCGCGATACCTGTACGTCAAGATGAATGCTGAGCCGCAAGAAGTCCTTTTACTTTTGGATCGAGTGACGGAAAAGTTTCCAAACAGCACGGCCGCGGCTGCTTTTCGTGGTCGGGTTCTCGCTGAGACAGCTGCGTCTCACAGAATTCAGGTTGTGGCTGACGAAGTTGCCGGCCGGAATGGAAGAGCAACCGGAGTACTGGAGTGCGATCGGGATGTGGTTGGAACAGGAGAGCTCGTTATCCGGAAGCCATCCGCGTTTGGCGAGGCACTCCGTCGAGACCCCGGCGATCGCCAATCGCTTCGTGCGATGATTCGTGCATTGGAGTTAACCGAGAACGAAGCACAGACGCCAAAGCTTCGCGATCGGCTGGCGGTTCTCGATCAGATATTTCGCAATCGCCAAGGAAGCTGACAAGGAACAGGCTCTTTGGATATCGGCAAGGCTGCAGGAACTCGCCCGCCCGTGGGAATCCGCGCGCGTGGTTGATGCATGCGGCACAGATGGGCGGGCAATTGCAGCAACATGTCCCCGATCTGAACACGCGTCATGCCGCGATCGTCGCTTGGGAACAGGGCGGCACCACCGAGCGGATTCGTGACGCACGACTAGAACGGATGTTGGGATTCAAGATCGACCAATGGCCGATGCCCCGGCTGGAGGCCGCTCGCCCGGCCGTATCGCAGGATTTGATGGCCGAGCTCAGCCAGGGGCTGCAATTCGCGGACATCGCCGATGAAGTAAAGATCGCCACACAATTTGACAGCGGCTTTCCGCTCGACGGCGGGGCGTTTTTCCCTGTACCAGGTCAATGGTGGCGGCCTGGCAGTGTCTGGATTACGACTTGGATGGTCGCTGTGACGTCTATGTCGTGCAGTCGGGAGGCAGGCCGAATCAGCCGCTCGGATCAACTGCGAACCAGCTCTTTCGTTTGTTGCCCGATCAGCAATTCAGTGAAGTCACCGGACCCTCCAAGTCGGGCGATCGCAGTTTCGGTCAAGGCGTCTGTGCAGGCGATGTGAATCAAGACGGTTTCCCTGATCTGCTGATCGCGAACATCGGCACCAACGTATTGTTGATCAATCAGGGTGACGGAACTTTCCGAGACGCGAGCCACTTCGTTCTCGATAACCCCGAGGGATGGACCTCCAGTTTGGGGCTAGCGGATTTGGATGGCTGACCATTTGCCGGAGATTATCGAAATCAATTACGTCGATGATCCACGGGCCTATCAAGTCAAATGCAAAGAAAATTACATGGATTGCCAACCGCAGGAGTTCAATAATCGCGCCGATCGTGTGCACCAGTGTCTTGCCGACGGGACGTTCGTACCTTGGCATGCCGTCTCGAAAATGAGCGAGGTGCCCAAGCTTGGGTTCGCTCTGATCGTTGCCAACTTTGACCGTCAGTACGGCAATGATCTATTCGTCGCCAATGATGGCGACCTCAACCATTACTGGACTAGTAGTGCCGCGTCCGAGGCAACTGATGAAAGATTTGCCATGGTTGAATCCGGCAGTCTGCGGGGATGCAGCATTGGTCGCGGCGGAGAGAGCCAGGCTTGCATGGGGATCGCGTCGGGCGACTTTGATCGTGATGGAACATTGGACCTGCACGTCACGAACTTTCTTAACCAACCGGTCAATCTTTTCTTGCAGTCGAGATCGGGATTCTTTTCGGATGAAGCGTTGAAATACCGTTTGGCCGAAGTTTCGTTCGATGTGCTTGGCTTTGGTACACAAGCCGCCGACTTTGACAACGATGGCTGGTTGGATTTGGCGGTTTTGAATGGACACGTTTTTGACGCGCGATTCGAGGGCACTCCGTTTCAAATGCCAGCGCAACTGCTGCGGGGAAGCCAGCGTGGGTTTGCCCTTCAGGATCCAGAGTCGGCGGGGAGATACTGGCGAAGAAAAACAGCTCGGTCGCACGCTGGCGATGTTGGACTGGAATCGAGACGGGCGCATCGACTTGGTCGCCAATCATTTGGATTTTCCCGTGACGCTGTTGCGGAACGACTCGGCGGCTCAGAATTGGCTGCAACTGGAACTGGTCGGGGTCACCAGCGAACGCGATGCGATTGGCGCTGAAGTGCGGGTCGAAGTTGGCGATCAAACATGGACCGGTTGGCAAACCGGCGGCGACGGCTACATGTGTACCAACGAACCCATCGTCCACATTGGCGTGGGCGATGCCGGTGTCATCGACCGTGTCGTCGTGAGCTGGCCGACCGGACAAGTGAGACCTTCCTTAACGTCCAGCCCAACTCGCGATATCTGGTGATCGAGGGCGAACAAGAACTATTTCGCCGTTGGTAACCGCTCTCAGATCGACCGACTCTAGGCGTAGGCCAGGACTGCCGGCGTCCAACGCGCCAGGACTTGGAGACCGTCCGGCTTAGCGGTTCCGTTCTTGTTTGGATTTCCAACGCTCGTCGTTTGGTATAGGCACCGAGAAGAAAGTACATCACTCGATTGGACAGCCGCGGAGCGGCGGAAGCATGTAGCCTGGGGTAAGGGTGCGAGCTTTCAGCGAGCAACCGCAGCCCCAGGTTGCGGTTGCTCCACGACATTTTTCCCCCGCGGCGTTTCGGCGGCTACGCCGCCGAAACGCCGCGGAGGAAAGGTTCTTTCGGGTTCGCTTACCTGGGGTTACACCAGCCTCGCTGTCGCTCGTTGGTTCACCCCAGGCTACCCTCTTTCACCGCTCCGCGGTTACCCAAATCTCATCACAACCGGCATCCTCAGCCGGACGGTCTCCTTGTCCTGGCAGTCCCAAACGCCAGGACAAGTCCTGGCCTAAGTGATGGCTTTAAAGCCCACCTTCATTCGTGGCTGAGGCAAGGCAAGCTTGCTGCTACTTACGTGGAAAGACTTCCGCGTCCCCCTCGACGATCAAGTAGCGGTGGTTGGCTGCCAAGCCGGTGAACTGCTGCGTCGCGCCCGAGGGCCAACAGACCTCGACACGATCGATCGACTCAACCGTGCCGATGCCAAAGTCAACAACTTGTTCGTTGCTGCACAGCAGACCGTCGCCGCCGGCAACCCATCCGTGCCAAACCTGATCGCCACAGGTTAACGTGACCGTCGCACCCGTCGCGTCTCGCTCGCTGAGTGTACCCACCAATTCCAACTGCACGCTGTTGCCAGTTTCCGTTCGGTTTTCCAGAAGTGCAACTGGGACATCCAGATGATTGGCGACCAAGTCGGGCTTGGAATCACCGTTCCAATCCAACGTCGCCATCGTCCGCCCCAGGGTTGCGGTCGACCAGTACGGATCGGTCATGGCACTCGGCGGCACCAACTGGAAACCCTCCGCATCAGCGCGAAACATCTGTGGCTTCATCTCAAAAGGCCGCCCGCGGTGACGATGATCGGCCAGATTTCCGTTGAGCACGGCCAAATCAATCCAGCCGTTTCGATCAAAATCGACGGCCTGCGTTCCCCATCCAACCGTCAGCCGTGTCGCCGCGTGGAGACCTCTCGCTGCATTTGCGTTTGCAAACAACCCGGACGAATCCTGCAGATAGAGATCGGCGGCTTGGTTCCAGTAATTGGTGACGTGTAAATCGAGCCTGCCGTTGCGATCAAAGTCGCCATAGGCAATTCCCATGCATCCCTGACGCTGGCCCTGCAAGCCATAGGCACAGCCATGAATTTGTGCCCCTTCCAGCAGTGAATATGCGCCGCTGCGAACCGCCGGCTGGCTCAGCCAATAATGATTGTGCTCGGTGTCGTTGGCGATAAACAAATCGTTCCCGTGTTGGTTGTCAAAGTTGGCAATCACCGCCGCAAAACCGTAATTCGGTTTGGCGGCGATTTCTGAGCAACCGTTCCACGTGGTGACGACCCCCTCGGCAGCCAATTGCCAAACGTGATCCGATGCGGGGCGAAATACGCTAGGGTTGCAAACATCACGCTGGGGCGTGCATGCGACCGTCAGGGCGGTTGGGTCATCGATGTAGTTGATCTCCACAATCTCGGGCAAGTCATCTCCGCTTAAGTCACCGCAAGCGATGGATGTCGTCCAATCTCCCCGATCGTCGGGATCGCCTGGATCGTCGGGATCGCCTGGATCGTCGGGATCGCCTGGATCGTCGGGATCGCCTGGATCGTCCGAAATCGACAGAAGTTGTCGGCGAAATGTGCCGTCACCGTTGTTCCAGTACAAAATGTTCGGACCGATATTGGCGACGACGATGTCTGGGAACCCGTCCTGATTGATGTCGGCAACTGCAACGCCTTGACCATACCCGAGATCGCCGGTCGCCGTCGGTTGCGTGACCGCCATCCAATTTCTGCCATCCAAGTTTCGGAAAGAACTGATTGGGATGTGAACCATCGGGGTCAAAAGCATCGCCGCCCCCTTGCGTCATGTACAAATCAGCCCAACCATCCAAGTCGAAATCGATCACTCCTATCCCGCCGCCGGTAAGCTGGTGCAACAACTGGGCATTGTCGCTGGGATCGTCTCCATTGTCGTATTGAAAGGTCAAACCAACATCGGTCGCCACATTGTAAAGTTCGATCACCGGGGCGGGTGTTTTCTGGCTGGCGTTTGAACTCGGATTGAGCATTTCCCGAATTCCAATTTCTTGCTTGGACGGCAGCGGCCAATCGGATAGGTCGATGCCGCAGGTAACAAAGTGGTTGGTGGTCTGGGACGATTCTCTGTTGGCAAAGAAGTTCTGCTGCTCGCGCAAAGCCTGCCGCTGTTGCACCGTGCCACCGTGTGTCTTGAGTGCAATCGCACGCCAGGCGATCGCTTCCCAGGGCCGGTCCACCTGCTCAAGAATCTCGGCCATGCGATTGAGTTCGTCCGGTGATCCCGCTTCGCGGCCGATCTTTCTGGCGATGTCGGCGGCTTCTTCGAGCAAACCAAAACGCTGATTCACGACTTCCGCTTCGGTATCCTTACCCAGCAGTTTCAAAGAACGTGCCAGGGCCAAATAGGAGAACCGATCGGTCTCATCGCGGGAAACCGCTTCACCAAAGCAACGCACCGCTTCACGATGCCGGCCCAGTCGCTGCGTCCATGATCCCACGGCGTGCCAATACTCAGGCTCTCGCTCGATTCCTGGCGGCGTGCTCGTGATCCACCGGCGCAGTTCGTCATCGAGTTGCAAGTCCGCATAGATGCGGCCTTGAAATGCGGCGATCTGCGTCGACTCGTGAAACGCCGCACTCAATCTCTCGATCAGGATGCGAGCCTTCTCTAGATCCCCATCGGCGCGAAATCGCTTTGCTTCGACGAGAGCCGCGGGAATCAGCTTCCCGCCGAAATCGGGCTTTGGGATCGATCCATCGATGAACACGTCGCTGAAGGTATTCATTGCGAACAGTTCTTTTTCGGTGATATCGCCGCCGCGCCAGCCATCGCAAATGCTCGGCCGCTTCGATTCGTCGCCCCTGATTATTCAACAACCCCGCCAGCTGACGATGAACGCGACCGAGGTCTCTGGCCCCCTGATCCCCGCGCGGGTCGATCTCACCTCGCAGCTCAATGATTCGCTCCAATTTCCGTTGTGCTTCGTCATACTCCTGGGCCTCGGTCAACCAGGCGGCGGCAAGCAGAGACGCTTCGGTATGCGACTGGACGTCCGTTTCGGGAATCGCGCGGAGAATTTCGCAAGCGGCCAATTCGTCGCCGGACGCGGCTTTACATTTGGCCGCCAGGAACAAGACCTCAGGACTATCAGGCAGAGAAATCAAGAGGGGCCGCAGTTCCTCTTGTGCTTGGACCAGGTTGCCGCTGGAAAAATACTCCTGTGCCGTCGTAAGTCTCGCCTCGGGCGTTTTGGCCGTGGACAACCGGGCGCTTTCACGCAGCTGCCGGCTGCGAACCAATTCCTCGGCGGTCGGGCCGGTCGTGTCCTTTCCACAGCCGACCGAAGCGAAACAGAGGAGTGCCAACAGCCATTGATGTTTTGTGGTAGGCAGGCTCACCGGTGACTCTGCAGTGAGAAGGCCTCGTCGGATCCTTCGACCAACAGATAGTCGCGACCACTTTCCAGCGACCCGAATCCTTGAACGGTTCCCGAAGGCCAAGTCACGATCACGTCACGTGCTTGTTTTGCCCCGCCCAGCCCAACCGTGATGCGACGCTGGTTGCTGCACATGTAGCCATCGCCGGCGGTTAACTGTGACGTCTTCTTTTGATCTCCGATCGTCATGGTCACTATCGCGCCGATCGCATCGCGTTGTCCCCTCGATGACTTCAACTCCAAGCCGATTGACGGACCACTGTCTTCCGTACCGTTGATCAACAATGAGACGGGATCGTAAAGATGCGTGATGGCAACGTCGGTTCGGCCATCGCGGTCAGCATCGATGGTCGCCAGCACGCGACCGAGATGTTCGGTCGCAAAGTAATCCCCCAAGTCTTGTCGATTCAACTCTGTCCAGCGACCGCTGGGATCGCGATCAAACAGTTGCGGCGGCATGTAGTACGAAACATCGCTGCGATCGACATCGTCGACATGCCCGTTGGCGACGATCAATTCCAAAGTTCCGTTGTTGTCGAAGTCGACCCACTGGGTTCCAAATCCCAACAGCTTCATCGACGGTTCGGATAGGCCGACTTGGTAGGAACGATCGGTCCACAGCCCGGGCCCAACCTGTTCGTAGTACGTGTTGTGATCGTCCGAAAAGTGAGTCAGGAAAAAATCGATGTCGCCGTCGCCATCGGGATCCGCTGCCGCCATGCCCATGGAGGCTTGAGCAAGAGAGCGTCCATTGAACCCCAGGCCTCGAATCGCGCCCAAGTCTGTCAAGTGAAAACCAGCTTCCTTTGACTCACCCGACCACAGATGATTGACCGTCATGTCATTGGCGACATACAGGTCCAGACCGGGCCGTTCATCGAACAAGCCAGCCACGACGCCCAGACCTCGCCCCGCGACTTGCATCAGGTCATCAGCCGATGTTTGGTTCATCCACTGCCTGGTCACATCGACAAAGGTGCCGTCGCCGACACCTTTCCACACGCGATCGCTTTCCGCTTCGAAGTTAAGCGGCGGACAAGTTGAAATGCCTTGGCTGTTGCGGCACGGTCGCTCGTAAGGCTCGCGTCCACTGCAGTAATTCACCTCGAACAGATCGGCGAAATCGTCTCCGTCGATGTCCGCGATCACCGCGGAAGTTGTCCAAACCTGGCCACTCAACCCTGCTTGCGCCGAGACTTCATGAAAGGTCCCGTCGCCATTGTTTTGGTAGAGTCGATTGCTGCCGATATTCGCATCAAGCATGTCGGGGAAGCCATCGTCGTTAAAGTCACCCACCGCGATTCCTTGCGAGAAACCGGTGTCGGCGTAACCGGCCGGCGCACTGAAGTCGGCAAATCTTCCATTCAAATTGCGGAACAGCCGATTGGGTGATGAGTCGGATTCAAGAGGCTTGCCGTCAAGCATCGCCACCGCCAAATCGGGCCATCCATCTAAATCAAAGTCGATCACGCCGACACCGCCGCCAACGCTTTGGTAGATCCAATGTCCTTCCTTGAGCGTCTCGGACGCGATCGCGCAGGTGTGAACCCATCCACGCTGCACCGCTTGGTCCTCAAAGTAGAACCGGCCGCTGCCGAGTTGCTTTGCGGCGGTTTGCTCCGATCGCGTCGAACTCCAGTCGACCAAGGGACAATCAGACAAGTCAATCTGGTTTGCAATCGTCATCGCGGGCGACTGCCAAGGCGAGGTCACGGTCAACTTGGAACGGATCGCCAAGTATCGCTGGCCAATGTCGGCAAGCCGATCATCGGGCAAGGTAACCGCCAGTCTGGCCCAACCTTCGCTTTCCCAAAGGCGACCCAGCTGCATCATTGCCTCGGCGACCTGCATCGCGGCACGCTGCGAATTGCTGCCGCGTTCAAAGTATGTTTTCATCGCGTCTCGCAGTGCACTGTGCTTGGTAATCAAATCGGCAACTCTTCCGGCATCCTGCTCTCGGCCGATTTGATTCAAGCTCAAGAATAGACCGGTCAAAGCTTCTGGATGACCGATACCATCTAGACGAAGGGCTTCCCAGTAGGCGCGAGCGGCTTCTTCGAGGCGTCCTTGCTGTTGCGCCAAGACGCGGCGATGAGCCAATATTGCGGCGACGTCTCGACACCGTTAGGGAGTTCGAGTTGCCAGGAAGCAAGCTTTTCAAATTCATTCAACTCGATCAGCCCGCGCCCGTAAAGCATCTGCGCCGGCACAAAATCTTTGTGTCGCTGCAACACCGGCTCGAGTCGTTGGACCACCGCCTGCCAATTCATCTTGATCGCATCCAACTGGGCCAAACAGAACTCTGGTCTCAAATCTTGAGGCGATTGTTCCAGCAGCTTGCGGCAGATTTCCGCGTCGGGCTCGACACGACTCGGATCGGCCAAAACCAGCAAGGATTCTGGTTCCCCGCGTGCATGTTGGGCGAGCCACTGCAATGACGGGATGGCCGCCTCGGGAAGCCCAAGCATGGTCGCCAGGCCGGCAAGGTCGTAGCGAGTTTCCACGCGGCTCGGATATCGATCGATCGATTCTTGCAGTATCTCAATGGCGTCGAATGGATTCCCGCCGCGAACCAACTCTTGCGTCAACTTATCGAGCAACACTTGGCTTGGCGTCGTCGAATGATCCATCGCCCCCCGATACATCTCGGCGGAAGTTTTGGCGTCGCCTCGCTGCGCGGCGATGTCTCCGGCAAGTTCAAGGGCTCGGGCATCCGTGGGGTCCGCAAGCAAGTGACGACGGATCGCCATTTCGGCCGCGGCAAGATCGCGGCGGGCGATCGCTTGCGTCGCAATCCCCATCAAATCGAGGCTGGAACCTGATGCATCCGCATCCCGACTACTCAGCGATGGCGTTTGTCGGGCACCTGCGTTATCGCTGGGCTGATTGCATCCGATCAAAGAAAGTGTGCTGACAATGCTGATCACTAAGCCAATGCCAATGCGATGTGATCGCAGGTTGGCCGCGTCAAGAAGATAGCGATCAGGCAAAGAAATGCTCGAAGTCGTAGGGTTCACCCGGCAGGGAAGCGAAGCGTTCCTCACACAGTATAGCGTCCGTACGTTGGATTAATTTTTGAAAAACAGGTCACCGATAGTCGCTGTTTGCTCCAAGGCTGTGAATTGATGAAAGTCGTCGTTCGCTCCGCGAACGAGCGTGCCTCCAGCGTCCGTTTGCGGAGCAAACGACGACGTTGCTTCGCCACTGGCGGATAAATTCATAACCTATTCGCAAACGTGGCGTATTCATGAACCCTCATTCTTAGTCGTGACAAAGGACTAGGCTCCCCGTTTCGTGAGGTCGCGGCTGCGTGAGGTTCCTTTGCAATGTTTGCAGCATGACTCGTCAGAGTCCCCTTGACTGGGCTGTGAGCAGGGATGAGAGTGAATTGCGATATCACAAGCAAGAAGAAATCGATGCATCGCATTTCGTTCGTGCTCCCCCTCAACCTACCTGTCGAGACTCTACCATGACCGTGACCCGTTCTTTTCTCTCCTGTATGGCGTTGTCGATCTGTCTGTATTGCCTTCCCGGTTGCGCCCCCAGTGGTGGTGAAGCCGAATTCAAACCGTCTGCAGACCGGACCGCCGCAGATTTGCAAGCCGAAGAGGATTACAACGCGATGGTCGCTGGGCAAACGATCGGCGACGGCAAGGCTAAGCCTGCCGCAGCCGCAGCTAAGCCAGGCGCAGTGCAAGTAAAGCTAGCGCAGGCGAATAGTATTATCGCAGCGAGAGACACGACGGCTTGTGCCGCGGTTGGTACCAAGGCAATGGGAAAATCGATCGCACAGCGTTAATGCAGAACTTCTGATACTCCGAGCGGGCGCGGCTTCTTGAAGCCGCGCCCGTTTTTCGTTTCTTGGCGACCATATTTCGACGGCACCACATCGGCGATTGGCGGCAAATCGCCAGCTTTGCCCGTTTCTTGGTGTAAGCGGCAGAGCTATTCCGTTTTAGATAGGTATTGCCCGGCGCACATCGCTCATGGATTTTCCGAATGGAGTGAATTCCTGGCACCGTTTCCGTGTCATTCTTGCCCTTTCGGAGTGTTTCATGAGAAGTTCTTGGTCCCGGCGAAGCGGCTTCACGCTCGTCGAATTACTGGTTGTGATCGCGATTATCGGAGTCCTCGTGGGGCTCCTGCTGCCGGCCGTGCAGGCCGCCCGCGAAGCAGCTCGCAGAATGAGCTGCAGCAACAACTTCAAGCAAATCGGCTTGGGGTTGCACAATTATCACTCGTCCTTCAATCGGCTGCCGATGAACGCTGGAGGTACCGGCGCGCGGATAGCAAACAACAACAACGACTTCAATAACGGTGGGCGTTTGAGTTGGATGATTGGCGTCCTGCCGTTCGTTGAGCAACAAGCTTTGTGGGAACAGATCAGTAACCCACTCGACTTGAAGGCAAATGGAAACACCCGAACTTCCGCAAGCGAGCCCATCTATCCCTCCATGGGGCCGGTGCCGTGGGACGAGGATTATCCGCCGTGGTTGACACAAGTTCCCGGCTATCGCTGTCCCAGCGATCCCGCTGTGGCAGCATCCAATCGCGTAGCCTTCACCAACTACTCAGCCTGTGCCGGTGATGCCTACTTCGAGCAACATCATTCTGGGATTAACTGGAATGACGTGCCGGGTACCGATGGCACTTGGGGCGACGAAGCCGCGTCACGTTGGGCTCGTGGAGTGTTTCGGGCTCGTCACTTCACGAGGTTTCGTGACATCTTGGACGGGCTGGCGAATACCATCGCCGGTGGTGAAAACGCAGTCTACAACCTCGATCGCGCCATCAAGACAACCCCCTTTCGCGATAACCGCCCCGCCAATCACTTGGAGCTTCCACCCAACAACTGGGAGCAATACCAAGACCCACAACGTCCACAATATTGGCTCTCCGACGGCAGCATAGCGAGCAATGCGACGCCTGGCCTGGACGATCCATCCAATCATGGTCGTGGACGCCGTTGGTCCGACGGTCGCCCTCAGTTCTCGGTGTTCAATACCATTCGTCCTCCGAACAGTTACAGCGTCTATCGTAACCACGGTGACTTTGGCTACGGCTCGGCGTCCAGCAACCATCAAGGTGGTGCACATATTTTGATGGCCGACGGTGCAGTGATCTTTATCACCGATTCCATCGAATCAGGAGACCAAAATCAAATCCCGTATTCGAATTACGATCCGACCTACGGTGTACAAGGTGCCGGCCGGATGAGTCCCTACGGTTTGTGGGGTGCACTTGGCACCAAGGGCGCCAAGGAAACAATCGAAGAGCAGTTGAACCAATAGTCCGGTTCAGATCCTGACATCCGACATTCCCAGACGGGTGCGGCAAATATAGCCGCACCCGTTTTTTTTGTGCCTGTCCGCGGTCGTGATGTGACTTCCACACAGATCCTATGGGGGCGACCACCAACGGTCCAGTTGAGCGTTCAAGTGATTCGCGGTTTGGGCCATGTTCGGCTGGCCGATCAAGTTGCGTGTCTCGTCGGGGTCGGCAACCACGTCGTACAGTGCCGGCTTGGTCAGGTAGCGGTTCCAAGGGGGCTTTCCATCGGCGCTGTGGGGAATGATCAATTTATATCGACCTTGGCGAAGCCAGCGATAAGCCAGATCGCGAGCCGGGTTTCCCAAGTCCGATGCGTCTCCCGGATAGATCTCTCCGAACACGGCCCGGTCGGGTGAGAGTTTTGACAACCCCGTCGCCGACGGCCACAGGTTCTCGCCCGGCAAGGCAATGTTTGTCGAGTCAATTCCCGCGGCGGCAAGCAGCGTTGGCATCAGGTCAACGCTGCTGACCGGCGATTCCCACGTGGACGATTTCGTGTGCCCGTCCCACCGCAACAGAATCGGCGTTCGTAGCCCCGCATCGAAGGGGGCCCGTTTGCTTTTCTTGGTGTGATCCCATTCGTTTCGTGATGAAACGTAGCGATCGGCGTCAGGCTGCCAGCCGTTGTCGACGACGAACACAAAAATCGTGTTGCCCGCCAAACCACGCTTCTCCATCGAACTGACCAAGCTGCCGACCGTATCATCAAACTGTGCGATCGCGGCAAAGTACGGGACTTCGTGAGGAGCCACATCGGTGGCAGATTCAAACAGGTCGTAATACTTCCGCGGCGAATCGTGCGGAGCGTGAGGCAGAAAGGGCGCGTACCAAACGAAGAAGGGGGAATCGCCAACATCGTCAAGGAAGTCCTCGATCGGTTGCATCGTTTCTCGTCCGATGGCAAGTCCGTGGTCGCCATTGCCGTGTGCCACCCAATCACCTCCCGCGAGTTGCTTGTCTCCGTGCTTTCCACCCGAAGGTTGCGCGGTCGTCATCCCCTCGGTGAAGCCGGCGTTCCGCCAATGCCCCTCCCAATACTTGCCGGTCTGCAGGCAACGATAGCCGTTCTCGGACAACAGTCTCGGAAGTGTCGGCACAGCCCGGACAAGCGACACGGCTTTCTCACGCAGCCGATCAAACTCTTGTTTATCAATTTCAGGCGACGTTGTCAGTTTCGAAAAACCGGGAGGCGGATGGTTGAAGTGGACCCCATGCTGATGCGGATACAACCCGGTCAAAAGCGTAACGAGCGACGGGCGACAGACACTCGAAGGCACATATCCGTGCGTGTATCGTGCCGACTGGCGGGCCAGAGCGTCCAAGTTGGGCGTTCGCACCCGTGAATTGCCCATGAACCCGAAGTCCGAGTAGGTTTGATCATCGGAAATGATCATCACGATGTTCGGCGACTGTGGGTCAGCCGGCAGTGCCGTGGTTTGAATCCAACAAACGCTGGCGATCCAAATCATGGGTCGGAACACGATCGCGAAGGTGACATTTCGTGGCTCAAGCACTGCAAGTTGTTCCGGGTTCGAGTGGCAGATTGACTATCCGGAGTGGCTGGTGGTCGAGCGTCAGCGAGCCCCCAGGATGTTCTGGCTCTTATTAGCAGATCGAGAGAGTGTTAATCCGGTGTGGCTGGTGGTCGAGCGTCAGCGAGCCCCCAGGATTTTTTGGCGATGTACTGGGGGCTCGCTGACGCTCGACCATCAGCCACCCATTCTTCCTGTGGGCCGGCTTACGAGGCGCCCGCCATTTTTGTGATCGTGTCGAACTCCTTTTTCTTGACCGGCTGGACGCTCAGCCGACTTCCTTTTTGCAGCAGCACCATTCCTTTCAAGGCTGCTCGGTCACGAAGCGCCGCGAGTGTGACTGGTTGCTCAAACTTCTGATCCAACGTGATGTCGACCATGTACCAGGTCGGATTCTCTGGATCGCTTTTCTTGTCGAAGTATTTGCTGCGGCGATCGAAGGCGTGGCTGTCGGGATAACCGGATCGAGATACGACGGCGGTGCCGACGACGGCTGGTTCTTTGCATGCCGAGTGATAAAACAAAACTCGGTCGCCTTTCTGTACTTCATCGCGAAGCAGATTGCGAGCTTGGTAGTTGCGAACGCCTTCCCAGCAGGTCGTCTGGTCCTTGCCGCGCGCGAGGTCGTCAATCGAGTAGGTCGTTGGTTCGGTTTTCATCAACCAGTACTGAACAGGCATCTCAGGACCATGCAAAGGGTTGTGTGGAGCTGTGAAACTCCACCGCTGTCAAAGTGTGCCGGTCGGATAGATTGGCCGGCCCCGGAACATTTTCTCTAGATTCAGCAATGTAAACGCCGATAGAAGATTGTGCGCCGGGATAGGCGTACTTTCAAACGACCGCTGCGAACCGATATTCACAGCGTTTTGGGCCAGGGAACGGGCCAATACCACCGTTTCCCCTCCTCTTCGAGGCCCAGGAACATGAACATCGACGCCATCCACGCAGCTCTCGGCATCACCTTCACCGCCATTTGGCTCTTGGTCGGACAAATCTTGGTGGCTAGCAGATAAGTACTTCCGGGTCTTGTTGGCAAATGTGAATATCCGGTGTGGCTGGTGGTCGAGCGTCAGCGAGCCCCCAGTACGTCGCACAGAAACCCTGGGGGCTCGCTGACGCTCGACCACCAGCCACCCGCATGATTCCGCTAGGGGCCAAGCCAATCATGCTGGTAGCAGCGACTGATACTTCTCCGTCAGATACTTGAGCGGGAAGATGCAGAAGGGGTGCTCGCGGCTCGACAACAAACTCTTCGATGTTGCTTTGCGTTGCACCTTGGCAAGTTCGAGGCGCAGCGAGGATCGAATCGGATCAAGTTCACTCGACAGGCTCATGTTGATCTGTCGCAGCTGATCGTGCCACTCTTTCCGCTTTCCTTTCGGCGGTAGATGCGCCAACAAGGCTCGCTTTCGATCCAGCATTTGCGGGTCAAACGCCGCCTGGTCGGCAAAGCGTTCGGGTTGATACTCGGTGTCGCGGATCGCCCGTTTCAACCGGCAAATTTCCGCTGAGTAGTCCTGGGCGTCAACGCCGGGCAACAGCACCGTTGCCGAAATTACCATGAACTGCGGCGGCGAGACCATGAAGAAGGATCGCATGATCATATCGCCAAGTTGGTCATACTTGCCGCCGCCAATGCCATGTAAAAACAGGTCGCTCAACACAAGCCGAGCGTACATCGTCGTCAACAATGCTCTGGGCCGCAGCTTGAAATTCGGTGAGGCGAAATTGGCCAGCTTCTCGGCGGCAAGTTTTGGAAAGCGGATATCGATTCGAAGTTCTCGATCGGCTCGATCGCTGATCACCAGTTGGTCGTCCGACAGCCGCACCCAAGCCGGTTTGCGCTGCGGCGAGTCGTTTCCGTAAATCCACAGCGGTGCCTCGAACCACTGGCCCTGTTCGCTCAGGTTCGGAACGGGGTGCGCCGTACTGCGGATGCCGTGCGCCTTGCGATACTCGTTCGCAGCATCGTTGTAACAGCGGTGAAACCGCGGCAGCTCGCTGAGAATCGACAACACGAATTCGGCGAACGCCGTCGTCCGACAGACCACACCCATGGGCAGTTCCAGCGTTTTCAGGCCCACTTGCCCTTCCAATCCGTGACGAGCCTGTGCCAATGCGCACCCCGCCACACCGCAGCGGGCAATGGCGGCCTGTGCGTGTTTCCAAAGCTCCGTCACGCACGGATTGTCAACTAACGTGCTGGCTGCCTCGCGCACGCGCACATCAAACGTGTCGAACATCTCACGATCGCTGATCGTTGTCTGCTCGTATGGAACTCCGCCGCCTGCATAGTCATAGGCAACCACCTGCTGAGACACCTCACCGTCGACCGGGTCAACCACGGGAACTCGGATCGAACTGCCGGAGGCAACGTCGTTATCAATCACCAAATTGACTGCGATGGCACCGGTTTGCTCGGCCAGACGACTGAGCGCAAAGTTCTTGAACCAGACACCCGGATGAAAAATCGATGGCTGGTGACCCGCCATCATGATGGGTCGGCGAACCGGCGCATCGGCGTGTCCCGCATCGACCCAACTGGCGTCGCGATACGCCGATGTGTAACGAATCGCATCATCGATCAGTTGCCGACGGGCCCGATCGCGGAGGCCACTCAACGGCTGACCGTGTGAGGCCAGCAATTCAATGTTCTCCGTCAGGACACGTGAAACGTCGGTGAAACTCGGTTCCACAAACACCTCGCCATCGGACCGAGGCGCTTGATAGTGACGAAACCCAAGCGGTCGATCGCTGGATCCGCCCGCGCAGCCTTGATCCCGGTCATCATCGGTCGTCACAGTTCTCGATTGCCTTTCGTTCAAGGTGCTCATCCGATCGGTGCGTCGTACAGGGAGGACTCTCGCGCCGGAATCGTCCGATCGCCAAGCGGAGCGGCGGCGATTGCTTCATCCAAGACGCGATGATAGTACCGCAATCGTGTCTCGGCCTGGTCTAAAGAACCACCGAATGAGCGTTCCAGATCAAGATAGATCAAATGCACTGGGATCTCGATCACGCGTAGTTTCGCCGCCGCGGCTTCGACCCACAATTGCAGCGGCATCGCGTAACCCTCGTCCGTGATTCGCATCTGCCGCAGACCAAAGGTTCGATACGCCTTGAAACCACAAAACGCGTCGGTCAAGTTGAAACCCAGACGATGATTCAGTTCGCGGGTGATCTTTCGATTGATGGAAAGTCGTTCTATTGGCGGCCCAGCGTCGCCTTCGTACTTCTTCAAATACCGGCTTCCCGAGACAATGTCGGCGCTCGATGCGGCCTCGATGAACTGCGGAATTCGCTTTGGTTGGTGCTGGCCGTCGCAGTCAAGCGTCACCACACCTGCATAGCCTTCCTCGATCGTATGCTCGAATGCGGTGATCAAAGCAGCGCCATAACCGCGATTTTTCTCGTGCCGGATCACCTCGATGTCGGTTCGGGCGGCCAGCACGTCGGCCGTCCCATCGGTCGATCCATCATCCACCACCAGTACGTCACGGGCGTATTGAACCACCTGGTCCAGCACGCCGCCGACATAGCCGACTTCGTTGTAAACGGGCAGCGCTGCGAGCCATCGCTCAGGTTTGTTCATAGGATTTCTCGCAGGAAAGGTCAACGATCGCCAATCTGGCCCCACGCAACCCTGATTGAAACCATCCGCCGCTGTTTCGGCTAGGATTGTACGAGCAGAGCAACCGCCGCTGCGGTCACCACATTCTAGAAACATTTAGATGATGGTCAATGTTTCGCCCCGGCCGTCAGCCGAAATGCGGTTTAGCGTCGTGCGGGAAATTATTGTCGCTCTTTTTGTCGGCGTGCCCTCCGCGCTCGCACCGGTCCCAGCTTTTCGATGCGAGCTCGGAGAGCACGCCGACACTTATTTCCCGCAAGATGCTGAGCAGGAAAAACGGCTGGCTCCATTGCCTCAGGCTGACCGAGATGTCGGTAATCTGCGAGAACCGTCCATGGATACTTCCTGTTTCCACATTTCAATGAATCGCTTGATGCTTGCAATCATTGCCTTGACAATCATCTGCTTGGTCGCTTGGGGCCTACCGGTAGTCACTGGCCGTCTCGGTTACACGCAGTTCACTTTTGCAATGGTCGCGACAGTGATCTGGGGATCGTTGGTCGCTGTTCGTCTTTGCCCACCGCAGCGGAGGCGGACGGTGATTTTTCGGCTGCTGGCAATTTGGCTTGGGATATCGGTCGGCTTGGGCATTGCGGAACTCGCAGCGCTGGCTTGGCCGACCGATCACTTAGCTGACAACCCCTGGTACATGTCGACTGGCGAGGCGTTGGTTGCCGACAACGACTTGCCCTGGGTGCGGCCAGCGAATCTTGATTGGACCGGATCGTCACGCGGCGATCTTGCGATCGAGACCAACAGTGCTGACCCTGACGCCCGCCTCGTCACTTTCCAAACGGACTTTCAGGGATTTCGTAATTCGCGAGACTTGACGGAGGCGGAGATTGTCTTCATCGGTGATTCGTTCACCGAAGCGGGAAACGTGCCGGAGGAGGAGACGTTTGTCTCGCTCACCGGAAGTGCGCTCCGTGTCGTTGTCCGAAACATGGGCGTTGCCGGTTATGGACCGCCGGCGGAGTTGGTGGCCCTGCAAAAATTCGGCTTGCAGTGTAAGCCGCGCGTGGTTGTATGGCAGATCGCCGAAACGAATGATCTGGATGATGCCGTGTTCTTCGTGCAGTGGTACCAGGCCGGCCGTCCCAGCGTGCTGCCCGGATTCTCGAAGGCGAAGCCGACGCACCTGGAAGCCTGGCGCCGCCGATCGCCTAGCCGGCTGCTGTGGACCTTGCTTCGCAGGGAACAGCCGTGGCCCTTCAGCGGCGACTTCATTGACGGCAACGGAAATCAACACACGTTACGCTTTGAAATGTCGTTCCCGCCCAATGCCAGAGCGCATCCTGGCTGGCCGATTGTGGAATACACGCTCACAAGTGGCGCAAAAATACTAAACGAGCAGAACATTCAACTCGTCGTCTTGTTGATTCCCAGAAAGCTGCGCGTGATGGCTCCGAGTACCGATTTTCACGAAATCGAATTGTCGGATCAGGGCCGACCCACGATCGTAAAGCACAGCTTGCCGGCCGGCTGGGACCAGCCGCCGGATGCGCGACTCGCCACATACTTGCAACGGCTTTGTAGTCAATTGAGCGTGACTTTCATCGATACGACCGAACGGCTGACCGCAGCTGCTTCGGCGGGCGAGTTGGTCTATCAGTCGATGGACACTCACCTTTCCCCTCGCGGGCACCAGATCGTTGCGGACATGCTCGTACAGACGCTCGACAAATCAGAAGCTCAATGACGAAACAACGGAAGAAATCGGGATCGAGCAGCGTGGATCGCTCAACAAATCGCGATGACAAGCATTCGCGAAGCCGAAAATTCAAGATTCTCATTTTGGCGTTCAGCGTGTTGCTGTTCGTGACGTTGGATCTGGTGTTGGGAAGTCTCGTAAGTTCCGGCCAGCAGAAATCGTTTCGCAGACCTCACCCCTACTACCATCACGACTTACGTCCCGACCAGAATCGTCTCACCCAATGGGGAGGCCGTGAGTACAGAATGATCACCAACTCGCTGGGCTTCCGCGACCGCGAGACACGTCCTGTGCAACTGCAAAGCAACGCCCCCCGCGTCTTACTGATTGGCGACTCGTTGATGGAGGGCCTGGGAGTCGAATACGAAGAAACGGTCGCGGGCCAACTGGCCCAGCGGTGGGCCGCCAAAGGTGTGGAGGTCCTGAACGCCGGTGTGGTTAGCTACAGCCCTCACCTTTACAACCTGAAAGTCCGCTATCTGGTCGAGGAACTGGGATTGCAATTCGATCAGCTGATTGTGTTCATCGATATTTCTGACATCCAGGACGAAACGTTTTATCAGACGTTTCAGCCCGCAGAGGCCCAAAGCCAACTGGCCCAATGGTGGCAACAGCATTCGCTGATGTGTCGAGTGGCGGATCGATTGACTTCGAGGAGGCCCAACAACCAATTTCGCACCGATGCAGAGATCAACCAGTGGATGGAAACCACGGAGGCGTATCATGCCGGGATCGATCCGGAAATCGGCCGCTGGGAATGGACGGTCGACGATGGCCTCTTCCAGCAATGGGGAAGGAAAGGGTTAGCGCTGGCCAGGAAGCACATGGTGGAATTAAAGGATCTCTGTCGAGAGCATCGCATTGAGCTCACCGTGGTTGTTTATCCCTCGCCGGTTCAGATTTTTGCCAACGACAGCGACAGTCGACAGGTGCGATTTTGGCGAGAATTCTGCGCGGAATTCGATCTCACATTCATCGATCTGTTCCCCACGTTCATCGACCATTCGTACGCGGGCCCGATGGAAATCTACAAGCGTTTCTATATCTACAATGATTCCCACTGGAATCCTGCCGGCCACAGCCTGGTGGCGGACAAGATTGACGAGAAAATCGGAGTTGCTGTCGGACGCTGATGAACAGCTTGTTGCCAGGGTGGCCGGCGCTCGACCACCAGGCACCCGCCGCGATCATCGCGTCCGTACCCGCAACGTTTGCGGAGCAAACGGCGACTATGCCAGGCACCTCTTTCATTGCAAGTGTTGAAATATCCGCTCGGCGATGATCTCGTTGCCTTTCTTCGAAGGATGAACGAAGTCAATATAGATTTGGTTTTGGTGCATCTCCTCGAAACGATGGACGACGCGGATGTCGTGCAGGTCGGGCACGAAGGATTCCTGCAGATGGTCCCAAAAACCGGGTAGCGATTCCTCAACGGCGGTCGCGTTGCCGGCCGCACGTTCCAACAGTTGCGGCTGCATGTCCAAGTACTCGACTTGCTGTGGATCCAACAGCGACTTCAATTGTTGGGAAAGTACTGCATACTGATCGCTGGGGTCGCGCGGTGGGATGAACAAGAAGATCAAGCGGATTTGATGCTCGTTGGCAAGTCGGATGATTTGTCGAACCGGCGCTTCGAGGCAGAGTTTCGTCACAATCCGAAGTCTCTCGTCCAGCGTGGCCGCTGTCGCTCCTGGCGGGCGGCCCGTCGGTTTGAAAGTCTGAATGAACTCGTAGGCAAGTTCTTGCTCACGAGCGGTCAAGTCGATGTCCGAGCCTTCGACGACTTCCAGCAGATATTTCGAGTAAACCTCTCCAATGGCGTTAAACGGATCCTCACTCGGCATGAGATCGTTTTCACAAAAATTGATCAGCACGACATCAGGCTCAAACGCGAGGAGTCGGTCTCCAAAATACAATGCCTCTTGGACTGTGGAGTAGCCCACGACGCCAGCGTTGATGACTTCCACATCCTGTGATCGAGATGCCAATTTCGTCTGCAGAATTCCCAGAAACGACTGCTCCTGGTTGACGCTGGTCCCCCACATCACTGAATCGCCAAGCCCTATGATTCGCGTTGTCCCTGGCGTCTTTTGACGCGACACCGGTTGCTGTCCGCGAAAACCGTCGTTGTTCGTCGTGACATGAATCGTCCCAAAACAATAGCCGTCAAAGTTCGCTTTGTTGCAAAACCCCAGAACCCGGTCTGGACGCCACATTTCGATCTGGTTTTCGTAGCGAAAATCGGAGTCCCGGATTCCCAGGCTCGACGCGTAGATCTTTAGGCCAAGCACCACAGCCAGCAACGAGAAGATCGTTGAGCATGCAGCGAGTCCGATCTTCAGCACCCATGTGCGTTGCTTGTCCGGTTGTGGTCGACCCATGAATGACGTCCTGCTGGATTTTTGCAGCAGACTTTGAGTCGTCTCGCTGCTTGACTGACTCACGCTGTAGCGGTCAATTTTGTATGGTAACAGCATTACCGGCAGGTAGTGTCTACGTTGTCACGGCCGAGCGAGCGGAAACGCCTGCCGCAATTCTTGCATTGTTGTGGAGGCGTCATTTTGCAACTTCCGGAGACGCAGCGGTCGCCGCTCCCGAACCTACAGGTTGCGCGCTGGTGGACGTCTGGAGTGTTGTTCGGCCTGGTTCTGCCGTTCAACGACTGAAAGGGCAGCAGAGTCCCACTATTTCAAACTGGCCAAATACTCGACGAGATCTCTCACGTCCGACGAACTGATGAGCTGAAGCAGATTGTCCGGCATCACCGACTTGCCTCCTTGCCGCTGCTCGATGTCATTCTTGGCAATCACCAGCGTCTTCCCTTGAGCGTCTACGATTTGCAACTCTCGCTCGTTCTCCTTCTGCAAGGTACCGGTGAGTACTCTGCCGTCGGTCGTGGAAAGGATGACTCCCTCATATCCCTCGGCAATCTTTCGTTCAGGAGCCAGCAGCGATTCCAGTAGATACTCCCGCGGGAACTTGCCGCCTATCTTGCTAAGATCCGGGCCGACTTTGCCTCCCTTGCCGCCAGCGATGTGGCAACGCACGCATTGAATGCCGGTGTGGTTCTCGAACAGCATTCGACCACGCTCGACCGAGCCGCCTTCCAGCACAGCCTGGTATCTTTCGGGGAGGCTCGGCAGCCGAGAAAGAAACTCGATCAGCGACGACAATTCCTGTCGAACCATCCCGCTATCGCGCCCGTTCGCCGCTGACATGATCTCGTATTTCAATGGCGGCGGGACCTCACCTGCCCGTAGCCTGGACAACCAGTCAATCAGCAACGTGTCAACCTTCGGCGATTGGATCGTCCCAAGAGTGGTGAACGCGAACTGTTTTTCCGCCGTTGTACCATCGACAAGGATCTTGCTGAGCGCATCCACCGCGCGTAGCGGATTCCACCGAGCTAATCGTCGCGCGGCGTGGATCCGCAACAAGGGCACGTCTGACTGGAGTGCGGCCTCAACGGCCTCGCCAAACTTCGCGTCGTCGCGCTCAGCCATCATGTCCAGCAATTGCGTGCGGACTTCGACGTCGCGCCGTGAATCAGAAATCCACGATACCTCTCCGACTTCGATGTTCAGTTTCGACGCCGCCAGCATGATCTCTTTCTGCAGCGGCGCGTCCGGGGATTTCAGCGTATCGGCAATCCAAGGAGCGATCACGGTCTCGACCGAATCATCCGCACGTTCGGGAAATGTGTGGACGAAACCGAGCACGCGATCGCGCGGCGGGGGTGCGAGCCAATCAGCCAATGAGCGAATCGCCTCGACTTTCATCGCCTCGACTTTCATCGCCTCGACTTTCATCGCCTCGACTTTCATCGCCTCGACTTTCATCGCCTCGGGGGAATCGGCAGTCGCAATGAACTCAGTCAAAGCGCGTGCGTGCTCGGGCTTTCCCAAACGCAAATTCGCGTTGATCGCTCGACGCAGCAGCGATTCGTCATGGCCGCCTCGCGTGACCAACCGGGCCAGGTCGCCAAGCGCCGACTGAATCGGCAAGTCGTGTATCGCGCGGGCTGCTTCAACGACAAGCGAATCCTCCGAATCGTCCAAGAACTGCGAGATGCGATCGTCGCGGAAATGGCGTAGGGTCAAGAGTACTGCCAGGCGGATGCTGGGATCGTCATCCTTTGCAAACATCGCGACGGCGTCGGCGTCACCGATGCTGAACAACGCAAACACGCCCGCGTGCCGCAGGAAGACATCCTGGTCATTGTTCTCACGCAACATTGCCAAGATCGGCTCAATCGCAGCGTGGTATTGAATCCGTCCCAGCGCGCAGGCGGCGAACGCGCGGACTCGCAGGCTCTCGTCGCTGAGCAAAGCGACGAGCTGTTCCGCCGAATCCTGATCGCGATGCTCGCCGAGCACTTTCGCGGCTTGGCCACGAACCTCGAGATCGTTGTCGACAAGCAAGCTCGCCACTGACTCCAGCGCCGTGACGTCTTGTCGACCGATCATCCCCAATGCCCAAATCGCATGCAACCGAGCCAGTAGGTTCCCATCATGGGTAACGGCCACCAGTAACTTGATGGCGTCACTGCCACGGGCTGCCAGCGCGAACTGTGCTCGCTGCCGTACGCGCATGTCATCGTGACGAAGCAATTCGATCAATCGCTGATCGGAGAGTCCGGCAAAGCCACTGGAGAACAACGCCTTGGTTTGCTGGACTGCCTCAGCGTCGATGTGCTCGGGAAAAGTGGCCGCGTAAATGCGTCCCAATCCATCGCTCATCGCGCCACGAATCCAATCGCTCACGTAGATTCGCTGGTCCAGCCCGAACTCGAGATCCGTGGGAAGAATGTTGGAGATGAACGTATGCTCGTCCTGCATCTCGAATCCCGCGCCGTTGGTCTTGACAGCGAATGATCGGATGCCACTGGCTTCGGGCGCGTCAGCGAAATCGCAGAGAAAGAAGTGACCGTTGTAACGCTCCGGCAAACCCTGCCCTGGGTAATAGGCCAAGCCGGCGGGCCCGATTCCAAGATGCGCGACCGGGGGCAAGATCCATGCGGCCTGCCCGCCGCTGGGTGTCTCCCACATCTTGTCCATATTCCAAGGCCCGAGCGGATAGTCCGCCGGCATCGTCTCGTAGGACATCTGCCAGCCGCTGTCGCCGCCGGGAACCACATACACGAGCCGCGATTTGTCGCCCTGATTCGAGTTATTGTCGCAGGTGAATAGATTGCCGAACTGATCGAATGCTAACTCTTGAGGATTGCGAAACCCACGAGCAATCTCCTCCAGTTCGGTCCCATCTGGATTGCAGCGTAGCACCGCACCGCTGGCCGGATTGTGCAACGTTTCGCCTTCAGATGAAACGACATTGTAGCCGCGATCGCCAATCGAAAAGTAGAGTTTTCCATCCGGTCCCCAAGCCAGCCCATGCAAGCCGTGGGGGAGCGAAGCCTTGACGCCGAATCCCGTATGGACCACCTGCCGCAGATCGGCAGTGCCGTCGTCGTCCGTGTCGGTCAGCTTCCAGAGATCGGGGATACACGTGTAATAGAGGTCACCGTCGCGGGCGATCAGTCCGGTTCCAGTGCCGGTTAATGGTTCGCTGAAGCCTTCGGCAAAGATCGTCGCCTGGTCAGCTTTGCCGTCGCCATCGCGATCTTCCAATCGACGAATCCGCTCGGAGTACTTCCGATGCGCCGGCATCCCGCCATCGGTCCTGTCCTTGTACTTTTCGTACATGGCCAGTCGATCCGCCGGCGTTTGGCTGGCCAGATCGTCAAGCAACCAAATCTCGCGACCGGCATAGCCGAGATTGACTTCGGTGTCGAAACGAAATGTCTCAGCAACAAAGATTCGACCTTTCTCGTCGCTGCAGATCGCTGCCGGATTAGCGACCAGGGATTCGTTGGCATAGAGTTCAACCTGCATCCCTTCGGGAATGCCGAAGCCAGCGATCGCCTGTTCCGCCGTGCCCATGGAAGTCGCGATTCTGCCGACCAGGTCAGTGGCGCCGATTTGCGTCAGATGCTCGACAGAAAACCGCGACCAACGCAGCGATCCGTCGCTGGCATATTGAATGAACAATGGCGTGGTGGGCGCCACGAAATCGGCAAGCAGCTGGCCGCTGGCCAAGGTCCGCACGACGATCTTTCCGTCCGTACCAGCCACAGCCAGGGCCGCTCCATCGGGCGAAAACGCGGCCGAAAGAACCTCGCTGCCGGCAAGTTCCAAGCGGCCCAGTTCGCGACCGGCGTCTAAATCCCATAGTCTGACCTCGCTGCCACCAGTGGACGTTGCCAGCACCGATTGCGCAGGTGAAACGACCATCGCGCGGATCGGTGATGGATCATCGACGTCCAACGTGCCCATCTCCTGCCCGGTCTCCATGTCCCAAGTCTTGATCGACTTGTCCTCCGCAGCCGATGCTAACGTCTTTCCATCCGCGCTGTAGGCCAGGGCGGTTACCGCGCCGGCATGACCGCTGAGCGTGAACAAAGGCAATCCGCCGTACGCATCCCACAAACGAATCGTGTTGTCACGACTGCCCGTCGCCATGGAAACTCCGTCCGGCGCGAATGCCACGGCCGTGACTTCGTCGGTGTGGCCTTGCAGTGCCACAATTTCCTCACCACTGGCTACGTCCCAGAGTTTGACTGTGTGGTCGGCGCTTGCCGATGCAATCGTCTGGCCCAGGCACGAAAACGCCAATGCTCGAATCGGGGCTGTGTGACCACTCAGGGTGATTTGTTGCGAAAGGTCTGGCTGTTCCCCGCCCCAAACACCAAGACATATGACCAGATCGTTCCCGCCGTAGGACCATGCCGTCACTCGTCCATCGGGCGACAGAGCGGCATTTTCCAGGGTGAAAGCAAATGCGGCTGGCCCCGCGTAACGCTTTTCCGGTCGCTGGATCGACTGACTCGGCACAGCAACTGAGTTGGAATCCGCGGGTCGAGTTCGTTTGAATGGATAGAGGTAAGAAACCAGTCCAAGCGATCCAAGTAAAACCAACACCCCAGCAATCGCGGCTTTGCGATTCTTACCACTGTCGCTGACGACGCTTTCGGCCGAATCGCTTTTTCGCTTCGGGCTATTCCTTTTGCGTCTCTGTTTGGATTTCGACACGCGTTCACCTGCTTACAAAGTCTCGCCAAACTGTCCAGCGTTTATGAGCCGACGGCGCTATCCGCGGGCCTTTCCCTGGAAAACGGCATCCATCGCGGCCCGTGGCTAGCGCCATCGGCTCGCGGGCTAACCCCTTGCGGCACGAGCTCACGTTGAGTCGCCGATACAATACAAATGTTGGCTTGTCCGCAAGTAGATGCGGCCACCCACGATCACGGGAGAAGCAAATCCACCTTCGGCTAAATCAATTTCCGCAACCAGTTCAAACTCAGGGGTAACTCGAAACACGAACATTCGCCCCGCTTCGTTAGGCAAGTAAACCAGATCACCGGCGAGGACGGGCGACGCGCTGAAGTTGCCGCCCAGTCTTTGTTTCCACAGCTCTTCGCCCGACTCAGCCGAAAAGCAAACGATGATGCCACGATCTTCGGTGACCAGCAGCCGATCGCCAACCACCAACGGCGAGGGTACGTTCGCCATCGCTTCGGCTTGCCAGGCAACCCGCCCGCTGTCGGCTCGAATCGCCATCACTCCCGCGATCATCGGCGGGGCCCCACATGTCGCAAACGCCAAGTCATCGCGCCAAGCCACCGTACCGATCGTGCTCGGCCCCGGCCCTTCGCACTTCCACCACACGCTACCGTCTGCCGGATTATAGCTGACCACGGAATTCTGACCACTTAACAACAGTTGGTCGCGCCCGGCGAGCGAAGCGACGACCGGCGTCCCGTAGCTGCCACCAGTCGATCGGCTGACTTGCCAAACGATTTCGCCTGATTTCCGATTCAGTGCGGTCAAATAACTGGGCCCCGGGTTGTCGCCGGAGACAATCACCAATGACTTGTAAAGGCACGGCGATGAAGCGTACCCGTGCTCCGACGTGAACGGTGCGACTTTCTTTTTCCAGAGCAGATCGCCATCCAGATTCACCGCGGCAAGCCATAACGCATGGTCAGCGATCCAAGGATAAAAGACGCGATGGCCGTCGCAGGCTGCCGAGGCAGACGCGTACGAATTCTTGATGCTCTTGTGCATCAAACCGCCGCGTTGCAGTTCGCTCTGCCAATGTTGCTTGCCCGACTCGCGGTCAAAGCACAACAGCGATAGCGTCTTCGCCTTCTCGTCAGCCGTTCCTAAAAAAACTTGCTGTTTAAGCACTATCGGAGTGCCATGCCCGCGCCCGGGAACGTCCGATTTCCAAATCACATGATCACTTGCGGTCCACTCCGTCGGTGCCCTGCTCCGTGCCACGCTCGACTGACCGAATCCACGCCACCACGGCCAATCATCGGCACCAACTTGAATGGTATCGGATCGGTTGATCGCAGCCAGGCCGATCAACGTCGCCACCAAAACACCAGCCAGAGCCACCAAAGCGATCCATTTCGATCGCGAGAGTTTGGCGGGAGATGTTGATTCCATCAGGTATTCGGTAGCAGAGATTTTTCCCAGAGGAACCTCAATTTAGGGGGCGTTATTGGTGATGTCAATTCAACAAGTCGCTCGGGACAAATACGCCGTCCCCCAATTTTTTCCGCGAACCGTTAGGATGGTTTGGATTCAACAGTCCTCGAGTTCGACCACTGATGGCAAGAAGAAGACGCAAACACAAACGCAATCCACCGGCACGACCACCTTTGTCGTTGCGTAAAAAGACTGTCTTTTCCCTTGTCATGGTGTTTGGATTGTTCGCGTTGCTCGAGTTCGGGTTGAGGCTCGCACGGATTGGTGAGCCTCCTGCGATAGGCGTGCTGCGATTCGGTTATGACACAGGCATTCCGGTGTTCGACTCCGATGGTATCGAACGTGAGGGTGAACCTTTCCAAGACGTTCCACTGTTTGAAGCTGACCCGATTTTGTTTTGGAAGCCAATTGCCAACACTCCTTTCACCGGAGCCGATGGGCTCCGCCTGGCAACACCGTCAGCCAAACAGAAAGAGCAAGGCGTTTATCGCATCGGTGTGCTTGGCGATTCCTGCAGTTTTCTCGGCATGAAACTTTATCCCAACCGTTTCGCGGAATTGGTGCAGGAAGGATCGGGAAGCAAGGTTGAAGTCGTCAACCTCAGTTGTCCCGGTTACACTTCGTTCCAGGGCGTGCGTCGGCTGGCTGACGTCTGGCCGTGGCAGCCAGATGCCATTGTGGTTTACTTCGGTTGGAACGATCATTGGAAATCACAGAACGGCCAACCGGATCGCGAGGTGATGCAGCGTCAACTGCTCAGTGACCAAGCTCGATCGTGGCTCGGCAAGTCGCGACTGTTTTGGTGCCTGTACACGTTGCGCCACAAGTTGCAGCCTCCGGTCTCTGACAGCAGGGCGCCCGTGCGCGTACCACTGGAAGACTACCGCGAGAACCTGCAAACCATCCTTCGTGAATGCAAAGAACGGGGTTGCCCAACGATTTTCATCACCGCGCCATCGGCCTTTCTCGCGGGCCAGATGCCGCCGTGGGCGTACGACTTTTTTGGGCAGATCTACCAGATGTCGCCCGACGAAGTGTCCAACATTCCGCAGACCCACGCACGGTACAACGACATCGTCCGCAGCGTTGCCAAGTCGAGTCCATCGGCGTCGTTGTTGGACATTGCCCGACAATGGTCAGCGCCAGGGAAGTGGAAAAGCACCCCGAAAGATTCCGCGGTGACCGGATCCACTTGACCGAAGCGGGTCACCAGGAAATCGCCGACCAGCTGTATCAGCTGTGGAGTCAAACGCTGACGCCCAAGACGCAGTAAGCAGGCCGCCATTTTTCCTTGCGTGATGCACCGTCACCGATTGTTTCGCAATCGTTTAACGGCAAGCCGCAGGCGAATGTGTTTTCATGAGCGCAGTCGCCTGCGGCTTGCCGTTAAACGATTTTACTCGGACAACTTACATAAGGTACAAATTCGGTTTGTGCTGTCCGGAGAACCACGCCACTGACACCCCCATCACGCCGCCCCCACCGACCACTTAGATTTGTATCGCACTTTCACAAGTGTTTGTGCATACTTGACGCTTCAGTTGTCCCCCTAGCCGCCGCTGTCTGGTAATTCCTGCAACTTGATGACATCGATCCTTGGCATTTCAGCTTTCTATCACGATTCCGCCGCGGCGTTGGTTGTCGATGGGGAGATCATCGCTGCGGCCCAAGAAGAACGGTTCACGCGGAAAAAGCATGATTATGCCTTCCCTGCAAACGCCATCGAATACTGTCTAAGTGAGGCAGGCATCAAGAGTTCGCAGCTGGATTTTGTCGGCTTCTACGAAAAGCCGCTGCAAAAATTCGATCGTTTGCTGGAGACCTACTTGAGCTATTCTCCGGCCGGTTTCCCCTCGTTCATCAAAGCGATGCCCCAATGGGTAACGCAGAAGCTGCATCTTCGCCGCGAGATCCGCCGTGGATTGGACAATCAGTACAGCGGCCGTGTCTGCTTTTGCGAGCATCACGAATCCCATGCGGCCAGCGCTTTCTTTCCATCGCCGTTCGAGGAAGCTGCCATTTTGACGATGGATGGGGTCGGCGAATGGACAACGACCAGCCTGGGTTACGGCCGCGGGAATCAGATCACGTTGACCGACGAGATTCGATTTCCTCATTCGATTGGGCTGCTGTATTCCGCCTTCACCTACTTCGCAGGCTTCCGCGTCAATTCGGGCGAGTACAAGCTGATGGGGTTGGCACCCTATGGCCGGCCCAAATACGTCGAGGCGATTCGCGAGCACTTGATTGACATCCGTGAAGACGGTTCATTTCGATTGAACATGGAGTATTTCAACTACTGCCAGGGCCTCACGATGACGTCCCGTCGCTTTCATCGTCTGTTCGGCCGGGAGCCGCGCCGCGCCGAGACTCAGATCGAGCAACTGGACATGGATCTCGCCGCCTCGATCCAAGTGGTTACCGAAGAAGTTGTCTTGAAGACAGCGGCGCACTTGCATGCCATCACCGGCCACAAGAATCTGTGCATGGCCGGGGGTGTGGCGCTGAACTGTGTTGCCAACGGTCGCCTGATGTGCGAAGGGCCGTTTGAAAATATCTGGATTCAGCCAGCCGCGGGTGACGCGGGTGGTGCGTTGGGCATCGCCTTGTTGATATGGCATCAGTTGCTGCAACGTCCGCGCGAACCCGAACCCCAAGATAGTCAGCGAGGTTCGTTGTTGGGGCCGGCGTTTCACGACGAAGAAATCACGGCGGCTCTTGAGCAGGCGGGATGCGTCTACGATCGAATCGAATCGAAGGAGTTGCTGGCGCAGCGCGTCGCGGAGCATTTGGCCGATGGCAAGGTCGTCGGATGGATGAACGGACGAATGGAATTCGGCCCCCGCGCACTCGGCAGTCGCAGCATCTTGGGCGATCCGCGCAGCCAAGAGATGCAAACCAAAATGAATTTGAAGATCAAGTTTCGCGAATCATTTCGTCCCTTCGCGCCATCTGTCCTGACGGAGCATGCCGAGGAATACTTTGAGATCCCCAAGCATGCGGTCAGCCCCTACATGTTGTTGGTCTTTGGTGTTGAAGAAAACCGTCGACTCGCCCCACCAGAAACCGCCGCTGGACTGGATCGCGTCCGACAGATTCGCAGCGACGTTCCCGCCATCACGCACGTCGATTATTCAGCACGTGTCCAGACCGTCGATCGCGACCATCATCCTGACTATGAGAATCTGCTGCAAGCTTTCTTCAAACGAACGGGTTGCCCCCTGCTGATCAACACCAGCTTCAATGTTCGCGGCGAGCCGATCGTGTGCACACCCGAAGATGCCATTCGCTGCTTCATGGCAACGAACATGGACGTCTTGGTGATCGACAGTTTTCTGCTAAGAAAAGATCAGCAAAGAAATGCAACACCACACGAAATCGATGAACATCTGGCGCAGTTTCAACTCGACTGATGAGATAAAGAAAGACCACAACCTCGATGCTCTCCAACCAAACGCTTTCTGATCGCCAGCTTCGCTGGTTCGGCATTTCCCTTTCCAGCCTGATCATGGTGCTGGGATTGTTGATCTCTTGGCGATCCCAGATCACATTCATTGCGATCATCGCTGCCGTCATTTCCGTGGTTCTGTCAGCCGTTTTTTACTTGATTCCGTCGTCGCGGCGACCGATTCACCGCGGATTTTCGAGTTGCGTCTATCCAATTCAATACGTGGTCACTGTCGTGCTGTTGGCTTTCGTGTATTTTGGAGTGTTGACACCCATCGGGATTTTCCTGCGGCTTCGCGGATACGACCCGCTTGGTCGCAGAGGGGAAGCCGACTCGTCTGCGGACTCCTCCGTCAGTCATTGGGTAAAGCGAGAACCGTCACCACCCAACGAGCGATACTTCAAAACGTATTGAGGCAAGCGACGCCATGCAGAACCAGCCAAGCGAAAATGACACCTCGGAAGAGACGTTCACCGAACTTTCGCAACAATCGGACCCTGGGTTGGTGGCCGAGTTCATTGAGTTCCTGGTCCACAACAAAAAGTGGTGGTTGACCCCGATCGTGGTCACCACGCTGCTGCTGACTTTATTGGTGTTTCTCGCCGGTTCGCCCGTGGCACCGTTTATCTACACGCTCTTTTAATCGCCCGCGATGGGTGGGTTGTGCTGACGGGGTGGCTGACGGTCGAGCGTCAGCGAGCCCCCAGAATTGCTTGAGCTTGTTACTGGGGGCTCGCTGACGCTTGACCACCAGCCACCCATACCACCACCAACTCAACTCGGCAGCACACCCCGCTCGTGCAGCTCTGAATCTGCCGGATCGGACCACTGGAAATCGAAGCCCAGATTGGTGACGATACTGCACTCGCTGTGATGCGGATGAAGTGTCGCGACGAGCCATCGCCCAGGTACCGCGGGTCGCAGTTGTGGGCGAACGACACAGGTTGCGCAGGACATCACTCCGGGAGGATACGACATGAGCGACGAAGAACCGCTGCGACAGCGTTATCTTCGTCGGTTCCAAGTCGGTATCGCGCTGCTAGTGCTGTTGGCGGTCCCGGCCATCTTTCATTCTCAAGCTGCGATCCACTCGCTCTTCAATCGGCCGGCGGATTGGGTCCCTGACTCGCTCGATGAGAAGAAAGTGTTCAATGAGTTTATCAAACACTTTTCCGTTGCCGATCTGATCATGGTCGGCTGGGAGGAGTCGGACCTTGATTCGCCGTCGCTTCAGCAAGCCGCTGACATCCTGCGCCCGCTTTGCCAAGAATCTTACGACGCCGAAACCGATGACGTGGCGCTCAGCGAGCTGCCCAACTCTCTCGGCCAGCGGATTCGGGAAATCCGCAAAGACTGCGGCTCGCCGACACCCTTGCGATGGGTTCGCACCGGCACTGAAACGCTTGAGCGTCTGACGTCATCGCCGATCAGTCTGCCGCGTGATGCCGCCGTACGACGTTTACAAGGTTCACTGATTGGCCAAGACGGTGAGCAAACGTGTTTGCTGATTTCATTCGGCGAGACCGGTATGCGACAACGGCGGATGCTGATTCCGGCGATCCGAGAAATGATTGGTGGATTGGTCGAGCGCGACTGGAGCGAGATCGCGGTGGTCGGCGGACCGTTCGAGGGCGCGACGGTTGACGCGGAAGCCATCCGATCGATTCGTGTGTTTTCACCGCCATCGGCGATCCTCGCGGCGATCTTGTGCTTGATTTGTCTGCGATCGATTCCGCTGACCGGCGTGATTGTTGCCATCGCGGTGATCGGCGAAGGACTTGTGTTGGCGATCGTCTACTACACCGGCACGCCCATGAATGCGGTGTTGATTGTGCTGCCGCCGCTTGTGTTTGTGCTGACCGTGTCGGCCGGAATCCATTTGAGCAACTATTATTTGGACGCGGCGCACGACTTTCCGGAATTGACGCGTGCTCAGGCAGCCGAGCGCGCAATGCGCGCCGGCGTCGCCCCTTGCAGTTTGGCGACCGGCACGACGGTGGTCGGTCTCAGCTCACTGATGCTGGTTCGTCTGGAACCGGTGCGAATCTTTGGCGGCGTTGCCTCGCTGGGAGTGGTTTTAACCTTGTTGTTGCTGTTCCTGGTGTTGCCAGGTGCGATGGTGCTGACCAAACCAAGGCGAAAATCGGGTGATGCAAGCGAAGAATCCCGTAGCGGACTGCGAGCTTGGGCGCGGACTTGGATGCGGCGACGCCTGGCGAGACCCTGGCCGTTGATTCTTGGCTTTCTGGCAATCGCGGTTGGTCTTTCGTTGGGGCTGACTCGACTGGAAAGCTCGGTCAATGTTCCTCGCATGTTTGATCCCAACAGTGACATCCGTAAGCAATTCGCTTGGTTCGAGGAGCACGTTGGGCCGACCGTCACGGGCGAACTGCTGCTGACCTTTGCAGCGGTCGGCCCTGATGAGGATCCGTTGGAGCGGTTGGCGACCGTTGCCCGAGCACATGCTCACGTGTTGGAACAGAATATCGTTGGCAGTGCGTTGTCGGCGATGACATTCGTTCCATCGATTCCGCGTGCCACTCAGCGGAGTCTTGGCGCGACCGCGCGGCGGAGCGTGGTGCGCAAGTTGATTCGCGATCCGGAGTCCTCGTTGGGGCGACTTGGTTTCATCGCTCGCGAAGGCGACAGCGAAATATGGCGGATCAGTATCCGCATGCCTCAACAAGAAAGTGTTGATTTTGGTGAGGAGATCGCTGCTGTTCGGGCCGCAGTCGAGGAGGGGTTGGCCGACAACAGCGTCCCGGTTGAAATCTCGTTCACTGGCAGCGTCGTGATTGTGCAGAAATCGCAAGAAATCCTCCTCCACGACCTGTTCCGCAGCTTCGTAACGGCGTTTGCCGTCATCGCACTTGTGATGATGTTGATGCTCAGAAGTGTGCTCGGTGGTTTGATCGCGATGGCACCGAATCTGTTTCCCACTGTCACGCTCTTCGGGCTGATGGGATTGGCGCGAATTCCGCTGGACATCGGATCGGTGATGTCGGCCAGTGTCGCGCTTGGCATCGCCGTGGATGACACAGTGCATCTGTTAAGCCGCTTTGGTTCGCGGCGAGCACGCGGGCTGGGCCAAATCAGGGCATCCTTCGGCGCCTTGGCGCAGTGCGGGTGGGCGATGTTCCAAACGACGCTCGTCTGCGGCGTGTCCCTGATGGTTTATTGGTTTAGCGACTTCGTTCCGACGAGCCGGTTTTCGTTGCTCATGTTCGGTCTGTTGGCCAGTGCGCTATTAGGCGTCATCTTCTTGTTGCCCACCTTGATGGCCAGCCCGCTGGGTCGTTGGCTGGCCCACACCATCGGCGCTAGCCCCGAGGCGACGGTCTATAACGATCAGCCAGATGTCGAAGTACCCAGCGACGTGCGGCGACTGCCAACGCGTTGGCAAAAGACGCTGCCTCCAGTCCCAACGGCCAAGGGGGAAAACCCTGAACGTGATTCCACCCTGCAGTGATCTCCGAACTTGTGGCTGGTGTGGGATTGGATGGCTGGTGTGGTGTGTGTGGGATTGGGTGTGGGATTGGGTGTGGGATTGGGTGTGGGATTGGGTGTGGGATTGGGTGTGGGATTGGGTGTGGGATTGGGTGTGGGATTGGGTGTGGGATTGGGTGTGGGATTGGGTGTGGGATTGGGTGGCTGGTGGTCGAGCGACAGCGAGCCCCCAGGTGCGTTGGGCATGGATGAGAGATTGTAGGTGAAAGTCCTATATGGAGCCTATCGGAGGCAACCATGAGTGAAAAGCAATTGCACGAACTGACAGCCAGATCGAGGTCTGAGCCGGAGGTACGCCGTGAGGCCGTGTGAGATGGAAGCTTGTAGCGTATCGCAGCACCGAATGAAAATGAACCTTCATGCAGGCTGGTCGCCCTGGGTGAGTGGGCCTGGAACCACGATTCCCAATATCCGATCGAGGGCTGCCAGTAGTGAAGGCGGGAGCGGCGAAACATTTCTCATTCTTACCCCAAGAGATCTCCAGCGATCCTCAGTAAGTCCCCGCACACAGGCATGGGGTAGAGTCCGCGAAGGAAACGACAACGACTCGAAGTCGCCGGAGAAGTCGGATCATCTCATCGTAGTGACGAAGCCGAGTAATGTCGGTGGAGCGAAGGGGATGACAAATTGAAAAGCTCTGAATCACGTCAACTGGCGTTTACGTTTGCCGACAACTCGCCCCGAAAGGATCGCGAGAGCGGACAGACCTCCAAGGCGGACGTATCCGCTGGCAAGGCCTACCTGCTGCACCACGCAGACGCCAATTCGACGAACGAAACAGACGCCCGAATTGATTCCGGCGGAGACTGCTCTGCCGCGAATTTATTGGAAGAAGTCGCGTCGCTGCCGAACTTGGCGGCGGCTCTACTTCGAGTCGCCAGTAACAAGGGGGCCCCCGGAGTCGATGGACGCAGCGTGGACGAAGTTGTCGAGCATGCTCAACAGCTTCTACCCAAAGTCCAGCGTGCTCTGCTGCAAGGAAACTTCCTTCCCGGAGACATCCGCCGAGTTTGGATTCCAAAATCCGGGGGTGGCAAGCGAGGATTGGGGATTCCGACAGTCACAGGTAAAAGCACACCTGTGCAATCAGCCTTCGGGCTTCGTTGAGATTGTTCATCCGTTCCACCCGCTGTTTAGACAGCATTTCATGTTGCTCAAGTGCCGGACGGTTTTGGGAGTGGAATGTGTGATCCTAAAGGGCTCATCTTCTGGAACTTTTTCGGTCCCTCAAGACTGGACTTCGATCCGCTCACGTGACCACTACGAAGACGCCGGCGTGCAGCCAACGATCTTGCGGCTGGAATGCCTGGTCGAGCTAAGCGGACTCGTCAACACGCTCGTCAAATCAATCTCTCAAAGATAGATGCGTTGTGGTCCACTGCTGCACCTCGTTGTTCGTATCCAGCACCCGAGATCTTCTCACCACACTCAGCCGACTCCACTGGCGACGATCGGCTGAGCCGGGTGAGCACAGGAGCCACGACCATGTCGGCAAGACAGCCGCAGGAGTGTGAGCACACATCACACTCGCCATTACCAACACTGTCACCCCACTACAAACGTCAACTCGCAATGTTGATTGCCAATCTGATCGAAACGCATTTGAGCGATCAATCTACTTTCGATGTCGAGTGCGATTCAGAGCGGGCCGATCAGCTCGATCCATCAACGAACACTATCAACGTCCCAATCAAGGAAGATTATCATGCACATCACCGATCAACGCTCAACGAAGATCAGCGACAAGCACTTGCAGAAGATGGCTTATGTTTATCTGCGTCAATCGAGCATGGGGCAGGTTCGTAACCATCGCGAAAGTACCGAACGCCAGTATGCGCTACAAGAGCTGGCGCGGAATCTCGGTTGGCCTATCGCGCGGATCGCTGTGCTCGATGGTGACCTGGGAAAGTCTGGCACTTCGACCACCGATCGCGAGGACTTCAAAACGCTCGTCGCCGATGTCTCACTTGGGAAGGCGGGAGCTGTCTTGGCGATCGAAGCGTCGCGCCTTGCGAGGTCCAACGCCGACTGGCATCGACTGATCGAAATCTGTGGCATCACAGGAACTCTGATCATCGACGAAGACGGTTGCTACGATCCGTGTGACTTCAACGACGGGCTTTTGTTAGGACTCAAAGGAACGATGGCTCAGGCCGAGTTGCATTTCATTCGCGCCCGCCTACAAGGGAACAAACTCAACAAGGTGCGCAAGGGAGAACTGCGATTTCCGTTGCCCGTGGGTTATGTGTTCGATGAACTCAACACGATCGTCAAAGACCCCGATGCGCAAGTGCGTTCTGCGATCGAGTTAGTCTTTGCTTACTTCCAGCAATGCGGCACAGCATACGGCGTCGTGCAGCGTTTCGCCAAGGAAAAGCTCGATTTTCCTAAGCGAAGTTACGGTGGCACGTGGGCTGGCAAACTGATTTGGGGACGCCTCACCGACGTGCGCGTCACCGCAATTTTGAAGAATCCGTCGTACGCCGGAGTCTATGCATTCGGTCGGTATCGCACGGTCAAAGAGATTTTGGCTGACGGCGATGTCCGATCGCGTATTGAGTGTATGCCCGAAGAAAACTGGTTGGTGAACTTGCGAGATCATCATGAAGGATATATCACCTTCGAGCAGTACACGAAAAATCTGGATCAGTTGTCGAGGAACCGAACCAACACACAGGAGATGGTTTTGAGCGGATCGGCACGAGAAGGGTTGGCGTTGCTGCAAGGACTATTGGTCTGCGGCTGTTGTGGCCGCCGCTTGACCCCGCGTTACCAAGGCAACGGCGGCATCTATCCGACCTATCAATGCAATTGGCGAAAGCGTGAGGGCTTGTCAACGAAAGCTTGTTTGACGGTACAGTGTCCGCCACTGGATGGTGTCGTCCAGCGGCGTGTGCTCGAGGTGCTGAGCAACGAGCAGATACAGGTGGCGATCGATGCGTTTGAGGTCGTTTCGCATCGCCACGAACAGATAGATGCTCAGTGGAAGATGCGTCTGCAGCGAGCCGAGTACGAAGCCGAACTGGCTCAGCGGCGTTACGAACAAGTCGACCCGAGCAATCGACTCGTTGCAGCGACACTCGAACAGCGTTGGAACGACGCGCTGATCGAACTGCAAGACGTGAAGGATCAAATCGATCGCCTACAACAGCAGGCTCGGCAGCTTACTTCGCAGCAGCGAGATGAAGTGCTTGAGCTTGCTAAGAACCTTCCCAAACTATGGCACAACACGGCAACCGCGTGGAAGGACAAGAAGCGAATCTTGCAACTGCTGATCAGCGACATCACGGTTAAGAAAACGGAGTCGCGTGTTGCACTCTTACAAGTGCGTTGGCAGGGAGGTGTGTGCGAAGAACTCCGTGTCGAGTTACCTCGGCCGATAGCGGAACGTTGGCGTCATGATGAAGCTTTGATCGAGCGCGTTCGTGATCTGGCGAGGACGTTGGATGATGCGCAGATCGCGGATCGGTTCAACGATGAAGGGCTCAAGACGAACAAGGGAAATCCCTTCACGATCAAAAGCATCAAGTGGATTCGACACAAGCACGACATCCCAGCTGTCGATCATAGAAAGGCAGGAGAACTCACCGTGAAAGAAACTGCTGCGAGATTGGGAGTCAGCCCTGGCGTGATTTACTACTGGATCGAAAAAGGCCTGATTCGTGGACGCCGACACAACGCCGGTTCGCCTTACTTGCTAGCAATCACGCCGGAGCTTGAGCAAGAGTTAGCAAAGCGAGTTGCCCAGTCGACACGCATCAAACCACAGTAATTTCGAGAGTTTCTCATCGACTATCCATAACGCCAATTGCATGAGGTGCAGTATGCAGCCACCGTCCCTAACGTCGTCGATCGAATGGTTCAGCAGGCGGTTCATCAAGTGATCGAACCGATCTTCGAGCCAATCTTTCACGATAGCAGTCACGGTTTTCGCCGTGATCGGGGAGCCCAAACCGCCATCGCTTTGGCTACTCGGTACTTCGAGGAAGGTTGCGCGTACACGGTAGACATCGACTTGTCGAAGTTCTTTGACCGTGTTCACCATCAACGTTTGCTGGGGCGAATGTCCGAGCATCTCGGCGATGGTCGCGTGCTGAAATTGATTCACCGGATGCTCAAGGCGAACGTGGTGTTACCCGAAGGCACGCGAGTTTCGACCGAAGAGGGCACGCCGCAAGGTGGTCCCCTGTCTCCGCTGCTATCCAACATCGTCCTGAACGAATTGGACTGGGAGTTGGAACGTCGAGGGCTTCGCTTCGTCCGCTACGCCGATGATTTCAGTACGCGAGCTCACGCCACGTTCTTGGGGGAACTCTTTGGACCACTGTTTTGCGAAGGTGAATTCGTACCTGAACGGTTGGATGGGCTACTTTCGGCTCTGCACGGACACACATTCTTTCTCCCGTTTCGACGCTCACATCCGTCGTCGGTTGCGAGCGATCCAGATTCGTCAAAGAAAGCGTCCGCGTCACCTGTTTCGGCACTTGTTACGTCGCGGCGTCTCTGCTGGGATGGCTCGCAAGGCAGTCTACGAGATTCAAGGACACTGGAAACGAAGTGCGAGTTTCGGAGTGCATAAAGCGTACCCCAACGCGTGGTTCGCCGAGCGTCTTGTGAACTTGTACCGCCGCTGGCACGAGTTAAACCCCGCACGGGCCTCGAAACAACTGTTATTGTTTGGAGATACTTGATTTGAAGAGCCGGATGTGTGGTCCACAAGTCCGGTTCTGTGAGAGGCCCGAGGAGAGCAATCCCTCGGGCCTACTCGACCGATGAAACGAATGGCTTCTGGGGGCTCGCTGACGCTCGACCACCAGCCACCCAGACAGCCAGCCATACCCAGACAGCCAGCCACACCCAGACAGCCAGCCACACCCAGCCACCCAGACAGCCAGCCACCCTGCACATGAAGACTCAATCGACCGGCTGTTGTTTTGCCTGGCGCGAGACCAAAAAGCTGCGATCTCCTCGCGTCACGTAGATCGATTCTTCCTTTAATCGGTCGCACAACTCCACCAAGAATTCGATCAGCCGGTCGAACTCTGCTTCCACACCGAATGAAACCTCGAATCGTTCCATCACGTCGTGAACCAGCGCACCTGACTGATCAACCCAAAACCCTTTCACGGGAGTCGGCGTTTGCGTGTAGGCCCGGTAGCGATGCATCAAGTATTCATGAATCGACGTACGCGCCGTTTGAGTGCCATGAAAGAACCGCGGATCGTCCAACTTGTGCGACGGCACGTAGAAGATCGTGACCTTTCCGAGAGAATGCAGATGTAGTGATTCGGACATCGCGGGTCGAGCCTGTGAAGACTTGATGATCTTGCGGAGTTTCAGTGGCAGATTGGGAGTTGCATTCCCGGGGTGGTCGGCGGTCGAGCGTCAGCGAGCCACCAGCAAAGAGACATTGGAGCTCTGGGACATTGGAGCTCTGGGACATTGGAGCTCTGGGACATTGGAGCTCTGGGGCTCGCTGGCGCTCGACCACCAGCCACCCGCTCGTGGCGGACCGGTCACGAAGAGTCAGACTTGACGATCTTGCTGACCGCTTTGAACTCGGGCCGATCGGCCGATCCAAGCCACTCGAAGATGACTGATTCGACCGTCGTGATCGTGGCACCACTATCCCGCATGCGGTCCAGCGCCACTTCGTAATCGCCACGGTGCCTCGAACCTACCGCATCGGCAACCACGAACGTTCGCAATCCTTCGGCCAGTAAGTCGAGCACCGTCTGCTGCACGCAGACATGGGTCTCGATACCGACAACCACGATCTGATCTCGACTTTCGCTCGTCCAGCGGTCAAGCGAATCGCGGCAAACGGCGGCCGAGAAAGCGACTTTGTCCTGGGCTGCCGGAAACTCTTGTTTGAGCGGTTCTACCAAAGGCCCCAGACCCTTGGGGTATTGGACCGTTGCCGCCATCGGAACGGCCAACAGCTTGGCGGCTTCGATCAGTCGGCTGATCTGACCGATCACGTTCTCCACCGACGCGATTGCTGGACAGAGTTTCTCTTGCACGTCGATGACCAACAGGCCACTGCGGTTTGGATCCAGCCGATGAGGCGAGCGAACGTGCGGCATCGCTAGGAGTCGCCCCCCGATTTCTTCTTGGCTCCACCACCGTCGCCACTGGACTTCTTGGTCTCCGGTGCTTTGCCGCTGTCACTCTTCTTCGAGTCACCTTTGTCAGACGATTTCGTTTCGCTTTTCGTCTTGTTGTCGGCTTCGGCAGCCTTCTTGTAACCATCACTCCGGTAATCGGTTTGATAGAAACCGCTTCCCTTGAAAACGATGGCGGCACCCGTACCGAACAGTCGTTTCAGTTTGTTCTTACCGCAATCGGGACATTTCTTGATGACGGGGTCATTGATCCCCTGAAACAACTCCATCGTGTGCCCACAGGCATCACACTCGTAATCGTAGGTTGGCATTATGTTCTTGGATTTGCAGAGTTTACGGTAACGTCACTCTCCCTCGGGGGAATGTCGCGGCCCCAGCCTTCGTGACCCAATACCGTTCACTTTTCGTGTAACGGCAAGCCGCAGGCGTCTGCGCGGGCGTTTCGCAGTCGCCTGCGGCCTGCCGTTAAACGATGTCGTTGGATCGATGCTGAACAGCGAACGGTATTGCTTCGTGGCCTACGATCTGAAGCCGAGCTGCGCAAACTTACCGCATTTTTCGCAGATTCGCCACTGCCGAGAATCCCTTGTCTACCGCTGCACTGCCGGCTGCCCGGCTTCGGGAACGGCCGCTCGTTGGGTGGGAATGTCGACCGGAGCCGTGAACTTCTCCCGCAAGATCTTCCAATTCGACGGCGGTTTCTCGGGAATGAAATTGCCGAGGAACTTTTGGAAACCGGCGCCGATCGCGTTTCGGTTCACATCGGCGAATTCATAGTGATCCCACTTGGGGGCCGTTTTCGGGTCAAAGTTTGGCGCGTACATCAGCAAGGCTTGAGGCAAGAATGTCTTGGAGTCCAAGGCGATTTGGACCAATTTGTATTGCGCACGGTCTTCCTGGCGCTTCGGCCAGGCTTCGACCAAAATGGTGTTCTCCCTTGGCGCCGGAACTTGCCGCACCCAGTACCTCTGCTGAATCTGCTGTGCATCGAGATTGAAGACGAACGGCAGCGGGCTGTTGAAGATCCCCTGACCCTGCAGCTGGGGCGGAAGATCCTGGATTCGGCATTCCTCTTTGCTGCGATCAAACTCAATCAACTGCGTGCCGTTGCAAACCCAATGTTCACCAAATTGTCCTGGCTGTTGTTTGAACTGCGGTTTGCCGCCCTCCATGCCCGCGTAGAAGACCATTCGATCGACGCGGAACAGGCCTTTGTCGGGCGCCGCATACTTGATCACTCCGTCGGCCCGAGTTGCGTGAATTCCCGCGGGTGCTGCAAACATATCAAAATGCCAACGCGTGAATTTGCAATCGAGCGTTTTCATGCTTTTGCTTTGCCGCTCCCAACCCTCCAGCATGGACGCAAGTTGTGCCTGGGCGGCGGCGCTCGGCGGCGCAAACGGCTGGCCCGCAGGTGCGGCGGGCGCCGGTTGCTGCTGGCGGGCTACATGTGCCTCGGGCGTAGCCGCGGTTGAATTCTGTGCTGCCGGTTGTGTTTGCCGTTGTTGGGCGTAACTGGGAACCTGGGAAGCTTGCTGGGCAACCGTGGGTGCTGAGATCAAGATCGCCACGACGGTGGCCCAAGTCAGTCGCATCATCCGTGACGCCTGCCTATGTGTGCGTGAAACTCGTTCTCGATAGCATCCGTCTGCTACGAGTCAGTCGGATACTAACAACGCTTCTCGGGCCGAGGGAAGAGGAGATTGCCCACTACGAACTTTTCCGATTGTTCGGGTCATGACGCCAATCATTGATTGCCGATCTTTTCGATGGGAGTCTGTGCGCAACTGCCGGGGGGGCGTTGTGAGCAGTCTTAAGGGGGGATCTTCATGTCGATCACGATTTCACGGCGGCGATGGCTGCTGTCAGCCACCATCGCCACGTTCAGCTTGTCGGCCGCAGCGGCCGAACCGCCATCGGGCCAGCCATCACTCCGGATCGCAGCATCCTCGCTGCCGATCCCCTCGCGAACCATGCGACTGGACGCCGAGGCTCGAATCGTTGTGACAGCCATCGCAGCGGATCCCCGCGGCGAGTTCGTGGCAGCGGCGGGAGACGATCACGCCATCCGGATTCTGCGAACGTCGAACTTGAGCGTGGTTGCGACACTTCGCAGACACCGTGACTTGATTCGCACATTGGCGTTCGATCCCAGTGGCAATCGGCTGGTCTCGGCCGGCAATGACGGCCAACTGATCCTTTGGAACCGCAACGATTCTTTTGGAATCCTGCAGCAGATGCAGGGGACGCCGGCGTTGGCACGCGTGCAGTTTTCGCCCAGTGGCGCCGAGATCGCTGCCGTCGGTTTCGACAACGAAGTCTTCGTGATCGGCAAAGGCGATCAGCAAAGCCCATCCTTTGAATGTGATTGCAAAGATCTTCGCGCTGTTGCTTACCGAGATGACAATCGCATTCTTGCCGTTGCAGGGCGCAGCGGCGACTTGCATCTGTTTGACCCGGACAGCGGACGTCTGTTGGGCGATCACGCCTTGCACCGCGGTCGAATTCACGACGTCGCGTTCCATCGACAATCCAACGCCGTGGTTTGCGTTGCCGAGGACGGGACCGTCACCGTCTTTGACACAGAAAATCGACGGTTGAAAAGGCGTATCAAGATTACGACCGGCAAGCTATTCGCTGTCGCGATTCTCGATAGCCAACTGGTCGCAGTGGCCGGCTCGGACAATCTGATCCGCGTCGTCAACACTGACGATGGCAATGTCATTCGCAAATTAGCAGGACATGCGGGCAGCGTTTCTGCGCTGACCAGCAGCGGCGGAGCGATCTTCTCGGGCAGCTACGACGCGACGCTCCGAAGATGGTCGATCGGCGAAGTCGATGCGTCGGGACAGCGGATCGCCGAAGGTGAACCGCGGATTGATCGCTGAGGCAACAGATCGCAACGGCGGCGGAATTCCGTCGCCCGCATGAACACAAACAACCAGGGCACATGGGGGTGCCGAGCGTGATTTGGAAAACAAAACGAAGCCGACAGCGCGACCGCAAGGCGACCGAAGAAGTCAAACGCCGCTCGCGCGGCCCGGAACGACTCGAACAGCGACGTCTGCTCGCAGCCGACCCAATTCATATCGGCGTCGTCTATCTGGAAACCGATTACCTGGAAACGGATCAGGACGTCGGCAGCGACTCTCGTGGCGATCGCTTCATTCTGTCCTTCACCGGCGGCGCGCCCAATACAGAGCTGAGCGAAGTTCGAATCCGCACGGACAAGGACGGTGACGGCATCTCCGTTGGCGACCCGATTTACGACACTGACCTCGGTGGCCGGGGCAAGAACGGTGCTCACGGATTCCAAGTCGTTCGCGTGCAAACGGCTGACGGTCGCCAAGTCGATGCGATCGCCGAAGTGGAAGATGGCGGCCAAGAACTTGTGCTGCGGCTATCGAATTTTCACGCCGGCGACCGCTTGGAATTCACCATCGATGTCGACGAAGTGCTCCGCAACGCGATCGATCTGGCGGTCTTCAACGATCGACTTGACGTGATCACTTCGGGACAAGAGTTCCAAGATTCAATCCTGGAAGCTAGCTTCAATGCGCCGCACTACGAGACCAGTCACGCCGATGCGGTTTTCCTAAATGACTATGGCGATCCGGCGACGACACATGACTTGAATCTGCCGCCGGACGAAGGCGACAACGTTGACAGCAGGCCCAACCGATCGGCCGCCGCGGTCGCCAGTACCACGCAAACGCCAAAGCCAATCGAGATCTCGGGGCACGTGTGGATCGACAATGATCTAGACGTCGTCCGCCAGCCGGGCGAGCAAACGCTGGCTGGAGTTGAAATCTCGCTGTGGAAGCAGAGCGAAAACGGCAGCTATGTCGACACCAACTTGCGAGCGACAACCGGCGCAGACGGTCGATACGTCTTTCCGGCGTCACTCGGTCTGATGCCAGGCCAATATCGCCTTGCCCAGTCGCAACCCGAAGGCCTGATGAGTGTTGGTGCGGTCCCTGGCACCGTGGAAGGATCGGCGTCAGGATCGATCGAGTCGCCCGATGTGTTGACCAGCATCAACATTCCACTGGGCGACTCTGAGGCGATCAACTACGACTTCGCCGAAGCACAACCGGCGTCGCTGTCGGGTTTTGTCTACCGTGATGATGACAATGACGGCGTTCGGGAACCAGGCGAGACTGGCATCGCCGGTGTGCGAGTGCAATTGGTTCCGATCAACACGATCGCGCCGCAATCGGTGCTGACGGTCACCTCTGCCGGCGACGGCTCATATTCGTTCACCGGACTGGCACCGGGCAGCTATGAAGTCATCGAAGTTGATCAGCCAGCGAACCTGAACGACGGGATCGACGCTGCGGGCACCGTCAACGGCCAAACCGTTGGCCTTGCAGTAAACCCCGGCGACCGGATCAGCCAAGTCACTCTGGCCGGTGCCGACGTAGGTATCGACTACAACTTTGGTGAAGTTCCCTTTGGTTCGATCGCAGGATTCGTCTACCTGGCCGCACCAGGCGAAGACTGCGACGGTGAGCACGATGGTCCGGGGAACGTACCGCTTCCGGGCGTGCAGGTCGCGTTGCAATCCGATCAAGGGGTCATGATTGCCCAGACCACGACCGGAACCGACGGCGGATACACGTTCGACGAAATCCCGGTCGGCAACTACCGCATTGTCGAATTCACACCCAGCGGTTTTATCGATGGAGGTTCGCACGTCGGTCGGATCGACAATCTTCAGGTCGGCACCTCCGCTGGCGGCGGGCTGATCCAGGACATCATCATGACACCGGCTGGCGTGGGGGTCGAATACAACTTCTGTGAAGCCGCGCCGGCCGCGATCAGCGGGTACGTCTATCAAGACGAATCCGATGACGGCAATCGAGACGCAAGTGAATTACCCATCCAAGGTGTTCGGATCGAACTGATCGACGCCGCAGGCCGATTGATTGCAACGGACGAAACTGACGCCAACGGTCGCTACGAATTCCTTGACATCCAGCCCGGTGAGTACTCGATCGTCGAGCGACAACCATCACCGTTTTATGACGGGATCGATTCGGTGGGAACGATTCGCGGCACTCGGGTCGGAGCGACCGGTGCCAACGATACGCTAACGTCCATCGAGCTGAAGCAAGGCGACGTGGGTGTCGATTACAATTTCGGTGAACTCCTGCCCGCGTCGCTGTTCGGTCGCGTTCACGTCGACGCCGATGGTGACTGTGAACTGGATGACGATGAAGAAAGACTCGCCGGAGTCGTGATCCGCTTGCTGGACGTGAGCGGAACGGAAGTAGGCCGCACCACGACCAACGACCGTGGTGAATACTCGTTTGTCAACCTCGCGCCCGCTGAATACACGATCGTCGAGGAACAACCAAACGGTTTCTTCGAGGGAAATGCGAAAGCCGGCTCCGCCGGGCGGAGACGTGATCGACGGCAGCCGAATCAGCAATATCCGACTCGCCTCGGGCGAAACCGCCGTCAACTACGACTTTTGTGAACTGCCACCGGCACAGATCGTTGGCAGCGTTTTCAGTGACCGCGACGGCGACTGTCTGTTTGATGCCAATGAAGTTGGCATCGAAGGCGTTCGCGTTGAACTTTACGATGGCGATGGCAATCTTGTTGCGACTGCAAACACGGACGCGTCAGGCAACTATCGCTTCACGGGTCTGGCCGCCGGCAACTACACGGTGCGTGAGATCCAACCGCCGGGATGGCTGCAGGGCGGACAGAAGGCGGGCAGCGCAGGGGGCGACGATTCGATCCAAGATTCAATCTCACGCATCCCTGTCGGCTGGGGCCAACGACTGACTCAGTACAACTTCTGTGAACTGGAACCGTCCAGTATCAGCGGGATCGTGTTTGTCGACGGTAACGGCGACTGCGTTCAAGACGCTGGTGAACCACCGCTGGAGGGCGTTACGATCGAACTCCGAGACGCCAGCGGACGGTTCATCACCAGCACGAGGACCGACGCTAGCGGCCGGTATACCTTCGCCAACCTCTCCCCCGGCGGCTACCAACTCTTCGAACAACAGCCGGATGGTTTCTTCCACGGTGGCCAGACCGTTGGAACCGGTGATGGACAAGTTCTCGGCGACGATCATCTTGGCGTGAACTTGTTGGCCGGCGAACAATTGATTGACTACAGCTTCTGCGAACTAGAACCTGCCAGTATCAGTGGCTTCGTTCATGTCGATAACGACGGCAACTGCGCATACGACCCAGGCGAAAGGCCGCTTGAGGGAGTTGCGATTGAACTGCGAGATGTTTCTGGACGAGTGGTCGCGCGGACCACGACCACTGCGGACGGTCATTATCAATTCGAAGGACTCGCGCCGGGCCGGTATCAAATCTTCGAACAACAGCCCGACGGTCTGTTCCAGGGTGGACAGAAGGCCGGAACCGGCGACGGCGAAGTCCTCGGTGATGACTTGCTGGGCGTCGACTTGCGGGCCGGACAACGCCTGGTCGACTATAACTTCTGTGAACTGGAACCAGCGAGTATCGGCGGGTTTGTGCATGTCGATGACGATGGCGACTGTGTGTACGATCCAGGACGAACAGCCGTTGGCAGGGGTCGCGATCGAGTTGCGAGATTCGTCCGGGCGAGTGGTCGCGCGGACAACGACCGCTGCGGATGGACACTATCAATTCGAAGGACTGGCGCCAGGCCAGTATCAAATCTTTGAACAACAGCCCGACGGTCTGTTCCAGGGTGGACAGAAAGCCGGAACCGGCGACGGCGAAGTCCTCGGCGATGACCTGCTGGGCGCGACCTTGCTCGCCGGACAACATCTGGTCGACTACAACTTCTGTGAACTAGAACCAGCCAGTATCGGCGGCTTTGTTCATGTCGATGACGATCGCGACTGTGTGTACGATCCAAGCGAAGCACCGTTGGCAGGAGTTGCGATCGAGTTGCGAGATTCGTCCGGACAGGTGGTGGCTCGGACAACAACCAGTGCCGACGGCCGCTATAACTTCGCCGGGCTGGCACCGGGCCAATATCAAATCTTCGAACAGCAGCCTGACGGTCTGTACCAGGGCGGACAGACGGTCGGAACCGGCGATGGCGAAGTCCTCGGTGCTGACTTGCTGGGCGCAAATTTGCTGGCCGGACAACACCTGGTCGACTACAACTTCTGTGAAATCGGACCGTCGTCAATTAGCGGGCAGGTTTGGCAAGAATCCGATCCGAACCAGCGGTTCGAAACCGGCGACACGCCGATTCCCGGCGTTCGGATTGAACTGATCGATGATGGCGGCGACGTGATTGCCCAAACCAGGACCGATGCGGGTGGCAAGTACACCTTCACCTCGCTGGCACCAGGCGTTTACTCCGTTCGTGAATCGCAACCGGCAGGCTTCTTTCACGGCGGCCAAGTCGTGGGTGATGCCGGTGGTGAAGTCGGCGACGACGATCTGCTGGTTGGAATCACGCTGACAGGCGGCATGCATGCGGACCATTACGACTTCCCGGAAGTCCCGCCGGCGATGATCTCTGGATTCGTGTTCCAGGACGGCGGCGTCATTCGGCTGCAAGAGAATCCCGATCCACGACAACTTCGCAGCTATCGCGATGGTCGTTTGACGGACGACGACACCCGTCTTGGAAGTGTCACGCTCGAGCTGCGGAATGTTCTTGGGTTGCCGTTTGACGCAAGCCGTGCGCTCGCCGGAGTCTACGACGACGGTCCAATTCGCGTGACGACCGACGAAAACGGGTACTACGAATTCACAGGACTGCGGCCAGGTACCTACCACGTCTACCAGGTCCAGCCGGACGAGTACATTGACGGGCTCGACACTCCGGGGACCACCGGCGGCCTTGCCGTGAACCCAGCGGACGAAGTTGAAGAAGACGATCGGATCATGATCCAGACGCTGGCCTTCAGCGAACTGACCGACCCGCGTGATGACGCGATTCTGAACATCACATTGGTCGGCGGTGGTGAAAGCGTGAACAACAATTTCAGCGAAATTGTGATCGGTGATCTGCAGATTCCTCTCGTCGTTCCGCTTCCCGACGAACCATCAGCAGTGATCGCACCACCGATCGAGACGTTCGATCCGAGAATCCGACTTGTTGCCTTTGCGGAACCACCATCGGCTCGCAGCATCACTGCGGCGAATGACGATTGGGCGGTGTCGTGGCACTTGAGCGTGATCAACGGCGGCTTCCCCAGAGGAACCGTGGGCGAAGACGGTATCATTCGCGGCGTCAGCGCCAAAGACATGAATCAGAATTGGATCGAGGGCGATCACAGGCGTGGCCGCTGGACGTTCGCCAATCCTGACGGCACGCCAATCGAAAGCTCCGACGAAATCACGCTGGGGGAAGAGAACGCAACAGCACTGGCGGGTGACTTTGACGGCGACGGCAGCGACGAGGCGGTCATCTTCGTCGCCGGCCAGTGGTTCGTTGACCTCAACGGCAACGGCCGCTGGGACGCTGGCGACCTTTGGATCCGCTTGGGAACCCTGCTCGATCGGCCCGTCGTCGGTGACTGGGACGGAGATGGCAAAGATGACATCGGTATCTTTGGTCGACAATGGCAACGCGATCCACAACGCATCAAACGTGACCCGGGACTACCCGATCCGGACAACAAACGTCGCCGCGAAGTCGACTCGCGGTCGCTCGCGGCGCGACGGGAGGACCGTGGCGAGGACCATCCTCGATTGCTACGACTTGGCAACGAGGGATCGCTTCGTGCCGATGCAGTCGACCATGTCTTCCAATATGGCGAGCAGGTCGACACGCCGATTGTGGGTGATTGGAATGGCGATGGGATCGATCAGATAGCGGTCTACCGCGGCGGCAAATGGTTACTGGATGCCGATGGTGATGGCCGATGGACGGCGGCGGACCAGCGAGCCGACTTCGGTCGCAGCGGCGATGAGCCGATCGTGGGTGACTTCAATGGTGACGAAATTGACGAAATTGGGATCGTCCGCGGTGATGTCTGGATCATCGATACTGACGGTGATCGCCGCATCACCGGCAACGACTTGCGAATCGTCGTCCCACGCGAAAGCGACGAAAGCCAACCAGTCGTCGGCGACTTTGATGGCGACGGCAAGGACGAACCGGGCTACTACGACGAAGCCGCCTAGAGCTGACTACTTCTTGGCGAAGGCGCGTTTGAGTTCATCCAGGCTGGTTAAACCGCGTGCCACCGTTAGCACCGCTTCGGCTTGAATCCCGCGAAATCCTTCCGCCTTGGCGATCTGAGACAACTGGCCTAAATCCTGCGTCTTCAGCAGCGACGCTTTCAATTGGTCGCCTGGCGTCAGTAATTCAAAAATCCCAATGCGTCCATAGTATCCTCGACCGCCACAAACGTGACATGGCGTGATCGGGGCTGGACGTCCATTCTCGTCGACCTGCTCCTCAATCGGCGGTGGAATGAATGGCTGGTACAACATGCCAACACGACCTGCCGGGATTCCAATTTGCTGCAACAACTGTGGCGTCGGCTCATACCCCAGTTTGCAATTGTCGCAAAGCCGACGAACAAGTTTCTGGCACAACACCGCACCAATGTACTGAGTGATCTGCTTGGACTGCTCGCGGTACTGGCCGATGAAGCGAACGAGTGTCTCCAACGCACTGTTGCCGACCATTCGCGTGTAAATCTGCTTTTGATTTTTCTCGATTTGGTCGAGACAGCTTTGTAGCGACACGGGATCGGGCAACTCCGGGAAGATCAACACATCCGGCTCTTTCAGAATCGCTTTCCTGACCAGCTCAGCTTGGGTCTTCCCAGTATCACCACCGTAGAAGTTCGAGCTGATGTTGATGACCTCCGGCTCAGGATGCTCCTGATCCTCAAACGCCTGAAAATCGCGGACGTACCGGTCGGCTGCATTGAGCGCAGTGAACCAGGTTGTGGTCAGACCTTCGCCCTTGGGTGCCGTGATCAGGACGATGTTTCCATGTGCGTTGAGCTGCCCCTTGAGCGACTCGATCATCTTGTCACGCATGCCAAGATCCGACAATCTCTCGAACGGGACCTTCTCACTTTCGATCTTCCCCAGCACTCGTTCGCCGGTCGCTACACCCTGCGACTGCATGGTCAGCTTGAACTTGTCTCTGACCAACCTTCAAGCCACAGGCACCGGACTGGGCACTGCGACGGTCGGCCGGGTTCAGCAAGCAGAGTTGCTTGAGCGCGTACAACATCGCATCGCCTGATTCGCGATCGAGGGGCGGCATTTGCTCCCAGTTCCCGTCGATCTGATACCGAATGGCGCAAGCGGTCTGTGAAAAGTCCAGCAACACATGCGTCGCCCGAGACAGAGCGGCATGAGCCAATTGACCGCCGGCAATTTCGAATCCAGGACCCTGACGCGTTGAAATCAACAGCGCCTGTGCCTCGGTTCGCCCAGCTACGTGCGGCAAAAACTCAACGGGTGCAACCGTTTGCCAAAGTTGTATCTCTTCTTTCTCAGCCATTTTGGCGGAAGTGCCTTTTTACAAACGAGTGTTGGGAGTCCGGCGGGAGCCTGGACGATGGATTGCGTAACGAGGCAATGCGGACGAGCGAATGAGTGTCGGCGACCTACAGAATGCCCGGCGCTTTCACGTCGATGCCCTTCAGTGCCATCTTCAAGGCGTCCTTGTTTGGCGCGACCGCAAACGCCGTCGGACGATCAATCAATTCGTCATCAATCAGTTGTTTCAGACTCATCGTAAAGTCTTGCATGCCTTCTTCTTGGCCGATTCGAATCGCATCGGGAAGTTTGGAGTCTTGGCCTTCCAGAACCAATTTGCGGATCATCGGCGTGAAAGTCATCACTTCGCAAGTCGGCACACGTGGGACCCCCGGCTTGATGCTCTTGAGCAGTTTCTGGGCGACGATCCCTTTCATATTGAACGCCATCGCCGCACGAATCGCCCCATGCATTTCCTCGGGGAACAAGTCCAGAATACGCCCGATCGTCGTCGATGCACTCGATGCGTGAATCGTGCCGAACACGAGGTGGCCCGTTTCAGCGGCATGGATCGCGGTCATGAAGGTCTCTTCATCCCGAAGCTCGCCGACCAAAATGATATCGGGGTCTTCACGCACCGCATGCTTCATGCCGATTGAAAAGTCCTTGACGTCCTGCCCGACTTCGCGCTGATTGATCAGACACTTGTCTTGCGTGAAAATGAACTCGATCGGATCCTCAAGCGTCAGGATGTGCTTGCGGTAAATGGTGTTGATGTAGTTCAACATCGATCCGATCGTCGTACTCTTCCCCGATCCAGTCACGCCTGCCAGCAGGACCATGCCCTGGTCAAAGTGACAAAGCCCCTCCATCGAGTCAGGAAGATACAGTCCTTTGAAGTCGGGAATCCAGTTGCTGATTCGACGCGCCACCAATCCGATGTTGCCGAGTGCCTTGAGCATGTTGACGCGGAAACGCCATCGCGTGCCATCGACATCGATCGTATGCGAAAAGTCGGCGCCACCTTCCTCTTCGAAGATCAGCAAGTTTCGCTCGTCCATCATCGGAATCAACAGCCGCACCATTTCTTCGTTGTCAATTGCTGGGCGGTTGAGAGCCTTCAGTTCGCCGCCGACACGCACCATTGGTGGCTGGCCGACTTTCATGTGAAGGTCCGAACCCTCAAGCTTCACCAACGCTCGAAAGATCTTGTCGACCTCAAGCTCTAGTTTGTCGTGAAGCAAGCTCTCTGTAAGCCGAGCCACTACCGCTTCGGCAGTGGGAGTCATGCGAGGGACCGAAGAGGCTTTGGTTTTTGGCGACATTGCGTCTGCTCGCTAAGAACGTTTTGCTGACAGAAAGAAGGAAATCGGCGGAAGTGAATCAGGATTCATCCTCGATCGCTATTCCAGCCACTATCGATTCTAGGCGAAGCGCTGGCGGACTCAATGTGCCAGCAGTCAAAACCGGCTGTGAAGAACGGTTTTCGTGCCGAATTTGGGCTGGAATTCTGGTTCTCTCGAAGGATCGTGCCTGTGATCGGTCGCGGAAGCCACTTTTCCTTCGTGGTGCCCCAATTCACCCGGTTTTTGCGCTCGCAACCGCATTCGTTCTTGGTGACCCGATTCATCGGGTTTTACCGAACACCGCATCAATGCGGTCACTACGAACAAGTACATCGAAGTGTCCGACTGATCTTGACGTCAAAATCTGCATCCAATAACCACCGTAGTACCCGCCACGATCCGCGACACCAACGATCCGCCAACTGCCTGAAATGCCCTCCGCGTTTCTCCCAAGTTGCCGATTTTGGCCGACCCAAAACTTTTTCCGGCGTCAGCCGTCCGAGGCCTGTGAGATGACAACATCGAATATGTGGCTCAAATCGATCGTGCGTTATCCACTGGACATTCGCCGCGCTCGAGGCATGTTGGCGGCCCAGGCGAAAACGCGGCAGCCGGATCACCGAGGACGAGCGATCGTGCTCGACCTGGCGACGCCCCACTTGCATTTCGACTGTGCACGACATTTGGTTTGCATCGCCCGGCACGCGTCGATCATCGGATCTCCTGTGACACTGCGATGCAGCGGCGTGCTGCTCGGTGGCATTGCTCGCAAACTGTACGGCAGACAGTTGCTCACTGCCCCGAACGTGAGATGGGTGCCGCCGGGCACGCGGCTTCCCAATGATGCACTCGTTCTTCGTGATTCGCCTCAAATGGATCAGGAGGTTCGCGGTTCACAGGATCATTACCGGATGATGGTTGGCCGCGATGTGGTCCCTGCAACGCCCGTGATGCCATATCCCATGCATCACGATTCGATTGAGCATGCCCAGAACCTCGATCTCGTACGTTTGCGCGAAGCATCCGATCGCCACGGAGTTTTCTTTGCCGGACGACAAAAAGCGGCCTACGCGAAAGCCGTCATCGAATCCAATTTTGGCATCATGAGTAGAATGCGGTTTCTGCGCACTTTGCAGGACAGGCTCGGATCACGCATCACCAAAGACCTGGATCGACGCGACCCTCAGAAACCGATCGTACTGTTGGATACCGATGAAAAGTCGATTGAGGCGACGGATTGGTTGCCGACGCTGGCACGTTTTAACTTCTTCCTGTGCCCGCCCGGTGCGAGTCAGCCAATCTGTCACAACGCCATCGAAGCGATGTGCGTCGGCACGATCCCCGTATTGGAATACCACGACCGCTTTTGGCCAAGACTTGTCGATGGTGTCAACGCAGTCTGCTTCCAAGGCGAACATGGTCTGATCGATGCGATCAATCGGATCGCCGCGATGAATCCGCAGCAGATCGATCAGTTGCGGGGTGGTGTGGTTGACCACTACCAGCAGCACCTGCGCGGAGAAACATTCCTGGCAGAGCTGCGAGATTCAAAGAATGGCTCGATCGACGGCATGATCAGCATGCCGTTTCACGATCAGAACTTCTACGACGGCCAGCCGATGCAATCGAACACGAGCCGCGTCGCCTGATCAAGATTAGCCTTCGACGTCGATGCCCATGCTGCGGGCTGTGCCTTCGATCATGCGGGCTGCTTGATCAAGCGATCGAGCGTTGAGATCCGCCATTTTCTTCTCGGCAATCTCTTTGCATTGATCGCGCGTCACCTTGGCAACTTTGTCGCGGTTAGGCACGCCGCTCCCCTTGGCAATCCCAGCGGCCTGTTTCAGCAAGGAAGCCGCGGGAGGGCTCTTGGTGACGAAGTCGAAACTCCGATCGTTGTAAACCGTCACGATCACCGGGATCGGAGTGCCGTTGTACTCTTTGGTGCGATCATTGAACGCCTGGACGAATTGCCCGAGGTTCACACCGAATTTACCGAGCGAAGTACCAACCGGAGGTGCGGGTGTGGCTTGACCACCTGGGACTTGGAACTTTGCTTGACCAGTTACTTGCTTTGCCATGATATCAGTTTTCAGTTTTCAGTTTACAGTGAACAGTTACCGGTGAGCGTCTCGCAGATCGGTTGTCGGTCGACTTCTTGCTGTGAACTGTCAACTGGCAACCGGCAACTTCTACAACGGCTCAACCTGCCAGTGATCGAGTTCCATGGGGACGCTGCGGCCGAAGATGTTGATGATCACCGTGATGCGACCATTCGCTTCGTCAACGGTATCAACGTCTCCTTCCTGGTTCTCGAAATTACCTTCCTTGACGCGAACACGGTCGCCAACTCGGAACGGGATCCCGATCTTGATCGGTGCTTCTTCCTCGTCGTCGAGCTCAGGCTTGTTGATGAAACGTTCAATATCCGACGTCTCCATCGGCATCGGCTTACCAGCGGCGCCGGTAAAGTCGCTGATGCCACTGGTCTCGCGAACCAAGAACCAGGTGTCATCGTTGATGATCATGTTGACCATGATGTATCCGGGCAGCAGCTTTCGTTTGCTGACCCGGCGTTTGCCGTCGCGCGTGAAGGTGGCCACATCCTCGGTGGGAACGACGATCTCTCCGAAAAACTCGGCCATGCCTTCCATCTTGACCCGCTTGCGAAGTGCATCGGCAATCGAATCTTCACGATTGAAAGCGACTTTCAAGATGTACCAGTCCATCCTGCCGCCATCGTATGCATCCGATTCGTCCGCGGGTTTCTTGGCGTTCGCCTTGGCAGGTGCCGGCGGAGGAGGAGCGGGGGCAGCGGGCGTCGGCTCGCTTGCCGACGCAGCGACCGGTTCGGTTGAAGACTCAGCCGCCGGTTCGGTTGAAGACTCAGCGGCCGAACTTTCTGGCTCATTCGAGGCAACACCCGCACTTGGCGTTTCTGGCTCGCTCACCGTTTCGTCTGGCTTTTGCGCGTCGTCGGAAGTTTCGGCTGGGTTCACGATGGCACCGTTGACGGCAATGGAATCGAGGGAAGGAAAAGAATCATGGTTACTTTGCTGCTAGTGCGACTAGCTGGTGACGCCGATGAAGCTGAAGAATTGTTGCCAGATAATGTCGAATGCGAACAGTGAAACAGCCAGGAAGAAAATCGTGAACATCACAACGATTGAGGCTCGGATCAATTCATCCTTACCGGGCCAAGTGACTTTGTTCATCTCGGCTTCAACCGCGATCAAAAAGTCAGCGAACCTTGGCCAGTTGACCACGCGGTAACCGAACCACAGCCCCGCAGCAAGCAGCACCGCTGGAATCACAGGAACCAGGTAAGACCCCGACTCCAGCGAGGCGCGAAGCGTTCCGTACAGAGTCCAACACCCCAGCGCGACGACAACCCAGATCGCCAATGCAGTCAATTGACGTACAATTCGACCTTGGTTCGGCTTGTAAACCGAAGTCTGGAATAGTTCGCTTGTCAGTGGGTAGCTGTTTGAACCAGCAATGTCTCGAGACACCCTTCCGCTCCTAGTTGAGATAGGGACTTAAAACGCCCGTCGTTTTACACCGCTCATCCATAGCGATCATTTTTAGTTGGTTGCGTGAGCGACTTGTCCCACGGCTGGACGAATAGCTTGTTGATCAGTGAGTGACTTGTTGCAGGGGACGACTCATCTCTGAAGCAGGGGCGGAGGGACTTGAACCCGCAACCGCTGGTTTTGGAAACCAGTGCTCTGCCAATTGAGCTACACCCCTAAATTGGGTTCTTTTCGGGCCATGGATTGCTGATCCTACAGGATTCACCCAAAAAAACCAATGACCAACGAAGACGGATGCTCCGTTGGTCATCGGTAATTTGGCATGTTTCTGCGTCCTATGCCACGATTTTGGTGACAACGCCCGAACCCACGGTGCGGCCGCCTTCGCGAATCGCGAATCGGACCCCATCATCCATGGCGATCGGTTTGTGAAGCTCAACCTCCACCTTGACATTGTCGCCCGGCATGCACATTTCGGCACCAATCAGGTTTGCCGTGCCGGTGACGTCGGTCGTGCGGAAGTAGAACTGGGGACGGTAACCGCTGAAGAAGGGCGTGTGACGGCCCCCTTCATCCTTGCTCAAGCAGTAAACTTCGGCCTCGAATTTGGTGTGTGGCTTGATGCTGCCCGGCTTGGCCAAGACCTGACCACGTTGGATCTCCTCGCGTTTGACACCTCGCAGCAGGCATCCGACGTTGTCGCCTGACTTGCCTTCGCCCATTTCCTTGCGGAACATTTCGACACCGGTGCAGGTAGTCTTGTGCGAGGAATCGGCGAGGCCGACGATTTCGACTTCTTCGCCCACTTTGATTGTGCCACGCTCGACACGCCCGGTTGCCACGGTACCGCGACCTTCGATCGAAAAGACGTCTTCGATTGCCATCAAGAATGGCTTGTCGTCTTCACGCACGGGCTCGGGAATGTATTCATCCAACGCATCCATCAATTCAGCGATGCACTTGCTGGCTTCCGCGTCTTCCGGATTATTGATGGCCGGCAAAGCCGAGCCGCGAACCACCGGAACATCGTCACCGGGGAAGTCGTACTTGCTGAGCAACTCACGAGCTTCCAGTTCGACCAATTCGAGCAGTTCCTCGTCGTCAACCAGGTCGCACTTGTTCAAGAAGACGACAATGTAAGGAACGCCAACCTGACGAGCCAAAAGGACGTGCTCTTTGGTTTGCGGCATCGGTCCGTCAGCAGCGGAGACGACCAAGATGGCACCGTCCATCTGAGCGGCACCAGTGATCATGTTTTTGATGAAGTCAGCGTGGCCCGGGCAGTCGATGTGGGCGTAGTGACGGGTCTCAGTTTCATATTCGACGTGCGCGACCGCGATCGTCACCGTCTTGGTCGAGTCACGAACGGTACCGCCCTTGGCGATATCGGCGTAACTCTTCACCTTGGCCAGACCCTTGGTGGCCTGAACCGCCAGGATCGCTCCGGTTGTGGTCGTTTTGCCGTGGTCGATGTGGCCGATGGTCCCGACGTTCACGTGGGGCTTGGTCCGCTCGAATTTTTCCTTAGCCATTCTAATTCACCTGCACCTGACCGTGCCATTACTGACCAGAGATACGCTCCGAATCAGCCCAAATTGAAAGCGACCGTGTTCACACCCACGGGTTGTCCGCCGTCAATTCAGCCGCACAGATCTAGCTCGTTCAACAAAGTATCGAAACGATTTTTGGAAATTTCGTACCCCACAGTGGGATACGTTAAATACTCATTCAAAGGACGCCGAGTCCGTGATCCACCTGCCAAATTGCAGATGGATTCAAGTCCAGGCGTGTAAGTTGTCGCGGAATCTAGCCAACCTTGCAATCACGGATCAGCAAAAACTCTGTTTTTGGCCAGAGCCGAATTCGTCAGGCAAGCGGCAAACTTAGGTCGTCGTCATCCAAGAGCTGCTGATGGGACTTGAACCCATGACCTCTTCCTTACCAAGGAAGTGCTCTACCACTGAGCTACAGCAGCTGTTTATCAACAAGCGGGTGAAGGGAATCGAACCCTCGTATTCAGCTTGGAAGGCTGCTGCTCTACCATTGAGCTACACCCGCTACGAAGGATGAAGATGAGAAGGGGAAGTGTGAAATCTTCAACTTCACCCTTCTCACTTCTCTCTTCAAACTTCTTCCAGTGGGGGCTACAGGATTTGAACCTGTGTAGGCGTAGCCAACGGATTTACAGTCCGCCCCCTTTAACCACTCGGGCAAACCCCCAAAATCCTGATCGAGCAAATCCCAGATCCCTTGAGCTTCTATTTCAAGAACTTCTATCTCTTCAGCTTCGATGATTGAAGCTCAGTTCACTGTGATGCAGTCTTGATCGTTTCAGTCGATGATCGATTCCGTTAATTCTATATTCGGTCTCACTTCGGTCGAATTGGTGATTCTTGCACGATAAAGAACCAAGAGCCAGCGGAGGGATTCGAACCCACGACCGGCTGATTACAAATCAGCTGCTCTGCCAACTGAGCTACGCTGGCCAAGCTGCGACATGCGAGCGGGCAGCGTCCGCGAAAGCTACACGCCCAACCTGACTGCATCGGCCTTCCAAAACCTTTCCAATCGCGGTGTTTTGGAACATCACGACGCCGTTGGCTTGGAAGGGCAGAGTGTAGCGATCCGGCAAAATCGGACAAGACGGAATTACGGCGAATCGGCCCAATCCTGACGGTTTCTCAAATCGGCAAGCCGAATGAAGGACGTCGATCGCCGCCGCTCGGTTCGCCCCGGCGCGATCGATTCGCCCCGCCGGATGGCAGGCACGACATTTCTCGCTTTCCGGCTGTCCGAGTGGAGTCAGCCCGATCGGCAGCGGTCCGGCCCGCGGAGCCTGCGGCGAGGCCAACCGGGGTGCCGAGACCGATCAGCAAAACTCCTCAATTTTACGCATTTCGGCGATCAATTCACGCATCGATTGGTACCGATCGCCAGGTCGCTTCTGAATCGCTCGCATCACGACCTGATCCGCCTCTTTGGGGATTCCTCGCTCGGGCGACCGTTCACTCGGCGGTGGGATCTGCCTGTTCCGGATGTTCTCAAAGGTCTCGTCGATCGTCGCCCCCCGAAACGGCTCACGAATGGCAAGCATTTCGTACAAACAGACGCCAGCGCTAAAAACATCGGTCCGCTCGTCGATGCCGCGGTTGCCGTCAACCTGCTCGGGTGACATGTACAGCGGTGTACCAGGCCGCTGGCCTCCGCCTGTCAGTGTCTGCAACTGGGCGTCTGATTCATTGGTTGGCTGCAGGACACTTTTTCGAATCGGCTGGTTGTCATCGGCATGACCCCACACCTTGGCAACGCCCCAGTCCAACAGAATGACTTCACCGAAGTTGCCGACCCAGATATTCTCTGGCTTGACATCGCGGTGGATCACGCCTGCGGACGTGCGCGTAGGCGAGCGCCTGGCAGGCGCCTTCGAGAATCTCCAAACGACGTGTCACCGGATACGCCACGATGGTCGGCTCGTCACCTCGCGCGATCCGCTTCAGAATCTCGAACAGGTTCTCGCCGGAAACTCGCTTCATGGCAAAATAAATGCCCTCTTTCGCGTCATCACCGATGTCGTAAACCGGAACGGTGTTGGGGTGTTGCAACTGCGCCGTCACGCGAGCTTCACGCAGAAGTCGCCGGCGTTCCCCCGCATCGCTGCGGGCTTCCGGCAGCAGCGTCTTGATCGCCACCGTCCGCCCCGTGACCGGATCAAAACAGGATCGCAACATCGCGGTGGCGCCCCTTGCCATCTCGCGAAAACCGCTGTAGCGACCCAGTCCAGGCAGGATGTCGCTGGGCAAGTCAGGGTCCGTACCGGACAGAATGATCGAGGATTCACTGGTCATGGTTCATCAGTATAGCGCATGTTTGACGATGCGATGCCATCGGTCGCGCCGAAAGCGGCCAGCCCAGCGCCGTGAGTCTCTTGTACGGTGGGTAAAGAGCGACAGCGATGCAGACCCACCACCCGCAAACGAAAAGCCCGACAGCGATTCATCGCTATCGGGCTTCATTAGAATTCGCAGTTGCGTGGCTGTCGATCAGACGCCGGCAGGCAACTTGGCTTGCTTGACAGTCGTGATGATCGCACTGGCGACCATGTAGGGGTCAGCGTTGGAGGCCGGGCGACGGTCTTCCAGCCAGCCCTTCCACCCGTTCTCGACCGTTGCGATCGGGATTCGGATCGAAGCGCCACGGTCGGAAACGCCATAGCTGAACATGTCGATCGATTGGGTCTCGTGCAGACCGGTCAATCGCTGTTCATTGTCGGCACCATACACATCGATGTGATGCTTGATGCGAGGCTCAAACGCTTGGCAAACCGCTTCGTACGTCTCTTGGCTGCCACAGGTTCGCAGCAGCGAGTTCGAGAAGTTGGCGTGCATGCCACTGCCGTTCCAGTCGCCGGCCACCGGCTTGCAGTGCAAATTGATTGCCATGCCATACTTCTCTGCGACCCGCTCAAGCAGGTAGCGGGCAAGCCAAACCTGGTCGCCAGCTTCCTTGGCACCTTTGGCAAAGACCTGGTATTCCCATTGGCCCATCATCACCTCGGCGTTGATGCCTTCGACGTTCAGGCCCGCCTGCAAGCACAACTCGAGATGCTCTTCGACGATCTCACGTCCAACAGCCTTGCCCGCACCAACGCTGCAGTAATACGGACCTTGCGGGCCGGGGTAACCCTCGGCCGGAAAACCAATCGGTTTCTTGGTTTCAGGATCCCAAATCGTGTACTCCTGCTCGAAGCCGAACCAGAAGTCGTTGTCGTCGTCCTCGATGGTCGCACGTCCGTTACTCTTGTGCGGTGTCCCCTCGTGATCGAGGACTTCGCACATCACCAAGTAACCGGTGCCGAGGCGACCGGGGTCTTCACAAACATAAACCGGCTTGAGCAAACAGTCCGACGAGCCACCCGGTGCTTGCTCGGTTGACGAACCGTCGAAGCACCACACTGGTGCGTCTTCAACTTTGCCACTGAAATCTTCGATGATCTTCGTCTTGGCACGCAGGCTCTGGGTGGGCTGATAGCCGTCGAGCCAGATGTACTCCAACTTGCATTTGGTCATAAAATCGATTCCCCCTAGTGAATCTGAATACGAGTTGACCGCGGTTTTTTCGCCCCCTTTGGGTCGAATTCTCTCCGCCTTGTGAACTTTTTGAATTCCTACGCAAAACTAACGACACCCAGAACCAGCCGTCGCCGGGTGGCGGGCAACCGGATGAGACAGCGACATGTTCCCTCACGCGATGCACTCTGGACTCTCTCCAAAATAACCAAATTTCAGTTCAGCGAAAGAGTCGCCAATCCAACCGTCGGCCGCCCAGTTTTCGTCAGCCCGGCCAGTCAGACTGATGTGCCGCTGCCAACAGACAACGGCCGAGGACTACGCCCTTACCCGTCTGCCGACAGAATTCGCAACGCCTTCGTGGGTTGCAGTTTCGGCGTCACCCAAATTCTTGCCCAAACCTTTGGATCGTCGGCGAGTCACGGTGACGGAAAAACGCGTTTCCTTTGAGACCCTTCCAACCCGGTCAAACAGCAAAATCGGCACCTTCCACGCAGAACAAGCCGTTCCCAGCTGCGATCGCAGATTGCCTTTCACACTGCCCATCAGTCTCCAGATCTCAACCAGCAAGAGCAGGCGGTAAGCCGCAAGCAGTGTCATATTGAATGCAATTGGCGGAAATCGAATGGTCCAGGAGGGGGGATGGTCGCCAGAAATCCATGGCCGTTGCTACTCCCGCTGCTATCATCACCAGCATTGACCCATCACCAGCACGACCAGTCGCCTTTGCTGGACCCAAGTCACTTTGACTCGGCGATTTCGCTATCGCGATAGCCCAGGCGACATGCCTGCGCGGTATCGGACTGCCACCGCTGGCAAAGGACTTTACGTACAGCTTCCAATCACTCCAGCCGTCTTCTTGCCGGGTCTGGTAAACGATGGAAGCCCCCTCGGTGTCACTGGACAGTGTCACCAGGCCATCGGCAGTCGAGATCCTCGGCGGGTCGGTTTGCAAGACCGCGCCACCAGGCTTCATCTCCTCCATCAACACGGCCTCGGGGACCATTCCGGTATCACCGATCTGCTCCTGCCAGGACTCGGTTGCCCGTCGCATTCGCGTCAGACGCTCAGCATACTCGGGTAACTCCGCAAGGTTTTTCAGCTCCCACGGATCTTTTTCCGTGTCGTACAGTTCTTCGATCGGTTTGGGAACGGTAAACCAGTTCTTCTGCCCGCCCGAGAGCCGATCGGCCGCCGCCAGCCGTCGCCAGTCTCTCATCGCCGGCATCTCGTCCATGTAGTCGAGTCGCTGTGCGTAGGTTTTCTCGGGCTGGTAGTTGCGAATGTACTTCCAGCGACGATCTCGCGCGGCACGTTGCAATTCATAGACCTCGTCCATTCGATCGCGATGAAAGAACAGATATGGCGGCTCCTCGCCAGCACTGTCCCCCAACAACACGCGCCCCTGCATGTACCGCGGCACCTCCACGCCGGCGACTGAAAGCATCGTCGGGGGCAGATCAAGCATGCTCATCAGATCGCCGCGAACGCTGCCTGCGTCAAGATGGCCAGGCCAACGCATGATTACCGGAACCAGCGTGCCCGTGTCATAGATCCATCGCTTGCCACGGGGCATCCCCATGCCATGATCGCTCCAAAACACAACCAAAGTGTTCTCCGCCAACCCATCATCTTCCAGCCTCCGGAGCACGTCGCCCGCCATCTTGTCCATCAATGTGATGTTGTCGTGATACGCCGCCCAGTTCTTCCGAGTCGCTGCCGTGTTAGGCAAGTATTCCGGAAGAGTGTCCGCCACTTTGATCGGATCACGCTGGTTCTCGCTGCCGATCGATTCGATCACCTGCTTGTGTTTTTGCTCGCCATGCCGAATCTGACTCTCATGACAAACCGTAATGTTGATCACGGAAAAGAACGGCTGCTTCGCGTCCGAGCGTTCACGCCAATCCTGATGATTGTTTCCCTGGCGATCCCAAATGCTCGGTGTCGGCTCGAATTGATAATCGGTCTTGCTGCGGTTGGTGGTGAAGTATCCGGCCGCCCGCAATAGCTCGGGAAAGGCTTTGACCTCTGCCGGCGGATAAATCCGGCTCCGCATGTGTTGCGAACCGATCGCCGGTGGATACATGCCGGTAATCACGCCACTGCGGACCACCGCGCAGACGCCCGCCGGTGTGAATGCCCGGTCAAACCGAACACCATCCGCCGCCAGCCGATCAAGATTGGGAGTGATCGCGTGGGGGTCGCCGTAACAACCAAGGTTTGGCGAAATGTCTTCGCAACTGATCCAAACGATGTTCGGCCGCGTGTCCGCGGAAACACCAGCCGCAAAAATGATGTGAGCCGCCGGCAGCAAGCAGAGCAACGCAAACAAGAGTTTCGAATTCTTCATTGCACGGTGTTGAGTAGGTTGGGATTGTTGTTTCATCGTTGTTTCAGTCCGGTTGCACACGAAGTTTCCGCAACGCATTCATCGCCGCGCCGCCAACGTGATAGTCGCCACCTTTTGCACCAGGGCGATTCTTCTCGTGCACTTCTTCCAACGGTTCGATGGCAGCCGCCGCCGCCGGACCAATGTTGCCGATCAACTCCGCCGCACTACAGGCGGTGCCGCGTTCGGGATACCGCAACGTCTCGATCAGCAATGGCAAATGCTGCTCGACCGACCCCTGCGCGACACAACGCGAATGACGCGGCCAGTCGCACCGCAAGCGAAGTTTCATCGTTCGCCAATTCCGTCAACCGTGCTTTCGCCTGCTCGAGCGGTTTGCCACCGATGCGGCCGAGATTCTCCGCGGCGATGTAGCGAACCGCCGCATCGTCGTGGGCGAGTGATTCGCGGAGTGCGTCACCAGCTGCGGCGCCGAAGGCGCCCAGCGATCTGACGGCTCGCAATCGCACAACGCGATTGGCGTCATTCAGCTTGGCCGCATAGTCGTCGATCGTCTGACCAGCAATCGCAACGGTCGCGGTGTCGGTTCGGGTATTGTCGGCTCCCGAAACGGACGTGACACCGAGCAGTAACAAATACGAGCAGGCGAAATAGGTTCTGGACATGAGCGAACGTGAGATCAAGAGAAAAGGAGACGACTATGACACTTCGCGTGTCATCGTTCTAATGTATCAATGATTGGACTGCCCGATGGACGCGTCGAACCTATTCGCATGGCGTGTGAACCCCCGATTGGGCGAGCAACCATGCCCACAATCACGTTCACTTTCACTCACCGCTTCTGCACCTTTTCGCGAAGGACGATGCCATGTCGATGAGTCCGAACAACCCGTTCGAGGATCCTCAAAATGACCAAGGTTACCTGCAGGATCAAGGCTCCGGGCAAACCCCGAAAACCAAGAGCGGGAAAGGCTGCCTGATCGGCTGTGGGATCGCCGGAATTTTAGGGCTATTGCTCTGCTGTGGCGGTGGTGTGTTCATGGTTCAATTTGGCGTCTCTGCTCTGGCCGACCAGCTCGAACGTCAAATCGCCGGCGATCCTGCCATCGTCGAGCACATCGGTGACATCGAGTCGCTTGAAGTCAACTGGTCCGCGACGATCGAAGAAGCCCAAAAGACAGGTGACCAGGATTCTGGACTGATATTTGAAATCAAGGGAAGCAAGGGTTCCGGACAGTTCCTGGTCAAACAAGACAAGGGGGGTGAGGGCATCGATATGGCGACATTGATCCTGCCCGATGGAACTCGCATCCCCGTCAACCTCGGCTCCGGTGCGCCGGGGGCTCGAAGAAATGGACATCGAACTCAACGACTTTATCGATCCCGGTGACGTCGATTCGGGTGAAACGGACGCGGGTGATACTGACTCGATCGAGATTGCCGTGCCCGACGTACCCGCCGAATCCAAGAATTGACTCGTCTTCGACAAACACAGTCACAACTCAACCAATGCCGCTCATTTTTCGTTTAACGGCAAGCCGCAGGCGACTGCGTCCGCCGTTCGCAGTCGCCTGCGGTTTGCCGTTCAACGATTTGCCGGATTGATGCTGAAAAGTGAACGGCATTGTAGCTAAACCAATCCACTTCATCCTAACTTCGTGAGAGAACATGAAAGTCGCTACCTTCGAGACCAACAAAGGCACCATTCGCATCGAGTTGTTCGCCGACAAGACGCCCAAGACCGTTGAGAACTTCGAGCAACTGTGCGAAAAGAAGTACTACGACGGACTGACCTTTCACCGTGTGATCCCCGACTTCATGATCCAAGGTGGTTGCCCCGAGGGCACGGGCACCGGGGGGCCAGGGTACAAATTCGAGGACGAATTCCACCCCGACCTAAGACATGATGGACCAGGCGTCCTGTCGATGGCCAATGCCGGTCCCAACACGAACGGCTCGCAATTCTTCATCACTCATCTAGCCACGCCCCACCTGGACGGAAAGCACAGTGTGTTCGGCAAGGTGATCGAAGGCCAAGACGTCGTCGACTCCATCGAAAAAGGCGACAAGATGGAAACGGTCCGCGTGACTGAAGAATAGTCTGCTGAGTTGATCGATCGCCTCAAACAAGGACGCCTCAAGCATATCGCACCGATCTGGTTCTGTCACGCTTGTCATTTCGCTTTGACCAGCGCTGCGCGCGGCGAAGATTCCGCGATGGAGTTGTTCCAGCAGCGAATCATGCCGATCTTTCGCTCGCCGAAACCATCCAGCTGCGTGCAGTGTCATTTGGCGGCGGTTGATCTGAAGAACTACATCCTGCCGTCGCACGAGGACACGTTCCTATCGCTTCGTGATCAGGGATTGATTGACACCGCCAGTCCAGGACGAATCCAAGATCCTCAAGCTGATCGGCATGGGCGACAGCGATCAGGATGCAATGGCAAGCGAATCCATGCCAAGACTCAGCGTCAAGCGGAATTCGACGCCTTCGCCGCATGGGTTCGTGCCTGCTGCGACGACAAGCTCTTGTGCAGCGACCACCATTATCAGTGGACGTGTTGGCCAAGCCATCGATTTCCGATGAAGTGATCCGACACGGCAGAAAAGACAGAGTCCTTGACTCGTTCGTTCGCAACGTTTGGTCGCAGCGAATGCGTTGCTTCCCCTGTCATACGCCTGATGAGATTGATGCGAGCGACCCCAAGCATGCGAAGCCTCAAACAGACTCATCGAGATTTCGTGGAGCAATACGGCGCACGCATGGACATTTTCAAGGCGACACCGGAGGAGACGATGAGGTCGCTGCTTGCCAGCAGTCACAAGCGTTCCAAGAAACGGTTGCCGCTCATCAATCTGGATCAGCCGACCCGAAGCCTCCGCGGTGCTCAAGCCACGCTCGAAGGTTCCGGCGAAGGACGACAACGGAAAGCTTGGAAAACCATCGTCGATCGACCCCGTGTCTCACATGGGCGGATTGAAGATGCACGTCGACGATATTTCTTACAAAGCGGTGATTGCCTGGATTCAAGATCTGGCTGACATCGAACATGGGCGATACGAGTCGACCGCGATTTTCCGCTCGACAATTGGTATCCGCCACATGTCATTCGCGTGAAAGATGTCCCGGAGTCTTGGCCGTTACTTGGCCGCGTGCAACTGGTTGTACATGCTCACGACGATGATGGCCCCATCGATGCGCCCCTCGCCTTCACACAGGGCTTGATCACGCCACGTCGATTCGCCAACGGCAGTTTGATGGTTTTGAGATCGTCGGACGATGATGGCGACATTGACTGGAACCCAGACGGTGTGAAATTGCCGCCGGGCAAGTACACTCTGAAAGTTTACGTGGACGAAGGCGGGCGACTCGATGCGGATCCAAAAGCGATGCTGGGTGCCAAAGAATATCGTGGGCAGCTGACCTTCACCGCAGCTTGGGGCGAAGGTTTCCCAAACGCCGAAGTCGTCTCCGCCGCAGAGCTTGTAAAGTAAGCACTATCGCGATCGCAGGAGTTCCGCTGCTTTTTCCGCGATCATGATTGTCGGTGCATTCGTGTTGCCCGAGGTCACACTGGGCATGATTGATGCATCGGCCACTCGCAAGCCTTCGACTCCGTAGACTCGCAACTGCGGATCGACCACGGCTTGACGATCGATCCCCATCTTGCAGGTACTGGTGGGATGGAAATAGGTCGTCGCACCTTGCCGAATGAACTCGATCATCTCCGCGCGTCCGAGCTTGCCCGGCATGATTTCCCGTTTTCGCAGTTCGGCAAAGGCGTCCGACGCGCCCATCTCACGGCACATTTCCATGGCGGCAAGCATTGCATTGATGTCCGCGTCACAGCTCATGTAGTTCACATCGATGATCGGGGCCGCAGTCGGGTCGTCCGACGCCAGCGAAACACTACCACGTGAGGCGACACGCACGACGCTCGGTGCGATCGCGTAACAGTTCTCGCTCGGCAACTTGTCCGCATGTTCGGGCGTGGCGAACGGGAATTCCAAGATCACCGGCTGGATATCCGGACCAATCCGACCGGGGCGAGAACGCCACCACATGGTACTCTCGGCGCCGTTATTTCGCGGTTCGGGCAAGCTGGTTTTGCATTCATAGTTGATTCCGGCGACCAGCGGATGATCCTGCAGATTCTGGCCAACGCCGCACAAATCGACATGCACGTCGATGCCCAGTTGTTGCAGATCCTCTGCCGGGCCGATCCCCGAAAGCATTAAAGCACGCGGCGATCCGATCACGCCGGCACTCAAGATTACTTCGTGGTCTGCCCGTACGGTCTTCAGTGCGCCGTCGTGGTAGTACTCGACACCAAGACACCTCGCTTTCTCGATCAGCAACCGATGCGTCTCCGCAAAGGTAAGCACCGTTAGATTCCGGCGGCGAAGCGCGGGCAGTAGATAGCTTTTGGCCACGCTAAACCGCTTGCCATCCTTGATTGTCATGTTGAAGAACGAGGTTCCTTCCATCTCGGGACCATTGTTGTCATCAATCTTTGGTAGACCGATTGCCGATCCTGATTCGACAAAGGCGGTCGCGACTGGGTTCGGATCCTCTGCCAAGGCCACGTATTGCGGTCCGCCTCTGCCACGCAACTCGCAGGCAGGTCCCTGCCAGTCTTCGATTTTTTTGAACAGCCGCAACGCTTCGCTCCAACCCCAACCATCGCAGCCTTGATAGGCCCAGTTGTCGAAATCGGTGTGATGTCCCCGCACCCAAACGCTGGCATTATGGCTGTGGCAACCACCAAGCATCTTGCCGCGTGGCACATGATCGACGCGACCGTTGCAGCTGCGCATCGGAGCTGTCTTGTAACCCCAGTCGAGGTCGCCGTAGAACAGGGTTGTCCATTTCACAGGATCTTGAACGTCGGGATGCGCATCGGTCCCCCCCGCTTCCAACAGCAGGACTTCGGTTGCGGGATTCTCCGACAGACGGGCAGCCAAGACACACCCGGCGGACCCGGCGCCCACCACGACATAATCGTACGATGAGCGGATCTCGGACATTGCAGTCACCTCGAGCGATCGATAAGGAAACTCAGTTTGCGCAGTTATAGGCAGAAAACGGCCTTGCAACTACTTCAGATCGTCCAACAATTTTTTCGCGGCGACTAAATCAGCCGTATCAAAGCCTTCGGTAAACCAAGCATAGACGGGCTCGAGCGTCGCTTTGGCCGCGTCGACGTCCCTAGGATGCAGCAGCCCTGCCAGGCTCGTCGCGGCTCGTAGTTCCAGCGATTTCGCGTGGTGATGCTGTGCAAGCATCAGCGAAGTGCGAAAACACTCTTCGGCCCGCTTCGTACCCTCGCGATCAGACGCGTTGTCACGACATTGGTCGCCACGACATTGGTTGTCACGACATTGGTTGTCACGACATTGGTTGTCACGACACTGGGCGAAGAAGAGTTCGCCACGCACGCGATGGATCTCGGAAACCCAGTAGCCTTCACCCGTCTGATCGGCAAATGCTTGTGCGTCATCGAGTGCGGCGAGTCCATCAGCAAGCCGATTTGCCTTCCCGCAGGCCTCGGCAAGCAACACATAAAAGTAGTGCGAGCCTAATTCGGACCCTTGTTTCCGCCAGGCGACGATGCCATCGCGGATTTCGTCAATGGCCTGGTCTGCTTCGCCGCTTTGAGAGTTCGCCCAACCGCGAAGCACCTTGCACCATCCGATCCAAAACGCGGACCCTTGCTCTTCGCAAAGTTGTAAGGATCGATCAGCCGCTTTTCGAGTCACTGGGACGTCTCGGCGGAATTGGTGTAACCATTGAGCGAAACTGACAGCAAGCGTCACACTGAACGGATGCCCCAGCGACTCGGCGGTCCTCAGCGCTTCGTCACTCAGCGCCTTCGGCTTGATCCGGAAAGCCAAGCATCCACTGGGCCCACGACAGGTAGCTGCGGGATGCGATCCAGGGATCGACGACATCGTACGCATACACTTCTTCTCGAAGCTCGGGCGTCGATGCAATCGAAATGACTTTTTGCAGGTACGGCAGCGCCAGCTCAAGCTCGCCCTTGTAAATGAGCGTGCTGCCAAGTGCGCGGTTGGCGGCCACCACATCGGTCGGCTTCCGCGACTGATTGGCAAGTTCGACAAGCTGGGTCCCCAATTCCAACGCCTGTTCGTACTTGGCCTGCAACATGAAGTAGCGGAACAGGCCATACAACACCGGAAACGCTTCGACCGTCAGTCCCATCTGCTTGCACAGCTGGTGTGCTCGCGAGTAGTTTTCCTCGACGTCCGGTGCGCTGTAGCCCAAGATCGCTTGCAGCGGCACGCCCAAGCTAATGTGCATCTGGATTTCCTGCTCGTTTCGCTCGTCCGATTCCGGCAACTGCCGCAGCAATTCCAAGCCTTTGGTCAACTGCTGAATTGCCTCTTGGTGAGCAAAACGAGTCAGCGATCGCGCCCCGGCGGCCTGCCAATAGCCCACCGCTTTGTCGCTTTCGGCCGCCTCGGTGAAATGATGCGCCAGCACCTCCGGTTGCTTGTCGACAATTTCTGGAAAGTCAGCCTCCAGAGTCGTAGCGATGCGTTGGTGAACCTGCTGTCGTTTTCGTTTGACCAGCGACTGGTACGCTGCGTCTTGAAGCAGTGCATGCCGGAATGAATAACGCCTCTTCGCTTCACGTCCAGCTTGGGAGAGCAGATTCGAAGCAACCAACCTATCCATTTCCGACCCAAGCGTCGCATCGTCCAAGTCCGACACTGCTTTGATCATCGCATACGTGAAATCTCGCCCCAACGCCGACGCATATTGAACGAGTTCAAGGTTGCTGGCCATCCGATCCAATCTGGCCATCAATAGATCGTGCAGCGTATCGGGAATTTCGGTCAGCGAGAAACTACTGGAAAATCCCGCCCCGTCGGAATCAACCTCTTCGGCGCCGGCCGCGATCATCGACGCAAACTCTTCAACAAACAGCGGCACACCGCCTGTCCGTTGGACCAGCTGCTCGACGATCGAATCAGGAATCGCCGGAATCCCCAACTTGGCACGCATCAGTTCGCCGACCTGGCGTTTGGTCAACCGATTCAGCGCGACAGAAGATTGATGGGCTTTGCTCTTCCAAGGGGTCTCGAACTCACCCATCAGCAAAACGATTTGCCCCATTCCCTCGGAGGCTTGTTCCCAGCGTTCGCTCAACAGGCCGACTTCCCGATCTCGCCCCACCAGCGGCGTCAGATCACCGCCAACGCCTGCCGCGTCGATCCGCTGAGTCGCCTGTTCCGCCAGAACTCGATACAGTTCGACTTGCCCGACACCTCGCAATTTTCGCTTGCCAATACTCTCGCACGCGAAATAGCCCTTCACCAATCGATAGGTCGCATCGGTCACCACGACGGTATTCGGCTCGGCCAACATCTCAACCTGACTGGCAACGGTTCGCACTTGTCCGGTCAGAGAAATCGAATCGGTTTCGTTCTTCTCCTCCAAAACCGCGTAGTCACTGTGGATCGCCACGATCGAGCTGAGCCGAAGCTGTTGAGTCTTTTCCAGGTCGTCGTTGAAGGTTTCCATCTCCGCTTGGAGACGAAGTCCGGCGCGCACGGCGCGATGCGTCGCATCTTCAAGGGATACCGGAAAACCAAAGCATCCCAGCATTCCCTGGTCCGTCGTTTGGACGATGTAGCCACGCTGGTCCAGCACAACGGCCCGACATAAATTTTGATAACGAACTAATAATTCGCCTTGTTCGTCCTCGTCAAGTTTCTCAAGAATGCCTTCGGACTCGTAGACGTCACAGCCAAATTGGACGACGGAGACGCGACGCCGCTCGGCACTGCGGGTGGATCGCTGCGACGAACCCTCAAGGGTCGAGCGATGTTCGTGCGGTCGGGTTGTCGATGACGGTTGCGGGGTCAATTTTGCGACGGGAGCCTGCAACGGCGATTCCCGCAGCTCGTAGGTGTCGTGCAGCGGGCTTGCTTCCAATGGAGCGTGCACGTCCATCGTCGAATCAAGGATCCTCGAACCCGGCCAGTGCGTCTGTGCTGGGCCAGCGCGAGAGCTGCTCAACACACCGCGTAGAGCACGAGCAAAATCGTCGGCATTGGAATACCTGCTCTTGAAACGCTTCGACATCGCCTTCATACAGATCGCTTCCACCTCTTCGGGCAGATCGCGAACGAGCTGGCGCGGCGGTTGTGCTTCGTCCTCGACAACTTGCCGCAGCAATTCAGCGACCATTTTGGATTGAAACGGCATCCGTCCTGTCAACATGCGATACAGAATGACGCCCAAAGCATAGATATCGGTCCGCCCATCAATCCGATGTCCCTGTCCTCTGGCCTGCTCGGGGGCCATGTAGCCCGGCGTCCCGGACAGCATGCCCTTCTGTGATTCGGTCGCCACACTGTCACTCAAGGCCAGCCCGAAATCGACAACCACAGGTGACCTGTCGTCCGTCATGATGATGTTCGCCGGCTTCAAGTCACGGTGAACGGTGCGCTCGGCATGTGCGTGAGCCAATGCATCGGCGACCGCCGCAACAATACTGACCGATTGTTGCCACGTCGGCCGGTGCTCTTTGAGCCACTTGTGAAGCGGATCGCCCTGCAAGTAATCGGACACAATGAAGCAACGGCCTGATGCATCGATGCCGACATCGAAGACCGATACGATTCCAGGGTGACGCAATCGCGCCAATCGCTTGGCCTCGGCAAGAAAGTCGCGGGCTACTTTCGCTGAATGGGTGTCCAACAATGGAGCCTTGATCGCGACTTGGCGTTCGAGTTCCGTGTCAAATCCAAGATACACCGCTCCGAAGCCGCCGCGACCAAGCAACCGCTCGACACGATAACGCCCAAAAGCGGCAGGCAGCTCAGGAACTGGGGGGTTCGCCCGATTCGACCACAGTCTGCTTCTCGGCTACCGCTGCGCCCGAATTCTCGCCCAGTTCCAGCTCGTCGGATCCAGGCCCCGGCGTGTCCACCGTTTCATCGGAACAGTCGGTGCCAGGCCGCAATTCGGGTGTTTCTGGTTTACCGGACTCGTTAGATTCGATGGACTTCTCTTCGGAGTCCGCCACTCTGTGCTCCCAAATGCTCCGCTGAGGACCGGTATGAAATTGATCCTTCGTTGAACGGCAAGCCGCAGGCGACTCTGTTGGCGCGAGCACAGTCGCCTGCGGCTTGCCGTTCAACAATGAGTGCCAGAACATTTCGGCCCTGGTCCTCTACCAATCCTGCGACAGTATAGCGATACGATCGTAAACCCGCAGGCTGGCAGATGTTACGCCTGCCGACCGAATCTGTACGTTTGTACCGTCGGTACGAGGGTCCGTCTCAACAGAAGGCGTTACGGGGATGATCTATACTGGGCCCTAACATCATCACACTCCATCTGGGAGAGTCGGGCTCTCAGGCCCGGAGAGGGCGAGAAAATTGTGAAGTTTGAAGTGAGAAGTTTGAAAACGAAAAAGCGTTTCAAACTTCATCCTTCTTCCTTCAAACTTCAAAGCCCCTCCCCGGCCGCTACCGCGTCCGACCCTTCCGCAAGCGGGAGGGTGAATAGCTCAACTCTTTACTCCACTCTCCAATCGGTTTTTACAACTTGCTAGGTGACAATCGCAACCGTCGTTTTCTTGATCCGCACGCTCTCGGCCGTTTGGCGGCCGTGCCTCTGTTCGCGCAACGACCGATGGTCGGAAGTGTATCGGGCATGCACGCCAGCCCGCATCGCGGGGCGAGCGTGGAGTTCGCCGAGTACCGACGCTACGTTCCCGGTGATGATCTCCGCCGACTCGATTGGCGAGCCTACGGTCGCACCGATCGGTATTACGTCAAGGAGTTCGAGGCGGATACGAATTTGCGATTGTGTTTGGTCCTGGATACCAGCGGATCGATGGGCTTCGGTTCGACCGAGGTTACGAAGATCGAGTATGCGCGGCGATTGGCCGGTTCGCTCGCCTATTTAGCGGTCCAGCAAGGAGACGCGGTGGGCTTGACCTGCATCGCTGAGAAAATCGTGCGGACCATCCCGCCACGCCGCACACCGTCGCATCTGCGCGGCGTTTTTAACGAACTGGAACACGCCAAAGCGGAGGGCGATACGCAGCTTGTTTCGCGTCTTCATGAGTTTGCCGAAACGACTCACCAACGTGCTTTGGTCGTGATCATTTCGGACCTGTTCGTCGATCCGTCGCTGCTTCGCGAAGCGTTCAATCACCTGCGATTTCGCAAACACGATGTCGCCGTGTTCCATCTGCTCGATCCGCAAGAGCTGGAATTTGAATTTCGCAGACCGACCCGGTTCGTCGACATGGAAGGTAGCACATCGATCTTTGCTGACCCCAGTGAAATCTTTGATCGCTACCAGAAAGCACTGGCCGAGTATCTGGACCAGATGAAGGCGATCGTGTTGGAATCGGCGATCGATTACCACCGCATCGGCGTCAACGAGGACTACGAGCAAGCACTGTTTCAGTTCTTGGCCGGTCGGACCAAGGGGCGGAGCGTCCGATGAGTTTTCTGCAGCCGGCGATGCTGATGGCGCTTCCCGTGATCGCGTTGCCGATCATCATCCATTTGATCAATCAGCGACGTTTTCAAACCGTTCCCTGGGCAGCGATGCAATTCTTGCTGACCGCCAGCCGGATGTCTCGCGGATACGCTCGGCTCCGCCAGTGGTTGATCTTGGCTGCGCGGACGTTGGCAATTGCCGGATTGATCTTTGCGATCAGCCGGCCCCTTTCCAGCGGTTGGCTGGGGCTGACCGGCGGTGGTCGCGTCGATACCACGATCATTCTGCTCGATCGCTCGCCCAGTATGCTGCAAGCTGGGCCCGGAAGTGTCACGAAGTTGCAGGCCGGAATCGATCAACTCGTTCAATCGCTCAGCATGCTCCGATCCAATCGGTATGTGTTGATCGATAGCGCGACGGAGAAAGCGATCGAGATCGAATCACCCGCTATGCTTGCGGATCTGCCCGAAACGGCTCCGGTCAGCGAGTCGGCCGATATTCCGGCCATGTTGGAGATTGCCGAAGATTACATCCGCGCCAATCGCCCCAGTCGATGCGAGGTTTGGATCTGCAGCGATGTCCGCAAGAACGACTGGAAAGATGAAAGCGGTCGGTGGAATGCGATCCGGACTTCCCTGCTCGAACTGCCGCAGATGGTTCGCTTTCACTTGCTGGCCTACTCCGAGGCGGACAACACGAATCGCTCGCTTCGAGTCACGCGAGTGCGAAGCGTGGACAGTGACGATGGCCCTCAACTCTTGCTGTCGCTGCGTGTCGATCAAATCGAACCGGTGGAGGGTCGCGAGACGATCCCGATTCAATTGGAACTCGACGGCGCTCGATCCGAGTTCACCGCCGAGATGACCGGAACCGAACTGGACCTGCGAAATCATGTTGTGCCGCTTGACGGAGGTCAGACCCGCGGTTGGGGCAGGATCTCGATTCCGTCCGACGCCAGCCCCAGCGACAACGAGTTCTACTTCGTCTATGACAAGTCGATCGATCGCCGGACGTTGATCGTGACGGACGACCCGGAGAGTGTCCGACCGCTGGAGTTCGCCGCCTCCGTTTCGGCCGATCCCGAAGTGAACTGCACCACGACAATCATCACGCCTGAGCAAGTCGTGGGGACGCCGATCGAAGAAGTCTCGCTGTTGCTGTGGCAGTCGGCGCTGCCATCCCGCGATGATCCCGCACTGCCGATGGTCCAATCCCTGTTAGACCGGGGCGGGCAGGCGATTTTCTTTCCACCTGAATCGCCAACCGAGACCGAGTTCGCGGGGCTCCGTTGGACCCTTTGGCACGAGCAGACGAATGTGCCGGTGACCACGTGGGTCGGCGATCAAGATTTGTTAGCGAATGCTCGCAGCGGAGCATCGCTGCCGGTCGGTGAGTTGAAAGTGTCACGGTACTGCGAGTTGGAGGGAGTTTGCACGTCGTTGGCGACCCTCGACGGCGGCGCGCCGTTGTTGGCCAGAGCCATGACAGATCAGCGGAATGTCTATTTCTGTTGCACCACGACTTCCACTGCTGACTCGTCCTTCGCACGCGACGGGGTGGTGCTCTACGCGATGATCCACCGTGCGCTTGCCGCCGGCGCCCAGTCGCTTGGTAACACACGCCAGTTCATCGCCGGCGATGTCCCGTTTGACGACTCCAGCGGTTGGCAGCGGTTGGCCGGAAATCCGGATGCGTTGTCCAACACCTACGCGGAACATGCCGGCACCTACCGCTTTGACGATCAGCTGCTCGCGATCAACCGCGGCGAAGCAGAGGACGCCGTCACGATCGTTCCCCGCGAACGAGTTGCCGCACTTTTCGATCGCCTCGATTTCGACCGCGTGGATGATCAGGCCGGCAGCGGTACATCATTGATTCAAGAAATCTGGCGATTGTTCCTGGTGATGATGATGGTAGCTTTGCTGCTCGAGGCCGCCCTCTGCATCCCCCGCCGTGTTGCCGCGCTGTCCGGTCCACGTGGCCAAGAGGTGGCGGGATGAATTCCGGACAACTGTCGTTCATCGGAACACCTTTTTCGATCGCGCTATCGTTGATGGTGGTTGTCGCAACCGCCGCGCTCGGCTACTACGCGTGGCGCCGCAGCGGATATTCGCGATCGCTTGGCATGCTGGAACTTTTGCGGTTTGCGATCGTTGCATTGGTTGCGTTGCTGTTGAATCAACCCGAGTGGATTCAAGAGTATCGCCCCGATGTGAAGCCGACGATCGCGGTGCTTTGGGACGATTCACAGAGCATGCAAACACAAGATGTGCTGTTGGATTCGTCAACAAAATCCGCTGCGATCTCGCGCGCGAAGCCATCGCACCGCTGACTCAGGCGTCGGAGTGGAGCAGTCTGGATGAGCGATGGAACGTGGTGTTGCAGCCATTCGGAAACGCCTCGCAGGACAATTCGAGCACCGTCGGAACAAACTTGAGTGCGCCACTGCTGGAAGCCGCTTCGCGGGTGAGCGAACTGTTGGGCGTCGTGCTGATTTCTGACGGTGATTGGAATGACGGTGAACCGCCGGTCGAGGCAGCATCCCGTTTGCGAATGAAGAACATTCCGATTTTCACGGTGGCAGCCGGAAGCCCGTCGCAACTACCCGACGTGCAACTCACCAGCGCCGACATTCCGACTTTCGGTGCGGCCGGAAAACCGGTGCGGATTCCGTTCACGATCGACAGTTCATTGCCGCGAGAATTCCTGACCACGCTGACGCTGAAGACTTCCAGCGGCGAAACGTTGACCAAGGATGTGCGCATCGCACCGATGGGCGCACCAGCGATTCGATTAGCTGGAAACCGGAAACGACTGGTGACTACACGTTGACTGCGTCGATTCCCAAACATGCTGACGAGGTCATCCCCAATAACAACACTCAGTCGGCGCCGATCGTGATTCGCGAAGAGAAGCTGCGGGTGTTGGTCGTGGAATCCTATCCACGCTGGGAATACCGTTACCTGCGGAACGCACTTTCACGAGATCCAGGCGTCGACGTTTCCTGCCTGCTGTTTCATCCCGGGCTGGAAAAAGTGGGCGGCGGATCCAAGGACTACATCAAAGTCTTTCCCGAAGCGATTGAGGACCTGGCGGAGTTCGACGTGGTCTTTCTGGGGGATGTCGGTTTGGACGATAACCAACTGACCGAAGAACAATGCGAGTTGCTCCGAGGCCTGGTCGAACAGCAAGCCAGCGGTCTGGTCTTCATGCCCGGTTGGCAAGGACGACAGTTCAGCCTGCTGGGGACGAAACTTGCCGAACTCTGCCCGGTCGTTTTCGACGAAGCTCAGCCGGGCGGATGGGGCTCTCGCACGCCGGGCCATTTTGAATTGACCGAACGAGGTCGCACCAGCCTGCTCACGAAACTCGCCGACACGCAGTCCGAGAACGTTCAAGTCTGGGAAGACCTGCCCGGCTTCCAGTGGTACGCCCCGGTGATCCGCGCGAAAGCGGGCAGCGAAGTCCTGGCGGTCCACGGCGAGATGTCCAACCAATACGGTCGACTGCCGCTGCTGGCGACCAGAACATTTGGCGCCGGCAAAGTTCTGTTCATGGGCACCGACGGCGCTTGGCGTTGGCGGAAGGGTGTCGAGGACAAATACCATTATCGTTTTTGGGGGCAAGTTGTTCGCTGGATGGCGTATCAACGAAACATGGCCAAAGGGCGAGACGATGCGTTTGTTCTATACGCCCGATCAACCGCAGATCCGACAAACGCTGACGTTCACCGCACATGTGATGGACAAAGGGGGCGAGCCGCTGCAAAAAGGCGACGTGATCGCGCGGATGGTCTCACCGGCCGGTAAGACCGAAACAGTGCGTCTGTTAGCCGAAGGAGACCAATGGGGCGTCTTTCAAGGTCGCTATGTACCGACCGAGGCCGGCAAGCACCAAGTCACCATCGCATGCCAGCAAACATCGGCGACGCTGCAAGCCAACTTTTTCGTCCACGGCCAGGCGATCGAACAAGTAGGAAAACCGGCGCGTCCAGATGTGCTAAAGGAACTGTCACTCGTCTCACGAGGCAAATCGGTTGCGCCACAAGAGATCGACGAAGTCATTCAAATGCTGGCCGATCTGCCGATGCCGCCGCCTTCCATCCGCCGCCTGCAATTGTGGAGTCATCCGCTGACCGCTGCGCTGCTCGTGCTGTTGCTAGGCATATTCTGGATCTGGCGCAAAGCCGTAGGCCTGACCTGATTGTCGCGGTTCGTTCCGCGAGAAAAAGTTGCCATCACGCTCCGTCGTGATGTAGCCCGACGTTCGATTCACCACGGGTGCCGAATCATCTCGCAGAGCGGGCATGCCACTGGAGTCACTTCTTCGACCTAATTGATTCGCTTCGCGATACCACAAGGTCGGGCTATCATCACGACGGAGCGTGATGGCTACGATAAACTGCGCAGTATCTCAAATGATTACTGACATTTCACCGGCACCAGCTTGTATCATTCAAACTGTCCAACCTCCCTCCAATTTTCCCACCCACAAATTACGGCGTCCTGCCATGCTCAGCCCCACCCCGACGCGAAGCCGTTCGTTTGCAGTCCTACTCGCCGGCACCTGCCTGTGCCTTCCATCGCAGGCGCGAAGCGATCAACCCGATCCGCAACCGGCACAACAAGTCGATTCAACAGAACTGGCGGGGCTGCAAGGCGGACTTGTGGTTCAACTTGGTGCCAGTGATACACATGCCGCGGCCAAGCTCAGCCTGACCGGGCGATACTTGGTTCATGTCTTGGACCCCGACCTCGCGAAAATCAAGTCAGCCCAGACGCATTTGAGAAAAGAGGGCTACTACGGCTTGGCCTGGGCCGAACAAACGACCGATCGCGATCGGCTGCCGTATGCGGAAAACATCGTCAACCTGGTAGTGGTTCAAGACTACACCGCCCCCCTACAGGAACTCTTTCGAGTTCTCACGCCCGGCGGATCGATCGTCATCCAAGACACGCATCTCGTGGAGAAATCGAAGCTTGCAGCAGTCGGCTTCGATTCGATTGCTCAAAAGGGCACGAGCCTTGTCGCACGCAAACCGTGGCCAAACGAAATGGATATCTGGTCGCATCCACGACACGCGGCCGACGGGAATGCGGTGTCGTTAGACACATTGGTGGGACCGCCAGATCGCGTACGTTGGATCGCGGCGGCAACCTCCGAGGTCGAAGGTATGGTTACAGCCGGTGGTCGCAACTTCTACGGCGGCATCCTGGCTCGCGACAGCTTCAACGGGCTGCGGCTCTGGCATCGCACTCTTAACCGAAAGGGCGAGGTCAACGCAGAGGATTTTGAACTGCCGAAGTTGGCAAGCGAAGGATCACGCCCGATCGCATCCGATCGATTCCTATTCGCGATCCTGCAAAACCGCCCCGTCGCACTCGACACGGCGACCGGCGAAGTGGTTGTGGAACTTGGCGACATGGAAAGCCCCAAAGCAATCATCTACGACGGCATTCGCGTGATCGCGACCGATGACGAATCGGTACGCGCCTTCGATGTCGAATCCGGGAAAGAAGTCTGGAATGTCGCTGCGGCAGAACCGCGGAACATCATTGCTGATGGAAAGGTTGTCTCGTTCCTTCAGGGCCGTGTTCGCCGAGGCGAGAAGGCTGAAGCAGTTGTTCTGGGTGCGGAATCGGGCGAAGTAAAATGGAGCCGCGATGACTATCCGTGGCTGACACTGACGACTCGCACTGTCTTAGCCGGGGGCATGTTGGTGTTCGAGGTGTCGACGCTCAGCGACCACGACGCCGGCAACGGAATCCATGTCGTATCGATCGACTCGGGCGAGCACCAATGGTCGAAAGAATTTCCGCCCGCGATGAACCACGCTCGACAAGCTCGAGCAATGTTCTTAGGTGGCGACATCTGGATTCTGCACGGCGGCAAAATCAACACCAGCGACGAAGCAAACCGCCAACGCACCCCAGCTCAAGTTTCGGCACTCGATCCGAAAACCGGCGAGACTCGGCGAACCTTTCCCGCTGGCCTGGCCCACTGTTTCCCGCCCGTTGCCACACCGAACTACATGTTCGCCGGCGAGTTGGACATGACGAACTTGAGCTCGGGCGAAGTCATTGCCAATCGAATCACCAAGGCAAACTGCTCGAGAGAAAGCGGTTGGATTCCGGCAAACGGATTGGTCTACACGACGCCGAAGCATTGCACCTGCTGGCCGATGCTGCGGGGCTTCGTGGCGATGGCACCGAAGTCACCGAGTCCATCGCACGCGTCAAACCTGCCTCCGGACAAGATCGAATTTCTGCTCGAAAAAGGATCGGCCGTGGTCGATCGCAATGCGGCGGCTACCCAGCCCGATGACTGGCCGTTGTATCGGCACGACCGCTGGCGAAGCGGAAGCTCGGTCAGGCCTGGCCCCAAGTCGTTGGAAAAACGATGGAGCCTTGCCCTGCAGACCGAAACAGACATCGAAGCAAGCGTCTCCGGTCCGATCCTTCATGACTGGAAGGAAAACCCGGTCGTCAAGGGCCCCATCAGCGCGCCGACGATCGCTGGCGGCATCGCCTACGTTACGCGGCCTCACTCGCACGAGTTGATTGCGATCGACACTTCCTCGGGTGAAGTCCGCTGGCGATTCACGGCCAACGGGCGGCTCGACACACCGCCGGCGATCCATCGCGGACTCTGCTTGTTCGGATCGGCTGCGGGTTGGGTCTATGCACTTCGCGCCGACGACGGGGAACTTGTCTGGCGAATGCGCGCCGCACCGACTGATGAGCGGATCGTAGCGTATGGGCAAGTCGAATCGCCCTGGCCGGTTCCGGGGGCCGTGTTGGTGATGGACGACGTCGCTTACTTCGCCGCTGGCCGCCAACCGTTGGCCGATGGCGGAATTCTGGTATTTGCGGTTGACCCGTTCACGGGCGAGCGACATTGGGTGCAGCGGATCAACACCGTTCCTCAAAAAGGCTTTTACGAAAACTCGGGACTCGAGTTCGATCCGTTCGACATTCTGCACGCCGAAGGAGAAGGATTGGCAATGTCGCGTTGGATCATCTCGCCGGACGGTAAGGAGGTCAACGTCGACAAATGGAACGCCTTTGCCAAATTGAATACAGGCGCAGGCGAAGTGTGGATCCCTCGCGGTGCCTGGACCTATGGCGCTCGCCACCAACACCGGTTTAGCGGCGAGGCGCCGCGGCGACCGTTGGCGGTTTTCCGAGACGATAACGCTTACAGTTCTCTCGACGGCAGCACGAATGTTTTTCGCCGCGAATTTGACCTCGACGACGGTGAGCAGTTCGACAGCAAGTGGATCACAGGCTGGGAAGCAGGCAAGCTCGCGAGGGACGGTGGCAAGCCCTATCGTAACTATCGCATCGCCACCAACGCTCAATGGACCAAGGATCCGTTTGCCGACCCTGAAGCACCACCGGCCGAAGAACCCCAGTACGGGACGCAGCTCCACAACGAGATCCACGCCATGGCACTCGGCGGTGATGAAAAGCTGTATGTCGTTCATCGCGACGGCCGACTGAAAGTCGTCTCCACCGAAACCGGCTACGTGATCGGCGAAACCCAAGTACCGCCACCTGCCTGGGACGGCTTGGCAATCGCCGAAAAACGACTCTACTTGACTACCCAAACCGGCGAAGTCATCTGTTTGGGTGACGAATAACAAATCATTGGTAACTACCGGCGATGGTACATAGCTGTTTGCGTCGGTGACATGCCAAGTCACGTGACTTTCGCTGACGTCACCGCGACCACTTGGCTTGATTGCCATGACGTGATGCGTCGGGAAACCCGCGGTGAGATAAAAGTCTTTTTCGTCGTACACCATGCGCAGCGCTGCGATGTAGTTTAGGAACCCGACGTCTGGCGAGCAGCAAAGTGAATAGAACGGTGCGCGTCAAAATCCGACTCCGTGTGGCTGGTAGGTTCGCAGATGAAAGAATGACGGTAGCTTCCATCCCGCTCGATACCAAAGTGAACCGCATCAAAGTGAACCGCGCAGCCGCCGCAAGATCCGTGAGACGGCATCCATTCGTGGCAATCGACGAGCGGTTGTCGAATCCAACAGACGGTTTTTCCATGGGCGACTCGAGTTGTTGGAAAGCGCCAGCGAGGCGGCCATCAATGACCCCGCGAATCGGCCGACCCGGCCCAGGTCTGGATCAGCCGATGCGTCCGATTTCTCCGCATCCAACGTCGCCCCATCAGCTTCAGGTGCCGGCTGCTCAACATCATGTGACGGATCAACTCGCTCGATTTGCGCATCCCGCAAATGGGCGATTGTTTCGATTTTGCCCTCGACAACGTAGATTTCAAAAAGTTGCTGAACGGAATCAGATCCAGGCTCTCGGTAGAGGACTCGATAGACGTCTGTGGGAAGCCCTCGAAATCGATCGAACAGTGACGCTTCATCCAGCAGATCCATGTCCAACTCGTATTTCTTGCCGAGTTTGCCGTTGGGCAAAACGACGTGGAAGTACAGCTCGCCAGCGTCTGACGCGAACTCGGAATCCGATGAGACATTCTTGGACTGGTTGGCGTCTGAAGATTCGAGGTCCGCGTTGCTCTCAGAGTTTGCAAAGGATTGGAGTCCGCCTTGAGCGGACGTTGTCCCCGAATCCTGATTCGCTTGGCCAGTCGATGCAATCGACTCGGTCCCAACCGCTTCCTCTGCCGCTGCAGAGTCCGTCGCCGCATCACCGCCAGAACCGGAGTCGGCGGGAGCCTGATTCGGCGCCGTTGCGTTCGCCCCCGCGGCCGCACCACCAGCTGATGAGCCGGCGCCTGCCGAACCGCCTCCTCCCCCGGACCCGGTCGTTGGTACCAGAATCGGCACGGTCGACGTCAGGATGTTTTCGTTGATCTGCCGAAGGAAATCAGGTGTGTCGTCGTCGCGAATCGTGAACACGGTAGGCTCCGGCGCCGAAACAACACGCGAACCAAGGTCCGTTTCTATACTGACCAAACTCCCGACTTGCTCGGTTAGTTCTTCGATGTCGTCGTCGACCACATCGATGGTAAATGCTTGGCTCTGCCTGCTGCCGCCAGGAAAAGTGATGGTGGGCGTTATGATCGACAGATCCTCGGTCGGTGCCAGCGTAATTGCCAGCGTTGTATCAATATCGATAGCTTTGTCCACGGAAACGACAAACTGGACTGCCCCGCCACCTTCGAAGACTTCTAGATTCTCAACCGTAAACACAGCCGAATCGTTTTCGATGATTTCGATCGTACCGACATCCGACGTGTCCACGTCCCTCGTCCCAAGATCCGTCGCAGCGACGACCCCGATATCGATCGTCTCGTCTAATTCGACAATTTGATCGTCATTGATCGCCACCGTTATCGTTTGAGGTTCCGTGCTTCCGGCTGCGAATGTGGTCGATGCGTCGATAAACAAAATGTCACTTTGTATCGGCGACGTCAAATCGAATGTTGCGTCAATGTCAAACGGAGCATCAATACCGATTGTTATTGTTGTTGTTCCAACGGCTTCATCGACCGTGACCTCGCTAATCGACAAGGTCGCCTTGTCGTTGTCGAGGATTTCGATCGAGGTCGCCACGGTGGCAACGACGTCTCGTCCGTCGGATCGTGACATCAACTCAAAAAAACCGATGTACGTCTCGCTTCCCTCGACGAGGATGTCATCTTGAATCGTAAATCGCAAAGACTGGGCTTGAGAGGCTCCTGCCCTGAACGTGATTTGCGAATCGAGGTTTTGAATGTCATCGTTCTGATCGAGTGTGAATCCGAGTGTCGTGTCGACGTCGATTGGACTTGCAATCGAAACCGTCAAGCTGGCTGTGCCATCGCCCTCATTCACAACGAGATCGTCAATCAGGAAGCTCCCGGCATCATCGTTGAGAATCGTGGCAATCCCAGTTGCAACGCCAATTGTGATACGAGTGGAATCAGCAGTATCGCCGAATCTCGCGTCGGACAAGTCGACGCGAAACGATTCGGTCGCTTCCACCAACGCCTCACCAATCACGCCGACCGAAAGAGTGGCCGTTCTGGTGCCGGCTGCGATCGTGACCACCTGATTTGCGATGGGGATATAATCCGTTTGTGCGATCGCTTCAGAAATGTCACTCGTGTTAACGACGACGGAAGTGTCGAGACTAGCCAACGCATCTTGGCGGATCGTAAATACGAACTGAGTGATTCCATCATCGCCTTCAATCGCTGTAACATCTTCGATTGAGATCGCAGCGGAATCATCATTGGTGATCGTGCCGACTCCTGTGTTGTCTTCGATTGAAATGCGAGTCGCGTCGGCTTTTCCGTTGAACAAAGCATCGCGAAGCAAAACAACGAACGTCTCGTCGTTCTCAACCAGCGAATCACCGATCGCTTCGATTGTGATCGTCGCACTTGTTTCGCCGGCCGCGATCACGAGATCTTGATCTGGGATTCCAAAATAATCCGCATTCACCACGGCTTCAAAGCCACCAGCGGTGCGGACAGTCAAAGACATGTCGAGGCTGGCAGCGGCGTCCGTGCTGACCGTAAAGACCAGATTCGTTGTCCCAGTGTCGCCTTCTATTGCCGCGACGTCATCGATTGTCACAATCGCCATGTCGTCGTTTACGATCGTTCCTCGACCGACGTTATCCGCGATTAGCACGCGAGTGTCATCCGTTGCGCCATCGAATCTGGCATCCGAAAGCTCAACGCGAAAGACCTCGTCCAACTCCACCAGCCGATCGCCAATGACGTCGACAATTACCGTGGTCGAAGTGTCGCCGGCAGCAATCGAAGCGGTTTGAGCGATGACCTCGATCAGGTCTGGCCCGCCGATCGCATCATCCAAGTCGATCGCCGTAACGGACACGCTAAGCTCCTTGCTTGCCGCGAGATCCGAGCTGATCGTAAACGCGAACGACGTTGCGCCGCTGTCACCCTCGAGCATGGCGACATCGTTAATCGAAATGGACGCAAAGTCGTCATTCAAAATCGTGCCTTCCCCGATGCCATCGCCGAGCGTCACACGACTTGGATCGGTCGACCCGTTGAACCTGGCATCTGACAAGCTGACACTGAACGTTTCATCGGCCTCCACGGTTCTGTCCCCATTGATGTCGATGATGAACGTCGTCGACGTGGATCCAGCTGCAATCGTTGCCCCTTGACTCACAACCGTCACGTAATCAGTACCGGCGACTGCTTCGATCAGATCTGTGGTATCAACAGCAACAGTCATTTCCCTGCTTGAAACCGTGTCGGAGCTGATCGTAAATACAAAACTCGTCGTCCCTGAGTCCCCTTCGCTCAGGGCAACGTTATCGATCGAGATCTGAGCCATATCATTATTGACAATTGTGCCCAGCCCGCTGGCATCGCCGCAGAGTCGCTCGCGTGCCGTCTGTCGCCCCACCGAACAAGACATTGCTGAGGTTGACGTTGAAGTCTTCGTCATCCTCGACGATGTTGTCGTCGTTGACCGTGACCGTCACGGTATCGCTTGTGTCGAGCGAATCTCCGCTGATCGTAAAGGTTGCGCCGCTGATCGCCGTGTAATCTGCCCCCGCCACCGCTTCACCCGTGATGTTGGCCGTGTCGACCGTGCCGGTGATCTCCGTTTCGGTCGGGTTGGAGGACGTGATCGTGAAGGTGAACGTGCCATCCTCGGGCAGGGTTACATCGTTGATCGACAGCACAGCGGTATCGTTGTTGACGATCGTACCCAGTCCGCTGGCATCACCGAGAGTCGCTCGCGTGCCGTCTGTCGCCCCACCGAACAAGACATTGCTGAGGTTGACGTTGAAGTCTTCGTCATCCTCGACGATGTTGTCGTCGTTGACCGTGACCGTCACGGTATCGATTGTGTCGAGCGAATCTCCGCTGATCGTAAAGATTGCGCCGCTGATCGCCGTGTAATCAGATCCTGCCAACGCCTCGCCGGCGATGTTGGCCGTGTCGACCGTGCCGGTGATCTCCGTTTCGGTCGGGTTGCGACTGACGTGATCGTGAAGGTGAAGGTGCCATCTCTCGGCCATGCTGACGTCGTTGATCGACAGCACAGCGGTATCGTTGTTGACGATCGTGCCCAGTCCGCTGGCATCACCGAGAGTCGCTCGCGTGCCGTCTGTCGCCCCACCGAACAAGACATTGCTGAGGTTGACGTTGAAGTCTTCGTCATCCTCGACGATGTTGTCGTCGTTGACCGTGACCGTCACGGTATCGCTTGTGTCGAGCGAATCTCCGCTGATCGTAAACGATCGCGCCGCTGATCGCCGTGTAATCAGCTCCTGCCAACGCCTCGCCCGATGATGTCGGCCGTGTCGACCGTGCCGGTGATCTCCGTTTCGGTCGGGTTGCTACTGGTGATCGTGAAGGTGAAGGTGCCATCCTCGGCCATGCTGACATCGTTGATCGACAGCACAGCGGTATCGTTGTTGACGATCGTGCCCAGTCCGCTGGCATCGCCGAGAGTCGCTCGCGTGCCGTCTGTCGCCCCACCGAACAAGACATTGCTGAGGTTGACGTTGAAGTCTTCGTCATCCTCGACGATGTTGTCGTCGTTGACCGTGACCGTCACGGTATCGCTTGTGTCGAGCGAATCTCCGCTGATCGTGAACGTTGCACCGCTGATCGCCGTGTAATCAGATCCTGCCAATGCCTCGCCGGCGATGTTGGCCGTGTCGACCGTGCCGGTGATCTCCGTTTCGGTCGGGTTGCTACTGGTGATCGTGAAGGTGAAGGTGCCATCCTCAGCCATGCTGACATCGTTGATCGACAGCACAGCGGTATCGTTGTTGACGATCGTGCCCAGTCCGCTGGCATCGCCGAGAGTCGCTCGCGTGCCGTCTGTCGCCCCACCGAACAAGACATTGCTGAGGTTGACGTTGAAGTCTTCGTCATCCTCGACGATGTTGTCGTCGTTGACCGTGACCGTCACGGTATCGCTTGTGTCGAGCGAATCTCCGCTGATCGTAAAGGTTGCGCCGCTGATCGCCGTGTAATCAGCTCCCGCCACCGCCTCGCCGGCGATGTTGGCCGTGTCGACCGTGCCGGTGATCTCCGTTTCGGTCGGGTTGCTACTGGTGATCGTGAAGGTGAAGGTGCCATCCTCGGGCAGGCTGACATCGTTGATCGACAGCACAGCGGTATCGTTGTTGACGATCGTGCCCAGTCCGCTGGCATCGCCGAGAGTGGCTCGCGTGCCGTCTGTCGCCCCACCGAACAAGACATTGCTGAGGTTGACGTTGAAGTCTTCGTCATCCTCGACGATGTTGTCGTCGTTGACCGTGACCGTCACGGTATCGCTTGTGTCGAGCGAATCTCCGCTGATCGTAAAGGTTGCGCCGCTGATCGCCGTGTAATCAGATCCTGCCAACGCCTCGCCGGCGATGTTGGCCGTGTCGACCGTGCCGGTGATCTCCGTTTCGGTCGGGTTGCTACTGGTGATCGTGAAGGTGAAGGTGCCATCCTCGGCCATGCTGACATCGTTGATCGACAGCACAGCGGTATCGTTGTTGACGATCGTGCCCAGTCCGCTGGCATCGCCGAGAGTCGCTCGCGTGCCGTCTGTCGCCCCACCGAACAAGACATTGCTGAGGTTGACGTTGAAGTCTTCGTCATCCTCGACGATGTTGTCGTCGTTGACCGTGACCGTCACGGTATCGCTTGTGTCGAGCGAATCTCCGCTGATCGTAAAGGTTGCACCGCTGATCGCCGTGTAATCAGATCCTGCCAACGCCTCGCCGGCGATGTTGGCCGTGTCGACCGTGCCGGTGATCTCCGTTTCGGTTGGGTTGGACGACGGTGATCGTGAAGGTGAAGGTGCCATCCTCGGCCATGCTGACATCGTTGATCGACAGCACAGCGGTATCGTTGTTGACGATCGTGCCCAGTCCGCTGGCATCGCCGAGAGTCGCTCGCGTGCCGTCTGTCGCCCCACCGAACAAGACATTGCTGAGGTTGACGTTGAAGTCTTCGTCATCCTCGACGATGTTGTCGTCGTTGACCGTGACCGTCACGGTATCGCTTGTGTCGAGCGAATCTCCGCTGATCGTGAACGTTGCACCGCTGATCGCCGTGTAATCGCTCCTGCCAACGCCTCGCCGACGATGTTGGCCGTGTCGACGGTGCCGGTGATCTCCGTCTCAGTCGGGTTGGAGGACGTGATCGTGAAGGTGAAGGTGCCATTCTCGGCCATGCTGACATCGTTGATCGACAGCACAGCGGTATCGTTGTTGACGATCGTACCCAGTCCGCTGGCATCACCGAGAGTCGCTCGCGTGCCGTCTGTCGCCCCACCGAACAAGACATTGCTGAGGTTGACGTTGAAGTCTTCATCATCTTCGACGATGTTGTCGTCGTTGACCGTGACCGTCACGGTATCGCTTGTGTCGAGCGAATCTCCGCTGATCGTAAAGGTTGCACCGCTGATCGCCGTGTAATCAGATCCTGCCAACGCCTCGCCGGCGATGTCGGCCGTGTCGACCGTGCCGGTGATCTCCGTTTCGGTCGGGTTGGTACGGTGATCGTGAAGGTGAAAGTGCCATTCTCGGCCATGCTGACGTCGTTGATCGACAGCACAGCGGTATCGTTGTTGACGATCGTGCCCAGTCCGCTGGCATCGCCGAGAGTCGCTCGCGTGCCGTCTGTCGCCCCACCGAACAAGACATTGCTGAGGTTGACGTTGAAGTCTTCGTCATCCTCGACGATGTTGTCGTCGTTGACCGTGACCGTCACGGTATCGCTTGTGTCGAGCGAATCTCCGCTGATCGTAAAGATCGCGCCGCTGATCGCCGTGTAATCCGCTCCCGCCACCGCTTCACCCGTGATGTCGGCCGTGTCGACCGTGCCGGTGATCTCCGTTTCGGTCGGGTTGGAGGACGTGATCGTGAAGGTGAAGGTGCCATCCTCAGCCATGCTGACATCGTTGATCGACAGCACAGCGGTATCGTTGTTCACGATCGTGCCCAGCCCGCTGGCATCGCCGAGAGTGGCTCGCGTGCCGTCTGTCGCCCCACCGAACAAGACATTGCTGAGGTTGACGTTGAAGTCTTCGTCATCTTCGACGATGTTGTCGTCGTTGACCGTGACCGTCACGGTATCGCTTGTGTCGAGCGAATCTCCGCTGATCGTGAACGTTGCGCCGCTGATCGCCGTGTAATCCGCTCCCGCCACCGCCTCACCCGTGATGTCGGCCGTGTCGACCGTGCCGGTGATCTCCGTTTCGGTCGGGTTGGAGGACGTGATCGTGAAGGTGAAGGTGCCATCCTCGGCCATGCTGACATCGTTGATCGACAGCACAGCGGTATCGTTGTTGACGATCGTGCCCAGCCCGCTGGCATCACCGAGAGTCGCTCGCGTGCCGTCTGTCGCCCCACCGAACAAGACATTGCTGAGGTTGACGTTGAAGTCTTCGTCATCCTCGACGATGTTGTCGTCGTTGACCGTGACCGTCACGGTATCGCTTGTGTCGAGCGAATCTCCGCTGATCGTGAACGATCGCGCCGCTGATCGCCGTGTAATCCGCTCCCGCCACCGCCTCACCCGCGATGTTGGCCGTGTCGACCGTGCCGGTGATCTCCGTTTCGGTCGGGTTGCTACTGGTGATCGTGAAGGTGAAGGTGCCATCCTCAGCCATGCTGACATCGTTGATCGACAGCACAGCGGTATCGTTGTTGACGATCGTGCCCAGCCCGCTGGCATCGCCGAGAGTCGCTCGCGTGCCGTCTGTCGCCCCACCGAACAAGACATTGCTGAGGTTGACGTTGAAGTCTTCGTCATCCTCGACGATGTTGTCGTCGTTGACCGTGACCGTCACGGTATCGCTTGTGTCGAGCGAATCTCCGCTGATCGTAAAGGTCTGCGCCGCTGATCGCCGTGTAATCAGATCCTGCCAATGCCTCGCCGGCGATGTCGGCCGTGTCGACCGTGCCGGTGATCTCCGTTTCGGTCGGGTTGCTACTGGTGATCGTGAAGGTGAAGGTGCCATCCTCAGCCATGCTGACATCGTTGATCGACAGCACAGCGGTATCGTTGTTGACGATCGTGCCCAGCCCGCTGGCATCGCCGAGAGTCGCTCGCGTGCCGTCTGTCGCCCCACCGAACAAGACATTGCTGAGGTTGACGTTGAAGTCTTCGTCATCCTCGACGATGTTGTCGTCGTTGACCGTGACCGTCACGGTATCGCTTGTGTCGAGCGAATCTCCGCTGATCGTAAAGGTTGCACCGCTGATCGCCGTGTAATCAGATCCTGCCAATGCCTCGCCGGCGATGTCGGCCGTGTCGACCGTGCCGGTGATCTCCGTTTCGGTCGGGTTGGAGGACGTGATCGTGAAGGTGAAGGTGCCATCCTCAGCCATGCTGACATCGTTGATCGACAGCACAGCGGTATCGTTGTTGACGATCGTGCCCAGCCCGCTGGCATCGCCGAGAGTGGCTCGCGTGCCGTCTGTCGCCCCACCGAACAAGACATTGCTGAGGTTGACGTTGAAGTCTTCGTCATCCTCGACGATGTTGTCGTCGTTGACCGTGACCGTCACGGTATCGCTTGTGTCGAGCGAATCCCCGCTGATCGTAAAGATCGCGCCGCTGATCGCCGTGTAATCAGATCCTGCCAAGGCCTCGCCGGCGATGTCGGCCGTGTCGACGGTGCCGGTGATCTCCGTTTCGGTCGGGTTGCTACTGGTGATCGTAAAGGTGAAAGTGCCATTCTCGGCCATGCTGACGTCGTTGATCGACAGCACAGCGGTATCGTTGTTGACGATTGTGCCCAGTCCGCTGGCATCGCCGAGAGTCGCTCGCGTGCCGTCTGTCGCCCCACCGAACAAGACATTGCTGAGGTTGACGTTGAAGTCTTCGTCATCCTCGACGATGTTGTCATCGTTGACCGTGACCGTTACGGTATCGCTTGTGTCGAGCGAATCTCCGCTGATCGTAAAGATCGCGCCGCTGATCGCCGTGTAATCTGCCCCCGCCACCGCTTCACCCGTGATGTCGGCCGTGTCGACGGTGCCGGTGATCTCCGTTTCGGTCGGGTTGGAGGACGTGATCGTGAAGGTGAAGGTGCCATCCTCAGCCATGCTGACGTCGTTGATCGACAGCACAGCGGTATCGTTGTTGACGATCGTGCCCAGTCCGCTGGCATCGCCGAGAGTCGCTCGCGTGCCGTCTGTCGCCCCACCGAACAAGACATTGCTGAGGTTGACGTTGAAGTCTTCGTCATCTTCGACGATGTTGTCGTCGTTGACCGTGACCGTCACGGTATCGCTTGTGTCGAGCGAATCTCCGCTGATCGTAAAGATCGCGCCGCTGATCGCCGTGTAATCTGCCCCCGCCACCGCTTCACCCGTGATGTCGGCCGTGTCGACGGTGCCGGTGATCTCCGTTTCGGTCGGGTTGGAGGACGTGATCGTGAAGGTGAAGGTGCCATCCTCAGCCATGCTGACATCGTTGATCGACAGCACAGCGGTATCGTTGTTAACGATCGTGCCCAGCCCGCTGGCATCGCCGAGAGTGGCTCGCGTGCCGTCTGTCGCCCCACCGAACAAGACATTGCTGAGGTTGACGTTGAAGTCTTCGTCATCCTCGACAATGTTGTCGTCGTTGACCGTGACCGTTACGGTATCGCTTGTGTCGAGCGAATCACCGCTGATCGTAAAGATCGCGCCGCTGATCGCCGTGTAATCTGCCCCCGCCACCGCTTCACCCGTGATGTCGGCCGTGTCGACCGTGCCGGTGATCTCCGTTTCGGTCGGGTTGCTACTGGTGATCGTGAAGGTGAACGTGCCATCCTCAGCCATGCTGACATCGTTGATCGACAGCACAGCGGTATCGTTGTTGACGATCGTGCCCAGTCCGCTGGCATCGCCGAGAGTTGCTCGCGTGCCGTCTGTCGCCGCACCGAACAAGACATTGCTGAGGTTGACATTGAAGTCTTCGTCATCCTCGACGATGTTGTCGTCGTTGACCGTGACCGTCACGGTATCGCTTAGATCGAGCGAGTCACCGCTGATCGTAAAGATCGCGCCGCTGATCGCCGTGTAATCAGATCCTGCCAATGCCTCGCCGGCGATGTTGGCCGTGTCGACCGTGCCGGTGATCTCCGTTTCGGTCGGGTTGCTACTGGTGATCGTGAAGGTGAAGGTGCCATTCTCGGCCATGCTGACATCGTTGATCGACAGCACAGCGGTATCGTTGTTGACGATCGTGCCCAGTCCGCTGGCATCGCCGAGAGTGGCTCGCGTGCCGTCTGTCGCCCCACCGAACAAGACATTGCTGAGGTTGACGTTGAAGTCTTCGTCATCCTCGACGATGTTGTCGTCGTTGACCGTGACCGTCACGGTATCGCTTGTGTCGAGCGAATCTCCGCTGATCGTAAAGATCGCGCCGCTGATCGCCGTGTAATCAGATCCTGCCAACGCCTCGCCGGCGATGTTGGCCGTGTCGACCGTGCCGGTGATCTCCGTTTCGGTCGGGTTGCTACTGGTGATCGTGAAGGTGAAGGTGCCATCCTCAGCCATGCTCACATCGTTGATCGACAGCACAGCGGTATCGTTGTTAACGATCGTACCCAGTCCGCTGGCATCGCCGAGAGTCGCTCGCGTGCCGTCTGTCGCCGCACCGAACAAGACATTGCTGAGGTTGACGTTGAAGTCTTCATCATCTTCGACAATGTTGTCGTCGTTGACCGTGACCGTTACGGTATCGCTTGTGTCGAGCGAATCTCCGCTGATCGTAAAGGTTGCACCGCTGATCGCCGTGTAATCAGATCCTGCCAAGGCCTCGCCGGCGATGTCGGCCGTGTCGACGGTGCCGGTGATCTCCGTTTCGGTCGGGTTGCTACTGGTGATCGTGAAGGTGAAGGTGCCATCCTCAGCCATGCTGACATCGTTGATCGACAGCACAGCGGTATCGTTGTTGACGATCGTGCCCAGCCCGTTGGCATCACCGCCGACGAAAGTGGCCCGCGTGGGATCGGTCGCCCCACCGAACAAGGGATTGCTGAGGTTGACGTTGAAGTCTTCGTCATTTTCGACAAGATTGTCATTGGTCACCGTAACGGTGACCATGACCGAGGAAGTTCCCGCCGTGATCACCGCTGGCTGGTTGACGATCCCGGTAAAGTCGGCGCCGGCTTCCGCGTCTCCATTAGCCGTATTAACAGTGACTTGAATATCTTCACTGGCGATCGCGTCGATACTGACCGTGAAATCGAAACTGGTATCGCCTTCGGTTTGGGAGACGTCATCAATGGAGATTGCCAGACTATCGTTGTTGACAATCGTTCCAATACCGGTGGCGTCGTCAAAATCCACGCGACTTGGGTCGACCATCGCGTTGAAGGAAGCAGCGGTAAGATTGACCGAAAAAGTTTCATCTCTCTCGACCACCAAATCACCGAGCACCTCGACTGTCACGATGGTTGACAGCGTTCCTGCCTTGATGGTTGCCGTCTGTGCAGCGATCGCATTGAGGTCAGGGGCACCGACGGGATCCATTCGGTCAGGGACATTGACGGTCACCGTTAAGTCTTTGCTTGCCAGCCCATCGGAGGTGATCGTAAAGACGTAGTTGGTCACGCCCGCATCGGCCTCAACATGAGTCACGTCATCAATGGTCAGCTGCACGGAGTCGTCATTCTTAATCGTCCCTATTCCGGTGGGGGCACCGATGACCACTCGCGTGGGAGCGTCCTGTCCGTCAAATTCGGCATTCGTTAGTTGGACTTGAAAGGTCTCGTCGATCTCGACCAAATCATCACCAACCGCAGTCACAGTGACCATGGTGAACAGTTCGCCAGCCGGGATCACAAATTTCTGATCGACGATCTCGGCATAGTCCGTCCCGGCTAGTGCATCCATCACGCTGGACGTATTGACGGTCAAGCTGATCGCTTCGCTGGCGGTCTTGTCGGAGGTGATCGTGAACTGCAGAGCTACAACGCCGCTATTCCCTTCGAACACTTCCACGTCGTCGACGCTCAGAGAAGCGATCTCGTCATTAAGAATCGTCCCCACGCCTCTTGAGTCGGCAATGATTACCAGCTCCGTGCCGATTCGCGCGTTGGTCAGATCTACCGAGAATTTCTCATCCAGTTCGACCAGGTTGTCGCCGATGACTTCGACCGTGACCTTTGTCGATGTCTGACCAGCAACGATGGTTGCCGTTTCCGAGACGATCGCCGTGTAGTCGACTCCGGCAATGGCATCCACGAAATTCGAGGTATTGACGGTGACTTCGATGTCTCTGCTTGACATCTCGGTCGAACTGATTGTGAATTCAAATCCCGTGACAGTGCCTGCATTGCCTTCGAGCACGGCTACGTCGTTGATCGCGATCGTCAAACCATCATCATTCTCAATGATTCCGATGCCAACCTGATCGGCAATCCTTACTCGCGATGCATCGGGGCCTCCATCAAAGCGGACATTCGACAGATTGACGCCGAAGGTCTCATTGACTTCGACGATCGACTCCCCGATGACGTCAACGGTTACCATCGCCGACGTGGATCCAGCCGCAATGACAATGTCCCGTCCAACAATTCCAATATAGTCGACACCGGCCATGGCATCGGGCATGTCAGCGGTATCAATTTGGACCCGCATCTCGCGACTCGCGACGGCATCCGTTGTAATCGTGAACTCGAAGCTCGTTGTGCCCGTGTCTCCCTCGGCCGCTCGCACATCACTAATCGAGAACGACGCGATGTCATCGTTCTCGATCGTACCGACGCCGGTATCGTCGCTGCTAATCGTCAATAGGCTGGTGTTCACGACTCCGTCGAGAAGGGCGTCCGAGATGACAATCGAGAATGTCTCATCGAGCTCGACGTCGGTGTCACCGATGACTGTGACGGTCACCTCGGTGGTGGTTGAGCCAATTTCAATCCGTTCTGACTGAGCCTCGATCTTGGCGTAGTCGGAACCGGCGACCGCCTCGCCGGAACTTACGGTATTAACCGTGAAATCAATGTTTCGACTTGCAGCGGCAGCCGACGTGACGGTGAACACGAAATTGGTCGCGCCGCTGTCACCTTCGGTCATTGTGACATCGCCGATTGACAATGCTGTTGAGTCATCGTTGACGATCTTCCCAACTCCGATTGCATCGTCAATTGTCACTCGTGACGTCGGATCAGCGACTCCAGCGAACTGTACTTCCGAGATGGTGATCGAAAAAGTTTCGTCTATCTCGACCTCCGAATCAGCAGCTACATCGACGGTCACTGTCGTAGAGGTCGCTCCAGCGCCGAGCACCACACGCTTGCCGACCAACGCGGTGTAGTCCGTTCCTGCCAATGCCTCATCCCCGTCGGCCGTATCGACGGTGAAACTGATGTTTTCGCCAGCCTCCGCCAGTGACGTAACGGTGAAAGTAAAGGCTGTCACACCACCTCCATGCCCCTCCTGCATGGTGACGTCGTTGATCGACAGCATGGTGGAGTCATTATTTTCGATCGTGCCCACGCCGATCGCCGTACCGCCAATGAACATGGCCCGAGAGGCGTCGCTGGCACCGCCGAACAGGGCGTTGCTGAGGTTAACGCCAAAATCTTCGTCATCCTCCACGATGTTGTCGTCGTTAACCATCACTGTCACGGTATCGGTTCGATCCAGTGAGTCCCCGGTGATCGTGAAGGTCGCGCCGCTGATCGCCGTGTAGTCGCTACCGGCCAATGCCTCGCCGACGATGTTGGCTGTGTCGATCGTACCAGTGATGTCCGTGTCGGTCGCGTTGCTACTAGTGATCGTGAAGGTGAACGTTCCATTCTCAGCCGCGCTGACGTTATTGATCGACAGCGTGGCGGTATCGTTGTTCTCGATCGTCCCCAGTCCGCTGTCATCACCGCCAACGAACGTGGCCCGGGTGAGATCGATTGCGCCGCCGAACAGAGGCGTTGCCGAGGTTGACGTTGAAGTCCTCGTTATCCTCCACGATGTTGTCGTCGTTCACGATCACTGTCACGGTGTCGGTGGTGTCCAGCGAATCTCCATTGATCGTGAAGCTCCCACCGCTGATCGCCGTGTAGTCGCTGCCCGCGGTCGCCTCACCAACGACATTGGCCGTTTCGACCGTGCCGGTGATCTCCGTTTCGGTCGGGTTGGAGGAAGTGATCGTGAAGGTGAAGGTGCCATCTTCGGCCATGCTCACGTCATCGATCGACAGCACGGCGGTGTCGTTGTTTTCGATCGTCCCCAACGCGGTCACAGCCGCGGCACCCCCACGGAACGTTGCGCGAGTAGCGTCGGCAGCGCCGCCGAACAAGGCGTTGCTGAGCTTGACGTTGAACTCTTCGTCATCCTCCACGATGTTGTCGTCGTTGACCGCCACCGTGACGCTGGCGGTTTTGTTGACCGAGTCACCGCTGATCGTGAACGTCCCGCCAACGATCGCGGTGTAGTCTGTTCCCGCCAACGCCTCTCCGGCAATGTTTTCCGTGTCGACCGCACCGGTGATGTCGGTTTCGGTTGGATTGCTGCTGGTGATCGTGAACGTGAAGGTGCCATTTTCGGCGAGGCTAACATCATTGATCGATAGGCTGGCCGTATCGTTGTTCACGATCGTACCCCGCCCGCTAATCTTGCCACCGTTGAAAGTGGCTCGCGTCAGATCGGTCGCGCCCCCGAACAACGCGTCGCTGAGATTGACGTTGAAGTCTTCGTTGTCCTCCACGATATCGTCGTCGCTGACCGTCACCGTCACCGTGTCGGCTTGGTCCACCGAGTCACCACTGATCGTGAACGTCGCGTCTGTGATCGCGGTATAGTCCGCTCCCGCCAAGGCCTCGCCGGCGATGTTCTCGGTGTCAACCTTTCCCGTGATGTCGGTATCGGTCGGGTTGCTGCTGGTGATCGTAAAGGTGAATGTTCCGTTCTCGGCCTTGCTCACATCATTGATCGACAGGACGGCGGAGTCGTTGTTCTCGATCGTGCCCAAGCCGGTCGCTTTGCCTCCCGTGAACGTGGCCCGACTAGCGTCGGCGGCGCCGCCGAACAAGGGATTGCTGAGGCTGACGTTGAAGTCTTCGTTATCCTCCACGACGTTGTCGTCGATGACTGTCACCGTCACAGTGTCGGTCGTATCGGCCGAATTTCCGATAATCGTAAACGTTGCACCACCGATCGCGGTGTAGTCGGCTGGTGCCAACGCCTCGCCAGCGATGTTGGCGGTATCGACCGTGCCGGTGATGTCGATTTCGGTCGGATTGCTGCTAGTGATCGTGAAGGTGAAGGTACCATTCTCGGGCGCGCTGACGTCGTCGATCGACAGCACAGCGGTCTCGTTGTTTTCGATCGTGCCGATACCTTGACCATTGCCCAAGTCGATCTGGCTCGGATTGGCGACGCCGTTGAAAACAGCATCCGATAAATTGACTTCAAAAGTCTCGTTCGCTTCAACAACCAGATCTCCCTTGACTGTGACGTCAACGGAAGTTGACGTTGATCCCGTTGGTATCACCCCGGCCAGCGCGGAAATCGCGACATAGTCGCTTCCGGCCGTAGCGCCGGCGTCGGCGGTATTGATCGTGAAGTGGATATCCTTGCTGGCGCTGAGGTTCGAGCTAATGTCGAAGGTATAGGTGGTTGTCCCGCTATCGGCTTCCACCTTTGAAACATCACTGATCGTCAGCGACGCTACGTCGTCGTTTTCGATCGTGCCGACACCCTGAGGGTCGGCGATAATCACGGGAGCCCCGTCGAGCTCCGCAGCGGAGAGATTGACGGCGAACTGTTCGTCGATTTCGACAAGATCGTCGCCGCTGACCAAAACCGTCACCGTCGCTGTCTGAGAGCCAGCCAGGATGACGGCTTTCGTCGGCGCAATCGCCGTATAGTCGGTGCCGGCGACCGCTTCGAGCAAGCCAGCAGTCTCCAACGTCACTTCGATATTCTTGCTGGCAGCCGCTGTCGAACTGACTGTGAAGACGAAGTTTGTCGACCCACTATCGGCCTTCTGCCTTGGTGACGTCGTTGATCGAGACCGTCAAGCCATCGTCGTTGACAATGGTCCCGACGCCCATGTCGTCGCCGAGAGTGACGCGATCCGATGTCCACAGCACCATCGAAGCGGACGTTCGTCAGATCCGCGCGGATCGTCTCATTGATCTCAACGATCGTGTCGGCCAGAACCGTGACGACGAGGGATGCGGATGTCGACCCTGCGGTAATCGTCACGTCTTGATCGACGATTTCGATGTAATCGACGCCAGCAGCAGCTTCAAGAAGCGAAGCGGTGTCCACTTCAACCTGTATGTCGCTGCCGGCTGCCACGGCGGAGCTGATCGTGAAGACCAGGTCCGTCGTGCCCGTATTGCCCTCGACAACCGCGACGTCATTGATCGAAACCACTGTCTGAATCGTCGTTTTCGATCGTGCCAGTGCCAATCGGATCCGCAATGACAACTCGCTGGGTATCGACAGCGCCGGCGAACTTGCCATTGGAAAGTTTGGACCTCAAACATCTCGTCGGCCTCGACCACGGCGTCGCCAATCACCGTCACCGATCACCGTCGCCATGTTGTCTCCGGCCGCGATCACTGCATTCCCAGCGGTGATCGCCGTGAAGTCCGTATCGCCGACCGCATCCAAGTTAGCGGTATTGATCGCTACTTCAATGTTCTCACTGGCGATGGCATTGGACGTGATCGTGAATTCGTAGTTTTTCGTTGTCGGCGAATCGCCTTCGATCATCGAGACGTCATTGATGCTCAACGAGGCCACGTCGTCGTTGCGGATCGTGCCGGTAGCGGTGCCGCTGCCGGTGGCAATCGTCGCACGGTCTACGTCGACGAGGCCAGCGAACTCAGGCGTTGGAGAGAATGACCGAGAATGTCTCATCGAGCTCCACAAGGTCGTCACCGATCACGTTGACCGTCCACCGTCGCAGTCAATGACCGATGCCGATCGTGCCCGTCACTCCGCTCAGCGGCCATGAAGTCCGTTCCGGCAAGTGCGGTCCCGTTCGCCGTGTCTGACCGTGAAGCCGATCTCGCGGCTTGCCACTTATCCGACGAAACGGTGAACGTGAACACCGTCGTGTCGCCACTGTTACCTTCGTCCATCGTCACATTGCCGATCGACAGTGCGGCGATATCGTCGTTTTGGATCGTGCCGATGGCGGTATCATCGCCAATCGTGACCCGCGTCGTGTCAGTCGTGCCGAATCTGGCATCCGACAACTTGAGCTCAAAGGTCTCATCCAGCTCGACACGCTTTCTCGCCCAACCACCGACACCATGACTTCCGCCGATGTTTGCCCGCGTCGATCGTTACGATCTGATCGGTGACGGCTGCGAAGTCCGTTCCCTCAACGGCTTCGTCTGGATCGTTCGTGTTGACCCTCACCGTCAGCGGTTCGCTGGCCGCAGCACTCGTGCTGACCGTGAACACGAAGCTGGTCAGATCGCCGTCGCCCTCGACCTGGCTGACGTCACCGATTGTGATCGATGCCAGGTCGTCGTTTTCGATCGTGCCCGTGCCAACTCGAATCCGCAAAGACGACACGCTGGGATCGAGCATTGCCGGCGAACTTGCCATCGGAAAGTTTGACCTCGAACATCTCGTCGGCCTCGACGATGGCATCGCCGGTTACCGTCACGATTACGGTCGCCATGTTGCCGCCAGCCGCGATCATTGCGTTCCCGGCGGTGATCGCGTCGAAGTCCGTATCCACCGACCGCATCCAAGTCAGCGGTATTGATCGCTACTTCAATGTTCTCACTGGCGATGGCATTGGATGTGATCGTGAACTCGTAGTTTTTCGTCGTCGGCGAATTGCCTTCGACCATCGAGACGTCATCGATGCTCAACGAGGCCACGTCGTCGTTGCGGATCGTACCGGTGCCGGTGCCGCCACCAACAGCGATCGTCGCACGTGTGGTGTCGACGGCGCCAGCGAACAAGGCATTGCTGAGGTTGACGTGGAAGTCTTCGTCACGCTCGACGATGTCGTCGTCGGTCACCGTCACCGTCACGTTGTCGGTGGTGTCGACCGAGTCTCCGCTGATCGTGAAGGCCGCACCACCGATCGCTGTGTAATCCGTTCCCGCCAGCGCTTCTCCGGCGATGTCGGCGGTGGCGACGGTACCAGTGATGTCGGTTTCGGTCGGGTTGCTACTGGTGATCGTGAAGGTGAACGTTCCATCTTCTAGCACGCTGATATCGTTGATCGACAAGATGGCGGTATCGTTATTTTCGATCGTACCCAAGCCGCTGGCATCGCCGCCGGTGAAAGTGGCCCGCGATGGCATCGCTGGCGCCGCCGAACAAGGCGTTGCTGAGATTGACGTTGAAGTCCTCGTCATCCTCGACAATGTTGTCGTCGGTCACAGCCACCGTCACGGTGTCGATCCAGATCGACCGAGTCCCCGCTGATCGTGAAGGTCGCGCCGCTGATTGCCGTGTAGTCGGATCCTGCCACTGCCTCGCCGACGATATCTTCCGTGTCGACCGTACCAGTGATGTCGGTGTCGGTCGGATTACTGCTAGTAACCGTGAAAATGAAGGTGCCATGCTCCGCCAGGCTGACATCGTTGATCGACAGGATGGCGGTGTCGTTGTTCTCGATCGTACCGAGGCCGCTAGCATCGCCGCCAGTAAAAGTGGCCCGACTGTCGTCGGTGGAGCCGCCGAACAAGGCGTTGCTCAGGTTGACATTGAAGTCCTCGTTGTCTTCGACGATGTTGTCGTCGGCCACCGTCACCGTGATCGTGTCGCTGGTAGCGACCGAGTCCCCGCTGATCGTGAAGGTCGCGCCGCTGATTGCCGTGTAATCGATGCCTGCTAATGCTTCATTGGTAATATTGGCTGTGTCCACCCTGCCCGTGATGTCGGTTTCGGTTGGATTGCTGCTGGTGATCGTAAACGTGAAGGTGCCATTCTCGACCTGGCTCACGTCGTTGATCGACAATGCGGCGGTGTCGTTGTTCTCGATCGTACCGAGGCCACTGGCATCGCCGCCAGTGAAAGTGGCACGGGTTCGCATCGCCGCCGCCGCCGAACAACGCATTGCTGAGGTTGACGTTGAAGTCCTCATCATCCTCGACGATGTTGTCGTCGGTCACGGTCACCGTCACGGTGTCGCTCAGATCAACCGAGTCCCCGCTGATCGTGAAGGTCGCACCGCTGATCGCCGTGTAATCCGACTCCTGCCACCGCCTCGCCGCCACGTTGGCTGTGTCGACCGTGCCGGTGATGTCGGTGTCGGTCGGGTTGCTACTGGTGATCGTAAACGTGAACGTGCCATTTTCAGCCTGGCTCACGTCGTTGATCGACAGTGTGGCGGTGTCGTTATTGTTGATCGTTCCCAGACCGCTGGCATCGCCGCCGGTGAAAGTGGCCCGATTGGCGTCGGTGGTGCCGCCAAACTGGTGCGTACTCAGGTTGACGTTGAAGTCCTCATCATCCTCGACGATATTGTCGTCGGTCACTGCCACCGTCACGGTGTCGCTCAGATCGAGCGAGTCCCCGTGGATCGTGAAGATCGCGCCGCTGATCGCCGCATAATCGAATCCCGCCACCGCCTCGCCGGCGATGTTGGCGGTGTTGACCGTGCCGGTGATGTCGGTGTCGGTCGGATTGCTACTGGTGATCGTGAAGGTGAAAGCGCCATCCTCGTCTACGCTGACGTCGTCGATCGACAGAACGGCCGTGTCGTCGTTGCTGATGGTGCCAACGCCCTGGGGACGAATGATTCCAACTTGCATCGGATCGCTCACTCCATCGAACTTCGCGTCCGAGATATTGACGTCGAACCTCTCGTCGAATTCAACCAGCTGATCGCCCATGAGGACAACCGCTACCGTCGTTGAAGTTGAACCGACTCCAATTGTCGCCTGCAAATCTGTTTTGGCGGTGTAATCGGTACCGGCAACGGCTTCACCGAGATCGGCGGTATTGAAGAGGACAGTCAGCTCTCGACTGGCCGCGACGTCAGAGCTGATCGTAAACGACAAGTGGGTTGTTCCACCGGTAAGTCCCTCGTCGATGCGACGTCCGTGATCGAGATCGATGCGACATCGTCATCAAGAATCGTGCCAGTCGCCTGCGTCGGTAATCTCACCTTCGTGAGTGCGCTGACTCCATTGAACTTGACGTCCGAAATCGTGACCAAGAACACCTCGTCGAGTTCAACGACCAATTCGCCGACCACGTCAACCGTCAGCGTGCCGGTATTTGATCCGGCGGCAATTTTCGCTGTCCCATTGATGATCGCCATGTAATCGCTGCCCGCGGCCGCTTCGGGACCATCCGTGGTATTGACGGTGACGTCGATGTCCTCGCCGGTGAAAGCGGTCGAGTTGAGCGTAAACACGAAACTCGTGATTCCCGAGTCACCTTCCGACATCGTCACATCGGCAATCGAAATTGTCGTCAAGTCATTGTCAGTGATGGTCCCTTCGCCCGTGTCGTCGGCGATGGAGACGCGTGACATATCCGCGGAGCCGTTGAACCGCACGCTGGAAAGCAGGACCTTCAACACTTCATTCGACTCGACGACCGTGTCGCCGATCACGGCGACGGTTACGTCCGTGGACAACGTATTGGCCGAGATCACCCCCGTCTGCCCGACGATTTCAGCGTAGTCGGTGCCGCCCGTCGCATTGACGTCGGCGGTGTTGACGCGAAAGTCAATGTCGCGACTGCCGACGACGCTGGTGCCGACAGAGAAGACGAGGTTCGTCACGCCACCATCGCCTTCGACGACCGTCACATCGTTGATTG
>CAVPGW010000007.1:0-224654 GCA_963704055.1 Pirellulaceae bacterium | reverse complement strand
ACATCCTGGCGTTGGCTGTCGAGAATGCCGAATGATCCGCGGAAGTTCCATAACGCCCATCCCCAAATCGGCTCGCTGCCAGTTCGCCAAGCAATCCTCCATCCAGGCCAACGTGACGTCATGAGGTGTCTTGTTGTGGCAGCCGAATTCGCCAACCATCACACCAAGACCCTGCTGCTGTGCTTGCTGCCAGGGCAGAATCGCGGTCTCCCATAGCCATTGGCGGTCCTCCATCTTCTGACCAGCGAACGGTTGTTTGCGATTCTTCGCGTCGTACACGATGTGTGCCACCGGTTCATCCCACTCGGTTCGCAAGACAAGCAGGTCTTCTTGGCCGTCGGCTCGGCGTAACGCGATCTCACTCAGCGTCAGCCAGTCGCCTTCGGTCACAGCCAACTCAACGCGTTTGCTGCCCGCCGGGATGATTGCTTCGTAGTCGCGGTCATACACATTCTGATAAGTATCCCATTCTTTGACGTAGTTCTCCTGCTTCCACTCGCCGGTTCCTGGTCCAGGGACGAAAGTCTTCTGCCAGAACACGTTGCCATCGGCACTGGCGACGAGTGTCGCTTTGGATGAGACAACGTTCACACGCATGCGAAGGGGGGTGGCACGATCGAATGTTGCTTCCATGACCATCGGTCGTCGTGCCTCGGCGGACACTCCCGGTTTGCTCGGTGCATACAACCGGCCATTGGCCATCAATCGCGGCCAAATCGGTACCGGATACTGATCCGAACCGCTCACCCAAGACGCTCGGTAATGGGTGATGTCCATCGGCGTGTAGCCGCGTGTTGCTAGTGCGATCTGAAGTTTCGCAAGTTCGGGAATCGGCTCCCGCCCCCACCCGAGGCCATCCGAAATCATCAAACGCTGTGGGTCCTCGGCGCGAATCGCCGCTGCGATCTTGCGGACGACGTTGAGATAAGCTGCCTTGGAAACATCTGACGGTTCGTTGAACAAATTGAAACTGAGCTGCTCGTTAGGAATGCCTCGGTAGCGTTTTGCGAACATTGCCCAGTGCTGGGCACAGACTCGCTGGGCAACTGGATCGGTCCACAAGTCCGTCGCTTCCGGTGGCTTGGCGACCGTATAGCCAGGTGCTCGGTGGAAATTGATACACACATGGATGGAGTACTTTTTGCCCCATGCCACGGCTTGATCGATATGCCGCAGTTGAGCCTCATCGAACTGGTTCCAGTCGTCATCCTTGATCCATACCCGATAGTCCATGGGCAGTCGCACGAAGTTGAAACCCAATTCGTGGATCAGGCGAAAGTCTGATTCCAGAAACGGCCCGTTGGCGTCGCCGCGACGATAGAACTTCTCCAACAAGTTGAACCCACGCCATCGAGGCAAATGCTGGGCCGTCGCCTCGGGTAGCGATTGAGCACGCGTGATCGGCACAGCAGTTGACTGGGCAATCGCCGCGATACCTAATGCCAACCAATAGACGAGTTTTTTTGTCATCGTCGTCGTACCTTCTCTTGGTCCATCGTGGGTTCGTGTGGATTCGTCTACGTAGGCCAGGACCTGTCCTGGCGAGAACGGTGCGGTAGGTGTGCCAGGACAGGTCCCGGCCTACGGGAGCTCTTAATGTTTAGGACGGATTTGAATATCTTTAAAGCGAACGTGGACGGTTTTTCCTGGATGAATCTGTAGTCCGATGTGACCGACGAGCCCAACGTTGTGTGCGCGGTCGGCTGCATCATCAAGAAGCCCTGCTCCGTCGAAGTCGGCGACCGTGACACCGTTGATGATCGTTTTGATCTGTGCAGCGTTGCAGATGATCCGGACCTCATTCCAAACATCCTCGTCATCCGCGTGATTCCACTTCCAACCCTTGGGAGCATGCTCTGGTTTCGCGTTGGCGGGGCGGCCGACATCGGGCCACAACCATGCCTTGACTTCCCTGGTTTCGTCGTAGATGAACCCGCATCGCCACGGTCCGCCGGGATGAATGTCAACCTGAGGTCCATCGAGCCAGAAAGCGTCGTCATCGTACCGGCTGCGAACCTGAACACCGCTGTTTCCCCGTTGAATGGGAAAACGTTTGAACTTTGATGCGAAGTTCAAAGTCTCCGTATTCCTGATCGGTGAGCAGCCAAATGTAGTTGTGATTTGGTTCCGAAGTACCTCGAGCAGTGATGGCGCCATCCTCCACTCGCCAATATCCGCGTTTTCCGGAGTCCTCCGGGCGGCACTTGATGAACCATCCGTCCAGGCTTTTCCCATCGAACAGACTGATCCACTGATCGCCGTCATCGGTGCGCACCGCCGTCGTCGGCCACGACCGCACAACTGGCAATTGCTGCTGCCAAGAAAACGAGCACCATCGGAATCGGTCCGCAGCAGGGCCTTGCCGTTTGTTGGACTGCCACTTTCATTCCTCACAATGAAGTTTCTGGTTCGTCAGCTTTGAATTCACTCAATTGGCGAAAGTATTCTATCCTCGATCGCTCAACAACTGGTCAAACACCGATCGGGTGCGGTATCCTGCAGAGCCCCGAAGCCGCACCTTGACTTATTTCTGCGTTGTCCAACCATGCAGGAGTCATGGGTTCTTCCGCGAATTTCGTGGTTGATCCGCAATGATTGGGTGGCTGGTGGTCGAGCGTCAGCGAGCCCCCAGACGCGAGCCCGTGGAATTCCGGGGCTCGCTGACGCTCGACCGCCGGCCACCCCTTGAATGCAATTTTCCATCTGCCACTAAAACTCCGGAAGAACCGAGTCATGAAACAACGGAGGACACGATGCTGAGATTGATACCGGCCGCAATCGTTTTGGCGGTGTTTGCAACAACGGCTCCCGCAGGCGACATCCAGACACTGCAGTCTGTGGGCGACCATTCCGAAACGCGGCGGCAGCCCGGGCGGCGCGTGATGCATTGGTCGCCGGTGGATCGAACAATCTGTTGCCCGTTCTAAAAGCATTCAAGGGTAGTGCGCTGTTGGCCACGAACTGGCTGCGGAGTGCTTTTGAAGCGATCGCTGATGGTGAAATCAAAGCCGGTCGCCCCCTACCGAAGACGAACTGCTGGGTTTTGTCAGCACAACTTCCGAGTCACCGGCGGCGCGACGGCTGGCGTACGAATGGCTGCTCAAAAGTGATCCGCAGTTGGAAGACGAACTGATTCCAGAGATGCTGTTGGACCCCAGTCCGGAGTTTCGACGTGATGCGGTGGCTCGTTTGATTGACGAGGGGAAAAACACGACTGGCGACGCTGCGACCGCGATTTACCAGCAGGCGCTCAGCGGCGCGGTTCACGAAGATCAAGTCAAGACGATCGCCGCCGCCTGCGAGAAGCGAAGGTGGATGTTGATCTGCAGAAACACTTTGGATTTTTGACGACCTGGAAACTGATTGGCCCGTTTGACAACAAAGATATGCAAGGGTTCCCAATTGCCTATCCGCCCGAGAAACAAATTGATTTGTCCGCCGAGTACGATGGCCAGCTGGACCGTGTGAGCTGGCAACCGATCGCCACCGACGACGACTACGGCGTCGTTGACATCGGCAAACAAATCGAGAACTACAAAGGCTCGCTGATGTATGCGACCACGACCTACAACAGCGATAGAGACCAGACGGTTGAGTTCCGGCTTGGCACACCCAACGCTTGGAAACTGTGGGTCAATGGCGAACTTGTCTTCCAGCGCGAGGAATACCACCGAAGCACTCGGATGGACCAGTACAAGATGCCAGTCACGCTGAAGAGCGGTGCGAATACCATTTTGTTAAAGGTGTGTCAAAACGAGCAGACTCAATCGTGGGCACAGGATTACAAGTTTCAGTTAAGAGTTTGTGACAGCACCGGTTCTGCGGTTCTTGCGTCCGCCGCCGCCGATTCGAGCGACAACACGCGAGGAGCGAAATGATGAGCGAATTAAAGTTTGCAGCGTTCTATGCCTGTTCGATGGTTTCGCTCGTGATGTTCGCCACGGCCCCGACGACGACCGAGGCAGGCGACTGGCGCCAGTTTCGTGGCAATGCGGTGAACTCAGTGGCGATTGACGAGACGTTGCCGACGGAACTGAGTGGCCGAAACATCTGCGTGGAAAGTCGAACTTCCCGGGCGCGGGCTTTCGGGGCCGATTGCCGTTGGTGATCAAGTTCTGCTGACCGCCAGTTCCGGATACATGCAAGATCGGCTGCACGTTTTGAGTTTCGATGCAGCGACCGGCCAACTGCAGTGGGAACGTCAGTTTCAGGCAACCGGCCGCACCGGATGTCACGAAAAGATGTGTGTGGCGACTCCCACACCGGCCAGCGACGGCGAACGGATCTTCGCGTTCTACTCCAGCAATGATCTGATTTGCACTGATCTTGCCGGCAATCTGCAGTGGTATCGAGGTCTCGGGGCCGAGTTTCCCAATGCCAGTAACAGCCTGGGCATGTCATCCTCGCCGATTGTGATTGGTTCAACGGTGATCGCCCAAGTGGAAAGCGATGCGGAAGCCTTCGCGATCGGCGTCGACACGATCAGCGGTGAAACGAAGTGGAAGATCGACCGTCCTCGCAAAGCGAATTGGACTTCTCCGACAATCATGCCGGGCACCGAGCGGGCGTCCCACTGTAGCCTTGCTGCAATCGTCGGCGGGGCTGACCGCGGTTGATCCGGAAACGGGAAAGGTGATTTGGGACTTTACCGATGGAGCTGCGACGATACCCTCGTCGTCAGTCATTCGGCAGCGTCGTCGTCATCCCATCCAACGGGTTAACGACCGTGAAACCATCGGCCGATGGTTCCATCGAAGAGGTTTGGAATGCTTCCAACATATCGCCCGCGACGTCCAGTCCGGTGATCATGAATGGGATGGCCTTCACGGTGAATTCGGCCGGAGCTTTGTCCGCGGGGGATATCGAAACTGGCGAGCGGGTCTGGCAACTTCGTTTGAAGGGACCTTTCAGCAGCACACCGATCGCGTCGAACGGCCACTTGTTTTTCTTCAACGAAGAAGGTTTTGCGTTCGTTGTGAAGCCGTCACGCGAGAGTGGCGAAATCGTCTCCGAACTTGATCTGGGCGAAACGATTCTTTGCAGTCCCGCTGCGTCGAACAATGCCCTGTACGTTCGCAGTGACGGGCACCTTTGGAAATTCGCCGAATAGGTCGAGTGCGAAATAGATCTGTCAAACCTTTGAGCAGACAGCCGTTGTGATTCATTCAACGGTATCGCGTTTAGGGGCAAGCCGCAGGCGACTGAGCGTGCAGAACCTGCGTCGATCCTAGGGGGCTCAGTCGTGATTGCCGTCGGTCGAGCTGATTGAACGCGACCGCCGCTGATACCCAGAGGGAGACGAGACTTGAGCTAGGCCACCTTTGGGTCAGCCGAAGCCTGCAGTTCTTCATCGCTACGATGGATTTGTTGCCAACGCTCGAACAATAGGACGTCCATGCGTAGCTCATGGAAGTTCTGGAATTGAGCATTGACTTCACTGACGATAAGTCCGTCGAACTGATGGTCGGCGAGCAGTGACAAAACAGGCAATCACCATCTCACGGCTGCAATACATCGGACGGTGTTCGTCGCATCCTGGGGCATATCCCGGCAAATGAACATGAATGAGTTTGTCGCCGAAGCGTCGCAAGAATTCCTCGAGGGCTTTCAGCAACGTATCGGTCGATGCATCCGCCAGCGTGAACTTCCACAAGTGTTCAATATCCAGCGTCAGCCACTGACGCTCGCAAGCCCAATGGTCAAATTCTGCAGGGGTAAGGCGATGATTTTCGACACCGAGTCGCAGCGTCGAATCGAGCTCAACGAGCCGCTGTCCGTAGCGTCGTAGCATCGGCGCGTGGATCACCATCGCGGAGCATTCGAGCCGGCGATATAGCCGGACCGCGTCGCAGAGTGTGGTCTCGCCCAACTCACCGCGATTGGGGAAATGCAAGGCACAACGGAGTTGGAACTCTTGGGCCTGTCGCGCGACCGACTTCCACTCGCTCAGCCAACGCTTGTCGAGCCAGAACTCTGCGTAATGGAATCCGGCTGCCTGTGCAGTCTCGAAGGCTGCTGCCTTGGGTTTGAATTTTGTCGCAACTTTCAGCATTGGATTCGCTCCTTCTTATCTCCGCCGCAATCGATCTTGCCGCAATGTCCGATCGGTACCAGAGGACTGCTTACTCTTCTTCCAACATCTCGGCACTGATATTCAGATTCGTGCTGACATTTTGCACGTCATCGAGATCGTTGAGGTTTTCGAGCAGCTTGATTACTTTCTTGGCCGTGCTGGCTTCGACATCAACGGTGGTCTGCGGCAGCCGTGTGATTTCGCTGAGTTCGGCTTCGATCTCGGCAGCTTGAAATGCGTCGGCAAGTTCTTGGTGGACTTCGGGCGGACAGGTCACTTGCAGCTTGCCGTCATCGGTTGCCTCGACATCATCGCCGCCATGCTCGAGAGCGATTTCGGTCACCTTTTCCTCATCCGCATCCGCATCAAAGATAAACAGACCTTTGCGATCGAACAGGTAGGAAACGCAGCCTGACTTGCCGATTTCACCACCCAGTTTGGAAAAGGTGGAACGCAGTTCAGGGCCGGTGCGGTTGCGGTTGTCGGTCAGCGTTTCGCACATCACGGCAACACCGCCAGGACCGTAGCCTTCGTAGAGGATTTCCTCGAGATCACCGCCGTCCAATTCCCCCGTGCCTTTCTTGATCGCGCGAGTGATATTGTCCTTTGGCATGCTGACCGCTTTGGCGTCATCGATTGCCTTGCGGAGACGGAGATTGGCGCTGGGGTCACCGCCGCCACTTTTCGCAGCGACAATGATTGCCTTGCTGAGTTTGCTCCAAAGTTTGCCTCGTTGGGCGTCGACCCGACCCTTGCGGTGTTGGATGTTCGCCCACTTTGAATGTCCTGCCATAACTGGTCTTGCTAACAGAAACGGTTGGCGTGTGAGTCGTTGCTCACAACGTCATGGGTTACGGATTGTACAACAGAGTATGTGACTGATCGGCTAGCGAGGCTTGCGTTTGGTAAGCTTTCGGCTGGCCGACTTCTTGGTTGATTTTTTGCGTTTTGGAACTGCCGGTTGTTTTTTTGGCGACCTTCTTTTTCGTCGTCGATTTCTTTGCGGGCGGCGCTTTCTTCTCGACTTCTTGACGGGCGTTTTCTTCTTGACCACGCTCGACTTCTTGACGGGGGTTGTCGCGCGAGCCGACTTGCCTGCTGTTTTCTTCGACGTGACGGCCGACTTCTTGGCGGCCGGCTTTTTCTTGCCTGCCGATTCACTCGCGGACGTTTTTGACGTCGACTTCGTGGCTGCCGGTGCCTCGCCCGGTAGCGGTGGCAATGGCGGTTTCACTGGAGCCTTTTTCTTTGATGCCGGCTTTACTTTCTTCTTTGGTGGATTCTTGGCCGCTTCGAGCGCGGCCTCGGCTGCGGCCTCGGCGGCAGCCTTTTCCTCCACCTTGCGTTTGATTGCTCGTTTCTTCGCAGCCTTCCTGCTTGCCAGCCATTCGTCCAGTCGATTGCTGGATCCCTTGCTGACAGCGTCAAGCAAAGCACGAGCTTTCTTGTCTTTGGTGCTCTTGTTCAGATCGACTGCCGCCTGATGCAGAAGCCCAGAAAACTCGATGCCTTTGTTTTTGGGGATGGCTCGTTCCAGCCCCGGCACTTTTCCCAAAGCCGCTTCGGGTTGCGAGGCGATTTCGGTCGACAGCAGGATCACCATGGCCGAATAGTCGATTGGGATCGCATGACCACCCAGGCCATGTTGAATCGTATAGCTGAGCACGAAGGGGGTCATGCCAGGCATTTTTTCGAACTTGTTAACGGCTTTGCCCAGATTTTCTTTCTTCAAGTGATCGAGGTCGAACGTATAGAACTCCTCGAAGATCCCTTGCAGATTACTCTTCAACCGCTGCGCCGCTTTTGCTGGGTCGGGCAACCGCGACAGAACCTGGCCAAGTTCCGTGACGGTGGTGACGCGAACTTCGTTCCAATCAAAGAACTCCTGTTCGCATTTCGCCATGCCCTCATCCGCCAGGTCCGAGGGACAATCTTCCAAGAGCGATGCGTACAGCACATGCTCCAGCAACGGACGGGTGGGCTGCGCGGCGCGGGGGTGTAGTGCTTCTTGAGCGCGGTGTGCAATTTTCCGATCAGTGCGGCACGGTTGCTTGCAGACATCTTGTTGCAGATCGATGGGTTGGGGGGAGTGAATGAAAGGGACAAGCATCGATGAAGAATCGATTGGTCAGGTCAATCAGAATCCTCATTGACGTCAGGCTCGACCGCTGGAGGCAACCTCGGCGCTGATGGAATCACGTTTTTCACGCTCGATTCTCGCCAGGATCTCACCGACTTGCAGTGAGTGTTGGACGCCTTTGTCGATCACGAACTGTAGTCGCGGCGTATGACGGGCCTCGATGCGGCTGGCGATCTTGCTTTGCAGGAAACCGGCGGCATTCTGCAGCCCACGGAGAGAAAGCTGCTGCTGCTTCTCGTCACCCATGATGCTGACCGACACTTTCGCTTCGCGCAAGTCGGGGCTGACCGTTACGCCCACGACAGTCACGTCGCGGACACGCGGATCACGAAGTTCGGTAAGAATCGACGCAGCAACGACTTCTCGAATCGCTTCAGCTGCTTTCAACAAACGTCGACTGGTCACGAATGGGATGACGGGTTGGTGGTTTCTGGTTGGTCTGCCGCTTCGATCATCCCTTCCACCGGCCGGATTCTGCGATAGGCGAGTGGATGCGGGCGCGAAGGGCGATGTGACGGTCTATTCGAGTGCGATTCAATCGGGCGCGATTCAATCGAGTGTGCGGGCAACTTCTTCGATGCGGTAGGCTTCCAGAACATCATCCTGCTTGATGTCGTTGAAGCCTTGCAAGCGGATGCCGCACTCCATACCTCTGGGTACTTCCTTGACGTCTTCTTTGATTCGTTTGAGCGAATCGAGTCCATAATCGCCGATCGTGCGGCCGTCACGATTGACACGGATTCGGCAGCCCCGCTGAATCGAGCCCTGAGCGACGTAGCATCCGGCGATCGTGCCGACACGGCTGATCGAGAAGACTTGTTTGACCAAGGCTCGGCCGAGTTCCACGACTCTTTCTTCAGGCTTCAACCGTCCTTCGATCATCGCCCTGATGTCGTCAGTCAATTTGTAGATCACGTCATAGCGTCGAATCTCGACGTTCCGCTCGTCCGCCAGCGAACGTGCCTGTTCGTCGGGGATGACGTTGAATGCGGCGATCACCGCGTTGGATGCAGACGCCAATGTCACGTCGGCCAAACTGACACCACCGACGCTACGCTGCAATACGCGAACCTCGACTTCGGGGTTGTCCAGCTTGCTGAGTTCCTTGTCGATTGCTTCCAGCGAGCCTTTGACATCGGCGCGTACGATCAGGTTCAACTTGACCTTCTCCGCCTGTTGTCCCAGTCGGCCATCGAGCAACATTTCTTGGAAATTCTCGAAGGAAACCTTGGTGGTCACACCGGAAAGGTTCTCTTGGCTGCTGGCATGAGCACGGCTGGCCGCGATCTCACGAGCCTTGCCGATGTCATCGAGAACATGGAATCGATCCCCCGCGCCCGGCGGTTGGTCGAAGCCCGTCACGTTGACCGGCGTACTAGGTCCGGCTGCCTCGATCGCTTTGCCAGTCAGCGTGTCGGTCATGGCGCGAATGCGTCCGTATGACGACCCGCAAACCACGATGTCGCCGACTCGCATCGTTCCGCTTTGCACAATCAGCTTGGCGACGACGCCACGATCACCCTGTTGCTCCGATTCTAGACAGACACCAATCGCCGATTGATTGGGGTTTGCCGTGTACTCGTTCAACTCCGAAATGGTCAGCAGGGTTTCAAGCAATTCATCCATGCCGGTGCCCTTGATGGCACTGGTCGGGACAACTTCGACGTCACCACCCCATTCACTCGGCGTCAATTGATGTTCGGTCAATTGCGTCATCACGCGATTGATGTCAACGCCTTCCAAGTCAATCTTGTTCAATGCCACGACGATCGGTACTTCGGCCGCTTTGGCGTGACTGATGGCCTCTTCGGTTTGCGGCATGATGCCGTCGTCGGCAGCGACAACCAGCACGGCGATGTCAGTCACATTCGCACCACGAGCTCGCATTTCGGTAAACGCTTCGTGGCCAGGCGTATCGACGAAGGTGATGCTGCGTCCGTCTTTTTCGATCTCGTAGGCGCGAATGTGCTGGGTGATGCCCCCCGCTTCACCGCTGACGACATCGATTCCAATCAAGTAGTCCAACAAGCTTGTTTTTCCATGGTCGACGTGACCGAGGAAAGTCACGATCGGCGGCCGTGGAACCAGCGATTCGGGATCATCCTGGCGATGCTCCAATTCCGAGATCACTGAATTCTCGAGCGTCTCGGCGGCCTTCAGCTGGATCGTCAGATCAAGTTCGGTGGCGACCAATTCGGCGGTCTCAAGTTCAAGCTGCGCGTTGATGTTCAAGCCGGTTTGCATGCCCATTCCCATCAAGGTGCCCAACACTTTTCCGACCGGCACACCCGCGGCTTCGGAGAACGACCGAATGGTACATGGCAATTCCAGAACGACGTTGCCTTTCCGCGGCGCGGCGGTGTTCACGCCTTTTCTCTTGCGTTGGCCCGAGCGACCGGGGCGGTAAGGACGCGAGCCGCCTCCGAAGCTGGATTGATCCAACGTGATCCGGGCCCGCCCTTTGCCGCGAGACCTTTCCGCACGAGGGCTGGCCATGCCTGCCAGTTTCTTTCGCGGTTTGTCTTCGGCTTCCAGGTCCGCTTTCTTCTTTTCTCCAGTGAATCCGCTCAGTCCACCACGTTTCGGCGCGACCACGCCGCGTTTCTTATCCGCATCCTCCTTCGCCAACTGCTCCAGCGGTGCCCGCATCCCTTGACGATGGCCGGCAATCACATCGGGGCTGAGTTTGACATCCGGTTTCTGTGCTTTCGGCTCCCCCTTGGCCGGCTTCGATGGCACCGGCTCGGCGACTTCAGGAAGCGACGCCATCTTCACATTGATACGTGGTTCGCGGCGTTTGGATTTTCCGCTGTCGGTACCCTTTTTGTCACCGCCGGAAGCGGGACGATCGAGTGATCGCATTTTGCCGCCACCATTGGCAATGGCCGCGTGACGAATCGGGGCCACTGGATCGGAGGACGCTCCAGCATTTCGGCCAATGCGGCTCGCCAAGCCGCCTCTTCTGGCAACGGGGGCCGGTTCGGGGACCGCTTCCGTTTCAGCCGGCTCGTCGAGAATCGGTTCCGGCGGAGGGAGTTCGACCTTTGCCGGCGCGGCCACGGGTGCCTCGCTACCCCGGGATCCGCTGCTACGGCCCACCTTGATTGCGATGGGTTTGCGTTCCTGAGGAACGGCACCGCGGACTGCACCGGGGGCGGCTGTGGGAGGCGCAGCTGTGGCTGTCGGCGGTCCGGCGCCGGCGAGATGGTCTCGGACCTTCTGGGCCTCCTCATCGGAGAGACTTGCCAGAGCCGATCCCTTCCCGGAGATTCCGACCTTCTTCACAAGGTCGACGAGATCTTTACTGTCGACGTTCAGTTCTTTTGCGAGCGCGTAAATGCGTGCGGGCACGGGGCAGAAATCCTGTCAATTCAATTTTGGGAACCCGCCGAGCGAAAGTGTGATTCGTTGAGTTTCGTACGGGGATTTGCCCGATTCGCGGGCGGGTTCAAAGTTTGTTCAAATCACATAAATAGATTCCTCCATCGCCGTAGTCAGTCCGAAGGACGTCCCACGTCGGGGATCAAATCACGACTTTCCAGATCCAATTCTGGTTCAACTTCCACATAAGATAGCGAATTAGAGCGTCCACGCAGAGGTCTAGAAAGACACTTTCGCGCGGTTTCAGCCTAATCTTTCCGTGGTTTCGAGCACGCCCGCCCGGTTCATCCCTTCTCCGAGGCCGTCGATTCAGCTTCCGGGGTCTCGTCGCTAGCGGTATCTTCGCCCGATTGGGCAGTTTCTGCCCCAGCTGCCTCTGCCTCTGCCTCTGTCTCGCCTCTGCCTCTGCCTCTGTTTCGGTTTCGGTTTCGGTTTCGGTCACTTCGCTAGCCGGCTCCTCTGCCTGAGTCGCCTCAACTGCGGCGGCTTCCGCCTCGACCTCGGTTGCCGAATCGTCCGCCGCTTCGGATGCCTGCTGATCAGGAGCACTCGCGTCGACCTGAGGTTCGGCAATTCCGGCTTCTTCAGCCTCCTTCTGCAGTTGCTCGCGTTCACGCCGAGCTCGCCGTTCTTCGGCGGCCGCTTGCTCCGCTTCCTCCGCCATCGACTCGGCAACTTCCACGATGCGGTCGACGTCTTCCGCCGACAGACCACTCATTTCCATGAATAGGTCGGGCTCGATCACCGACAGGTCATCGTAGGACAGGTAGCCTTGCTCGACCAAGCTCTGTGCCACCTCTTCGGTGACCCCATCGATCTGGCTATATCCGGCTACGGCCCGTTCGATTTGCGCTTCCAATTCACCGCTGGTCATGATCTCGATGTCCCAGCCGCACAGCTTGCTGGCCAAACGTACGTTCTGGCCACGACGACCAATGGCAAGCGACAATTGATCCTCTTGGACCAATACGATTGCCCGACCAATCATGTCACACAGCAGGACTTGTTCGACTTCCGCCGGTTGCAGCGCATTGGGAATCAAGACTTCGGGGTCTTCGTTGTAACGAACCACATCGATGTGTTCGCCCGCGAGTTCCTCGCGGACCGCCTTGATTCGACTACCCCGATAGCCCACGCACACGGCAATGGGGTCCACCTGCGAGTCCACGCTACTGACGGCGACTTTGCTGCGGTAGCCCGGCTCACGGCTAATCGATTTGATCGAAATGATCTCCTCGCCCAATTCTGGAATCTCTTGCTCAAATAGCCGCTGAACCAGCTGGGGGCGTGTTCGACTGAGGACCACACGGACTCGGTTGCCAGTCGCTCGGACCTCGAACACGACGGCGCGAACTCGTTCGCCGGCATGCAGCGTTTCGCCGGGGATCTGTTCGCTTCTGGGCAGGATTGCTTCAACATTGCCCAGATTGACGGTCGCGACGCCGCCATCGGCGCGGCCGATGATCCCGCTGACGATATCACCAATCTGCTCGCGATACTCGATCATCAAGGAGTCGCGTTCAGCTTCCTTGACCTTTTGAATAATGACTTGCTTTGCGGTTTGGGCTCCAATTCGACCGATTTGGTCCTCGCCAAGCGGCTCCCCCTCGAGCACAGCGGTAATGCGTCCGTTTTCCCGGTCGAGCTGGACCGTGATATCGGCTTCTTCCCCGTATTGCCGTTTGGCCGCGGTCTGGAGCGCCGATTCAATGGCGATAAACACCAGTTCTTTGTCGATGTTTTTCTCACGATGAAGCGAATCAACGTAACGAAGAATGTCTTGAGGATTCATAGCGATGTTGGTCAAAAAAGGTCCAATTGCCTTGAAATGAACAAAAAAACTGCCCGAACCTTTGGGGCCCGGGCAATCGCATGCTCATCGTGGTAATGAACCTTATCGGTAAGGCCAGCGGGTGTCAACCAATCCTGAGGGTCTTAGCCAGATCGCTGTGGCGGCCTCGAACACTCCCTCGGTAGGGACGGAGACCCTGACACGAAGCTCCCCGGTGCTGGGCATGCCGATCACAGTGTGCAGGTCCTGCGTCACAAAGGTGCGCGGTCGGCTCCAGTTGCTCTGGCCACGAACGTAGTTGCCGTAGCTACGCGAGATCGATGCCGGCTTATTGGCTGGAGGGCGATTGATCGCGGAACGCCATCCGAACACCGGTTGCAGCTTCTCTCGCAGCGGCAGCTTGATTCTCGCGACGGCGTCCTCATCAAACTCCAGCGGCATCGACCATCGAATCGGAGGAATGTCTGCATTCACAAATCGTTGATGTTCGGCCGTCGACACTCGCACGGCAATTCGAATTTCGCTTGTGCCCGCATGACCACTGGACGATCTTCGCGATCAAACAAAATGACCTGGGCTGCGCCACCCATCAGGATCGGCGTCGGAATCAAAGTTGGCGAGCGAAGCGTTCAGGTCGACATACATCGGCCGGGCATCGCCGGTCAACCGATCGGATTGGATTGCGCCGCTGACCAGTCGAGCAGCATCATCAATGAGGGTCTCGGGCAGAGCGATCGGTGCAGCCGTAGCGCCGTCGTATTGCAGCGTCACGCAGGAGTCCGACAAACCGTCGAGGAATGGCGACTGTGCCGATGATATCCCCGCGATCGAGATCAAAAGGATTGCGAAGATGACGGTCAGCGTCTGCCGTCTTCGAACCTGCTCGCGTTGCTGGTCGGTTTGGTTCGATGGCGGATTGTCCGCGGATTTGAACAAATGCAACTTCAGCACGTCAGTCCCTGGGGTTGGCGGGGGCACGCGGCAAGACCTGGGGCAGCTTGGCCGCGAGACAGAGATCAGATTTCGTGATCTCTTGCCAACGCAAACCGCAAGCCACTCGCTTTGTCGCGCTGCTGCGATGCACGCCATGATTGGGCTGCGACAACGAAATTGACCGTAATTGTGTGGATGCAAGGCCATGTCGGTGATTCCGATCGCGACGTGATGTTGCCTGCCCGCAACGTCGATTGATGAGCAAGCTCAACCGATGATTCTCCAAGCCAACACTGAATCAAGCTTCCCCCCCAAGAAATACGTCTGAGGATTGCCCGGATTGTGGCGACTGTCGACCCGCCGGGCGTGCCTGAAAAATTTGGCGGAATTCGCATCTGTCTCGGTTCTGCGCTGTCGCCGCGTCGTAATGTTGTTTGCGGCATCCAACAGGGGCGTGTACGTATCTCAGCCGCCAAAAATTCGGAATCGTTGTGTCGCGCCCCGATTGGCTCGCGACCTGGAAGTATCAACTTGCCTCAATCAGGTCTTTACCATGACTGCTCAACCCATCACTGTCCTGATCGCCGAGGACGATCCCGCCTTCCGACGGGTGATGAGCTTATCGATTGCACGTCGTGGATTGGCTGTCGAATCAGTTGCTGATGGTGCGGCTGCCTACGAGCGTGTTTGCCAGGGTGGAATCCATTTTCTGGTCACCGATCACCAGATGCCGATTTGTTCGGGACTGGAGCTGCTTGAGAAGTTGGTTGCCAACGAACGAGTTCAGTTTCCGCCAACGATTTTGTGTACGGCGAGAGGGCTCGAACTGGATTGCAAAGGCCTGCAGTCGCGGTACAACTTGGTGGCGGTCATGCACAAACCGTTTAGCCCACGCAAATTGTGCGAGCTGATCGTCGAACTCACCGGCGCGACCAGTCAAGCCGCACCACCGGTCCATGACTTCGCACGCGTTTAAGATCAACGCGGGGAAGCACGTGATCGGCATTGGCTTGCGCGTACTTGGTGAATGATGTGGGCGGATATGCCGTGCGGAGCCCCCTGCCGATGAAGGCGTACGACTACATAGACTTTCACGCCCGGCAGCAACCTCATGCCGAATTCGCCGTCTGCTCGGATACGCGACTCACTTACGGCGAGGCTCGGGACACTGCTAATCGGATCGCCAACGCGATATTAGCTTGCGGGCTGGCACCCGGTGATCGCGTCGCGATTCTCATGAAGAATAGCGTCGAAACCGTCGTCCTCTACCTCGGCGCCTTCAAGGCGGGAGTCGTTCCCGTTCCGATCAACCATCGTCTCAACCCGTCAGAATGGCTGAAGATCTGCCAGGACGCGGAAGTCAAGTTGCTCATTAGCGACGCGCAGTTTGCCGAGGACGTCGACGCGTTTCGCGGTCAACTCCTGAGTGTTTGCTGCTTCATTGTCGTCGCTGGATCACGCTCGGGCTGGAAAGACTTCGGCCGTTGGACTGCTCAAGCATCTTGTGATGCTCCGAGTACTCCTGTTACGGAAGATGATGACGTATTGCAGATGTACACCAGCGGTACGACCGGGCAGCCGAGGAGTGTTGTGCTGACCCATCGAGCGGTGACAGCCAACCTAGCGCAATTCGGACGAGTGGCTCAGTTTCAGCCGTGTGATCGATTTCTGCTGATCATGCCTCTGTTTCATGCGGCCGGAATCATGGCGATGCTCCACACGATCTCTTGGGGTGCATCGCTCTTCATTCAAAAGAACTTCGTGCCGAAGGATACAGTTGAAGCATTGGACAACGAGGCTGTCTCGGTGGCAATGCTGGCTCCCACGATGATCCAAACGTGTCTGAGCGATGTCGCGAACATCGCGGACTGCACGTTCAAGGATCTACGGCTGATGATTTACGGAGCCTCGCCCATCGACGCGGAAACACTGCGACGGGCAATGAAATTGTTCCGCTGCGATTTCGCGCAACGATACGGGACGACCGAAGACGTTGTCCCTCACATGGCTCAACCCAGCTGACCATCGGCTTGCGCTGCAAGAAAGACCGGAATTGCTCCGCTCGGCTGGACGACCCTTGCCGGGCATTCAGATCCGCGTGGTGGATGCGGAAGGTCGGGAAATGTCCTGCGGCGAGAGTGGCGAGTTCATTGTAAGTGGCCCTCAACTCATGCGGGGATACTGGAAGTCAAACGATGAACCGAGCCTCGATATTGACGGCGAGCGCTGGCTGCGCACCGGCGATTCTGGTTTCATGGATCCGGATGGTTATGTTTACATTTGCGACCGCGTCAAGGATGTCATCATCTCTGGCGGAGAGAATATCTATCCGCACGAGATTGAAGACGTGTTGCTTGAACATCCGGACATCAGCGAAGCGGCCGTGATTGGCGTCCCCGACGTCAAGTGGGGCGAAACGGTGAAGGCGATCGTCATCCTTCGAGCCGGCGCCAACGTATCCGCCGAGCAACTGATCGATTACTGCCACGAACGTCTGGCCGGAATCAAAACGCCACATTCTGTCGACTTTGTGTCTACACTGCCGCGTAATTCAAGCGGTAAGGTACTCAAGCATGAATTGCGCAAACCGTATTGGAAGGGTCGGCAACGCTACATTTGATGGATAGCCCTCAGAGACTTGTGCGTTGCCTTGCCGCCCCGTGTCGGCTGCTAATTCCTAAAATCAAGCTTTGACAAAGCACTAGCAGTTTCGTGGTCTGCACGCCCGACCTATTGCAGATCCAGAATAGCCTGGTCAGTCAGCGACGCTGTTGCCTCCGATTCGTCCGAGCCTTTCTGAGCTTCTGCTAACAGATCGAGAACATCGCCATCGACCAGTTGGTCAGCCGATGCACCGACCAATTTTTGCTGGCCACTGGAATCGATCACGGGAGCAACCAGCGGCGCGTCGATCGATTGCCACTCCGTATCCTCATCGTCGCTCAAGGTCAAGTTTGCGATCGTGGGCTGTTCGACAAGTTCGCCAGCCACGATCGGAGCATCCTCACCGATGTGGTTGATGACAAACAACGCGTCGAGTGCGGTAATTACCAGGCTGCCATTTGCGTCGTAGAAATTCGGACCACGTTCAGCTGGCAAGACGGGAATGCTCCGTTGACCACTTCGTGCAAGGTGGTTGATGATCAGTAATGCGTCCCGAGACGTCACCTTGCCGCTGGCGTCCACATCACCGAAGAGAATTGGATTTTCGAGTCCGCTCTCCACGACCCGCACCACGACCGTGGAGGGCGCGCTAACGTTCCCTTGGGTATCCGTGATCGTGTACCAGAACGAATCGCTGCCATAGAAATTCGCGTCGGGGATGTAGGTAATCGTGCCATCGGCTTGCGGGATGGCCTGACCGTGGGCGGGGTCGGTGGAAATGGTCAGGGTGGACGGATCCAGCTGGCCCTCGACCGGCACGTCATTGGCAAGCACGTCGATATTGATGGTGTCGCCGTTGACGCCACCGCCAATGTCGCTGCCGGTTCTGCGGCGCATTGCTGGCTGCAATCGTGACCGTCGCCTGCCGACCGAATAGGCCCAAATTGTCTGAAATGGTGTAACGGAACGAATCGGATCCGGGGAAATCGGTGAATGGCGAATACGCCAATTCCAGCACACCGGCGGAGTTAATGCGTTTGGCGAGCGAGCCGAACTTTGGATCCACCGTGATGATCAAGGAGTTGAGATCGAGCGTCCCGTCGATGTCCACGTCATTGTTCAACGGCGTGATCACGATCGGATTGGAAGTGGTCGGCGCAGGAACAGTATCATCTCTCACGATCGGCGCGTCATTGATGCCCGTGACATCTAGGAAGACCGTTGCCGTCGGAGGAGTCGCCTCGCCGTCGGCGTCCGTAATCGCATAGATGAAGCTATCTTGCAAGGTGTCGCCGGGCTTCATCTTCTGCAGATCTTCGGATGTCGAAGGATCGTAGGTGATTTCTCCGGTTGCCGAATTGAAGTTGACCGTTGCACCTAGCGTCGACATCGACGTGGGCGGCAACAGGACCGTCAAGAATTCCGGTGACGTTGGGCGGATGTCGGGATCTTCGTCATTGGCCAACAAGGCCGAACTCGGAATCCGCAGGAATTTGTCTTCGTCGGTGAACAGCAGATCGTCCATCGGTACCGGCGGATCGGGCGGGTCAACGGTGACTTGAATGACTTGGCTGAACATTCCATTGGCTCCGCCATCATCAACAGTCACGGTGACGGTCGTCGCACCAGACTGGCCTGGTTGTGGCGTGTAGGTCAACGTGCCCATGGTTCCGGGACTGACATAGGAAACCAACAAATCGGATACCAGAGTCGGGTCGCCGCTGGTCGCGGTGATCTGCAAGACTTGGCTCTCGTTGATCATGCCTGACGTGATTCCCGACAAAGCGATCGTCTGCGGACCGGAGTCTTGCTCAACGATTTGGGCAGGGATCGGGTTCAGTGTTGGCGGATCGTTGACTGGATCAACGACCAGCTGAATGACTTGAATCGTCGATCGGTTGTCAGTCGATTCATTGACAAGCGGGGTCAAGGGGTCATCGTCGAAGACGCCATCGAATCCGGCATCTTGAATGGTTACCGTGAATGAGACCGGACCGCCGAACGCATTGGGCACGAGCGTGTAGCTCAATTGAGCGGTTGAATCGGGCGATGTGTAGGGGAGGCTAACGCTGGAAATGATCGCCGGACTATCGCTGACCACGCTGATTCGAACATCTTCCGTTTCGTTCGCCGCTCCGTTGCTGATGCCCGTCAGGTTGATTGTCCGCAGGGCCACATCTGATTCATCCTCATCGACTGTCAACGGTTGGTTTGGAATGGCATCCAGCTTTGGCGCGTCGTTGACCGGGTTGACCACGATATCAAACATCGTTGTCGTCATTCCGTCATCGCCGGACCCGAGCACGTTATCGACCCCCGCGTCTCGCACCAACAGCGTAATCGTGGCAGTTCCGAATCCATCCGGGACAAGATCGTACCGCAGTGTTCCGTTCGTATCTCCTGACGAATACGTCACCACCGGGTTCATCACGATCAGCGTGTCACTGCTCGTCGCCGTCACACTAATCGCGTCATCTTCATTGGCGGCGCCGTTGTTGATGCCGCTCAACGCGATGAATCCCGGGCCCGTATCCTCATCGATGGTTTGGTCGCCGATCGCGTTGATTTCCGGCAGATCATTATCCTCGGTGATCGTGACATCAAAGGTCTCCAGCGTCACGCCGTTGTCACCAGTGGTGACCAAAAGTCCATCGAGACCGCCATCTTCCACCCGCACTGTAATGGTGACCGTTCCAAACTGATCCGCAAGCGGCTGATAGACCAGCATTCCTGTTGCCGACGGATTCGTGTAGGTCACGACGGGATGCGGAACAATGGACGGGTCGCTACTGGTCGCGGTAACCGCCAGGGGCTCCGATTCGTTTAAAGCGCCGGTGGTGATCCCCGACAGTGGCACCATCTTCGCACCACCATCCTCCGGATGAGACTCGTCCAGAATCGGGTCGATTGTGGGCAGATCATTATCCTCGATGATCGTGACGTCAAAGGTCTCCAGCGTCACTTCGTTGTCCGCGGTGGTGGACAGCAGGCCATCGGCGCCTCCGGCTTCGACCCGCACCGTAATCGTGACCGTCCCAAACGCGTCTGGGACCGGATCATAGACTAACGTTCCGGTGGTCGATGGGTCCGTGTAACTGACCGTCGGATCGGGGACGATGCCGGGATCACTGCTGGATGCCGTGACCGCGATTTCTTCGATTTCATTCGGCGGACCATTGCTGATGCCGCTCAAAGCAACGGTCTTGGCGCCGCCATCTTCCAGATGGCTTTCGTCAGCAATTGGATTGATTGTCGGCGGGTCCGGGATCGCATCGACGGTGACCAGAATTGTGCGCACGAAGCTCAGATTGTCGAGCGATTCATCGATCAGAGGAGTGGCAGCATCATCGTCGAATACTCCATCCAGACCGGCGTCTTCGACTGTCACCGTGATCGTCGTAGGCCCGCCGAAGGCGTCGCCCACAAGATCGTAAGTTAGCGTTGCCGTGGTATTGGGCGAGACATAAGAGATCGTGGGAGTCAAGACGATGCCAGTGTCACTGCTGGTCGCCGAGAGCCGCACAGGTTCGGACTCGCCGCCCGGTCCGGCGGTGATGCCGGTCAGATTCACCGTACGCAGGGCTACATTCGATTCATCCTCATCGACCGTCAACGGTTGGTTGGGAATGGCATCCAGCGTTGGCGCGTCATTGACAGCGGTCAGGATGATATCGAATGTCTGCGTAAACGTTTGGTTGTCGGCAGTGGTGCCGAAGTCATTGTCCAGTCCAGCGTCTTCGATAGTGACGGTGATCGTGACCGTACCGAATTCCTCGGCAACGGGAGCGAAGTCGAGGCTTCCGGTCGTATCGAAGAAACTGTAGTTGATCACCGGATCGGGAATCTTGCTGGTGTCACTGCTGGTCGCTGTGAAGCGAACCTGTTCAGTCTCGTTGGGCGGCAACATTGGTCCCGCCGAGATTCCCGTGATCGCGACATTCAGTGCAATCGTGTCTTCATCGATCGTTTGATCTGGGATCAGATCAAATGTCGGCAGATCATTGAGCGGTGCAACCTGAATCGGAATCATGTCGACATCTCGAGCATTGGCGTCGCCGAGGATCGTGAATTCGCCATTGTCCTCGCTCACCACCAGCAGCGAGGCGGGGCCGAAGTAATCGGTGTCCGGAACGAATTGAAGTCCCTCAAGAGCTTGGTTCAGCAGGCCAATGTCGCCGGTCAGTGTGATCACGGAATCCTCGGTGTTCACGCCAGAGAGCGTGACCACGTTGCCGAAGGGTGCTGGCGGTCGTGATCGTGAAGCTGGTGTTCAACACCGCCACCGTCGCGGCGGCCACGGCGGTATCCGCATCGCCGACGTTGACCGCGATCTCGTCCGACGTGGGTGCTCGCGACAACTGCGGCGTCGACATACGTAAAGACCGTGCCACCCACGCTGATGCGGCTGCCAATCGCGGCCGCTCCGTCGGGCGTTGTAATCGTGGCCCCGTCGAGCACGATTGCCGGGTCCGAAGGCTTGGATGCCGTCACGCCACTCAACGAAACCATGCTGCCTGCCGCCGTGGCGGATCCGGCGCCAAAGTTCGTCGAGTGATTCAAAACTGCCGCCAATGCCGCGGCAACGGTCGCAGCATCGTCACCCAATGTGACCGAGACATCGGCGGGACCGGCGGTCGTCACGACCGTGCTGTCTACAAACTTAAAGATCGCATCACCGACTTCGACCTGCTGTCCGATCATCATCGCCGCGGTACCGACAGTGATCTTATTGGCCGCGGTGACCGAAACGTTGCCCGTTGACACCGATACTCCGGCAACCGTCGTCGGAATCACCGTTCCGTGCTCTGCCACGATGGTGACGGAAACAACGTTGGTGCCTAAATGTGCATCGACATCCGCGACCGAGATCGCGTTGCCACCGGCGGTACTGAAGACGAGCGGCGTGCCTTCGAGCGTTGTCTGGCCAGTCGGTACCGTGTTGACCGGCGCATCATTCGCACCGTTGTCCAAGACAAGATCGAGGCGGAGTTCGTCGTTGGGGCGGTTGGGCTGAATCGGATTGCCCGCGATGTCTCGGATGCCAGTCAATGTCGATCGGTCGATCACCGTGATGTTGTACAGGCTGTCCGTGGGGAAGACGCTGAATGACCGGAAGGTGACCCGATTTGAGATCGGGTTGTAGCTGAAGGCATAGTCGGTGCCTTCGGTCAGCACGACTCCGTTTCGTTGGAGCTCCCACTGCGATCTGCTCACAAACGAGTCGTCGATGCCAATGCCAGAATCGTCGAGTTGAACGACGATCTGAGTCAAGAAGTTCGGCTCGATGATGGTGGCATCATGTTCCAGCAGATTCAAGTCTTCCGATCCGTTGTCCAGCGGGCTCAGCAGCGTGGCAAAGGGTCCGACGAAATCGCTTCGCTCAATGGCTCCCACGTCCGTGAAAATCTCGCCACCTACTCCGGATGGTGGTTGTGTCGGGTCATCCACGCGGGTCTGTCCGAACAAGTCCAAGGCGGGAGAAATAACGTTGGACTCAGGAATTCCCAGGTCCGATTTGACCGCCACAAACGTACTGCGGTCATTCAAGCGGGACAGGGACCGGTCGATGGGAAGCGCCCCATCGAAGACGCCATCGAAGGGGTTGGTATCGCCGGACAGGTAGAAGTTGTCTGCCGTTTCGTCGACGAACAATACATTGTTCGGGTTGTCAGGAATCGACAGCGTACTGGTTACGTTGGCAGTCGTGTCCAGGGCATTGCCGCGGAAATAGTTTCTGGCGGCGATCGTTGTGCTGGAACTGCCATCAACATCGATTCCGACTCCGGTATTCACGATGATGTTGTTCAACAGTGCCGGGCTGGCATTGTTCTCAACGCGAACGCCGGCGGTTGCGCCAGCCGTTGTTGCCCCGCCATAAATCGTGTTGTGTTGGATCTTTCCATAGGGGACGGCCGCTGCAGGGATGTTTGGATCGCTAATGGGATTGTCTGGATCGCCCCCAAAACTAATTCCGTCGGAACCGAATCTGGCGATCACGTTATTGACGATCGCGACGCCAGGCGCCAGCCTTTGATTGTTCAGCGTTTCAAAATTGATGGGCGATCCGGGGCCTGCGAACCCCGTTCCATTCTGGCGAGGTGCCGCCGCGACATGAATCGCATCGTTGGCGACATCGCGAATTGTATTTCCTTCAATCTGGAAATGGCCCTGTTCTCGCTCGACGTTCCGGTCACCTTGAACGAAGGTGTTGACGAAGGTGCCGTAGGTGGCTAGCGGCAGAGCCCCGGGAACGAATCGCTCGTTGGTGTCGAAAGTCGATTCGATTTCGATGTCGTTGAAAGTTGGATTGGGATTTCCAGCGAAATCGTATCCGCGTCGAATCTCAAGTTGATACGAGCCCGTCGAAATCGGATCGGGCGCCCCTGGCCGGGGGTCATCTGGAGTGGAAAAGAAACTGCTGTCATTGGTGGCGCCGGTAATCATTTCGCCACGCTCTGCCCAGCCGATGATGAGGTCATCGATGTAGAAACCCTCGAACGCGTTGTTCTGGCCGCGGCGTTCGTCGTTCAGGTTCCCGTACACATCGGTGCTCGTTTGCAGGTCGAGCTTGTTGGTGTTGTTATTGGTTAGGCTAAACCCAGCCGAGGAATCGTTCGCGGAATCATAGATTGTCCCCGCAGTACTGAAATCGAAACGCAGTTTTACGTTTGACAGGCCTGCATAGTCCGACAAGTCGACTCGCGCTTGCCGCCACGTGCCAGTGTTGTCAAACAGCGGTTGGATGACCTGCTTCGAATTGGAGTTATCAGCTGATTCAAGATGCGAGTTGAAATCAGGGACTTCCGTGTCCGCGTTGTTCGGTCCAAGGCCGGTGGTCACATACCCATCCGGCACGTTGTTGGTGGCCAGCGTCTCCCAGCTGGTTCCACCGTTGGTGGATATGAAAACTCGGGCTGTGTCGCGAGCGAGCGAGTTGGTGGCGTTATTGGTGTTCTGGTCTTCCGAGGCCAAGAAGTAGTTGAAGTACAAGGTCGGCCGATCACCCTCGTTGGCAGCGTCGGATGTCGAACTGGTTAAATCGAACTCGTTGGTGATCAGCGATCCGTAACTACCACCGGGCAGATTGTAGTTGTTCCCAATTGCAGCATTCGAGGTCAGGTCGCGTTGGAAATCGTTAAACAACACACCTCTTTGCGTGCGATTGGCCTCGTAGTTCAAGTATGGCTGATTGTTGCTGTCGACATATTCCTCCAATCCGAAGTAGTAGCTCAGGCCACCATCTGCCTGATCCAGGTCGTAGTTATGTCCCTGCGGATCGGTGTGGTCTTGTTCTGCCGAACCCGGCACACGGCTATTGTCGAACAAGGCATTGATTCCGTGCCCTGGGTCAGCGCTGCGGGCGGTCGTCGTGTGCCACAAATTCACGTCCAACGGCGAGAAGGCCAATCCCGTTGGACTGGAGGCACCAGTCGTGATCGCATTGCCGCCATTGAAATTGGTATCCGGCAAACCGGTAGCCGTGTCGATTGCCAACAACTGTCCGCCACTCGTAATGGCGAACACCGTGTTCTGGAATACTCCCCCCTGCAGGTTTTGCGGCCCCAATGCGAGACCCTCGAACCCGCTGGTCACCGAGCCCGAAAGGTCCACCACATTGGTCACGCGACCATTGGAGGTATTGATCGTGATGAACTCACGGGCATCCGTGACGCCGTAGAGTCGCGGTGGAGTCGCTGGTCAGATCGGAATCGCCGTGAAAAGCCCCAAACGAAAGTCCGGTCACATTCCCGCGCAGAGGACCATATCCGGTTCCATCCGAACCACCCGACAATAAAGTCCCCGTGATACTCGTACTGCCGACTTCGCCCCTGCGCCGGAGGTCAAGCCCGCCGTGACAAGCCGACGCGCCTGCGGATCCTCGTTGATGGCATCGAGAATCGCCCCGGCGCTGGGACTCGCGGGAGTGTCGTCGAGCCTCAATGTAATCGTGCTGCCGCTGACGCTGACGTCGACCAAATCCGTAAAATCGCCTTGCACGACGTTGACAGTGATACCATTGCCCGCAGCGCCCGGCGCTCTCGCTTCCAACCTGATCGTCGCACTCGGCGCGGTGCCATCGGAAACGCCGATGTTCCCCGTGGCGAATGTTACACCGGCCGGCTGCAAATCCCCTCGTTCGCCAATATCATTCGCACCGTCTTTCTCCACCGATCCGTTGTCGGGATCGGCCCGATAGAGCTTCGAGTTCACCGAGTTACTATTGGAGGCATCGCGACCGTTCTCGTGGACGGCGTAGTAAAGGGCGTACTCTGCATCGTCTCCGACACCCCCACTGCGTTCCCACGTCAGCGCGCCAACATCGTCCGTGAAGGTGATTTCACTGAAACCGGCAGTCGTGTTGTTGACAGCCGTGGTAATGACATCGGGAGTCGGGGTCATCCCGAGGACGTTGTCGTTGCCAATGACGGTCACGAGATTCGTACCCGCGTCCGTGTCTGTCGGGTCGTTACCCGGATCGATTCGAATGAGCCGTCCAGCCGTTCCATTATCGCTAACGTTGTTGGCTGAATCATAGCCATCGACTCGTTGATATCCCCATAGCGTGCCGTCGGAACGCATGACGATGTCTTGCGTTTCGAAGTTGTTGCCGCTGGATAACTGGCCGATGTCCGTTGTGCGGTTTCCAAATTCGGGGTCAATCGTCTGAAGTCGCGTTGTGCCCCCATCGTTGACCGACACGAAAAGTGGGATGTCGCTCAACTCAAAATCTCGCACATTGACCGACAAATCGGTGACGTTGAACAAACCGGCCGTTTCCACTGGATTGACGGGCCTACTCCCCACCGTCCCACCGGGCTGTGTGGTCGTTTCGTATCCTTGGAACCCGATGTGGTCTTCGACGATCCGCTTGATGGAATTCACCGGTTCCAGCCGGATCAGCGGGTTGGTGGGCGTACTGAAAAACGTTTGATCGAGCTGAGACAGCAATTCCTGATTGGAGATGACGCCGACGGTATAGTCGAATTGCCCGGTACCGTCTCCTGTGGGCAAGCTGACTGGACCGATGAACGGATCGAGTTGACCACCGCTGCCTCGCGTCAAATCGGAAAGATCGATTCCCATGCCAGCGGCCGGCTGGTCATCAGCGACGTTGGATTCGCGGCCGATGAGAATCGGGACTCCTGATCCGTCGAAGACAATCAGACTGCTATCGGCACGGGTAAGACCGTCGGCGTAGTCGATGTCGAATACGGTCGACCACGTCTTGTCAGCGGCATTGACGCCCGGAATCCTCTCAATCGAGGGGCCGTAAATGGTTGACGCGTAGTCGGAATTGAACTGATAAAAATCAACGTCGTCGTCAGCCGATAGCGAGCCGGCAATGGAGATCGCGTTGCGGTCCGATTCAAGTAGATTGCCCAGCTGCTGGGCATTGCCAACACTGTCATTGTCTGTGCCGTTTTCCGAAGTTTCGCCCAAAAGCGGCGAATGAAATGGTAATCCAGAGACTTCAATTCCATTGGTGGCGAAGCGAATGTCGGCAAACTGAACAATTGACCCGGGCTTTTCGTCGATCTGGCGCAGACGCAATTGCAACTGGTACTCACCGCGTGTCAGTCCGCCTTCGCTGGATACACGAAGGTAATAGGTTTCGATGTCGCCGCCGGGGGTGCCTGGCAAAATGACTCGCATCCCCGCGTCGTTCGGATTCGTGGTGTAAAAGTCACCTCCGTCATAGCTGTTCAGTTGCATGGGGCCCAGCGGCGGCCTGCCGAGTACCGGATCGTTGATCGTTGTTGACAAGGCGCCGCTGAGGTCGGCCAGATTATTACCGGTTGCTCGGGCCAGAACCGTGCCGTCCTGCCGAATCAATTCCACCTGGGCGTCCAGGGCGGCACCGCGAGTGCGGTCAAGATCGATCCACACCTCGGTGCCGGCATCCGCTTTGAAGTTGTAGATGTCGACATCCGTTGAATCATCGGCGCTGATGAATCCATGGACTTCAAAACCGAGCGAGCGGCTGTCGTCGCCACTCTTGAGATCTTTGGCCAATTCACCCAGACGCTGAGCGTCGGCAGTACTGTCATTGATGCCGATGCCGCCGTTGTTGGCTGGTTCACGCTCCAGAATGGTGCGCACGTTTCTGTCGTTGGCGTACTGATTGAACTGCAGGCTGCGCCAATCACCCGGTGCGCGGCGAGCCCCGGGACCACACCGGTGACCGCATTGACGATGGCATCGGCAATCAAAGGGCCGTTATCGGGTGCGACATCAAAGTACAGCGGATTGCCGATCGAGTCGGTCGCTCCGGTCAGTGTTGCCAAAGCCGTCAGTGGGGGCTCCACGTCAGCTCCGAAAAATCCGCCTCCGCTTGTGCCACCAAGGCCAATCACCTTGATATTGTTGGCGATCAGCTGGTCTACCGTGTTTTGAATGGTCGCACCGAGTCCGTTTGGCGTACCGAAGGACCCGCCGACGGCACCACTATCAATGAACTCGGAAACGGGCACAGTCACTCCATTGACTCCCGTGTAGGTTGTCAACCCATCGTCCTGGACGTTGAGCGCGCCGTCGGTTCCCAGCAGGACAATTCGCTGCGTTGAATTCGCGCGGAAACCGACGCCGCCAATCGTGCCGTCAGCCGGAAGCACGGGCCCGTTCGGATCACCCGTCGGATCGGGCATGAACGAGGCAATATCGGGAACATCGCCACCAGCAGTTGGCATGATTTGGGTGGTCACCAGTCCAGCGGGGCCACTGTCGATGACATCGCCGTCATTGTTGCCATCGAATCCCAGGCCAGTGGCGATCTGGAACAGGGCCTCAATGTACGTTTCGTCAGCACCCGAGCCGCCTGCGGGACTGACGCGTGCCAAAGCCGAGTCAATCGCTAACTGAAAATCGGTGGTGGTCGTTGCGATCACCGGCTGGTTGAGAATGAATGGCCGCAAGTCCGTAACATTTCCAAATCCTCCTCCGGTCCCCGCGTACTCCTCGAACCGCACAACGCTGAAGGCAAAGTCGGCGCCTGGAAGTGCCGCCTGCAATTCGGCCACAATTTGCGGAAAGACAGAAATCAACGTGGCACCACTGCCCGAGAAGCTGGCGGTGTCGTCGAGCGCCAGCACGATGTCGATCACGTCAGCGGAAACTGACGCGGCGGGCGTGCACATGCCGTTGGTGAAGAAGTGTGGCGTGCCGTCCGGATTCATCCCGGCGCCGACGTCACAATCGTTCAATGAAGTCAGCACCACCGGGAATTGGGGCTGGCCGAGCACCTGGATTGTGCCGCCAATGCGGTCGGAAATATCAAGCGGAACGCCGTCCGCCGTAAAACCGGCAGTCGTCGTGGGCGTGCTTTCGAGTTTGACCACCAAGCTTTCCGTGGGGCTGCTTTGCAAACGCAGGCCGCTGAACGTGTGATGCTGGTTGACGATGATTTCGTCCCGCAAAACATGGACGATATCGGTGTCATCCCACACCGATTCGGTGGTCAATGTGTCGCCCCGAACGGTCAATCCGTTGACGTCGTTGTTGGCAAATCGGTTCAGCCGGATCAGCGGACCTCGATTGTCAGCAAAATCAAGTCCCGGACTGAGCGTTGGTCGACCGTCGCGAGCCCACGGAGATCGGCCCGCGACTTCGCCCTGAATCCTTGACGACCTCGGATGTCAAAGCATTCGCGTTGATGTCGATGATCGATCCGTTGTTGTCCGTGAACACATTGTTGATGATGATCGGCTGGACCTGACGCAAGAAGACGGTGGCCGCTGTATTGGTCCCACGTCCGTCGCGATCGCCGCTGGCGTTGCCGTCGGCGTTGAACTGCAAGGTGCTGTTTGCCAAGCGCAGGCTGGCCCGGTGCTGCGCTTCGACAGCATTGAATTTGGCCAACTGGCCAGCGATCGGTGATTCACCTCCTCCGTAAGCAATCAGCACGTTATCGATGCTCGCGGTTGAAACCGCGTTCAACACCAAACCGCTCCAATCTCCGGGGGCAGCCAATACCTGCGATCCGTTCCCAGTCGTATCGAAGGAGCCGCCGCCGCCAAAGCGATCGTCCAACAGCGACGTGAAGATGATGGGGTCTTGGGGTGTACCTTCGGCAATCAAGTTCGAGCCACCTCGACCACCTTCGATCCGGGACGATGAGAGCTTGACGACAACGCCCGGATCGATCGCCAGTCGACCGCTTGGCAAAACTTGATTGGTGTTAGCCGGGTTGATTTGATTCCCAGGATTGCCGGCGATTTCAAGGTTATCGGCAAGCACATGCACGACGTCGGTGTCATCAAAGCGAGCCGAAACGCTAAGCCGCGCATCGTCAGACCCAGTCGAGTTGTCCGAGCGCACGATCACTCCATTGGTCGTGTTGTTTAACAGAATATTTCCGACGAAGTCCGGACCGATTCGGCCGCCGGAATCGCTGAAGCTATTGGCATTGGCGGAGAGAGCCCCCAGAGCAGCGTTGCTGATCGTGTTGTAAGAAACGGTCGGCCTCGCGTCGACGATGTGAATCGGCGTGTAAGCGGAGTTGGCACCGTTGACCGCCACCAAACCCCCGCCGTAGCTGATGTTGGCATGATTGACGTAGTTCAGCGTGATCGGAAGTGCATTCGGATTGGTCGCGGCATCGATAGCGACAAAGTCCGAATCTCCGCGGTACACGATCCCACCCCAGTCTCCGGGTTTGGCGCCGTCGGTGATGCCGTCATCGTCGCCGCCAATGGCGTCGTTCCCGTACGCCGTGAGGATCACACTGTGATCGGGTGTCCCCAGGACCTGGACCGATCCACCACTTCGGTCTTCTCCGAGTGACGAGGAACCGGCGTCGATCACCGCAGCCTGCAGTTTGATGGTTGTCCCGGGATCGATCTGGACGACAACATCCGCTGGCACCTCGAAGCGGCGACCGTCTTCCAAAGCAACGAAGGAATCATTTCGCCCGATCAGGTAGGGAAGATTGTCATCCGTCGTGCTCAGGTCATTGTCGGCACCAGCATTGGCGACGATGCGGACAATGTCTCCGGGTCCAGCCGCCGCCAGCGCTGAGCTGATCAGACCAAACGGGTTGGCTTCACCGCCGTCGGCCGAGGCCGGGCGAACTGCAGTATTGATTGCGTGGTTGAGGGTTGGTGTTCCACGTGTCACCGTCAACGTCTTCGTGCTCGCATTGATCGCCGTCACGGTCATGGTTTCGTTGCCGATCAGAATGTCGAACCCGGCTGTCGATGGAAACACACTCAGATCGTTCACTCGAATGGCCGTTTGCCCGGCGTTGACCGGTTGAGCCAAGTTGGTGATCACGGTCTTGTCAACGAAGATCGTGTTGTCACTGCGGAAGTCGAACTCGAACGTCCCGCCTTCGAAGCCGTCCGCGTTGCCGTCCAGCCGCTTACCGGTGGTGTCGACAATCGCGGAGGGGGCCAAACTGCTAAAATTCAGCTTTAACTGGTAACTCCCATCGCTCAAACCACCAAAGCCGGAGTCCGCAATGATCGGGTCGTAGTCGGTGTTCCCGGTGCTGCTGACGCCGATGTAATAAGTCCCCGGCGCATCCACGTCCAGTTCAATGAAAGCATCATCACCGAAGTAATCATCGTTCTGTGAAACAAGCGTGCGAGTCCCGTCGGCCTCCTCTCGATAGAGTCGCAGCGACGAGTCGAGGAGACTTGACATGGAGAGGCGTTCGGCGACGATCTCGGCCGTGATCGTCCCTGCTTCGCGAACATCGAACCGATACATGTCGATGTCGTTCGCGTCCGGGCGGTTGTACTGCATTCCATGGACAATGTCGTGGTTGCCCGGATACTCGTCTTCGCCCAGTGTGCCATTGCCCGCGACCGAAGGCAGCTCGAACGAACCTTCACTGCCGGTGACTGAAAAGAAGGTAGGTCCGATGGGTCGCCCGGGGCCAATGGCACGCCCGATGTTTTCCAACGCCAAGTCAAACCAACCACCCCCAAACGGACTCGATCCATGATCAATAAAACCGGAGATGATGACCCGATTACCAGAATAGAAGCTGGACGTGATCGGGGCGATACTATGAATCTCTCGCGGATCGCCGGTGATGATTTGCAGACCGCTGCCCGTCGTTTCACGGACTTCGATTCCGTAAAGTGAGGCAAAGATTTCAAAAATCTCGCGTGTCCGCTCTTTCTGGTTTTCAGTGATTTCGTTGAAGAGGGGCAGCCCCGACGGATTGGTGCCGTATTGAACGGGGAAGTAGTACTCGATCGTGTCGATCGCATCCGGGGCGGTGAGACCCGTGCCGGGTGGCGAGGCAGAACCGTGGACCTCGGCGGGGATCTCCCGGTGGCCTGGTTCGTCGGTAGCTCCGGGGTACAGCGGCACGAGGACCGAGGTCTGCGGCTCGATTTGGGAACTGAGTACTGTTTCGGCAACACCGAGGACGCCCAGATCGGTGGCGGTCGCGTAACTCGAGTTGGTGTCGCTGGCACTTACCGACGCGGTGACGGCGAGGTCGATTCGATACGACCCGGATGACGTACCACCTGTATTTCCTGCGCCGTCGACCGGTGTGTAGCTTTCGTTGCCTTCGCTCGATACGCCGACGTAGAACACACCGGGTCCGAGTGGGATGGTCACCATCTCGAGAACGTCGGCGGCACTCGCGTTCACGACGGTACTGACCAACACGCCGGAGGAATTAAAAATCTCGATAACCGCGTCGAGATTGGCGTCGGGGTCGACACTGACAGTCAGGGCCGTCGCCACGCTCAAGTCGACTGCGTACAGGTCGACATCGTCAGTGCCGTCCTCGTCGCCAATGAAACCAGTATGCGAGAACCCGGCGGAACTGAACAACGTGCCAACGTTGATCGCGTCGGCGATCGAGCCGTTGGACTCATTCGAGGTGCCAATCCGCAGGCGATAAGTGCCGGTGGGGATATCGTTGGCAAAGGTTAGTACGGCGTGATTGCCGACCGCGTCATACGCGACCGACTCCGGCAAGATGATCGTATTGTCCGTGGCACTCAGTGTGTCGGCGGTGTCGATCAATTTGTAGAACTTGGGATCTTCCGCTACGGCCTGACTCAGTTGATCATCGTTGAAGTGGACGATGATCGTTTTTCTCAACTGCGTGATGCTGGCTTCCGCAGTCGCAGCGCCGCTATTGGCGACGCTCACACTGGCATTCGGTGCGACACTTCCGGCCACGACGGCATTCCCGGTAACAACGACTTTGCTGCCGTTGGCCGTCGCCGTTACACCTTGACCGAGAAACGTCGCGTTGTTGATCGCGTCCGCAACTGCCGTTGCCACCGCAGGAGCCAAGTCGGTCGAAGCAATTTCGATCGGGATGTCCGTAACCGTTGGGTCTGCATCCACGTTCAATTCGAACACCAGTGGACCTGCGCCATCGTCGACCGTGATCGTATCACCATCGGTCAACTGAGTCGCGTCGGCAATCTCGATCGTCTGGCTGCGGACCACCGGCTGTGGATTGACCCCCTGCACCGTCGCACCCAGGTCGAGATCGAACTCGAACGAAAGGTTGACCCCATTGTTGAATGCATCGCCCGCCTCGTTCCGCAGTCTGGCCGGACCGTTACCTAGGATCGTGATCCGATACCGATCGTCTTGCAACGTCTGGCCAAACCGGAAAACCACTTGATCAGGGCTGTCACCGATGCCGACAAATCCTCGTGACACCGGGATTTCATTTCCCTCCGAGAAGCTGTCATCGAATCCGCTGCCAACTATCCGGATCCCATTGAGTGTCGTCGCATCGATCGCTTCACCGGGAGTGAACTGAAAAGTCAGCTCGCGGGGCCGCTGCGTCAATTGAGTACCATCGGTAACGAAGTCCCCAAAATTCGGGCTAACCGTAATCAGCTGCAAGTCGCCGGCAAGCAGCTCGCGTTTTTCGAGCGTCTGAATCATCAGCCCGCGTGCCTGCTCCGACGAACGGACGCGATTAAGACGTCGCCGGCGTTTTTCAAGGCGACTGCACGAACGCGAGTTTGTGGTTGGTCGAAATCGGACCATAGAATTACAAAGCTCTCTATAAAGAACTAATAACGGAAGGAAGCGCGTAGATAGAACGCCCAGGAACGGCGTAAGGACGCACGCTAGCTAGACAAAAAGGGTAATTCGTCGCTCCAAAAAAAGCAAAAGCCGCAAATTTAGGGGGGAATCCAATCCCGGGCCAGTACGACTTGCCGCTGACTCCTTGGCTTGGATCCAACGGCGAAACCCCCGTGGCCTGAAGTTGGTGGTGGGGATACGGATGGTGAGAACGGAAGGGTATCCGAACGATGGCGCGCGATGAAATCGAAAAAAGCGGGGCGAAATCACTTGTTTCCAGAGTCTCCCATCCTCGCAGATTGCTCCCCGCATCCGGACGTTGGTGTAGAGGCAGATGGCGTTAGATGCGCCTGGCTAGCCGCTAGTTCCTACGGAGGCACGGTTTTCGATCAGTTGTTTTCTACCATCCTATGAGAAGCCGATCAGCGAAACCGCCGCGTTCCCAATCCCACAAATGACTCCGTCAACCCACGTCGCAACCAATGCGGCGGCAACCCAGGCTAAACTACCGGTGATCGATCACGAAGGACTGACTGATCGACATTGGTAGTCGCGATTTCCGGCTGACCGGTGCTCACGGCAATGTACTTCGAGGCATCCTGGCCTCGGTGGACGATCGTTCTCTAGCTCCCAGCCTTGATCCTTCCCACCTCCCAGACCTACCGACCAGAGATCTGATGCGAACTTTGTTCTTGTTGATTGCTGTACTGGTTCCCGATCGGCGTGTTGGCGCAGCAACCCGACACTTCACGCGCGGGGAACGAAAAGGTCGCCGAAATCATGCGGACCTTTGGCGGTCGTGGAGTGATGGCGGACCAGTCGGATCCGACGCCGGCAACCGAAGCGGTCAAACAATTTCAAGTCCGCGACGGATTTGAAATCGAATTGATGGCCAGCGAACCCGATGTCTCACAGCCACTTTTTCTCTCTTGGGATTCGCGGGGGCGAATGTGGGTCGTCCACTACCGCCAATACCAGTACCCCGCCGGCTTGAAGGTCATCCGTTTTGATCAACACCTACGCGCCGTTTTCGACAAGGTTCCCGATCCGCCGCCTCATGGCACACCTGGCGTCGACAAAATCACCGTGCACGAAGACACCGACGGCGACGGTCACTTCGACACCGTCAAAGATGTGATCACCGGCTTGAACATCGCGACCTCCGTCCAAGTCGGCAACGGCGCCATTTGGGTGTTGAACCCGCCATACTTGTTGCGCTATCCCGATGCGGATCGAGACGATGTGCCCGATGGGGACCCGGAAGTTCATCTCTCTGGATTCGGATTGCAGGACACGCACTCGGTCGCCAACAGTCTGTTGTGGGGACCCGATGGCTGGTTGTACGGTTCCAACGGCAGCACCACGGTGGGTGACGTGAGTTCCGAGGTAAGCAAAGGCGTGCGTTTCCAAGGCCAGTGCGTTTGGCGATACCATCCTGAGACCAAAGTGTTCGAGATCTATGCCGAAGGCGGCGGAAATACATTTAGCCTTGACATCGATTCCAAGGGGCGTGTCTTCACCGGAACGAATGGCGGGAACACTCGCGGTTGGTATTTTCCGCAGGGCAGTTACTCCAACAAGAACTGGGGCAAACATGGACCGCTCACCAATCCTTACGCCTTCGGTTTTTTTCCGCCGATGAAATTCGAGGGTGACGGACGCCGCTTCCCACAGGCGTTCTGCATTTATGAGGGTGGTTTGTTCGCAACGGAGTATGACGGATCAATCATCGCGCCCAACGCGCTGCACAACCTGGTCTGGAACAGCAAACGAATTCCGGACGGTTCGACCTACCGCACCGTCGACGAAGCGAATCTGGTCGAGACCCCCGATCGATGGTTCCGTCCGGTTTACTGCGGTGTCGGTCCGGACGGCGCGGCCTATCTCGCTGACTGGTACGACACGCGACTGAGTCACGTCAGCCCGACCGACGATTGGCACAAAGAGAGCGGCCGCGTCTATCGGATTGTCCCCGAGGGCGCAGAAGCAAAATACAGCGAAGGCGATTTGCACGAACTCTCGAGCAAGGAGTTGATCGAGCGATTTGATCATCCCAACAAGTGGGTTCGGCGTCGCGCGATGCTCGAACTGGGTTGGCGAGGCGACAAGTCGGTGGTGGACGATCTTGCTGAGCTCGTCGATCGGGGTCCGTTGGAATCGCGTGCGTTGGAATCGCTGTGGGCTCTAAATTTGATGGGCGAATTTTCCAGCGAGCGTGCCGGCAATTGGCTTAGCAACGACGATCCGCATATCCGGCGTTGGGTCGTGCGGCTGCTCGGCGACCGACACGAAAATCATCCAGGACTTCCCGAGCTCGCCGCCTCCGAGAACGACGTCCAGGTTCGCAGCCAACTCGCGTCCACGGCGAAGCGACTGGCAGCCAACGATGCGATCCCGATCATTGCAGCACTCATCGCACATAGCGAAGACACCGACGACCCGCACATGCCGCTGATGAATTGGTGGGCTTTGGAGTCGCATGCCGATGCTTGGACGCAGATCGAGTCGATGCTGGCCGAGCCAACGATTTGGCGACTGCCGATATTCGACCAGCACATCGCCGGTCGTTTGATGCAGCGTTACGCGGCCGCGGGGACGCAGGACGATCTGCAACATTGCGCGAGGCTGCTGGAGCTCGCACCGAGCGATGAATCACGCGGCCGTTTGATGGTCGGTTTGAATCGTGCTTTCCAAGGCCAGGCGGTGCCTCCGCTTCCCGAATCGCTCGCCGCCGCCCTCGACCATTACCAGTCCAAGATTGGTGACTCAGGGTTGATCATCGGATTGAGGCAGAAGAAAGATGAATCGGTCGCTCAGGCGATTGCCGCGCTGCAGAACAAATCGACTGATCTATTACTACAAATTGAAATCGCGAAAACGTTCGGCGAGGTGAATCTTCCCAAAGTCGTACCGACTTTGATCAAGCTTGCCACTGGACGCGGTACGAGCGAACCGGTGCTGCAAAGAGTTGCCATCCAGTCGTTGACGCAATACAGCGACGATTCGATCCCCAATTCGCTGGTCGGCTCGATGAACAGCTCGATCTCGGGTGAACATGGCCTTCGATCGACCGCCTGTCGAACACTGGCCAGCCGACCAGCGTGGGCCAAGGTGCTGCTGACAGAATTGAATGAGTGGCGTCTTCGCCGCGACCAAATCCCGGCCGATGTGGTGCAGCAGTTACGCACTTACGAAGACGCGGAGATCGTCGCTCAAGTCGAACAAGCTTTCGGGAAAAGCATCGACGCTACGGCCCCGCAGCAAGCCGCAGAGATGCAGCGACTAAAGCAACTGTTGGCGACAAGCCCCGGTAACGCGGAGGCCGGAAAGGAACATTTCACCAAGCGGTGCGCGAACTGTCACCAACTGTTTGGCGAAGGAAAGAAAGTCGGACCGCCACTGGACGGTTACGAGCGTGGTAACATGAACTTCTGGCTGACTTCAATTGTTGGGCCAAGCCTGGAGATTCGCGAGGGGTTTCAGTCTTACTTGGTGCTGACGCTTGACGGGCGAGCACTCAATGGCATGATCGCGGCACAAGATCCCAACACCGTTACGCTTCGCAACGCGGAGAACCAACTGTCCGTCATCAGCCGCGATGACATCGAACAGCTCAAAGCACTCAGCACTTCCCTGATGCCCTCTGACGTCTTGAAAGAAATGCAGGACAATGAGCTTCGTGACCTGTTCGCGTATCTATCGCTGGGGGCGAAAAAATGAAAGAGAAACCACTGATGAACAACCGACGCGAGTTCCTGATTGCGGCATCCAGTTTGGTCGCCGCGCCGGCGTTGGCCCAAACCGAAACCCAGGCCAAGCCGAAGCAGAAGTTTTGCGTTTTCACCAAACCGTTCAATTCGCTTTCCTTCGATGAATTGGCCGACAGGATTGCCGAAATCGGGTTTGACGGGCTCGAGGCTCCGATCCGTGCCGGCGGTCACGTCCAGCCCGCCAATGTGGAGGACAAGCTACCCGAGCTGGTCGAGGCACTGGGGAAACGGAATCTCGAACTCACCGTGCTGACATCCGATATCAATGATCCGAATGATCCGCTCAGCAAGCGAGTGATTCGCACCGCCGCGACCCTGGGGATCAAGCGTTATCGAATGCAGTACTTCAAATACGACCTGAACCGGAGCGTGATCGATCAAATAGCGGAGTGGCAGCCTCAACTTCGCGATCTGGCGGCCCTGAATCATGACTTCGGAATTCGAGGTTTGTATCAGAATCATTCCGGCGTGAACTACCTCGGTGCGGCATTGTGGGACCTGAAGCTGGCTTTGGAGGGAATCGCGACCGAGGATATTGCTGTCGCCTACGACATTCGACATGCCACGGCTGAAGGTGGGATGAGCTGGCCTGCGACGTTCAACATGATTCGCCCCTTGGTCGATACGGTGTACGTGAAAGATTTTTCATGGGGCGAGAAAAAACCGGACAACGTGCCGCTGGGCCAAGGCCGTGTCGACCCGAAGTTCTTCAAGATGCTCCGCGACAGCGGTTTTACCGGGCCCATATCATTGCACGAAGAGTATCTCGACCATCGAAAACCCGAACTTGTTCCCGAGCATCTGGCCGCGATCAAGAAGGACTTCGAAACACTGAAGCAGTGGTGCGACGTTTAGGACTGCTGCCAACATAGGTCCCCCGTTTAACGGCAAGCCGCAGGCGACTGTGTCCGCCCCTAACAATCGCCTGCGGCTTGCCGTTAAACGATGAGTGGTCGACTATCCCGCGTAACTCTGCTTCCTCCTACCTCTTCGCCTGAGCACATGAACTCAATCACACCAGCGTTTGTCGCCCTTCTTCTGCTCGCTTCCTGCACACCCGCAACGGCACAACAAACGGCACCCATCTTTGTTTGGCCCGATCTGGCACCTGGCGAAACGGACAGGGCACACCGGCACCACGTTGCCGATGCGGCCCACGGATCATCCGCCGATCACGCGTGTCGAAAAGATTCGGCGGCCGCCAATGACTGTCTATCCGGCCACCAAGAACCCCAACGGTGCGGCTGTCTTGATCCTTCCCGGCGGCGGATTCGGACGTGTGGTTCCCGACCTGGAAGGATCCGAGGCGGCCGAGTGGTTGGGTGAGCTCGGCGTGACATCGTTCGTCTTGAACTATCGAACGCGTTTCGAAAACGCCGGTGACGAGCCGGCGTGGCTGCGGCCGCTGCAGGACGCGGAGCGCGCGATGCGATGGATCCGTGCCAACGCATCGCAGTGGAATCTGAACACCAACAAGATCGGCCTGTTAGCTTTCTCAGCGGGCGGACAAGTTGGATCGATGTTGATCACCGCAGAAGCAGCCGCCTACGAATCGATGGACGCGGTCGACGAACAACCGTTTCGGCCAGATTTCTCGATGCTCGTCTATCCCTGGCGAATTTACGACGAAGCCAATGACGGACTGTTACCGCAGATTAAAGTCACAGACAAGACGCCGCCCACCTTCATCGTTCACACGCACGATGACAACTCCACCTCGCTGGGGGCGGTCTTTCTATACGCAGATCTAAAACGTAACAAGGTTCCCGCCGAACTTCACGTCTACGAGAATGGAGGACACGGCTACGGCACGCGTGACCGCCCCAACTCGAACATCGGCAGCTGGACCGATCGGGCAACCGATTGGCTGGCCCGCAAGCTGTAGGGTCACTGCGCTCGCTTAGTCATCCGCAGGTGCCCCGTCTTTGATCACGAACTTCGCCTTGAGTCGTGCGACTTCGGTGGCCAGGCCGGCCGCTTCGACGCTCGCGAGCACGTCCTCGAAGTTCTTATAGGCGTCCGGAGCTTCATCACGCGGGTACTCGCGGCAGTTGCTCATCACGTCGTGCTCCAAAAGTCCGGAGTCGATGGTCTGTTGATCCAACTGCTTCTTGGCCTTCGTGCGACTCATGCGTCGGCCCGCACCGTGATTTACGCTGAACGCGGTCAACTCCGCACCCGGCAGAGCCACCATCACACTGGAACCATCTCGCGGGTTTCCAGGCAGCAGGATGGGGTGTCCGGTTTCCGCGAAAGGCGTTCGTGCCAATTCAGGATGGCCCGCCGGAATCGCTCGTGTCGCGCCTTTACGATGCACCCACTGGATCTGGCCGTCCACCGTCTCCTGCCGCGCGATGTTGTGGCTAATGAAGTACACCAGTTCCCCTCGCACGCCGGGGAAGACTTCGCGAAACGATTCCAGTACCAAGGCGTTGATCAACAGGTGATTAACGGTGGCAAAGTTCGCACCCATCGCCATATCGCACAGATACTTCTGGCCCTCGTCCGAACCGACTTCCGCGTAGACCAGCTGCGGGTCACCGGCAGGAAACGCCAGTCCTTTTTTCTGGAAACTCGATTTGAGCCAGCGGAACTGGGCCATTGCCAAGTCGTGGCCGAGACCCCGTGATCCGCAATGTGAAAGAAACGCAACGCAACCATCGCGGAGCCCAAATTTTTCAGCCGTGATGCGCAGCGCGCGATCATCGGCAAACTGAACGACTTCCGCTTCACCGAAATGGTTCCCGCCTCCGTAGCTTCCCAACTGGCGAAACTTGCTCTCCAGCCTTTCACGGCTGTCACGTTCTCGCCCCATCCACTCCAGCCGCGCGGCCAGCGTATCGGAGGTGCCATCGGGAGCTCGGTGAAAGGCGTCCTCGCAGCGATCGGCCCACTGTTTGGGAATGCCCAATTTCTTCAGCACCTGTTTCGACGCGCCTTCGGTGGTCAATTGGAACCCGAGTCGCTCGTCCACGGATCGGCTTTTAGGTACGTGACGTTGTCCTCTGCCGGCACCGGTGGGAACGCGCTGCGAAATTGCTTTGATCAGTTGACGGCGGACGGTCGGTTCGGCGATCGCCTCGGCCGGTAGATCGGTTTGCAGCAGACTCATGCTGCACTTGATGTCGACGCCAACCGGCCCGGGATAAATGTGCGTCGGTGAGACCATCACGCAACCGATCGGCGCGCCATAACCGAGGTGTGCATCGGGATTTAGCACGACGCGCGATACGCCAGGAGAAAGTCGGCTGTTGATTGCCTGCTGGAGCGTTTGTCCGTCGAATGTCTGACGAATGGCATCATTTCCAATCACGGTAATGGGGCTCAGCGCATCGCCTACCGGGAGCGTCGCCGTTGCCTCGCCCGTGATCGTCAGCATTTCGTGTGTCGAATCCATCGTAAACGTCCTCGGGAACAGAATCGCGACGTCAATCGATCGTCGCGCTCGATTTTCAGAATTCTGGTCTTCGTGACTTTGTGTGGGAGATTCTCAGAACATGGGTGGCTGGTGGTCGAGCGTCAGCGAGCCCCCAGATCGTGGCCTCATGCAAGGCGTGCTACCCTGGGGGCTCGCTGACGCTCGACCACCAGCCACCCAGACGCCGAGTTCTTCTGACGGCTATCGGTAATCGTTCAAACTCACGACTTGCCCTGACTTTACCGAATCTTCGGCTGCCAGGCACATTGCGACAGACCAGCGACCGTCGTCGCCCGTGCAATGCAGCGGTACACCACTGCGAAGGGCAGCGACCATCCGCGCGATTTGATCTTCTAGCTCGAACAGCTCACCGGTCGGCTTTTCGATCGGCACGGTCGTGACTTCTTCTCCGTCAAAGGCGCGCAGCGAAAAGGTCGGATGTCGTGTGCGGTCCATTGCACCACTCCACGACGCCCATAACGCGCCTTTGGTGCCGGTCACTTTGATCGTCTGATGATGCTCGAACGCGGCCAACGTCTGTGAAACAACCGCGTATGCGCCGCCGCTGAAGTGCATGATCGCGCTGAAGTTATCATGCAGCTCTGGATGGTCCTGCTGACGTGAGTTCGCTGTCGCATAAATCCGCTGGGGGTCCCCCGAGGCTTGCAGGTACCAACGAGCGAGGTCAAAAAAGTGGATCGGCTCTTCGAGAATCCAGCTGCCGACTCGTGAGATATCGTAACGCCAACCATCCGCTCCGAGCCGATAGGGGTTGCGAGACAATTCGACCAACGCGTACAGCGGCTTGCCGATGAAACCTTCGTCGATCATCTGCTTGGCTTTGCCCCACATCGAGGACAATCGAAGTTCGTGACCAACCGCGAACATGCGGTCGTGCTGTTGTGCGGTCCGGATCATGTCATCGCATTGGTCAAGCGACACACCCATCGGTTTTTCGAGCAACAGATGCTTTCCGGAACGAAGAACCGCTGACGCCACCTCGTGATGCAGGTGACTTGGCACCACGACGTCGACGAAATCGAGATCATCGCGAGCGACTAGCTCTCGAAAGTCGCTGTAGACCTCAGCGTCGGGATATGCTGTTTTCGCCGCCTCGACCGAAGCGTTGCTTCTGGCCGCGATCGCAATCAGTTCGGCGCCGTCGGTCACGGTGATTGCGTTGGCGTGATGCTGTCCCCACGCACCGAAGCCGACCAAACCGAAACGCACTGGTTTGTCACTCATCTGTTTGACTCATCTGGGGAAGGACCTCAACAATAAAATTCGTCGCTTAGCATCGTGCGGGAAATAACTGTCCTGTATTTCCGGCGATCCAGCGAGATCGTTTAACGGCAAGCCGCAGGCGACTGTGACCTCGTTTAACGGCAAGCCGCAGGCGACTGAGACATCGTTTAACGGCAAGCCGCAGGCGACTGAGAAAGGCGGACGCAGTCGCCTGCGGCTTGCCGTTAAACGAAAAACGAACGGTATTGGGTCGTAACGGTCGGTCGCCGACGGATAACCAATCTTACGGTCCGCCGCGTCACTTCGACATGGCACAATGTCGGGCTTACATCTCGGCGGAGCGAGATGGCTACTTTGTCCGCTCTCAAATCGGCTACAGTATTGTGGCAAACATTCTTGTGAGCCGACGGCGCTAGCCGCGGGCCTTTCGCTGCAAAGCGGGATCGAACGCGACCCGTGGCTAGCGCCATCGGCTCACCACGCAAATACCCAACGTTCATTCATCCAACGGAGAAACTGTCATCGGACTTGAAAAGATCAAATTGGCCAGCGGTCGTGAGGTCGCGTCGGTGGGGCTCGGACTCTGGAAGATCGACCAAGCGGACACCGCTGGCGTCGTTCAGTCCGCAATCCAGTGCGGATACCGGCATTTTGATAGCGCTTGCGACTACGGCAACGAAGTTCAGACCGGCGAAGGGTTGGCGGCGGCGATCTCAAGTGGCAGCGTCCGCCGCGAAGATCTTTGGATTACGTCGAAGCTGTGGAATACTTACCATCGCAGCGAGCATGTGCGACCTGCGCTGGAGAAATCGTTGCGTGATCTGCAGCTCGACTACCTCGATCTGTATCTGGTCCACTTTCCGATCGCGTCGGTGTACGTTCCGATTGACGAGCGGTATCCGCCCGGTTGGTTCAGCGACCCCGACGCGGCGGAACCGCGCGTCGAGGCCGATCGGGTGCCGATCATCGAGACTTGGCGGGCGATGGAAGAATTGGTTGGCGCGGGCTTGGTGCGTGAAATCGGCGTCTGCAACTTCGGCTGTTCGTTGCTGCGTGATCTGATGAACCAAGCTGAGATTCCGCCGGCGATGCTGCAGATCGAGATGCATCCCTATTTGACTCAGGAGAAACTGACTCGGTTTTGTCACGAGTCGGGCATCGGCGTCACAGCCTTCTCGCCGCTCGGCGCGCAATCGTATTTCCAATTGAACATGGCCGAGGCGAGTGAGTCGCTGATCGAGCATGACACGATCAAAACGATTGCGGCGGCGCACGATCGATCGCCCGCACAGATTCTGTTGCGATGGGGTGTGCAGCGAGGGACTGCGGTGGTGCCAAAGACGTCCAACGTGGACCGCTTGCGAGAGAACATGGCGATCTTTGATTTCGAGCTCAGCGATGAGGAGATGACGGCGATCAGCGGCTTGAATCGAAATCGGCGATTCAATGATCCTGGCGATTTTTGCGAGGCCGCATTCAACACATTCTTTCCGATCTACGAATAATCCGATCTACATTTTACGAGGACGACAGGTATCCGAAATGAGTGCGTTGAATGTCGATGCGGTGGCAGTTGATGGCCAGCAGAAGCATGGCGACAGTTTGTTTCCGTATGTACTGGTGTGCCGTGACCCCAATGCATCGTTGCAAGACGCGGCTGATTGGGTGGCCTCACAGCGAGAGAACCTGCTGGAGCTGGCCAACAAGCATGGCGCCGTGTTGCTTCGTGACTTTCCGGTCGAAAACGTGGACGGCTTCGACGCGTTGGTCCAAGCCTTGTCGCTCGAGAACTTTCCTTACAAGAAATCGCTTTCCAACGCGGTGCGAGTGAATCGCACCGAGCGAGTCTTTTCCGCCAACGAAGCCCCGGCGGACGTGCAGATCTTCTTTCATCACGAGATGGCACAGACGCCGCTTTATCCGCGTTGGATCATGTTCAGCTGCGAGATCGCCGCGGAGCAAGGAGGCGCGACACCGATCTGCCGGTCCGACGTACTGCTGGAGCGGCTGGCGGAAAAGTGTCCTGAGTTCGCCGCGGCATGCGAAAAGCGAGGGCTCAGTTACACCAACGTGATGCCCGATGCCGACGACGCCAAGTCAGGGATGGGGCGAAGCTGGCGAAGTACGCTGGGCGTCGACTCGAAGGAAGCCGCCGAAGATCGGCTCCGCGAATTGGGTTACTCGTGGGAATGGCTCGAGGACGGATGTTTGCAGGCCACCACGCCTCCGCTGCCGGCCGTGGTCGATGCCGGCGACGGTCGCAAAGTGTTTTTCAATCAATTGATCGCGGCGTTCTGTGGTTGGAAGGATCAACGCAACGATCCCTCCAAAGCGATCCGACATGGCGACGGAACACCATTGGATGTCGATGCTGTGCGGACCGCCGCCGAATTGGCAGAGGAACTCGCCTTCGATCTTCAGTGGCAAGTCGGCGACGTGGTCTTGGTCGACAACACGATCGTCATGCACGCGCGACGTCCATTCGTGGGCACACGAAAAGTGGTCGCCTCCCTGGCAGAGATGCAAACACAGTCATTTGTACCCACAACTTAATTTGCAGCTTTCAATCGTTTAACGGCAAGCCGCAGGCGACTGCGCCCGCAAACGCAGTCGCCTGCGGCTTGCAAACGCAGTCGCCTGCGGCTTGCCGTTAAACGAAGCTGGACCAAGACGCCCGACGTAATCCGACAGATTCCCTCATGAGCAACGACGACAAAGAGTTGAAATGGCACGAGGGAATCTCGCGGTACCAGTGGCTGGTGTTGCTGATCGCATCTCTCGGTTGGGTCTTCGACGTTTTTGAAGGCCAGATCTTTGTCGCGTCGATGCGTGATGCGATGCCGCAGCTGTTGGGCGATGCCTCCGATGGCATGGTTCGCTATTGGAATAACGTCGCCTTGGGTTCTTTCTTGCTCGGCGGCGCGATCGGCGGCATCTTTTTTGGGATGCTCAGTGACCGGATCGGGCGATCGAAGACGATGATCATCACGATCCTGTTCTATTCGCTGTTCACTTGTGTCACGGCCTTTGCGCAAGAAGCTTGGCAGATGGTTGTGCTGCGATTCTTTGTCGCGATGGGCGTTGGCGGCGAGTGGGCGGTCGCTTCGGCGATGGTTGCCGAAGTGATGCCGAAAAGATCTCGAGCGGTGATGGGTTCCATCTTCCACGCCTCCAGCGTGTTTGGAACCTATCTGGCCACCATGGTGGGATTTTTCGTGATCGCCGCGAATGTCTGGGGCGACGATACCTGGAGGCTTGGGTTTCTGATTGGTGTGATCCCGGCGGCATTGACAGTCTGGATTCGTTGGAAACTTCGCGAACCAGATCAATGGATCAAAGCACGCCAGCGGGCTGCCGAAGATCCAAGCGAAAAGCAGGGGCGAATTTCAGAGCTTTTCAACTCGAAAAACTTGCGAAACACGCTTGTCGGCGTTTCGCTGGCCACGATTGGCTTGGCGACTTTTTGGGGCGCCCATATCTACGGCAAGAATGCGCTGATGGGAAAGAAACGCGCTGAAGTGATCGCCGCGGCGGGATTGCTGGCGGATTCATCGGAAGCCGAAAAGCAGGCAGTGCTTGAGCAGCACGATGGCGACATCAAGCGTGCGGAAATGTTGAGCATGTTTGTGAATACGACCGGTGGAGGCATCGGCTTGCTGTTGTTTGGATGGATCTCCAATCGACTCGGGCGGAAGGGCGCTTTCATCTTCTATTTTGTAGGTGCCTTGCTCATTTCGCTTGTTTACTTCAATTTCATCATTGGTGGCGGTGCTCCGACGTGGGCAATCTGGCTGACGTTACCGATATTTGGATTCCTGACTTTGGGGATGCACGCTGGTTACGCGGTCTATTTCCCGGAGTTGTATCCGACCCGTTTGCGAGGGACAGGGGCCGGTTTCTGTTTCAACATGGGACGGCTGGTGACCTTTCCGATGCTATTGCTGACCGGTTGGATGCAACGCCCGAAGATGGACGGTGGACTCGGTTACTCGCTGGAACAATCGGCATCGATGTTAAGTTGGTTGTTCTTGCTTGGCGTGGTCGTGGTGCTGTTCGCCAAGGAAACTCGGGGAACGGAGCTACCCGAATAGCATGGACGGTGATCTCTGGTTTCTTTTGGGAGTGATCGCGGCGATCGCGGTCCTTTCCGGGTTTATTCACAGCGCGATTGGATTCGGTTTCGGCATTGTGGCGATCTCGCTGATGCCATTCGTGATCGACGCGCGATCGGCTCATGTGGTGGTTTCTGCCAGCAGTGTACCGATGCTGATGATGGCCGCTTGGGTGTATCGCGAAGGGATCGAGTGGGCGTCGCTCAGGCAATCGCTATTGGGTGCCGCGATCTTTCTTCCGATCGGGTTGGCCCTGTTCGAATCGGTTTCGCTTGACTGGCTGGTCCGGGGTACCGGGCTCGGAATTCTGGGCACGGTGTTGATGAGCCTGCGAAATCAGAAGGCTCATGCTGAAGTGGGGAATGCACCAGGTGCATGCTTCCTTGCCGGGGCGATTGCCGGCTTCCTTGCCGGCGCGGTCAGTATCGCCGGGCCGCCGATCGCGGCCTTCGCCTTGAAGCAGGATTGGTCGCAAGCACGCTACAAAGCATTCGTGACGCAGTGTCTGTTGGCGATCGCGATCTACAAAGCCGGGTTGTTGGCGGCACGCGGCTACGTTGCGGGGGATGCGATCGGACAAACGGTCATTGCGGCTGCGTGCGCGATTTTGGGCGTACAACTCGGTGTGGTCGCCAGTCGCCGGATTTCGGCCGCTCGATTCAAGCGTCTGGTCGCGGTTACGCTGATCTTGGTGTCATGTCTGATGATGTGGCGAGGTCAGAGCGAGAGCAGCAAGGAGACGAGCGAACCCGACAAGATCCATTTCGAGCAGCGGTGAATTCGGGGGCGGCAGTTGGGGTGGGCTGATGAGAATGCATTGTTTGTGAGCCGTAGCTGGTAGCCCAATGCCATCAACTGCAACGGCAAGGCGCGAGGAATCGGCTAAAGCCCACACACCAACTCCTAATGCCCGTGCCATTCGTACCTGACCCCTTTTCCCGAAGCAAATTGAACCCTCTTTCTTAGTCGTGACAAAGCACTAGCGTCAATGTAATCGATCGGTGATCCGATCCGATATCGGGACCGACCAGATGAGAGAGGCAACTCAAGTGATCGCTGATGAGTCCATGGTCGAGGACAAGGCCAAACGGAAAGGCTGGATATCGATACCAAGTCGGCGTGATGTCAAAACGCTCGCCGGCGCGAAGCAGTCCGCTGGAGTGTTCCACATCGGCAAACAAAGGCGACCAGGGTGTTAAGTTCAGATCGCCCACCAGCACGACTGCTGTCTGAGGTGAGTGCGTTTGAAAGGTACTTACTCGATCCGCCAACTGTTTCAGTTGCAGATTGCGATCGGCGAAGGCACTTGGTCCCATCGGTGGAAGAGGATGAGTGACGAAAATGCGATAATCTTGATCGGCGATCGTCACGGTCGCAGCGATCGATTCGATCGGCACGTTCAACTCGAAGACCTGTTGATCGCGAAGCGGGTACTTCGAGAGCAGGCCGATACCAAAATTCCCTCTGTCTTGCGGCCGCAGCAGGGCGTATGGATATTCATCCGTGATCTCAGTGGAGAGTTTGGCGGCAAGACTGGAGCTAAGTTCGACGATCGCGATGACGTCCGGGTTTCGACTGGTCAGATCCGCGATGATGTCGTGATGCCTGGTGTTTTTCGTCAACACATTCGCAAATGTGATCGACACGGTATCGCGGTTGGTTTGCTGGGTCGTGTTGGCTTGCGACGACGCAGACACAAACCAGGGGATCTGAAACGCGATCAGCGCCACGACGATCGCGATCGCCTTCGGTCGACGATGCAGCAGGCACAACACGAGCGTCGCCAACAGTCCGATCAGCTGTTGCATCCTGAGGTTCGCCAGCAGGTCGGCGAGCCAATGGACGCGGGCGAAAAGGGTCAGGACCGTCGCCACAAAAAACGCAAACACCAAAACCTGCGTCAAAATCAGACTGACCGACGAGATTGGGATGTGCGATCGCGGATCGACTTGGGTGACGGCCTTACTGTGTGCCTGATCCATGAGCTGGTATGTGGTCGATTAATCGGGGATTCAGCCAACAACCTGCCACCTTTGCTTATACTACGACCGCTGTGCAATCCACCCCCCGCGCCAAGACCATGATGCAACGCAAATTTGTTCAACCCGGTTTTTTGATCGCAATTACTTTTCTGGTAAGTGTTCCTTTGGTTTGCGTGGCAACCAGCCAACGCCCAGGGGCCCTCGCTAGAACAACAACTCCTTTCCGAGCCGGTTGGAGATCTGGCTGCCGACGCTCGCGAGAAAGGCGATGCGACGCGAGGTGCGTTTTTGTTTCACTGGCCAGGGCTGGGGTGCGTGAAGTGTCATGGCACCAATCCCGCGGAGACGTCGCTCGGTCCCGATCTTTCTACTTGGAAGAAGACCGTCGATGACAACCATTTGGTTGAGTCGGTGCTGCAGCCCTCGAAGAAAATCGATCCGCAGTATCAAAGTTTGATGGTCGTCACGAGCGATGGCCGGACTCTTGCAGGCGTCCAGCGTGCACGCGATCAAGAAGTACTGACGATCCAAACGGGCGTTGGAGCTACGGACATTGTCAGCATCTCTCTGGACGACATCGAGATCGAAAAGCAGACAGAGGTCTCGGTCATGCCGGCCGGCCAGGTGAACGCGTTGCGGCGGCGTCAAGAGTTTCTTGATTTGATTTCCTATCTGCTCGCCATTCGCGATGGCGGCTCTGAGGCGGCTGAGCGGCTGCGGCCTTCCGCTGAATCACTTCGATTGAAGATTCCCGAATATGAATCGAACATCGACCATCGCGGCATGATTGCCGAGTGGAATGACGAGTCTTTCGAACGCGGAAAGGCAATTTATCAAGGGCTGTGCGTCAATTGTCACGGCACGATCCAAAAGCCAGGTTCGCTGCCGACATCGCTGCGGTTTTCCACGGGCAAGTTCAAGTTTGGTCGCGACCCGTTCTCGATCTACCAGACGTTGACGCACGGCGGCGGGTTGATGATGCCGCAGACGTGGATGGTGCCCCAACAAAAGTACGATGTGATCCACTATCTGCGCGAGCATTTTTTACGCGATCACAACAACAGTCAGTATGCATCGGTTGATGAGAAATATTTGGCGAGCCTGCCGAAAGGAGATTCACGGGGTCCTGAACCGCAGGTGATCGAACCGTGGGTCACGATGGACTACGGTCCAATGCTGACGACGACAATCGAGTTCGGTGACGATGGATCCAACATTGCACAAAAAGCGATCGCGATTCGGCTGGATGACGGTCCTGGGGGCGTATCGCGTGGCAAAGCGTGGATGGTATTCGAACACGATACGTTGCGGATGGCAGCCGCCTGGACCGATCGTTTCGTTGATTGGAATGGTATTCAATTCAACGGTCGCCACGGGGTTCACTTGCGGGCAAACGGAAAAGTTTACGCCTCCAACCCGACTGGCCCAGGCTGGGCGAACCCAGCAACCGGCAAGTTTGATGATGACGCTCGCGTCGTCGGGCGTGACGATCGGCGTTACGGACCACTGCCAAAATCGTGGGCCAAGTTCCGCGGGCTGCACCGATACGAGAACCAAGTCATCCTGCGATACACGGTGGGCCAGACGGAGATTCTCGAGTGTCCGAGCATGTTGCCGGTGAGCTCCACACCGGTGTTCACGCGAACGATGAACCTCGGTTCACGCGAGTCAGATTTGCAGATGGCAGTGATGGCCGTCGATGGTGACGCATCGATCACGCGATCGGGCGATTTCAGTGTCGTCAGTACCGATCAAGGTCAAGTCACCGTCGCGTCAATCGGATTCGGTGACGCAGCCGAATTGCTGTTGCGTGATCGCAGGATTGTGTTGCGGTTTGCAAAGGGCAGCGATTCGCTGCGTGGAACACTGCTGTTTACCCAAGGAACTGTCGAGTGACGAATCGAAACGGGCGATCCGCGAGGAGTTGGCACGTCTCGGGCAATGAGCTGAGACCGCTTACCAAAGGTGGGCCGGCTCAGTATTCCACGGCGATTGAGGTGCCGGCGAAGAAATGGTTTGAATCGGATGCTTGGGCAGTTGACGAATTGGTTCGTCCCGAGGGGAATCCGTGGTTGGCACGTACTCGCATTACGGGCATCGACTTCTATCCGGGAGGCGACTCGATGGCGGTCTGCACATGGGACGGAGACGTGTGGAGAGTCGACGGGCTGGGGACCATCGGGCAGCCCGACAGCGTCTTACGTTGGCGTCGGATTGCCACGGGACTGTTTCAACCGTTGGGGATTCTGGTGGACGGCGATCGGTTGATGGTCAGCTGCCGCGACCAACTCGTTTCGCTGGGCGATTCGAACGGGGACGGTGAAATGGATGATTACCGTTGTTTCAACAGTGATCATCAAGTCACCGAACATTTTCACGAGTTCGCGATGGGCCTGCAGCGTGACGACGAGGGCAACTTCTACTACGCTAAGTCTGCGCGGCACGCGCTTCCCGCCGTCGTGCCTCATCATGGCACATTGCTGCGAGTTCCGGCGAGTGGGGAATCCACCGACATCCTCGCGACCGGTTTTCGGGCCGCCAACGGAGTTTGTTTGAACGACGATGGAAGCTTCATCGTCACCGACCAAGAGGGCCACTGGAATCCAAAGAATCGAATCAACTGGGTTCGCCCCGGTGGCTTCTACGGCAACATGTACGGATACCACGATGTCACGGACTCGTCCGACGACGCCATGGAGCAACCGCTGTGTTGGATCACCAACGAGTTTGATCGTTCGCCGGCCGAGTTGTTGTGGGCGAACACGGATCGATGGGGTCCGTTGGGCGGACAACTGCTGAATCTGTCCTACGGCTACGGCAGGATTTACGTGGTTCCTCATGAACATGTCTCGATGCCCACCGGCGATCGCCAACCACAAGGCGGGATGTGTCAGTTGCCGATTCCTGATTTGCCAACCGGCATGATTCGCGGAAGGTTTTCTCCTCATGACGGCCAGCTGTATGTGGGCGGCATGTTCTCCTGGGCCGGAAGTCGCCAAGACCAGGAGGGCGGCCTGTTTCGAGTCCGCTACAAGGGTGGCCGCGTCGACATGCCCGTTGCGCTTGCGAGCGATCGACGGAGGAATCGACATTACCTTTACGGATCCGCTGGATGCCGAAGCGGCGATGGAGGTGGATCGGTATCAAGTGACCGTATGGGATTTGAAGCGGACAAAAAACTACGGTTCCGAGCACTACAACGAGCGTACGCTGCCGATCTCGCAGGCCGAGTTAGCCAGCGACAAGAAGACGATCCGAGTTTCCGTGCCCGATCTTCAACCGACTTGGGGTATGGAAATTACGCTTCGGTTGAAGACAACCGATGGAAAAGAGTTTCGCCGAGTGATTCACAACACCATCCATCAACTTGGTACGCGGTAGTGCTTGAGGCAGAGCGGCAGTTGCCTCTCCCTCGAAGGTCGCGGTTCTATCTCGTCCGGGTTGATTGGTCGCTACTGCGACCAGGGGGCCTATGATTGAGTGTGGTAGATGCGTCAAATACAGTTGACCATACTGGTGAGTACCAGAAACAAGAGATTTTCGATGGACAAAAAATTTGCAGCAGGGTTCGTTCGATGAGAGTAGGCACGCTATTGACCCGACGCGAGATGCTTGTGTCCGGTGCTGCGGGTGCGACGGCCGCGTCGATTGCCGCAACAAACTCGTGGGCGGCTGATCAGCCCGATTTTCAGCTCAAGTACATGCTCGGTTCCTGCATGTACGGTTACACGGACGTTGCCGAGATCCTTCGTGAAGTCAAGAAGGTCGGCGCTTCTGCCATCGATCTCTGGCCGAAGGTGCATGGCAACCAGCGAGAACAGCTGGATGAGCTGGGCGAGGAGAAGTTCGTTTCACTGTTGGGCCAGGAAAATGTCAGTGTTGGCTGCATCACACAATACAACCTGGGGCCGTTCGGTTTACAGGAGGAAATGCGGCTAGCGAAACGGCTTGGTTGTTCGACCATCGTCACCGGCGGTAAAGGCCCGCAGGGGCTCTCCGGAGCAGCGTTGAAACGTGCCGTTGCCCGGTTCATTGAACGCATGAAACCGCAGCTTGAGGTGGCAGAAGCGACCGGCGTGACGATCGCGATCGAGAATCATGGCAACAACTTGATCGAGTCACCGGATGCCTTGAAATGGCTGGCCGAACTTCGGCCATCACCGCACTTGGCGATCGCGTTAGCACCCTACCATCTGCATCAGGATCCAATCGCGATTGGCGATCTGATACGTGACCTCGGTGATTCAATCGCCGTCTTCTATGCCTGGCAGCACGGAATGGGCTGCATGGAAAAACTGCCCAAGGAGCAAGAACTGCTGCAATTGCCTGGCCGCGGTGGCATGGACTTCACGCCTTTGCTGGCCGCACTTCGCGATCTTCGCTACACCGGTTGGAGTGAGATCTTTATGCATCCGGTACCGCGGGGGATACCAATTCATGATTCGACCGCCAAGGTGACTGCCGAAATCAACCGCTCACGCGCTTACTTGCAGGAGTGCCTGAACCAGCTATCGGAGGGATCTTCGCCTGTCGAGAATCACGGAGTCAACACGAACGCCAAGGGGACCAAGCAGATGGAAAGCGAATCATCGGAAATTCAACAGCAAGTCATTGGCGACTACAACGAATTGGACGCCCGCGAAGCCTATGTGATTCTGCAGAAAGGGACGGAACCACCAGGGCTTGGTGGATACACGATGACCAAGGATCCGGGCACCTACATTTGCCGCCAATGCAACGCCCAACTGTATCGAGCCGATGACAAATTCGAGAGTCATTGCGGGTGGCCGAGCTTTGACGACGAAATTGAAGGCGCGGTGACACGGCACGTCGACGCCGACGGCCGGCGGATCGAGATCGTCTGTTCGAATTGTGGTGGGCATTTGGGGCATGTCTTCGAAGGCGAGCGAATGACTGCCAAGAACACGCGGCACTGCGTCAATTCCATCTCAATGAAGTTCGTCAAAAAGGGAGCTGAGCTGCCCGCGATGATCATCAAAAAAGAGGATTGAATCTTTGGCGTGGGGACGTCATCGACCAAACTCGGTCGTGAATCACCGACTATGATTAGTCGACGTAAGTGAATGACGAGATGATCCGCGACCGGAATGTGCTCAGTGACCCGCGTTTTGATAACCGCGTTTGAACCGTACGACCGTTGGCCCGAAAACTCAAGTTGGCTGGCGCTCGTGGATCTGACACGTTGGTACGATGGCACTGCCGAGATCACCACCAGGCGGTACCCGGTCGATCTGACTCGGATGAGTGAGGGTCTGCGAAAGGACATGCAGGCGAACTACGATTTCGCCATCCACCTCGGCCAGTCGCCCGGTTCAACGCTGATCAAACTCGAGGCCGTCGGACTGAATGTGCGGAGCGATGGATCACCGCTGATCAGCGATGCCCCGGAAGCCTACCGGTCTCCGTTGTCGCTCGATCGTTGTTTCCAATCCTTGCTTGACGCTGGCATTCCTGCCGAGGTTTCCCACCACGCCGGTACGTATCTTTGTAACGCGGCACTCTACTTGAGTCAGCATTACGTCAAGTCGTTCGGCCTGAAGACTCGCAGTCTGTTCGTGCATGTTCCGCTTTCGCCGGCACAAGCAGCACGCGACCATGGGCGTTTGGCGAGCATGAGCACACCGATGGCAAGTGCCGCGGTAGCAATGATCCTAGAGCAAATCAGAGTTGAAGTTGGCTAATGCGTTCCTGTTCGTAGTGACCACATTCATGCGGTTGTCCCGCAGATACCCGATGCATCGGGTCACTATGAACAGGGCTGCGAGCGCGCCGCTGTTGGTCGCAAAAAAAGCAACGCCAGCAAGTGCAACTTGCTGGCGTCGAAGTTTCTAGCGGGATCAACGGTTATCGCTGATTCGGATTGAATCCCGTTTGGGCTTCCTCTTCCTCTTCCTGGATGATGATTCGCGGCGTCACCATCAGCATCAGGCTTCGGGCGTCGCGGCCAGCCGAAGTATTCCGGAACAGGCGGCTGACGTAGGGGATCTTGCTGAGCATTGGAACACCGCGTTCGACGCGGCCTTCGGACAATCGTTTGATTCCACCCAGAAGAATGGTCCCGCCGTCCGGCACGCTGACCGTCGTACTGACCGATGTGAACGCGAAGGTCGGTAGCTGGACCGTGGTGCCTTCGACAAACTCTTCGGTGTCGTCGGTATTCACTGCGTCTTTCTCGTCGACCACTCCGTCTCCATTGGTGTCTTCCTCTTCACGACTGCTGCTTCGTGACGAACGTCTGCCCTCGAAGGTAAAAGTGTCGACCGCACCGATCTGGCTAAAGAACGGAACCAACGTCAAGCGAACGAATCTCTTGTCATCGCTGACGATGCCCTGCACGTTCAATTGTGTCCCTTCGTTGAGCACCACGATCACCGGTTGCTGAGCGACGGCAAAGTCACCGACCACCGGCGTGATGCTGATCACGAACGGACGTTGTGTCTGGTCGCTGATCGTGGCGAATTGTCCGTCAAACAGCGTCACCTTGGGTGCCTGCATGATGTTGCTACGGTTATCCGCTTGAGCCGCCTGCAAGAAAAAGAACGCTTCGATATCGCTGAGAATGGCGAATCCAATCGTTGACGGTGTTCCCAAGCCGGCGGCACCGAAGGGTGGCGACAAGCCGAAACTGCCGTTGTTGAACTGAATGTCCAAGTCCGGAGTAGGCAAACCGGCAATCCCGTCCCATCCGATGGTCACACTCGGTCCATCGTCTTCTCCCTGCGGCAGTTGCGTGAGGTTGTCATCAAATTGCACATTGAAGTCGACTCCGATTTGCTCGGCGAAACTGTCGGCCAGCGTGATGAAGCGAACTTCAATCGTGATCTGCAGATTCTGCAATCGTCGCAGTGACTCCAGCAGATCGGCGATTTGGTCGTGCACGTCACTGGTGGTGCTAATCACCAAACTCAAGTTTTGAGGATAGGGTGCCATGGTGCTGGGACCGCCAAGTGCTTCCCAAGTATCGGGAACCACGGTCGTCTGGATCAGGTCGATCAGCGATTGGAAGTCGGCGAACGAGCCGCCACCGGCAGCCCCGCCGGCACCACCGCCCAGCGGTGGATTGTTGACACCGAAACCGCCTTGCGAACCCATCGGATGATATTGACCCAGCACGTTGGGACCCATGGTGGCGGGTGACATACTGCGGGCCATACCGCTGCCAAGATCGGTCATCGAGACCGGCATGACCTGCACATCGGTTTGTGGGCTGGACATTTGATAGGCCGCACGAAGTGCACCCGCCAAACCATCTTCGTAGCTGCTCGTGAAGTTCGGGATCGGTGTCACCAAGTCGGTGACGCGGTAAGTTTCCGGGTAAACCATGGCCTGCTTGGCTTGCATGCTGGTGATGGTCAACACGTCGTCGCCAATCACGTGCGTCAGTTCCATATTCTTCAGAATGATGTTCAACGCACTCTTGAGCGGAATGCTGTCTTTCAACTGCAACGTGACCGGAGTTTCCGGTGTGACGCGAACCGCGGCGAGCGCTCGCTCATCGATCACGATCGGAATGCCCGCCATCGCTGCCAAGTCGTCCAGCACGGCGCCGAGTGGCCGATTGCTGAACTTGATGCTCACTTCTTTGGCCAGCTTTTTGCTGATTTCTTGTTCGGCAGCACTCAGTCGTGAGTTGCCATCGCCTTGTACCCCCAAACGCCGGCGAGATAAATCCTGCCAAACCTGTGCATCGGGGAGCGACATTGGCTGGTCGGGGTTGATGGCGATGGCTGATGCGTCGACATCCCGCAGGTTGTCGAGGAATGAGAGTTCTTTCTTCTCACGAACTTCCTCATCCATCATCAATCGCGTTCCCATCCGGGCGTTGTGGAACATGGCGATTGAGATCGTATCCTGAGGCTTCAATTCTTGGACCTGCTTGGCAATCACTTCGGCTTCTTGGAAGCGGCGTTCTTTCATCAGTTCGTTGAAATTGTCGACCAATGCCGACACTTCCTCATCGATGGCAGATTCGCGAGCTTGCTCGGTGGCCATGACTGCTCTCACGGAATCGTTTTGCAGATCGAGGTTGATCTTCGCACGATTCGCTTCGATGTACTTCTTTTGCTCGGCGAGAGCTCGGTCAACCATCATGCCTAGCGAACGCTTGGCTTGTTCGTCCACGTCCGAGCCGTCGACCCGTCGTCGCAATCGCTCGAGTTGATCAAGTGCATCCAGCGGCGCAGTGGTTTTCGACTCCTCGGTCTTCGCTAACTCGGAGGTGACTTCCCGCAGCAGGCGTTTGGTTTTTTCTTGTGCTTCGACCTCGGCTTTTTGAATCGGCGTCAAATCCGCACCCGGCTCGGCTGGCTGGGGCGCGATACGCCGGGGCTGAAGCAGCGTCAGCTTGTCTTTGAGCTGGCTGCGTTGCGCTGGGCTCAGATCCGCCTCGTACTTCCAAGCTTCCGAGAAGCGTTTTCGTGCAGTCGCCACGTCCCCTTTCCCGAGCGCATCAAGCCCATCGTAGAAAGTCCGCTCGGCATAATTCATTTCACCGGCCGGGAGCTGCTCGAAATTCTGTACCTGTTGAATGTCTCCGGCTTGCCCTTGAGCCGTGCTGTCATCAGCGTTGAACAACATTTGTGCGATCACGTTCACTTCGTTGTCGCTCGAGATGCCAACGGCGGGCTGGATCGGGTTCGCAGTATTTGCACCCGGATAAGCGGAAGCCGTTGTTCCCGAGGTGAGAGCGATACCGCTGCGTCGGGCTGCCGATTCCGTGTCAAGTACGAGTTGCCAAACACGAGGCTCGCCCGCGGCAAAGTCCTTTTCGGGGACCTTCAATGACTCGGCTTGCCGAGCAATGTTGAGCGCGGTCGCGACATCGCCACGGTCGAGCGCGGCTCGGCCAATCGCGACTAGCCGGAGGGCCTCCCGCTTGCGAGCGGCTGGATCGCTTGGCGGCGAGCCAAACAGGGCATTGCCGGCCGAAGCAATTGGCAGTGCTCCGGAGACTTCAGGCAAACGTTGAATCGGTGGACGGGTTGGTTGTGCGGGCATCGCCAGCAACGCCGCGTCGATCCCGATGTCTTGAAGTTGTGCTCCCAGTCTCGCCACATCCCCGGCAAGCTGCGGAACCTTCCCAGTCATCGCAGAGACTTGGCGGAAGGATTGGACCGCCGCATGGTAATCCTTGTTGGCGATGGCCGATTGCACTCGGGAGAGCAACTGTTGGCCGGACGCCAAAGTCGGCACCGAGGTTGGGGAGGGCGTAGGGGATGGTGTCGCCGACGGTTGATCGGCGGGCATCTGTACTTGGGCTGTTACGTCCAGCGTCGCAATGAGCCATAGAGCGGCAACAAATACGAGGCGGCGACCGAGTGCGGGTACGAGGCGGTTCAACGCGACTCTCCTTCTTCGCGGTGATACTTCTAATAAGTGGGATGGAACGCTAAGCGGAGCATCGTGGTGATACTTCCGTTTCATTTTCCGGTCCCAACCAAACGGTTGATTCGATCAACCGCTGTTTTTCTGGTTACTGACCGCCTCCCTTCGCTTTGCACGCTTCCGTGGTGCAAAACACGGACGTTCCGTGTGAAAGGGGACGGTGGGCATCCTGGTTTGAAGCGGGAATAGTCAGTTTCGACCAGACGTGTCAACGGTGATTGCGATGTATCTCGCTTTTTCTTCCGTCGGACAAGATTTGCCACTGCTAGCAAACACGCACTCGCTTCGGCAGCGTCACGATTCGCTCGAAAGCTCCTCACGGCTCAGGTTCAAGGCGTTTTCGTTCGTAGTGACCGCATTCATGCGGTTTTCCTACTAATGCCACATGCAACCATCACGCGGCTGCGGCGGCTTGCTCTTCTTTTTCTTTCTTTTCGGCCGCGTTTCGATAATCGACCACGTCCCACACCAAGCCGGTGGCTCGCAGCAGCCGAATCGCTTGCCAAGTGATATCAAATTCCCACCACTTGTGCCCGTGTTTTGCCATGCGTGGATAGGCATGATGATTGTTGTGCCAACCCTCGCCGTAGGCGACGATTGCCACCAACCAGTTGTTGCGACTATCGTCGGTTGTTTCATAGTTGCGGTAACCCCACATATGTGAGGCGCTATTGACCATCCAAGTCGCGTGCAGGACCCCAACCAGCCGTACAAACATTCCCCAAACCAGCAGCGATGTTCCAAGTTCGAGTCCGCCTGCCCAGTAACCGACGCCGAACAGCGTCAAACCGACCACGATATGAATCGGCAGGAAAAGAACGTCTAGCGCTCGCATGCCGCGTTCTTTGTAGAGGTCGGGGACCCAACGCTGCAGGTAGGCCTTGCGATCGCCGTTGTGTGTGTGATAAGCGAGCCAGGTCATATGACTCCAGATGCCACCGTCATTCGGCGTATGTGGATCGCCTTCCTGGTCACTGCAGGCGTGGTGTTTGCGATGGTCAGCGACCCAGTCCAGCGGTGAGCCCTCGCCCGCGATGGTTCCAATCGTCGCAAACAGGTACCGGACCCAGTTGTAGGTTTTCATTCCGGTGTGCGTCAAAAGTCGGTGGTAACCGAGGCAAATTCCAAGGCTTCCGGTCAACCAATGCAACGCGAACATGACCGCCAGGCCAGTCCAAGTGAACGTGAACGGCGCGGCAAGGACGACCAAGTGAGCAAACACCAGCCAACCGACTGCCCATAAGCTGAGGTTGGCGATCCGAACACGCTCTGCCGTGGTGGGACTGACATCCTTCTTTTTCTTGTCTCTGACCAAATTGGCATCGGAAGGACCAGTGGACTTGTGCGGAGCCGATTTCTTCTTGCGTGGGGCAACAACGGTAGACATTTGTACTGCTCTTTTCCAGGTGATTAATCGGTTTTCAGCATCTGCTGCTCAGAGCGTGTTTAAAAAAGGGGGCTGACTCTTTCCGACAAACTTCCAGAGGGCCGGAGCTTTTTTCAAACACGTCCTAACAACGACGCCAAGAGTGTAGTGAAGCTGTGCAATCGCTCTGTCACCAACAAGAGCAAGTATGTAACAGGCCTGTAATAGTCTGAGAAACTGTGGTGGGATCTAGGCCTGGCAGGGGAGCAATAGCCGTGAGCGGAGTGGTGCTGAGCCCTCTGACAGAGGTGCCTGAGTCCACGAAAACGCCTCGCCCATTACGGCTTTCCGATTGCTGCCTACATTTGCGATAGCATTTGGGCTTTGGCCATCGCGTCTTCTGCTTTGGTAATGTATTGCTGTTCTTGCGTCCCAGCCCAAGCACGCTGGTAGGTCACGCTGAGGGCAGTGAAATTGAAGGAATCCTGCGGCTCAAGCTCACATGCTTTTTCGGCGTGAGCGATGGCCAAGTCATGTTGGCCAGTCTTGGTATAGACCCTTGCCAATGCCAAATGCGCCAGCACAAAAGCTTCATCTTCTCCGACGATTTCGTTCAGTCCAGAGATCGCCTCTGCAAACTTCTCGTCATCGATCAGCTTTTCAACTTCGTTGTACTTGGCGTGCAAGTCGCTCATGAAACGATCTCAATTTCGTGTTGGAAACGCACGTGTTGGAAACGCACAGAAACAGCAATCACCGATCAACCTTTATTACGCAGAGCGGCTTGTGCTGCGGCCAGCCGCGCGATTGGGACCCGGAAGGGACTGCAGCTGACGTAGTCCAGCCCTGCTCGGTGACAGAAGTCGATGGACGACGGATCGCCACCGTGCTCACCACAAATCCCGATCTTCAGCTTCTTTTTGGTGCTGCGTCCCTTCTGCACACCGATCTCGACCAATTGCCCGACACCAGTTTGATCAAGAGATTGGAAGGGATCCACGTGCAGAATGTCTTGCGATAAGTAGTCTGGCAAGAATGTATTCACATCGTCGCGGCTGTAACCGAAGGTCATTTGCGTCAAGTCATTCGTTCCGAAGCTGAAGAAGTCCGCGTACTCGGCAACTTCGTCCGCGGTCAGAGCGGCGCGAGGAATCTCGATCATGGTTCCGATCAAGATATCGAGTTTGCCGTCGAACTTTTTGGCTGTCTTCGTCTCCTCGATCGTGGCCTCGACCTTCTCGCGAAGCATCTTCAATTCAGCTGCTGTCCCGACCAACGGGATCATGATCTCAGGCTGAGCCTTGATATTCTTGTTGGCACAATTGATCGCGGCCTCCACAATCGCACGAACCTGCATCTCGAGGATCTCGGGATAGGTCACGCTCAAGCGACAGCCGCGATGACCGAGCATCGGGTTCGATTCGTGCAGTGCCGATCGCTCGTTTCACGATATCAGCAGGCTTGACCCCGAGTTCCTTCGCCATCGTTTTCTGAGCGGTCAGCCTCGTGCGGCAAGAACTCGTGGAGTGGTGGATCCAGCAAGCGGACCGTTACCGGCAAACCGTTCATGGCTTTGAAGATGCCTTCAAAGTCCTTGCGTTGGAACGGCAGCAGTTTTTTGAGAGCAGCGCGTCGATCTTTTTCGCGTTTCGGCAAGAATCATCGCACGCATGTGAATGATTCGATCGGGCTCGAAGAACATGTGTTCGGTGCGACACAGCCCGATCCCCTCGGCGCCAAAGTCACGAGCTCGTTTGCTATCGGCGGGCGACTCGGCATTGGTGCGAACGGCCAAGGTACGATACTCGTCGGCCCACTTCATCAACTTCTCAAAGTCGCCGGAGAGCTTCGGTTCTTGGGTCTCGACCTCGCCCGCCATCACTTCGCCGGTCGTGCCGTCCAAGCTGACCACGTCATTGGGGCCGAAGGTGCCGTCCATCGACCTTGATCTTCTTCGACTTTTCGTCGATTTCGATGTCGCCGGCACCCGCGACGCAGCACTTACCCCAACCGCGAGCCACCACCGCTGCGTGGCTGGTCATCCCGCCGGTGCTGGTCAAGATACCCGACGCTGCGTTCATGCCGTCAACGTCTTCGGGGCTGGTTTCTTTTCGGACCAAGATGACGCTTTCGCCTTCTTCGGCTCGCAGACGAGCGTCTGCAGCGCTGAAGGACAAGCTTTCCAACGGAGGCACCCGGTGAGGCCGGAAGACCACGCGTCAAAACGTCCGCGGCATTCCGCGCGGTCGGTTTGAAGCTGGGCAGCAACAATTGCGTCAGGTCGTTGGCCGGCACGCGCATCACGGCTTCTTTCTGATCGATCAATTTCTCTTTGACCATGTCGCAAGCGATTTTGACGGCTGCGACACCGGTTCGTTTTCCGGTCCGCGTCTGCAGCATGAACAATGTTTTGCGTTCGATCGTGAACTCGATGTCCTGCATGTCCTGGTAGTGATCCTCGAGAGTCTTCTTGATCTCTAACAGTTGCTTGTAGGCGGCACGGTTCCATTTGGACATCTCCGCGACCGGCTCGGGCGTACGAATCCCGGCCACCACGTCCTCGCCCTGCGCGTTGATCAAGAACTCGCCAAAGAACTTGTTTTCACCCGTACTGGGGTTCCGCGTGAAAGCGACCCCCGTGCCCGAGTCGTCGCCCATGTTGCCATAGACCATGGATTGAACATTGACGGCGGTCCCGAGCAAGCCGCGAATGCCCTCGATCTCGCGATAGCGAACCGCCCGCGTCGTGTTCCATGAACCGAACACCGCCATGATTGACAATTCCAGCTGCTTTAGCGGGTTCTGCGGGAAATCTTCGCCGGTGTGTTTCTTGTACACCGCTTTGTACTCTTCGCAGAGCTTCTTCAAGCCCTCCGCCGGCACGTCGGTGTCTTCGCTGACTTTGTACTTACTCTTGACCTTGTTGAAGGCCGTCTCGAAGAAATGGTGGTCGATGCCCATCACAACGTCACCGAACATGTTGATCAGACGGCGGTAGGCGTCGTAGGCAAACCGTTCGTTCTTGGTCGCTTTGGCCAAACCTTGAGTCGCGGCGTCGTTCAAACCGAGGTTCAGAATCGTGTTCATCATCCCCGGCATGCTGACGGCCGCACCACTTCGCACGCTCACCAACAGCGGGTTGGAGTCGTCGCCGAACTTCTTGCCGAGTTCTTTCTCGAGCAGCGTGACGGCCGCGTTGACCTGATCCATCAGGCCCTTGGGCAGTTTTTCGCCGGACTTGTAATAGGCGTCACAGACCTCCGTCGTGATGGTGAATCCGGGCGGAACCGGCAGACCGATTTTTGTCATTTCGGCAAGGTTGACTCCCTTACCGCCGAGCAAGTTCTTGCTCTGCCCTCTGCCTTCGGTCTTCGTTTTGCCGAAGTAGTAAACCATCTTTCCGTTTGCGGTCTTGGCCATCGTTTTTCTCTGCAGAAGCCGTTAGATACGTTTGTGAATGGATCCGTTAAATCAAAGCGTGTTGACTGTTAATGGCATTCGAATCGCGATCGCCAATCCGTCCGTGGGACTCATCTCCATCGAGACTTATCTCAACGAGATCTTCTCAGCGAAGGTCGTGGCAACTCGAAATTCGGGCTCGTCATCAAGTAAAGTAATGCGGGTGCATCAACAGCGCGGGTGCGATCACCAGTACTGCTGTCACCAGTGCGCGGCGGGTGAATAACAGCGAGATGAGAGGCATGAGGATGTGAACTGACGTCACATCAGCGGCCCAAAAACACGTCTTTTGTGGGCTAAATGTATTTGCAGTCGGTGATGAGGTCAATGAGACCGACGGCGCATTTGTCGTCACCCGCTCTGTGAACTCGTGATCGTCAAGTGAATGCCACACTAAATCACATTCACCGGGGCAATCTCCCGCATTGGACCAGCGACACGGGATCAAGAATCTCGGTAATTCAGTACGGGTGAGAGGACTTGAACCTCCACGTCCTAGGGACACCAGATCCTAAATCTGGCGCGTCTGCCAATTCCGCCACACCCGCAAATCTGAATTCCGAATCGAGAGGATTCGATTTTGGGGACTAAGCTCCCCCTGACGCGTCCTCGGCAGTAACCGTTGGAACAACCCAGACTTTGACGTTGGCGTCGACTTCGCTGTGTAGGTGAACCTTCACCGTATAAAGTCCAAGCTCTTTGAGCGGGCCCTCCAGCCGAATCTGGTCCTGTGCCAGCGTGAATCCCGCACCCTTGAGTGCGTCAACGATCTCGTGAGGACCCACACTGCCATACAGATGGCCTTCGTCGTTCGCATTGGCTTCGATCGTAATCGACTGTTTGCCGAGTTCATCCGCCAGGTCTCGATACTCGCCCAGCTTTTCAAGTTCGATCGCACGCAACTTCTCGCGATGCTTTTCAACCATCCGCATGTGATGGTCGGTGGCGACGGTTGCCAGTCCTTGCGGGAGCAGGTAGTTGAGTGCGTAGCCAGGTTTCACTTCGACGATATCACCCTGTTTTCCCAGGTGTTCGACATTATGGATCAGCAGCAATTGAATACCGCCATGGTCGCCTTTGGGCAGTCGCTTAAACATCTGATTCGACTTGCGCCGTGTTGTTGTCCCTGTCATAGCAGAACTCTAAATGTTAATCGTTGGGTTTGTTCGTACGGTTGGCTGAGGTTCGATGATCCGCCAAGCGGACCAAAACTTAGAAGGGGATGCCGAATCTTAAAAGGGAATATCCGGGTCTTCGTAGCCAGGTCCGCTTCCGGTTGGTTGTGCTTCGCGTTGACCAGGGCTGTTGTCGTTGTGGAAGCCTGCTTGATCGTCGCCCTGCTGATCGTCGTGTGAGGCCTGGCCTCGCGGACGACCGCCGCCGCCCTGGCCGCCACCGCCAAGCATCTGCATTCGATCGCAGACTACCCGCAGTTTGCTACGTTTCTGGCCATCGGTTTCCCACGTATCAAGCTTCAATCTGCCTTCCACCAAAATGGGTGATCCTTTGCTCAGGTATTCACTGGCCACTTCGGCTGTGCGTCCCCAGAGCGTGACATCGACAAAGGTCGTTTCGTCGACCCATTCGCCACTGGCGGTCTTTCGTCGATCGTTCACCGCCATGCCGATATCAGTTACTGCTGTTCCACCGGGGGTGTATTTCAGTTCGATATCGCGTGTCAGGTTACCCACTAAGATCACACGGTTGTAACTGGCCATTGCATTACCCCGATCCGATGTCGATGTCTTTCGGCGAAGGAGATTGAGACAGGTTTCGGTGGATGCGACTAAGCTTCGACGGCGACTTTTGCGTCGACATCCGCGTCGTCGCTATCTTCATCGCCATCTGAGACTGCGTCAGAATCGTGCGGCGTCGACACTCTCACCAGCTCACCCCGGGCGTTGGCCAGAATGGGCTCGATCAATCGCGGTTCGAGCCTTACGGTCAAGTGTCGAATCACGGATTCATAAAGACGCAGGGCCCGATCGATTTTGGGAATTTCGACACCTTCGATTTCAAAGTAGGTGAGCCAATAAGTTCCCTTTTGGTGCTTGTCGATCGGATAAGCCAGTTTCTGCTCCATCCACAGCCGATTGACCAAGACGCTGCCGCCTGCTTTGGTAACGATCTCGTCGATCTGCTTGCTGATCCCACCTGGATCACGCGCGTAATGGTTGCTGTCGATAATGAGCAGCGCTTCGTAAGTGTTCTTCGCCACGATTGGTCAATCTCTCTGATCAGTTACTGAAAATTCGTTCGGGTTGATGTTAATTTGGCCGAGTTCCACCGATGTCCGCTCAGCCCTTATCGGAGTCAGGTTTCGTTTTTGTTGTTTTTTTGGGGTCGGAACTGGCGTTGTAGCGGTTCATCGCAAATCCGATGCCCTGGTCGGCCCAGTCGATCGCGGCATAGGCTGCCTTGGTCGTCGTAGCCTCAATCTTATCCTTTTCTTCGTTGCTAAACTTCCCCAGAACGTAGTCGGTCACCTCCCACCCTTGAGGTGGTTGGTTAATTCCGATCCGTAATCTCGGGAATTCGTCGGTTCCCAGGTGGCGGATGATATCGGCCAACCCTTTCTGGCCTCCAGCCGAGCCTGACGCCCGCAATCGAAGTCGTGCAGTTGGCAGATTCAGGTCGTCACAAATCACCAGCAAGTCGCGCGGGGACAGCTTATAAAAATCAACAGCCTTCCGCACGCTCTGTCCACTGGCATTCATGTAGGTTTGGGGCCACAAAATCGCCAGCTTTTGGCCGGAGCCACCCTCTGCGAACTCACCCTCAAAGCGGACCTTGGAAGGACCTGCCCCGACGAGTGCCGCGAGCTTGGATGCCACCATGAATCCGACGTTGTGCCGCGTCTGCTCGTACTTGCGACCTGGATTTCCAAGGCCCACGATCAGCTTCATGGTTGCGTGATTGGTTTCATGCGATTCAAGTAGTGACGTCCAACTTGATCAACCTTCGTCCTCTTCTTTCTCACCCCCCTTGCTGATGACTTCAGGCTCCTCGCCTGTCAGATCTGTTTCTTCCTCAGCTTCGACTCGCGGCACCTCAACGTGTGCCACCATGGTATCTGCGGCAGTGAGCACTTCGACCCCGTCGGGCAATTCCAAGTCACTCACCGTCATCTGCCCCCCCAAATGCAACTCGGTCACATTCAGACCAATGTTCTCTGGGATTGCTCCGGCCGGACAACGGATGTCGACTTCATGAAGGTTCACCAGCAATACACCACCCTCGTGGGTACCCACTGGGTCGCCGTGGGTATGAACCGGGACGGTGACTTCCACCAATTCCTTCAGATTCACGCGGATCAAGTCCAGGTGCAGGACCTCGATTCCGAGTGGATCCCAATGGATTTCGCTCACCAGCGCAGTATCTTTGATGGCGCCGGACAATTCGACGGTCTTGCTGTGGCGACGGACCAGCGTTTTGACCTGCCGCTGAGAAATCGACAAATGTGCGCTTTCTTCTCCGTGCCCGTACAGGACGGCAGGAACACGCCCACTACGCCGCAATTTGCGAGTCGCCGACGAGCCGACTCGATCGCGTTTCTCGACTTCCAAAACTTCGGCCATTAGTGCTCAACCCTACCGCAATATCTTGTTGTTCTGACATATTTTTAGCCCTCGAAACCTCCATCGGGAGTTCGGGCCAAGCGGCTAAGTATGGCGGATGAACTCGCTCACGCAAGCCCAAAGGCAGCTATTCGAGACCGCCATCGTTCCCGCGTCGACCGCTCCAGGCTCGAAGACCCAGGTTGCGGCCTGATTGACCTGGAGATCGTGCGGTTTTTTGGTTTCGGTTTCGCAAAGGTTTACGAGCATGAATCTACTCTCCAGCTGGGCGACTGAAGCGACGACTCGGGCACGCCCGACGTGGGGATACCAGGATACGATACCAGGATACCAGGGCCCCAGCGATAAGCATCAACACCCGCGTACAACTTACGTGCTGCGTTGGGGTTCACTTACGAGTTGATGGATGCAACGACGCTCGGCGGTGATTGGCATACCGAGCAACTCTTTCACCTTTGATGACTTTTATCGGGTCGGCGGCATTAATTGCCCATTCCAGGACTTCCGCGTGTCGCTGCCGAACAAGTATGGGCTTGGCATTGGGGACGAGTCGCTGATGGGCGGCAAGCTGCTCGTCGCGGTCGACCCGATGTATTTCAGCTGGTCGGACACCGACTTTTTCGGCGTCCTTTGGGACGACCAATTTGCGGTACAAACCGGTGTTCACTACATGACCGACAAGGGATGTAAATTCCGAGCCGGTTATGTCTACGCTGAGAACACATCAAGAAACATCGTCGCGCCGAGCATTGGTCCGATCACGCCTCGAGCCGGGGTCGACTACGCCCAGACGCTGTTTCCGAATATCAACCAGCACCGCATCAGTGGCGGAATCGGTCTGAAAGACCTGTTGCCCGGCCTTGATCGCGATCTGTTTGCCGGCGGCATGTTCCGAGCATCGCAGACATTTGGTACTTCCACCGGCACGGCTGAAAGCTTCTGGGCTGGCTTCGGCACGACCTGGCGGTTCGGCCGCGGTGGTTGCCAGCACGTCAGCGCTCCGAACTGCTGGTGACCCAGTGACAGGGTTTTTGGGAGTGGAAGTGCGGTCTGCCTTACCTTACGTTAAATTGCTGCTCGAAACCGATTCGAAACGTGAGCCATGAGACAACCACCCAACCAACAACCAGGATAACAATCGTGAAACACAGACTCTTGATCGTGGTCGCGCTGCTTGGCGCCGTCCACGCATCGGCGAGCTTCGCTCAAAACCCAGCGCCGAAGGCAACGGAGAAAGGAATTGCTGTTCCGACGACTGAGGAGTCGGCCGCGCCGTCGGACCCCTGGGCAGCCGAGAAAACCGCGATTCGCGTTGGATCGGAAGCGTTCGTGGCTGCCTTCAACAAGGGTGATGCCAAGGCGATCGCGGCGTTGTGGACGGAGGATGGCGAGTTCGTCGACGACAGCGGACGCACGATCGCGGGACGCGATGCAATCGAGAAAGACTACGCCGCGTTCTTTGCCGAGAACCCCGATGTGAAAATCCAAATCATGATCGACTCGTTGCGGGTGCTCAGTGGCGAGGTCGCGATCGAAGACGGACGCGCCATCGTTGATCCGCCTCCGCCCGGCGCACCGGGCGTCAGCAAGTACACCGCCGTCCACGCCAAGGTCGACGGAAAGTGGTTGATGGCTTCGGTGCGCGATACCTGGATCGAGGCGCAGGTCACACCCCAAAGCGTCGCTGATCTCGGATGGTTGATCGGGACCTGGGTTGCGGAGGAATACGGAGTAAAGAATGAATCCGTCTGCCGTTGGGTAGCTAACGAGCAGTTTGTTGAAAGGAGCTACACGACCACGTCGGTTGATGGCACGAAGACGTCCGGCGTCCAGTTGATCGGCTGGAATCCACTTGAAGGTCGCGTTCAGTCGTGGAGCTTCAGTCCCGATGGCGGACACGACTTCGGCGTCTGGTCGCCGATGCACGATGGTTGGATGGCCGAGATGCGTGGGACGACCGGCGGAGGTGTACCCACGTCGTCCGTCAATCTGCTCCGACGACTGGACGATAACGCGTACGTTTGGCAGTCGGTCGAGCGATCAGTTGGCGGGACACCGCTGCCGGACACGAACGAGGTCGTGATCAAACGCCAAGTGACGGCGACCTCAAACGCCGAGCCCGCCAAATCTGAGCCGCAGTAGCAACGCGAACAATTGAAATTTCTCTCAACCTGACAACCTTTCCACACGACCACACGAGATTCCTATGTGCCGTCGATCGATTCTTACTGTGCTTTCCATCAGCTTGATGTTATCTCTTCCACTTGCTGACTGCTGGGGCCGCGGCCGAGGCGGCGGCGGCGGACGAAGCTTCGGCGGTGGCGGATTTGGCGGTGGTGGACGAAGTTTCGGCGGCGGTGGTGGTGGATTTGGCGGTGGTGGCGGATTCGGTGGTGGTGGCGGACGAAGCATTGGCGGTGGCGGAGGAGACCTCGGTGGCGGCGGTGGATTCGGCGGAGGCGGCCAACGAAGCTTTGGCGGTGGCGGAGCAGGCGGTTTCGGCGGAGCTGGTGGCGGTTTCGGCGGAGCTGGTGGTGGTTTCGGTGGAGCCGGTGGTGGTTTCGGTGGAGCTGGTGGTGGTTTCGGTGGAGCCGGTGGTGGCTTCGGCGGAGCAGGTGGTGGCTTCGGTGCAGGTGGTGCCGGTGCAGGTGGTGCCGGTGGCGGTGGTGCCGGGGCAGGTGGATTCGGTCGCGGTGGTGATGCTGGCTTTGGTGGTGGTGCCGCAGGTGGACGCGGTGGTGATGCTGGCTTTGGTGGCGGACGCGGTGGCGATGCTGGCTTTGGTGGTGGAGCCGCAGGTGGACGCGGTGGTGATGCTGGCTTTGGTGGTGGAGCCGCAGGCGGGGCAAGCCGCTCTCAGTTGAACAGCTTTCTGGGCCTACCTTCAGACAATGGGCTGAGCGGTCTGGGCAGCATTCAACGCTCCGGGGGTGACAATTTCGATGTGAACAAAGGCACGGCCGAAGGTCCACGTGGAGGCCAGGCCGCTGGTGTCGCCGTGACCGGTCCGCAAGGAAATACCGCGGGTCGCGCGGTGGGCGTCGGGGCCGATGGCGGAGTCGGCACTGTTGGTGGTGTCCAAGGTGCTGGCGGTGCCAGCGCGGCGCGTGGTGCGGCAGTCGGACCCGACGGAGGAGTCGCGGCAGGCAGCAGGGTCAGTGGAGCGAATGGTGGAACGGCGTCGCGCGGCGCGGCGGTTGGACCAGATGGTGGAGCGGTCGCCGGAAGTGAAGTGAGTGGGCGGTACGGTGGTACGGCGGCGCGGGGCGTTGCCGTCGGACCCGATGGAGGCGTCGCTGCGGGTAGTGCCGTGCGGGGGCCCTACGGCGGTGCGGCTGCCCGTGGTGTTGCTGCAGGCCCGGCTGGCGCGGCCGCCGGCTTCGCGCGTGTAACCCCATCGAATCGCTACACGAGTGCTGTCGCGGTGCGAGGCAATTACAACGACTGGGGTGTGTATGGAGGCAGTTGGTATACCGATCATCCCGGAGCCTGGTTCGCGGCTGGATGGGCGACCGGCGCTGCATGGCGCGCGGCCACTTGGAATTCCGTCGGTGCTTGGATGGGTTACTCAGCCAACTCCTGTGTATTACGACTACGGTACCAACATCACCTACGAAAACGACAACGTCTATGTCGATGGTCAGGACGCAGGCACGACGCAGCAGTACTACCAGCAAGCCAGCGAACTGGCTCAAACCGGCGCAACCTCGGATGCTCCCGCCGACGGCGACTGGTTGCCTTTGGGCGTGTTTGCTCTGACCAAGTCCGGCGAGACGAGCTCGATCGTGACGATCCAGTTGGCGGTCAACAAGCAAGGTGTCATTCGCGGCAACTACACCGACACGAAGACGAACAAGACCATGGTGATCCAAGGGGCTGTCGACAAGAAAACGCAAATGGTTTCCTTCATGGTCGGTGACAACAAATCGAACTTGATTGAGACCGGCCTCTACAACTTGACCAAAGACGAGGCTCCCGCCTTGGTTCATGTCGGGGACGGCAAAACATTGCAGTATCTACTCGTGCGGCTCAACAAAGATCAGGATGCAGCGAGTTAGCACTCAAACTGCTGCAGGTCATCAGTCATCGTAACCATTCACAATTGATCAAATTTCAACGAAAGCTTTCTTGATGAATCTCTTACCTCGCCTGCGTGCGCTGAGCGTTTTGTTTGTGTTGATTCTGGCAAGTTCAGCCAGTGCCCAGTTTCAAACGTTGGTCAGACACGTACCAGAAGACGCCAATACGTTGGCCCTGTTCAACGTCGAGGCAATGATGGCATCTCCGCTCGCGGAAAAGGAACAATGGAGAGCGGGTTACGAGAAGATGTATAACTCCGGATTGATCATGGTGCCGCCCAAGGCCAATCAAGTTGTGATCGCGTCCCAGATGGACGTCGAATTGATGGATCCTCACTGGCACGCCACGGTGATGAATGTCAGTTATGAACCATCCATGATCGAAGTCACCTCGCGTTACGGTGGCAATGTCGACGAAGTGGATGGACAGGAAGCGGCCGTGTTGCCGAACGACACGTATGTCGTCAAGTTTGGGAAATACATCGTCGGCTCGATGTTTCCGGCCGATCGTCAGAAAGCGACACGCTGGGTGGAGCACGCGTTCTCCAGCGACGATCGTCAACCGCTTGGAGAGTACCTGACCGAGGCCGAAGGCTTTGCCGATAAGAACGGCACACCAATCATCTTGGCGATCGATCTCGAGCACGTTCTGTCTCCTCTACGCATTCGCCATGGACTCGACTCGGCCGAGTTTCTCAAGGGCAAGACGGTCGATTTGGATCAGGTGGCCAAAGTACTCTCAAGCGTTCGAGGTGTGACCTTAGGCGTCACGATCACCGACCGCGTCGTTGGTGGGCTGAAGATCGATTTCGATGAAGACGTAAGCTCCATCAAGGAGTTTGCCAAGCCTCTGGTCTTGGAAGTGCTGTCCAACCACGGGGCGATGATCCAGGAATTTAACGACTGGCAGGCTCTTGTCAGTGGCAAGGAAATCCTCCTCCGCGGAGCTCTCCAAAAAAGTGGATTGCAGCGTATCTGCACGCTCCTCGATGCACCCGCCGACCTCCGCCCAGCTGCCCCGTCAAGTTCGGGCGGCGATACCCAAAGTAGCGAAAGTCTGGTTGCCCAAACGACGCTGCAATACTTCAAGATGCTCCAGCAGATGCTCGGAGACATTCAACACGACAAAGAGACAACACGAACTTCCACCGCTGGATTGGAAGCGATGTGGTACAAGCGATATGCCGCCAAGATCGACGCGTTGCCGGTCCTGAATGTGGATCCCCTGATGATTCAGTTCGGCACTCAACTATCCGCTTCGTTACGAAACGCCCAGGGTGCAATGCAAGGCGTCGGGGTCAGCCGGGCGTCGCAATTCGCAAACATGCAGGGGGCTCAAGATTATGACACGCAAGAAGCCGCGGTTGGCGGTGCGCGCGTTGGTCCCTACGGCGGTTGGGCTGCTGGCGGTGCCTATGCGTACCGGTCTGTTTACAACCCTTGGGAGTCGCTGAGATCCGATGGGCAAGAGATCGCGCAGATCGATATGTCGGCCAAGATTAAGGGCTACGGCCAAGCGAATCAGGTGATGGAGAACGTGAATGTCGCCATGGCCGACATGCGAAAAAAGATGACCGAGAAGTACAAGATCGAATTCTGATTCGGCGACGGCCGGAAGATGCTTGGAAGATTTGGCGATTTGCGTCCACCCCTTCGGTGAACACTTGCCCCAACAACAAATCCTTACCCCCACAACAACAGAACTAGCGGTTCTCATGCGAAAGTTTTTACTGTTCTCAGCGCTGGCGCTCGTCTTTTCGACGAGTCTTGTCGTCGCGCAGCCCCCTCAACCCGCTGCGGTCGCCAGCGAATCGATCGGGCCGGGTAGCATTGTCCAGGTCGCGATGGAACGAACTGAGTTGAAGGCGGGAAAGAGCGTTGTTGCCGTTCTTACAAAAGGGGTTCGTTTCGAGGTGCTCTCCGTTCGCGATCCCTGGCTCGAAGGTAAGATCGCCGTCAACGGAGTCATGCGTACTGGCTGGGTCCTTCGCTCACAGATAGCAGTTGTACCGGCCAACGGGAAACCAGCCGATGAGAAACCAGCCGAGGCACAAGAATCGTACAAACCGCAAATCACCGGTGTGATCGGTTCGCCGGCTGCCACCACTACGATTAGCGGCAAGCAACTCCCGGCGCCGCGCCGAAATTCGCTGGCGTGATCAACGACAACGCGATGCAATCGAAAGAGTGGTGGCCGCCGCGGATTGTGCCACCCAAGGATGCACCAAATATCCTGCTGATCATGACCGACGACGCCGGCTTCGGCGTACCCAGTACGTTCGGTGGCGTCATCCCAACGCCGACCATGGACCGCATCGCAAAGGCGGGCCTGCGCTACAACCGCGTGTTTTCAACTTCGCTCTGCTCGCCGACACGCGCCGCACTGATTACCGGTCGCAACCACCACTCGGTCGGTTTCGGCGTGATCGCGGAGCAGGCCACGGGATTCCCCGGATATAACAGTGTCATTGGCCAAGACAACGCCACCATCGGCCGCATCCTGCGCGACAACGGCTACGCGACCTCTTGGTTTGGCAAAGACCACAACACGCCGACTTACGAAGCCAGTCAGGTTGGACCCTTCAGCCAGTGGCCAACCGGCATGGGCTTCGACTATTTCTACGGCTTCGTCGGCGGCGACGCCAACCAGTGGGGGCCGAACTTATTCCGCAACACGACGCAGATCTATCCGTTTGAGGGCAAGGCGCCGGGCACCTGGAATCTGATCACCGCGATGGCCGACGACGCCATTGACTGGGCGACACGGATTCACCAGAGCGACCCCAGCCAGCCGATCTTCATGCACTACGTGCCCGGCTGTTCGCACGCGCCGCACCATCCGATGAAGGAGTGGGTCGACAAGATCGAGGCAATGCATCTGTTCGACGATGGCTACGAGAAGTTGCGCGAGCGCATTTTCGAGAACCAACAACGGCTCGGGGTCATTCCCAAGGACTTGAAGTTGACGCCTTGGCCGAAGGAAATCCTCAAGCAGTGGGACGAACTGACGGCGGAAGAGCAGAAGCTGTTCATTCGCCAGGTCAACGTGTTCGCGGCTTACGTCGCCTACAACGACCACGAGATGGGCCGCGTCATCCAGGCCTTCGAGGACTTGGGCAAACTCGACAACACGATCGTCATCTACCAGAACGGCGACAACGGCACCAGCGCCGAGGGCGGACCGCTAGGCACGTTCAGCGAGGTTGCCTTCTTCAACGGCGTGGCGCCGCCGGTGGATGTGCAGATGAAGTTCTACGACGCCTGGGGCACCGAGGAGACCTACAACCACATGTCGGCCGGTTGGTCGTGGGCCTTCGATACGCCGTTCGACTGGTTCAAGCAGAACGCGTCGCGGCTGGGCGGTATCAACCAGAACATGGTGATCTCGTGGCCCAAGGGGATCAAGGACAAGGGGGGCTTGCGCGATCAGTTCGTCCACGTGATCGACTACGTCCCAACCCTGCTTGAACTGACCGGCATTTCGGCACCCGAGTATGTTGACGGGATTCCTCAAAAGCCGATTGAAGGGACGAGTTTCGCTCACACGTTTGACAAAGAAAACGCTACCGCACCGTCGAACCACAAGACGCAGTACTTCGAGATGATGGGCCAGTGGGCGATGTATCACGAAGGTTGGTTCATGAGCACGAAGGTCAATCGTGCGCCATGGGATGCGTTTGGCGAGGCCAATCCGGATCCGCTCAACAACCAGGTCTTCCAGCTCTACGACCTGACCACGGATTGGAACCAGACCAACGACATCGCCGCCAATCACCCTGAGAAGGTCAAGGAAATGCGGGCGATGTTCCTCGAAGAGGCCAAGAAGTATCAGGTCCTTCCGCTGAACGCATCGGTGGGTGCCCGGGTTACGGCCGCCCGTCCGAGCCTAACTGCTGGTCGCAACACCCTTGAATACACTCGTGCCATGACCGGACTGCCGCAGGGCGATGCGCCCTATTTGCTCGATACCTCCTACACCATCACGGCGGACATTACTGTTCCCGATGGCGGTGCCGAGGGGATGATTGTGACCTCCGGCGGGCGCTTTGCGGGCTTCGGCTTCTACCTGCTCAAGGGCAAGCCGGTGTTCTTGTGGAACTTGCTTGATCTCGAACGACCGAAGTGGGAAGGTCCGGATGCGCTCGCTCCCGGTCGGCATGTTTTGGAGTTCGATTTCCAATACGACGGCGCCGGTCTGGGCACGATGGCATTCAACAGCTTCGCCGGCATCGGCAAGGGTGGAACCGGCACGTTGAAGGTGGACGGCAAGGTCGTCGCGACGCAAAAGATGGAGAAAACGATCCCCATCATCCTGCAGTGGGACGAAAGCTTCGACATCGGCTCCGACACGATCACCGGAGTGAACGATGCGGACTACAATCCACCGTTCCCACTGACGGCCGAGTTCAACAAGTTGACGATCAAGATTGATCGGCCGCAGTTGTCAGCCGACGAGATCAAGAAGCTCGAGGAAGGCATGAAGAAAGTCGAAGCCGGACGCGAGTGAGCATGGCTGCGGCGTGAGCAACGCGGGCCGCCTCGGATGATGCGGCCCGCGAGTGAGTTTCGTTGCCAATCGCAATTTTGGTCGCTTTTGCTCCGCAAAAGAACGAATGTATGTCTGAAATAGAACTGCGCGATTTAGCAAGCCGGTCTCGGTTTTTCGCTGCCGCATTGGCGTCGCTCACTTTATGTCTCGTGCTTCCTTCGCTCGGCGTCGCGCAGTCGGTTGGGACGGTGAACGTCAAGAATGTCGTTGTCGTCTATTCTCACGAAAGCGTCCTGCCGGCTAACGCGATCGTTGACCGAATGCTGCGGGAGAACATGAGAGTTGCTGGCGAGCGTCAGATCGAAATCTATAGCGAGTATCTCGATACGGCCCGATTTTCCAGCGCGGAACATCTCGACAGGTCGATGACCTATTTGAAGGAAAAGTACTCCGACCGATCGGTCCATCTGTTGATCGCCGGTGGCCTTGAATCGCTCGAGTTTCTCCTATCCCACCGCGATTCGCTGTTTCCCGATTCCCCGCTCATGTATTGCTGCATCGAAAGTGAAAGGGTCGAAGCGGACAAATCACTGGCGAATCTGCCCGGAGTTCGAATGCGCGTTGACCCCGTGTCCACATTAGAACTCGCAAAAGCCTTGCAGCCCGATGCCAAGCGGCTGTTCGTCATCACGGGCGCTTCGAATTTTGATCACAGCTGGAAGGTGAAGGCACAAGATCGACTGTCGGCGTATCAGCATGAGTTCCAAATTGAGTATCTCAGCGGTCTCCCCTTGGAAGAACTACTGCAGCGTGTCCGACAAATTCCGGCCGGAGCCATCGTGCTGTTCTTGCTATACATGCAGGACGGCAACGGCCAACACTTCTTTTCACCTGAAGTCCTGCAACAAGTCGCGGAGCGGTCCGCGGCGCCGGTCTATGGGGTTTACAACACATATCATGGCAATGGCATCGTGGGCGGTAACTTTGCTACGTTCGAGGACTTGGGCAAAGAGACCGCCGAGCTGGGCCTGCAGATTCTAAACGGGGCCGACCCCATCGAGGCCTCTGCTTTCACGCATGCACCGGTTCACGATCATCTCGACTGGCGTCAAATGCAACTGCGGGGACTGGATCAATCTCGTCTCCCTAGCGGAAGTGTGGTTGATTTCCGCGAGCTCTCGGCGTGGGAAAGATATCCTGGACGCATCGTAGCCGCCATCACGATCATTGCATTTCAAACAGCGTTGATCGTCCTGCTCGTTGTACAAATCCGACAACGGCGGATCGCCGAACAACTGCGATTGGCTAGTCAGCACATTGCCCAACGGCAGCGGGACGAGCTGGCGCGCGTCAACCGCATAACGACCGTTGGCGAATTCTCCACGTCGATCGCTCATGAAGTGAATCAACCGCTGTCCGCTATCGTCAGTAACGCACAAGCCGCCATGCGGTTGCTTCGGCAATCACCAACCGATACCGAAGAGGTCACGGCCGCGCTGCACGACATCGCCAACGACGGAAATCGCGCCGCCGGTATCATCAACCGGGTGCGCTCTCTGGCCAGGAAGGAGCAGCCGATTGCGGAGCCTTTGGAACTCAACGAAGAGGTCCGCGAAGTCCTCCGACTCGCCGCGCCGGATGCCGAGAATCGTGGCGTCGTCATCCATCAAGAGTTTGACGACGCACTGCCGTCAATCATTGGAGACAAAATCGAAATACAGCAGGTGATTCTGAATCTCTTGATGAACGCCGCGCAGGCCATGCAAGACGTCAACCCAGAGTCGCGGCAAATCACCGTGCGAACGACTCACGACGCGCGGTTTGTGCAATTGACCATTGAAGACGGCGGAGTTGGATTGGCCGATGATCAACTTCGTCGCATTTTTGACCCGTTCTTCACCACGCGGTCGGGCGGCATCGGTATGGGCTTGTCGATCAGTCAATCGATCATCGAATCGCATGAGGGGAAGATCTGGGCCACCCAGAATGCCGACCGTGGGGCAACGTTTCACGTCCGATTCCCGATCCCATCGCCGGATGTACTCGACCTAAGAAACGTGTAGATCCCACCGCCGATTCCGAGCACTGGGTCTCCTCTGTCACTTTCAGCCTAAAATCTTGGTGACTAACATAGGTCCATGCCCATCAACAACGCCACAGTCTATGTCGTCGATGATGATGAATCTGTTCGAAACGCAATTGCCCGCTTGCTGAAGTCGGTCGGCCTGCGGGTTGAGGTGTTCGGCTCAGCTCGCGGGTTCTTGGATCATGATCGTGCCGACGTCCCCGGCTGTTTGCTTCTTGACGTCCGCATGCCGGGGTTGAGTGGTCTGGACTTGCAGCGGGAATTGGCTGATTGCGAAGATGAGTTGCCGATTGTCTTCATGAGCGCGCACGGCGACATTCCCATGTCAGTCCGTGCGATCAAGGCCGGTGCGGTGGACTTTTTGCCAAAACCCGTCAATGATCAAGAATTGCTCAAAGCGGTGAGGCAGGCAATCGATCGGCATATTCTATTGCGAGGAAACCACAGCGAGTTGAGCGACATTCGCGCCCGGTTCGAGTCCTTAACGCCACGCGAGCGTGAAGTTTTGATGCTGGTTGTTGAAGGATTGATGAATAAACAGATCGCTAGTCGCCTGAGCATTGCTCAACCGACTGTCAAGGTCCATCGACGCCATGTGATGGAGAAGATGGGGGCAGATTCCATTGCCGAACTGGTGCGGGCCGTTCTACGCCTAAAGGATGAGTTGCATTACCCCGAAAGATGATATCCAATTTCGCGCCGCGGGATAAACTTACCCTCCGCGGAACCGCTCAACCGCGCGGCGCGGCTTTTTGAAGTCGATCTCGTTCGCCGCGGTCCGGTGAACCCTGTTGCTTTGCGTCTTTAGGAATCAGATGCTGATGCAAAAGTCCGTTTTCAACTTCAGAGAAAGAAACAATATGAAATCGATCGTACGAGTTTTGGCGGTTTTTGCCGTCATCGCCACTGCCGGTATGGCAACAGGACAAGATAAGAAACCCAACATTCTGTTCATCATGGGTGACGACATCGGCTTCATGCAGCCCGGTTGTTACCACCGCGGTCTGATGGTTGGTGAAACGCCAAACATTGATCGCCTCGCTCGAGAGGGCGGACTGTTCATGGATTATTACGCCATGCAGAGTTGCACATCCGGTCGCTGCGCGATGTTCACCGGAATTTATCCGGTCCGCTGTGGACTGACCGTGCCACAGCTTCCGGGCAGCCCGGCCTGGCTGCGTCCTGGCACGCCGACGCTGGCGAAAACTTTGCTGAACCTTGGTTACACGACGGGCCAGTTCGGAAAGAACCACTTGGGCGACCACGCTGAGTCACTACCAACGGCGCAGGGATTTCAGGAATTCTGGGGTTACTTGTATCACCTCGATGCGATGCAACAGGTGAGCTTCCCTGACATTAACAGCTCGCCGGAAACGCAGGCCATCGCGCCTCCGGCCAAGAACACACCGATCCCGGGCCTCACGGATCCCCCAGGCTCGGTGGACATGAAGACGACGATCAGCATGATCCCGCCGCGACCGGTTCTTTCATGTGCTTCCACCGACGGCACGCAAGCGAATCAAAAGGTCACCAGCGTCGGTCCATTAACGCTGGAACGGTCCAAGACAATCGACGAAGAAATCTCGGCTGAAATCATCGACTGGCTCGACCGCAACGATCCCGACAAGACCGACAAGCCGTTCTTTTGCTGGTACAACCCGGCGCGGATGCACATCACAACGGTACTCTCGCCCAAGTACGAAGCCATGCTGGGAACGAAGACCGACAAAGACTGGGGCGTCAACGAAGCCGGCATGAAGCAAATGGACGACAACATCGGCTACGTCTTCAAGAAGCTCGAAGAAATGGGCGAGATGGACAATACGATCATCGTCTTCACCACCGACAACGGTGCCGAAGCGATTACGTTCCCTGACGGTGGCGTCACTCCGTTCAAGGGCCAGAAAGGTCAAGCTTGGGAAGGCGGTTACCGCGCTCCTTGCGTGATCCGCTGGCCGGGCAAAATCAAGCCGGGCACGATTTTCACAGAGATGTTCGCATCGTTCGACTGGATGCCGACTTTGACTGAGATCGGCGGAGGCCCGAAGGGGGATGGTCTGAAGCAGCAGATCATGGAGGGCAAGTACCCCGGCTTCGTCAAGACCCACCTCGATGGCGTTAACCAGATCGACTACCTCACGGGCAAGACTGACAAATCGGCGCGGGACTACTTCATCTACTATTCCGGCGCGACGCTCTCTGCAGTGCGGTACAAGAACTGGAAAATGTATTATTCGATGGCAGGCCCCGGCGCGGAGGGCTGGCTCTATCCACTGATCAATTACGCCTGGACCCAGGTTCAGAACATCAAGCGTGATCCGTTCGAGCAGGCGGTCGGCTCCGATGTGAAGACCGCCATGAACATGGGCGGTGCGATTGCGGCGCCGATGACCGCGTACCAATACGACTGGAACATGCTCCCGATCGGCCAGCTGATTGCGCTGCAACACCTGGAGACCTTTGAGGACTTTCCGCCGATGCAGGCACCTCCTTCCTACAACCTGAGCCAGGTCATGGAACAGATCGAAGCCCAGAAGCGGGCAATTCACAACACGGGTCATCCGAGCGACTGATCCGATGTTCCTGTTAGTCATCCATCGGTCGCTTCGGCGATCGATGGATTTTTTTATGGATTGAACTTCGATCGGACCAGCGGGATCGAGATGACTGGTTTGGGAAACTGGCTGCAGTTGAACGAGTGCAGCAAGTCGGGTCAGTCAACAAAATTCCGGCAGCGGTGTTGCCAGCGCGACCCGCTGCTTGGCAGCAAGACAAGATCGAAATCTGGACACCAACGAAACACTCAACGTCGCCACGTAGGCGTCGCACAACTCAGTTTGTTTACTCTAAAAAGGAAAAGTGATCATGGCATCAACACTTGTCGTCCTGAAATTTGACACCCCCGAGGGCGCTAATGAAGGACTGGCGATCGCAGCCAAGCTACAGAAGGAACATCTGCTTGAAATTCAAGATATTGCGACCGTGACGTGGCCCGAGGGCAAGAAGAAGCCCAAAACTCACCACGGCCAGGGTGCCTGCGGCGGCGCTTGGTACGGCGCTTTCTGGGGCATGTTGATCGGCTTCATCTTCTTCGTCCCCTTCCTGGGCGCCGCCTGGGGCGCTGCGATGGGCGCGCTCAGCGCCTCGTGGTCGGATTATGGTATCGGCAAAGATTTCATTGAGAACGTCCGCGGCAAGGTCACCGAAGGAACCTCAGCACTCTTTTTGCTTGTCGGACAGGTCACGAGCGATCGGGTGGAGGAAGCGTTCAAGGAAGTGCCAAAGTTTGAAATCATCGCCAGCAACCTCTCGCACGAGCAGGAAGAGAAGCTCAAAGACGCGTTTGCTCACTAGGCACTGTTGATCAATCCTGCGCCGACGGCGTTAGCGAGTGTTTCCCGACGTAAGTGGTTGACTCGCTGGCGCTTCGGGCTCGTATCGCACGAAAAGTGGCGGTGTTCACCTAGACTCGCGTCGAAAAGAGACCGCAGCTCGGCTGCACCTTCAACCGAGGAAAAAAGAATGACGATCTACCACTGGCTCATCATTGCCGCGTTCGTTGGTGTATTGATCTAGGTTTTTCGCCCGAAAAGCAAAACGCATTTCGACGAGGATTCCCGTATCCCTTTCGACGACGCAGAGGATTCTGGCGACAAGAATTCCCATGCATAGCCTGACAGATTTTCGTACCGCTGGCCATCGAAATCAGCGAGACGGCCAAGGGCCTGCGAGTCCGCGCAGGACCGAAACTTGTTACGTGAAAGAGCAAGTACCTATCCGGAAGCCCATTTAAGCCGTAAATCAAAATTTGAACGTTGGTTGGTCGCCCGTTGGTGCGAGTCGCCTGAGCATCCGTCCGATCGATGCGATATGGATCATTGCCTCGCCTGGTTCGGCGTCGATGTTGATAGTCCCGGCTCAAGCGTCGCCAACGACAGCGCGACAATCCACCTGCAGCGCTGGCTCGAACGATGGGCCACGTCTAACGATGTCGCAGAGACGCCGGCATCGAGCGGCCGATTATTTTCAGTGCCTGCACAACCGACGGCCAGCGGTTGTGGTCGGTGCGCTACTCGAGCAACCACCAGTCGCGGACGCAGTATCACAGCCGACACATCCACGCCTTGCGCAAAAAAATGGCGTTTACGAGACACTGCCCAAGGGCGCGGTCATCGTGCTCTCGGAGCCGTTGGATGAACTGAACGAGCATTGGGAAGCGGTCCCGGAATCGTCATGCTTGGTCCTGGAAGACGGAAAGGTCACGATCAGCCCGTTTTCGCCGAAATGAGAAGCTGTCCGGTCTCGCATCGTTCGCTCGATGAACGTTCGCTCGATGAACGTTCGCAACATCGACCGGCATGAACGTCGGCTTGAATGCAGGAGTCGATCTCCATGCACCGCCCAAACCATCTCACAAAAGCCCAGCGATGATTCATTTTGATTTGAATCGAGGTCTGAAGCTCCTGACCATCACACCGGAAGGGCGGCTGCGGACATTGGCGATTTTCCCTCGCATCAGAGATCTTCAGCCTGCCGGAGTATCCGTTCCGGCAGGGCAGCATCCTGAACGCGGCGGGCATCAACTACAATGCGATTCAGACGATGCAACGTCTGCACGAATTGGATTGCCACCCGTGGCCGCGTAACTAAAGACCGCTTTTAAAATTTACTGCGCATTGGGCGGTTGTTCCTTCGCGCTCTAATCCTATCGAAAGAGTTTTTGCCGCGCCCTGCTAAGGTCTAGGTGATCGCGCATTGTAAAACAATTGTCCCAATTGTTCAGCTCACAAAGCGAACTTGCAGTTTGGGAAACCATTGGGACAATTGTTCTACATATAAAAGCGTTGGTATTCGCGGAGCTTCCCACGTGTGAACAGGGCTCGGCCGGACTCAATGACGGCTTGTCGAGTCACTCCCATAACGCCAGCACGACAGTGACGGTCGTCTGTAGGTTCGCCTGATCGAGAGTGATTCGGTTCGCGATCCATCCTTGGCCCTGGTCCACATAGCGATGCTGGTCCGGGTTTGCCAAGAACGCCGATGCACTCGGAATGTAACTCGTCACATTTACCTCTCGATTCTTGACATCAACACCAATTTCCGGGTCGTCAGTGACCCAAACTTGGCCGTCAGCGTCGGTGATGTAGATGCCGGCCGTGCTCTGCTCGACTCGTTCCAAGAACAGGACAATCTGATTCAGTAAATCGGTTTGGATCGAAACGAAGCCGAATAGTTCTCCGGTCATCTCATCGAAAACCGGCGTGCAAGCCACAAGCCGCACATCCTGTCGCATGTTCTTGCTCGGATCGGTCTGCCGACGAATGAGCACCAGGATATCTCCCGCTGACAGCGCCGTCGTCTGTTGAAGAAGATCAGGATCGTCGAACGAACCGAGCCGACTCGCGGGAACGCGCCGGACAAACCCCGCGTCACTGCGATGACGCTCGACGCGAACCACGTCGGTCCCGCTATCGTCCTGCACTTCCGTGTAAGTAATGGAGAGGTAGTCGGGATTGGCCCGCAATAGTCCTTCATAGATCATTTCCAATCGGCCGCGCCAAACTTCCTCGCTTTCGCCGCCACCGGTTCCGGATCGAGCATCGATGATCCCTTGGATTGGCGGCAGAGTCGACATGAACCGGGCGTCCTTCGTCAATTCATTTGCCGTGGAGTTCAGTTGAACTTCGATCTCGCGATCGAAGCCACGCATTTCGTCGAAGAGGACCTGCCGGGCGGCAACGCGACTTTGCCGGGAAGCAATCGCCAGCGTCACGCAGCCACGACACCCACGATCAAAGTCGCCGCGATGATTTGTGACCACATGTGGTGGTGCTGAATCCAACGAGTGATGCGTTGCGAGAGTTTTTCCTCATAAGCGGAAATCGGTTCGCCTGCCATCCATCGCTGTACATCGTCGGCCAACTCAGTCGCGGACTGATAGCGCGCGTACTGCTTTCGGGCCATCGCTTTGGAACAGATCGCGGCCAAGCCCTGATCGACGTTGCTATCAACGTCGAGGGCGTTTGGAGTGGGCCGACTCGTGATCGCCGTCAACAATTCTCGCCCGCTCGGCGAATCGGCGTCAGTTCGCGTCTTCTCGTGCGGAGCGCTTCCTGTCAGAATCGCAAACAGAATTGCCCCAAGCCCGTAGATGTCGGTTCGTTCGTCAAGTTCATCGACGCGGCCGGCCGATTGTTCGGCGCATGTACAACGGCGTTCCGAGGATCTGTCCCTGCATCGTGCTTTGGCCATTGCTCGTGCCGATGTCAAGGTCTGAAACCGATTCGATACTCGAGTGTTCATCAATGACTTTCGCGATTCCCCAGTCGATCACGATCACTTGGCCGAAGCTGTCGATCGCAATGTTCTCCGGCTTCAGATCACGATGAATCACCTTGCGTGAATGCGCATGACCGATCGCCTGGCAGACGTTCACAAAGTCCGTCAGCAGTTGTCGAATCAGCATCGGGTCTTCGTCTCCCTCGCTGCGACGCTCGTGGTACTCCATGATCGAATCGTGCAAGGTGCTTTTGCCCAAGAATCGCATCGCGTAGAACGCTTCCCCGGTTTGTTGGTCATCGCCGAGTTGATAGATCGGGACGATGCCAGGATGTTCCAGCTGTCCGGTGATCTTGGCTTCACGACGAAAACGCTCCAGTACGGCCGGGTTATCACGACCGGAGATCTCCTTGATCGCGACGTGTCGTTTCAGGTTTTCGTCAAACGCCAACCAGACTCGCCCCAAACCTCCTTGGCCGATCTTGCGCACCAAGCGGTAGCCCAGCAGCGCGCTTCGTCGATCCGCTGATTCGACGGCACCTTTTCCGGCCGCTGCCCGAATGCCCATCAGCCTTGCAATCTTTCCTGATGGATCAATGGAGTCGAGTGTGCTGGTCAATACGCTCTCGCTCGGCGAACCGCTGCCACCAGATCCCGAAGCGCGACAAGATTCCAGATACGACGAAGCTTGTCCCGAGAGCTGTTGCCTTGCCGCTTCGTTGAGCAGTCCGATAGTGACAAGATGCTCCGCCAGCGAAACGCTGCCATGAATCGTCCAACTGCCGAGGGCGTTGGCCAACTGACGCTCGGTCAACACGCCGGAGCGAAGGGCCGTGGCCGCTAATGCAATGTCCTGCTGTTCCCGGGAGAAGTCGGTGGCGACGCCATCGAGAGCTTGCGCGAAGTGCGCTTCGGTTTTGGAGGTTTTTTCAGACACGGCGGTGCGGACCGGAAGGGATTGGATTACCGAACCCTAACATACTTGCGAATCCGCCAGCCGCTACTTTCGGCGAGAGAACACGCCCGTTGGTCAAACGGAGGCCCCTGGAACCACCTCTGATGAGGTTGAACGTACCGCTCGTTTTCTAGCCGTGGACTTTCACGTTGCGGCAAATCACGCGATTTCCTCGTTTGCCCGATGTGAGATTTCACTATTCGACAGCGCCCAGCGGCTGCGGATTCGAAAGTGAGCCCATCGTAAGCCCATGGAATATAGACGAGAATGATGCAATCCCTTGAAGAGGCGTCAGCGACCGGTGATTGCAACGGGCGTCATCATTTCTTTAGGAATCGAGACCATCACCATGAAAACAAAACGAATGCAACCGATGCTCGCCGCTGGGCTTCTTGGCTTGATGGCTTTGTCGAACGCGTCCGCGCAATCCGACCGCGGGATTCCGCCGTCCATGTTCACTCCCGACGTCGTCAAGACCGACGTCGCCAATATCGCTCTCACCTTTAAGGACGGCGCTCCGACTCCGGAGACGGCCAAGATCGTGGGCGACTTCCTAATCTTCACCAACGGTCTGAACGTCTACAACAACAGCTTCCGCGGTGCCTCGGCCTACGCGTTGCAGAAGGGCTTTCAAAGCATCGGCGCGGAGGACAACACGGTCATCATCTTTTCCGAGTTGATGGACGCGAAGTCGCTCTTCCTGACCGCCAACGCGGACACTGTTTACTACCTCTCGGTCTTCGATCTGACCAAGGGGCCGATGGTGATCGAGCAGCCGCCCAAGAGCGTGGGGACCATCAATGACATGTGGTTCTCGTGGGTCATCGACATCGGTTTTCCGGGACCCGATCGCGGCTTAGGCGGAAAGTATCTGATCGTCCCTCCCGGTTACGACGGGCCGTTGCCCGACAGCGGCTTTCACGTCGCGCACTCAAAGACCAACCGGGTCCTCTACGGAGCACGCGCCTATCTCGAGAACAACGATCCGAAGCCGGCTGTCGAGTTGATCAAGAAGACGATGAAGGTCTATCCCTACACGCCGGGTGGTTATGGCACCAGCATCGCCACCGCGCTCGAAGGGGGCGTGCGGCTCGAGCAGAATCCGCCGGTTCCCGCGACCAAGTTCGTCGAAGCGACCGGCAAGGCGTTCAACACGATCCCGCCGAGCGACTACACGTTCTTTGAGATGATCAACGAGAACGTGCAGCAGGAGCCGGGCACCAGTTACGACGTCGAACTCGCCGGCCAGCTTGCCGCCATCGGCATTGTTCACGGCAAGCCTTTCAACCCCGACGCCCGCACGAAGAAGATCCTGACCGACGCGGCAGAGTTCGGCAATGCAACCGGCCGGGTCTTGAACTGGCGCTTCGGCGACATCCATCCTGATTGGTTCTACTACGAGAACTCGATGTGGGGCAACATGTTGTGGGAAGGGGGCTACACCTTCGAGACGCCGCCGCCGATGGTCACCACAGCAAGGCATGTTCAAGCCGTTGCCGCCAACCGGCGCACGGACCCTCGATTCGCGGACAGCGTTCTACTTCGCCTACACGCTGGACTCGCCCGGCATGATCATGCGCGTGCCCAAAGTCGGCTCGCAGTATCTGATGGGTTTCCTCGATTCGGATAAGAACCCCTTCGACGGCGGCAAGACCTACAAGTGCACGCTTCCCAAAGACATTCCCGCGGAAGCGTTCTGGTCATTCACTGTTTATGACAACCAGTCCCGGTCGATGCTCGATACGCCGCAGCGTTATCCGCGTGCAGGGAGTCAGAGCTATCCATCGCCCGCAGCCACAGTGAGTTCTGATGGTTCGACGACCATTTACTTCGGCCCGACGCAGCCCAAGGGAGTGGAACGCGGAAACTGGATTCAAACGATGCCCGGCAAAGGTTGGTTTACCATTCTGCGCCTTTACAGCCCGCTCGAAACCTTCTTCACCAAGACGTGGCGCGCCGGAGAGATCGAGCTAGTGGAGTAACATTAGCTTGAACGGCAATGACGACCGGGCGGCAAATCATCGCTCCGGCTGTGCTTTGCATCGAGGTTGATGAGAATCCGACGACCCGAAATCACCTTTGGAGATTGATCGGGATGATCGTCGCTTGACTGGCAATTGAGATCGTCGATCGCGGCATGACGGGACGCAGAATGCGGTTGAACGAAACCGAGGCCGAGGTTGAGAACGAAGGCGGGCCGGAAAATCGTCTTTCGCGGGGCGAAAAACGACAATAAAATGCCGAACGCTGGAGGGGACAACGGATGAATGGTCGACAACGCGTACTGGCATTTCTGAACCACCAACCGATCGATCATCTAGCCTTGATGCCCGTCGTGATGATGTTCTGTGCTGATCACATCGGCGTGAAGTACGGCGAGTACGTAAAGAACCATCGGGCGTTGGCCGAAGCGCAGATTCGCACGGCCGAAGACTACGATTTCGATATCGTCTCGAATATGTCGGATCCAGCCAGAGAAGCGGCCGACTGTGGTGCGCGGATTGAGTATTACGACGACCAACCGGCCGCCATCATTGAGAGCGACGCGTTACTGACAGACAAAATGCTGCTTGCGGACTTGGAAATTCCTGACCCGCTTGGCGGCGGTCGCATGCACGAGGCGGTCAAGGCGCTGGAAGTGATGAAGCATCGTGTCGGTGACCAGAAGGCGATCATGGGTTGGGTCGAAGGGCCATGTGCCGAAGCGGCGGACCTGCGGGGCATCAACACACTGATGCTCGACCTGTATGACGATCCGGCGTTTGTTGCCGACCTGCTGGAGTTCACGGTCGAAATGGCGCTGCGTTATGGGAAGGCACAGATCGATGCCGGGGCTGACATCATCGGTGTCGGCGACGCAGCAGCGTCATTGATCGGCCCCAAGTTCTATGAAGAAGTTGTCTGGCCGTACGAGAGCAAGTTGGTTGCAGGTTTGCAAGCGATGGGCGCAAAAGTGCGGCTTCACATCTGCGGGAACACCAAATCGATCGTGGACGGCATGGGGCGTCTGGGATGCGAAATCGTTGACCTCGACTACTTCACGCCGGTTGAATTGGCGCGCGCGGCGATGGGAGCGGAGACAGCGCTGTTGGGCAACATCGACCCGGTCCGCTCACTCCGCAACGGATCGCCCGCTTCGGTCACGGCTGACATCGCCGAGTGTCACCGCCAGGCGGGGCCAAGGTACATTGTCGGCGCCGGATGTGAGGTCCCCCGCGACACGCCGCTGGAGAACGTCCGCGCGCTGACGAACTACGCAACCACGCACTAACTCCTGACCGCGTCAAACATGGCGATCACGTTTTCGGCAGGCACCTTTGCCTGAATGTTGTGGACGGACGCGAAGACATAACCGCCACCGGGCGAAAAGACGCGAACGTGCTCGTTCACTTCACGCGTCACTTCCTCCGGCGTGCCGAACGGCAACGTCTTCTGACAATCCAGCGAACCACCCCAGAAGACAAGTTGATCGCCGAAGTCTGCCTTGAGTGTCTGGGCATCCATTCCGGTGGCACTCGTTTGGATCGGGTTGAGAATGTCGACGCCCATCTCGATGATCGATGGAATCAGCGGCATGATCGCACCATCGGAATGCAGAAAGACTTTCATTTCGGTATTCGCGTGCACCCAGTCCAAACCGCGCTTGTAGTGCGGCATGATCAATTCGCGAAACATCTTGACGGAGAGGAACGGTGCCGCTTGTGTGCCGAAGTCGTCGTTGAACTGAAGGATCTGCACGCGGTTTCCGACCGCCTCAGCAAACCGACGCAGGTTCTCGAGCCAGACGTCGACAAGCTTCTCGCACAGTGCGTTGACGTAATCCGGTTCGGCGGCAAACGACATCATCCACGATTCGAATCCACCGGTTCCCAATCCGTAGAACAACTCGTAGGGCGGTCCCATCGGGGCGACGATGGCAAAGTCGGTATTGCTGAAACAGAGCTTCGGATTGTGCGCGATAATGATCGCACAACTCATCGCTCATCACCGGCGGATTGACCTCCTCGACCGCCTGGTGGGCTCCGCCCGGGTAGACTTCGAGCCGGTCGAAGTAGTAGCCATCCTTTGGCATCCGGGCGATGACCTGATCGTCGCGCAGCAAAGCCAGATCGCCGTTGGGTTCGCGTCACAGGATTGAACCCGGCGGGCACTTCGACGGGCGTTGAGTCGAACAACTGCCACGGTTTCCAACCTTCGTTGACGATCCCAAACGCGACGGCAGGCCGATTCAGTCCGATGACGTCCGCACCGAAGCGTTCCATGACTCGGGCGTTCCACCTCGGCCAGCATCTGGTAGACGTCATAGACTCGTGTGGGCGACGCAATACCCAGCCGCTGTTTGAGTTGGTGGTACGTCGACGCGGCGATTCCCGACTGTCGAGTACCACCCAAATCGATCGGCACACGATCGGGCTGGTGATGCTGGAGGGCTGCCAGCACACGTTGTCGAGAATTCACTCGGCAAGTTCCTTCTTCAGTGCTCGAATGAATTCAGGGCTCGTACCACAGCAACCACCGATGAAACTCGACGCCGGCGTCGAGCAGTTCACCGGCGCGTGAGGCAAACTGCTCGGGCGTCGTCTCATAGAGTCACTTCGCCTGCCAACCACCTTGGGGATGCCGGCGTTGGCCTTGATCCAGATCGGCAGATCGGTTGCTTGAGAAAATCGACGTGCGATTGCGATGTAACCTTCGATGCCTTGACCGCAGTTGGCACCGATCACGTCCGCCCCCGCACTTTGAAGTCCCTCGGCCGCCTGTTCAGGAGTGGTTCCCATCATCGTGCGATCGTTGTCCGCCCCCGAATCGAAGCACATGCAGGCCACAACCGGCAGCCCGGTCGACTTTGCGGCCTCGACGGCAAGTTTCGCTTCTTCCAGATCGCCATTGTTTCCACAACGATTCCGTCGGCACCGCCCTGCGGCCAGGGCGGCGGCCTGCTCAGCGAAGACATCGCGAAGTTCGTCGGCGGAGATCTCGCCCATGCAAAGCATCTTTCCGCTCGGTCCGATGGAACCGAACACGACAGCCCGATCTCCGGCGGCGCGTTTGGAGATGGCGGCAGCGTCGCGATTCACATCGACAACCCGATCCGCCAAGCCCGCCGCATCGAGAGCCAGTCGGTTTCCCCGAAACGTATTCGTCAGAACCACACGACTGCCCGCATCGACGTACGCTCGTGGAATCTCTTCGACCAGATCGGCGTGCGTCAGATTCCATCCATCGGGAGTCTCACCGGTGGGCAACCCGCGCGATTGCAACTGCGTACCCCAAGCTCCATCAATCAACACGGGGCCTTGCTTGGTCAATTCGGCAACAACAGCGTGCATGCAATCGTCTCATGGGTGAAGGGGCAGTAAATTCCGAGCTCGGCGTCATAGTTTAACGGCAAGCCGCAGGCGACTGCCAAGGGAGGACACAGTCGCCTGCGGCTTGCCGTTAAACGATCTCGAGGAGGATGAGCTGCCTTCGTGTCATCCATCGATCGCGGACGCACATTGAGCCACCTTGTGGCTGTAAAAATCGTCGGTCAAGAGCCACTCGTCGAAGAGCTGGTCTAGCTGCCTCAATTGGCCCGTCACTTGTTTCTTGGTGAACTTCACCGGCTCGGTCGACTCTTCGGTCAGTTCCAACTTGGGCGGACGGACGCGATTGGTCGGCGGCTGATAAGAGGGGTCGAGAACCAGGGCCTTCAAATTCTCTGCGGGAACAAGGTGCCGCCACAAGAATGCCTGCATTCTGTCCTCCGCAGCGATCGCCGCATGTGCCACTTCCCGATTCTGAATCTTCGCGCGGCCAACGACAGTCAGGTCCACCGGCTGTTCCATTCTCCGCAGCTTGGTCTTCACCACGATCCGCGCCGTTTCCTGATTCGCCTTCAGCATTACCGGTGCCGCGGTTAAACCGTTGGGCAGATCTTCAACACGAAGAGAGATCGGGCCCTCGAAGCCGTCCCGACGGATGGCGTAGACGGTGACCGCCGCGGCGGACTTAGCCGCGGATGTTAATGCTTGACGGGACCACGCGCAAGGCGAAGTCGGGACGCGGAGGGCTGATGCGCAGCCGATAGGCGTAGGACTCTCCGCCATCGCTCGCCGTGTCACCCAAGTGAACAAAACACTCTCCGTCCTTCGGCAATGTGATGTTCACGTAGGAATCGGCATGGTGCGTGTTCAAGCCCGCCGCCGCATCCAGGTGATCGTCGTTGAGCGTCAGCAGCTCGCCTCTTGAATTGGTGACTTTGAGCATCGAATCCAACGCTGAATCGAGTCTTCGGGCATGGACCTCAGCCACAATCGTGTCACCGGCGCTCCCAGCGATTCGGAAAACGTCCCAGTCACCTGGGCGGTCGATGCGACCATTGACGATGATCGGTAGCTTCAACGCTTGGGCATTGGGCAGGCGATTGTTGGGTTCCCGATCAAAACACTCCGGCAATGTGTCGAGCGTCCGTGGTACGACGTTGGTGATGAAACCTTCCACGTTGGCGGCGACTTGGTAAACACCCGGCTTGGCATCTTTGGACGGCGGCGAGAGTTGAGCGGTGTCGAGATTCCAACCCTGCATCTCGACATCCAGAGGTTGGCCCACCCGGCTGCCCATGGGAAAGACGCCGGTGATAAACGGCAACTCGCCGATCGTGATCCGATAGACGAAATCTTCGCGGCCGCGGTAGATGGCGTCCGTGATCGTGAGCACGTACTCACCGTCCTGCGGAACTTCAAAGAACAAGGTCGGGTCGGGCTTGAATCGATAATCATCGTTAAACGCCAACTCCTTGCCGCTGGCGTCATGCAATGCCAGAACAGGCTGGAACCAGCCCGGTACCGCGTCGGCAATGTAGGGAATCAACTCCCGAGCCTTGGTGGAGATCACCAATCGCTGACCCTCACGAGCCTCGAATCGATAGCGGTTCACTTCGCCCGATGCGATCTGGCCGTTGACGATGCAGGGCAAATCGATCCTTACCTCGACTTCCTCCGGCGGTCGCTTACGCTGCGCCAGAGCTTCTTTGCCAAGCACCTGAAAAGGACTTGTCAGCATCGGCTTGCGGGAATACTCCGGCAGTTGCCCGACGTGAAAGACCATCGGATTGGTCATCCCGCGAGCTCCGATCAACCTGATTTCTCGCGCACCGGGTTCCGCGTCGGGTGCGATCGTCACCTTAAGGACTGCGATGCTGGAAAGCGACTCGCAAGCCGGTCGATTGACCCACTCGCGCACGCGTTTCTCAATCCTGGCGATGAACTGCTCCGTCGCTTCGTCCACCTTCTTCTTGGCTTTCTTCTGCTGAGCGACCTCGAGCCGCAACTCCTTCAGTTGTTCCCTCAGCAACGTCACTTCCTGGTTGCTCAGCTTGCGGTAAAAGTTGGTGACTTTGGCCGACACACCCTCGCCGCTGACCAGCGCGCTGTGGAGACCGTCGATGCGTTGTCCACCTAACCTGACTTCAACGCTGGTCCCCTGTTGGCCGCCGGCAGGATAGACGAACCCGATGTAGGGTGCCGACTGACCCGTCGCCCGCGTCGCGGTCGCCAGCAACGCGGCCAGTCCCAAGATCGGAATCCAAGTCGACTTACACATCAGGGGCTGCAATACGAAATCAATCACCCTCGCGCGTGCGGAGGTCGTGATGGCTACTGAAACCCGCACGACCTGAGCGGGAGGGTCGGACGCGGTAGCGGCCGGGGAGGGCCTGAGGCGAGTTAACATTGACACGTGAATCGTTTTTTTCAGCTTGAACATGGTTACATGATTTCCGTCAACAGCCCGGCTGCGGCGGCACCTTCGGCCTCGGTGGGCAAGACGTGGGCTTCGAGCCCCAACGGATGTGGCAGTCTGGCGGTCGCGTCGATACCGGCCAACTGATAAATGCTGCCCAGCAGGTCCACCGGATAAACGGGCCGGTCTTTGACCTCCTCGCCTTTCTCATCCGACGAGCCGACGATCTGGCCGCCCCTGAATCCTCCGCCGGCCAACAACACGCTGAAGACCTTGCCGTAATGGTTGCGACCACCATTCCATGGCGGTTGCCAATCGACTTTCGGACCGCGGCCGAATTCACCACAGCACCAGACAAGTGTGCTATCGAGCAGACCGCGGTCGGCCAAATCTTGCAGCAGCATTGCCAAGCCTTGATCCAGTTCTGGACATTGTCGGCGCATCGTCGAGAAGTGGTTCTTGTGAGTGTCCCAGCCGCCGGGATAGTTAATCACGACGTAAGGCACGCCCGTCTCGACCAGCCGGCGCGCGACCAGGCAATCCTGGCCAAACGTGTGGCGGCCGTAACGATCGCGCAAATCGGGTTTTTCCTCGCTCAGATCAAACACCTCTTTGCCTTGGCCAAGGATCAACTCATAGGCCTGCTGCTTGGCTTCCTCGGCCGACGCCAACTGCGGATGCCCGCGCCATCGCTTGGCCCATCGTGTTCATCTTCTCCAGCAAATCGCGGCGAGCAGTTTGACGCTTGTCAGTGATACCGCGAGCGACGATTCCTTCCACCTCGAAACGGGGTGCCGCCGGGTTGCCGCCAGTTGCAAACGGTTTGAACTTCGGCCCCAGGAATCCCTCTTCGGAAAACCGTCCCTGCGGTTTCGTTAACACGACATAGGGCGGAATCATGCCTTTGTAACTCGGGCCTTTCAGCAGCGAGAACACCGCGCCGACGCTCGGATACGCCAGCCGCTCGCCGGCAGTGTGTCCGGTCTGCATCAGGTAGGCCGCCGTTTCATGGCCGTTGACGCCGTGGGTCATGCTGCGGATCAGCGAATACTTGTCGGCCTGTTTGGCCAACTCGGGAAACAATCCGCCAATCTGGATGCCGCTGACGTTGGTCGAGATCACATCCCCAAACTCACCCATGTAGTCACGGCCCATCTCGGGTTTCGGATCCCAGGTATCGTTGTGCGACATCCCGCCCCACAAGAAGACCTGGATCACCGACTTCGACTTGACCGCGGCCGGCTGGTTTCGCGTTGGTCGCTTTCGCAGTCACGACATGCGATCCGAGATGATTGGCTGCCAACACTCCGGCCGCGCCACAAGCGCCCCGCTGCAATGATTCACGCCGGGAAATTCGTACTGCTCTGTCTGAATTGCTGATTCGTGTTCATGGTGATCGGTTTCCGTTGATGATCAGTGTCGGTACAGGAATTCCGGGCTATTGATCAACGCCCATGCGATATCGATCGCCGCCTCGTTCCTTTTTGAGCCTGTGGATTGCACATACGACGCCACCGTTTTCAACTCGTCCTCGGTCGGCTTGCGTGAAAGTATCGTCAGGTAGAGATCCTCGGCGATTTCCGCCGGCTGGCGGCGGGAAGTAAACATCGCTTTCAGCGCCGGGCCTCGTTCCAGTTTGGTTTGAATGTGTCCCGAATTGAGCATATGCAGCCACTGCGCAGGCACAGGCCGGTTGTTGCGTTCGTTCTCCATTCCTGTAGCCCGCGCTGAACGTCCGAACAATGCCAGGAAGGGACTGGTGATGCTGCCATCGGCCAACGCAATCGCGGGCTGGTCTTGCGGGATGTATGTAAACGGCTCGGGAATCGCGCTGGTGTACAGGTCGGTGGTTCCCGTGATCTGGTTCACCGCGTCGATCAGAACTTCGGCATCCAATCGGCGGAGCGGATACCTGGCGAATTGAGTCTCCGCTTGCGGATGATTCGCAAGCGGCATCGACGACAACTGATACGTGCTGGATGTGAGAATCATCCGATACAAGTGCTTCAAATCGTAGTCGTTGGCGATCAGTTCTTTCTCCAGGAACTCCATCAACTCAGGATTGCTCGGCGGATTGTCGTTGCGAATGTCATCCGGCTCGTGAACGATACCGCGACCCATCAGCCAAGCCCAAACACGGTTGGTGATGCTTCGCGTGAACCACGGATTCTCGGGAGTGATCAGCCAATCGGCAAAGACCTCGCGCGGATCCCGATTGGGTCTCAGCCGGGGCTTGGTGCCGTCCGGAAAGATTGCGGCCGATAGCTTGTAGATTCTCACCGGTTCCACTGTCGGCTGCGATGATGGGTCGTCGGCATCATCGCTCGGCGGCAGCGACGTGATGACCGCAGCCTGCCCCGGCGCTGTGCTGCCCGCCTGAGTACTTGCACCGAGCGGGTCCCAGAAAACATTCTCTTCTTTCCACTCGGCCGTGGGCTTGTAGCCGACCTGTGAGAAGAAAACAGACATGCCAGAGAGACGTTCCTGCGGCCACGACTCAGCCCGCGCGCCCATAAACGTCAGGGCAACGCTGGACGCGATGCCCTCGGGTGTCTTGTTCTGCATGGCCCGATAGAAGTTGACCGGGCCGACGCGGAAATTGCTTCCGCTACTGGTCAGCAGCTCACGCGCAAATTGGTCGTATGGCTTGTTCTCTACGATCGACGCCCGCACCCAGCGGTGATAAGCCTGGGCTGCGTTGGGCCACAGATTGATCGGGAACTCCGCCTTGATTCGCAACACGTCGCCCCATTTCATCGACCAGTAATCCGCGAACTCAGGCCGCTCCAGCAGACGCTCGATCAGCGCGGCACGTTTGTGCTTGGTGTCGGGATCCTCCAAGAACGCCTGGGCCTCATTGGCGGTGGGCAACGTACCAATCACGTCCAAGTACGCTCTGCGTACAAACACTGCGTCAGAGCAAAGAACAGGCTGAATGTCCAGCGCCGACAACTTGGCGAAGACAATCCGGTCGATCTCGCCCGTGGGTGTCGCCGCAACTGCACTCTCATAGATGTTCCCAGTGGGATCATCAGGTGTCGCAGCTCCCACCGCGACCACAGTAATACAGAGAGTAACGGAGAAGAAAACTCTCTTCATCATCTCGCTGGACTCCCTCTCGCGGCAAGCCGCAATCAAAGGTGCACGAGAGACTCAGGCGTGTCGCGACGATCGGCCAGGAAGAACAACAGCGTCCAGTGATGACTAAACAATGAACGCGTCCTTCTCAGAGTGGTGACTCCGAGAAGTCTTCGCGATACCGCGTCGCGGCATGTCGGGGCACCTCGTAATGGTGGGGACCAGGGGCGTGTGTAGGTTGGTCCGAGATTCCCCAGGGTGATCGTGTGTTGAAAATTCAGGTTCAACCCACAACATCGACCATCCTACGCGTGCAAACCCCGCAAGCTATCGGACGCATCGCGAAATTGACTGTTTTGCGCGATATGTCACTGGAGCATATTGCCGCACTCAACCCGATCGGGGGATTCGAGCCAACTCAGCGTAGCCCTGTGAACACACCATTCCGTCTTGCGCCAGAGCATCCATGTTCGGCGTGGAGAGTCCTTTGGAGTGCTGCGGGTTCAGACCTGATATCCGCATTGCCTTGGTCGTCCGTCAGGATGACCATCATGTTGGGCTGAGCGGCGCCGGCTGCCTGCGCGTGCGGACAAGGCAGGTTATCGCCAAGACGAGTGCGAAGAGCGGGGTTCTCATCGAGATCTCGCTGGTCCTGCGAATCGATGTCGAATGGCCGGTCGGATTGTCTGCTACGTCATAGCCGAGACACCGGTTTGGTAACATCTTCATCCCGGGTATCTCGATTTGCCGGGGGCTGCATGGTAATCGACTCGCGGTCGTTCGGCCGCGGATTGGCTTGGCAGCAAGCAGAACCGGCAACTCGCGAGATTCAAATACTGCAAAGCCAATCACTTGCCTCGAACCTCATCTGTGAGCCGCTACAATCTGGTTCGAGCGGGGACGTCACCTGGGAGGACGCCCCACGCATTGGGTCTCCCGAACGCGTTCGTAAAGTAAACGACGGGACGACTCTGGCTTTATTCGTTGGCAATCAACCGTTGAGGTATCATATGTGTGATCAAGATCACTTTGAGGAAGATCTGAAGAAGTATTCACGCCGGGACATCGGCACTTTGGCGGCCTTTGGCGTCGGTGCGGCGATGATGCTGCCGCGTGCGGCAAACGCCGCGGAGGTGAGCGAAAGCGACGTGAGCGTCAAGACGCCGGACGGTCAGTGCGATGCGTACTTCGTGGCCCCAAAGACTGGCGTGCATGCAGCCGTATTGGTTTGGCCAGACATTTTTGGGCTACGTCCGGCGTTTCGCCAAATGGGCAAGCGTCTGGCCGAATCGGGGTATAGCGTGCTCGTCGTCAACCCGTTCTATCGGACGAAGAAGGCACCGACGGCAGCCAAAGGAGCTAACACACCAATTTCGGATGTGATTCCGCTTGCACGGACGTTGAACGCCACGACACACGTAACAGATGCGAAGGCGTTTATCGCGTGGCTCGACTCACAACCGCAGGTCGACAAGAACAAGAAGGTGGGAACGATCGGATACTGCATGGGTGGTCCGATCGTGATGCGGACAGCGGCGGCAGTGGCAGACCGCGTGGGCGCAGGCTGCACGTTTCATGGCGGCGGACTGGTTACGCAAGATCCGGATAGCCCACATCTGCTCATCCCCGGGATGAAAACGCAGTTCTTAATCGCGATCGCCGAAAACGACGACAAACGAGACCCCGATTCAAAAGACGTGTTGAAGGATGCTTTCGACCAAGCGAATCTGTTTGCGGAGATCGAGGTGTATCCGGCAGGGCACGGCTGGTGCCCACCTGACACTCGCGTGCACAATCCTGATCAAGCCGAAAGAGCTTGGGGACGCATGCTGGCCCTCTTCGAAAAGACACTTGCGTAGTCGGTTAACGGCAATCCCATGAATGAATGTCGCATGAACATCAAGTGGGATCTCATCGATACCACGCGTTAGGCCGAGGATGAGCGGCCAACAACAACGAGAAAAAAGAAACACTATGTCTCGTCCAGCATTCCGTCTGATGACGCTATGCCTGTTGGCGTTCGGATTCTGCGTTCATGTCAGCTTCGGGCAGCGCCTTGAAACCGGGATTCTTGGAGAGGGCGAACCGTGGCAGACTCCTTATCACCTTAAGGATTCGGGCGTTGACGGACCAGTCGTGGTGATCACTGGTGGCATCCATGGCAATGAACCGGCTGGAGCCTACGCTGCGGAACAGCTCCGCCATTGGCCGATCGTGCGTGGGAAGCTGATTGTCGTCCCACGGGTCAACAAATTCGGCCTCGATCAGAATATGCGTTTCATCCCGAATGCCCCGGTGGAGCAGCAGGACCTGAACCGCAATTTTCCGAGCCAACCGCTTGACCAAGGGGCTCGTGGTGAGATTGCGACGGCTCTCTGGGACTTCGTCGTTGAGCACAATCCGGACTGGGTCATCGATCTGCATGAGGGCTTCGAGTTTCATCTCACTCACAACCCGCCCGACGGAGAAAAGAAGTCGGTGGGTTCGAGCGTGATCTATCGCGGCGGCGAACTTGATCTAATCGCTGAGCGCATCGTCAACGCTGCCAACGAAACAGTGACCGATCCCGATCGACGATTTTCGCTGCTCCGGCGCGGCCCCGTGGACGCAAGTTTTGCGCAGGCCTGCATCCACCGCCTTGGTGCGGAAGCGATGATTCTTGAGACCACATTCAAGGACCAGCCGTTGTCGCTTCGAACGCGTCAGCACCGGGCGATGGCCAGCGTTTTGTTGCGACACATCGGCGTCATCGATCGCGACTGCCGGAGTATTCTTGCCCCGCCGAAATCGAATGAGCATTTGCGGGTGGGCTGTTTCGACGGACCGGGAACGGGCCCCAGTCGCGAAAACCTTTGGAGCGTCGTTGATGCGAGCGCGGACATGACTTTGCAGCATCTCGGCAGCGCCGACATGAGTCCGGAAATACTCAAGCAGTTCGATGTCCTGGTGTTTCCCGGTGGCAGTGGTTCGAAGCAGGCTAGGGCGATCGGTGCCGATGGCCGCCGAGCTGTCCGTGAGTTTGTGAATTCCGGCGGCGGATACATCGGCGTCTGCGGCGGGGCTTTCCTATCTTCATCGCATTACGACTGGTCGCTGAACCTGATTGACTCAAATGTGTTTACCGGCACACGTGAAATCCCCGGCAAGGGCACCAAACAAATGTGGTACCGCGGCGGCTGGGCGGACATTGACATGGAAATCACGGAAGCCGGTCAGGCGATCTTTGGCGACCTCAGCAAACAGCTAACGATGGGTTGCATCCGATCATCTCGGGATCGATTCGCTGGGTGGCTGACTCGGCAAGAACTCAATCGCCCGATGCTGGTTTTGAGTCTCTTTACGATTTAAGTCCCGCACCGCATTCCCGCCGCAGATAGTTGATGCTTTTGAGGAACTCACCGCGTTGATGCTGCTTGTCGAATTCCTTCGCGTCGACGCCCTCGGCTGGCTTGTCGACTTCGATGGCATGACCGCGACGACACAGCTTGAGAAACTCCACGATGTCGACCGCTTTCAGGTTCGGATAGCCCTTCCAATGCTCGTCGGTCAGAAACGGGATCGGCCGAGCCGAATTGGAAATCGACTCGACAAAGATCGGCATGCCCGGATTCGATTTCGCCAAAGTCTGCACATAGGTCGGCACATCCATCAACCCGTCACCGACAGCCGTCCATTGAAACGTCGCTCCTTCCGCCGATTCCCAAATCATGTAATCACGCAGGCTGTTGCAGACGACGTGAGGAGCGAGAGCTTGCAGGTGCACCATCGGATCTTCCATTGCCCACAGTCCATTGCCCGGGTCAAGCATCACGCCGCATACGTCTGTACCAACTGCTTCAATCAGCTCGAGTAATTCTTCGGAGCGAAGATCGGCTGCGTGATTCTCAAAGCCAAATTTGACGCCGGCATCCATCGCGCGTTTGCTGGAAGCCTTGAGTACCCGCACGGCTTCGTCGATTCGCGGCTGAATGCCACCGTCAAGGAAGCGATCGGCGATGCTACCGATTCGTACATTGACAACGGGCGAACCGACGGCGGAGGCGACACGAATTGCCGTGGCCAGCATGGCTTCGGCATTGCCCCATTTATCAGAGAACTTCGCAGCGTTTTTACAGATGCCACCTGCGCCGACGTAGATTCGCATGTCGTGTTTGCTTGCCAACTCCTTCAGCCCGAGCAAATGCGATTCTTCCAGACTCTCGAAGTAGTCGAGGCTATTCAGCAGCACAGCGTCGAGACGTTGCTCGGCTGCGAATTCGATCAGCTGTGTCGCCTTCCATTTCATGCCGCGCAGTGAATGCCCATCCAGTCCGAGAGGTACGCGAGTCGAATCGCTGGGATCAGCGGCGGTCAAAGGTTTCGCGGCGACGGCTGTCGCCGTAATCGTGGTGGCCGTAGCAACAAAGAAATCGCGGCGTCGAAACGCTCGGCTATTGAGTTTGATCGACATGTGGAACCGTTGGTAAGAGTGTTCTTGGAAGATGGAGTCATCAAGGATGGTCGCTTTTCGCTCCTGAGCTGTGGATTGATGAAAGTCGTCGTTCGCTCCGCGAAGGAGCGTTCGTTTGTGGAGCAAGCGACGACATTCCTTCGCGAAATACGACCGACTTTCTGATTGATTACTTTATTTAACGCGTTTCTCCGGCGCTGAGACACCGGCGGGAGCGTAAGGCCGGTATTTCGGCAGCGGCGTATAGTTCCCTTTGCCCTTTTCCCAGCGAAAGGTCTCGCCCTCAACCACAAGGTCCTTTCGCAAATTGAGTTTGTCCTCTGGCGCGGCAAAGGTCTTCGGAGCGGACTTTCGCATTTTCGCTTTTAGATCAGCATACCTTTCGTCTGACGCAAGGTTATTCCACTCATTCGGGTCTTCGCGAAGGTTGTAGAGTTCTTCGCCATCTTCGCCATAACGGATATAACGCCAATCACGATTGATGATGGCGTACTCACCTGGCTCCATGTGCGGAAGGAAGACGTTGCGGTCGGTTGCTGCCGAAGGATTGACTCAACGTCGATGCGAGCGACTCGCCTTCGAGTGGCTGATGAGGCTTTGGCAGACCACACATCTCGACCAGCGTCGGGTACATGTCAATCAGGCTAACGGTGACATCCGTCTTGGCACCTTCGCTGACACCGGGCCCGGCCCAGATGAACGGCACATTTGAAGTGCGTTCCCAGAGCGTATGTTTGCCCCAATCACCCTTTTCGCCATGGTGATAACCGTGGTCACTCCAAAACACGACGATCGTGTTGTTTTTATACGGACTTGCTTCCAACGCATCGAGCACGCGGCCCATCATCGCATCGGCGTAACTCATGCAGGCGAGGTAACCGTGGATCGCGTCATCCACGGCGCCCAGCTGGACGAGCTTGTCGTGATGCTGGCGTTTCCGGTTCTCCTTCTGCTTGCGGACCTTAGGTGGCAGGTCTTCCAGATCGTCTTCTTTATACGGCGGCAACTCGATTTCCGCCGGGTCGTACAGATCGAAGTACTTCTGCGGACAGTAGTTCGGGAAGTGCGGCGCATAGAGGCCACACGCAAGAAAGAACGGCTTGTCATGTGCACGCTTGAGTTGATCGACGGCCCAGTTGATTCGGATCGTGTCCGCCATCGCTTCTTCTTTCTCATTGGGGATCGCGCCCCATTCAAGAAAAAGTCCGGCTTTAAACTTCTGTCCTTTGTTGTAAATGCTTGCGGGGAATGGCTGGGGGACGGGAGTTTCGCTGCTCCAGGACTCCAGCGGCCAGCCGGCTTCGCGCTGAAACTGATTGCGGAGAAAAAACTCGGTCCAGCCCCGCTGGTCGATTGCACCCTCCGGGTGATGGAACAGCTTGCCCGCGCCCAACGTTGTGTAGCCACCTTTGGCGAAGCTCATTTGAAGTGCTTCGATCTCCGGGTGCCACACGAAGTAATTCGGGGTCTGATAGCAGCCGGTTGTCGAAGCATACTGACCCGAAAAGATCGCGGCACGACTGGGTGCGCAGAACACACCCGCTGTGTGGGCGTTCGTAAAGTTGACCCCGCGCGCAGCGAGCCGGTCAATGTTCGGCGTGATGGCGTGAGGCGTCGTTTCCAAACATCCGATCCAGTCGTTCATGTCATCGACGGCAAGAAACAGCACGTTGGGTTGTGGGTCGGCGGCGCTCATCCGACCGACACAGATCGAGAGAAAGAGGACCAGACTGAGCAGGATAGGTTTTGGTTTATCGATCATGAATTGCGACTGATTGTTATTGAGCATTTGATGGCTGTTTGACAGGCACGAAGCGCATGCGAGTGGATTTTTCGTAAGTTGTTCACTTGCTTGCGCTGCGTGCTCGTATTTTGGATCGATTCTATTTGGTTGTCCCCACCCTGTGTTGAAGCAGGCTAGTGCCGGGCTTGTGAGTTGACCCTTACTTCATAACCCAAAGCGTGAGCGAGGAAACACTGGGAACAAAGGCCTCGCTCACGCTTTTTGAAGTTGCGCTTTTTAGCCGCGTAGCGGCGACAGCATCTAGCCTGGGGCGTGAGCCCTCGTTGTTATACACAAGTTATCTGCCGATGACGTCAGCTGCGCTTTCTTGTAAGTTGTTTTATTCAAAGGATTTGCAACGGAAACTCTGCCAAGGGAATGGCGATGATCAGCGAATGGACGATGCGTGAAATGAGAACAGCCGACCTCCAAGACAAGCGACTCAATGAACGGCTCGCCAAGGTGCTTTCGATGCTCGGCGAAAAGCCGAATGTCAGCATCCCTGCGGCGCTCGATGGCGGTCACAACGAAGTCACTGCGGCTTATCGGTTGTTTGATAATTCAAAAGCTAGCTTTGTTGGGATTCTCCAGTCGCACATTGATGCGACCTATGAACGAGTGGCTCAGCAGCAAGTTGTGATTGTCGCCCAGGATACGACGGAATTGGATCTGACCAAACCCCAACAGCAGGTCGAAGGAGCAGGGCCGCTTGATGATGGGGCACGCTTTGGCGAATTCCTTCATCCGCTCATGGCGTTCACTCAAGATGGAACTCCGTTGGGAACCTTGTGCGCTGAGATCTGGATTCGACCCCCGATCGATCCGAAAGCGAAGAAGTCGAAAAAGGAAAACGAAAAGGATCGAAAGCACAAGCCAATTGAAGAGAAAGAAACGCTGCGTTGGCTAGAGACACAAAGTCACGCTCAGGAAATAGCTCAAGAGATGAGCGGCACTCACTTTATCTCGGTTGCCGACAGTGAAGCTGACATCTTCGAAGTGATCGAACTCGGAGGCCAAGCCCCTGAGAACTTCGATTGGGTCATTCGATCGTGCCAAAATCGTGGTTTGTTGCCCGAACATGACAACGCCGGTGCGAATCAATGCGACGAGCAAGACGTCGCGACGTTGTTACGAGATCGCGTCCAACAGCAGGATGTATTGTTCACGCAGCCGATCTCGGTACGTGGACGCAAGGCGAAAGTGAGTTGCGAAACGCGAGGTCGGCGTCAGCCTCGTGAGTCGCGAGATTGTGAAGTGGAAGTGCGAGCGATGACCGTGACGCTTCGTGCTCCTTGGCGTCATGATCGGGAACTGCAGGACACGCAAGTGAATGTAGTCCTGGTAAGTGAAATCAATCCTCCCGAAGGGGATGCACCCGTCGAATGGATATTGATCACCAGCCTGCCAATCGATACTGCCGACGCGGTGTTATTGGTGATCCAGTCTTACTGCAGTCGGTGGATGATTGAGATCTATTTCCGAACGTTGAAATCATGCTGCCATATTGAGGATTTGCGTTTTGAGCACATCGACCGCTTCGAGCGTTGCTTGGCGGTCTACATGATTGTTGCTTGGAGGACGTTGTACGCAGTGCGTCTGGGTCGAGAGTTTCCCGATCTGGATTGCGAAGCGATCTTCGAGCCGGACGAATGGCGATCGGTGTACCAAGTGGTCAACAAAGAACCTCCACCGAAAACCCCACCGACCCTTCAGCAGATGATTCGCATGATTGCGCAGCTGGGTGGTTACGTGAATCGCGTTCGGGATGACGAACCTGGGCCACAAACGGTTAGCCTTGGAATGCAACGGATGCACGATATCACACGCTGCTGGCGACTATTTGGTCCCGATACTCGTCCGCCAAAAAAGGAACCGACTTGTGTATAACAACGAGGGCGCGAGCCCCAGGAAAACGGAACGAACGATGCCCGATCAGCCCGCGGAGCGGCGACAGAAAACGTGAACGGTCACAATGCTGTCGCCCCTTCGCGGCTTTCGGTCGTCTTCGATTCCGAATTCCTGGGGCTCGCGCCCTCGTTGTTATACACAAGTTATCTGCCGATGACGTCAGCTGCGCTTTCTTGTAAGTTGTTTTATTCAAAGGATTTGCAACGGAAACTCTGCCAAGGGAATGGCGATGATCAGCGAATGGACGATGCGTGAAATGAGAACAGCCGACCTCCAAGACAAGCGACTCAATGAACGGCTCGCCAAGGTGCTTTCGATGCTCGGCGAAAAGCCGAATGTCAGCATCCCTGCGGCGCTCGATGGCGGTCACAACGAAGTCACTGCGGCTTATCGGTTGTTTGATAATTCAAAAGCTAGCTTTGTTGGGATTCTCCAGTCGCACATTGATGCGACCTATGAACGAGTGGCTCAGCAGCAAGTTGTGATTGTCGCCCAGGATACGACGGAATTGGATCTGACCAAACCCCAACAGCAGGTCGAAGGAGCAGGGCCGCTTGATGATGGGGCACGCTTTGGCGAATTCCTTCATCCGCTCATGGCGTTCACTCAAGATGGAACTCCGTTGGGAACCTTGTGCGCTGAGATCTGGATTCGACCCCCGATCGATCCGAAAGCGAAGAAGTCGAAAAAGGAAAACGAAAAGGATCGAAAGCACAAGCCAATTGAAGAGAAAGAAACGCTGCGTTGGCTAGAGACACAAAGTCACGCTCAGGAAATAGCTCAAGAGATGAGCGGCACTCACTTTATCTCGGTTGCCGACAGTGAAGCTGACATCTTCGAAGTGATCGAACTCGGAGGCCAAGCCCCTGAGAACTTCGATTGGGTCATTCGATCGTGCCAAAATCGTGGTTTGTTGCCCGAACATGACAACGCCGGTGCGAATCAATGCGACGAGCAAGACGTCGCGACGTTGTTACGAGATCGCGTCCAACAGCAGGATGTATTGTTCACGCAGCCGATCTCGGTACGTGGACGCAAGGCGAAAGTGAGTTGCGAAACGCGAGGTCGGCGTCAGCCTCGTGAGTCGCGAGATTGTGAAGTGGAAGTGCGAGCGATGACCGTGATGCTTCGTGCTCCTTGGCGTCATGATCGGGAACTGCAGGACACGCAAGTGAATGTAGTCCTGGTAAGTGAAATCAATCCTCCCGAAGGGGATGCACCCGTCGAATGGATATTGATCACCAGCCTGCCAATCGATACTGCCGACGCGGTGTTATTGGTGATCCAGTCTTACTGCAGTCGGTGGATGATTGAGATCTATTTCCGAACGTTGAAATCATGCTGCCATATTGAGGATTTGCGTTTTGAGCACATCGACCGCTTCGAGCGTTGCTTGGCGGTCTACATGATTGTTGCTTGGAGGACGTTGTACGCAGTGCGTCTGGGTCGAGAGTTTCCCGATCTGGATTGCGAAGCGATCTTCGAGCCGGACGAATGGCGATCGGTGTACCAAGTGGTCAACAAAGAACCTCCACCGAAAACCCCACCGACCCTTCAGCAGATGATTCGCATGATTGCGCAGCTGGGTGGTTACGTGAATCGCGTTCGGGATGACGAACCTGGGCCACAAACGGTTAGCCTTGGAATGCAACGGATGCACGATATCACACGCTGCTGGCGACTATTTGGTCCCGATACTCGTCCGCCAAAAAAGGAACCGACTTGTGTATAACAACGAGGGCGTGAGCCCCAGGAAAACGGAACGAACGATGCCCATCAGCCGCGGAGCGGCGACAGAAAACGGAACGGTCACAATGCTGTCGCCCCTTCGGGGCTTTCGGTCGTTTTCGATTACAAATCCTGGGGCTCGCGCCCCAGGCTACATGCTGCCGTGCCTCCGGCACTAGCGAAACGCGCAACTTCAAAACTCACGCTTCGGGTTAGGATTTCCAGCGAGTTTATCATCAAGGTCAATTCGCAGTTTCAGCACTAGAATGAAACTCTCAATCTGACACCGAATACTATGGAAGAACGCGACGCAACGGCGGCTTGGCAACTCCGCCGCAGAAAGAGACAAGTACCTCTGTGGTAGTGAACGCGATTCCCCAAACGATGTGGGCGAAAATGAAAAGCATGCTGAGATGGCTGACATTAATGGTTCTCACCGGGCCTGCGGTCGTGGCCCAAGAACCCGTTCCGAAGGAAATTGAGAATCCTGCGATAACGCAGATCGGCAAACTGCCGCCGCGCGGCAACGCCTGGCCGCATCCTGATGCAGAGAGCGCGAAGGCATTCTCGCTATGGAGAGTCACCGTGGGTGATGTCGCTGAACGGCCGTTGGAAATTCCACTGGAGTCCACGGCCGGAGCAACGGCCGCTGAAGTTCTACGAGCAGCATTTCGAAACGCGTGACTGGGCTGAGATCCCTGTGCCGTCGACCTGGGAGCGGGAGGGTCATGGAACGCCGCTGTACGTGAACATCAAATATCCCTTCCACGTCGACCCGCCGCGCGTGATGGGGGAACCGGACGAGTCCTTCACCTCCTTCCGGGAACGCAATCCTGTGGGTTCTTACGTCCGGGAATTCGAGCTGCCTGAGACTTGGAAAGGACAGCGGATCATTTTGCACTTCGGCGGCGTGCGATCGGCAATGTTCGTCTGGATCAACGGACAAAAGGTCGGGTATTCGCAAGGCTCGCGACTGCCCGCCGAGTTTGACGTGACCGAGTTTGTCGGCAGCGGCGTCAATCGATTGGCGGTGGAAGTCTACAAGTTCAGCGATGCGTCCTACATCGAAGATCAGGACTTCTGGCGTCTCAGTGGCATCTATCGCGATGTGTTCCTAGTCGCGATGCCTGCCGACGGATTGTGGGATGTATACGCGCAGCCGGAGGTCGATCTGGCCACGGGTATTGGTCGCGTGAAGTTGCATACGACACCGATGCCCGCGGCCTCGCCGAATGGCGCCAAACCGGAGGTGGAATTTTCGTTGCTGGATCACCAGGGGAACGAGGTTGCTGCTGGAGCTGACTCGGTTGAAGTGAACGATGTGGAATTGTGGTATCCAGAGCGACCGGTGCTCTACACCGCGCTGGTCAAAGTGTTATCGAAGGGTAAGGTTCGCCAGGTGTTTCGCTTGCCGGTTGGATTTCGCAAGCTGGAGGTGGCCGGCAAGGAATTGCTGCTGAACGGTAAGCCGCTGAAGATTCGCGGCGTGAATCGGCATGAATTCGACCCTGACACCGGTTACGTCATGACGACGGAGCTGATGCGACGGGACTTGGAACTGATGAAGCAGGCCAACATCAACTTTGTTCGCACGTCGCACTATCCCAACGACCCGCGCTGGTATTCGCTCTGCGATCAGATCGGCATGTTGGTGATGGACGAGGCGAATGTCGAGTCTCACGGGTTGAGTTATCACAAACGCGTTCTGCCGGGAGATCAACCCGATTGGTCGGCGGCGGTAGTGGAACGCATGCAGCGGATGGTTGTGCGAGACCGTCAGCATCCGAGCGTCGTGATGTGGTCCCTCGGGAACGAAGCGGGCTACGGAACATCGTTTCTGGCGATGAGTGACGTATGTCGGTCGACAGATCCCGAGCATCGGCTGATTCAGTATGCCGACATGAACCTTGCCGGAGACGTCGACAGTCAGACCTATCCCAATATCAGCTGGCTCAAGCAGCACGTCCAGGGAAAAGCCGTGCGAAAGGGTGAGCGAGGCAAGACCTCGTCGGTAGAACAGCATGGCGAGTATCCGTCAGGCCGTCCGTTCGTCATGAACGAGTATGCGCATGCCATGGGCAACAGCATCGGCAACTTTGCGGACTACTGGGATCTGATCTACTCGGAACCGATATTGAGCGGCGGCTTTATCTGGGATTGGGTTGACCAGGCGTTGTACCGCGACCGCACCGATCCGACGCGCGGCTTCGTCTACGGAGGTGATTTCGGTGACGTTCCGAAGGATGGCAACTTTTGCGTCAACGGCGTGATTGGTGCCGATCGGGTACCGCATCCTCATTACTTCGAAGTCCAGAAGGTTTATCAGCCGGTCCACTTTGATGGTGCCAAGATCACGGACGGAATTCTTCGCTTGACGAATCGGTATCAGGCTCTCGATCTCAGCGAGTGCCGATTGCACTACGAGGTTCGCAGCGAAGGTGAACTGGTGGAACAAGGTCAACTCCCTTCGTTGGTTGTGCCGCCGGGCGAGACAAAGGAAATCGATGTTTCGAATGTGGCTGCCTTGGCAGAGACGTCCGCCCGGACGAAACAAGAAGTGATGATCACCTTCAAACTGAAACTGATCGAAGACGCCACATGGGCGAAGGCCGGGCATGTCGTCGCCTGGGAACAAATCTCCTGGCCGCACAAGGACTCAACTCGTCCGGCGTTGCCAACCGGCGACGTGACCGCAGAGCAGACTGCAGACGGGATCACGGCCAAGGGCGACGGGTTCTCGCTCCGCATCTCTTCCCGCACAGGCTTGCCCGACTCATTCGTGATCGACGGTCAGGAACTGCTCGTGCAGCCGATGCGTTGGAACTTCTGGCGCGCGTTGACCGACAACGACGAAGGCTGGAAGGTGGCAGAGAAAATTGGGAGCGTGGCGGGATGCGGGCAGCAAGGCGGTTGTCAAATCGGTCAAGCTATCGACCGATGAAGCCTCTCGTCCAGTCATTGACGCCGTAGTGACGATCCCGAATCCGCAGGCACGCATCCACGTCCGGCATACCGTGGCGGCAGGCGGATTGCTGAGCACGGAAGCAAGTTTCGAGGCAATCGGCGACGCGTTGGAAACCGGACCTGCCGCGCCTCGGCATCCAGTTCGCGATCCCTCGTTCGCACGGGAATGTCACCTGGTACGGACGCGGACCGCACGAGAACTATTGGGACCGACTGACTTCCGCGCCGATCGGCCGCTACGAATCGACGGTTCAGCAGTGGGTGACGCCGTACGTGCGACCTCAAGAGAACGGCAATCGCTGTGATGTGCGATGGCTTCGTCTCACAGACCAGCGGGGAAGCGGTCTGCAAGTCAACGCTCAGCCCGGACGCACCTCTTTCGGTAAGTGCCTGGCCGTACAGCATGGACGATCTCGCGACCGCCAGCCACGACTTCGAATTGCCGGAGCGGGACTTCATCACAGTCAACCTGGATCATCTCCAGATGGGCGTGGGAGGCGACAACTCCTGGGGACTCCCGGTGAATGAACCGTATCGCATCAAGGCCGACCGAATTTACCGCTGGAGTTTCACCCTCTCGCCGCAGCGACCCTGATCCAACCGCATAGGGACCTTCCTGCGTTCAACAAGAAATGAACGGTACTGGGTACTACAGGTTAACCCAGGTGGCACCATCGGCAGAGCTTTTCACTGCAGCCTGGATGAAAGCCATGCCGTTCAAGCCGTCATGCACATTGGCGTACTTGCTGCCGTCGCAAGAGAAGGGCTTGCCGTCGTTGTAGGCTCGCACGTCTTGCTCGAAACATCGATGAAGTCGTGCGTAGGCATCATGGAAAGCCTCCGGGTGACCAGCCGGAATATTTGGCTCGGCCATCAGGTCCTCCGGCAAATCGCCGAGGAATCCATCGTTTGCCGCAATCGCGCCGCGGAAATAGGTCCGATCCGGCTGATTGGGCAACAGAATGGTCAACTGCTCGGGGAACTCCTGGTTCCAAATCAACGATCCCTTGGTGCCGTTGATTTCGATGCCAAGATCGTTCTTGTGCCCGATTGCGATTTGCGAGGCACGGACCAGAGCCTTGCCCCCGTTGGACAGCTCGCAATAGGTCGTGAAGTGATCGTCCAAGAGGCGGCCTTCGACGAACGTTACCAAGTTCGCCTGAACCTTGGTCACGTCCAATCCGGTGACGTATCGCAGTTGCATCAGCGCGTGAGTTCCAATGTCGCCGCCGCAACAACTGATCCCGGACTTCTTGGGGTCGACACGCCATTCCGCCTGGGCGACGCCTTGGTCTTCCGTTCGACCTGCCAGCCAACCCTGTAGGTATCGAGAATCAGCCCATCGAACGTCGCCCAGCAATCCGCTGGTGACAATGAACCTGGCGAAGCGACTCGTCCAGTGCCCCAGATAGGTGTGCGCCACGCCAAACGGGATCTTCGCTTTTTCGACGGCATCGACCAATTGCTGTGCTTCGTCGATATTCAGCGTCAGCGGCTTCTCGCAGAAAACCGGGATGCCCGCCTGGACGCATTTCAGCGACGGGTCGAAGTGAACATGGTTGGGCGTGACCACCACCACGTAGTCGACCCGCTCGCCAAGAGGCTTCTTGGACTCGGCTTCGATCATCTCGTCATAGCTGGTGTATCCGGTAATCGGATAGTCCCAGTTTTCGGCCTCTTGCATTGCCACTTTGGGATCGGGATGCAACGCCGCGGCAACCACTCGACGAGTTCCGTCGAAATGGATCGCCCGTTGATGTGGCTGGACGATGAAAGCACCGCCGCCGCCGCCGATCAAACCAACATTGAGAGGTCGCTGACTCATGATCTTCTTTGCCGTTTTGCAGTTAGAATGTGGCTCTTTCCCTGCCCGCCGATAGCAGAATGACCGAAAGTATAGGCGTTGGCGCGGAGAGTCAACAAGCCGCCGGGGCTGTCGAAATCGGTCACCAAGGATTCGATCCGCAAAAGGTCAACACATGACACATCATCACGGACCGCTTACCGTCGTCACCGTTGCCGTTCTGCTTCTCGGCCAAGCCTCTGCAACGTTGGGTCAAACGGTCGTTGCTCCCGATGATTCTCAGAAAGACGATCATCCGAATATTCTCTGCGTGCCCACCGACGATCATCGTTGGGAAAGCGTTGCATCGTGCGGAAATGAACTCGTCCATACGCCGAATCTTGATCGAATCTCATCGCACGGGACGCGATTGACCAGTGCCTTCGTGACGCTCGCCATTTGTTCACCGAGTCGTGCTGCTTGCCTGACGGGCCGTTACGGCAGCGCCAACGGCGTGACGGCGGTTAGCGAAGTGTCATTGAACGACAGCGAAGCCACCTTCGCCCATGCGCTTCGAGCGGCAGGGTACGCGACGGGAGTCACCGGCAAACCTCCAAAGAACTGGCGAAAGAGTTTTCTATATGAGGCCCCCACTCCACAACTTGGTAGCAAGCCGTTGTGGGCTGTGCGCAGTGATCGCTGGAAGTACGTCGAGACAAAGCTCGGTGACGATGAAGTGTTTGAAGAGCTATACGATCTGCAGTTCGATGCAATCGAAAGCACAAACGTTGCGGATCATCCATCGAACCAGTCAACCATTCGCCAGCTTGCGGCTCAACTTTCCGAGCACAAGCGGGCAATTGCAGCTCATGAAACAGAACCTGCAACCGAAGAGCCACAGATTCCTGAAAGCCCACCTCCAACACCCCGCACGGATCTGTTGATCAGCGGTGTCTATCCGCATCTGACAACGTACGGCGTCTACAGCCAGAACGGTGCTCATTACAAGGACGGCCACAACGAATGCGGCATCGGGGCCGTCGTTCCGTGGGCAGGGAAGCTGTGGATGGTGAACTATGCCCCACATCAACCCAAAGGCAGCGAACACAAGCTGTTCTCTATCGACCCCGATCTTCGAAAGCCGATGACGGTACATCCCGAAAGCGTCGGCGGCACACCGGCTGGGAGAATGATTCACGCCGAGTCCAACCAACTGCTGATCGCACATTACCTGATCGACGCGGAGGGCAAGGTGCGAACGATTTCTCCGAAAGACATGCCGATCCGCGTTACCGCCATTGCCCGGCATCTCTCCGATCCGGCCAACATGGTCTACTACATCGATATGGAAGGCTCCATCTGGGAAGCCAATGTGCATACCCTCGCAGTCAAGCGACTCTTCAAGAAGCCAGTCCCCGGATGGCATGGCAAAGGCGGCTATACATCGCAAGGACGACTGGTTGTCTCGAACAACGGCGAACTGCATGTTGGCAACTACAACGATGTTCTCGTCGGCGGCGAAGCGGAGAACGAAGAAGAACGTGGCGTGCTGGCCGAATTCGATGGCAAGCACTGGACGATCATCGAACGCCGACAGTTCACCGAAGTCACAGGGCCCTCGGGAATCACCGGCGGCAGCGATGGAAACGATCCGCTCTGGACGATGGGCTGGGATCGCCGCAGCGTCCGATTGAAGGTGCTCGACGACGGCCAGTGGCACACGTACCTGTTGCCGAAAGCCGCCTATTGCAACGACGCCAGCCACGGCTGGTACACCGAGTGGCCCCGCATCCGCGAGATCACCGGCGGCCGCTGGATGATGGATATGCACGGGATGTTCTTCAATTTCCCGAAGACGTTTTCTGCAAACAATTCCGCCGGGATTACGCCGATCGGCAGCCACCTGCGTTACGTGCCCGACTTCTGCGATTGGAACGGTCGGCTGGTACTGGCATCCGACGAAACCAGCATTCAAGGCAACAAGCTGGCCGGACAACCGCAGAGCAATCTCTGGCTGGGCAGCTACGAAGACCTCAAAACCTGGGGGCCTGCCAGCGGCTACGGAGGTCCGTGGATCGAAGATGCAGTCAAAGCCAACGAACCTTCGGATCCATTTCTGGTAGCGGGATTCGACCGACGAGTTCTGCATCTGGCCGTCGGTCAAAAAAAACAGATTCCGATCGAGGCTCTGCGGGCAACCGATCAGCAGAAGATCAGATCAATGCCAAGCGGATTGGAGATGTTGCCACGAGTAACGATTGATCGAGGTGACTGGCATCAGAGGGCACCCGGATTCGACTTCAAGGTTGATCGACCGGTCACGGTGTATTTGTCCGTTGATCGTCGAGGCGAACCTGAGTTGCCAGCCGCCTGGAAGCAAACCAACGATTCATTGACTTGGGGCAAGAACTTCGAGGATCAAATTTACGAACGAGACTTCCCGGCAGGAACTGTTTCCGTTCCCGCCAATGGAACCGAACACACCAAAGGCTCCTTCGGAATGCCGCACATGGCATTTGTCGAGTCTCGAGATAGTGAATCGGTTCGAGTAACGGCGCTGGGCAAGGCTACCGTCACTCGGCCGACCAGGCCATCGAACGACGGCGACAACAGTGACCTGGGCCCCGTCGAGTTTACTCTTCAGGTAGACAAACAAGGCAATGGAGTCTGGACCGACGCCGGCACCGCCACCGTTCCTGCTGACGGTTACGTCCCTCACTTCCTTGCCGAGAATTTGGATGCTGCCTGGCTACGCCTGAGAGCCAACCGGGATTGCATTGCCACAGCATTCCTGCACCAAACCGCGGCAAGCTATGTCGATGGCGGCACAGTGGAAAACAAGAAACTCTTTGCTGGCCTCGCCGATGTGACAGACGAGGAAGCACTTGGCGCGTGGATCTACGCTGCCAAACGAAATCGCAACCTTCGCGTCATTACCGCGAATGATCGCTACTTCGATTTCACAAAGGCCACTTTTGAATTTCAGGCTGACAAGCCAGATGCAAAACTAAAATCGCTGCTGCACGTCGAACCCGAGTTCACGGTCGATGAGGCGTCAGTTGTGCTTCACTCCCAGGGCCAGACGTATCGTCTGCCCAAAGGCAATGCGGCATTCGACAAGCCATGGGCGTCCGGGTGGCCGAGGGCATCACGCGAAGTCGAGTCAGAGCGACACCTGGCCAACATCCATGGCACGTTTTATGAAGTCCCGCTGGTCACCAACGGGGCGCCGCCGGCATGGCATCAAATGCGACCTGTATCGAGTCATTCCAAACAGATCACCGATTTCTGTTCTTGGAACGGATTGCTGGTGCTGGCTGGCGTTCGCGCTGACGCGAAGAACGATGGCCACGTTTTCGCCGATCCCGACAACAAGATGGCACTTTGGTTTGGCGGAATCGATGATCTTTGGAAATTCGGCAAGCCCGTCGGAGACGGCGGACCATGGTTCAATACCCGAGTCGAAGCGGGAACCCCTTCCGATCCGTATCTGATGACCGGATACGACCGAAAAACCGCGTGGATGTCGCATCAGTCCGGTGAGCCGGTCACGTTCACGCTCCAAGTCGACCTTGATGGCACCGGCCTCTGGGTCGACTATCAAGCCTTTACCATCCCGGCCGACAAGACGGTGGCTCATGAAATTCCTACGGCATTTTCAGCCTGCTGGATTCGAGCAGTCAGCGACCGGGATACGACTGCCACGGTGATGTTGGAATATCGTTGAACGCGATACTGTTCGTTTTTCGTTTAACGGCAAGCCGCAGGCGACTGCGTCCCCCCTTAGCAGTCGCCTGCGGCTTGCCGTTAAACGAGATTGCTGGATCGCTGCGGAAACATGAACGGCATTGGCGTTGAACGTGTTACCGGACCCGAGTCAACAAAACGCTGTCCCCTAGAGTTAGTCCCCACCGCTGCGTTTCATCAAATCGACTACCTGCTGTTCATCGACTTCGACACCCAAGCCGGGGCCGGTCGGTACGTACGCCTGATCCTGCTCGATCCGCAGTGGTGTGGTGAGAACGCTAGCCGTTATGAATTGAGGGCCGTTGAGCGCAGCGGGCTTGGTCAGGCCGTATGCTCCGTACAACGCCAGGGTTGCCGAGAGCGAAATGTCCGGGTCGGTCAATCCGCTCCCGAGCCAGATCAAACCGTGCTGCAGACAGAATTCAATCTGTCGCTGGCCCGATCTTAAGCCGCCGCAGCGGGCCGGCTTCAGCGCCACACCATTCAACATACCCACCTTGTAAAACTCTTGCAGATCGGTCGGGCTGACAACTCCTTCGTCCATCAAGATCGGCAACGCAGCCTGCTTCTTGAGTGCTTGATAACCGCTCAGCTGATTCGGTTTCAGCGGTGCCTCCAGGACATCCACACCAGCGTCAGCCAACTGCGGCGCGACATCCAACGCAGTGGCGAGATCGTAGCCGCCATTGGCGTCCGCCCAAAGAAATCCATCGGGCGCATACTCTCGCACGCGTCGGGCCAACTGAAGGTCGAACTTCGGGTCAGGCGCCACTTTGATATTGAAGTTTCGGTAACCGCGCTGACGCCCCTCGTCCATCACCCGATCGACATCGGCGAGTCGTTCAACATTTACGGTCCAGCTAAGCGTGATTGGGCCGCCAGGATCGCGCCCCCACATCTGCGCAAGCGACTGTCCTCGCGACTTTCCGGTCAGGTCGTGTAGTGCCAGGTCGACACCGGCACGCGTGATCGGCATGCCGGTGGTAAATCCTGGTGCCACCGCCAAGTCCATCGCGGCCAACGCACCATCGATGTCGGTGGGATCACGACCGATCAGCACAGGCGTGTAGTAATCGCGCAGCACAATCGTGGCCGTCTCAAGCGTTTCGTAGCTCCACTTGGCGACTGGAACGCTCTCCCCCCAACCCACCGTTCCGTCGTCTGTTGTGATCTTGATCACGACCGCTGCACGGCCCGACGAGCCGTGCGGTCCGGTGAAAAACTTGAAGTAACCGGTCATCGGATAACGCAGGGGGAATAACTCGATGCGGTCGATCTTCAAAGTTCGCTCTCAATATACTGTTGATAACGCGCCGCGATCCGACCCGACTTGGCATCACCTCGATGGACCAAGATACCGACGCGACCGCGCAGCGATTCCCCTGAATGGAGCGTAAACTTGGTCCCGCTGAACTTGTCTGCGCGGCGCGGCCCGAATGTACCGTACTCACGGGTCAGCCAACGATGTGACTCGCCGTCAGGATAAATGAATAGGGCCAAACCCTCCGTTTCTCCTTCGACCGTATTGGAATAGTCGATCCAACTGGCCGTCGCGTCATTCGTGTCCGTCTGTCCGTGTTGCCCTCCGTCCGTGGTGATCACGCCACCTTGCTCGCCGCTGAACTGCGGGTCCATTCGCACGTATGGCCAGGCGTAATGCACTTTGTCACTCAAAAATTTCACGTCACCCTGCGACGGCGTTAATTTCCACGTCAGATCGATCAAGTACTCGCCTTCACCGAGTGCGACCACACGCAGCTCGCGATGCTCGTCGAGCACCGGATTGTTCTCGTCGACGATCCACTGCAACTCGGCCTCCACGACCGCGGTATTGCCTTCGACTTCCTGCTTGCCAAACCGTTGGTGACGAATGAAGTGACGAAAACCATCAGCTGGTTCCGACGTGCTGCGTAGATTCTTCGTGCAGTGATAAAAATCTACCACAGGCCCATCACCGACCTGTACCTTATCGGCGATCCAAACGGATCGATGGTGAGGATACGGATCGGGGTGTTGCACGACCAGCAGCTTGCCGGAGGGACTTCGCACGGGCCAATAGTGCGGCAACGCAAATTCATCGCTGTACTGGTACGCCAACGCCGCGCGGCCATCCACCAGCACAGTCAACTTGTTGGCTGCGTCATCGGGTTGCAACTCGACCGACGGCGAGGCCGCCAACGTAACCGTCGCAGTGACGGTCAGGCACAACGTGAGATACAGAAACCTCATCAATCTTTCTCCAGTGCGTCAAACGGTCCACGGTTTACGGTGGTCGTAGTCAAGCATGGCGTTGGCCGATTCGTCGTCGATGAACCGCTCCGCTTTTGGATCCCAACGAAGTTTGCGGCCCAGCTTCATCGCCACGTGCGTAATCACACAAACGCTGTTTGAGCGATGCCCCACCTCCACTGGGCAGATGGGGTCTTCACGCGTCCTCATGCACTGCAGGAAATTCCGCATGTGATTGTCGCTTTGATAGAGACGCACTTCGTTCTCACCGATCTTCTCTTGCAAGATGTCGCCCGGTTCGGCATTGATGCTGCCACGGGTGACCGCAATCGATCCCGCGTCGCCCTCGAACGTCACACCGGCAGGCGTGCCAGAGCTGGCAAGCAGTCTTACGCCGTCGGCATAACGGCCTTCCGCGTGAAAGTCCGTGTGCACATCGAACAGACCTCGGTCGGGGAATTCGGCACTCGCCTCCATCTCAACCGGGCCGGAATCGTCGGAGCCATGTCCCCACTGGGCAGTGTCAAACATGTGAGCGCCCCAGCCGGTGATCATGCCGCGGCAGTAGGCCTCGATCTGCAGCCAACCTGGTCGACTGAAGTCCGCTTGCGGATGAACTCGATGCTCGGTGTAAGGCTGCCGGGGCGTAGGGCCGAGCCACATGTCGTAGTTCAGCTGCTCGGGAACTGGCATCAGCTTCGACTCACCGGTGCCGCTGTCGGTCGGCAAGAGTACGCGAATTGTATGCAGTTTGCCGATGCGTCCATTACGGACCAGCTCGCAGGCTTGATGGAATCTGCGGTCCGAGCGCTGCTGAGATCCAGTCTGCAGGACCACGTTGTTCTTCCGCACTGCCTCGACCAGCTTCTGTCCTTCCACAACGGAGTACGTCAGCGGCTTTTGCAGATAAATATCCTTTCCGGCTTCGGCAGCGGCGATCGCTACCAACGCGTGCCAATGGTCGGGCGTCGAGATGGTCACGCCGTCAATGTCGTCACGGGAGAGCAATTCGCGATAATCATCGAAGATCTTGATTGTGGGCCGAGGTCGATCGGACACATTCTTGGCGTAGGCGTTTTCGCATACGAGTTTTGCGTGCCGAGACCTTTGCTGATCGAGGTCGCACACAGCCACGATTGTGGCATTGGTCTCCGGTTCCAACCCGCGTTGCAAACACGCCTGCATATCACCGTGCCCCATTCGTCCGTTGCCGATGCAGCCCATCCGCAGAACATTGCTGGGTGCGTCCTTTCCCAAGACATGAGCGGGGACCACGGTTGGAACTCCGATCGACGCAGCCGCCACGGCTGATGTTTTCAGAAAGCCTCGACGGCTGATGGATTTCATGCGCATGGGAGTCTCACCTTTCATGTGGGAAGTCGGTTCGCCAAAAAGTTGCCTGGGCCGCCTTTAAACGCTCAGCATTCCAGCGGTTCGGATGCACGATCAAACGGTAACGCAGCGTCATCCGCTGGCCAGGCTCCAGCGTCATCGGCTCGTCATTGAGCAGGGCAGCATTCACATAGCCCATCACGGAACCGCGGATCACGTACCACGGCGTCGGATGTCGCGGGTTATCAGGATGATCCAGCATCGCTAGACCCACCGGATCATTGTCGACGATGCCGCTGTAGTCCATCGACATCGCTTGGCTACGATGCCGATCTCCAGGTCCGAATTCGACCGGCCCGGAATCGCTTGTCGCTTGACGATCACTCAGGTCTTTTGCAAAACGCACCGACAGCCCCGCATAACCGCCCCAGGACTCCGCCTTGGGTGGTGTGCGATCCAGCAACACTTCACGCTGCCCCGCGGTGAAGTCAGCCGTCCAGTCGAAGTGGTATTCGCCTTCAGAATTCGGAGCAGAAATGTCGATCCGTCGTCGCTCGCTCAGCACGACGTGCTCATCATCGACGGGATGGTAGACCAGCGTCTGCGAGATGCGGGCGGAATGATCGTCGCGGGTTTCCACCTGTACGTCAGTCGTCTGAGTGCGTCCTGCTGGCTTGCCCGTTTGCCGGTCATGTTCCCAGTAATTCACACCGTTGATGTATTTCCAGCAGAACCACAAACCGTGATGCCAAGGATGGTCGGGGGGGCGATCCCATGTGAGCAGGCGACCGCTGTCGGTGCTCACTGGATGGAAGTAGGGAACATTCAACTTTGAGTCATAATTGAACTTCCAAAGCACATTCTGGCCTCGCAGCAGCGCGACCGATGACTCTGATTTATCCCACTGCAACGGTGGTGGATCCGCACTGCCATTTTCAGCGTACGCCGACAGCATCAACAGCAGGAAACATAGCGTCAGCGCACGCATCATTGCGGGCTGCTCCTAAGCGAAGTGTGGGCGTGAAAAAGTTCGCTCGTGAAACCGCAAACGACGCGCCATCATCGGAAGAACCAGCAAAACCGACATAATTCCACGGCACCGCCAAACAAGCAGTGCAGATACGCACAGCCTGCAGGCCGTGTGTGTATCTTTGGCACAGGTATGTGTGGCGATGGACGACCTGTGACAAGGAGAGTATGCGTTGAATCCGTCGGATTCCTTCGGATTCGATGTTGGCAGTGCCGGATCAGCAAAGGAGAAAAAGCCGCCGATTTGGCCTGCGGATCGGTCGTCAACGCCGCACGCACACCTACGCATCTTGCGGGAAATAATTGTCAGACTGCCACCGAACTCGCATCGAACAACTGGGACCGTGGCGAGTTCGGTGAGCACGCCGACAAAAACAGCGACAGCAATTTCCCGATGCAACTAACGGATCGCGCCATCCGCGTCGGGTTGCCCAAGCGACTGCAGTTGAGAGTGGTCGAGCGGAGGTTTTCTGCGTTCGGCCGATTTTTTTGTCCCCTAACGGCTCCAATGCGACAGTAAAGGTGTCAGCAGATTTATCCAAAGCGTTGTGGACCTGTTTTCGTGGATAAGAAAGCTCGAAAAGCCTTTGAGATTCTGGTGCGTGAAAACTCGCGGATGCTGACGGTATATCTGCGGAGTCTTGTACGTGACGAGGCCACGATTGATGACCTGTTTCAGGAAACGATGGTCGTCGCCTGGCGGAGGCTCGACGAATGCGACCTGGATCGTCCGTTTGGGCCATGGCTTCGCGGCATTGCATCCAGGCTGGTCATGGCTCACTACCGGATGAAAAAGCAACAGCCGGTGTTGCTACATGAAGGTGTCCTGAATTTGCTCGATCATCAGTTTGAGGGCATCAATTCAAGGAGCGGCGACACTTGGGACGAAAAGGTCGTGGCGCTAGGTGACTGCCTGGAAGCATTGCCCGTCAAGCAGAAGCAAGTCGTTGACGCGAGATACCTTGACGGCCTGCCCGCAAGCCAGGTTGCCGATCGTTTTCAGATCTCGCTCGAGGCCTGCAAGAAGCGTCTTCAACGAGCGCGAACGATGTTAGCGGATTGTCTGAAGAGAAAAGGAGTATTGATTGCTGGGGAGACCACAAGATGAACGAGCCGCTCGATGAGTTGCTGTCAGGCTGGCTGGATGATGCCCAACATGATTCTGTCGTCGATCCAGACGCAATTGACCAGGAGTCTTGCAAGGAAGCGGCTGAGTCCCTGTTGATTCACGGTCTACTCTCAGATTTGGGTAACCGCGACAAAGACCGCGACGAAGCCAGGATTCGAGCGTTGATGCAGGCAATCGACTCGGAGTTGCAGGCTCCATCTGTGCGAATCTGGCGGTCACCCTCACTTCCCAGCGGTCGTCGTCGAATCGCATTTCTGACCACATTCGTGACGGTCGCGGCAGCTCTACTGGTGATGTTCATCGCGTTTGGTCCACAGCAAACCGTTTCCGCAGCAACCGCATTGGAAATGGCGATTGAAGCTGCGATGCAACCGTTTGATCGTACCTACACGATTCGAGTGGTTGAAGAGTACCCTCCGGGCAAGCAACCTCGCAATCTTCCTCCAGAAGCGTGGACGGAGGAAGCCGAAGTGCGTATCGATGGGGCGACCCTTTACGTGCGTGGTGCTGACAACTACGTGCTGGTTCGTTTGTTGCAGGATGGTGGCCGGCAGATTTCAGGCTGCAATGGCGAGCAAAGCTGGGCTTTCCGTGAAGACAGTCCAGTCCGCGTGAGTTCCGACTTGAGCCGTTTTCGCAGTGGTCTGCCAGGACACCGCCAGGACATTCCGTTCATCAATATTCACGGGCATCTGACGCAGTTGCAGTCTGGATACGAGATCGGATTGGCGGACGAGAGGAAGAGAGCACCTGATGGAACCGTTCTCCTGCAGCTCACTGGGATTCGGAAGTCTCGTGATGTTCAAGGTCCAAAGCAGGTTCAGATTTGGTTCAACCCAGAGAACGGAACCGTGTACACCATGCTGCTTGATGGTCTGCCACGAGGGCGCGGCGGACCGAAGAGCGTCTCGTTGGAATTGGTCAGCCAGACCGACTTGGGAGCAGATTTCTTCACTCATGAATCCCATCACCAGCCCGGTCGAGCAGTGCGATACGAAGAGTTGCAGCGATGAGTATACGGTGGGTTGCGTTGGTCATGGCGTTTGTCGCGTACGCGTTGTTGAAGAGCAATGACGCCACCGCGCAGCAGGGAAAGGTTGTTGATCCGTTGGTTTCGGCGATTGACGCCGATGGCGACGGCAAGCGGTCAAGACTTGAGATGCAGTCGGCCGCAGCCGCGATTCGCCGGCTCGATGCCGATGGCAACGGTATTGTCTCGCGGGATCAAGCTACGAGCAAAGGAAGTTCGACGCAGGGACGAGGCGGTGGTAGCCGACTGGGCGGCTACACGACACCACCGGCAGTGAATCATGTTCCCGATCATCCTTTCAATATTCTGGTAGGACGATTGACGGACCACAGCGGTACTATTCGAGTGCTGTTTCACAAAGACGCGGAAGTCTATCTGAGTTACGGCGATCAATCCGGGAAGCATTCAAGCAGGACGGAAGTTCAACATCTAAGTGCCGGTGAGCCACTGGACTTCGTCATTGATTCGCTCGCCAGGAACAGTCGCTGTTACTACCGGCTCGTCTACGAATCAAACGGCAGGACACTCCAAAGCGACGAGTACTCATTTCACACACAGCGTGCTCGCGACAGCACTTTTGTTTTCACCATACAGGCGGACTCGCATTTGGATGAGAACACCAGTGGTGAAGTCTATTTGCGGACTCTTGAAAACGCCTTGCTGGATCGGCCCGACTTTCATTTCGCTCTTGGCGATACTTTCATGACGGGCAAGTATGTGAAACCGGAACTGTCACAGCCGCAGTATCTTGCTCAGCGATATTATCTTGGTCACCTCTGCCATTCTGCTGCGTTGTACTTTGCTCTCGGCAACCACGATGGCGAATCCGGCAACCGCGGGTCGAATGTCTGGGCCACGACAACTCGCAAACGCTACTTTCCGAACCCGTTTCCGGGCGGCTTCTTTACTGGCAACGATCAGCGCGAGCGCAGAAGTTGGTTTACCCGAGAACTACTACCAATTCGAGTGGGGCGACTGTCAATTCATCGTGCTCGATCCGTTTCGGCACACAACAACGCGTTCGCGCGGCGGAAACAGCGACAACTGGTACTGGACGCTCGGTGAGCATCAATACGGGTGGCTGAAACAGTCGCTGGAACAAAGCGATGCGAAATTGCGGTTCGTCTTCCTACATCATTTGGTAGGCGGCAGTGATCGCAATCAACGTGGCGGTAAAGAGGCGGCTCCGTTCTGGGAATGGGGCGGCAAAGGTGTTTCTGGGAAGGACGAATTCGCCCAACATCGTCCCGGTTGGGGAAAACCCATTCATCAGATGCTGGTTGATCACGGCGTGAGCGTTGTTTTCCACGGGCACGATCACATGTTCATCAAGCAAGATCTCGACGGCATCGTCTACCAACTTGTTCCGCAGCCGGGGCATCCGCGCAGCGGCACCAAGAGTGCGGCCGAATACGGATATTTAGGTGGTGATATGCACGCCAGCAGTGGTCACGTTCGAGTCCGCGTCAATGGCGATTCGGCTCGCGTGGATTATGTCCGAGCGTATTTGCCGATGGCTGAGGGCGGGAGTCAGCGAAACGGCGATGTGAGCTATTCGTACATGCTCGAACACGACAGGAAGATTACAAGATGAAAACAGCGATCATTTCACTGCTACAACTTTTGGTTTCGCTGCCTCTTTGCACCGCTACTGAAACGTCATCCGGAGGAGACACCGGTCGGGCGTTGATCGAGCCGCGTGTCGTCAATGAGTTGCCTCGGGATGTTACGACCATTGCCGAACTGTTAAAGGCAGCAGGGTATATCACGGCTCATTTTGGCAAATGGCACGTCGGGCGGACGGATCCGCGAGTCCATGGTTTTGATGAGTCTGCCGCATTGATGAAGCTGGATGCAAACAAGGACGGTGTGCTGGATGCCCAGGAACTTGCCGTCAGCGGTGGTGGTGGTGGCCGAAGCGGACAGCGAGGCGGACAGGGCGGCAAAAACAAAGGCTCGCAAAACAAATCTGCAAAAAACGGGAACTGAGATGAAAACACAACTGACAGCCTGCGCACTCCTTTTGTGTGTTGCCACGATCGTCAGGGCTGCTGACCGGCCCAACATCGTGTTCATGATGTCCGACGATCAGGCGTGGAACGGACTTTCCGTAAAGATGAACCCTGATCTGGAGTGGTCAAAGAGTTCGATCGTCGAGACGCCGAACCTCGAAAGACTGGCGGCACAAGGCATGCGGTTCTCTGCGGCCTATGCTCCGGCGTCGGTCTGTTCGCCGACACGCATCAGTTTGCAGACCGGCAAATCCCCGGCCGCGATGCACTGGACGAAGGCATCCAGCAGCGTCACCGCATCCGATGGGTTCAAGATGATCGGCCCGCAAAACATTCGCCAGATTTCTCGCGATGAAATCACGATCGGCGAACTACTTCGCGAAGCCGGTTACGCGACCGCTCACTATGGCAAATGGCACATCAACGGCGGCGGGCCTGCCGTACATGGGTATGACGAGGGTGATGGCGAAATCGGCAACGAGTACGCTCACCAGTACGGCGACCCGAATCCGGCTGACATCTTCGGCATGGCGGAGCGTGCAGTAGCGTTCATGGAGAAGAACAAAAAAGCCGGTAAGCCGTTCTTCATTCAGATGTCGTGGCATGCCCTGCATGCTCCGCAAAATGCGTTGAAGACGACTCTGGCCAAGTACGCTCAGAAGATGAACAGCAGTGCCGACGAAAAACGCGTTGGCAGTGCAGCGATCGCCGAGAACCTAGACACCGGAGTCGGTATGGTGGTCGATGCTGTCGACCGGCTTGGTTTGGCCGACAACACCTTCGTCATCTACATGTCCGACAACGGCAGCGGTGGAGGTGGCGGCGGCCCCAAAACAGGTAGCCAGCGTGGCAAAGGATCATCGCGCGGCGGTCTTGCTGGCGGCAAAGGCGGCGTTTGGGAAGGCGGCATTCGCAGCCCGTTCATTATTCGAGGCCCTGGCATTCCGGCCGGTTCATGGTGCCACCAGCGGATCGTCGGCTACGACCTGTTTCCAACTTACTGCCAGTGGGCCGGCATTCCCACATCAAAACTGCCTTCGGGTATCGAAGGTGGCAGCATTCTCGGCCTGCTTGATGACGGCAAGGGAACCGTCAAGCGTCAGCGTGAAGAAATGGTCTTCCACTTCCCGCATTATCAAGGCGGCGATGGGCCACACTCGGCCTTGTTCCTCGGCGATCACAAGCTGATGAAGTTCTACGAAGACGGTCGGCTGGCCCTGTTCGACATCGCAGCAGACATTTCGGAGCAAAACAACCTCTCACAACAGATGCCTCAGAAAGTGAAAGAACTGGACAGCCTGCTGGTGAAGTACCTGCACGACGTTGACGCTCAAATGGCGGTTCCCAATCCGAACTATGACCCGAACAAAGCACCAATCGCACGCAAGCGCGGCGGTGGCGGAAGCAAAACCAACAAAACAAAGAAGCCGAATCCGAACAGGAGAAAGAACGAATGAAACGAATCCCACGCATGTTGACTGTGTTTCTGTTGATGTCCGGCGTTCTATCATTCGCTAATGCCAACAGCCGCCTCGCAAGCCTCGCATCGACGACACCATCAAAGCGAACGTCTACGCGGACAATTCGTTCAAGTTGTACATCAATGGCGAACTAGTTGCTGTCGATTCCATCGCTTTTGTTCCGCATAACGTGGTCTCTGTTGAGGTGTTGCCCGCTTATCCAATGACGATCGCGGTCATGGGTATCGACAATGCTGATCCCAAGACCGGAATGGAGTACGCCAACACCAACATCGGCGACGGCGGCTTCATTTTGAAACTCGGTGACGGCACGGTCACAAACGCGACATGGAAAGCGAAGAAATTTTCTTGGGGACCTATCGATAGTGACACGAAAAATCCTCGAGTCGAGAGTATTCCCGTTCCGGAAAACTGGTTCGCGGTCGAGTTCGATGACAGCAAATGGCCGAACGCCAAAGAGTTCACCGAAGAAGAAGTCGGACCGAAGGAACCGTTCTTTGAACATGACTTCAAGGGTGCAAAGTTCATCTGGTCCGAAGACGTGAAGCTCGACAACCTTGTGTTGTTCCGTACGGTTGTGAAGTCACCGCCGGATGGCAAGGAGCGTCCTGACTTTCGCGGACTGACGGATGTCGTACCTCAAGGTGGCGGACGGCGCGGTGGCGGTGGAAACCGGGGAGGTGGACAAAGGGGCGGAAGGCCACAAGGCGGAAACGCGGCACAGAATCTGAACTAATTCACGATATACACCACAGGGATCAAACCATGAGAACAACCATCGCCATCACGATGTTGCTGGTATTTTCTAATGTCGCGTTGGCTCACGAAGGTCATTCGCACGCGCCTTCTCCGCAAACGCAGCAGAAGATCATTCGGCTCAACACAGAGCAGCCGAAATACCAACTCGTCGTGCAGAGGCAAACAGCAGAATCGCACCAGCCCGAGTTGGCAAAGCTGTTCGATCCGTTCTCGGACAAAGTCAAAGTTCGATTCGACCGCGACTTCCTGTTTGTCGAATCCAGCGGGATGCCCGATCACCCAATGATGACCGGCATCACAGCTTGGCAGCAACAAGTTCCTTTGCCTCAGTCGTACACGGGCAACAACGCATGGAGAATTCCGCTTCATCCGGTTCCCGCGAAGCAGCCAATGTCGACGAAGGAGCATTTCTTTCGCGGAGCGATCGCATTGGCGGTCAACGGTGTCCCGATCTTCAATCCGATTAAGAACGATGGCAAGACAGACACGCTGTTAGCCGGGGAACTCGATCAATGGGGCGGGCATTGTGGTCGGGCCGACGATTACCACTACCACATGGCGCCTGTGCATCTGGAGAAGATCGTCGGTGCCGGAAACCCGGTCGCTGTGGCACTCGATGGTTACCCGATCTATGGCTACAACGACCCTAACGGAAAACCGCCAACCGATCTCGATTGGTTGAACGGCCACAAAGGTCCCCGCGGACAGTACCACTATCACGCAACGAAAACGTTTCCCTATTTGAACGGTGGTTTCTACGGCGAAGTCGTTGAACGCGACGGCCAAGTCGATCCGCAACCGCGAGCACAGGGTGTCCGGCCGTCGCTTCCCGGTCTGAAAGGTGCGAAGATCGTTGGCTTTGAGAGACCGAAGCCGGGCAGCTTCGTCGTCCGTTACGAAGTCTTTGGCGACCCACGATCCGTCCGCTACACCGTTGCAGACAATGGATCGGCGACCTTCCATTTCGTTTCAGCGCAGGGAACGAAGACCGAAAACTATACGCCGCGTCAGGGCGGTGGTGGCGACGGTCGTCGAAATGCCCAGCGTCCAGGATTACAGCGTCCAACCGGCAATGAACCGCAAGGCAATCGAGGTCGCGGCGAAGGCGGCGGACGTCCCGGTGGAGATCCGATCGTTGCAGCATTGGATGCAAACGGCGACGGCCAGATCGAGAAGGCCGAACTTCACGGAGCCACAACCGCGCTACGCAAGCTCGATACCAACAACGATGACAAGCTGAGTGCCGCCGAACTGAACAGCCGAGGTGGTTCACGAAGTGCCATGGACGGATTCCTGAAAGGGCATTCCAAAGAAATCGATCGCGACGGAGACGGCATCCTTACTCGTACCGAAGCCGTCGGCAATGCCCAGCGCATGTTCGCCAAGATGGACCTAAATGGCGACGGCAAGATCACGCCGGATGAAATGGCAAAGTCGCGACGATAGTAATTGAAGGCTCACGCAAAGGCGCTAAGACGCAAAGCAAGGAGCATAGAGTCAGCTTTGTGAGCTCTGCGACTTCGCGTGAGAACAACTCAGCATGAGCCGAATCCTTTCCAAAACACGATGGTTTCCGAACATATGCGCCGACGCTAAGGACCGGTGGCTGATAACCTGGGGCAACGATCCGCATGGACCGTTGAATTCTTCCCGCGGGCGTTCACGCGTTCGGACTTCGTCGGTTGGCACTCTACTGCGGTCTCATCGATGCCACCAATCTGATTCGTGCGCAAAAAGTGCCGGCAGCGCTGCGGCCAAATCATCGAACCAACTCGCCTCGATCGTGTGCGATCAAGCCGCAGAAACGACGAGTTTTCGAGTCCTTGGATGCAGAGAACAGGCTACGATAGAGAAGAACTCGAAGCCGCATTGAGACCCCATCACAAGCCGATGCCCGAACCCGACAAACGCCCCTTCCTGCCATCAGAAACGGTCGACATGAGGACGCCGATCGAATTTGACGAAAACACGAAACTCGAAGCGATCGCGCTGACAGTTCAGTCCGGCTTCATTTCCGGCGACCCGCCTAAGGTACCGGCTGGCCAGACGAAGACGCTTGGACGTACCGACGAATCCGACTTTCAGGCGCCGGTGGACGCGAAAATATCACGAGTCCATTTTTCCATCGAGTGTTGTCAGCGAAGTGGCATTGTCCGCGACCTCGGCAGCCGCAATGGCACGTTCGTCAACGGTCAGCGAGTGGTAGGCGACTGCGAGATCCGGCACGGCGATCAGATTGCAGCCGGAGCAACGATCCTGACCGTCCGCTTCGTGACGTGAAGATGGTTTTTCAGAATCGGATACGATGCTTCTGGTTCGGTCGTTTTAGATGCCCGTCGCCAGCAACGGAATTGCAGCGTGGTGATCCGCCGGTTGCCAATCCACGCCCCCGGTATTGGGGCAGTAGTCGGTAGCCAACATCAACCGCATCAAGATCAGGTAGGAATTTGAGTCCACAGAATCCAATGATTGCCTGAGTTTCTTTGAGAATGCATGCCCACCTTCCATACCCGACCTCGTCAAAGTCCGGGTAGTTCGCGATGGCTTGTTTGGCTTCATTCAATGATCGGAGCATGGTTTCTCCGGTGTATCGCATGACCTCCGGATTGCTGTTCAGTGCGAAGACGACTCCGGCGTCATTCGTGGTGAATGCGCGATGCTGCAGCCGATCGGTCTCTGGTCCAGTGCGGTGATCGTCCATGTACGTTCGCCCAAATTGTCTTCGGCGCTGGGGCCCAACCGCCGTAAATTAGGTTTCGTTCGGATCTGTATCACCGGCCCTCTCTGATCTTTTCAGACTCGCGGAACCAGTGGGAGGTCTCGCTGGATTCGGCCCTGGCGATCCCAAAGGGCCATCCTCACCGAACAGCTTCGTGATCCTAAATACCTCCATAACGTTGGGTTCAACATGCGAGAATCTCAATGTCACTTTTCGCTGTTTGCATTCCTTGTTGAGCATCACGAGTTGGTAAACCATGGCAGAGGACATGAATGCAACACCCTGGAAATTCAGCAACAATTTCTTGCCGGTAGCACGCGGGACCACGGCCAGTAGTTCGCGGCCGACTTGATCAATCCGCTGGCTGTCGAGAAGCTTGCAATCCAGGAATTCAACGACGAGGATTTCACCGTCCGTGTAGGTCTTGATGGCTACCATGGTTGGTCCTGTACAACAAACGTCGACGGACGAGCCGGGATTTCCGGATTCATCAAGTCGACCAACGGCCGTCGCCCGGCACAGCGGTTTGTTTTTCCATTTGTATGCGTTTGATGTCGTGCGCCGGTGCGCGGCATGGCCGTCGGTTGGTTGGCTATAACTTGGGAACCGATCACGAACGGGAGCGTACCAATGGATAGCGACCATGTACGTCACGTTTGGTCAAGTCTAACGCAAATCCGGAGTGCGGCGAAACCTAGTACAGCGGTCATGACTGCGTGCCCGCCAACAGTGGTCAGGTCCAGGGAAGAGATAATGTCCAAGCACGAACTCAACGATCAACGCAAGCAGAGGGGCTCTGGGAAGTTGTTGGGCGGACCCAAGGAGGTGGAAGACATTTCTGCCATCAATTCAGTCGATTTTGCCGAGACGCAGAGCGAATTGCCGCAGATTGTGCCTGATTGAGCCTCCGATTCGTGACGCGGTGGTTTGGTGGGCACCTCCGGGAGAACAATTGCGATTATGGGCCAATGACGAGCGGTGTGTGGCAAGGCGAATGCTACGCGGGTATGCTCACGGGGTAAGGATATCTTTCACGGGTGCGGGCTCTGTCCCGGCGATCAACACGATCAGGAATGTAGTCATGGCGAACAAGAAAACACAACTTCCTCGGCGTCGGTTTTTGAAGACGGCGGTTTCGACGGCTGGTGCCGCCGTCATGGCGCCGACGATCATCCCCAGTTCGGCACTTGGTCTAGACGGTGCCGTTGCTCCCAGCGAGCGGATCGTGGTCGGCGGCATCGGCATTGGGCGACGGGGAGGCTACGACCTTAGTTGCTTCCTGCCACAAAAGGATGTCCAGTTCGTTGCCGTTTGCGACGTGAAGGAAAAGCGTCGAGGCGAAGTCAAGAAGATTGCCGACGATCATTACGGCAACCAAGACTGCGCAACCTATCGCGACTTTCGTGAATTGTTGGATCGCAGCGATATCGATGCGGTGCTGATCGCGACCGGACCGAACTGGCATGCTACCGCCGCCATGGCTGCCGCCAAAGCCGGCAAGGATATGTATTGCGAGAAGCCTGTCACGAAGAACATTTCACAGAGCCTGATCCTGGCCGAAACGATGCGCCGCACCGGACGCGTGTTCCAGGCAGGGACTCAGCGACGGAATCTGCCCCACTTTGCCTTTGCTTGCGAGTTGGCTCGAACCGGCAAGCTCGGCAAACTCAAAAAAGTCTTCGCTCATCCGATGGGCATGAAGGCCATCATGAGTGGCTGGTTACCGCCGGAACCCGAACCGGATAAGGAAGTCGTCGATTGGGACATGTATCTGGGGCCGGCTGCCTGGCGTCCGTACAACGAGAAGCTGCTGGATGGATTCAATTTTGAAAAAGGTGGCGGCTTTGTCGGTGCGTTTTCGGGTGGCGGTGTGCTGGAATGGGGCTCACATTGCGTCGATCTCTGCCAATGGGCCGTCGACGATTGCCTGCCCCCGGTTGAGTACGACCCACCGAAAGACGGCCAGTTGGTCGCACGTTACGAGAACGGCACCGAGTTGATCTTTCGCGAGACAGGCTGGATTCCTTTGGGCTCCTGCCCGGTACGGTTCGAGGGCGAGACCGGTTGGGTCGAGGCAGGAGACAGCGGAAAAATGGTGTTGAGTTCGCCGGAATTGCTCGCCGGGCGAAAGGTCGCCGAAATCGGCGGCTATCCGGCGACTTACCACGTGCGTGATTTCCTGGACTGTGTGAAGACGCGCCGCCAGCCGAAGGGAAATGCGGACGCAGCGTGCAACGCGCACATCGCCTGCCACGCGGCGAACATCGCGCTCTATCTGGGACGCCAGGTGAAGTACGACAACATGACGCACGAGTTCATCAACGATGAACAGGCCAATCGTCTCCGTTCCGAGGCACTGCGCGAACCGTGGAGGGTGTAGGTTTTTTCATGGCGTAGGTTTCCAACCTGCGCTGACAGGCATCAATGGCATTTTGGAAGCCCAGCACACGCGAATTCACTTAGGTCAGGATCAGTAACATGCACATCATTCGACACATCACTCTCTCTGCCGTTTTTCTCGCCGCGATCGTTGCCGTGACCGCATCCACGGCTCGAGCCGCTGACGATCCGAACACGTCTGCCAAGAGTGAAACAGAATTTCTCGCGGTCCTTCGCTCGGACGCGCCGGCGGCAGAGAAAGCAATCGCCTGCAAAGATCTCGCCATCTACGGGTCCAGCGAGGCGGTTCCTGATCTGGCGAAGCTGCTTCCCGACCCACAGTTGTCTTCGTGGGCGCGGATCGCGTTGGAAGCAATTCCGGGCGAGGCAGCTGACGAAGCGCTGCGAACGGCAAGCGGGTCTCTTGAGGGCAGACTTCTGGTCGGCACGATCAATTCGATCGGTGTCCGCCGGGACGCTGGCGCTGTCGATCCGTTGATCGCGCGTTTACAGGACAGAGACGCCGAAGTCGCCTCAGCCGCCGCCGTTGCTTTGGGACGGATCGGAAATGATGCCGCCAGGCAATCGCTTCGAGACGCCCTGACCTCCGCTCCCGAGGGCGTCCGTTCGGCAGTCGCAGAAGGCTATGTATTGTGTGCCGAGCGATTACATTCCGCAGGCAATTCGGATGCGGCGATGGAGATTTATGACGAAATCCGCACAGCCGATGTGCCGATGCAGCGAATCATCGAAGCGACTCGCGGCGCGATTCTCGCTCGCAACCAGGACGGCATCCCGTTGCTGCTGGAGACACTCCAATCGCCGGACAAGAAGCTGTTCCAGCTCGCGCTGGGTACCGCTCGCGAGTTTCCGGGGGCTGAAGTCGATCAGGCTCTGGCGACCGAAATGGTTCGCGCAACTCCGCAGCGGGCGGCGTTGATCATTCAGGCGATGGCGGACCGACCCGAGACCGTCGTCCTGGCCGCGGTGTTGAAAGCCGCCGAACAAGGAGACACACAAGTGCGTTTGTCAGCCATCGACGCGCTCAAACGCGTGGGAGACGATTCGTGTCTGGCTGCGCTACTGGAGATTGTGATCGAAGCCGACGCGGACTTGGTGCAAGCGGCGAAAGAGACGCTGGCCGAACTTCCCGGTGAGAACGTCGACGCCAAAATCGTCGCGAGATTGCCCGAGGCCAAAGGAAAAAGTTACCCGCTGCTGATTGAGTTGGTCGGGCAGAGACGCATCGACGCGGTGCCTGATCTTCTCAAGGCGTTGAATCATCCCGATCAAACAGTCCGCAGCGCCGCCTTGATCGCATTGGGTGAAACGGTTCCTCTCGAACAATTGTCCGTGCTGGTCTCGCAGGTTGTGGCCCCGAGACATCCTGAGGACGCTGCGACAGCTCAGCAGGCATTGAAAGCGGCGAGCGTCCGCATGCCGGACCGCGAGGCGTGCGCGGCTGAACTGGCAATGGCGCTGCAGCGGTCGCCGGCAGCGGCGAAGAGCAATCTGTTGGAAATTCTTAGTGATGTGGGCGGGACCAGCGCACTGCAGACACTTGCGGCCGCGGCGAAGAGCTCCGATCCCCAGCTGCAGGACACCGGCAGCCGGTTGTTGGGCAAGTGGAATAGCGTGGAGGCAGCGACTGTCTTGTTGGATCTGGCAAAGACCGCGCCGGCGGAAAAGTACCAGGTTCGCGCGTTGCGAGGTTACATAGGTCTCGCCCGCAAGTTCGACATGTCAGATCAACAGCGAGCCGAGATGTGCCAGAAGGCGATGGAAGCTTCGAGGCGAATCGACGAGCAGAAACTGGTGTTGGAAGTACTCAAGCTCCATCCGAGCATCGAAACGCTGAAGCTGGCCATCAACGCCAAACGAGTTCCCACGTTAAAGGATGAAGCCACTGCTGCCGCGTTGGCCATCGCGCCAAAAATCCGTGGCAGGAGAGTCGAAGTGCGGAAGCTGATGTCCGACGCTGGTCTCACGCAATAGGATCAAGCTGGAAATCGTCAAAGCCAATGCTCGCTGATTGCGGATCGGACACCTCAATCGCGGTAGAACCTACCAGACAAAGAACCGGACCATGGAAGACGATAAGAGTCGCCAAGCAACCTATCCGGTTTGCAAGGAACACTGGGAAAGGATGCGGCAAGAGGCGTTATCTGGCATGCCGTTTTGGTCGAAGCCGCTCGCGAGCCTTAGAATCAAACAGGTCTTGAATCAGAAAGGGTTCTTCCGATCTGACTCCGAATGTAGGTTCTGCATGACGCAATCCGATGTGGACGACGTCAAGTAGCAATAACATTGTCCTCTTTCGCGTGCAAGAAACGAAGAAAGCTACTTTCGTGGAGAAAGGCGACACTTAATATCACCGCAAGATGCCAAATGCGCAGCTGGGACTCAGAAGTTGAGAGTTGTTGCTGCATCTTCCACTGGTCCATCGACACCGTCACTGCACCTTCGCCTGACGAAGCAGCATTCAAGTCGTTGCTGTAATTGCTCGGTGCTTGCCAACTCGGCGATTGTCAGCCGCTGATCGCCCTTCTCGAATGAGCCGCCAGATCCGCTCGGTAACTCGGTTGATGTTGCCGTCAAGGGCGACCCAATTAGGATAGTCCTCGAAGGTTTTTGCCGCGATAGATGCGGACAATTCGACCCGGACTGAAAACGGGGCTAGTTTGCCCAACCACTGCTGGTAATATAGGCGAAATGTAACGGTGCCTCGTGACGCGACTAGTGTTCTTTTGTGCACCATCCTGAACTCGGTATACGTTGATGTTCCGAAGGGCGGAACTCCAGTCGAAAGGATCGCTGGGCTTGATCCAGTCAATGGAGAGGACCGGTATCCTGCGCGTCAGCAGGACATTTGCTTTTCGATTTCAACCTTGCCGAAAGAACATACAACTCGATGAGTTCTTTGCGATTCGCGAGTGCTGGTTCAAACCTGCACGATCACCCAACGTTGGTCGACATGCTGACAGTCTCGAAGTCAGACTTTCCCAGATCGTTTGGCATTTCAGTTTTTGGAAGATCAACGTGATTCGTTGACGATCAGCTATCGCCAGCTTGATCAGTCGGCACGTCGGATCGCCGCTGGACTTCAGGAGCGTTTCGAGCCCGGTTCGAGTGTGGCGATCGTTTTCCCGCCGGGTTTGGACTTTGTGAAGGCTTTCTTTCGGATGTGTGTATGCGGGCATTGTTGGCCATTCCGGCAACCTATCCCAAACCAAGACGTCCGTCGGCCGATTATCGGCGATCGTTGACGATGCTCGTCCCGCCGCCATCCTGACAACGCAGCGTGTTGTCGAGACGCTTGCCGATTCAAACACTGCTGAAGGGTTGGACAAACAAAACTGGTTGAGCAGCGATGAACTGGAGGCGTCGTCGCCCAACGTTTGGCGAGAACCGCAACTCCAGGCAGACGACATCGCCTTCTTACAGTACACCTCAGGCTCGACCAAAGATCCGCGGGGAGTCGTGGTCAGTCATGGGAACATTGCCCACAACCTGGAGATGATCCGGCAGGGATTTGGACTTTCGCACGCGACGGTGCCAGCCGAAGTGGGTGTATCCTGGTTGCCCGCGTATCACGACATGGGATTGATCGGGGGGATTCTTGGAATCCATGTACGTGGGCGGCACGACGATACTGATGTCTCCGCTGTCGTTCCTTCAGCGACCCGAGCGCTGGCTTCGGGCGATCAGCGACCATGGTGCTGTCGTCAGCGGAGGCCCCAATTTTGCCTACGAGCTTTGCCTGAGAAAGATCAAGCCGGAGGAAATGGAGGGGTTGGATTTGAGTTCCTGGCGAGTTGCGTTCTCGGGTGCCGAACCGATCCGCGCCAAACTCTGCGGCGATTTGCGGCGGTTTTTGGTCCCTGCGGATTCTCCGATTCAGCCTTCTATCCGTGTTATGGACTGGCCGAGGCCACGCTGCTTGGTGACTGGCGGACAGGGACCGGGAAAGGTAACGACATGCTCCGTTCAGGCTGCAGAGTTGCAGGAGAATGGACGCGTGGTGGCTGTCGAGCCGAACGCGAATCAAAGGGAGTCCTCGATCGAACTGGTTGGTTGCGGTCATGCACTGATGGACGAGGAGGTCCTGATCGTTGATCCCGAGACACCCGATTGCCTTGCGATGATAATGTCGTCGGTGAAATCTGGATCCGCGGTCGAACACGTCGCCCGAGGATATCGAAATCGCTCGCCTGAAAGCGAAGAAACGTTTCATGGTCAGCTTGCCGATTCGCGAAAGGATTCTTTTCTCCGATCCGGCGACCTGGGATTCATTCGGGATGGTTCGTTGTTCGTCACGGGCCGACGAAAGGAACTGTTGATCATTCGCGGACGAAACCACTATCCGCATGACTTAGAGGCAACCGTCCAGAATTCACACGAAAAGCTGATTCCAGGCGGCGGTGGCAGCGTTCCTGATTGATGGGCAAGGTGATCAACTATTGATTCTGGTTCAGGAAGTTGATCGGGCGACGAATCGAGCGGAACGGGAGTCGATCATTCGTGATATTCGACGAAACGTCACCGCTGAACATGACGTGTTTGTTCACGAAGTGATCTTGATTCGCATGGGAACGCTGCCACGCACGACCAGCGGCAAGGTTCGGCTACGCAGATGTCGACAACGAATACCTTGACGGTGATTTGAGCGTCGTCTCACGGTGGTCATTCGCTCAGAAGACCGTCGGACGCAGCCAGACAGTGCGACCGATCGTCCTGCACCACTCGCTCGACCTGAAGCAGCTCCTGAAACTGCCAAAGATCGACGATCGTGAGACGCTGGCCGACGAGATTCAGATGCGACTGACGACATGGCTGCGTCAGACGGCCGAGGTGCAAGGCAATGATTTGGAACCCAATCGCCCGTTCGCTGAATATGGTCTCGATTCACTCTCGGCCATGGAACTGATCGCTCAACTTGAAGATGCCCTTGGCTTGAAATTATCACCGACCATCGCCTGGACCTATCCGACTCCCGCATCATTGGCGCGCCATCTTTCGGAGCTGATCATCAGCAGCAACGGCCCGTTCGCGAATCGACACTCGGCAAGCCGGCCGAGGATACATTCGATCAACTCTTGTCGCAGCTTGAACAAATGCCCGAGAACGAAGTCGCCGCGATGCTCGCAAGTAGATCGTCCGGAGACCCCTCAATGACTTCGACATCCGAGCGGATCGCACGATTATCCCCGCAGAAACTTGCCCTTTTGAAACAAGCAATGGGCGATTCGCCGACATCGCTGAACCGATCGCGGTCGTTGGAATGGGATGCCGTTTTGCCGGTGCCTCGAGCGTTGAGCAGTACTGGCGGCTGATCCGGGATGCGTTGGACATGACCGGCGAAATCCCCGCCTCGCGCTGGGACGTTGATGCGTTCTTTCGACCCCAGCGGCAGTACGCCCGGCAAGATGCCGACGCGCTGGGGTGGATTCCTGGAGAACATCGATCGTTTCGACGCTGCGTTTTTCGGAATTTCGCCGCGCGAGGCCGAAAAGATGGACCCGCAGCATCGACTTGTTGCTGGAGGTCGTCTGGGAAGCTCTCGAATACGGTGGTCTCGCCCCGTCGCAGCTTCGTGAATCATCCACCGGTGTCTTCGTCGGTGTGGGTGGCGTCGACTACTCGCGAATTCCGGTCCAGCTGGACAACTACTTTGAACAGATCACGGCCTATTCGGGCACCGGCAACGCGCTCAGCATCGCCGCGAACCGGATCTCCTACACCTTGGACCTGCGTGGTCCAAGCATCGCGATCGACACCGCTTGCTCTTCTTCGTTGGTCGCCGCCCACTTGGCGATTCGCAGCTTACGAGCCAACGAATGTGACATGGCGATCGTCGGCGGTGTCAACGCGATCTTGACACCGGAGACAACGCTCGCGTTTTCGCAAGCACAGATGTTGTCGCCCGACGGCAAGTGTCGGCCGTTTGACCATCGAGCCAACGGCTATGTGCGCGGCGAGGGCTGCGGCGTCGTCGTCCTCAAGCGGCTTTCCGATGCCGTCAGCAGCCGGTGACATCATCCTGGCCACGATCCGGGGCAGCGCCATCAATCAGGACGGGATGACGTCCGGCATCACTGCCCCGCGCGGAACCGCCCAAGTAGAGGTGATTCGCCAGGCCTTGCGGGACGCCCGACGCAGACCCCGATGACGTCTCCTACATCGAAGCCCACGGAACGGCGACCCCGCTTGGCGATCCGATCGAACTGAACGCCCTTGCCGAAGTCTTTCGTGACGACGGTGGCGACGCGGGGCCTTGCTTTATCGGTTCGGTCAAAGCGAACATTGGGCATACCGAAACAGCGGCCGGCATGGCGTCGCTGATCAAAACGATCCTGATGCTTCGCCATCAGACGATTCCGCAAACAGACGCATTTTGAAAAACTGAATCGTCATATCGACCTGACGCGATAGTCGACTACGAGGTCGCTCGCGAATTGACGCCTTGGGACGCGGCAGCAAAGAACACCGATTGCCGGTGTCAGCAGCTTTGGCTTTGGCGGCACCAATGCGCATCTCGTGCTAGAAGCGGCGACGGCGGATCCGTCAAAAGCCAACCCGAGTCAGAACGACCGAAGCACGTCTTTACAATTGTCGGCCAAAACTCCGGAGGGTCTGCAGGAGTCTGGCCATCGATTCAGACGGTTCCATCAGCCGATCAAGACGAGTATCCGCTCGCCGATGCCTGCTACACCGCAGCGGTCGGTCGATCTCATTTCAATCATCGTGCTGCGATTCCCGCCGGCAACGCGGATGACTTAAGGATGCCCTTGATTCGTTCGCGGCAGGCGAGGAATCAAGTCGCGTCAAGCGTGGCAAGGCCCGAAGTGATGATCGACTGAACGTCGCATTCCTGTTTGCCGGACAGGGATCGCAATACCAGGGGATGGGACGTCAGCTACTCGAGACTCGCACCCGTCTTTCGTGACGCGTTGGAGGAATGCGACGAGATTCTCGCAGAGCAACTGCCGCGCCGGCTGCTGGAAGTGCTTTATGAGGATCGTTCGCGACAAGCCGCTCGTGCATCAAACGCAGTACACGCAGCCGGCGCTGTTCGCGATCGAGTATGCCTTGTCAAGGCTATGGCGATCCTTCGGTATCGAACCGACGGTGATGATCGGACACAGCGTTGGCGATTACGTCGCGGCGTGCGAGGCCGGCGTTTTTTCACTCGAGCGATGGACTGACGCTGATTTCCCATCGAGCGCGACTGATGCAAGAACTTCCGCGCGATGGAATGATGGCGGTCGTGTTTGCCGACCGCGAGCGAGTTGCCGAACTGATCATGCCGTACGCGCAAGACAGTCGCGATTGCTGCTCACAATGGGCCGCAGAATGTCGTGATTTCCGGACGAGCAGACGTGCGGTTTGCGACCTGCTTGATCAGTTCGAATTGGCGGGAGTGAAGACCCGACCGCTTGAGGTTTCGCACGCGTTTCACTCGCCATTGTTGGATCCGATCCTCGACGAATTCGAGCAGCGGGCGGGCGAGGTGACCTACCATTCGCCGCAAAGATCCCGCTGATTTCAAGTCGCGATGGGCAACTGATTGATGACCGAATCCGCGACCCCGCGTATTGGCGAGACCACCTTCGCAACACCGTCTGCTTCGTCGACGGAGTGCGATGCACTGCAATCGTTTCCGCTCGATGCGGCAGTCGAAATCGGACCGGGAACAACGCTCTGTGGAATGGCGAGCCGCGTGTGGGACGGTGAACCCATTTCCTGGTTGCCGTCAATGCGACCTGGTCGCGACGACTGGGACGTGCTAACCGAGACCTTGTCGGAACTCTACGTCCGCGGCGACGATGTTGATTGGTATTCCTTCGATCGGCCGTGGTCTCGCCGGCGACAGGTTCTGCCGACCTATCCGTTTGAGGCTCAGTCGTTTTGGTACGACATGTCGCGTCGTCTGACTCACCATGTCAGCCCACGTGTTGCCTCCGCAAGCGATCATCCGCTGCTTGGTTATCGTCTGCCGGTCGCCGGTCGACAAAAGGTCTTTGAACTCACTCTTGATTCGAGTCGCCCAAGGTTTCTAGCAGATCACTGCATCGACCAAAGCCCTGTGGTTCCAGCCGCCGCCTACATGGAACAAGCGATGGCGGTCGCGAAGTCTGTCTTCGGAGACGGAAATCACGCGCTCAGCAATCTCTCCATCCAACAGGCGTTGGTGCTGTCAGGCGATCAGCGCCGCGTCGTCCAGGTGCAGGTCGGACCGGACCATCGAGGCGAATGCACCTTTGAGGTTTACAGTCGGCCGGCGACGGGCGACGAGGAGGTCGAGCGATGCTTGGACGCTGCATGCGTCGGGAACGCTTGCACAATCGCGCGGTGGCCGAATCTGCGCCCGATCCGATCGACCGCGACGAGATCGAAAGCCGTCATGTCCGACAAGATCGGCGGTGAGCCGTTCTACCAACTGATGGCTGGCTGCGGTCTTCAATACGGTCCCATGTTTCAGGTCGTTGGCCGAGGTGCAGACGGGGGCGGGCGAATCGCTCTCGCGCGATTGGAACCTCACCGAGGCGTTGCAAGACGAACTTGCCGATTACGTCCTGCATCCCGCCGTGCTGGATGGATGTCTGCAGTCGATCGCGGGCGTCGTCGCCGATTCAGAATCGGAGCAATCTCGGACCTGTTCTTGCCAACCCATGCCGAGCAGGTGCGAGTGTATCGCACCGTGCCATCCAGGCACGCTGTGGATCCACACCCGGCTGACCAAGCTCCCAATCGGAGACGGGCACCTTCGAGACCGACATCGATCTGTTCGATGACGACGGACGAGAAAGTTGCCGAAATCATCGGAGCACGTGTCCAGCGAGTCTCCAAGCAGCGGCAGTCACGTCGCTTGATGAGCACGGATTTGCTGTATGAACTTCGTTGGCATCGCGAAGCCGATCGCGCAACGAACACGACCGATGATCGATCGTCACATCGCTGGCTGCTGTTTGCCGATGCGTCTGGTCTCGCCGTCGAACTCGCCACGCAGTTGACCGACTTGGGTGACGACGTGTCCGATCGTCCATCAGGGGTCCTGCATTTGGAGTTGTCGACTCTGACAACCGGGGAAGAAGGTTGGAACACCTACCAGCTGAATCCGCTTCAGCTAGCGGATTATGAGCAGCTGCTTGCAGCTGATGGCAGACCAATCCGCGCAAGATTTCACGGTCGTCGATTTTTGGGGCGTCGTATCGCCAATCGACGCCGCCGAAGGCGATCTCGCCGCGGCAATCTGTGGTCATGCGTTGTTGATGCTTCAGGCACTCGCGAAGCTCGACGAGCTCAAGATTACTCGCACCGTGCTGGTCACGCAAGGTGCCAATGCTGTCGACGAGAACGATGATGTATCGCCGGCTCAATCGTCGCTGTGGGGACTTGGCCGGACGGCGATGGTGGAGATGCCCCATGTTGTCGTGCCGCTTGGTGGACCTCGATCCCGCTGAAGCGCCGACATCATCAGCCGCAGTCAATACTTGATGAACTGATCAACGACGACAGACGACGATCATATTGCCTTTCGCGCAGGTGATCGTTTCGTCGCTCGCCTGGAAGCAGTCCCCGACCGATTCCAGCAGGTCCAGCATGATTCCCGCAAATCAATTCCGGCATCCGACCGCTTCAGCCTGCGACTGGGAACGTCCAGCAGCCTCGACGGATTGCATTATGTGCCGATCGGTCAAAAGACGCTTGAGCCGGAAGAGGTGGAGATTGAAGTCAAGAGCACCGGGCTGAATTTCAGCGACGTGCTCAAGGCACTCGGCCTGTATCCCGGTGTCAAGGACGAAATCGTTCCGCTGGGCATTGAGTGCGCCGGTGTGATCTCGCGGGTCGGGTGAGGCCGTCGGTCGACTTCCAACCGGGTCAAAGAGTGATGGGTGTGGCGCCATACAGCTTTGCATCCCATACGACCACGGCCGAGTATGCGATCGTGGCAACGCCCGACAACATTTCCGACGATCAGGCCGCGACCATTCCGATCACCTTCTTGACCGCCCATCACGCACTTTGCGGTCTCGCGCGGTTGGCCAAAGGCGAGAAGGTTCTGATCCACGCCGGCGCCGGCGGTGTCGGTCAAGCCGCGATTCAGATCGCTCAAGCGATTGGTGCCGAAGTCTTTGCTACGGCCGGCAGCGACCAGAAACGTGATTTCTTGCGCTCACTTGGCGTGCAGCACGTGATGGATTCCCGATCGCTCGACTTCGCCGATGAAATCATCGAGCATCACGTCCGGCGAAGGCGTCGATGTGGTACTGAATAGTTTGCCGGGCGATGCGATCACCAAGAGTCTTTCGATTCTGTCAGCCTATGGACGATTCCTGGAAATCGGCAAGACCGACATCTACCAGAATCGTCGGATTGGACTTTGGCCGTTCCAAGACAATCTCTGCTACTTCGCGATCGATCTGGATCGCATGCTGCGGCAACGGCCCGATGAGATTCGTCAGTTGTATCGCGAGGTGATGCCGTTCTTTGAACAGGGCACGTACCGTCCGCTGCCGCTGAAGTCGTTTCCGCCCGCTGCAGTTGTCGATGCGTTTCGCTACATGGCGCAGCGAAAGAACATCGGCAAGGTTGTCGTTTCGCTGGCGGAGCGAGAAGTCGAATCGGCGGAGACAAGCGACTCCGAATCACCTTTCCGCGCCGACTGGGACGATTTTGATCACCGGCGGCCTCGGTGCTCTTGGGCAGCAAGTCGCTCGACTGGGTCGATCAGCCAGGGTGCGAAGCATATCGTGATCCTCACGCGCCGAGATCCGGATCATGAGGTTCAAAGCGGGCTTGCCGATTTGCAGTCATCAGGTGTTTCGCTGGCCGTGATCCAAGGTGATGTTTGCGACGAGCAGAGCCTTGCCGACGCCTTGAACACCATCCCATCGTCATTTCCGCCGATTCGAGGCGTCATCCACGCAGCGGGTGTCTTGAACGATGGCGTCATGCAGACCATGGACTTGGATCAACTGAACCAAGCCATGGCACCCAAGACGCAAGGTGCTTGGAACTTGCATCGGACGTTAACGACTCCGCTTGACTTCTTTGTTTTGTTTTCGTCGGTTGCCGGCACGATCGGTTCGCCTGGTCAAGCCAATTACGCGGCCGGCAACGCGTTCTTGGATGGACTGGCAAGTCATCGTCGCCGCCTTGGACAGCCAGCCACGTCGATCGCATGGGGACCGTGGGATGAAGAAGGGATGGCCGCCGAGTCCAGAGAGTGCGACGTCAGCTGAGCGATCGAGGCATGAGCCCGCTTGGCCCCGGAAACGGCGATCAGCATGCTCGATCGGGCGATTCGGACGCGAATCGACGAATCTGGCCGTCATGGATGTCCACTGGGACGTGCTGCTGGCGAAACTTCCCGGCGGCGGTTCGAGTCTGCTGACCGCGTTTCGACCTGACGAGGCGTCAGCCGCGGGCCAACGGAGTCATTCGTCTGCGCGATGAGCAGCTTTGCAAACGTCTGGAAGCGGCAAGTCCGCAAGAACGAATTGGCAGAACTCGAGTCGATCATCGCTCAGTGCACTGGGCGACGTCATGGGCATCGACGCGGAATCGATCGAAGTCGGATCAGCCGCTGGCCACGCTGGGCCTCGATTCGCTCATGGGGATGGAGTTGCGATCGACCTTGGAATCGAAACTCGGTGTCGAAATACCGGTGGCAAGCTTGTTTGACGATCCGACGGTGATGTCGCTGGCCCGGGTGGCCGGTGAATTGTTTGACGGTGCCAACGCACGCCGCGAGTCATCAGCTCGAATCACACTCGCCGACGAAGAGGCGAAACCGGCGTCTGAGCCGCGACGCAATCGGCTTTGGTGGCCTTGGGCGGTGCCCACGGAAACGACACGCCGCTGTTCTGCGTCCATCCGGTTGGCGGCGATCTTCGTTGCTACGACGGTTTTGCCAGAGCGCTGCGGGCTCGGCCGGTTTTCGGTCTTCGCGCGCACGGCCTGCATGCCGGTTCGCGTGCCCATCAAACCATGGACGAGATGATCGGCGATTACATTCGCACGATTCGCGACGCTCACCCAGATGGACCCTATTGTCTGATGGGTTGGTCAACCGGGAGGCATCTTTGCCTACGAGATCGCGCGACGTTTCCATCAGGATCAGATCCCGGTGCAATCGCTGGTGATGGTGGACACACCGTTGCCGGCTGTATTCAAGAACGTCGACCTGTGCGATGACGCGAGGTTTCTCGTCGACCTGGTTGAATTCGCCAACTACTTTGCCGGCACATCGATGGAGATCAGCTATGAGGCGCTTGCGCGAGCAGAAGCGAGGAAGAGGCGATCTCGCACGTGCTAAGTTGGCGATCGAGCATGGTGTTTTGCCGGCGACAACAACGCAAGAGTATCTTCATCGTTTAATCAACGTGTGCAAGCAGCATGTTGAAATCTTGCAGAACTATCAGCCGCCGCCGTGCGACATGCCCGTCCAGTTATTGCGACCCGAGGATACCGGAATGCTGACCGAGGCCACGGGGCAGTCACACGCGGACGATTTGGGTTGGGGTGCTCTCGTGCAATTGCAGACGCACCGGGTGCCTGGTCATCACTTTACGATGATGACACGGACCCAACGCCGTCTCACTCGCCGCGAAACTCGACGAACTACTTCGTGAAGAAGCCGCTGCGGACGTTGACACGAACGCGACTGCATCGCTGAGTCGATCGAGCGCCAACCGTTAGGAATCCAGCCATGAATGGTCGCTGGGCATATTTCAAGTTGCAGTACCCGCTCGTCAAGCGTCTGATCGCCGACGCAGACCGTGCGCGTGACGATTCAGCAACAGGTCCTCCGCGAAAAGATGCTGCTTGCCGCGGAAAGTCGGTTTGGCCGCGACCACGGATTGGCCTCCATTCGCTCGGTGGCTGATTTTCGCCGTCAAGTTCCGATCACCGACTTCGAGTATTTCCGGCCCTACGTGGACGAAGTTCGCGCCGGCAAACCGGAAGCCATGTTCGGACCCGCAAACGCGGCTACTGATGTTCGCACTCACCTCGGGAACGACCGATAAGCCGAAACACATTCCGGTCACCGACCATTTTGTGCAAGAGCTACAAACGCGGTTGGAAGATTTGGGGACTGAAGACGCACGCCGATCACATGGATCTGTTGAAAAAGGATTACGTGCATCTTGCCAGCGATTGGCAGCAGAGCCGAACATCCGCGGGAATCTGGTGCGGGAACATCAGTGGGCTGGCAGCCGAAACGCGACCGGCCATCGTGCGGCGTCCGTTCGTGGTACCGCCGCAAGTCGGAAAGATCAGCGATTGGACGAATCGTCAATACACCGCGCTGCGATTGTCAATGGCTTCCCGCGGGTCGGCATGATCATCACCGCGAATCCGTTGACGCTGGTCAGTCTGGCGCAGTTGGCCGACCAGCAAAAGGAATCTCTTCTCCGCGACCTACGCGACGGGACACTCACGCTTCCGGCGGAGTGTCCCGGACCTATCGACCAGCGGTTGATGCGTCGCATCCGTCGCGTCGACAAGCAACGATGCCGAGAACTGGAACAGATCGTCAATCGACACCGGGCAACTGCTGCCCCGCGACTTTTGGCCGGAGCTTTCCGTCGTTGCCGTTTGGATGGGCGGGCCTGTTGGTGCTTTTGTTCCCGAAGTGCGAAGGCTGTATGGCGATTGCTCCTTTCGAGATCATGGACTGTCGGCCAGCGAAGGACGGATGACGATCCCGATGCAGGACGAATCGAATTCAGGAATGCTCGACTACGCATCCAACTACTACGAATTCATTCCCGCGGATGAATATGGAAGCGATGATCCATCGCATGCTCGAGGCGCACGAACTGCAAGAGGGTGAGTCGTATTACATCCTGCTGACCAATTCCGGCGGCTTGTTCCGATACAACATTCACGATGTCGTGCAGTGCGTCGGATTTCAGGGACAAACGCCACTGCTGGCGTTCCTGCACAAGGGAGCCCATTGCACCAACATGGCCGGTGAAAAGCTGACCGAGTACCAAGTCGCGACCGCCGTTCGCGAGGGATTTGGCGATTTGAATCGAAGTGTGGAGACGGTGATGCTCGTTCCCGTGATGGGCAGTCCGCCTCGATATGTGCTGCTGGTGGAACAGCATTCGGATGACTACTGGCGATACGCTCGCCGACAAGATCGACGCTCATCTGGCGGACTTGAATTGCGAGTACCAAGACCGCATTCGCACGCGGCGTCTTCAGCCGATCCGTACCCAGACAGATTCCGGCCGGCTCATGGAAATGGCTGCGCGACCGCAAGATCGCCTCGCGAGGTGGAAGTCAGGAACAATACAAGCACACGTTCCTAGGCACGTCGGAAGAAGTCATCTCGTGATCTGTCGTCGCCACCGAAATCAAGGCGACGCCTGATGGATTCGAGCATGCATTCGCCCACGTGGCGGTGGTGTCCTGCTGCCGACAACAAATCGTTCCGATCGGTGGCTGATAGCCAGCCTCACGAAGAGGCTCGATTCGCGATTCGCGTGCACCAAGCCGTCAGATCCTGGAAGTACTGGGAAGGGTCGTCTTCAAATTCAAGTGTATGGGACGCGCCGGCGTACTCGATGATCGTTTGATCTCGATGCCCGATGCGACCGACGAACTCGCGCGTTCGCTAATTCTGCGTGATCGGATCTCGTGACGCTAACATCAACAGCACGGGAACCTGAATCTCTTCTGGTGCCTCGTTGCATGCTGCAATAGTTCCAGGTTGCAATCGTGCCAACCGGATCGTGATCTTGCGCAAGCGTGAAGGGGTCCTGTGCGACATATCGTTGCGATTCCGGCGAGTTGGTGAACAGTGCCGGGTCTTGTAGCGGCATCTGAACCTTCATCCGATTCAGGCCGAGCGTTGCCGCCACGTCGCAGCCCGATCCTCTGGACGCGATTGGCTGCCTTGGATGAAAACAAACCAGGGCAAATCAGACCGAATCCGCTGATCAGCTCGGGATGCAGTCGCGCCAAGGAAGTCGCCAAAATTCCGCCCCAGCTGATCCCCAGGTAAGATTCGCGGACGGCTCGGCGGGCAACTGATTCAAATAGATCGTCACGTCCGAAAGCCAAGTGGTCCAATCATCAACGTCCCCGCGGCTGTCCGGGTTCAATCCAGATCCGCGACGTTCCAGAAAGTGAACCTGGAACCGCTTGGCCGCCAGATAGGCGCAACTGGATTCGTACCAACCGCCGTGGCTGACAATCCCATGCAGATAAACCACGTCAGCGATCGCATCGTCGCATTGCCAAACCCGCGCTGCCAACTTGCCGCGTCCTTGGCCCAGTAATGTCTGATGACCGGAAGATGCTGGACACGTTCACGCTATCTCGAAGGTATGTGTTTCCAGAACCAACGGCTCAAGGCGTTGCTCGTTGACCGTGATGCCCAGACCCGGCGTGTCGAGTCGCCGGCGCCCAACCACCGCGACCGAACGTGATGTCTTGATCAGTAATCGCATCCTTCACGAGATGGCGATCCGCCGATCCCTCGCGATATCGAATCGAGGCAACCGAGGTCACAAAGTGACGCCCCGCCGCCGACAGAATCGCCGATTCACCCGGATGACACCCAAGCTGGTATCCCAGTCCGGCCTCGTGTGCCATCGCCGCGAGCCGCAGACTACTGAGGAATCCGCCGCACTTGGAGAGTCGAATGATTGAAGAGGTCGCAAGTGCCGCTGCGGATCGCGAGTTCGGCGTCGTGATCGCTGGTCAGCGATTCGTCCAGCATGAGCGGCACGTCGATTTGTCGACGTACCTCCGACAGGGCGGCGACATCTTCATGTCGCACCGGTTGCTCAACACAGCTGATTTGGTACGGCTCCAATTCCTCAATGCGACGCACGACCTCGTCTGCGTTCCATGCCTCGTTCGCATCCACTCGCAAGTCCATTTTGGAACCGACCCAACGACGAATTCGTTTGAGACGATGGCCGTCGAGATCCGGTTGCATGCCGACTTTGACCTTGCAATGTCGAAATCCGTAGACCCGCATCGCCAAAGAGCTGAGCATCTCTTTGCGGAATCCGCCGGAGCTGATCGCGGTCGAATATTGAACTCGGTCCGACTCACCTCGGATCGGCTCGAGCGGCAGGATATTGGCGGTCACTTCGCTCAGCGGCATGCCGAACAGTTTCCCGAAGGCGTCCAAGATGCTCAGTTCGACGGCACATCGATGCGCATTTGCCAGGCAGCCTCGTGGATCGTCATCCAGGACGGTCGGGCGATAGTCCTCGCAAAGCTCGATCACGTCGGCCCAGCACGTGCAGTCGTGGTGAAGCTGCGAACTCAATGGCGTCGCCGCCAATTGAGCGATCGCGCCTTGCGGAGTCTCGCCGGTCACGTAATCGCGTGGAACGCCCTCGCCCCAGCCGATCGTGCCGTCGGACAATCGACAACGCACAATCAGATTGTCGCTCCAGCTTCGCGAAAACGACGCGTGTTTGAATTCTTTTCGCAGCCGCAAACGAACGATGAGGGCGCTTAGTTCGGCAATTTGCATCATTATCTCGCTCGTGCCGTCTCGCTCATCAAGACTTGTCTTCCCTCAAGTCGGCGGAGCGAGCTCACTGTATCGCCCGGTGCATCACATCTTGGAAATCGTCGCCAAGGGCATACCCCAGCACAGGTTCCGCCTTGTCGATCGAAAAACCCAAGTTCTGAGCCAGAAACTTGGTGCTGGCACGCGTCACGAAGGGTGTCTCCGCCCCCCACGTAGTTGTGCAAGACGATCGCGATGACGACCAACATTCGCGGAATCGGAACCGGCACGCTCTTTGGATATGGCGCACCGATGGAATCGGCAATGGTGGATATGAGTTCCTGCCGCGTGACGAATCGCTCATCGCGAATGTTCAGTGTCTCGCCACACGCGTTGGTTTGCTCCAAAGCAAGAACGACGGTGTCCGCAAAATCATCAACCGAGGTGTTGCTCAACCTTTTCTGCCCATCCCCAATCAGCTTCATCTTGCCGACCTGGAACTCTGACGGCAAAAAAATCTCGTCGTGGGTTGGGATCCGCAGATTGTAATCACAGCACATCCGAGACACCACCCATTCTCTGCAGGTGAATTCCTGCGGCATCGAGCGTCGATCATCCCTCGCGCGACTGCGGCATTGCGACGTGGTTCCATCAGGGGCCCTGTAGAATTCCGTCACTGTTAAAGTTTCTCTGGTTCAGGTCGGAATGCTCGGAAAACGCTTTTCCATCATTTTCCCCGCCATTACACTGATCGACCGGTCGCACCTGAGTTCCAGAGAGATCGATCGTTCAAACCTAGAGGAATTCGCTATGTCGCAAGGGCGGCTGTTGATTACCGGTGCCACTGGAATGGTGGGTGGACTGCTCACCAGGCGTGCCCTTGAGGCTGGCTATACGGTTCGAGCCATGGTTCGTGCCACGAGCAATCGCGATTCCCTTGACGGTCTGGACGTCGAGCAATTCGAGGCAGATCTCGCCGATCCGGAGACTTTGCCTCCGGCACTGGAGGGCGTTGATTTCGTTGTCAACACGGCTGCCCATGTCGGTGATTGGGGACCCGCCGAAAAGTTTCGTGCCATCAATGTTATTGCGCTCGAACACATGTTGACCGCCGCGCGCGGGACAGGGCAACTGAAACGCTGGGTGCAGATCAGCTCTCTCGGTGTGTACGCAGCGAAGCATCACCATGGAACCGATGAGACGACGCCAGTCGATTTGTCAGGACTCGATGGCTATACGCAAACCAAAGCCGAAGCCGAAGTGTTGCTGAATCGTCACATCGACGAGTACGATTTCCCCGCCACGATCATACGGCCTGGGTTCATCTATGGCCCCGGTGATCGACATGTGGTTCCGCGGATCATCGAGCGATTGTCGGCGGGGCAAATGAAGTTAATCGGAGACGGGAAGAAGCTTCTTAACAACACTTACGCCGGAAATCTAATCGACGGAATCATGTTGGCGCTCGAGAAAGACGAGGCGATTGGCGAAACCTTTAACATTCGCGACGAGCGACTGGTTTCGCGTGAAGAATTCGTCGGGACGATCGCCCAGTACATGGGGCTGCCGATGCCGAAAAAGGTTCCCGAGTGGTTAGCCCGAGGTGCTGTTGGCTTTATCGAGGGCTTCGCCCGCCTACGAGGTGCAACCACGGCACCGCTGTTGACAAATGCACGAATCAAATTCCTCACGCTGAATCTCGACTTTTCAATCGCGAAGGCGAAGCAAAAGCTTGGGTATCAACCGAAGATCGATTTTACCGATGGGATGAAAACAGCGCTCGATTGGGCCGCGAGCGAGAATCTGATTTCGGGCCCGGCGAGCACGACGAAGGCGGGATGAATCGGGAATCTGTTCGCCATATGACCTCCTTGAAAATGACTTCACCCTATTGCCCCTATGTTCCGCTGCAGACGCGGCACACAGAAATCGTGAGGCGTCTGATCCAGCAGCAAACTCCATTCTATGTGCGCATGCAGTTGTCGCCTTTGGAGGCTCAAGCAGCTTGCCTACTCAACGGGATGGTCAACGGAACACGAAACAATCCGGTCGATTACTTTTCCTTTTTCTGTAGTTCTACCGCGGAAGCGATTTCGGGTGCGTTGAAGATCGTTCGGCATAATCATGTCGTGCATAAAGCCCAGCAGCCTCACATCATGGCTGCGTTTGATCCGACCGGTACGCTGAAGTTAATGTTCGATCCTGTTGAACGCGGGCCCGATGAGGCCTTGGTGCCGGGGCTCGTCTATCTTCAGGAATTTGGCGAGCTGTGTGATTATGTCGAGCATCAATCGCCTTCGAGCCTCCTGCTGCGTCACGCCAATGACGTCTCGACGGACGCGATCGAGGCATTGCTGCGATCGGCAGCCGAGCGAGGGATTTACACCGTCCTTGATGAATCTTCGACCGCTTTGTCGAAGGTTGTTCCGTTGTCCGCGCGGCTGGAAACGGCGCCGGATGTAATCACATTCGGCGAAAATCTGGCCGACCGCCGGATGCCGTCCGGTTGTTTCATGATGAGCCATTCGATCTATCAGGTCTGGAACAACGCCAAGACCTATAATGCCCACAGCAATACATGGGGCGGAAACAGCACGTCGATGACGTGTGTGCTCGAATTCCTCGAGTCCACTCCCGCTTACAAAGCCTTGCCATCGAAGACCATCGCCGCTGTGAAAGCGGCAGCGAATTCGCACGTCGCTTCGAGCAGATTGTATGCGCAAACCTGCAGCCCCAAGATGGCAAAGATGCTGAATTTGGGCCGCCTCAATAAGGACATCAAATCTGCGCACGAGGGAACGATCCATATTCAAAGTCAAGGGCAGCAGCGACAGGTCATCGACGCGGCCGGCACTTACGGTCTGAACCTACGCGGTCATACTCCCGACGATATCGTCGATGCTGTGGTCGCCAACCACGATCCGGATCACGACTATTGGGCCGACCTTGAAGTTCTGCTCTGCGAGAAGACCGGCTTGCAAAGATTATTGCCGGCAGCCAGCGGCGCTACGGCGACGGAGAATCTGTTTGCGATGGCGCTGCTAGCCAGTGCCCCGCGCAAGAAGATCATTGCATTGAAGGGCGGGTTCAGCGGCAAGACTTTGCCGTCACTCGTCGGAACGGCGAAGAAACGCTTTCGCGAGCTGTTCGGTCCGCTTTATCCCCATGTTATCACGGTCGATCCGTTTGACAGTCAATTCGAGCAGGTGCTGCGCCGCTCAATTGCAGGGAGAAGACGTTGCCCTGGTGGTCGTCGAGACGATCCAGGGGGACGGCGGAGTTCGTGCGTGCCCTCAGGCTTTCTTCGATTTCCTCAACGCCAACAAGCAGCAGTACGGATACCTGATCGGCGTGGACGAGGTTCAAACGGGGATCTACAAAACGGGTCGATTCCTGAACTACGAGGGCCGGATTGACCAGCCGGATCTCGTCGCGATCGCCAAGGCGATCAGCGAGAACGTCTTTCCCGTAGCGGGAACGCTCGTTTCCGACGACGTCTTTGAGCGGGCACGCGCCCGGAATTCGGAAGCTGTCGCTTTGTATGCCAATGCGCATCGATGCCAGTTCGGCGCGCAGGTCGCCAAGCATGCGATTGAAACTGGGCAGCGACTGGGCCTGGCCGATCATGCCCGCGAACTCGGCGAGTACTTTCGCGGAAGATTACGAGAGTTGGGCAAGCGATATTCTGTTGTCAAGGAGATCCGCGGCGAAGGCTTGATGATCGGGATGGAGTTTGATGACGCGAAGGTTTCGGGATTGATTCGTGCGAATTACGCCGGTCTGTTCGCCTCCCGATGCCTGAACGATCCGATTCAGCCCGTGCTGGTTGCGGTCAACCCGGACAATCCGTTTTTGATTCGCTTTGTTCCGCCGCTCTGTATCACCAAGGCAGAGATTGACGCGGTCGTGGAAACGTGCCGGCGGTCGCTCCAGTGCGGAGTCGTCAGCTTACTCGCTCCGGTTGTTGCCAACCTTGTGCGAACAAAACTGCGGGGCGTCTGATGTTCCATCGCTTGCTGAGGCCGTGCTTTGGCATTTACTACCGGTACTGCAGTTTCCTGAATCGCCTGCTGCCCAGCATCACTCTCGATGGTCACAAGCTTCGCGTGTTTCCAGGCGTCTACAAACCGTTAGACAACGAACATCATGTGGCGGATCATATCGAGCCGGGAAGAACGGTCCTTGACGTCGGCTGCGGATCAGGCGTGCTAACACTGTTCGCTGCGTTCAAGAGTCAGCACGTGACGGCTGTCGATATCAACCCGCAGGCCGTCGAAAACACGAAGCTGAACTGCCAGTCAAACGGCGTTGAAAACGTGACAGTCAAGACTAGCGATATGTTCAACGAGCTGGACGGTCGGTTTGATTACATCATCAGCTACCCGCCGCTCTTCCGTGTCCCGTTTGCATCGAGCGACCAGCAGTGGTGCACCTCAACCTACTTCGTTGATGAATTGTTTAAGCGTGCCAAGGACTACTTGAAGCCTGAAGGCCGAATCGTGGTGATGCTACCCAAGCGATTCGAGCCAACACCGCAGACGATCGCCGACCAAAATGGTTTGATTCTGGAATCCGATTCCCCGCAGCAGAAGCGATCGCTTGCGATCCGCCTGCAGGCGATCCCTTATCTTCATTTGAACCTGGACAATCACATTTACACGTTCAAGCTTTCGTAACAGGAACGTGATTCCCTTCCGTCGAGTGTGTCAACAGGTCGTTCAATTCCTGATCGCCCAACTTATCGATCAGCGACGCTGCTGTCGTGGGCAACGAGTAATTGTCGACAGTGCTCTGTGCCAAGCCCCTGGCAGAACGCGGAGAAACCAGCAGCCGAAAAATCACCGCCGCCGCGGGGATCAGGCTCAGTTTGTCTTCCCGCAGCCGAGTCATATCACTATCACACGTTCCGTAGTCGCCTTGCCTTGTCCAATGATTGATTAAGCGTTTCAACAGCTGGCGGCGGGTCGCACCGTTGTACGCATCGGCGATCATCACAATGAACCCGTTGTGACTCAGGACACCAGGTTTCGCCTCGGGCATTCGTTCAACATATTCGCCAAGCGCGATGCGGACCGTCGCTTCGCAGAGATTCACACCGCTGATTTGCGCATTGAGTGTCTCGCCGATCCGCGGATTCGCCTCAATGTAGAACGGCTGCTGAGTGTCGGAGTCGTAGAAGTACTCCAAGGAAATGGGCCCATGCCAATTCAAGTAGCCTCCAAGTCGCTCGACCTGCTGGATCACCGCCGGATGCGACGCGCTGCGGCGAAGCGTGGGCCCGCCGCCGATCCCTGTCTCCAGAACATCAGCACATGCGATCCCGACAAGTCGTCCGTTCTGGAACACAGCGCTGACCTCCGACTGACGGCCGGCTGCCGGCTGTTGAATGACGATTTCATGACCTTCTCTCCACGCACCGGTTTGCTCAAAACGATCGACTGCGTCGCTAAGTTCCACGGCATCCGACACCTTCTGCACGCCGAGGCTGGCCGTGCTGTGGGCAAGTTTGACGAAGCAAGGGAACTCATCGTGAGCGCTGAGTTTGGCTTTAGTCAGGACGATCTTCGTCGCAGGAGTTGGCAGCCCCAATTCTTCCATCAACACCGCGAACTTCGCTTTGCTTTGCACGCGATGAATCGCTTCGAAACCGGGAACCGCCAATCCGACGTGCCGCTGAAAGGCATCGCGAAACTTGGCAAAGACATAGACCTGCTCATGCGTCGGAAAAAGGACGTCATAACGATGTTGCTGTACGAGCTTGGCGACAAACCGTACGTAGCCGACAGGATCTTTCGCGATTTGCGGGCAGGGGATTCGTCGCCGCACGAGGCTGGAGAACCGACATTGGCACCACGGCGATGGATCGACAAGGTCAACTGTGTATTTGTGTCCTAATCCGTACAGCGTTTGCCGTGCGGAATTGCTCGAACCTTCCGAAAGGAGAATACGAATTCGATCATTCGCTTGGTTCATATTGGTAGTCGCAGCGATTGCTGCCTGGTAGAATCCTGCAATGGTACATCGCCGCGAATCGCTCCGCTATCATGGCGTTTTGATCGCGCGGCGTGTGGCTCCAACACTGACAGCATGTCCCACGAGCATCCATTTCTCGCACGTTTGTTCCTTTCACCGACGCTGTATGCGATTGTTGGCATTCTGATCTTGGCGGCGCTGCTGACGCGGTGGTTGGCTTCCAATGATCCGACGACATTCCGTGAGTCATTCGGTGTGGCCGCGGTTGCAATTACCGTTCCTGTACACATCGTTCTCGCGATGACCCCGTTTCCGGCGGACTTGATTTCGGTGGCCAATGGGGCAGTCTACGGCTTGGCATTTGGCACCGCGTTGAGTTGTCTGGGCTGGTGGGTCGCGGCATTGCTTCAGTTTGGCTTGGGGCGTCGTGCTCGTAAAGACTTTGATCTCGCGAATCAATCGGACCACATCCCCCCGTGGCTGCAACGGCTCCCGATCGAGCATCCGCTCTATCTGATTGGGGTGCGGCAGGTGCCGTGGCTGGGAATGCATATCGGATCATTTGTGCCCGGCGCAGCCGGTGTGAAGCTGCCGAGATTTGCCTGGTGTTCCGCGATTGGAGTCTTCCCAGGATCGCTGATCATGACGGCGATTGGGGCGGGGATCGTGCACTTCAGCTGACGCGCTGCGTCACCGCGTCTTCTCTGCAGAGATCGCGCGGAATCTTTCCGCCAACTCAGGCTTGGCGGCAAGAAAAGGATGTTTGTAAGCGTAGGAATCGCTGCCCTCGTGCGAGGTCTGTTGCCGCCGATGTTCGGCCCACGTGCCCAAAGGCACCGAAGCCATCACCACAGGGCCCAACCGCTGACTCTGCAGACGATCCTCGTATTCGCAATTCACTTCCGAAAGACGTTGGTCGACGCACTGCGCCACGCGCCGCGTCACCTCGGGAGGGAACCGTTGCTCGGCCAACAGCAGATAGTGGGCAGGGTCACCGGGAACGGGCACCAAACTGTAGTGCTCAATTTCGACATCCGCATCTCGAAACGCCTGGCCGACTGCCTGAGTGACCTGGATTTCACTGAGCTTTTCTCCCGTCATGCTCGAGAAATGAGCGCCCTTGTTCAGGAACGTCAGCTTCGGACAGCAGCCGACAAATCCATCGCATCGCACGATATCGTGAATGTCGTATCGATACAGGCCGCTCAAGGTTGTCATCAAGATGTAATACTGATGTCCCTCCTCCAATTCGTGTGCCTCCAGCACAATCGGCTCAGAGGATCGATGCTCGTCGATTGGAATGAACTCAAAAAAGTGGCTCTCATAGTCCAACAGACCGGAACACGATTCATCCTCCATCGGCGAAGTCATGTGACCCTCACTGGCGGATAAACCGTGATCCCGCAATGCAACCTCGCCATAGTACTCGCGGACCTTTGGCAAGTAGACGGAGACAGATCCTCCCATCCAAACGGAGACGACCGCCATCTCGGGCCACATCTCTCTGGGATACAAATGCCCGGTCCGCTTGACGATCTGCTCCAACTCTCTGGCTCGTGCCGGGTCCGGACCTTTCCAACATTGTTGCAGCGTCTGCCGGATCGCACCGGAAATTTCAACATGATCCGACAGAGTGCCATCGCGAACGTCGCGAATCAACATTTCTCGTTCTGTATCAGCGAGTCGAGCAAGGTTAATCAAGGTCAGTGGATTTGCCGTCGCAATCATGCCTACTCGTTTCGATGCGGCGGCAACTCTTAGCGATGCATACTGCTTGTTGTCAGGACCCTTGACTTTCAGTAGAGCGGTGGGAAGTACAAATAGCGGATTCGTGACGCGCGGTCGGGTCTCAGCGACCAGCCCACTGATGCTGCCGCACGGAATCCCGGCAGAAGTCCGAAATTGGTCCCAGTCGCTGGCCAGCGTTAAGGTGTACTTCGACAGCAGATCGGGATGGTCGCGGAACGTCGCCAGCCCCCAGTAGTTCCAGCTGCGGCGATATTCACGAAAGAAATGATTCGTGATTGGCACGTACTTGGATTGACTGGTCGTTCCCGAAGTCATCGAGAACATCAGAACTTTCGTGCCCTCGCCGAACAAAGCGTTGATCTTTCCGTCCTTGACCTGTTCGATGTAGGGGCGATAGGTTTCATACGTCGCCACGGGAACACGCTGACGATAGTCGCGAATGTCTCGGATATCGGCAAACCCATGTTCGCGACCAAACTGGCTATCCTGATTCAGACGCAGCCTTTCCATCAGCCGGTTGCGCTGAATCGTCATGCAATGGTTGGCATCGTCCAGATAGCGTCTCAAGCGACGCAGACGCCACTCTAGATAACCACGACGAATGAGATAGGATAGGGGCCGCATGATTCAGTGCAGTGGAGGAGGTCGCGCGGACGAGCGTGGTGCCCCCGCGCGGCTGTTTGGAAGCCGTGCCCGGGGATTGGCAGCGTGCTCGGGGATGTCGATTTCTTGCAGATCCTGTATGCCGAGATGGTAGGTCGCCTTTGGTTGTGCTTCAAGGTCGGACCTCACCGCAGCTTGAAAACACCGTCTGCGATTGTGCAACCAGCCGTGCACGGTCGCCGGCAACTTGGCGACGGACCGCGCACTGTGCATGGTACGATTCTAAGCCACCGGCGAATTGAGCCGGGCCTTGATTGCCGAAAGACGCATGCAGACCGCGCCACACGACTCCAGCAGCCTCGATGAACGGGCGCATCGGTCCCCGATCGTTCGTCGTGCAGTGTTCACGGCACTGGCGTTGCTGCTTTCGGTACCTTTCATCTTTCGAGGCGCCGATCTGAGCCTGCAGTCGATGTTCAACGCGCCTCTGCTTTGGGTCAAACGGGATGCCGAGTCTCGGCAGCATTTCAATGAATTCCTCGAGCTGTTTGGTGCTCACGAAATGGTTGTCGTCAGCTGGCCCGGATGCCAGGTTGACGACCAGCGGCTGGGCAAGGCGGCCGACGCACTGGAGAGAGTGCGTCAGGAGCGCCGCGGCCGGCAAGAAGGCGTTGTTCAACCACGTCCTGACCGGAAACACGATGCTCAAGTTGTTAACCGAGGAACCGGTTGAGCTGACACGCGACGCAGCCTTGAACCGTATGAAGGGCGTGCTGGTGGGAGCGGACGGCAAAAACAGCTGTGTCGTCATTGAGCTGACCGATCACGGAGGGATAAACCGGCGTGAAACGATTCCGCTCATCAAGAACTCGATCGCGGAGGCAACCGGACTGACACGCGAGCGTCTGGTGATCTCAGGACCTGCCATTGATGGAATGGCGATTGACGACGAAAGCATCCGCTCGATTCAAACCTACAGCCTTCCTTCGTTCTTGATCTCGCTGATTCTGTGCTGGGCCTGTTTGCGTTCGCTGTGGCTGACCATTCCGATCCTGATCATCGCGGCGTTTGGACAGGGCTTCGTGTTGGCGGCGGTCTATTACGGTGGCGGTACAATGAATGCCATCTTGATCGTTCTGCCGGCGCTGGTTTTCGTTTTGACCGTCAGCGCCGGTGTGCACCTGGCTCATTACTTTTTGGAAGAAGTGGACGTCGGACCGGCCGCCGATGCGCCGCGTCGTGCCATGTCCAAGGCCACGGGCCCCTGCACACTGGCCGCCTTGACCACCGCCATAGGCCTGGCTTCGCTGTGCGTAAGCGAAGTCGAGCCGGTTCGGCAGTTTGGTTACTTGGGTGCGATCGGGGTGTTGATTTGCGTCGGCTTGTTGTTTTTGCTAGTTCCAGGCTTCATGGTGATCTGGTTAAGGCGTCACCATCAAGGGGACTCCAGCACGAGACCGAGGCCAGGCACAGGGCGACCATTCGTGGGCTTCGCGCACGCCGTTCGCCGGCATGCATTGGCGATTAGGATCGTTTGCTTGACCGCCATGATCGGATGCGGAGTAGGTCTGACAAGATTGCGGACTTCGATCGATGTCGTCTCGCTACTCTCGTCAGACAATCGAGCCGTGCAGGATTTTCACTGGGTGGAAGAGAATATTGGGCCGCTAGTGCCGATCGAAGTGGTGATTCACTTTGATCGCGAGTGCACGCTCGGTGTGATGGATCGATTAAAACTGCTCGCAGCCATTCAGCATCGGATCAGTCAGATTGAGATCCTGGATGGCGAATTGTCGGCCGTGACCTTCATTCCGAACTTCCCCCGAGGAGGCGGATTGAGTGGCACGGTGCGCAAGAGAGTGTTTCTGCGACAGATCGAGAACAGTCGCGAGGGCCTGATCGCAGGAAAGTATCTGGCCGAAACCGACGACGGGGAAGCATGGCGAATCAGCAGTCGCATCTTGGGACAGCCCGATTTCGACTATGGACAGTTCTTGAATCGTCTGCGATCGGAAATCGACCCGATCCTTGCCAGGGTCCAGGCTGCGGGGCACCCGGGAGTGAGTGCCACGAGCACAGGAGTGTTGGTCCTGGTGTATCAAATTCAGGAAGCGATGCTGGATGATTTGTTCAGCAGTTTCCTGACGGCGCTACTGCTGGTCGCGATCGTGATGATATTGGCGCTGTGCAGTGTGACTTGCGGCCTGCTCGCGATGCTGCCGAATGTCTTTCCCACAATGGTGCTGTTCGGCACGATGGGATGGTCCGAGCGTGCGGTCGACATAGGCTCGGTGATGACAGCCAGCGTGGCGCTCGGCATCGCGGTTGACGGAACCTTTCACTTTCTCAAGTGGTTTGTTCACTCCTTGAAGCAAGGTGAGTCTCGTGAGGCAGCGATCACGATCGCCTACCAGCGTTGTGGACGCGCCTTGATCCAGACCACGATCATCTGCGCCTGCGGGTTGCTGATCTACTCCTTCAGCGGTTTCTTGCCGGCTCGACACTTCGCGTGGGTATTGCTCATGATGCTTTTGGCCGCACTGTTTGGCGATATGATCCTGCTGCCGGCGCTGCTGGCAGGAGGCCTCGGAGAAAGGCTCAGTCGCATTTACCGGCCGCAAGACCAAGTTGCCATCACGACGCCAGAGGCTACTGCTGTGACTGAAATCTGCGAGTCGAGTCGATCGATGCCAAGATCGGATCCAGGGGCAAACTCGCCGCAATGAATCAAATCAAGAAAATCAGTGTGGTTGGGGCCGGTGCGATTGGAACGTTGTTCGGCGGTTTGATCAAGCATCACAATCCGGATGTGGAAATGGTCCTGATTTCCCGCGGCGAGCATTGCCGGGCAATGGCCGATCGTGGGTACGCCGAACTGCGCGGCGATTGGGGGCGCCGCGAAGTTCCAGTCATCGCCTCATCCGATCCTGCCGATGTCATCGATTCCGACCTCGTGTTGTTCACGGTCAAGACGCAAGACACGGTCGAGACGGCACAGCAGTTCGCAGGCGCGATGGGCGATGCCATCGTGGTCTCGTTGCAAAACGGCATCAATCAACGGATGCTGTCGAAGTACATCCGCCCTGATCGATTGCTGGTTGGCATGACGGCCACCAACATGGACATCATCCAGCCGGGCGTTGTTAGCCTGAAACGCAAGGGCGTCAGCGTGATTGGTCCACCCACGCCCGATGTGTCGCCAGCCATTGTCGAGCAGGCCCGCCAAACGCTTGCCTCCTCGGGTCTGAAATTCGAGGCATCGACTCACATCGTCGGAGTTCAGTACAACAAGCTGTTGTTCAATACCATGGGCTACGCTTCAGTGCTCTCCGCGTCGGATTTCATCCGTGATGGAATGCTCGATGGGCCTTGGCGAAAAAACGTTGCCATCCCGCTGTTATCCGAAGGCATGGCGGTCCTGAAGGAAGCGGGCATTCCCTTGGAGCGGGCCAGCGGGATGTCAGACGTGATCCGACTGCGAAGACTTTTGCACGCTCTGAACGCTCCGGGTCTCGACCGGGTGGTTCGGGCGATTGTTAGTAATGTCTTCCGGCCTCCGCGACTCGTCTTTTCGGTCTACCAAGACCTGCTGCGGCACAAACCCACCGAGATCGATTTCGTCAACGGTGAGATCGTACGCCTTGCCCAAGAGTGTTCTCTGGAGGCGCCCTACAATGCCGAGGTCGTCCACAGGGTGCATCTCATGGAGGCGTCTCCCGTCAAGGATTTCCCCGCCACTGAGGAGGTAATCCGCAGGTTTCGCGAACTGCGACCGCGGTGATTTCACCTCGCATCATGCGTTTGCCGTAGCACACAAACTGGTTTTCTTGGGGTGTCCCTGAAGAGATTCGACACGGGATCTTGAATCGACTTTCGCGACCTAGCGTTGGCGGGCCAGCGCTGACGTCGGCGATGATCGCAATCATTGATCCGTGCTCGAAACCCTGGCAAGGCCAGCTGCCTGTCGGCAGCGATTTGGCCTCCTGGCTCCGCTGATCTCCATTAGCTCAAGTTGTCGTAACGCCCGCGTCCAGTTCGGCCCACTCCGTCAACCGCTATTAGCGAGGGTGAGTTTGCGGCCAGCCTCTGCTCGTGCGCGCCTAGCTGAAGTACGATGAAGAGGCGTCACATCCTCGGCTGGTTTCCGATGTTGGCCGGGCGAGGCTGCTGCGGTTCAGCGCGTTATCGCGCAACGCTGCTGGGGAGAACGATTGTCACCGTCGGTATGGGAAGCAGGAATATGAACACGTTGTGCGGCCTGCGCTTTTGTCGTGCCGTTGCCGCGACGCTGTTGGTTGCTGTTCTGATCATGGTTGGGAACGCCGATGATTCAGCGACCACCGCTGCACGCGATGATTCCAAGCATCCCGTGTCGTGGACCGTCGGCTTCCTGACGTCCCGTTACGATTACATCCGAGACAATATCCGCGATTTTGCCTGTCGACAGATCAAACGCGAACGAATCGACGGCCAGCTGCAAAAGTTTCAATTCGCGTGGACCTCGGTGCGTTGCGAACTGCGGAAGGACGGCCGCGTCGTCCAACCCTTGTCCGTCTTCATGCATTACTATGCGCCGGCTAGTCTCGAAGATCGACGGGTGTTGTATATCGACGGCCAGAACCAGGGGATGATGCAAGTCCGCAAGGGCGGCTGGTTATTGAATTCCGTCGTGCTTACGGTCGACCCACTCGGCGATGTAGCGAAAGCGGAGAGCAACTACCCGATCACGGACAATTGCTTCGACCGAATTATCGGGCGGCTGATCCAGCAAGCTAACAATGCGATCAAGTATGATCCCAGCGGTTCGAATACGGAGGTGTCGCGCTTCGGAAACGCGAGGGTCGATGACCGCGTTTGTACTCATATTCAACTGGTTCACCCCGAACGCGAAACCGGAATCAAATACCACAAATCCAGCTGGTACTTCGATGACGAGTTGCGCGTGCCGCTTCGCATCGTGAATTACGGTTGGCCTCAGCGCGAAGGTGAGGAGCCACCGGTAATCGAAGAGTACATGTATTTGGATCTAAAAATAAACGTCGGCTTGTCGGATGCCGATTTCAGCAGGTCGAAGTTGAATTAGCAGCCTGTTGATATTCGGAGGAAGGGATTTTGTAGGCTGAAACAAGCTTTGCGCCGTTCCGGCAATTCTTCGGTATTTGCGAACTTTGTGCCGCCGCAACAGCGTCGCTGTCGCTCCTCGTTGCCGGCCTACATGAAAATCAACAGGCTGTTAGGCCCCGCTTCAACCACGTACCGCTTTTCACCGTGTCGGAGCATCGGCTGAGTTTTTTGACCTCACGCGTCTATCGAAACAGATCGCGAATCGGTTGACCGTCACGAATGAGGGTGATGGTGTTCAGCGGCGGGGAATTCGTGACTGGTAACGCTGCCGTACATCGGAAACTGCACGACGGGTGTCGGTCGATTGCCGGTCATCAAATACCGAACGCCCAAGTTGTGTGCAGCCAAGTTGTGTGTGATACCGCGAACAATGGCATATCGATCGGCCAGCTGCGCGAGTCGCGGTAGATGTTCGCAGATCTCAACCCCCGCCGCAGCCGTTTTGATTGGGCGAAACTCACCGCGATACTCCGCCGGGGCGTCGGGCTTGAGATCAAACGTGTCCTGATGAGCCGGGCCGCCACGGAGGAAAACGAGAATCGCGGAACGATCGTGGTCCTGCTTGGCTCCGGCCGCCGCGGTCAATCGCAGGTAGTCACTAAGTGTGAGGCCTGCGCCGAGCGTGCCAACTTTGAGCATCTGACGGCGAGTAAACATGCCGAGGTCCTTTACCGATTCAAAATGAACTCTTTCGTATTCAGCAGCACCCACATCAGATCTCGCATGCCTTCGGCAACAGATCCTGCGTCGTCGATATGTTTCGCTGCTCGTTGTAACTCGTGTTGCGTCGGCACGCGTCCGACCGTTCGCAAGTATGCCGTTCGAATCAGGCCGTTGCAGTTGGCGATGTTCTTTTCTTCCATCGCCGCGATCTCATCGATCCAACCGCTCGATTCGAGCCGCTGCTGGACGAGTGGATCATTTTGCAGGAACACCGACTGCAGCAGCGTTGGTTTGTTGTCACGTTCGCAGTCGCAGTTAACCGTGCGTTCGGGCTTGCCGAACACGCGCATCGCGTACGTTCCGGCCAGCCGCATCGAAAGGTGACCGATCGCTCGGCGACTCAAATCCGTGCGGACTTCAGCCTGTTTGTCGGTTGCTGCAGTAGCCTGCTTCAATGCGTCGTACACGACTTCCGCAGGCATGCGTCGGGGAATCGCGCGAGCTGTAGTTGCGCCGATCCTCCCGGTTCGACTCGTTTGGTTTCCAACTTCGCTGATACGTGTCGCTGCTCACAATCTGACGATGCAACCACTGCATGTCGTAGTCCTTGCGTACAAACTCCGTCGTCAGCCAGTCCAGTAGTGCTGGGTTGCTGGGCGGGTTGGCGGCGCTCATGTCATCCGGCGGATCGACCATGCCAACATTGAAGTAGCCCGCCCAGACGCGATTGACCAACGCGCGAGCGAACCAGGGATTATCTGGCTCGTTCATCCAACTCATGATCGGCTGCCGCGGATCGTCGCTGGAGCCAAGATTCACCTGTCGACTGCGGAGCAAACTCAGACTGGTTGAGTCGGATCGCTTCGCGATGTAAATCTCTCGCCATGGTACGGCTTGGCCAGTCTCTGCGAGTCTGAGAACGTCAGCACGGACCGGCGATCCGTCGCTGCCCCGAATGCTCAGCCCGACTCGTTCGGCTAGCGCGCGATAAGGTGCGTCACTCTCGGGTGAAACACCGAAGCGGACATTGCTGAAGAACGCCGAAAACTGTTTGAAGTCATCCTGTGTCCATTGATCCCACGGATGTTTGTGACACTGGGCACACTGCAGGCGAATTCCCAGAAAGTTGTGGGCGAACGCCAGTGCTGTTTCTTCTGGTTTGCTCAGTGTGCGACGGCTCCAGTAATGCGGCATCGTCGCCCGCTGCGCAAAGTCGACTGGCGACTCACTGCGGAAATAGGACGATGTCTCCTTCGCATAGTCTTCGTACGATTGGCCCTCGCGACGACCGGTGGCAAGAACAATCCGTTCAACGAGTTCATCATACGGGGTGTTCTCGCGTAGCCGTTGATAGATCCAGTCATACCACTGCACCGCCAGTTCCTGACCGAGTTCAGCTTGTTGTCGAGGATTGCAACCAGTGAAATCGCAGAGTTTGTTGGCCCACCATGCGGCAAACGCAGGTCGCTCGAGTAGTTCGTCAATCTTGCCGACTCGTTTGTCTTGCGACTTGTCTAACAAGAAGGCTTCGACTTCGTCCGGCATCGGCAAAGAGCCCGTCATGTCGAGACTCACACGCCGCAGAAATTCTGCGTCGCTGCACAACGCAGAGGGAACAATGCCAAGTTTGCGGAGTTTTTCCAGCACAAACTCATCGATCTTTGTCCGAGCCACCGGAGTTGCGTGCCCGGAACCACCACGGCCGGAAACGGAACGCATCACAGGAACGGCGGCGACACCGTTGTCGTAGAACGCGATGACGTGCGTGTCACCGCTGCCCATTGACTGCAGTTTTCCGTCTGCATCCACGGTGACGACCGAGTCGTCGTTTGTGCGGAAGCGACACAAACACGTCACATCCTCACGGAGACCATCTTCCCATACTGCAACGACGCGTAAGGTGGCCGCTGCGGTCTGCTCAAAAACGATTTCGCTGGGTTCGACTTCCAACCGTGTCAGTTCCTTTGGTTGGGCGATCCGCTGGGCGCCGGTTTCGATCCACCGCAAAAGCACGTGATGCTGCCACGAACCGGCCTCGAACCGTTGCCCACCTTCGTGATCGATGGCGAGCAACGGTTTGCGCACAATCAGACTTTCCCCCGGTGTCTTCCTGCTGACGCGGGGTACGTCTGCGGAGAACGCCGTCGCAGTGAGTGCCGAGTGGTCCACTTCGAAGTCGTACCCGAACAGAGAAAGGCGGAAGCCGCCCCGCCCCTGAAACGATCCATGGCAGGCCCGACCGTTACATCCAAGCCGCCCCAGCAGCGGGACAACGTGGCGTTGAAAATCAACGCTTTCGTCAGTCCGTGCCGCGGCGAATCGCTGGCTGGCCGGCGCGATCGCTTCCTGGACGCCGGCCTTCCGATCGCCGGGCCCCTGGGCGGCAACGGCGGAACTGATGGCGAATACGGCCAGACCGGCAACGATCGTGATCCGCGTGCCAGGCAAGCTACTCATCCTTCGACTCTGACTTGCGAATGAACTGGGAAATCGAGAGGTGGTCGCTGCGGATGGAAATGTGTTCGAGACCAACTTCGATTTTGTCACCCACCTTCAAGTCGTTGTACAGATCTCTCCGTTGCCAGAAACCAGCGAGGACAAACCGCTTGCCAACAATAATCTCCGGTGTCTTCGCTGCGTTCTTTTCCCATGTCTCTTTGACCTCCTCTGCCTTGACGATCAGCTCCAGCAGCTCAGCGTCTTTCTTCACAACCGTCGCCTTGACCGCTCCGTTGAAACCGCGGAACTCTTCGGGAAGTTCGGGATACTCACCCGGTTTTACCGCAGGCACTTTTCGCATCATCTCACCAGGGAACGTCATTCGCTCGCCACCATCGTGGCGACATTCAAACTCCAAAGTCTCGCCTTTTTTGACCAGCAGCAGCACATCGAGCCATTTGCCGGTAACGCCATCGACGGTGACCGTTTTGCCCACCAGGCTTTTTGGGTTGTCAGCCTTGCTGTTTCGCCAAACACGTGACACGCGATCGACCGTAGCCTCGAATGTTCCCTTCTCGATATCTTTACTAACCAGTCGTCCGACCAGCATTCCGTTGAATCGCTGCACGCCCGACGAGAGACCCATTTCCTTGTCCTTCATCTCAGACGATGCTTGCGGTTGATTCTTCTCGTCCTCCCCCGCTCCTGCACTGATAGGAGTTGCGATGCAGAACAAGAGCAAGATGGTTGAACGCTTCACGAGAGCTCCTTTGTGGATGCCACAGTCGAGTGTTGTCTCGGGGACAGTTACCAGAACGAGAGATCATTGCAAGGATAAACTTTCGATCCAGGGTTCACGGCCGTGCGAGACGGAGACACATGACCACCAAAACTCATTGCTGGACCCCGCGGATGGCCTGGTCGATGGCAGGCCGCCAGTATCCGCAACGCCGTTGGCAAAAATTCGGCGAAAATGCCTCGCAAGCCCTGCTCTGGTTGTTCCATTCACGGCGCGTTGAACGATTCGTCGAAATTCGTTGATAACGGGGCAGCTGGATGATAGATTTCATTTCTGGTGACAATCGCGAGGGCTGTTATTACACCCCCGAGTGCGGAAGGTTTTACGCGTTTTTACCGTGGAACGGCTTCTTCGATGTGCTCACCACATGCGTTCCTGCCCCCGTACACCCAGCGCCGCAATCTCCGATGAGACGTCTCGCCGTTGAACAAGCGTCGCAGTTCACTCCAACCGGAGAGTTGCTATGAAGTCCTTGGTAACCGCCGCCGCTGCTTTGTTTGCACTGACCTACGTGTCGCCGACCGCTCCGGCCGATGAGGTGAAGGTATCAGGTGTGCATAACTGCTGCGGCGCCTGCTGCAAGCTGATCCATGAAGTGCTGGGCAAAGTGGAGGGCGTCACCGAAGTCTCGGCCAAGCCGAAGGAAAGCGACTTTACGTTTGACGCTGCCAACGCCAAGGCCGCTCGCCAGGGGATCGCCGCTCTGGCCAAGGCAGGTTTTCACGGCAAGACCGACAAAGAGAAACTCGTGTTTCGTGACAACAGCGGCGTCGAGAAGGGGAAGGTTTCGCGGCTAAGTCTTGTCGGCATACACAACTGCTGTGCCGGATGCTGTCAGGCTGCCAAGGATGCGATTGCCAAAGTGGAAGGCGTGGAAGCGGATACGTTGGAGCCGAAAAAGCAGACGTTCGTTGTCGAAGGCAACTTCGACGGAGCCGCTGTCGTCAAAGCTCTTAACGACATCGGCTTCCATGTCCGCAAGGAAGGCGCGAAGCAGAAGAAAGACAAAAAGAAGAAGGACGACGCGTAAGCTAACTGCCGCTGCGATCATCAGACAAAGCGTCGGACCCTTGATCGTGTGCGTGTCGCCAATGCTCAAGCAAGCTCAAGCGGCATCGATCGCACACGCAATCCCGTGGCCTGAAACATTGCATTGGCAATGGCGGGAGCGACGGCAATGATTGGCGTCTCGCCGGCCCCGACGGACGGTAAATCGCGACGGTCGAGTTCGAACAGATCAAGCTTGGGAACATCGCGCATCCGCGGTACGCGATATTGGGAGAAACCTGCGTTGGTCACTCGTCCGTCGGCAAACTCGATGGCTTCGTACGCCGCTCCGCCAAGCCCCATGATCACGCATCCAGCGTGTTGAGATCGCAGATTGACGGGGTTCTGCACCGCACCGCACTCGAAACCCTGGCAAATCTCCACAACCCGCGTGTGGCCATCGACAACCTCGACTTCCACACAGGCGGCGACAAACGATCCCTTCTCGGTCCCGCACGCTAACCCGATGCCACGGTTCTTGACCTGCTGACCCCGTCGCTGGGGCCAGCGGAACTTCTCGGCGACGGCAATCAGAACATCCTTGAGTCGTCCGCCATCCAGATGTCTCAATCGAAATTCGAGCGGATCGATCTTCGCCAACAAAGCCAACTCGTCCATGGCAGACTCCCTGGCAAACGTATTTGCGGTCGACGCCAGTGCGCGATAGGAGCCCTGACGCAATGGCGCTTCGCAGCCGACGAATCGTGTTTGGGCACGCGGTACTCGGTAGGGCGTTTCGATGGCCGAACCGCCGGAGTTGTAGTTGGTGAAGTCCCAAGCAATAAGGTTTCCTGAATCGTCAACGCCGGCGGTGACTTCGATCAGCCCCGCCGGACGAAAGTAGGCCCAGGTGAATTCCTCCTCACGCGTCCACTGTATCGAAACGGGGCGATGAGCGGCCTTGGCCAACCTCGCGGCCTCGACAGCAGCCTCCCCGGTATGCTTGCCGCCGAATCCGCCGCCGCTGTCGGGCACCAGCAAGCGAACAGATTCGGCAGGCAGGCGAAACACCTCGCAGAGATCGCGATGCACACGATCCGGCTGCTGAGTTCCTGTCCAGACAGTCAGCTGTCCGTTGTCCCACTCGGCGACCGCCGACCGAGGTTCCATCGGTGCGTGTTGAACATAGGCAACGGTGTAGCGGCTCTGGAGCTTATGCGTCCCATTGGCAGGCCCGTCCGCAACATCTGCCGCTCCGCGCTGGTCGCGTTGACCATTCTCCCGATTGGCTGTTCGCTTTAAGTGCTCGAACAATTGCTCGCTCGGCGGATGTGGCGATCGATCCCACTGGCACGTGCGAGCGATGGCGCAGAGCGCCTTGCCCGCCTGCCAACTGGTCGGTGCCGCACAACCGATAAAGTCGCCGTCGCGAACGACGATCACACCGTCGATCGATTCCGCAACCGTCAGATCGACTGATTTGAGTTGAGCGCCGTAAGCAACCGCGCGCAGCACCTTCCCATAAAGCATCCCCGGACGCCGAACGTCGGATGGATACACTGCCGCTCCCGTGACGACTTCGCGGCCACCGAGCTTGGCAACCGAAGTCCCCAGAACCTTCCACTGGTCCACCGGCACCGTCGCAACGCCGTCGCCTGGTGCCGCAGCATCAAGTCGTTGCTGTAGTTGCTTGTCGCTTGCCAACTCGGCAATTGTCAACCGACGTTGGTCGCCCGACTCGAACGCGCCGCCGACCAAGGTTACCTGCTCGACCGCCACACCCAGTCGCTCGGCAGCATGCTCGGCCAGCAATTCGCGCAGCGCCGCGGCAGCCGCTCGGACCCTGGGCACCGTCGAAGGAGTCGTGCGACTCCCCGCAGTCCCTCCATCATCTGGACACTGCGCTGAATCCGCCATGATCAGGCGAATCCGATCCACTGGCAGCCGTAGTTCCTCGGCTGCTGCCTGAGTGATCTGAGTCCGCGATCCCTGTCCAACTTCAACCTTACTGGTCAAGACCGTGATCATCCCATCCACGCCCAAATGGAATCGCTCGGACAGCAACTCTTCACGGCGAGGACTTCTGCCGCGACGCTGAGCGCTCGCCTCATGCCCCGAGACCACGACCAACAACCCTGTCCCCAAGGTCTGCGTGAACTCGCGTCGATTGGCGGCAAAGTGATAACGTTGCGGTTCACGAAGTTCGTAACGTTCGACTTCCGCGTTCTGACTGTCGAAGGAATCACTCATAGCACTTGTCTCTCTGATCATGGCGAGGATACCCGTCCGCCGGCTGAAAAAGGACTTCGGAACCAATGGCCGCCAGCGTGTTGAAAAAGGGGTCAGGAATTAGACTCCTTCTTCCATAGGCGGTTAGCTTTGACGAACCGCCTGCTCTACGGCGGCCAGAATGTTTTCATAGTTGCAGCATCGGCAAATGTGTTCACTCATCGCCGCCACGATCTCCTCGCGCGACGCGTTTGGATGCTCTTCCGCGAAAGCCACCGCCGTCATGATATGCCCTGGCACGCAGTATCCACACTGCATCGCCTGATGATCTAAGAACGCTTGTTGGACGTTGTGCAACTTCCCATCGCGTGCAATGCCTTCAATCGTTTGCACCGATTCGCCGGCGCATTGGCCGATCGATGTAATGCATGACCGCGTGGGAATGCCATCAACCAACACAGTGCAGGCGCCGCATTCGCCTTCGCCACACCCGTACTTCGTCCCCGTCAGCCCAAAATCTTCGCGGAGCACCTCCAGCAAAGGTCGTTCTTCGTCCGAGTTGGTCGTCCGCTGCTGACCGTTGACGGTCAAGTGAAGTTCCCGAGGCATCCGTGATTCCCGCGTCGCAGGCGACTGGTAAAGAGCAACTGTCATGACACACAAAGCTGAGAGCAAGATTATACGGGCTGCCGGCAAATCGAATCAAGAAAGTTGTCTCACCTGTCAGTTTGGACCAGATGAGGAACGCCAGCGATCATTTCAAGTCATCCGGAACTGCATACTTGCTCACCCATGGCGAACGGTTCCCATTCTGTTAGAAAAGGTGGCTTGGAGTCCACCGGCCCGTTGATAGCCCATCCGTCCCTCAACTAGGGGACCGCGCACCTATGTCCCGAAGTCTTTACATTTCCGCGATTGAGGCGGGCAGCGGCAAATCGCTGGTTTCGCTTGGTCTGGCTGAACTTCTCTCGCGGCGGGTCGAACGGCCGGGTTTCTTTCGTCCGGTGATTCGAAGCACCGATCACCCGGACAACGATACAGAACTCATCCGCGGGCGTTACTGTTCGCATTTGAACTATCGGTCGATGTATGCCGTCACACACGATGAAGCGAGTGAACTGTACCTCGCCGACCGCTACCAAGAGCTGTTGAAGAGAATCCTCGACAGCTACAAAGCCTTGGAAAAGGAGTGCGATTTCGTACTCTGCGAGGGCACTGACTTCACCGGCCTGTCCTCTGCATTCGAGCTGGATTTCAATGCACGTTTGGCCAACCATCTTGGCTGTCCGGTGCTGGTCATGGTTTCGGGCTTGAAGAGGTCTCGATCCAACATCATGGACGCGCTGCGAGCGGCTCGCGAGGGTTTTGAAAACGAAGGATGCACGATCGCCGCGGTCATCGCCAATCGGGTCTCGCCCGATCTAAAAGAGTACCTGCTGGCGAAGATTCCAACAGAGTGGAATCTTCCCGAGCCCGTCTATGTCCTTTCGGAAAATGCGTTGCTGGGTTGCCCCACCATCGGCGAGGTCCGCGATGCACTTGGTGCCAAGATGCTGCTGGGAAGCGAGGTCAGTCTCAATCGAGAAGCTCTGAACTTCAAAATCGCGGCGATGCACCTGCCGAATTTTCTGGAACATATCAGCGAAGGGAGTTTGATCATCACGCCGGGCGACCGTGGCGATGTGCTGCTGGCCAGCCTGGCCACCGTGCATTCGGAAAACTATGCCCCCATTGCAGGCGTGCTGCTGACCGGTGGGATCAAGCTTGCCGATTCCATTGTCCGTCTGATTGACGGATTGAAGAACGTGGATGTACCCATACTGACGGTGGATGATGACACACTCACGGCGGCAGCGAAGGTCACCAGCATTCGCGCTGCGATTTCACCCAGCAACGATCGAAAGATAGCCGCCGCCCTGGGCGTCTTCGAGGCAGGTGTCGATACGGACCAGTTGGAGCAACGAATCGAACTCGCTCGACCGCACGTCGTCACGCCATTGATGTTCGAGCATCAATTGATTGAGCGTGCAAAACTCGAGCTACAGCACGTCGTGCTGCCGGAAGGGACAGATGAGCGAATCTTGCGTGCCACGGAAATTCTGTTGCGACGCCAAGTGGCGGAGATCACGTTGCTGGGCGACCCGGCCGTGATCGAGCAATTGGCGTCTGCGATGGGGCTGAACCTGACTTCGGCGCAGGATTATCGATCCACGCCAGTCCGAGTGGCGAGAGGACTTCGGCAACAAGTACTTTGAACTTCGCCGGCACAAAGGGGCGACAGAAGAAAAGGCTCGCGAAACGATGCTCGACGTCAGTTACTTCGGCACCATGATGGTCTATCAGGGTCTCGCCGACGCGATGGTCTCCGGTGCGGCACACACCACGGGCCACACGATCCGGCCCGCCCTGGAATTCATTCGCACTCGCCCGGGTTGCTCGATTGTCTCCAGCGTCTTTTTCATGTGCTTGCCTTTCCGCGTCCTGGTGTATGGCGACTGTGCGATCGTTCCGAATCCGACACCGCCTCAGTTGGCCGACATTGCCATCAGCTCGGCCGAGACGGCAATGATGATGGGGATCGAACCACGTGTGGCGATGCTGTCTTACTCCACCGGACAATCGGGTAGCGGCGATGATGTGGATCGTGTTCGCGAAGCGACCGAGATCGCAAAGAAACTGCGACCTGACTTGATGATCGACGGACCACTGCAATACGACGCCGCAGTCGATCCGGATGTTGGAAAACGAAAACTGCCGACCAGCGACGTCGCCGGTCGAGCGACCATTTTCATTTTCCCTGATTTGAACACCGGCAATAACACGTACAAGGCGGTCCAGCGTTCATCCGGAGCGGTGGCGGTTGGCCCCGTGCTGCAGGGATTGAACAAGCCGGTGAATGACCTGAGCCGGGGATGCACCGTTACCGACATCGTCAACACCGTCGCGATCACTGCGATTCAAGCCAAAGAGCGGCGGTCAACGACGTGAAGATTCTGGTCATCAACTCCGGAAGTTCGTCGATCAAGTACGAACTGTTTGACATGACAGGCCCCAGGTCGATTGCCACCGGTCTGGTCGAACGGATCGGCGAATCGATGGGTAGTGTGCAACATATCGTCCGCTCCGAAGAAGGCGACCGTCGTGAAGAAATCCGCCAGCATGTCGCCGATCATGGCGAAGGACTTCGTCACATCGCCGCGTCACTGAAAAACTCAGGATTGATCAATGACCCTGGAGAACTCGATGGCATCGGCCACCGAGTGGTCCACGGCGGTGAGAAGTTTCGCGGATCGACACTGCTGGACGACGATGTCGTGACCGTGATCCGACAACAGTCGGCTTTGGCGCCCTTGCACAATCCCGCGAACCTGCAGGGCATTCAGCAGACCTTGAAAGCGTTCCCGGATGTGCCGCAGGTCGCGGTCTTCGATACGGCGTTCCATCAGACGATTCCGCCGCACGCGTACCTCTATGCAATTCCCTACAAGTACTACGAAAGTCTTGGAATTCGCCGTTATGGATTCCATGGCACCTCTCACCGTTTTGTGGCGCATGCGGCAGCGGAATACCTGGAACGCCCGTTGGATTCGCTGCGGCTCATTACGATTCATTTGGGCAACGGCGCCAGTGCCGCCGCCATCGACCGCGGCAAGAGTGTCGATACTTCGATGGGACTGACACCGCTGGAAGGTTTGATCATGGGCACGCGGAGTGGCGACGTTGACCCCGCGATCCTACCGTTTCTCGCCGACAACGAGGGCCTGTCCGTCGCTCAGCTCGATGAGTTGCTCAACAAACAGAGTGGTCTGAAAGGGATCTGCGGTGACAATGATATGCGTGAGGTTCTGCGGCGTGCCGAGCAAGGAGATGCTCGTGCCAAGCTTGCCTTGGAGATGTACGGCTATCGAATCAAAAAATACGTGGGAGCTTATCTAGCCGTGCTTGGTGGTGCGGACGCGATCGTGTTTACGGCCGGGATTGGCGAAAACGTAGCGAGCGTTCGTGAAACGGTTTGCGCCGGTCTCAGCAGCCTTGGGGTCGTGATCGATTCCGTCAAGAATTCTACAACCCAACAAGGCATCTTTGAAATCCATGCAGCCGGCAGCGACGTGAGCATCCTTGTGGTTCCCACCGACGAAGAGTTGGAGATCGCCAGGCAGACGCAGGACTGTATCGCTGCACGTCAGCACCGCTACTGAGTCGTGACTTTACCAGTCGCTGCCCACTCCACTCCATTGATCAGGAGCCGCTGGTAGGATTCGTTCCGCTTCGAGTCCATGTCATGCCCGAGTACATTTTGCACGACCCGCCCTTTGCCGTATTGCTTGACGAAGACAATCGGCTCAACCTGCTTGCTCCAATCGGAATAGGCTGACGCCAGTACTTCGATCTCTTGATCGCCAGTCAGCTTGGCATACAGCTCATCCTCTGTTTTGAAGTCATCGAGTTCTTTTGTAATCGGGTGACTGGGATCTTTGACGGTCACCCCGAATTCACCGTACGGACCGTGGCCGCCAACTCCCTTCTTCCAAACTCGGCCCAGGAGGACGCCGTATTCCTCCCAATCTTGAAACGCACTGCAGGCAAAGTGCAGTGCGACGATGCCCCCGCCGTTTTTCACGTAGTTCAACAAGCCGGACTTCGCCTGCTCGCTCGGTTCCGCTTCGTCCCAAAACCCGTAGCTCAGCACAACGACCTGGTAGTCCTTCACGTCAAGAGACGCAAAAACTTCTTTGTCTGCGCTAACGGTCACATCGAACCGGCCGGATTCTTCCAGGATGGCGTGAACCGTCCTGCTCGATTCTTCCCATTTGTGCGATTTCACGTCGAATCCTGTCACGATCAGCGCCTTGATCTTCGTGTCCGCTGCACGAACATCACCGGCGAAGGCACACGCACACACGAACAGCAGCAAGGCAAACATGGTTTTTACGAGCGAACGCATCGGATCCCCCTCAAGAGCAACTCACCGCCGCAACGGCGATACCAAAGAAATCGTCTATGGCCCAAAGTGTAACCGAGCCGCTAGAGGCGCCGCCAGCAACCCGCGAGTTTGCAGACGTCACGACGCACACTTAGTCCCGGGTGTGCGTAATCGCGCGGTTATCACCCAGTTCACGGAGGACTCGTGTGCGAAATTGTCGCAGATTCGACTCGCAATCTCCCGCAAATTGTTTGTTTGGCGGGAATAGCCTGCGACCGGCGGCATCGCTGGAACGCGACTTGCAACGTCGATCACCGTAAATCTGTGGTTCAGCGCGCGGCGCGTCACCCTTGCTTCGCGCCGCTGGCTGGTCGCCCCACCTCTGCTGCCCCCCGCCCCGTCCGCACACCCATTTAGGAGTTTGCAATGGCCCAATCCAAGAACTCACCAGACACTTCCCGTCGTCAATTTCTGCGGCAATCAGGTGCCGTTGCTGTGGGTGCGGCCGTGTTGAGCCAAGGTATTCCCGCCGTCCATGCTGCGGAATCCAACACGATTCGCCTGTCGTTGATCGGATGTGGCGGTCGGGGAACTGGGGCGGTTGCCAACGCGCTGAATACCAGCAATCAAGGTCCGATCGAACTCTATTGCGTCGCGGATCTAGACGAACACAATGTCGAAGCAAGACTGAAATCACTCTCGAATAAGTACCCGCACGGGGTCAACGTAGCGAAGGACCGAATCTTCTTGGGCTTCGAAGCGTACAAATCGGCGATTGACGCACTTCGACCGGGCGACATCGCCCTCTGCACGACGCGGGCATACATCCGACCGGTGCACGTTGAATATGCGGTCAAGCAGGGGATCCATGTGTTCATGGAAAAGCCGTTCTCGCCCGATCCGGTCGGCTTGCGCCGCATGCTCAGGGCGGGCGAACTGGCAGACAAGAAACGGTGTCAAGATTGCGGCCGGTCTGCAATGTCGGCACTCACCCGCGCGGGCTGCCTTGATCGACAAGATCAAAAGTGGCGTCATGGGCGAACTGTCCTACATCCGCGCCAACCGACTCACTGGCCGGCGCTGGCTGGGCGACCAGCGCGAGAGGTCCAACGTCTTTACTCGAGCAACTGCAGTTCGGCAAGGCGCAACTGTTGTGGGTGGGGTCGGGGCACATGGTCGACAACCTGATTCACCAGATCGACGAATGCTGTTGGCTGATGGACGACTGGCCCGTCAGCTGTCACGGCATGGGTGGACGTGAAGTGAACAGCGAAGACCGCGGTCAGAACATGGACATCTATTCCATGGAATACACGTTCCCCAATGGCAAGAAAGCTTTCTGCGGTTTTCGTCGGGCTCAAGGGGGTACAACGATTTTGCCACCTACGTGCATTGCGGCAAGAAAGCGGGACAGTTCTCCGGCAAAGTGCACAAGGCGACCGTCCATATGTTCAAGGATCATCGGATCGCCGAAGACAACATCGAGTGGACGCCCACCGCAGATGCTCAAGCCTCCATGGGATTACGAGTGGATCGACTTCGTCGACAGCATCCGTAACGACAAGCCTCACAACGAAGCGAAGCGAGCGGTGTATGCCGACGTTGCATCACTGATGGGACGAGCAGCAGCGCACCTGAATCGAAACGTGACCTGGGACGAAGTGATGGAGTCAAACTTCCAATTCTGCGACTATCTGGAGGATCTTACCGAAGACAGCGAGCCGCCGGTGAAAGCAGACGAAAACGGCTTCTTCCCGGCACCCGAAGGGGGCAAGTGGGTCGAACTGTAAGCTCTTGATCCCACAACCATTCGACGCAAAGTCGTTTCGTTGCCTGCAACTCTTAGCTGCGGAGCAGCGATAGCATATAGCCTGGGGTGAACGAATCGAGCGACAGCGAGCATTCGTGTAACCCCAGGTCTCGGGACCAACATAGACAATTGCCCCGCCTCGTTTTGGCGGCGAAGCCGCCAAAACGAGGCGGAGCGGACAGGTGTTTTTCGGCCACCAACCTGGGGCTGCGAATACCTCGCTCGAAGCTCGCTATTCTGACCCCAGGCTATATGCTGCCACTGCTACGCAGTTATCTTCTGCCTGGAGACCACACGAAATCGTTTGAAATTCAAGCAACGGAAATCAGGTGACGACACTCATCGCCCTCGCTGTCGTGTTGGCGGTGCTATTGCTGGCAATCACGCGGTTCAAGGTCCATCCCTTCCTTGCGCTGCTCGTCTGCAGCTTGTTGCTGGGACTGGTAACCCTGCCATCCCCAGTCGAAACGGTGGAAGCGTTCTTGAGCGGGTTTGCCAACACGATGAAGTGGATTGGCGTCGTCATCGTGCTGGGCGCGTTGATCGGAGAATTGCTGAATCATTCGGGCGGCACTCTGAAGATCGCCCACTCCATTCTGGCCGCGGTGGGTGCAAAACGATTGCCTCTGGCCATGGGCATCACGGGATACGTGGTTTCCATTCCGGCTTTCGTCGACATCGCCTACATCATGCTGAAGCCGATCGTGGAAGTTCTTGCCGTGAAAGCTCGCCGCAACATTCTGGTGGTCGGGCTTTCGCTGACGGCTGGTCTGACCGCAAGCCATGCGCTGTTGCCGCCGACACCTGGACCGCTGGCAACCGCAGCGATCTTGGATGCCGATCTTGGCCGCGTGATCATGATCAATGTCGTGGTCGCAGCATTTGCTGTCACAGGAGGACTTCTGTGGGCAACACTTTATTGTCGGCGAGTCGAGTTGCCATACGACAGTGTGCTTCGCCAGAGGTTGGAACAGACGGAGACGCATGATCAAAGCGAAAAGGACGGCAACGTTTCGTTCCTGCTGGCCGTCACCCCGATTTTGCTGCCGCTCATCTTCATTGCTGTGGGAGCATTTCTTAGCCAAGGTCAAGAAGGCGGGTTCGCAACGCTGATCAAGTTTTTGAGCACACCGGTCGTGGCACTGTTATGCGGAGTGGTGGTCGGAGCGTCGTTGTTGAGGCGCGGCACGCGGCTTGCCGCGCTCAGCAGTCTTGTGGAGCAGGCGATCGAAAAATCAGCCGTGGTGTTGATGATCACCGGGGCCGGAGGAGGTTTTGGCGCAGTGATCAAAGCCACCGGCGTCGGAGATGACATTGCCGCGGTGTTCACCGATGCGCACTTACCACCGGTTTTGTTTCCCTTTCTGTTGGCTGCTACGTTAACGACGGCGACTGGATCATTGACGGTGTCGATGGTGACCAGCGCGTCGGTCGTTGCTTCGATGCTTCCTTCGTTGGGACTTTCGGCAGAGTTCGCCGTGGCGCTGATCGGGACGGGCAGCCTCTGTATCATTCACGCCAACTCCAGCTTTTTCTGGTTGCTCAGCCGGTTGCACGAGGTGCCGCCTGACGTGCTCTACCGGACTTACTCAGTGCAATCGGTCTGCATGAGTTTGGGTGGCCTAGTGGGGGCGATTCTGCTCTATCTTTGTGGCGTCACCTGACCGGCGTGCGTCGAGTCGCAACTGATACATCTTGGCTCCCACATTGCGGCTGGCCTCGGTAATCTCCGGATACGGCGTGTCACAGATATCGAGGAAACCAATCTGATAGTTTTCGCCGTCACCTCTGCCGGTAGTAGCTTGATCGCCATATTGGAACCAGTGCGTACCAACAAGCCACGGGTTCTCCAGTGCCCCTTGGACGTAACTCGAGTATGCATCGGCCCGCGCCGCCTGGTCAGGCGTGGAACGCAGCCCCGTGTGGAACATTCCGCGGTCTAACGCGCCGAAGTGAAACTCGCCAATGATGGCTGGTTTGTCCACGCCATCGGGCAAACGAAAGTCGGCCACGCTGGACTCATACCGGTTGAAACTCAACACGTCGCAGTACTTGGCCGCGGCGCGAACCGCGCGATCGTTGACCCAGGCAAAGCGGCAACCGAGGTACAACGTGTGTGGGGCAATCTCCTGGATGGCTTCCGCGCAAGTGCGAAAATATTGCTCGGCTGTTTTCGTGTAGAAGGCCAGCAGGTCGTCGCGGGCCTTGAGCGGATCGGGCGGCGTCGTGGTATTCATGAGGCCGTCCCACGAGGCGTGCTCAGTGCCCCATGACCCATTGAGCTTCTCGATGGTCTCGTACTTTGCCTGCAGATCATCCAGGAACACCTGCTTCGCTACCTGACCGGGCGGTGAGGCCAGCGTGGCGACGGCCAAGGAGATCTCATCGCCCCAAGCCAATTCATTGTCGACAAAGTAACCAATGCACCAAGGATCGTCCGCGGTCTTTTCTTGCTCACCGGCCAAACGTTTAACGAGTGTTTCCCGAAAGTCGCGATCAAAGACGTCAGGGAACTTTCCCCAATAGCCCGAGCTTCCTTCAATCGGCTTGTTGCCCGCGCCGAGTGTAGCCACGTAAGGCGTCTTCCGCATCAGATAGATACTCGAATCGGACCAATTGCCAATCGTGTTCATCCCCCAGCTTCGCAGCCGCCGGTGACAGAGTTCGTCGAATTGTTCCTTCCAGTTGGGACCGTATTTGATCAGCAGGTTGGCACCAGTGAAGTTGTAGGTTTGGTAGCTCTTGCCCTGGTAGTACCCATGCGGTGCCCAATCAGATCGGCCATAGAACTGGCCGAAGAGTGATTGCCGGCCAGGCAGATCAGCAAACAGAAACTCGCGATCGGTAATCGGTGTGTGGCCGGTGGTCGATCGGACGCAGTCGATTCCGTGCGACCAAAAGAGCCGCCCGTCGGGATCGACCAACCACCAATTCCCGAGATACTTTTCAACTCGAAAACGACCGCTGGCCTCCAATTGTGGTCCGGTCGTCCATCCGCCGTACTGGTCCCAAGAATCGGGGCCCGGATGATGCTCCAGATCAATTGCCTGTTCCTTGACCAGACGCGGAAAGTCGTCGATCGATTCGACCTTGCCTGGCCAGTTCTTGTGAACAAACTGACCGAACCGATCGATCATCGGGAAGAACTCATCTTCGCTCATCGTTATCCACGACGGCGTGTGATGCGAGTCGGCGGCGCGGATGCTGTCGATCTCCAAAGCGTGATCTTCTGAAGGATGAGACGCGAAAATTAACAGCTGATCGATGTTGGCTGGATCGATGCCGTTTTCCTTGACAAAGCCACCTGGATAACCTCGCATGCCAAACAACTTTGGAGCCAATTGTTGTGGCAACTGTCGTTTGAGCGGGATGACGAGCGTCTTGGTTTCTCCAGGTGAAAGCGATACGTTTCCTGTTACCGAGGCCCGTTCGCCCTTGTCTGTCGGCGAGTCGATCCGACAGTGAACGTCGCAGAGATTCGTCCCCACGTTGGCCACATCGACAGCGACGTGCGCGAAACGGGAGAGATCCCAATGTCCGCCGGGAGCCCTCAACGTGATTCCTGGCCACTCCTGATGATGGCCCATCGAGAGGCGAAGAACGGTGCCGCCGTTTCGCTCCGAGATCGCTATCGTCGCATCTTGCAAAGTCACGGTCGTCACGTCGAAGTCCTGGTCAAAGTCGAATAGGACCTCGTCTGCAGCCACAGCCGATGAAACCGGCACACAGAGGAGGAACGCGGCTATCGCGCGAACTGAGGCTGCGGATACTGTGTTCATTGATTCCTCCCAGAGACGCGACGTGATGACTACCATGCAGTGGACCGCAATCATCCTCCACCAACGCAGATTTTACAATTCATGCCAGCGTTCCAAAAAACGGAGATTGAGGACTCGTTCGCAAAAAGAAAGTCACCTTTCGCACCGTGAAAAGCGACTGACAGATTTTGTTTCGAGCATTATCGCTCAAGCAAGCCGAGTCCGACGCAGTACGGCGAATCCGCCGCTGCCGATCAGAGGTGCATACATGGGATGGCCCGCGGTCGAGCGTCAACGCGCCCCCCCGGGAATTCCTTTGCGTCGCCGCCGGGGCTCGCTGACGCTCAACCACCATCCAGCCGCTTTGCGGATCGGCCACCAATCGTCACCAAAGATCCGCATCCTGCGCCGCCGCGACAAGATGTCCAGGGACGGAGCACATTATCCAAGCGTTGACTTTCGGGTATAATGAGTTGCTCTCCGTACACCGAATTCGCCTGCTCGCTCAGGCGATCTTGGCCCGCCCGATTTTCGCCTGCCAACAACATGACGCCTGGATACCCAGGTTGTGGCGTCGAAGGGATGAATTTTCCAATGCAGCGACTCCATTCGCTCCTGATTCTATCTGATCCTCGGCATCCTGACTTCGACGCAGGGTCTGACGATGTCTGCGGTGATTGCCGATGATGCGGTTGTGGAACAGGATGCGGTTGTGGAACAGGGTGCGGCGATCTACCGAACGTCGTGCCAGGAGTGTCATGGTGCAGATGGCCAGGGTGTCGAGGAAGCGTACGCGGAACCCCTTTCAGGAGACATGTCGGTTGGCGAGTTGGCCGAGTTGATCACTGAAACCATGCCTGAAGAGGATCCCGATTCGTGCGTGGCCGAAGAGGCAACCGCCGTCGCGACCTACCTGCATGAGGCTTTCTATGGCGAGGCGGCGCAGGTGCGAAACCGTCCACCGAGAATCGTCTTGGCTCGATTGACCGGTGAGCAGTTGCGTCAAAGCTTGGCTGATCTGTTTGGGCACTTTGACGACTCTCCGCGAACCGTGGATAAACGCGGCATTCAGGGGACGTACTACAAAGGCACGCAGCGGAAAGACAGCAACAAGAAGATCGATCGGGTCGATCCTGTCATCGATTTTGATTTCGGCGACGAGGGACCCGGCAGCGGAATCGAACCGGAGGACTTCTCATCCAATGGTCCGGTGCGCTGAAGGTCGATCAGACCGGACGCTACGAGATCATCCTGCGAAGCACATGTTCGTGTGTGATGTACTTCGGAGACGGCGACCGCACGCTGATTAACAATCATGTTCAGTCCGAAGGCAAGGAGGAGTTTCGGCGGACGATTCACCTGACTGCTGGTCATGCTTACCCGATCAAGATCGATTTCATCCAACGGAAACGAAAGACCAAGCAACCGCCCGCGAAGATTTCACTCTCGTGGGTGCTTCCCGGCGGAACCGAAGAGATCATTCCTCAAGCAAATCTGATTCCGGATTGGCTTCCCCCGTCGTTTCCGCTGCAAACGAAACTTCCTCCGGATGACCGCAGTTACGGGTACGAACGCGGCACTTCCATTAGCCGCCAATGGGACGATTCGACGACTCAGGCCGCACTTGAGTTTTCCCGCATTGCGATTGACGAACTGTATCCGCAGTATCGCCGGCGGCACCGAGGAGACTCCGATGAAAATCGCGGCAAGCTGAGGAGCTTCCTCATGTGAAGTCGTGCGGACTGCCTTTCGTGGTCCATTGGATGAAGCAACAAAAACGCTCTACGTCGACACCCAGATTGACAACTCTGAAGACGACGCCGAGGCGATCAAACGCGTCCTTTTGGCAACGCTCAAATCACCCCGCTTCTTGTATCCAATGCTGGACGGGGATCGCTCCAAAAGTCAGCGAGTGGCGAATCGACTGACACTGACCCTGTTCGACTCGATTCCGTCGGACGACTGGCTGATCAAAGCGGTCGGCGAAAACCAATTGTCAGAGAGACCGCAAATCCGCGAGGCGGCTCGCAGCATGCTCAATGACTATCGAGCCCAAGCCAAAACGCGAGCCTTTCTTCATCAGTGGTTTGATATTTCTCAAATGGAAGAACTGACCAAGGACCGCGATCAGTACCCTGGTTTTGACCCGCTGCTGGTCACCGATCTGAAGCGATCGTTTGATGCGTTCTTGGACGCAGTTGTCTGGAGCGAAGCGAGTGACTTTCGCCAACTGCTGCAAGCCGATTGGATGTTCACGACCGACCGCATGGCAAAGTTCTACGGCGACGCCTGGAAGCCGGCAGAAGACGGGGAAGTAGGTTTGGCCAGGAGCGTTAGTGATTCCACCGTACACGTCGGCGCGTTAACGCATCCGCTGTTGATGAGCGAATTCGCATATCACAAAACATCATCGCCGATTCATCGAGGTGTGTTCCTCACTCGTCACGTGCTCGGCCGCGTGCAGCGCCCACCCAGCGGGGCATTCTCGCCATTGAATCCGGATCTGCATCCCGGATTGACGACTCGAGAACGCGTGCAGTTGCAGACCGGTGAAGTCAATTGCCAGGTTTGTCACTCGAAGATCAACTCGCTAGGATTTGCCTTGGAGAATTTTGATGCAGCGGGGCGGTTCCGAACGACTGAACACGAAAAGCCGATTAACGCCGCGGGCGGCTACATCACTCGCGAAGGTGAAAACGTGGAATTCAACGGGGCACGCGAGTTGGGTGATTTCCTGGCCGGCAGCATGGATTGTCAGCGTTCATTCATCGAAGCTGCGTTTGAGCATTTCGTCAAACAGCCGATTGCCGCCTTTGGTCCGGATACTTCCGAAGAATTGATCAAGTCATTCCAAGAGAGTGGCTTTAGCATACGGAACTTGATTGTGTCGATTGCAGTGATCGCCGCCGAGCAAGAGCCAGCCTCCAGTTCAAAAACTTAATGTGAGAATGCAGATGTCAAAGGTCGCTTCGCGACGTGAGTTCGTAAAACAGTTGGGTGTGAGTGCGGCCGCAGCGAATTTTCTGTTCGCGCTGCCCAGTCTCGGTTGGGCCGCCTCCGCATCTCGGAAACAACGCGTTGTCTTTGTTTTCAGCCCCAATGGTGTGATCCCGAAACACTTCTGGCCTGACGCGGAAGGGGAACACACGCAGCTGAAGCGAATCCTTCAACCGCTCGAGCCGTTCAAACAGCAACTGCTGACACTGCACGGAATCGACAACAAGATCAAAGGTGATGGTGACGGCCACATGCGGGGTATCGGTTGCCTGTTGACCGGTGTTGAACTCTTTCCCGGCGACGTGCAAGGTGGATCCGACACGCCCGCCGGGTGGTCCATGGGGATCTCGATCGACCAGCATCTCAAGAACAAGCTTCAAGCCAATGTCGAGACGCAGACGCGATTTGGTTCACTTGAGTTTGGTGTGATGGTTCCTGATCGTGCCGATACGTGGACAAGGTGGTCGTACGCGGGGCCGAATCAACCGCTTGCCCCCATCAGCGATCCCTACCAAATGTTCGACAAGCTGTATGGGCAGACTCACAACCGGGCCATGCTGGCTAGCGTCTTGGATGATCTGAGCGAAGACTTCAAACGCATCGAGAAGCTGGTGAGTGCTGAAGATCGACTGATGCTGCAGCAACATGTGGAGATGGTGCGGTCGGTCGAACTGGAGTTAAAGGCAGAGCTTGCTCACAGCGAAAACGAACAACAAGTTGGGCACGCCGTACCCAAGCTGCCGCCCAATGTCGAAGAGGAAAACGACAACATGCCGCAGATCAGCCGCATGCAAACCGACCTGCTGGTCAACAGTCTGGCGGCAGACTTTACCCGCGTCGCAACGGTGCAGATCACCAATAGCGTTGGGAACCCGCGGATGCGTTGGCTAGACATCGACGAAGGCCACCATTCGATATCGCACGAGCCCGATAGCAACGAAAAGGCCTATGAACAGCTGATCAAAATCAACACCTGGTATTGCGAGCAGATCGCCTACCTGGCGAAACGATTGGCCGAGACGCCGGAACCGGGTGGCGATGGATCGCTGTTGGACAATACCACGGTGATCTGGACCAACGAACTCGGCAAAGGAAACTCGCACACCCGCAACGACATTCCGTTCGTGATGGTGGGCGGAGGCCTGGGCTTCAAAATGGGTCGGGCCATGCGGTTCAATGACCAGCCGCACAACCGATTGTTGTTGAGCATCACGGAGGCGATGGGATATCCCGAAAAGACATTCGGCAACCCCGACTACTCCGCCGATGGACCGCTCACCGGGTTGGTCTAGTACCTCGACCATCATGACATGAATTACGAATGCGATCGGCGCAAGCCAGGACTTGTCCTGGCGACAAACCGAATTCGGCAGGGTACCAGGACAAGTCCTGGCCTACGGATGTCTCCTAACCCTTTTTCTCTCGCCTACACGTTTTCGTCCGTGCGATACATTTCTCGCCATGGCAGTTGGATTCCGCCGTCGATCGTTAGCGTGCTGCCGGTGATGTAGTCGCTGGCCGGATCGCAAAGGAAGACGACACCGCGGGCAATCTCCTCCGGCTTGCCAAGCCGGCCCCACGGCAACTGGGCTGCTCGGTCTGCCAACGTCTCTTCGGAAAAGAATTTGCGTTCGCCCGGCGTGTCGGTCCAACCAGGATGAATGATGTTCACCCGGATGCGATGGGGAGCCAACTCGCAGGCGGCCGTTCGCGCCATTTGGTCGTTAGCCGCTTTGGCCATGTTGTATGCCATCGAACCGGGAATCGCCAGATGCGCGTGCGGGCTGCTGATCACTACCGCATTGCCGCCGCCACCCGCTTTGACCATCTTTTGAGCGGCGGAGCGAAGGAAATAGAACGCACCCCACATGCTGACGTCGATCGTCTTGCGGAACTCGTCGAGGTCCGATTCGATGAATCGGTGTCGATCGCTGTAGACCGCGTTGCTGACCACGATGTCGATCCCGCCCATCAGCGAAGCCGACTCGTCGACCAACCGCTCCACCTCGGACTGGACAGCGAAATCGGCCTGTATCTTGTGCGCTTTGCCGCCAGCCGAAACGCACTGGGCCACCACTTCGTCAGCTGCGTCGCCATGGCTGCGATAGTTGACCACGACTTCGGCACCCGCCCCGGCCAATTCGATTGCAATTGCCCGCCCGATGCCCATGGACGAACCCGACACAATCGCTCGTTTTCCCGTCAAATCAGTCATTACTCTCGCTCGACGGAAGGCTGTGAATTGATTCTTGCTCGGTTGTCTCAACCGAGCGATGGGCAGAATCTCGTTGGGGACAAACGAGCAACAATCGTCGATCGTGGCGAACAGCCTACCGCGAGATTGCCTTGGGGTCGATTCGCCTGAATTCGCTCGTCCATCTCCTTTTTCTGGAAATTTTCTTCCACCAAGCCACATGGGTGATTGATTTCTTCCAGAAATGATAGAAAACTACCAATCTGTTAATTTATTGATCCCAGGCAACCTGAGTTGGATAGGCGGGCGATGAGCGAACTTCGGCGAAATCGACTTCGTGACTTGGTGCAAACCAACGGTTTTGCATCGCTTGGCGAGTTGGCTGGCTCGCTAGAGGTGAGCGAGTCGACGGTTCGCCGCGACCTGGAGCAACTTGAAAAGGAGGGTCTGGTTCGGCGGACTCACGGCGGAGCGTTTTGGACCGGCGACACCGAGACCATACAGATCTTTCGCACGCGTCGTGACGATTCTTGGCAGGCCAAGGCAGGGATTGGCGAAGCTTCCGCAGCATTGGTCGAGGACCACGACACGATTCTGCTGGATGGTGGCAGCACGACCTACGAACTCGCTCGGCACTTGGTCGGTCGGCCATTGCAGGTGGTGACCAATAGCCTGCCGGTGGCGCACCTCCTGTCGAGCAGCGAGTCGATCGACTTGGTGATGATCGGTGGTTGTGTTCGTGGACGCACGGCGGTCGCCATTGGGCCGATGGCCGATTCGATGCTGCACAGCATCAACGTTGGCAAAGCATTTTTGTCGGTCGCGGGGATTACCGACCGCGGCTACTTCAACAGCAACATGATGTTGGTCGAGAGCGAGAAAGCGATGTTGGCTGCGGCCGATCAGGCGATCGTGGTAGCCGACAGCAGCAAGTTTGGAAGAGTCAGCCTGAGCCGGTTATGCGGGTTGCACGAAGTAAACGCCGTGGTCACCGACACCGGTGTTGATTCCAAGTGGAAAGAGCATTTGGAATTGGCCGGCGTCGAATTAGTGTTGGCTTCAGCGTCCCGTCCTGCGGCGCCCGCCATCGGTCCAGCAACGATCAAATCCACTTAGCAAGTTCATAAGATGACTCAAGCGACGATCGATCGAAATCACATCGAACAATTGGTCCGCACAGCGATCCAGGCTTCGGTCAATGGCCGCGCCACCGGCGGACTTGTCGCCACAGGTTTGATCGCTGAGCCACCCGGTTGGGTCAATGGCAGGCCGAATCTAAGAGTCAGCATTTCCGCTCGGCACTGCCACTTGACCGACGAACATGTCGAGACTTTGTTTGGCCGCGGCAGCGTGTTGGAGCCGGACAAGGATCTTTACCAAGACGGATTTTACGCGGCAAAACAGACGGTGATGGTGGTTGGACCTCGTCGCCGCATGCTGCCCAACTTGCGAGTGCTCGGTCCGACGCGAGCGGAGAGCCAAGTTGAACTGGCACTGACCGATTCGATTTCACTGGGCATCGATGCACCCATTCGTCACAGCGGCAATATCGATGGGACGCCCGGTTGCGTGCTGGTGGGGCCTGCCGGAACCGTACAACTTTCCCGCGGCGTGATCCGCGCTGCGCGACACGTCCACATGAACTTCGCTGACGCCGAATACTACGGTGTGTCGAACGGCGACATGATGCAGCTGAAGGTCATCAGTCCCGATTGCAGCATGATCTTTGACGATGTGTTGGTGCGAGCCGACAAAGCGGCGAAGCTGGAAGTTCACATCGATACTGATGAGGGCAACGCTTGCAACTTGGACGCTGCGACCGAAGTCATCCTGAGAAAAGATGGCTGCGCCTGCAAATCAGATAACAGTTAGCAGTTGACAGACAACAGTTGACAGTCAGCAGTCGAATGTGAACTGGCAACTAACCATTCCTCCTTTTACCGAAGGCAATTCTTGAAATGGCAAAGATTAGTGAAGCGCTCGGGATGATTGAGACCAAAGGCTTTGTTGCCTTGGTCGAAGCGTCCGACGCAATGATGAAAGCGGCGAATGTTGAGTTCCTTGGCTGGGACAAGGTCGGTGCCGGCCTGGTCAGCGCGTTCGTCACCGGCGACGTCGCGGCGGTCAAGGCAGCTACCGACGCCGGTGCCGCAGCCGCCGGCCGCGTCGGCGAAGTCGTTAGCGTGCAGGTCATTCCGCGTCCGCACGAGGACCTGAACAAAGTCCTGAAACTTCCTGCGGTCGCCGCCGCGAAGAAGTAAAGCAGTCGGCAGTTAACAGTTAACAGTCGGCAGTGAAAACAAAAATCGCTGACTGGCAACCGTGAACTGGTAACTGTCAACTTGTTCTGCCGAGGCGTCCATCCAACGCCAATTGATTCCACAACGAAACAGACTAACCAATAGAGACAACCCATGAATGATGCAATCGGTTTGATTGAAACCAAAGGTTTGCTGGCCCTGATCGAGGCGACCGACGCGATGGCAAAAGCAGCCAACGTCGAGATCGTCAAACGCGTTGACATCGGTGGCGGTCTGGTCACCACCGTCGTCAGCGGCGACGTTGGCAGCGTTCGCGCTGCGGTTGAAGCGGGTGCCGCAGCAGCCGCCCAAGTCGGCGAATTGCTCAGCAGCCACATCATCCCGCGGCCCGCCGAAGGATTGACCAAAGTTTTTTTGGCCTGAGCACGGCTTCTGAGGTTTCAGGTTGCGGCCCTGCTCAGGAAGCAGCCTGCACCCTGGCAGAAGAACCCGATGCGTTGCCCAATGGCCTCGATCACTCGACCTTCCAACACACCACGCCCGTGCTTGTCCTTGTTGCAAACCTTGGCTCGACCAGCTTCAAGTATCGGTTATTCGATATGACCGACGAGCGTTGCCTGGCGCGGTGCGGTCGAACGAATCGGTGAGAGCGAAAGCAACTGCAGCGTTGAAATCGGCGATTGGACTGACGAGCGGACGATGGCGGTGCCCGATCATGGCGTCGCTGTTTCAGCATGCTTGGAGCAGTTGACTGACCCGCAACACGGTGTTTTGCAGGATGCCTCGGAGGTTGCCGCGATTGGGTTCAAGGCGGTTCATGGCGGACGCCTCTCGGGTGTGTTCCAAGTCGATGACGATGTGCTCGCTGCGATGACGGAGATGAATGCCGCCGCACCGGCCCACAATCCTCCTTACATTGCCGCGATGAGGTTGTTGCGAGATCGGTTTGCCGAACTGCCGCTGGTGGCAGCCTTCGAGACCGATTTTCACCGAACGATCCCGGCGGCCCGTCGAGAGTACGCGATCCCGAGAGAGTGGGCCGACGGTTTTCATATTCGCAAATATGGATTCCATGGTGCCAGTCACCGATACATCGCCACTCGCAGTGCAGAGTTGCTCGGTCGTGATGACGCTCGCGTTATCTCATGTCACCTCGGTGGCAGCAGCAGTCTGACGGCGATCAAGGATCGCACGAGCGTGATGACGACGATGGGCATGACGCCGCAAACCGGATTGCCTCAGAACAACCGCGTCGGCGATTTCGATCCGTTTGCCTTGCCGCTGATCATCGAGCGAACCGGGATGTCGTTGGATCAAGTGCTGTCGCATCTGGCCAGTCACGGTGGGCTGCTGGGCCTGAGCGGTAAGAGCGGCGACATTCGCGATCTGGAGGCAGCAGCGTCCGGCGGCGACGAGAATTCGCAGCTTGCTCTCGATGTGTTCGTGCAAGAAATCCGGCGGCATTTGGGCGGAATGATCGTCGCCCTTGGTGGCGCCGATGCGATCGTATTCACCGGTGGCATCGGTGAAAAGGGAGCGAGCATTCGCGCCGCGGTTTGTGCTGATCTCCAGCAGCTTGGCATTGTGATCGATCCAGTTGCGAATGATACGGTAAGTGGCGAAGCGACTTTCCACGCAGCGAGCAGCCAGACACAGTTGTGGGTGATTCCAACCAACGAAGAAGTGATCGTCGCACGTCAGTGTGTCGAGCTCTTCAACCAATCTTGAGAAACCAAAGGCGGTCACACCCATGTTCATAGCCCGTGTCATCGGATCGGTCGTCAGCACGCAGAAGGTTGCGACGATGACCGGCCATAAGTTGCTGGTCGTTGAACCGTACCGGCTTGAGGGCGAAAAGCGTCACACACTGGTCACGACCGGACGGACGTTCATCGCTTGCGACACGCTTGGTGCCGGAGAAGACGACTACGTGTTGGTCACACAAGGAAGTAGCGCGCGGCTGACGCCTGAAACCAAAGAGCTGCCGGTCGATGCTGTGGTCATCGGCATTGTCGACACCGTTCACATCGAGAAAACCAACGTTTACTCACGAAACAAATCCTAGCAAGCAAACGCCGCGGTTCGATTGACCGCGAAAGCGAGAACTGAATCATGCAATTTGACGAAAACACGATTCGCAATGTCGTTGCCCAAGTGTTGGCCGAAGTGGGGCCGATGCCGGCAGCACCTTACGCATCCTCGGCAACCGCAAGGTCTTCCGCGGCTGGACGCCATGGTGTCTTTTACGACGCCGATTCCGCTGTCACGGCGGCTCGTGCCGCTTTCGAGCGATTCCGCGGTTTCACGCTGGAAGATCGCGGCCGCGTGATCGAGATCATTCGCCGGATATCGATCGATCAGTGCGAAGAACTCGGTTTGATGGAGATGAACGAGACGAAGATCGGCCGGCTTGAGCACAAGATCGAAAAACTGCACACGTTGGGGAAACTCTCACCGGGCGTCGAGTTTTTGGAAACCAAGTGTTTTAGCGGTGATCATGGTCTGACTGTGATTGAGCGAGCCCCGTTTGGAGTGATCGGCGCGATCACGCCGGTCACTCACAGCTTGCCGACGATCACGGGCAACGCGGTCAGCATGTTGGCGGGCGGGAATACCGTTGTCGTCAATCCACATCCGTCAGGCAGAAAAGTCGCGACCGAAGGTGTTCGCCGATTCAACGAAGCGATCTCACGTGAGATTGGCATTGACAACTTGATTTGCGTGATTGCCGAGCCGACGCTTGAATCGGCTGAAACTTTGTTCAAGCATCGTCATGTTGCGTTGATCTGTGTCACGGGCGGACCCGCGGTCGGACGAGCGGCCCTGAATAGCGGTAAACGTGCGATCGTTGCCGGTCCGGGCAATCCCGCCGGTGGTCGTCGACGAGACGGCCGACCTGGACAATGCCGCCCGCTGCATCATCCAAGGTGGGGCCTACGACAATAACTTGCTGTGCATCGCCGAAAAAGAAGTCTTCGTCGTCGACAGCGTTTTCGACGCCATGATGGCAGCGATGCGACACGCCGGAGCAGTTGAACTCAATGCTGCCCAGATCGCGAAGCTGACCAGCCAGGCGATTGTCAAAGTCGGTGATGATCAGCACGACGCGGCTGACAAGGACTTCATCGGCAAAGATGCGAGTTTCCTGGCTCAAGCGGCTGGCGTGAGCGTCCCACCGGGCACCGAACTCGTGTTTGGCGAGACCGACGAATATCACCCCTTTGTCAGCGTCGAACAAATGATGCCGTTCATGCCCTTCGTCCGCGCTCGCGATGTCGACCACGCGATTGCGATGGCCAAGGAGTACGAACACGGATTTGGGCACACGGCGATGATTCACTCTCGCAACGTTCGCAACATGACCAAGATGGGCCGCGAACTCGACACGACGTTGTACGTCAAAAATGGGCCATGCATGGCCTCGCTCGGACTGGGAGGCGAAGGCTACTTGTCGTTTTCCATTGCCGGACCGACTGGCGAAGGCGTTACCACACCGCTCACATTCACTCGCGAACGTCGATGCAGCATGATCGATGAATTGCGAATCGTTTAACCGCAAACGCAACAATGCAAACCGCACTTGTACTCGGATCGACCCACGCAACTATCAAGCACAAGAGCCTTGAAGGCCAGCGTTTGGTCGTGCTTCAACCATTGTTGTTGGACGAGTCGCCCGACGGACCGCCGTTGCTTGCGATCGACGCGTTGGGATGCAGGTGTGGTGACCGGGTGATGGTGACCAGCGATGGAACCTACGCTCGGGAAGTGACGAAAAACCCGAGCACACCGGCCCGCTGGAGCGTGGCGGGGATCCTGGATTGAACGAGATGCCAAGTGATACACGAGAGAACGGTAAGCAGATCGACGCGGCGCTCATCGCCGAGATTGCTCGTGAAGTGATCGCACGGCTCAAATCGACCAGCAAGACAAACCAGACAGCGGCCTCGATCGACGATCGGGTGATTACCGCGGGCACCATCGAAAGACTGAGCGGCACACCAACACAAATATTCATAGCACCCGGCGCGATCGTGACACCGGCCGCACGCGACGAAGCTCGCCGGCGTGGCATCGCCATCCACCACACGGTGAACTTGCCGGCCGATCAACAACCTAACCATGGACAACTCGAAATCACCGATGCGGCACAACCCGAGCGAGCCGAAATGGTACGCACGCAGCTTGCCAGACGCGGCATCAAGAATGGTGCTGCGAGGGTCTTGCTAAGTGACACACCCGGGCGAGACGTGCATCAACAATGCACGACTCATGACGAGCGGGCTGTGATGATCGCCACGGCAACTGACATCCAGCGGTTTGCTGATGAGTTGGCGCCGACGATCTGGGTGTTGGACATGAAACGATTGAACATTTCGGCCGCCACCAACGCGGTCGCGCAAATCACTCAGCTTGGAAAATCGACACGATGAAAATTGCTCGCACCATTGGCACCGTGACGTTGTCTCGCTTTCACCCAGCGATGGCGGCGGCGAATCTGCGATGTGTGGAGGTGGTTGATTCGATCGACCGGATCGATGTGCAGCCCCTGGGCGGAGAAACGGTCGTCGCCTGGGACTTATGCGGAACCGGCATTGGCGACCTGGTGGCGCTAGCCGAAGGCCCCGAATCGGCTCAGCCCTTTCGACCGGAGATAAAACCCCTCGACGCGTCGATCGTGGCGCTGTTGGACGAGGTTGATTTGGAATAGAGCGAATAAGGTAGAGCCAGGCCGCGGGGCTTGGCGAAGAGGACACACCGAAGCATTCACAGACAAAATCACTCACCCCAAGCGACCGGCTTGGTTTACTGTAACGAGGAAATGAAATGCAAAACCTGCATAAGATCAAGCAAGACATGTGCGAGATTGGACGTCGCATCTACGCCCGACAATTCGCGGCGGCAAACGATGGCAATATCACCGTGCGGGTCAGCGAGAATGAAGTGCTGTGCACGCCCACGCTGCAATGCAAGGGCTTTCTAAAACCAGACGACATCGCGTTGATCGACATGAACGGCAAGCAGTTGGCCGGTCGCAAGAAGCGGTCCAGCGAAGCCCTGTTGCACCTGGAAATCTATCGCCAACGCGAAGACGTCAAGAGCGTCGTGCACTGTCACCCACCGCATGCGACCGCATTCGCGATTGCTCACGAGCCGATTCCGCAGTGCGTGCTTCCTGAGGTCGAAGTGTTTCTTGGGGATGTGCCGATCACCAAGTACGAAACACCTGGCGGGCAAGACTTTGCCGACACGATCATTCCGTTCGTGAAACGAACCAACATCCTGATCCTGGCCAACCATGGTACGGTCAGCTACGGCGAAACGGTCGAGCAGGCGTACTGGTGGACCGAGATCCTTGATTCCTATTGCCGCATGTTGCTGCTGGCAAAACAGCTGGGCAACGTTGCCTACCTCAGCGGTCAGAAGTCCCAAGAGTTGTTGGAGCTGAAAGACCAATGGGGCTACAAGGACCCGCGGAACACGCCCGAGTACGAAGATTGCGACATTTGTGCCAACGACATCTTTCGCGATTCGTGGGCGGAATCGGGCGTCGAGCGTCGCGCGTTCCCCGCGCCGCCGCCTCTCAAAGGCGATGCGGATGTCGCCTCGGGTAGCGGCGTGAACGAGGAGGCCCTTGTGAAGCTGATCACCGATGAAGTCGTTCGGCAATTGCAACAGGTCTGATTCCGATCGAGGCGTCTGCCGTGATCTCACGTGGTTACTGAAAACTGACAACTGGTATCTGGATTCATGAAAGTATCTATCATCGGCGGTGGCGGGTTAGTCGGCTCGTGTGCTGCGTTTGCACTGCAGTGCGGCGGAATCGCGCGCGAGATCGCCCTGCTGGACGTGAACCAAGAATTGGCGGTCGGGCAAGCCTTGGACCTCCAACACGGTGGTCCGAGCGTTGCCGATCAAGTCATTCGCGGTGGCGGCTACGAGCATATTCCCGACAGCGATGTGATCTGCATCACGGCTGGCCTTCGTCGCAAGCCGGATGAATCGCGGCTGGACTTGATCAACCGAAACACGGACCTGTTTCTGCAGATCCTCCGCGACGTCAAGGCAGCGGGCCCCCAAAAGTGCGCGATCGTGGTCGTGGTCAGCAACCCCGTGGACATCTTGACCTATTTGGCGGCTCATCAACTGGGTCTGCCGGTCGACCAAGTCATCGGCTTGGGCACTCAGCTCGACACGATCCGATTCTGTGCATTGATCTCCGAGCAATTGGGAGCCCCTCCCACTCAAACCAAGGCAGTCATTCTGGGCGAGCATGGGGATTCGATGGTTCCGATCTGGAGCAGCGCGACTGTCGCCGGTTTGTCGCTGGACAAATACCCAGGTTGGAATGCCAGCCTGGCGAATCAGCTGTTCACAAGAACTCGCGGCAGTGGTGCCGAAGTGATCAAAAGAAAGGGCGGAGCGGGCTTCGCAGTCGGTATTGCGATTCGGGATGTCATCGAATCGATAGCACTCGATCGAAGATTGGTTTTACCTGTTAGTAGCGTTCAGTCGGGTTGCTATGGCATCCGCGACGTTGCTCTCTCGGTGCCAACGGTCGTGGGACGAGCGGGAGTGCTGGATCGCATGGAAATCGATCTTTGGCCGAAGGAAATGCAGGGCATGCGGTCAAGTGGCGCAGCACTTAGAAAAACTCTCGAGATTGTTCTGGCACGGGTCGCGTGAAGTGGAATCTTAACTAAATTGTGCAGCACCGCACCTGATGTCTCGGGACGGGGTGCACAGGTGGGTGAGGATCGCGTTTAACGGCTGCGTACCGTGCTTCCTGTCACTCCCTCTCGGGGCATCAGGTTGGTTCACATCATGGGGAATTGAAGTGTCCGCGTGCTCTCCGAGCTCGAATCGGTGAGCCGGGAACGGAGCGAGCTCGGAGAGCACGCCGACAAAAAAGTAACAGTCAACCCCGCACGATAAACCCGCACGATAAACCCGCACGATAAACCCCGCACGATTGTTTATTTCACCAGTACCAGAATCTGTGCTGTGATGTCTGGGCCATTGCTGGCAGGAATGGCACCCTCTTTCTTCTTCATCCGATCGACGGGTAGAAAGTCAAGCTCGCCCAGCTGGCTGCTGAATTCGTCGACGACTCCGCCATCGCTGAAGAGTTGCAATACTTCCTCGTCGTGGCGAACGGTCGTTGGGTCGGGTCGAATTGCATCAACCATTTTCGTGATTGGTGCGTCCAACGCGAGTTTCAAGCCAATCGATTCGATTCCAACTTCGTCGCCCACAAGCCGAAGATAGAACTCGTCGAACTTCTTTGCGGGCACCTGTAAGTACAGAATCGACGCCTCTTCGGCAGCATCGCCCGAGGTCGATTTGACGAACCCAACAATCTCTTTCGTGATCTTCTTTTCGCTGGCTGGCTCGATCTTCGCGTAACGCAACGCATCTCCAATGGGGTCCGCGTTTCGGCCTGCTTTGGTTCGACGGACATTCAGAATCACAATCGGTCCGACGTTCATTTCGGGGATCTTGATCTCGTCGACCGCAGGTGGTCCGACTGAATTTCGGGATTTGGCGATCGCTTCAGCGGGAGCCGGTGGTTGTTCCAGCTGCTTCATCTGCGAGCCGGTCGAGGCCGGCTGGATGACTGGATCGGGCGTTCCGGGATCTGTCGAGCCAGGATTTTCGAAGTCAGGATTCGTTAAATTGGGAATCGCAGGCGGGCCTGACGCGATCAGGTCCGCGGCGGGAACGGCGATCGGATTCTCAACAGGATTGACGATTGGATCTGGATCGGGGGCAGTCGCGTTATCAAGCCCAGCGATACTCAGAGGGTCAAGCTGTGTTTGCGCAAATTGATTCGGCTCGGGGCGCAAGGCAATCACGGCGACCACGATCGAGGCGGCGAGTCCGACCAGCACGCCGGCAATTCGCAACGACGAGGCGCGTTTTCGGTCGTGACCAGTGTTGGATCGGGATGGACCGGACCGGTTCTTACTTGTGCTGGGCTGTTCTGCCAAGCGAATCAGCGGATGATCATCGCCAAGCCCCTCGGCATGAGCGCGGGCCACAGCCGCACCGAGGACTCGGTCGGAGAATCCCTGATCGAGCTTGATAGCGGAATCGGCCGCAGCAACGGCCCGCAACGCAAGTTGAAGCTCGCGAAGCTGCTCCAGCTCTTTGACGCTCTCGACGTCGGACTGCAGGAGCTGATCGACACGGGCGCGTTCGTCAGGGCTGAGGGCATCATCCAAATACCCACTCAGCAACTGATCACGAAGTTCTCTGGGTAGTGGCATAATGTGAAAACCGTTTCGTCGCATAATGCTGACGTTTCATAATTCCGCCTCCAGCGCGATCCATGTCGATCATTTGATCGAACAGCTCAAGCAGGGGGCATGATAACTGTATTCGGCTGCATCCGGTGTTGCCGATACGGTTCCGATGCCGTGGAGGGGTGCAAAGTTCCCAGGCGTTGTTTAGAAATGCCCCAGAACCGCGATTTCAGCCATTTTTTTCGTCATTTGTGAGTACTTTGATGCTCAAAATGACACGATATTCTTGGGATTTGAGGCCGGCACGCGCGATGGATCACGACCAAATTATCCGTACAAACCGCAAAGTTTATGACGCGATGGCGGCTGCGGATGACCCTTTGTGTCGCCCAGCCAAAGACGAGGAGCTTGCCAACCCGCTGGCCACCGTCGATGCGGCGGGCTGGCTGGGAGACTCGATCGCGGGACGTCATGTGCTGTGCCTGGCCGCCGGCGGAGGCCGGCAGAGCTCGCTTTACGCTGCGGCTGGGGCGATCGTCACGGTGGTCGATCTGAGCGGAGCCATGCTGGAACTTGATCGCCAGGTCGCGTTGGAACGAGACGCCTCAATCCGCCTGTTCGAGACCTCGATGGATGATTTGTCGATGCTGCGTGACGGCGAATTCGACATCGTGATTCATCCGGTTAGCACCTGTTACGTCCCTCGAGTTCAAGATGTCTTTGCCGAGGTTGCTCGCGTGACACGAGCGGGTGGCATTTACGTCAGCCAGCACAAGCAACCGGTCAGCCTGCAGGCGTCCGTCGAACCAGTCTCGGTTGGCGGTGGTTTGCACAGCGGTTATGCGTTACAGCATCGTTACTATCGCGAGTCGCCAATCCCGCCGAGTGACGCCGGCAGCAATGTCGGGCGTCGGCTTCGCGAAGCGGGTGCCGTCGAGTTTCTGCACCGTTGGGAGCAGTTGATTGGCGGCATGTGCCGCGCCGGATTCGTGATTGAGGATTTGAGCGAGCCCTTGCACGCCCGCAAAGATGCTTCGCCAGGCTCGTTCGCTGATCGCGCCAGCTACATCGCACCCTATGTGCGAATCAAAGCCAGGCGAAGAGGCAATCAGACGCCAGGTCAGGTGTCGGGTCAATCACTGTGGTTGCCCAACGGATGAAGCTCAGAGGCCTGCCTACAGCGGGAAGTCTTCTTCGGCGGCCGCGTCGGCGTACAGAGGCATGTGCCGGTAATAAACTTCCAAGATCATCGTGGCGAAAGAAGTGCTGCATAGTCGGCCCGCGGCCACCGTGTGATCGTCGCGGTCAGGACCGTGCCCTAAGAACCAACTCCCTTTATATCCAGGTCTTTGGTCCTGCTTGGCAACCAATAAGTCGCGCAGTTCGATGTTGAATTTGTTCCACTCTTCGCCGCCATACTGCCGCAGTACTTGAGCCGCATAGTAGTTGTAATACAAGTCGGTTTCGCTGACGCCGTGTTCGCTCAAGCCCTTCACGCCAGCAACGATACCGGGATGTGTCTTGTCCCAGCCGGTGTACATTCGGCACAGCAGTCCGACGGCGGTCGTGGTAGGCCGGAACTCGACGACGGGCCCTGTATAGCCGTAGATCGCGCCGTTGTTGGATTGCACTTTGTCGAGGAACAGCATCGAACCCTGGATGACTTGTGGCGGGACCTGTAGGTGCCCCATGAATCCGCTCTTGAGCGCCATCAATTGCCAACCAACCACCGATGTGTCGCCTCCGGAGGGCTGTCTGGGGAAGTAACGCCATCCGCCATCCCGGCACTGGGCCGTAATGATAAAGTTCAATGCGGCTTGGGCGTGGCCAGCCAAAGCCGGATCTTCGGTCATCGCGTAAGCCTCGCACAGCGTGATCGCTGCTAGTCCGTGCGAGTACATGTTGCCGACACCATCACGAAGGTCCAAGACCGGTAAGCCAGCACTTCTGCCGGGCGTGCCATTGCGAATCAAGAATAGCAATCCGCGTTGGACAACCTCCTTGAATTCACCCTGCAAGTGAGTTTGTCCCGCACCGAGAAACGGCAGCAGTGCCATCGATGTGGCCCCGTTGAACGACCTGGAAAATTTGGCTTCGCATGCATTGCCACACGCGCCGTTGCAAACCAAATCATGCTGGAAGGTCCAGGCACCGTTGGGCATTTGATGTCGCGAGAACCATTTGAGCGCTTCGGTCACTGCCGCTTCGCTACTTGCGGTGCCGCCGTAGTCCCGCAACAGCTTCTTCTTCATGTCCGCGGAACGACTGCTCAGCGGCTCAATCGCCATGGAAGCCAACGTCTGCAGCGTGGGCATTTTCGGAGCCATTTCACTGGCCAGATCAGTCATATCGACTGCGACCGACGCCACATCCATGGGTTGGACTGGTGCGAGTTCGGCCAATTCCATCGTTTGGCTCACATCAACGACCGGATCAGAAATCTCTTCCAGTTCGGAAAGGTCACCGGGATCGATTTGCTCGATCACGAACTCCTCGATCTCGGGGCCATCCTCAGCAACGTGATTGGCAGTCAAGACGTTCACGATCTGGACAGGATCGGCAATCGTGACCAGTCCCAGGACCAGAATGATCAAGACGTGAACGAGTGTGCTGACCAGCCAGGCCGGTGCGGCATAGAACAGCAGGAACCTTCGCTGCGGATCGGCATCCTCTTCGTACGCCACTTCCTGCTCGACCAGATCAGCGAGGAGAGGAAGAGGAGCGGGCTGCGGATCAAATTTCGGATTCGTCGTCGTTGACATGAATAGATCTCTACGCGAAACGATGTTCGCGACAGAGAAAGGAATTTAGAAGAGATCGCCCCATGTAATGGGAATCAGGGAGGAGTCTTCAAGTATAAGCGAAATTGATGGACAACGGCCCCCTTGATTGGAGCCGATATCGCGTTCAGCTCCACAAGCCCCCCTGGTAGGTGTAACACCACTCAATTGCGTTTGCACGCGAAGCGGCGATTAGCAGCGTCAGAGCTACTCTCGCAAGTCGTATCGCTTTTGCTGTACATGCATAATCGTGACCAAATAGTTGCGAAGTTTGGGCTGGACCCATGTCGTCGCTTGAACACGCCGAGATCCATCGCTGGGGCCCACCCACCCTCCGGCAAGATCGATGTCGATTTCGATCGTGCCGACCCGGTGGGCGGTCGGATCGGTCAAGCGAAGTTGCAAGCATTGCGGAACTTTGGATGCTTCGGATGAGCACTTTTCGGCCACACTGCTGGCTTCCTCTGTCTGCCAATCAAAGTTTCGCTCATCCAGAAGTGCTCTTCGCAGGTGTCCCAGGCCGGGTGTCGCGGTCAATTCCACGGGCTCGAAATCGCTTGTGCCCCGAGGAAGAAGCTGCATCCGCTCGGCCAGTTGCAACGCTGTAATCGTCTCCTGGCCCCAAAAACGCGTTGTTTCCCCAAGTCGAGTCCGGCGGGAATGAATGCTGGCGGCTGCTCCGAAAACTCCCAAAACAAATACCGTGAACCCCAGCAGGATGCCGCGACGCGTGATTTTGGCGCGTGGATCGTTGTACTTGTCAGCGTGCGGATCGCTCGGCCCAGCGGCTGCTGCCGTTGAATCGTTGTCGCGGGGATCGATTGAATCGTCGCTCATGTAGTAAGTTGTCCGAATTGACGTCACAAAGAACAAGTAGCCTGAGTACGCAAACATGGTATCGCCCCCGCAAGGGTCACAATCAGACGGTTCCCCATCCATCAGTTCCGGCGGCATGACGACCGTCGATGTGCCTCTTGGTGATCGCAGCTACCAGATTGAGATCAGCTCGGGAGCGGTCGACGGTTTTGCTCGATCGATCGCAACGGCGATCGGCGATCTGAGCCACGCGATCGTGATCGCTGACGAGGCGGTCGATGCGAAGTGGGCTGAGCCGCTAGCGCGAGCATTGGCAGCAATCGGCGGTGACGACCCGATTCGGGTCAGCAAAAAGACAGTTGCATCGGGTGAGCCGAGCAAGTCATTTGACGAGTTCGAAAAGCTGCTCGAGTGGATTCTTGCCTCTGGCGGTGATCGCCGCAGTGTGGTCATCGCGGTTGGCGGAGGCGTGATCGGAGACCTTGCTGGCTATGTTGCCGCCTCCTTCACTCGCGGCGTGCGATTTGTGCAGGTTCCAACAACCCTGTTGGCCATGGTCGACAGCAGCGTCGGCGGAAAAACAGGCATCAATCTTCCCGGTGCCAAGAACATGGTTGGTGCTTTTTGGCAGCCGTCGCTGGTCTTGATCGACACCGATGTGCTGGCGACGCTTCCCGATCGTAGTTACCTCAGTGGTCTCGCCGAAGTGCTGAAGTACGGCGTGATCGAGGACGCGGACTTTTTCGCTTGGCTGGAGACCAACGCGCAGCAATTGGTTGATCGTGACGGCAACGCACTCCGGCACGCGATCCAGAAAAGTTGTGAGTGCAAGGCTCGTGTCGTTGGTGAAGACGAACGTGAAACGAGTGGCCGTCGAGCGATTCTCAATTACGGGCACACCTTTGCTCATGCGATCGAGGCGACCGCTGGTTACGGGACGCTGTTGCATGGCGAAGCGGTCGCGATTGGAATGCAGATGGCGGCTCGTCTGGCGATCGAACTGGGGATGATCGATGCCTCAGTTTTGAATCGCCAAACGGCATTGATCGAAGCCTGCCGACTGCCAACCACTCTCGCGGAAGCCGATCCCGATGCGATGTTGCCGGTGATGATGCGGGACAAAAAAGTCGCACACGGAAAATTGCGTTTCATACTGCCGACCGAAATTGGAGCGGTCGAGCTAGTGGGAGGTATCGAGGAATCGGCGGTCCGCAGAGCGATCGAAGCAAACCGGTGATCCGTGCGATCACAAATGTTGCTCGTTTGTCCCAAACGAGATTCGTCTCGATCACTCGGTTGGGACAACCGAGCCACAATAGGATGTCAATGCCTGCAGCCGACATGCTACGGGTCGCGGCGGAGGTCACCGCTATAGGCGTTGCGCTGGTTGGCAAAGTGCAACTGCCACGCTTCTTCGTCATAGCCATGGTCGACGTTCGGCTCGATCAATTTGATCAATGTATAGACAGCCGGATTGGTCCTCGGCGTCTTGATCACTTTGGGCTTGCCACCCATTGCCAGTCCGCCGCCACCCTGATCGTCAAATCCTGCTTGCATGCCCGCTCCCCCCGCGATCTGCTGGGTGTGCGTGGTGACCAGCGCATCGACATAAGTCAAAGCCAACTCGGGATCGGGAAACCATGTCAAGGCTCGTGCGGCGCGGTTGACCAGTTGGTTGTCGTTTGACTTCAACCTCAATATGTAATTCGCAACCGCTGTACTGGATCCATATTCAACCAACTGCTCCAGAGCCGCCTCGCGAACCGTTTCATCTTGCTCATCGATTCCCGCGATGACCAATGCTCGCACCGAAATCGAGTTTTTGAATCGCCCCAGTAACTTAACCCACAGCAAACGCATGGCACGGCTTTGCGTCTGTTTTCCACGCGACTCGTTTAGTTGCCGCGCGATCGCCTCCGCGGCAAGAGGATCTGTGATCGCTTGCAACGCCTCCATGGATTCTTGCGACTTCGCCGAGCCAATGAGCACGTTCTTGGTCAAGCGGCTAACTTCACGAATCCACTTCTTGGACTCAACGTTCGCTGCGTCCTCGATATCCTCGATCGCGACAGCCTCGGGCAATTCCCAATCCCCGCCACGCCGAATCATGCCCCGATCACGCATCAAGTCGGCTGTTCGTACCCACTTGCCGTCATCCTTCTTATAGCCAAGCGAGGCACGCGCTTGAGCGTGATCCGGATCGAGCTCGATCGCACGCTGCATGTGATAACGCAGGTATTGCTGAGAGTCCCCAGGAACATTGTCGCCGGTCACGCACCAGATCCCCAATTGGTAGTGGAGCTCGGCGTCGTTGCCAGCCTCGATCACTTTGTTGCGGTATGTCTGCAGTTGGTCCGATGTGACCACGCGGATCACCCGGCTAGGCTGAATCGCGACTTGGACCTCATCATCGACCTTGACGATGACCCAATCCGGTTTCCGCACGACCTGGCCCGTGAGGTGACCACCACCTCTGAGCTCAACCGTATCGGCCGAAGCTTCGATCAGTGGAAACAGGACCAATGGAAAGGCAAAGAATGCCGCGAGAACAGACCGAGACATGGCGAATGCCAGTGGGTGGAGAGGACGAGGGGATCAGTTCTACCCTTCAATTTAGCCTGAATCCGGCCCCGCTGGGCATCTCTCTCACGGCCACCTGCCCCAATCTCCGACTTTGCCCTCAAAATCGTTCAACCTGGCAGGATCGGCGGACGATAACCATAGTTGACTATTATGATCATGTTTGTAAGATATCACCAAATCCTCGGTATCCGGCACTAACTGCGATGTCTGCTCCCCAACCTGCAATGACAAACTCATCCCCAGGCGATTCTGTCGGGAAAGCCGCTAAGGCTGGTATCGGCCCGCCGTTACAGGTTTTTTCAATCGAATCGGATGAACCACGTGGAGCTTTGGCGGCTGATCCACCTCTGCACCCGACCGACGAATTCCTTCAGGAACTAGATCGCGACAGCCAAAGCCTGGAGACGGCAACGCCCCAGGAGATTTTGCGGTGGACGGTTGATCGTTTTGCGCCCAAATTTACGATGGCCACGGCGTTCGGACCGGAGGGCATGACGATCATTCACATGCTGGCTGACATTGCGCCCGAGACCCCAGTTTTTAACCTCGAGACGGGTTACCAATTCAAGGAGACATTAGAGCTTCGCGAGCAGGTCAAAGCGAAGTACGGGATCGAGGTGGAGTACAAGTATCCCGAGATGACCGTTGAAGAGTACGAGGCGGCTAACGGCGGTCCGCTGCACAAGACAAATCCGAATCAATGTTGCTTCGATCGCAAGCTGCGCGTTCTGCACGAAGCGGCGCGTGGTCAGCATGCTTGGGCCAGCGCGATTCGGCGCGACCAAAGTCCTGACCGGGCGAAAGCGCCGATCGTTGGCTGGGATCGCAAATTCCAACTGGTCAAGGTCAGCCCGCTGGCGAACTGGACCAAGAAAGATGTTTGGTCGTTGATCACGGCTGAGAACATTCCCTACAACCCACTGCACGATCAAGGTTACCCGAGCGTCGGCTGTTATCCTTGCACGCGCGCGGTGTTGGCGGGGGAGGATGAACGGTCGGGTCGATGGAGCGGCTTTGAAAAGACCGAATGCGGTTTGCACTCCTCGTAAACAGCTGAGAGGAATTCGATGATGATCTCAGCTCGCGTTCATTACGCCTGCCTGGCGATGTTAGAGTTGGCGATTCGCAGCGACGATGCGTCGCCGGTTGCGATTCGTGAAATCACGGACCGTCATGGCGTGCCGGGACCGTTTCTGGTTCAAATCTTGCGGACGCTGCGGACGGCTGGTTGGGTGCAGAGCATCCGCGGTAGCCAGGGCGGCTATCGGCTATCGGTGGATCCCGCCAAGGTCACGCTCTTGGACATCGCGGAGGCGGTCGGCTGCCAAGAAGCGGGTTGTCATACTGAGGTTACGGCAACGCCGGCCGGCGAGATGCTTCAAGTGCTTTGGGACGACGCCGCCGAAGCCTCGCGAAACGTGCTTAGCCGAGCCCGTTTGAGTGATCTTGTCGAGCGCTGTCGCCACGGCGACGCAACGATGTTCTACATTTAGCAGCCTGTTGAAAAAGGGGGCTAGCGTGCCGGTCGCAACTCGAATTTCGCGCGCGGACGGAGAAGCAGTCGTCTCCGGAAAAGACCAGCTGAGCCGACTGACCATCTTCGCTGATCCACTTCGCCGGGAAGTCGCCGTGCTCACCTGGACCGACGTCCCATTGTTGTTTGAAAAAGATTGTCGTCCACGGTCCCCATGGTTGCGGAGCATCGTAGATTGCGAAGCCGCCGTCGAATCGCGTATCGCCGCGATCCTTGTGCCCGCGCCGTTGCGGAATTTGCTGCCACCATAGGTAACGACCAAGTCCGGCGTTCCAAGTCATCGCGGATCGCAGACACGCGTCGTCGTGCTCAAACACGCCACATCGTTGCGTGATGTCGCGACTCCAGCGAGGCTGGTGCCCAGCGTCGAATCCAGCGAAGAATTCGTAGGATTCTCGAGTCAAAATCTTGTCCTTGGGCACGCGCATCAAAACGAACCTGTCAGCTGGCGTGTCAGCCTGCGAGCCATCATGAGAGTAGGCGTAGACGAAGTCATCTTTGCGCCGGCGTAGTCTCGGCCAAAGTTAACGAAGCCCATCAGTCCAAATTCCGCGAAAGCCCAGTCGGCAAGTTCCCAGGTGCGAGCGTGATCGTGTGACCATGCCAACTGAGCTTGGCCGCCGCGCAGGTCGGCGTGTCCCATCCAGAGATAGAGCACACCGTCGACGCAAAGCAGGCCCCAACCTTTTTTCCCGGCTCGTCCGTTGCCCAGCGTCTCTTGCGCGGACCGAATGTCGACGCCGCGATGCGCCGGTGGCGAACCTTCGATTCGCGCAAACCCCATGCTACGCCGAGGCACCTTCGAGAAGCCGTTGCCGTCGCCCCATGTTGTGTAAAGGTCGTCATCATCGGCCCAGGTGAGCGGAAAGTTGTCGCTGCCTTTGGCCAATCGCACGATACTCTCGCGTGGCGCCCAGGTGATACCGGCAATAGCCTTGCTGGGCGGATACGGGGAAACTTTCGCGTCTGCGATACCGGGGTCGGAATCCACTGACTGGGCTGCCGCGACTATCGAACTTGACACCGCCAACAGCATCGCCCCGAAAATTCGTGCCGACATTTTGATCCTACTCATTGGCCGAAAAACTCTCGTGTGTGACTGCGAGAAATGTTGGTTCTGCCCAACTGTGTTCGACGAAGGGGAACGTGAGAATCTGTCCACATTTGACTCCAATCACTACCTACGCATGACTGACTCGCTTGATTCCAGGCAGTTTCGGCGGGACGTTGGCGGCTTGAACCAGTTCGCTTGATCCGGAAACAGGAGCGGCGCAGACCCGGCTGAGGCTCGGTTTTAGCTCGTCGGACGGCAAAATCGGGGCCGAGGGCGCGCCAAATGTGGCAGCGGCCGCCGCGATCGTCTATCTTGTCCCCACATGGTCCACCGCAGTCGGCTGGATCGGTGTTTTTTCCACGATCGTGACGAGAGAATAACAGATGTCAAAAAAGCTCATTGCCTTGGTGACTGGATCGCTGATGATGGTTTGTTTCGTATCGCTCCCCGTGGTCGCGGAGGATGAGGAGGCGCCGAAGTACACGATCAAAGATGTGATGAAGAAAGCAATGAAGGGGCCATTGTTGAAGAAAGTCGCGGGTGGCGAAGCCTCTGATGATGAGAAGAAGCAGCTTCATGAAATGCTGGTCGCCCTGGGCAAGAATTCGCCACCGAAAGGCGAAGCCGATAGCTGGAAGAAACTGACCGACGCCCTGGCGAAAGCTGGCAAGGCAGCCGTCGACGGGTCTGAAGACGCTGGCGACGAGTTAAAGAAAGCGTCTAACTGCAAGGCATGCCATAGCAAGCACAAGGGGTAATGATTCCGGATTGACTGCCTGAGCAATCTATGCGAAACCCTGGGTCTGCACCCAGGGTTTCGTTTTGCGCTGGGAAACGAGAGCTCAAACCTTTGAGTCATCGCGTTTCAGATACTCGACCAAGCTTGTCTTGGGGACGGGCAGTTTCAGGACCGGCGCGAATTCACAGGTTGCTTCATCGACCTCGGCAAAAAGCTTTTCCAGATCGGATTCGGTTCGGCCAGTCAGTTGGCAGTAGCCGTCGACAAGCTGATGTTTCTCGCCCCAACGTTCGTCGCAGCACGATGGCAGCAGCGACGCGAGGGCCACGCACGCCGGACCACGTTGTGACTCTCCAATAGGGAGCAATTCGGATACCTGAGTGTGCTGTGCGATCAGCGTGACGAACTCGTCGGGCAGTTTCCATTGCTTTGCCAACATGGCAGCGGCGTCGGCATGGTCCCAGCCGAACATTTCCTTTTCCAAACCACTCAGTCGACGTCCTTCTTCGGCGCGACGCTCGACCAAGCCTTCGTACTCGGCGGGAAGTTCTTTGAGCAACAGCGGGATGGCCATGTCTTGCAACAACGCGCCTGCGAACAGGTCCTCGAAATTGCTGAGATTCAGGGATCGTCCCAACATGCGGGCAAACAGCGCTCGACGGAGCGAATCCTGCCACAGAGACTTCAAGTCAAAAGGTCCGAATTTTGGATTCGGGATAACGCTAAAGACCGCGTTCCATAAAGCGAAGTTTGTGATGGCGCGCGTTCCCACAAGTGTCAAAGCCTGCTGAACGCTCATGATCTCGCGGCTGAAGCCGAAATAGGACGAGTTGACGAACTTCAGGACCTGGCCCATCAGGCCGGGGTCGGCTTCGATTGGCTTGGTAAAGTCGGCTGGACCCGAATCCGAGCTCTGTGACAACTGCAGCAGTGTGATCGCGCTGTGAGGCAACGCGGGCAAGACTTCGGAGTGAAAGACATCTTCCAACGATTTGGTGATGGTCGTCATGGCTATTGTTCGTCTCATGCAAAGGAAATGCGAATCGCGCCAGTTGTGCGGCCTCGCGAAGGTTGGCGGTTTAGAAACCTACCTCTCAAAGAGGCACTTTGCGGAATTTTTGTGCCCGATCTTGCGCGTTGGCTGACTTCCATTCGGTTCAGCCGTTACTCCTGCTGACGTGGACCAGCAGGGGATCGATGTTGATTTCCTTCAACACGATGCCCGCAGCATGTTTGCATAAAACCACGGCAGTGAGACGCAGAAATGACTCGACTGAGTGCTAAGTCACACTGGCGAAAGGACTTAAAGGGGACCTGAGAGGCCGAGGCTGCCGCGCGGACCGCCATGTGCATTGAGAGGACTTCCATGAAGCTCTTCAAGTTGCACCCCGATGACTCACTGTGGCTATGTCGCTGGATGCGCAATAACCTCATTTGCCTTTTGCCAGTCCTCTGTTTTTTGGTCGCAATTCGGAACGAATCGCCTATGCCATTTGCAGCGATCAGCCACGTCCATGCGGATCAATCGCTGACTTTGCAATCCGCGGATCTCTCGCCAGAGGTGGGGACCGCACTGCCACCGGAAACGAAATTGATTCTGCTCGACTCTCGACGCCCCAATCCTGTCGCTCCGCAAGGCTGGCGACGGACGGAACAGGGTTGGGAGCATGTATCAACCTGGCGACCGATGCCACGCCCGCTCGACGAGATCATTGAGACTCAAGTGGATCAGGAGCCCGCCTGGGTTCGATTCATACTTGATCGGCTGCGCAGCGTGCCGCCGCTGATGTTCGCGCTGATCCAGATCACTGCGATTGCAGCGATCGTCAATGTCGCCAGCAAGAGACGCGAAACAGCGGGACACCCGGGCAGCCAATCCGTCTAACGGCGGGCCGTGCGTTGGATATCGTCAACCAAAGATTCAGTCAGTCTGGCGCGGTACTCCATCAAGCTGTTGGCACCCTGGAATCCGACGACCGTTTCGTCCCAATCCAGCTGCTTGCTCAACATCCGACCGTTATCGATGTCGAATCGGATGGCACCGTTACTCAATTGTTGGACGACTTGTGCACGCACCGATTCGTCGTTGATGGGCGTCAGAGGTTCACTTTTGATGGAGAGTGTGGCGACACCGGTTTTGACTTTTTCCAAAGTGTAGAGTTCACGGATCTTGATGGTCTTTACCTCGTTGTCTTCGGTGCGAGTTCTTACCTCGCGAGGCACCGACCATGACGCCCCAACCGCGATTGGTTCTTCCGGCAACGTCAGTGTCAGCGAGCCCATGCCGAGCGACGCTTTGGTGCCGCCGTTGTCCGCTCGATGGATCTCCTGGCCGCGGGCATTGACGGAGACTGTTGAGATTGTCTTTCCAATCTGCTCGGCGACTTTCTCGAAGATCGCCGGTGGCGCCTCCTCGCCCCGACTGTCCCAGCGGACCTCATTAGCTTCGCCCTGTTGTTGGGTCATTTCGACCGCATCAACGATATGGTTGAAGGTCATCGTCGAATCTTTCGATTCGACAATGTCCAAGTGCCTCTGACTGACCGTATGGACTTGCGAGATCTCCTCGGCACCGCGAATGCGGGTTTTCGTCTTGGCGACGTGGGTCACCTGATAGCGAATCTGTTCGCCTTCGTTCAGTGAATAACGCAATAGGTACTTCTCGTTATCGCCAGTGCTGGGATCGGGCTCTTCCGATCGAAGGGGCGATGAAAGCAACAAGAACAACCCAGCGGTCACAAAGATAGTACGGTACACGATCGCGGCCTCCCTACACGGCAAACGGTATGTTTCACGAGGCCAAGTTTGCAGATCGGGCGTCGCAGGGCAATAGAGTTTTGTACCGGCGACGTCGTACGCTGCGCTGTGACCGTTCTTCGCTACAAAGACGAACGCTGTACCGCGACGGAGCCACCCCAACCCAGCTTGTCCCGCAGCGCTCGGTAATCGTCCTGACCGAAGACTGATAGCATTTGAAATACCAGATCATCTCGTTCGATACGCACCCGGTCGCCAGGCAAAAGGCGGCCCAGGATTCGGCCGTCGACGACAATGCTGGTCGACTCTTGCGGTTCCGTGACGGTCAATTCCAGGACCGTGTCGGCCGAATCAACCAGCGGACGATAGGTCAGCGTGTGCGGGCTGATCGGCGAGATCACCATGGCTTGCAGATGGCGTCGCAGGATTGGCCCTCCCGCCGAAAGGTTGTGAGCCGTTGAACCAACTGGCGTCGCAATGATCAGTCCGTCACAGCGATACCGCGTGGCCAAGTGGCCATCGGCGTACAAATCGATATCGAGAATTCGGTAGGGCGGGCCTCCGAGTACTGCGGCCTCGTTCAGTGCCGATTGCTCGGCGATCAGTTTTCCTTCGCGGAACAGACTGGTGCGGAGCATCAGATGGTCGACGATATCGAACCCACCACAGCAGACGTCGGGCCAGGTGTTGAGGAAGTCATCCGCTGACAAAGCCGCGAGAAAACCGAGACGCCCGCAATTGACGCCCAGGACCGGCGCCTGGTTCTTTCCCATTTGTCGTGCGGCTTGCATGATCGATCCATCGCCACCGAGCACAATCACAAGGTCGTGGTGCTGCTGCGAAAAGTCGTACTCGAAACGCAGGTCCTCAGCGATGATGTCTGCGTGTTCGGCAATCGCGGGACGCAAACGCTTTAGTTCCGATCGCACACGTTCACGATCGGGAACGCCAAGGATGACAACTTTGGGACGAACGTTCGCTTCTGCGCAACCACTTGGGTGCATTGTCATCAGGCATCGGGGTTGGTTCCACGAGATGGCGAGTGCATGAGCCAGTGGCGGTGCCACCGATCCCAGCATAATGAAAAATTGGTACTTCTGAAGTCGTGGTGGACGATTGAGAATTGCGTTCGCGAGGTGGCCGGTCGTCGAGCGTCAGCCACCCAATCATTGCGGATCGGCCACCAACAGTCACGAAGAGCCAAAAATGGATCGTCGATCGCGACCGAAACGCATTTCGGCACCGCGATGCGAGCCTTCGGGCGACACGCTGCTAGCGCACGACCGAACCCACCGCCTCCCGGCAAGTTTCGGCAATCGCCTGTGGGCTCAAACCGTGCTCGGCAAGCAATTCGTTGCGATCACCGTGCTCGATGAACTCGTCGGGCAGCGCGAGCACGCGAATGCCGCGTGTATCGAGCCTCTGTTCAACGGCAGATTCCAAGTAGGCCGAACCGAAACCACCCATCTTCGCTCCCTCTTCGCAGGTGACGACGAAACGGCCATTGCTCAGGGTTTCGCGGACCATCTCGACGTCGATCGGTTTGACGAATCGGGCATTGACGACTCCCACATCCAGTTGACCCTCAAGCAATTCCGCCGCGGCAAGCGCTTGTTCAAGCATCGCCCCGAAAGCGACGATCGTTCCGTCGCTTCCCTCACGTATCAACTCGCTCTTTCCGATCTCGACGCTCTGAGGGATGTGATCGAGATCCAATGCAGATGCTTTGGGATATCGCAGGCTGCAAGGATGATCGTGCGCAAGCGCGGCCGCGAGCATCAGATCAACTTCAGCGGCGTACGCAGGAGCCATGCAGACCATGTTTGGAAAGACTCGCATGTACCCGATGTCGAACAATCCATGATGGGTGGGGCCATCGGGACCGGTCAGCCCGGCACGATCGAGTAAGAACACGACCGGCAGATCTTGCAGTGCGACTTCCTGGAAGATCTGGTCGTAACTTCTTTGCAGGAACGTGCTGTAAATATCGACGATCGGGCGGAGGCCGGTTTTGCATTGGCCAGCAGCAAAGGCAACTGCATGGGATTCGCAGATTCCAACGTCAAAGAACCGATTGGGAAACTGTTCACGTACCGGTTCCAGTTTGTTGCCTTGGCACATCGCGGCGGTGATGGTCGTGACACGCGGATCGTCTGCCATGTGTTTGCGAATCGAATCTCTCGCATGCACGGTGAACGGCGGATTCCCTTCACTCTTTTGCGTGATCGCTTTCCCGTCAAGATCTTCAAATGCGGGCGGCGTGTGGAAATAGACGGGGTCCTCTGCGGCCGGCTTGTAACCATGACCTTTCTCGGTCACCACATGCAGTAAGACAGGACCGCTCATTTCGCGGGCCATTGCCAAGTACTTTCGCACCAACGCAATGTTGTGGCCATCGATCGGACCGACATAACGAATATTCAATTCCTCGAACAACATCCCACCCAAAAGCCCGGCTTTCACACCTTCTTTCATTTGTGCGAGCAAACGCTCGGCTGGATCACCAAACATCGGGACATGATCGAGCAGCCTGACAACCTCACTCTTCAAGCCGGTATAGAACGGGTTGCCTCTGAGCCGATCGAGATAGGTTGCGACGGCGCCGACGCGCGGACAAATCGACATCTCATTGTCGTTCAGAACGATCGTTAAGTCGTCCTCCAACTCGCCGGCGTTGTTCATCGCCTCGAATACGATTCCGCTGGGAAACGCCCCGTCGCCGATGACCGCCACGGTCTTGCGGTCAGCTTGCCCTCCCACAACATCGCCGCTTCGTAGTCCCACCGCCGTGCTGACGCTACATCCCGCGTGCCCTGTCATGAACAAATCGTAGGGGCTCTCATGTGGATTTGGATAACCCATCAAGCCACCACGCGTGCGGATTCCGGGGAATTCGCGATACCGGCCCGTCACCAGTTTGTGCGGATACACCTGATGACCGGTGTCCCAAATCAAACGGTCGTGGCGGAAATCGAACTCGCAGTGCAAGGCCAGGCACAATTCGACGACACCAAGATTCGATGCGAAATGGGCCGTTCGCGTTGCCAGCAAGTTGCAGAGAACATCGCGAATCTCGGCCGCAACGCTCTGAAGCTCCGCGGGTGTGAAGCCGCGTAGCGGCATTGCGTCGTCGAGGCTCGCGAGCAGCGGGTGTTCGCCCAGAGGATGGTGATTGTCATCCCGTCGATTCGCAGGTGCGTTGGTCAATGTGTGCGCTCCAAAACGTAACTCGCCAACGAGGTTAACCGCCAAGCCGCGGAGCCGAAAACAAGCACATGGCGTCGTGCTGATTCGACTAATTGCTCTGCCTTTCCCCGGGCTTGGTCTACGCCCAATAGACCGGGGTAAGTGAGCTTGCCACGATCGGCATCCTTTCCTGTGCGTTTGCCCAACGAAGCCGCGTCGGCCGTCGAGTCCAGCAAATCATCAATGACCTGAAACGCCAGTCCGATATCCCTAGCGTAATCACTCAAAATCCGGCGTTTGTCCGGCGTTGCACCGGCCAGAATAGCACCCAAATCGAGCGAGGCTGCGAACAGGGCGCCGGTCTTCCGGCGGTGAATCGACTCCAGGTGATCAAGCTTGGCTGCGAGTTCATCGCCGCTAAGTGTACGAGCGAGTCGACTTTGCGGTTCTACCGCGTCCAACGGTGCGTCCAAAGTCCTCTCGGTCAGGCACTGAGTTCTCTTTACCGGGTACTGGGCATTTTGGGCCTCAGCAGCCAAATCGTCGAATTGACCACCAACCAATAGGGTGGGGCCGGCTGCCTTGGCGAGCACACGGATCGCTTCGACCGCGTGCTCGGGGCTGGAAACCTGGAATGCCAGGTGCGAAAACGCCTCTGCCAGTAACGCGTCTCCAGCCAGAATCGCGGTGGCTTCATCGAACTTGATGTGCACGGTCGCTCTGCCGCGCCGCAGGTCATCGTCGTCCATCGCCGGCAGATCATCGTGGATCAGCGAGTAGGCGTGGATCATCTCGACGGCAACGGCCCCAGGCATTGCTGCATCGAACGAACCGCCGCAAGCCTCGGCTGCCATCAATACCAATGCGGGGCGAAGCCGCTTGCCCGGTGCTAGCAGCGCGTAGCGAATCGCCGCCGAAAGGGTCTCAGGACAATCATCGCCGAATTGACATGCCTCGTCCAACGCGGACTCGATCAAGGGACGAAGGTCGTCAATTCCCGAGGCGATTCTGGACTTGGCGGGTGCAGGCGTCGTGGGGGTGGGAGGGTTCGGCAAAGCGACTGCAGGCGAGAGTAAGACGCGTAGAACGACCTGAAGGAGGCCGAAGAGTCACGATCAGATTCTAGAAGAGACCCGGCAAATCGTCCACGCTATCTGGGTCCCGACCGACTCGTCTAAGGGAGTCATCTGCCCCCTCGGCGGCTTTTTCCGTCGCAGTGGCTCCTGGTCGCGACTTCCCGGCACCTTTTTTTCGGCCATCTCGGCCATCTCGATCCTCGATCCTCTCGATCGGCGGAGCCACCGGATTCCCCTCTGCATCGAACCCCGACAACAAACTGACTCGTTGTTCGGCAGCATCCAACAGTGCGTGGCATCGTTTCAGTTGCTTGATTCCAGTCTCGTATTGCTCCAACGACTCGGTCAGCCCAAGCTCGCCGCTCTCCAACTTCGCCACGATCTGTTCGACCTCGGCCAAGGACGTTTCAAAATCGAACTCCGCTTCTTCTCTCTCGACGGCACGCTTGGAAGATCTCTTTTTCGCCATCATTCTGTTTTGACACGACCGCGAAAGCGACCTAGGAATACTCATAGCGGTGTACCGCTACACAAGGTTGGCACAACGCTACATGGAATTTCGTTGCAATGACCAGACCGTTGGCAACGATTCTAACGTTTACTAACGCCGCTTGTCCCCGCCACGTAGACACCAATGGCCAGGAAGACGCGAAAACGCATCCGAACAAGCGAATCTGTGGTGGTGCCAACTGCACTGAACGAATTGAACAATCGCGGTGGAAGCGAACAAGGGGAACAGGATCAATTGACTGGGACAAACAACCGGCCGGCTGAGGATCACTGGGGCGATCGAAGGGTCATCGAGGCAGTCGAATCCAACACTCGGCTTCTGCAGCAACTGTTGGAACAGTTTTCTTGCCTTCAAGCGGTGATTGCCACCGACAACCCACTCATCGAGCCTGAACTGGAGTCTTCCCAAGTTGCCGCTTCCAATTTCGACCCGGAAACCGAGCAACTTCGCGATCGCATTTACGACCTTGAGAACCAGGTCGCAGAATTGGAACAGCAGAATAGTGACCTCGCGTCCAAGGTCGCGAGTTCCAACGTTCGACAAGCGGTTTCAACCAGCAGCTCTGACAGCAGCGAATCGCTTTCTTGGGAGGACCGCAAGCGACTGATTCTGGAGCAGATGGAAGAGGACGTGTTTGATGCGGAAGCTTTTGTTGCGAACATGCGATGTGAATCAGCCGACGCGCCCGAGGATCCGTTCGAATTCCTAACGCGACTTACCGACGAGGTGCAAAGACTCAGGCGCTGACTTGGCCAAGCGTGAAGATGAGGTTCATGAACTGCGATGCCTGTTGGATCATCAATCCGAAACCCGTGATGGTGGGATCGCAATCGGGGCTGCGGCAATCGCCGGAATGATCGACGAGGACCAACTGGTTGTGCAGGAACGCGAGCGATTGCAGATGTTGCAGGCAGAGTGGGAAGAGAAGTTCCGCCAAGGGGAGATCCAAGCCTCGTTGGAACGTGCCAAACTCTCACGCGAGCGTCTGGAACTGGCAAACACCAAAGCCGATCTCGAGGAACAACTCGAGCATTTTCGTCGCGAGTCTCGGCAACGCCAGGAAAACGATTCCGGCTCTACGAGAAAATGGCTGGCCAAGTTGGGCCTGAGTGACGACCCAGCCAAGTCATAGACACGATACTGGAATCGTTTTGGCGTTGATTCACGGTCTATGGTAGACGCCTTCTTGCCCTCCGCAGTGGCATCTGTCCGCGTGTGAAGACGTCTGGACCGGGTTTCTCTGTGCTGAACACGGGCCTCACTCTTCCGGCTAAAATGCCGTCTTCCGGCTCAGTGTGCCGTCCCCCGGCCAACGTATCGGAACTGCCCCAGCGCGGACAAACTTTCGGTCAAGATCTGAATGGAATCTGCCTCTCGTTCATCTCTCCTAACCCAGCGGTCACTCATGTCTCGAAACACACGTCGTCAATTCCTGAAGACTTCGTCCGCAATCGGCGGATCTTTGATTCTCACTGGCACACGAGCCTCCGGCGCGGTTGACGGTGCAAGTGATCGCGTGCGAATCGCCGTCGCCGGCTTGAATGGTCGTGGACAAAGTCACCTGAAGGGTTGGCTTGAGCAAAGCAACGTCGAGGTGGCCTACGTGATTGATCCCGATGAAGGCGTGCGGGCCAACGCGATGAAGGGATTGGAGAAGCGGACAGAAGGCAAATTCAACACCAAAGATGTTCGTGACGTTCGCGAAGCGCTGGACGACAAGTCACTTGACGCGATCTCGATCGCCACGCCGAACCACTGGCATTCGCTGATGACGATTTGGGCTGCTCAAGCAGGGAAGCACGTCTATGTTGAAAAACCAATGAGCCACGACATCGGCGAGGGACGAATCGCTGTTGAGGCTCAAAAAAAATACGGCGTTGTTGTCCAGCACGGTACGCAACGGCGTAGCAATGCCGGCGTCGCGGGACTTCACGAAGCGCTGCAGAACGGTGACCTGCCGCGACTAAAGATCTCTTACGGTTATTGCTGCAAACCTCGCAACGGCATTGGTTTCGAACCCGTCGGACCACCGCCGGAAAATCTAGATTGGGAACTTTGGAAAGGTCCTGCGGTGATTAGCAACTATCACGCCAACTATCATCCCTATGACTGGCATTGGTTCTGGAAGACAGGCAACGGAGACCTCAACAACCAGGGGACTCACCAATTGGACGTGGCACGGTGGGCTCTCGACAAAGACCAAACGCACCCCGTTCGTGTGATGGCAATTGGCGGACGGTTTCAGTGGGAAGATCAAGGCGAAACGCCAAACACGATGTTCGCTGTCGCCGAATTTCCCAATGGGCAGTACGTCATGTTCAACGTTCGCAATGTCAATTACGACGGCTACGAAAGACAGGTCACTAATGAGTACTACCTGGAAGACGGCAGCAAAATCGTCGGCGAAGGAAAGTACAAGATCTTCCGCCCAGGAAGCAAAGAAGCCGAACCACTCGACCTTCCCGAGGGCAAAGTGACGCCGGGCGGTAACTGGGGGGCGTTCATTTCTGCGGTTCGAGCCAAAGACCCCAGCATGGCCAATGGCAACGCAGAGGATGCCCATTACGGCTGCGTGCTGGGCCATTTGATGAACAATTCGTACCGACTAGGCAAAACGGTGCCTTTCAATGCCAAGGCTGCCAGATTCGGCGACAACGCCGATGCGGCCGAACATTTCTTGAGGCTGCATGAAGTCATGCGCGATGGGGTGGGAATCCCGGAGGACAAGGCCGAGTACACGGTCGGTCCCTGGCTAACGTTTGACCCTCAAACAGAACGCCACATCGGTGAGCACGCCGATGAGGCCAATATTCTGCTGAAAGACCCCAACAACGAGGGTTTTCAGGTTCCTACGATCGACAACGTATGAGCCTGCCGCTTGTCGATGAATGCCGGCCGTTGAATGCCGGCCGATGAATGCCGGCCGATGAATGCCGGCCGATGAATGCTGGGGGATGAATGTTTTCAGTCCATCCGATACGCTTCTGCGAGGTTTCCGCCGCACCCAGCGTGGGAAACGTGGCAGACGCGCCTTCGGATGCGAAGCTGCGTCGACCGAATCAAACTGACGCGTCGGTTTTGTGAGTGATTTTTTGACCATACCAATGATGGCTGATGCCCCAATCACAGCCGGCAGTGTGCCAATTTTGCTGAGTTCCATCTCCACGGGCGTGTCGATTGCGATTGCCGGTTTGACGATCGTATTCTTGGCGTTGCTGCTGATCAGTGTATTTATCGCGTCGATGCCGCGACTGCTTGTATTCGTCGCCCAAATCTGGCCGGAGGTGGAGGATCGGCATTCGGCAAAGACGTCCGGGGGAGTTTCTTCCGAAGGTTCCGCTGGCGGTGACGGTGCTTCCCTGGCGGCGATCGGTTTCGTTCTGCACACCGAATTTCAACGGCAGCTTGCGGCCGATCAAGCTTCGAAGGGAAATGGATAACGCGATGTCGGTAACGGATGAGAGAGCGTTGGAAATCTGATGGATATATTTTTCAAGTTCCTGGAGACAACCGGCTTCGCTTCGCTGACGCTCGGCAACGCGGTGATGATTCTGATCGGGATCGTGTTTGTCACGTTGGCGATTCGGAAAGACTACGAACCACTGCTGTTGGTACCGATTGGGATGGGGGCGATCGTCGGCAACATTCCGGTCATCGATGGAATGGCGCTTAGCGTTTATGACTCCGGAAGCGTGCTGAACTACCTCTATTTCGGTGTCAGCCAGGGCGTGTATCCGCCGCTGATCTTCCTGGGGATCGGCGCCATGACCGATTTTTCGACGATGTTGTCGAATCCGAAATTGGTGCTGTTGGGAGCGGCGGCGCAGGTCGGCGTGTTCTTGACTTTTCTCGGTGCAATTTGGTTGGGCTTTTCCCTGAAGGAGTCGGGCGCGATCGGAATCATCGGCGGCGCCGACGGTCCGACCGCAATTTTTCTTGCCGCAAAGCTGGCTCCGCATTTGTTGGGTGCGATCGCAATCGCCGCCTATTCGTACATGGCACTCGTTCCAGTCATCCAACCGCCGATCATGCGACTGTTGACGACTCGCAAGGAACGGCTGATCCGGATGTCGCCGCCGCGGAAGGTTTCCAAACGCGAAAAAATGTTTTTCCCGATCGCTGCCTTCCTGATCTCAACCATGATCGCACCTGGTGCGATCGTGCTGCTGGGCATGCTGTTCTTTGGCAACCTGCTGAAGGAGAGCATGGTCACGGAGCGACTGGCACGAACCGCGCGCTCGGCGATGATCGATATCGTCACGATTCTGCTCGGGTTCGCCGTCGGTGCCAGCACTCAGGCCGATACCTTTTTGACTCGACAGTCACTGTTGATTTTCGGACTTGGCGCGCTGTCCTTCGCGGTCGCGACGGCCGGTGGCGTCCTATTCGCGAAGTTCATGAATCTGTTCTTGACCGAAAAGATCAACCCACTTGTTGGCGCCGCCGGTGTATCAGCGGTGCCCGATTCGGCGCGAGTGGTCCAGATGGTCGGTCAACAAGAAGACCCGCACAACTTTTTGCTGATGCACGCGATGGCGCCGAATGTGGCTGGCGTGATCGGATCAGCGATCGCCGCTGGCGTGCTGTGGGCGGTGTTGGTTCTTGACACCGGCCAATCCGACCAGGCAGTCCAGCCTCGTCCCGCCGCGGTGGTTCCGGAGGTCGGTGAAACAACGGTTGTGGTCAACACCATTGCCTCGAGGCAACCGCAGTAACAACTTGGAATCGAAAAGTGACAAAGAAAAAAGTCCAATTCATGTGCACCGCGTTTCGCGACGGCTTCCAGTCGGTGTATGGCGCACGCGTCTTCACGAAAGACTTCCTGCCGGCGGTTGAAGCAGCCCGCGACGCCGGCATCTCATGGTTCGAGGCGGGTGGTGGGGCAAGGTTTCAATCCTTGTATTTCTATTGCAACGAAGATGCGTTCGACATGATGGATGCGTTTCGCGAAACCGCTGGGCCCGATGCAAATCTGCAAACGCTGGCCCGCGGAGTCAATGTGGTGGGGCTCGAATCGCAATCCAGCGATATCGTTAAACTTCATGCCGATCTGTTCAAGAAGCACGGCATGACGACGATCCGTAACTTCGATGCGCTCAACGACGTCAATAACCTGGTCTACAGCGGTAAGTGCATTGTCGATGCGGGGCTGCAGCATCAGGTCTGCGTGACGCTGATGGAATTGCCGCCCGGCTGCAGCGGCGCACACGACGCCGCCTTCTATGCCGCAACATTGCAGCAGATCTTGGATGCCGATATCCCCTTCGACGCTGTCTGTTTCAAAGATGCATCTGGTACCGCGGTGCCCTCGAAGGTCTTTGACACGATCAGCGCCGCCAGAAAGCTGTTGCCCGCCGGGACCTTCATCCACTTTCACACGCACGAGACCGCCGGGGTCAGCGTGTTGGCGAACAAAGCCGCTCTGGATGCGGGTGCCGATGCAATCGATCTGTCGATGGCACCTTGCAGTGGCGGCACGTGCCAGCCCGATATTCTGGTCATGTGGCACGCGTTGCGCGGCAGTGAATACGAGCTTGATTGTGATGTCGAGAAAGTCCGTGAAGCGGAAGATGTCTTCAAGGATTGCATGAGCGACTACTTCCTGCCGCCCGAGGCGACCGCGGTGGAGCCGTTGATTCCTTGGAGTCCCATGCCCGGTGGCGCACTGACTGCCAACACGCAAATGCTTCGCGACAACAACATCATGGAGAAGTATCCCCAGATCATCGCCGCGATGGGCGATGTGGTTCGCAAAGGTGGCTATGGGACTTCGGTAACTCCCGTCTCGCAGTTCTACTTCCAGCAAGCATTCAACAACGTCATGTTCGGGCCTTGGAAAAAGATCGCCGAACCGTACGGCCAGATGGTGTTGGGCTATTTCGGTAAAACACCGGTGCAACCCGATGCGGACGTGGTGAAACTGGCCAGCGAGCAGCTGAAACTCGAGCCGACGACACGGCCCGTGCTGGAACTCAATGACGCCGATGACTCAAAAGGGATTGGTGCTGCCAAGGCGGTTTTGGAAGCGGAGGGCTTGGCCATCACCGACGAGAACATCTTTATCGCGGCAACCTGCAAAGAAAAAGGAATTCGATTCCTGAAAGGCGAAGCGGAAATCGGCGTCCGCAAGATCGACAAGCATCAAGTTCAGGCCGCTCCGCCGGCAGCGGTGCCGCAAACTGGTCCCGCGGAGTACGTTGTCAACGTCAATGGCGAAGACATCTTCATGGCCTTTGAAGGGAACATGGTCACCGTTGGCGACAAGGTATATCGCGTTGCGATCAAGCCTCAGTCGGCCGCAACCTCGACGCCGGCGCCGGCCACGGACGCCGGAGCGGTCACCGAAGTCAAATCCCAAATGCCAGGTGTCGTTTACAAGCAATTGGTGCATGTCGGTGATCATGTCCGCGCGGGCGAGGCGATCTTGATCCTGGAGGCAATGAAAATGGAGATGGAAATTGCCTCGCCAGTCGATGGCACGATCGACGAAATGCGTATTGCCGTAGGTGACCAAGTCGCCACTGGTCAGACTTTGGCAACCATTCGTTCATGAACCGATGGCCGCTATACTGGAATCTGTCTCACGTCCGCTGGTCCGAGAGGAAAGTCCCCGGATGGTTACTTCGATTCGCTGGGTTTTATTGGCGTTTGCCACCACGAACCTGATGCTCTCATTTGCATTGGCTCAATCGGATGCTGCTGGTGCTCCGCAACAGGATCAGGCCGGTTCCGAAGCGAAATACGATTGCTTATTGGGTCGAGCAACTTGGCCAGTGACCTTTATCTTCGTCGAGAAATGGCGTCGACAAAGCTGACCGAAGCAGGGCCAGCCGCGATCGACGATTTGGTCAAGGTGATTCGCAGCGGGGATCTGGAAGTGGTCGAACGAGCGATGGCAGTGATCACTGAGATTGCGCTTTCGCGTCCTCCCGATGATGATGGCGGTGCCTGGGACCAATTGAGTGCTTTGGCCACACAGGCCGCCGGCCGGCGGGCCTCCAGCGCGGAAGCTGCGATCGATGAAGTTCGCGAGCATCGCGCCGACCAAGCGAGTACGGCTCTGGCGGCGGCCGGAGTCTTTGTCGGCATGGACGACTTTGCCATTCTCGCGATTAGCCAGCCGCGTATGGTCGTGCAGATCGACAAGAATTGGCGTGGCGATATCGAATCGCTTCAGTGGCTGCGTTGGCTCAAGGGCGTTGAGAACGCGCGAGTCAAGGGAACAGCAGTCAGACGAGATGTGCTGGAGCGTGTCACGGAAATCCCCGGCCTCAAGTCGCTGGCGATCGTTGATGGCAAAGTGGACGACGCGACGCTCGAGCCGTTGATGGAGATGACTCGAATCAACTCATTGGAATTCCGCTACGTGACGCTCACGGATGATCAAGGCGATCAAGTCGCCTCGTTGCCGATTCGCGTCTCGTTAAACTTGATGGGCACCGGAATCTCGCCGCAGAAAGTGGAATCGATGCGATCGGCGCTGCCCGGCTTGCAGATTGATCATCGCCAGGGAGGTTTTCTGGGCGTAACTTGCTTAGACAGCTTTGACGTCTGCGCGATCAACGGAGTGCTGCCCGACAGCGCCGCCGAGGAAGCGGGATTGATCAAAGGTGATGTGATCGTTCGTGTCGGTGACAACGAGGTGAAACGCTTCAAGGACCTGCAGAATGCGATCAACCAGCACCCACCTGGTGACGAAGTAGAGGTCAAGTATCGACGCGGTGGAAAACTCGAAAGCGTGAAGCTCCTTCTTCGTCGATTCGAGGAATCGTGAGTAAGTCTCGGGCTAGGAATCCTACAATCCTCACTCCGTCGCACGACGATGTGTGGAGAGAGTCGGCTTGGCGGAGCCGCGTTCGACGACGTTTGCTCGACTGGTTCGAGGCAAACGCACGCGACTTGCCGTGGCGTCGCAAGACGAGTCTGTATCGCGTCTGGATTAGCGAGATCATGTTGCAACAGACGCAGGTTGCGACCGTGATTCCCTACTACCAGAAGTTCCTGACGTCTTTTCCGACGGTCCAGAAGCTGGCGGCGGCCGACGAGCAGACGTTGCTGAGTCATTGGGAGGGACTTGGGTACTATCGACGCGCACGCTCGATGCATGCAGCGGCGAAACAGATCGCGCAGCAGCATAACGGTCGATTTCCAGATTCGTATGATGATGTCTTGGCGTTACCGGGGATTGGCAGGTATACAGCTGGAGCGATCCTGTCGATCGCCGACGACCAGCGATTACCGATTTTGGAGGGCAACACGCAGCGGATCTTCAGCCGCTGGGTCGCCATGCGTCGACCTGCGACTGAGACGGCAGCGACAAATCTGTTGTGGAAAATTGCCGAAGAAATGTTGCCGCGAAAGAATCCAGGCACGTTCAATCAGGCGGCAATGGAGTTGGGGGCGCTGGTTTGTACTCCCAAGAATCCAAGCTGCGGCGAATGTCCGGTATCGACGATGTGCCGAGCCAAGCTGGCGGGATTGCAGGAGAAGATTCCTGGGAAAGTATCACGGGTCCGCTACGAGGATCGCACCGAATTCGCGATGGTGATCGCGAGCCGCAGTGGAAACCAGAAGCAGCCCAAGTACCTGTTACGTCCGTTGCCAGAAGGTGGCAGGTGGGCCGGGCTGTGGGATTTTCCGCGGACGATCGAGGCATCGTTTGAGTCGGTCACGACCGCCACGCCACACCTGTCCGACTTGGTGGGAGTATCGATCTGGCCCGGAGCCCGTCTAACAACGATCCGCCACGCGGTTACCAAGTACCGAATCTCGCTGCACGTCCACGTTGCGGAAATCGGCGACCAAGCCGCTGCTGAAGTCCGCCCTTGGCGACCTCGACGACCTTGGCGATTCGTGTCACTGAGCGAAATGGCTCAATTGCCAATGAGCGTTACGGGACGCAAAATCGCCGAATTGCTCGCCTGCGACCGACAGACGCGGTTGCCGCTTTGACTGCCTGTTTTGCTCGGATAGGACTCGACAGTTAGCTATAATGCCGCGTTGGCTTAAGAGCCGAAATTCCTGCTTACTATCCAATGAGTTGACGAATGCGATTAATGAAAGATCTCGCTCTCCTGTCAGTTCTGCTTTGCGGCGGAATTGTGGCTGCGGCCGCACCGAGTAACGAATCAGCTAGTAACGAAGTCGTCCTGGGGGATCCTTCGCTCACGTCGGGGATTCCCGGCGTTGGATTGCTGACGGACGATGAACTGACCCGATGGCTTGACGACCCAGCCAACCATGTGCCGCTCAGGTGACTCTTCCCAAAGGGTCTGGATGCGGCCGCGGCGAACATTTACATTCCCGACGACAACCCGATGACGCGTGCCAAGATCGAGCTTGGTCGTCAGCTTTACTTTGACGAACGTCTCTCGTCGGACAACACGATCTCGTGTGCTTCGTGTCACGATCCAGCACAGGCATTCGGCGCGGAAACACAGTTCGGGATCGGCGTTCGAGGTCAAGAAGGCGGACGAAACTCACCGGTCGCCTACAACCGCATTCTCAGTAAGGCCCAGTTTTGGGATGGGCGAGCAGCACTCGCTCGAGGCAGCAAGCGGTTGGTCCGATCGCTAACCCGATCGAAATGGGAAACACGCACGAAGCCTGTATCGCCACGATCGCAAGCATCCCCGGTTACAAGCGACAGTTCGAGAAGATCTTTGACGACGGCATTAACATCGACAACGTCGGCAAGGCGATCGCGACTTTCGAGCGAACTTTCGTGACCGGTCCAGCGCCATACGATGCCTACGATGCGATCGTGAAATTCGAGAACGGTCTTTGCGGATGATTTGGAGTTTCTCGACGAGGAGCCTGAACTCAAGGCAAAGTACACGGCACTGAAGGAAGACGCCAAGAAGTATCCGATGAGCGAATCGGCGCAACGCGGCATGGCGTTATTTGCGAAAAAGGCGAATTGTGCCGTCTGTCATGCGGGTGCCAACTTCACCGATGAGCAATACCATAATCTCGGCGTTGGCATGGACGCGGAGAATCCCGATCTCGGTCGATTCGAGGTTACCAAGGACGATAAAGACCGCGGCGCATTTAAAACTCCGACACTCCGCAACATTGCCCTATCAGCTCCTTACATGCACGACGGAAGTCAGAAGACACTTGAGGAAGTCGTCGAGTGGTACGACAAGGGTGGTCACAAAAATCCTTGGCTGAGCGATAAAATGAAACCGCTAAAATTGACCGAGCAGGAGCAGGCAGATCTCGTCGCTTTCATGGTTGAAGGATTGACGGGTGAATTTCCGGTCATCAGCCAATCAAGATTGCCCTAGCCGGAACTGGTCGAGCAGCTTCTGGGGAGCGCCGATACCGACTTCGTGAATCACGCCGACGTACGCGTCGGCGTCTGCTTTTTCGAAGCCCGTCTTGCGTGCCACGAACGTGATCGTGTGGTCCGCTCGAAAGGTTGGGTCCCCCGCCTCACCCGAATCACAATCGAAACCGGTCGGAAGATCGATGGCCACGCGCAGTGCGTCGGTCGCATTGGCTGCCGCGACGGCATCGGCGTACAGCCCACGCAGCGGACCGCGTGCACCGGTGCCCAACAAACAGTCAACAATCGTCGTCGCGCCAGCGATCGATTCGGCTATTTGATCGGCTGTGACGACGCAATGGATATCGATATCGGACTTCTCGGCAATCACGGCGTTGATCCGCGCATCTCCCTGAAGTGCCTGGGGGTCGACAATCGAGACGATCCGTACCTGTCGGCCGGCGAGCTGCAAGTGTCTGAGCGATCACATAACCGTCGCCAGCGTTGTTGCCGCTGCCGCACAGGATCGCCACGCAGCCTGGTGCGGCGATTCGGTCGATGATTTCAGCGGCACCTCGGCCAGCGTTCTCCATCAGCACGATTCCGGGAACGCTGAACTGTTCGATGGCAATTTTGTCGACTTGCCGAACCTGGTCGCGGGTCAGTGCGGGCACTTTCATATTCCAATTACCTCTGCAGCGTGCAATAATCGAGTTCGGAAAAAACTTGCGTTGGGGTTTTGATGAAGGTGAATCATGCCGCTTTATGAATATGAGTGCAAATCCTGCGACCGTCTTGTCGAAATTCTGATCCGATCGCCGAGCGACCAGGCCGAGTGTCCGAGCTGCGGCGGAAAACAGCTTGATCGCGTTTTTAGCGTTCCCGCGGCGCCCTCGGTCAAGGGAAGATCGAGCCTGCCAGTGGCAGGCAGCGGTGAAAGCTGCGGTGCCCCGCGATGCTGCGGTGGCGGTTGTCAAATGTAGGAAAGATTTTATTGTGGTTCGGTTGCCCCCAACCGAGTGACCAGCAAATCTCGTTGGAGACAAACGAGCAACAATTTTCGCGGCGTGTCTGGGATCGCACGTGACGCGTTCGCTCCGGGATTTGCGGGAACGAGACTTTGTCAAAACATCTCGCTTGCCACTGCTGTGGCCTGATTCATCGAGCGCCGTCGCTGGAAGTGGACCAACGCGCCGTTTGCACTCGATGTCGGTCGACGATCTCGCTGAGTACCACGTCGTCGGTGCAAAGTGCCAGCCGAACTGCGGCCGCGGCGGTTGCCGCATTCGTACTCTTTTGGCCTGCCGTGTTGCTGCCGATTCTGGAAATTGAGCGTCTTGGGCAGCGCAGCGAGCAAAGCATTCTGAGTGGAATCATCGAGCTGATCCACCATGGCAGTTATCTTGTTGGCGGAGTCGTGCTGCTGTTTTCGATCGTGTTTCCGCTAGCGAAGATCGTCTTCTTGATTGAGTTGAGTTGTCTCGAAGTTCTGCATCGACGGCACAAGGCGTTTACGCTTCGTCTGATGGAGCGTGCCGGTAAATGGAGCATGATGGACGTGATGCTGCTGGCGTTCTTGGTGATGCTTGTGAAGCTTGGAAACCTGGTTCATTTCCAGTTTGGGCCTGCGGTCATTGCGTTCATTCTATGTGTGGCCATGAGCATGATTGCATCGCTTTCGTTTGATCCGCATTCGATTTGGGAAAACAGTGGAGATGACTGTGGGTGAGTTCCCAGTGGCAGAGATTGCTGCCGCGAAACGGCCTTGGTGGACGACGCTGTCGCGGATGTGGTTGATCACGCTCGCCTGCTTGTTGATCGCAATTGGTCTGACATGGTCTGCGATCCGTTCGCCAGGGACAACGATTGTGATTCGTTTCAGCGAGGGGCATGGTCTGAAACCTGGGGATGCGGTGCGGCATCGTGGCATCGATATAGGTCACGTGGAATCCGTAAAACTGAACCCTGCTGCAGAAGGCATTCTGGTCAGCGCTGTCCTTGATGTGGATGCATCCGCGATCGCATGCGATGGATCGCGATTCTGGATCGTCCGACCTCAGCTCGATTTCACTGGGATCAGCGGGCTCGAGACCGCAGTGGGCGCCAAGTACATCCGCGTGATTCCTGGCACCAGCGGTACGAAGCAATCCGAATTTGATGGATTGACGACGCGACCGGCTGATGAGCTTGGTCGCAGCGGTGTCGAGATAATCCTACGCGGCGACGACCGCTACGGCGTCAATGCCGGCTCGCCATTGACGTGGCGCGGCGTGGAGGTTGGACAAGTGCTTTCCAGCAGCTTGTCACCCGACGCGATGCATGTTGACACACGTGTACGGATATTGGATTCGCACCTGCGACTGCTTACGCGTGAATCAAAATTTTGGGTCACCAGTGGCATTCGCATGGACTTGAACGTTACCGGATTCGAGCTTTCGGCTGAGTCGCTTTCCACGATTGCACGTGGCGGAATCGCCTTCATAACCCCCGGTCCATCTTCATCAGGTGCACCAGTACACCCAGGTGATGTATTCACGCTGCACGAAAAGCCGGATGATCGCTGGATCGAATCGGCGACAGCAGTGAATCTGTTTCATTTGGAACCACCCCCCATGGCGATCGTCCAGGCTTCCTGGAAAGAGAAGTTTTTTGGGATATCAAAGTCACGGCTCACTCGAGCTTCGGCGTTGACCATTGCCACACCTGGCGGCGTCTCCGTGTTGCTGCCCGCGGATCTTGCCAAGCCGCCCGCCAAAGCCACGGAGGATTCCTATCGCTTGGCATACGTCTGGGAGACAAACGAGCATCCGTTAGACGCATCAGCGATGACCAGCCCGATGCCAGAGGTGGCGATGGTGTTGCTCTCTGGCGTCCAGCTGAATCCGACGAGTCTGCTTTCAGCCGATCGCATGCGATCCCCGCAAGGCCCTGAAGATTGTTTCGTGATTCGCAATTCATGGCGCAGCGGCAGCGATTCCGCCGTAGTCACCGAGTCGATCGGAAAGCATGAATTGAGTGTTGACGGTGCGGTTTGGCGCAGCACCAGTTCGAAACTCAGCCGGGACTTGTGGCACGGGGCCGCCGTGGTCGCCAGCCAAGACGAGAAGGTAATCGGCATGTTGATTGTCTCGGATGATGGTCCCATTGTCGCCCCGCTACCGATGTCTGTGATCGGCGACTAGGCTTTCTCTTCAACTTAGCAGAAACAATGACGCATCCGAAACCTACCGCGATGTCTGAATCCTCACCTGATCGAGACATTGAAGCCACGTCGAGCGTTGCGCCGACGATGCAGCTTTCCAGACGTGGATTGATACTCTGCTTGCTGGCGATGGTTGTGGTCGGTTTGACTGTGTATTCCTTGTTTCCGGAAAGCGTTGGCGGCCCGCTGTTGCCGGTCGAGGTTCAGTTGGACGCGCAGCCGGTCGAGACCACCAGTGGCATGGGCGCGGTTTTAACCGAGGTTGTTGTGGTTCGGAATCTGTCCGATCACGAGATCCCGAAACTGACGCTGGAGATCAATGGGCAATACCTGCTGTACCAGGATCCGCCTCTTGCCGTAGGTGAGTCGCTGGTGCTGCCGCAGCGAGTTTTTACGGATAAACGAAGCAGTCAGCGATTCAATCCGTCGAAATATTCCGTCGAGGATGTGAAGGTGACGGGCCAACTGCCAAGCGGAGCACGAGGCGTCACAAAGTTTGAATTTAATGGCAAAGAGTCGTAGGCCACCCAACGTTGTCTTCGACGGCTACTCGATGCCGGGAAACTTCAACACGCACGGGCCAGTGTCATCCCGATCTTCGTCCGCCACACCTTCGTCGATGTTCGAGTCACGGGATAAATCAACTTCACCAAATGCCGAGTGAGCATCAACTGGTTCGAGATCATCTTCCTCGAACGCATCCAGGGACTCATCCAAGAGATCTCCGATGCTCCCAAACGTCTCCAGTTGCTCGATAAGTTCCGAGTCGGCCACCCCGTCACAGATCCGTCCGATCCAGCCGGGCTCGTAGTCGTGCCCGATGTACCAGTTGACTCCGTGCTCGCGCGACAACGAGCATAAAACTTCCGCCAAGGTCAGGACGGTACCGTCGGGCAAGCCTTCTACATCGGCTTCGTGCGCGTCTGCCTCCGCGGGATAGAAGCTGGGCTTACTCTGCCCCTTCAGATAGCCGTCGGTTTGTTGCTGCAGAGAAATCGGTTCGCAGCTGAGCCATGCGTACTGGCCAATCAAACGCGCGGCGTGCTGTTTGACCGCGAAAGCAAGTGCCGGGTGCATCGTTTCGGTCGAGCGGTAGTGGATCGAAAAACCCATGTCTACACCCAACGACTTGCCGAAGTAAGGTAGATCGCAAACCGGCACGGAATCTGAAAGAGAATCGATCCGTTGGCTGCACCTAGTTATACAACTTCGTCGCTCGTCTCGCCTGTTATTCTAACGAATCCCAGAAAATTGACGTTGATCGCAGCTTCACAATTCGTGGAACCCGCAGCGATGGTGCTAACCCAAGGGAGCAGCAGAAAGATGTGTCAAATGCGTAACGGCTGGATGTCGATCCTGATCGTTTCGGTCTGTACGGTTAGAATTGTGTCCGCACACGGCACCGAAGATGAATACGAGCGTTGGCGAACTTACGAGGAGCGGACACGGAACCTTGTCTTTCGAGACGCCGTCGAGCCGAACTGGTTTGGGGAGCAAAATAGCCAATTTTGGTATCGCGTCAGAACCGGAAAAAAATCGCATGAGTTCATTCTTGTGGATGCGAAAACAGGCGACCGGCGAGTGGCATTCGACCACGGTAAGCTGAGCGAGTTGTTGTCGTCGGCGACCAAAAGTGACGTGGAATCGACGCGTTTGCAGCTCAAGTCACTGACGTTCACTTCCGGTCCGAATGAGTGTCACTTCGAATATGGCGACAACACCTGGACATTCGCTCTTCCCGCCGGCCCGTTGAATCAGACTGAATCGAAGCTCACGAAATTGACGACTGGCTTGCATGCTCAAACGCGTGTTGTCCGCAGTCGCGGCGGGGGCGAGCGGACGCCGATTCGATTCGAGAACCGAATCGACAAGAAGCTGCGCTATTTCTGGGTGATGCCCGATGGCGGTCTGCGACTGTACGGAACCATTGGGCCGGGTCAATCAGAGCGGTTGCAGACGTTTGACGGACACGCCTGGATCTTGAAAGACGACGCGGGCGAATCGCTGGCGGCATTTGTTGCTTCGAGATCGCAGGAACTCGCGATTATTGAAGCCGAGACACCCAAGCCACGGAAATTCCGCGGCCGTGGTCAACGTCCGCAACGCACAGATTCGCCCAATGGAAGATGGCGTATCGAATTTCTCGATGACAATGTTGTTGTGATCGATACTGAGACCAGCGATCGAACAGTCGTGACCGAAAACGGCTCGGCGAGCGATAGTTATGGCGGTCGCGTTTGCTGGTCACCCGACTCGCGACACTTCGTAGTGATGAAGACCAAGCCTGGTTTGCGCCGCACAATCAACATCATCGATTCAACGCCCGATGACTCAATTCATTCTCGGTTGTTGACGGTGCCCTACGCTAAGCCGGGCGATCCGGTCGACCATCCGAGCGTGGTACTGTTCACGCATGGCAGCGACTGGACGTCTCGAGTAATCGATGATGCAATGTTCAGCAATCCCTACGCGATCC